>NZ_LMLD01000011.1:994597-1006353 GCF_001421825.1 Sphingomonas sp. Leaf38 | reverse complement strand
CCCTTCACCTTGTCGACCGTGCCGACATGACTGCCGTCGGAGCCGACGACTTCCATATGCTCGGTGACCTGCGACAACGAACTCCGCTGGCCCTGACGCTCGGTACGCCACGACGAGAACTCGTTTTCGAACTTCGAGCGGTTCTCGTTGCGATACTCGTCATAATCGCGGTCGAGCGCCGCAATCTGCGTGCTGCGCCAGCTATGATAGTGATCGTCGTGCGGGTTGGACGAGCGATTGCGATTATCCGCGTTGCCATAGGACCGCTCGTCGTAGCGAGCATCGGCTTCGCGGCGCCGCTCCGCCTCGTCGTCGCCGAACCACGAACGGACCTCGTCGCCCGCGCGTGCGATGAAGCCACGATCGTCATAGTCGTAACCCTGCGGCTGGCGACCATAGCCACGGTTATCGCCGCGCGACGGCCCGCGGCGGTTGTCGTCATCCGCGTCGCGGTTGCGACCTACGTCCTCGAAGCGACGACCGTCCGACGCATAGCTGCCGTGATATTCGGTTTCGCCCGAACCCTGGCTGCGCTGGCCATAGCCCTGCCGGCCGTAATTCTCCTGGCCGTAGCTCTGCTGGCCATAACGCTGCTGACCCGCATCCTGGCGACCATAGCCCTGCTGGCCGTAGGACTGGCCCGAACCCTGCCCGTAGCGCGACTGGCCATAGCGATCGCTGCCCGATGGCTGCTGACGATCATTATGGCCACCATAATAATCGCGACCGCCCTGTTCGCGGCTCTGGTCGTCACGCCCACGGTTGCCATCGCGGTCATACTCGCCGGCGGCAGCATAGTCGCGCGCACTGGAACGACCATAATCGCCGCCATCGGAGCGGAAATCACGACCATAATCCTGCGAGTTCGGCCGACCGTAATAGTCGCCAGACTGACGATCTCGGGTATAGCGTTCGTAGACCATAGAACCTCCTAATTGCTGTCCTGCGGCTGCCGGCGTCGTCGTATGCGGCGTCGTGCACTCCGGGGTCTACAAAGGCCCAGCGCGAGGATTGTTCCTGCCTTTCCGGTAGCTTGACGGCGACCCGAAGCTGCGGTGCGACGACGTGCGACCGACCGGGCGAACGCGGCTTGCCAAGCCTGTTGCATCCCCCAAAGCGATTCGCTACGGCGCGATCATGGCCTATGGCCAACCGCGCGGGGCCGTAGCTCAGATGGGAGAGCGCTGCAATCGCACTGCAGAGGTCAGGGGTTCGATTCCCCTCGGCTCCACCACGCGCAAATCGACGAGCTTTGGAGACGCGGGCCGATGACCGCGCGTGGGCGTCAGCGATAGGTGATCAGCGCCGATGCGGGGGGATTGGTAATGTGCAGGATCACGTCGTCGATCTTGCCCGTGACGAGCGTAAACGTACCGCCGGAGAACGAAACGCGGGTCGTCGTACGGTCTTCGCTTTCAATCGATGCGATGTGGTCGCGATTGATCGCGACCGTCCCGGTGGGAACACCAAGCAATTTGATAAGCACGAATTTTTCTCCATTAAAACCGATTCGGCTTTAGTTATCCTTGCGTGACGCAGCGATGACATTTCGATGGCGGCACGGCTTTGTTGGAAGGATTTCGCAAAACCTGTCGCGAAGAGAGTATCCGCGGTCCGGAAATCGACGGCTGCGGCAGAGATCTCCGGCGTTGTCAGATCGGGCGGGCTTTGGACGGGACGCGGAACGGCGGCGTGTCGTGGACCGGCCGCTGCTCCTGCGGCGACGGATCTTCGCGACCCCGCCGCCCCCTCCTCGGCATGCGAACGCGGATCAGCGGTGGCGCGGGCTACAGGCGCCCCTCGTAACCGGCCGATGCGGCACGATGGGGTGACGAACCGCCGCGTTCGCGATAAGCGCACACCATGATAAAGCGCGCACTCCCCGTCACCCGCGAGGCGGATTTCTCCGCCTGGTACCAGGCCATCATTGCGGAGGCCGATCTCGCCGAGGAATCGGGCGTCCGCGGATGTATGGTCATCCGCCCCTGGGGCTATGGCATCTGGGAGCGTATCCAGCGCCTGCTCGACGACCGGATCAAGGCGACCGGCCACGAGAATTGCTACTTCCCGCTCTTCATTCCGCTCTCCTATTTTGAGAAGGAGGCCGAGCATGTCGACGGGTTCGCCAAGGAAATGGCGGTCGTCACGCATCACCGCCTCAAGGCCGACGGCTATGGCCGCCTCGTGCCCGATCCCGACGCGAAGCTCGAGGAACCGCTGGTCGTCCGCCCGACCTCCGAGATGGTCATCGGCGCCGCGTTCGCGCGCTGGGTACAGTCGTGGCGCGACCTGCCCGTGCTGATCAACCAATGGGCCAACGTCGTCCGCTGGGAGATGCGCACGCGCATGTTCCTGCGCACCAGCGAGTTCCTCTGGCAGGAAGGCCACACCGCGCATGCCACCGCGCAGGAAGCGCGCGACGAGACGCTCAAGATGCTCGAGGTCTATCGTGACTTCGCGGAGGAATGCCTCGGCGTCCACGTCATCGCCGGCGAGAAGCCCGAGAACGAGCGCTTCCCCGGCGCAGTCGCGACCTACTCGATCGAGGCGATGATGCAGGACGGCAAGGCGCTGCAAGCCGGCACCTCGCATTTCCTCGGCACGAACTTTGCGTCCGCACAAAACATCCGGTTCCAGAATGCAGGCGGCGAGTTCGAGCTGTGCAACACCACCAGCTGGGGCGTGTCGACGCGGATGATCGGCGCGGTCATCATGGTGCACGGCGACGACGACGGCCTGCGTGTGCCGCCGATGATCGCGCCGTGGCAGGTGGTGATCGTGCCGATGCTGCGCGACGTCCCCGAGGACGCCGCGATCGTCGACTATTGCAAGTCGCTCCAGGCCGAACTGGCGAAGCAGTCCGCTCTCGGTGAACCGGTCCGCGCGCTGCTCGACCTCAAGCCCGCCAAGGCCGCGACCAAGCGCTGGGGCTGGGTCAAGAAGGGCGCACCGATCGTGATCGAGGTCGGCGGCCGCGACGTCGCCAGCGGCAACGTCACGGTGATCCGCCGCGATCGCCTCTACCGCGAGGACGGCAAGCTCGACAGCAACGCCGTCGCCCGGACCGATTTCGTGAGCGAAGTCTCGGGTATGCTGCACGACGTCCAGGCGACGCTTCACGTCGAGTCGATGAACCGTGTGAAGGGCAACATCGTCCCCGCCGACGACTTCGCCGCGGTCGAGGCGCATTTCGCTGACGGCATGAAGAACCCCGGCTGGGTCGACGTCCGCTGGTCGAAACCCACCGGCGCGGCGCTCGACAAGGTCGTGGAGCGATTGAAAGGGTTGAAGCTCACCATTCGCAACGCGCCGATGGGACAGACCGGGTGTGACGATGGCGTGTGCGTGTTTACGGGCGAGCCGGCGGTCGAGCGCGTCCTGATCGGTCGCGCCTACTGAGCGTGCCGATCTGCTGCGATCGGTCGCGTTCGGGCCGCGCCCGGGATCCGGATCGAAAGGCGCCGCCGGCTCGAACACACGGTCACGGAGCAACCGAAATGGGCCAGTCTATGGGCTGCGCCGGTTTCCGCGTCTCGTATAGTCGTCTCGGCTTGGGTGAAACGCGCTCGCGGGGGGCAGGCATGGGTGTGACGGGAATCGGCGGCTTTTTCTTCCGGGCAAGAGACCCGGAAGCAATCCGCGCATGGTATGTCGAGCATCTCGGCGTCGGCTCAGTTCCGTATGGATCGTGGGAGACCCAAGCCGGGCCGAGCGTCTTCGCGCCGTTCGCGGTCGACGCCGACTATTTTCCCGTGGACCGCTCATGGATGCTCAATCTGCGCGTCGATGACCTCGCCGGCCTGATTTCGGCACTCCGCGCGGCGGGCATCGCGGTAATGACCAACCCCGAGTGGGACATGCCCGGCTTCGGCAGCTTTGCCCGCATCCATGATCCGGAAGGCAATCCGATCGAACTCTGGCAACCCGACGATTCTGCGTAATGGCGGTGCGTACAAACCTCGGCTGTAGAGCCGTGCCGGTTTTGAGCGGGCCAAGCGTCGATCACCGGGCCTGTCTATCCAGCCTCGCTACGCAATGATCGAAAGATGACACGCGGTGTATCACCGCCACCCACATTGTCGCGCGGCGGTCGTCGGGTGCAATCTCGTCAAAACAACTCCCCCTGCGGCCCCGTCGGTGCGCGGAATAGGTCCATGCGCAGCGCGATCCGTTCCTGGTTCAGGCCGTGTTTCGCGCACGCGATCCGGAATCGCGTGGCCAGCAGATCGGCCCACGGCCCCTGTCCCTTCATTCTCGTGAAGAAGTTCGGGTCATTATCCCTGCCGCCACGCAGCGATGCGATCTTCGCCATCACCTTACCCGCCCGATCAGGGAAATGCGCGTCTAGCCATGCGCGGAACAGCGGTGCCACCTCATGCGGCAACCGTACCGGAATGAAGAACGCCCGCGTCGCCCCGGCCTCCGCCGCCCGGGCGATCAGACCCTCGATTTCGTGATCGGTGATGGCCGGAATGACGGGCGCGATCGATACATACACCGGCACGCCCGCATCGGCCAGCTTGCGCACTGCCGCAAGGCGCCGCTCGGGATGCGGTGCGCGCGGCTCGATGGTCGACGCGATCTTCGGATCGAGCGAGGTGATCGACATCGCCACCGCCGCCAGCCCCTTCGCCGCCATCGGCCCGAGCAGGTCGAGATCGCGGACCACCCGGTCCGACTTGGTGGTGATCGTCAGCGGATGATTCGTCTCGGCCAGCACCTCGATGATGCCACGGGTGATCCGCCAGCGCGCTTCGATCGGCTGGTACGGATCGGTGTTCGTCCCCAATGCCATCGGCGCGACCGCATAGCCCGGCTTTGCCAATTCGCCGCGCAGCAGCGCGGCGGCGGACGGCTTGGCGAACAGCTTGGTCTCGAAATCAAGCCCCGGGGAGAGGTCGTGGAACGCATGGCTCGGCCGGGCAAAACAATAGATACAGCCATGCTCGCACCCTCGATAGGGATTGATCGAGCGGTCGAACGGCACATCCGGCGATGCATTGCGGCTGATGATCGTCCGCGGCGCCTCGACCGTCACGGTCGTCCGCAGCATCGGCGCGATGCCATCGATCCCTTCGCGCATGTCGAGCCAGTCGCCGTCTGCCTCGGTCTGCGGCAAATTGAACCGACGGCTTTCGTCATTGCGCGTTGCACCGCGGACTGGTCGCGCGAATTTCATCATTCGACGATACACGCTGTAGCGGAACATACAAAGAACAATGCTATCGATCGGCTGGCCGGGGCGCGGCAGCGCTCGGGCAAAATTTACATAGATTAATGCTTTTTTCGAATGACTTGGCACTAGTATGAATGAGCGCTCGCCGCTCGCTTCGTTAACGCGTAGGGCGGTCCGATGACGGGACAGATCACCACGGTTGAACGGGCTTTCGAACTGGCGCGCTCGGGAGAGTGCGAGTCGGTAAACGCGCTACGGCAACGACTGCGACGCGAGGGGTATGACGCGGTTCATCTTCATCTTCACGGCGCATCGATCAACAAGCAACTCGTTGACCTGATCCACGAAGCCCGCGGTGGGTCCGCCCTCGCCTGACCACCGCGCCGGCGCTGGTGACCTCGGCTGATCGTGCCGGTCAGTCGTGGACGCGCGGAACGGCGAACGCGTTCAGGTTGATCGTCAGTTGCAGCGTCAATGCGTGATCCATTTCCGCGCCCGAACCGCCCCGCGCCACACGATATTGATTGAGATAGCCGATATCGGCAGCGACCTGCTTGCCGATCGGTACCGCTAAGCCGACGATGTTGCGCATCCGTTCGTATCCACGGCGTTGCCCCCAGCGCGTCGTGTTGGGCAGGAAGAAGCTCTCGTGACTGACGAACAGCGCGAGCTTTCCGGCGCCGATCCGGTGATTATATCGGATCAGCGGGCGTATCCTGAACCCGATCTCGCGGCCCCCGGGATTGAACCGCTCGTCGATCCGGAAACGTGTGACGAACGGACCCAGCGTCGCCACCACCTGCTGACGGAGCCGGTCTTCGTCGGCGGAATCGTTACCGTTGTGTGCGCCGACCTTGCGATAGCCGAAGCCGAGCTCGATCCCTTTCGCGACGCGATAGCCGAGCAGCCCGCCAAATTCGGTCTGGTACAGCCCGCCCTGCCGGTCGCTGCCGCGTGCGATCTGCTCGAGCGTGATGCGCAGGCGGTCGGCAATCGGTACGTTGGTATTGACCTGTAGCCATAGCTGCTCGTCCTGCTGTTGTGCGTATGCAGGCGTCGCCAGAAGCGCGAACGCCAGGGCGAGGCCGGCAGGGACAGGACCGAGGCGGGTGGGGCGATAGCTGAGGCGGATCACGCGCTGCCCATACGCACGGTTCGCGGCGAAGTCATGACAAACGCGGGGTGATAGTCTGGCGATACCGTCGGCGATGGACAGTCATCCGCACCTGTGGTCCGATCGGTCGCGAGGGAGACGTGGAATGAAATATGCCGTGGCCACGGCGCTGCTGCTCGCGGTTGCCGTACCGGGGATTGCACAGGTGCCAGACCCGCTCGCCATGACCACGGATCCGGCGGATCGCGCGGTGATGGCCGAGGCGGCCTCGGCTGTCGCCGGCCGGCCGCCCGACCTCGCGAAGCTCGACGCGGTGCTTGCCAAGCTCCCGCGGCCGACGCCGTTGCGCGGCATGGTCCAGACGGTCCGCGCAGGCGTGCTGGCGTCGGCAAGGAATGCCGGGCCGGCGGTCGCCGCGGTCGAGGAAGCGCTGCGCCTGCTCCCCGACGATCCACGTCCGAAACTCGTCGCCGCCGGCGTCTACACGTTCGCGGGGGCGCCGCAGCGTGCCGCCGACCTCTGGATGGAGGCAAGCCGGGAATCACCCGATTACGCGCGGACGAGCGACCGATATCTGATGCTGGCGCTGGTCGGTCGCCTGACCGATATCGGCGATCGTGTCCGAGCGGACCGGATCAGCGCGCGGCTCGACGAGATCGGCTTCAGCGCGGGCCTTGCGCCCGAACGCTCGTCGGCGGCGCTCGCGCGCATCCGCGAGGCGATCCGCAACAGGCAAGATGCCGACGCGATCCAGACCGTGACCGCCATCGGGAATCCGAACGACCTGCTCTCCTTATATGTCGACCGTCGCTATGCAGCACTGTGGCCGCGGATCACCGAGTGGGCGGGCGCCGACCTGGCCGCGCAGTCACTGCGCTATCTGAACGAACTGCGCACCGGCTGGACCGCCGCCGACGATTTCGAGACCGCGACGCCGTACGCACGCCAACTGGCCCGCTACCAAGCGTTTCCCACCATCGTCACGCTGTTCCTGCCCATGTTCGAACGCGTTCAACCGGGCGCCGCGCAGAACGGGGCCGAGTTTCTCGCGCCGATCGTCGCACGTGCTCTGGCGACTATGGATCGCGGCGTCGAAGCACGCGCACTGCTCGCCAAGGTCGCCGCGTCGATGCCACCTGAAGACAGCGGCAACGCGCTCAACATCGACGGCGCATATCTGACGCTCGCCAGCATGACGACGAACTGGCCCGACGTTCTGGTACGTGCCGATACGTTTCTGGCCCGCGCGCGCACGCTTGGCAGCAACGTCAATCGTTCTGCCGTGACCAGCGTGCAGGCGTGGCGCGCCTGTGCGTTGTGGCGCACCAATCAAGGCGCCGCGGCGCAACGGGCCACCGCCGAAGTGGTGCTCGCCGAGGCGATCCTGCCGGGCGCCGCTATGGACGTGCATGTCTGCCGGGGCGACATCGCATCGGCGCGAGCGTTGCTCATCGCCCGGTTGACGGACGAGGCGACGCGGGATTGGGCGCTGCACTATGTCCAGCCGCGGCCGGATACCATGTCGACGCCCTTGGCGCGCCTGGTTTAACCAGTCGAAGCGGCCGTACGCCTTGCACCCGATATAGTGGCGACGGCGAACAGGTTCGGACGAATTCTGCCGCAACCGGTGGATGCCGCTTTACCGAAGGGCTTCGAGGCCTTTCGTGCTCCGCCCCGGTCGAAACCGCTCGAGCCGGGCGCGATCTAGCGCTTCCTGACACATCGTGGCGCGCCGGGATCGGGGCGCGCCACGGTTGCGTCGTCAGGCCTTTTTGCGCGCCCGCTTCGGGCTTGCGGCGGCCTCGGTATCCTCTTCTTCGTCCGGTGAGTCCTCACCGGCCTCGGTCAGCGCCTGACCCAGTGTCTTGAGCTTGTCCTGCGACTTGTCGGATTTATCGGCGATCTTGGTCGTCGCGGTTCCCAGTCGGTGCAGCAACGCGTGCACGCGGTCGGCGTCCGGCGTCTCCTTTTCGAGCTGTTTGCGCAGCGAGGCGAGATCGCGGAGGATTCCCTTTGCACCGGCGATCTCGACATCTGCCAGCGCGGCCTCCCAGTCTTCCACCATGTCGGCACCCTTGGCCGGCTTGGTCGCATCCAGTCCGCGATTGATCGCGTTCATCGTTCCTGCAAATTTAACCGCCATGTCGATCTCTCCGCAAAGCCTTGTTGGCGCCAGTCAACGCTGCGGTTCGCCAGAAATGTCCGGGTATTTTCGACGACCTTACTGCTCTCGATCAACATCGATACCGATTTCATCCGACCAGTACATTTCACAGCATGCGCTTTGCTCGGAGGTACATTTGAAGGCGGTGCGTGGCGAATAGGTAAGGGGCGAGCGCAAATAGCATATCGGTGATCGCGCTCGCATCGAGATGGAACGCATAGCCCCCCGCCCTGCCCGGTGGTCCCGAACTAGACGGGGAGCGTATCGTTACTCGGCCGCCTGGGCGAGCGGCGCGGGGTCCTTCCAGACCAGCACCGGCTTGCGTGCCGCGAGCGTCTCGTCGAGGCGCGCGCGGGGGGCGAAATGCGGGGCGGTCTTGAGGCTCGCGTCACCCGCCTTGGCGCGTTCGGCGACCGAGCGGAGCGCCGCGATGAACTGGTCGAGCGCGGCCTTCGATTCGGTTTCGGTCGGCTCGACCAGCATCGCGCCATGGACGACGAGCGGGAAATACATCGTCATCGGGTGGAAGCCCTCGTCGATCAGCCCCTTCGCCACGTCGATCGTCGAGAAACCCTCGGCGAGCCCCGAATCGGAGAACAACGCCTCGTGCATGCACGGCCCCGAACGACCGAATGGCGCGTCGAGCGTCTCGTCGAGGCTGCGCAGGATGTAGTTCGCGTTGAGCACCGCATCCTCGGACACCTGGCGCAGACCGTCGGCGCCGTGGCTGAGGATATAGGTCAGCGCGCGCGTGAACATGCCCATCTGGCCGTGGAACGCGACCATCCGGCCGAAGCTGCCGGCATGATGCTCGTCGGCGTTCTCTTCTTCGATCAGGACGAACTGGTCGCCCTGCTTTTCCACGAACGGAAGTGGTGCGTAGGGGGTCAATGCCGCCGAGAACACCACCGGACCCGAACCCGGACCGCCGCCGCCATGCGGGGTCGAGAAGGTCTTGTGCAGATTGATATGCATCGCGTCGATGCCGAGATCGCCCGGACGGACGCGGCCGACGATCGCGTTGAAGTTGGCACCGTCGCAATAGACGAAGCCGCCCGCCGCGTGCACCGCATCCGAAATCTCGCGCATGTCGCGCTCGAACAGGCCGCAGGTGTTGGGGTTGGTGATCATCACACCCGCGACGTCGGGGCCGAGCCGGGCTTTCAGCGCGGCGGTGTCGACGCGGCCCTCGGCGGTGGCGGGGATATCCTCGACGCTGTAGCCGGCGAATGCCGCGGTCGCGGGGTTGGTACCATGTGCGCTTTCGGGGACGAGGATGATCTTCCGCGCGCCTTCACCCTTGGCTTCGAGCGCGGCGCGGATCGCGAGGACGCCGCACAGCTCGCCGTGCGCGCCCGCCTTGGGGCTCATCGCGACCGAGGTCATGCCGGTGAGCGTGACGAGCCAGTGCGCGAGCTGGTGGATGACCTCGAGCGCGCCCTGCACTGTGTCGACTGGCTGGAGCGGGTGGACGTCGGAGAAGCCGGGCAGCCGCGCCATCTTCTCGTTGAGGCGCGGGTTGTGCTTCATCGTGCACGAGCCGAGCGGGAAGAAGCCGAGATCGATGCCGTAATTCTGGCGCGACAGGCGCGTGTAATGGCGGACGGTCTCGGGCTCCGACAGACCGGGCAGGCCGATCGGGTTGGCGCGCGTCAATCCGCCCAGCTTGTTTTCCTGCGAACGCAGGAATCCAGGGTCACGAGCGGCGTCCTTGGCACCCTGGGCTCCTGCGTTCGCAGGAGAACCAAAGGTATCGAAGTCGACGCCGGTGGTGTGACTGTCGCCGATCTCGAAGATCAGTGCTTCCTCCAGCATCAGCGCCTTGTTGCCGGTGACGCTGGCGGGGACGTTACCCTTGCCCTGCTCGGGCGCGGTCGGGCGCCAGCCGCTCTGGTTGATGCTCATGCCAGTATCTCCCCAAGTACGGTGGATAGTGCGGACGCAAGCGTTTCGACGTCCTCCGCGGTGGTCGTTTCGGTCACGGCGATGACAAGACCGTTCGCGAGGTCGTCCTTGCCGGGATAGAGCCGCCCGAGCGAGACGCCCGCGAGGATGCCGCGATCGGCGAGCGTACGGACGACGGGGCGCGCCTCGATGGGCAGCTTCACCGTGAATTCGTTGAAGAAGCTGTCGTTGATCAGTTCGACGCCGGGGATCTGCGACAGGCGCTCGGCGGCGGCCACGGCACCCGCATGGTTCACCGCGGCGAGCTGTCGCAGGCCCGCTTCGCCGAGCAGCGTCATGTGGATCGAGAAGGCCAGCGCGCAGAGCCCCGAGTTGGTGCAGATGTTCGACGTCGCCTTTTCACGGCGGATATGCTGCTCGCGCGTCGACAGCGTCAGCACGAACCCGCGGCGGCCATCGGCGTCGACGGTTTCGCCACAGAGACGGCCGGGCATCTGGCGGACATATTTGTCCTTGCACCCGAACAGGCCGACATAGGGTCCGCCGAACTGGAGGCCGACGCCGAGCGACTGCCCCTCGCCGACGACGATATCCGCGTCCATCTCGCCGGGCGAGGTGATCGCGCCGAGCGCGACCGGCTCGGTGACGACCGCGATCAGCAGCGCCTTCTTGGCGTGGCAAGCATCGGCGAGCGGACGCAGATCGGCGATGCGGCCGAGGATATCGGGATACTGGACGACCACGCACGACGTATCGTCGTCAATCTTCGCGATCAGCCGGTCGAGGTCCATCTCGGGCACCAGCCGCGGATCGGTCGTGTCGAGCACGTCGCCGGTGAACTTGGCCATCGTGTTCGACACCGACACGTAATGCGGGTGAAGACCCGCCGACAGGATCGCCTTGCCGCGCTTGGTGATGCGACGCGCCATCACGATCGCTTCCCAGCACGCGGTCGAGCCGTCGTACATCGACGCATTGGCGACGTCGGTACCGAGCAGCCGCGCGACCTGCGTCTGGAACTCGAACAGCATCTGCAGCGTGCCCTGCGCGATCTCGGGCTGGTACGGCGTGTAGGCGGTCAGGAACTCGCCGCGCTGGATCAGGTGATCGACGCTGGCGGGAACGTGATGCTTGTACGCGCCGCAGCCGAGGAAGAACGGGGCCTCACCCGCGGTGAGGTTCTTCTTGGCGAGCGCGGACATGTGGCGTTCGACCGCCATTTCGGAGGCGTGCATCGGCAGGTCGCGGACGGGGCCGTCGAGGCGGGCGGCCTCGGGGACGTCGACGAAGAGGTCGTCGATGGTCGCGGCGCCGATGACGGCGAGCATCGCCTCGCGGTCGGGCTGGGTCAGGGGAAGGTAGCGCATTCTAGTCTCCTCCCCTCCCGTTCACGGGAG
>NZ_LMLD01000011.1:982569-994565 GCF_001421825.1 Sphingomonas sp. Leaf38 | reverse complement strand
GGGGGGGGGGGGGGGGGGGGGGGGGAAATGAGACGGGGAGCGACTGGACCAGCCCCTCCCCCGACCCCTCCCGCAAGCGGGAGGGGAGCTAAATCAAAGCCCTTCGACGAAGGCTGCGTAGGCGGCTTCGTCCATGAGGCTGTCGAGCTCGGCGGGATCGCTGAGCGTCAGCTTGAAGAACCAGCCTGCGGCTTCGGCATCCGAATTCACCAGGCTCGAATCGTCGGCGAGCGCGGAATTGCCCTCGATGACGGTGCCCGACACCGGCGAATAGACGTCCGAGGCGGCCTTGACCGATTCGACGACCGCGGCATCGGCGCCCTTGGTCAGCTGCTTGCCGGCCTCGGGAACCTCGACGAACACGACGTCGCCGAGCTGGCTCTGCGCGTATTCGGAAATGCCGACGGTGCCGACGTCACCGTCGACATCGACCCATTCATGATCTTGCGTGAAGAAACGGCTCATATCACTTGGCTCCTGCGCGGACGTAGCGGTGGGGAATGAAGGGCATTGCGGTGACGGTCGCGGTATGGACCTTGCCGCGCTGTGCGATCTCGATGCGGGTACCGGGGGTCGCCAGCGCGAGCGGCACATAGGCCATCGCGATCGGCTTCCCGAGCGTCGGCGCGAAGCCGCCGCTGGTGAGGCGGCCGATCGGCGCGCCGGCGTCGTCGATCACCTCGGCGCCTTCGCGCGCGGGCTGGCGGCCCTCGACGATCAGGCCGACTCGCTTGGTGGCGGGACCCTGCTCGCGCTGCGTGAGGATACGCTCGGCGCCGGGGAAATCGGCGGCCTCGCGGCGACGCTTGGACAGCGCGAACCCGAGGTCCGCCATCACCGGCGTGGTCTCGGGATCGAGGTCGTGACCGTAGAGCGGCAGGCCGGCTTCGAGACGCAGCGAATCGCGCGCGCCAAGGCCGATCGGCTTGATCTCGGGCAGTGCCAGCAGCGCGTCGGCAAAGGCGACGGCGTGTTCGGCGGGGAGCGAAATCTCGACGCCGTCCTCGCCGGTATAGCCCGAGCGGCTGATCCAGAGCGGCACGTCGTTCCAGTGGAACGCGCCCGCGGTCATGAACACGAGGCTATCGATGCCGGGGACAATCTGAGCAACCGCCGCGACGGCCTTGGGGCCCTGCACCGCGAGCAGCGCCTGATCCTCTAGGATGTTGATCGTGACGTCGTCGGGCAGATGCTCGATCAGATAGCTGACATCGTCATATTTGGTCGCGCCGTTGACGACGACGTAGAAGCTGCCGCTCGCGGTCGGCGACGGGTGGAGCGGGTCGTACGCCTCGGGCTCGACGTCCTGCGCGGAGAAAGGCGAGGGCTGATCGTCGGGCAGCCGCGTGGCCATCAGGTCGTCGAGGATGCCGCCATCCTGCGCGAGCAGCAGCGAATAGCGCATCTTGCCCTCGCCAAGCCCGGCGATGTCGCCCGGCAACACGGTTTCGAGCGCGTGCGCGACGCCTTCGCCCGAGAAGACGAGCTGGCCCATATGGCTGACGTCGAACAGGCCGGCCGACTCGCGCGTCCAGGCATGTTCGGCCATGATGCCGTCATACTGGATCGGCATCTGATAGCCGGCGAACTCGACCATCCGCGCGCCCTGCGCGCGGTGCCAGGCGTCGAGCGGCAACGGCAGCACCTCGGGCTCGACGTAATCGTCGGCCTGATCGATGATGCTGGCGTAATCGCGCAGTTCGGGGTCGCTCATATTACGGTCTCCGTCGAAGGGGCGCGCAGCACCCGGTGGTGCAGCGATCCGAACCCCCTCTGTCACGGAACCTGAGAGCTTTCGCGCGGGACTTGTCCAGCGCTTACCCCTTCGGTGGCCCTCGGCTTACGCCAGGACGCTTTCCAGAGTGTCGATCAGCCCCGCGCGGTCTCTGGTGCCTGAGAGATTCCGGGGTGGTTGCTCCTTCGGCGGTTCCCTGCCCTTTTCAGGCCAGCCCTCAAAGGACCAGGAAACGCTCTCCCGCGCGGTGCCATGCCGGTCGCCCGACATCGACGCGGCAAGTTGTGACGCGGCGCACAATCTTAGTCAATCGAGGGTTTCGGGTGCTGCGAAGAAATGCGCTGGCTGTTCCCCCGCGGCGGCGGGGGGCCAGGTTTGCAGGCGATGGCGTTTGAGACCCCGGGCCCCCGCCTTCGCGGGGGAACAGCCTCTAGGCCATCGTACAAGATCAGCGCGTGGCGTTGTACTTGAGCTGGTCGTCGGTAAGCTGGAAGCCAACGAGCGCCTCGAAGCTTGCGCGCAACACGGCCTGCCGCACTTCGGGGGTGCTCAGCGGATCGACGGCTGCGTCCTGATCGCCGGCCTTGCGCTTGCGGGTCAGCTTCTCGCGGACGTCGTCGGGCAGTGTTGCCGCCGAGCGCGCCACGGTCGCCGACGCGGTCGCCGAGGTCGAGGCGAGCGCCTGCCCTGCATCGAAGTGCAACGCCACGCGGCCGATGCGCTTGGCGACGACGGCGCTGCCGCCGCGGACGACGGTGATGAAGTAGGGGAGCGTCACGTCGCGCGGCGCGTCGGTACGATTGCGCCGCGCGCGGATGTCGAAGGTGACGCTGGTGACGATCTGGTCGGTCGCGTCGGCACAGGTCGAGCGGACATTGGTCATCAGCGCGGCGACGTCGATCGCCGACTGGTCGCGGCTGCCGGCCGGATCGAACAGCGTGATGTCACCCGTCGCCGCCGGGATCGCGACCGGGGGGCAGACCGAGCGGACTGCGGAGATGCCGCCGGTCGCGTCGACTTCGCCCTTGCCGGCGCACCCGCTCAAGAAAACAGCGACAGCCGATACGGCGAGGATGGGGGCTTTCACGGAAACGCGTACCTTCTCGAACGAGCGAAGGGAGCACCGCGACGGCACGCGCTCCCTGGTCGGCGGACACCATAGGAACCGGCTATCGTCCAGGCAAGCAATCGCGTAGAGGCTGGCGCATCATGAGCTCAATCGACAAGCCGCCGCTCGAACTGCTGATCGCAGCACCCCGAGGCTTTTGCGCGGGCGTGGACCGTGCCATCCGGATCGTCGAGCTGGCGATCGAGAAGCATGGCGCGCCGGTCTATGTCCGCCACGAGATCGTCCACAACAAGTTCGTCGTCGACACGCTGAAGGCGCAGGGCGCGATCTTCGTCGAGGAACTCGACGAGGTGCCCGATGGCGCCCCGGTCGTGTTCTCCGCGCACGGCGTGCCCAAGTCGGTGCCGCTGGATGCACAGAGTCGCGGTCTCGAATATCTCGACGCGACCTGCCCGCTGGTGTCGAAAGTGCACCGCCAGGCCGAGCGGCTCGTGGCGCAGGGGCGGCATATCGTGTTCATCGGCCATGCCGGGCATCCCGAGGTGATCGGCACGTTCGGACAGGTGCCCACGGGCGCGATGTCGCTGATCGAGACGGTCGAGGATGCCGAGATGTTCGCGCCCGCCGATCCGGCCAACCTCGCCTTCCTGACGCAGACGACGCTGTCGGTGGACGATACCGCCGCCGTCGTGGCGACGTTGCAGCGCCGCTTCCCGCTGATGCTCCCCCCACGCGGCGAGGACATCTGCTACGCGACGTCGAACCGCCAGACCGCTGTGAAGGCGATCGCGCACAGTGTCGATGCGGTGCTGGTGATCGGCGCGCCGAACTCGTCCAACTCGGTCCGCCTCGTCGAGGTCGCCGAGCGCGAGGGGACGCCGGCGATGCTGATCCAGCGCGCGAGCGAACTCGACTGGGATTTCCTGGCGGGCGTCGGCACGCTGGGGATCACGGCCGGTGCATCGGCCCCTGAGTTGCTGGTGCGCGAACTGGTCGACCGGTTGTCCGAGCGCTTCACAGTGTCCGAGCGCGAGGTCGAAACGAACCGCGAAACGATCGCGTTCAAGCTGCCGCGCGGACTGGAGTCGGCCGCCTAGCATGGCGGTCTATACTCAGGTCTCGGCCGAGGCGCTGGGCAGCTTTCTCGCGCGCTACAACCATGGCGAGCTTCTGTCCGCCAAGGGCATCGCCGAGGGAGTGCAGAACAGCAACTACCTCGTCGAGACGACCGCCGGCCGCTACATCCTGACGCTGTACGAGGAGCGCACGTCGACCGAAGACCTGCCGTTCTTCCTCGATATGCTTGATCATCTTGCCAGCGACGGCAATCCGGTGCCGCGCGCGCTGCCCGACCGGGACGGCGTCGCGATCCAGCAGCTGGCTGGGCGATCGGCGTGCCTGATTGAGTTCCTGACCGGCGTGTCGGTGTCACATCCCACCGCTGCTCAGGCCTATGCAGCGGGCGCGGCGATGGGTCACATGCACACTAGCCTCGCCGGTTTTACGCAGACCCGCGCCAATCCGCTCGGGGCGGACACCTGGGGGCCATTCCTCGCGCGATGCGGGCGCGATATCGATTCGATCGCACCGGGGTTGTTCGACCGGACCGAGGCCGCGCTGAAGTCAGTCCTGGCGCAGTGGCCGCGCGACCTGCCGATGGCGGCCATCCATTCGGATCTGTTTCCCGACAACGTGCTGATGCTTGGCGACCGGGTGACCGGGGTCATCGACTTCTATTTCGCGTGCACCGACATCCGCGCCTATGACTTGGCCGTCATGCATACGTCCTGGGCGTTCGACGGGAATGGCGAGAATTACGATGCGGCGATCGGCAAGGCGCTGATCGATGGCTATGCCGGCCAGTTCGCGCTGTCCGACGCCGAGCGCGCGGCGCTGCCGATCCTCGCGCAGGGCGCGTGCTTGCGGTTCCTGCTGACGCGGGCGTGGGACTGGCTCAATACGCCGGCGGATGCGCTGGTGACGCGCAAGGATCCGCTCGCCTATTGGCGGCGGCTCGAGACGTATTTCAAGGACGATCTGTTTGCATGACTGACGAAGCTGCCATCTCCATAACCAAGGTCGAAATCTTTACCGATGGCGCTTGTAAGGGTAATCCGGGCCCCGGCGGCTGGGGCGCGGTGATCCGGATGGGGGCGCACGAAAAGGAATTGTCGGGCGGCGAATCGCCGACGACGAACAACCGGATGGAGATGACCGCGGCGATCGAGGCGCTCAACGCGCTGACGCGGCCGTGCGCGGTGACGCTATACACCGACAGCAAATATGTGATGGACGGCCTGACCAAGTGGGTGAAGGGCTGGCAGCGCAACGGCTGGAAGACCGCCGACAAGAAGCCGGTGAAAAACGCGGAGCTGTGGCATGCGCTGCTCGCCGCGGTCGCGCGGCACCAGATCGAGTGGCAATGGGTCAAGGGTCATGCCGGGCACCCGGAAAACGAGCGCGCCGACAAGCTGGCGAGCGATGCCGCGGTGGCGGCGGGGCGGCGCTAGGTCTTAGGACTGCAACGATTCACCTCGGCAAAGGCCAGCAACCAGACGAATTTGATGATGAGGCCCCTTTCGTCACGCCGACGTCTCCAGTCTCGTCCGGACCGACGCCGGGGGCGCACAAAATGACCCGCTGGCGGCATCACCCGGCGATGGCCGAAGAGTAGGACCGCGACCATTCGACGGCGAGTGCGCCGCCCCCCAATAGCGTCGCCGACCGGCGTGTTCGACCGCCCTATCCCTCGCCAGTAGGAGTCGCGGTTCGATGTATGATCGATGATGACTACGCTGCGGCGATCGTAGACGCGCATGCACGGATTATCGGCACGGATGAACGGTCGCGTGCTCTACCAAGAAGGTAATATAGATAAGCTCGGTAAGGATCAGTTCGCCGTACGCATCGATGAAGTATACCGCGCCTCCCGAGACAGAATGGCCCATTACACTCACGCTCAACATCCGCGAGACACCTGCGCCGCATTACCGCCAATTATTTCCTTATCGCGCTATAAAATTGCCCCGCCGTTTATGGCTTATCGGGTTCTAGCCAAGTGGACCGATCGCTCTTTCCTGGATTTTGACGACCAACCCAGCGCGATCGAGCTCCAACAGAACGGGTTCGGCTCGGTCGAAAGGTCAGGCCTCGTCGACCGGCGCAGTGGGGACGTTCTTGAGGATCGACTCGATTGCATTCCGGGCACCGGACTTGCTCGAATAGCCTTCGGTTCAGAACATCGTTCGCCGTTGTACGTGAACTTGGCGACATACTCGCTGCTCGATCAAGAACTCGTGCGCCGTGTCGCTTACCCTAGGTGAAGGACGGCGGCAGGCTAACTTAGAACCGATGAGGTGAATAACGCGCGGGGTCGATCGCCGCGACGGTCTGATCCGCACTTGTGCCGAGCAGAAGGCCGGTGGCGAGCAACGCGGCGGCGGGGGCGGTCTGGATACCAAAGCCGCCCTGCCCCGCGCACCAGAAGAAGCTGGGTACGTCCACGTCATATCCGTAGATCGGCAGGCGATCAGAGGCAAAGGTACGCAAGCCCGCCCAACTCCGTTCGACCGCGGCGACGCGCCAATCGACGACATGCTCGAACCGTTCGATGGCGATCGCGACGTCGATCTGTTCCGGTGCTGCGTCGCACGGCTGGCTCGCAGTTTCGTCGTGCGGGCTCAGCCACAGCCGCCCGCCCGGCTCAGGCTTGAAATAAAACCGACCGGCAATGTCGGCGATGTGCGGCAGTCCCGCGGGGGCGCCGGGGTCGGTACGGAGTTGCACCATTGTCCGGCGATAAGCTTGCAAGCCAAGCGGGCGGACGCCGGCCCGGATCGCGACATCATCCGCCCAGGCGCCGGCCGCATTGACGAGTGTGCAGGCGTGGAAGTTGCCGGCTTTCGTCTCGATCCTCCAGACACCGCTCGCGCGTGTCGCACCCATGAAGGCGGCATCGCTGACAAAATCCGCGCCGGTGCGGCGCGCGGTGGCGATACTCGCGGCATGGAGCGCGGCGACGTCGATATAGGCGCAACTCGCCTCTTGGACTGCCAGCGCCCATTCGGGGCGAAGGCCGGGAACGAACGAGGCGGGGTCGACGCGGTCGAGCGTGACATCGCTGTCGGCGAATTCCGTGAGGAACGAGTCGATTGCCCCAGCATCCTCGGCGCGACCGATGTGCAGCGAACCGAGTGGCGCGAGGTGTCCGCCAGCCTTAAGAATCGGGCCGGAGGCAGTGGTAAGCGGCTGGATCGCCGGTCCACCATAGGTTTCGGACCAGAATGCCGCCGAGCGACCGGTTGCGTGATAGCCGGGCGTGTCCTCGGCTTCGAGCACCACGATGCGCGCGCGCGATCCGATCGCCGCCGCGAGACTGGCGCCGGCCATGCCGGCACCGACAATGGCGATATCGTAGACGCGTTTCGTCACCGCGGTGGCACCACCGCGTCGAGAAACGAATCGATCGCCGACAGTGCGCGATCGCGGACGATGTCTGCTTCACGCAGGATCTCGTGTGCCGACTCGCGTCCGAAGCGGACGATCTGTGCGTCGGGCAGGCGTGCGCCAAGTCGCAGCGCCGCACGCGGGTCGACCAGCTTGTCGGCCTCTGCAATGAGCATCAACACCGGCGTCACGATCGATTCGATGCGCGGATCGACCGCGAGCGCGGCGGCGCCGGCAAAACCTTGCGCGAGCCAGGTCCAGCTCGGCGGTCCGAGCCGCAGATCGGGATGCCGGTCCTGCCACCACCCCTCGTCCCGGTAGCGCGACACGTCGTGCGTCAGCAGCGATTGCCGCGAGGCGACCGAACCGGGACGTTCATTGGTCCGCCATGCCGCTCGCGCCGAGTCGCCGAACGACGCCATCCAGCGTGCGACCCGCCCCGCTATACCCGCACCGATCGGCGATTTGAGCCCGATCATCGGCGCGACCAGGATCGCCGCCGCGGGATCGATCGATCGATCCGCCAGACCCCGCACGATCATCATGCCGCCCATCGAATGGCCCAGCACGATTTTGGGCCCCTCGCCCTCAGCGCTCCAGTCCGTCCAGAACGCGGCAAGGTCGCGGTCGTACACCGCATAGTCATCGACGTGACCGACCCGCGGGTTGCCCGAGAGCCGCCCGGAGCCGCCTTGCCCGCGCCAGTCGAACGCCGTGACGGACCAGCCGCACGCGTGAAAATGGGCCAGCGTTTCAAGGTATTTCTCGAAGATATCGCCGCGCCCGGTTTGGAACAGCAGGCGGCCGCGCGGATGAGCGGCGGGCCAGTCGAACCGGCGCAGCGTCCAGCGATCCGGCGCGGTCCAGTATCCGATCCGCGCGCCTGCGGGGATCGCACGTCGAACGGGATCGGCATCACCAAGCTTGGCGACGCGCCCGAAACGGGGCGAAGGTTCGATCGGGACGGTTACTTTTTCGAAAGCCATCTTCGTTAGGACCTAGCCGATGGGATGGAACATTGCTCTGCCAATTTTGATTTTCGCGCTCGGGGGCCTGTTGGTATCCGCCGGGATCCAGGACGCACGAACTCGCGAGATCGCGAATTGGAAAAACGCGGCGATCGCCATGCTCGCGCCGCTCTGGTGGTATGCCAACGGACTCGGCCTTTGGCCGGACATGGCGTTGCAGGTCGGCGTAGCCTTGGCGGTATTCGCGCTGTTCCTGGTCGCGTTCCATTTCGGGATGATGGGCGGCGGGGACGTCAAGCTGATCGTCGCTCTGGCGCTGTGGCTGCCGTTTCCGGCGTTCCTGTCGATGCTGATGGTAATGTCGATCGCTGGCGGTCTCGTCACGGTCGTCATGATGATCGAGCGCAGCATCAAAAGTAACTCGGGACAGATCGAAGTCCCCTACGGCGTCGCGATAGCAATCGCCGGCCTGCTCGCCCTGCGCGAACCACTCCTTAATCAGTTTCCGTCATGATTAACGCCGAACCAAAATACCGGCGCCCGAAAGGCACGAACTAATCATGGATAGTCGCAAGATCATATTGCTGGTTGGCGCGCTGATCGTCGCGGGCATCACGGCATTCTTTGCCAGGACGCTGATTGCGGGCAGTTCGGCGCCGCAGGCCGGGGCCGTGGCGATTGCCGCACCGGTGATCGATGGCCCCGAAGTGCTGGTGGCGACACGTTCGCTGCCGGTCGGCACGATCCTCGATGCGACCGCACTGAAGTTTCAGCCCTGGCCAAAGGAGCTGGTCGACAACGCGTATTACCTGCGCGACAAGACCAACCTCCAGTCGCTGCAGGGCACTGTGGTGCGCAGCATCATCACCGCCGGGCAGCCGGTCACGCAGGGTTCGCTGGTGAAGCCGGGCGATCGCGGCTTCCTCGCCGCCGCGCTTGGCCCCGGGATGCGCGCGGTCACCGTGCCCGTGTCGGCTCAGGCGGCGGTCGCGGGCTTCGTGTTTCCGGGCGACCGGATTGATCTGGTTCTGACCCAGACCGTGGCAGGCGGGGGCGATGGCCAGCCGCTGAAGGTGTCCGAGACGATCATGCGTAATATTCGCGTGCTCGCGACCGATCAGCGCACCGACAACCTCGTAGGCGAAGACGGCAAGACCCAGGTCCGCACCTTCTCCAACGTGACCATCGAGGCGACCCCGAAGATGGCCGAACAGGTCGCGGTCGCCCAGACGCTCGGGTCGCTGTCGCTGTCGCTCCGCTCGATCGCGGACAATTCCACCGAGTTGGAAGAGGCGATCGCCTTGGGCGCGGTCAAGGTGCCCGACGGCAACGATCCCAAGGCCGAGAAGGCGATGATGGTGCGGCTCGCGAGCCAGCCATCGGCGGGTGCGTCAAGCTATCAGACCGGGGCTGACGTCTCGCGCTATCAGCGCAGCACGGTGCCGGGCAAATCGGTCGAAGGCGGCGGTGGTCCGGCGATGCAGGGCGTGCCTGTCGCGCAGTCGAGTGGTGGTGGCGCGCCGATCGTCCAGGGCCCCGTGGTCCGGATCGCACGCGGCAACGCAATGACCATCGTTCCGGTCGGGGGGAAGAACTGAGATGCGTATACGGATGACCCCGCTCGGCTGGCCGCTGGCCATCGCACTGGTCGCGGTCAGTGCCGCGCCGTCGACGCCCGCGATCGCCCAGCATCGCGGTGCGGCGATCGCCCCGGCTGGGTCGCCGGTCGTCCAGGTCAACACGGGCCGCGGACGGCTGGTGACGCTGGCGCGGCCAATGACCGACCTGTTTGTTGCCGATGATACGATCGCCGACGTCCAAGTCCGTTCGCCAACGCAATTGTACCTATTCGGCAAGAAGACTGGCGAAACGACGATCTCTGCGACGACCAAGGGCGGCGCGGTGGTCTATGCAGCGACCGTCCGCGTCGGCAACAATCTCGACTCGGTGCAACAGATGCTCGGGCTGGCGATGCCCGAGGCGCAGGTTGTCGCGACGCCGATGAACGGGCTGATCCTGCTGACCGGCACCGTCCTGGCGCCCGAGGATGCCGCAGAGGCCGAGCGGCTGGTCCAGGCCTTCGTCGGCGACTCGACCAAGGTCCTGTCACGCCTCAAGACCGCAACGCCGCTGCAGGTGAACCTCCAGGTGCGCGTCGCCGAGGTCAGCCGCAGTTTCGTCAAGAACATCGGCGTCAACCTGCTGACGCAGGATCGCGGCGGATCGGGCATCCTCTTCGGCAGCACGACGGGCGCGCCGGGGACGATCACCTATAATCCGACGACCGGATTGAAGACGTCGACTTACACGAAGGGTGCGCAGCGTACGACGCTCGGCCTCGCGGGCAGTCTTCTCGGTCTCGATTTCCTCGCCGCGATCGATCTTGGTGAAACCACCGGTCAGGTGACGACGCTGGCAAACCCGAACTTGACCGCGTTGTCGGGTGAGACGGGGACGTTTCTCGCGGGTGGCGAGGTGCCGATTCCGTTGGCGCAGGCGCTCGGCACGGTATCGGTCGAGTATAAGCAATATGGCATCAGCCTGGCCTATACGCCGACGGTTCTGTCGGACGGTCGTATTTCGCTGCGGGTTCGTCCCGAGGTTTCGCAGCTCGATTATTCAAACGCAGTCACCCTGAGCGGCACGCGCGTACCGGGGCTGACCACGCGTCGCACCGAAACCACGGTCGAGCTCGGCTCGGGCCAGAGCATGATGATAAGCGGCCTGCTGTCGAACAGTCACAACAACTCTTACGACAAGACGCCGGGGCTCTCGAGCCTGCCGATCATCGGCGCGCTCTTCCGGTCAAATGCGTTCCAGCGCAATGAGACCGAACTGGTGATCGTCATCACGCCATACCTAGTGAAGCCGGTCAACAACGCCAGCGACATCGCGCTGCCGACCGACGGTGCGCGCGCACCGACCGATCTCGACCGTGTGTTGCTGGGAACGCTGAGCGCAAGCGGCGGTGGCAAGCGACCGGTGCCGACGGTCGCACCATCGGCTTACGCACAGCCGTCGGCCGGGGCCGCCGCCCCGGCACTGCCGGTACCGCGCGGCGATGCCCGCCGCAACGAGGACGCCGCTATCCCGGCGGGCAGCAAAAGCGCGAAGGCTAGGACCACCGCTCTTCCCGCCCCCGGCTTTTCAAACTGACCGGCGCGCACTGACATGAGCCCGCGCCTCACGCACCAAGGATATCCGATGATCAAGCAATCGATCCTAGCGTCCCTCCTGCCCGCCTTATTGCTGGGCGGCTGCATGGGCACCGAGAATCGCGGCCTCGAATCGGTCCATCAGCCGGTTGTCACCCGATCCGACTATGCGATTGATCTCGGCGTGACGGGAGGCGCGCTCGCGCAGGGCGAGCAGCAGCGGCTGGCCGGTTGGATCGCGACGATGCATCTCGGCTATGGCGACCGCGTCGCCATCGACGATCCCGCCGCAGAAGGCTATCGCGTGCGTGCCGACGTCGCTGCGGTGGTGGCGCGGTACGGTCTGTTGCTGAGCACCGACGCGCCGGTGACGCCTGCAGCACTGACCCCCGGATCGATCCGCGTGGTGATCAGCCGGATGCGCGCGGATGTGCCGCGGTGCCCCGACTGGTCGCGCAACTCGTCCGACGATTTCACCGCCAACACCTCGTCAAACTATGGCTGCGCGAGCAACCGCAATCTGGCGGCGATGGTCGCCAATCCGGCCGATCTGGTCCGCGGGGCGCCCGGCACCGAAACCAGCGATGCCGCGCTGTCGTACAAGGCGATCGACACGTATCGCA
>NZ_LMLD01000011.1:867972-982516 GCF_001421825.1 Sphingomonas sp. Leaf38 | reverse complement strand
CCCTGGAAGCCCGCCGGTATCGCCCACCGAGAACCGTTCACCGCTTACGTCTGCGACGAGACCACGGCCGAGGCGCTACGACCGATCGCGAGCGAACTCGGCTGGTCGGTCGAGAAGATCCACAAGGGCGGTCTGCGCAACGCGATCCAGTCGCTGTCGGTATCGGCAAGCCCGCAGATCCTGTTCGTCGACCTCGCCGAATCGGGCGATCCGCTGAACGATATCAATGCGCTCGCCGAGGTATGCGAGCCGGGAACCGTGGTGATTGCGGCTGGCCAGGTCAACGACGTCCGGCTGTACCGCGATCTCGTGTCGAGCGGGATCCAGGATTACCTGCTCAAGCCGCTCCATCCCGACATGCTGCGCGATGCCTTCGGCCATGCGCAGGCATTGCTCAATGCGCCGAAGCACGTCGAGGTGTCGACCGATCGCCCGCATTGTTCGATCGCGGTGATCGGGACGCGTGGCGGCGTTGGCGCGTCGACGATCGCGACGTCGGTCGCGTGGCTGCTGGCGGACAGGGAAAAGCGCGCAACCGCATTGCTCGATCTCGACGTGCATTTCGGCACCGGCGCGCTCGGTCTCGATCTCGAGCCGGGCCGCGGACTGACCGATGCGATCGATAATCCGAGCCGGATCGATGGGCTGTTCATCGAACGCGCGATGGTCAAGGCGTCGGAAAAGCTGTCGGTGCTGTCGGCCGAAGCACCGATCAACGCCCCGCTCGTCACTGACGGCTCGGCCTTTTATCAGTTGCAGGAAGAGATGCGCGCCGCGTTCGAATGCACCGTCGTCGATCTGCCCCGATCGATGCTGATTCAGCACCCTCACCTCGTCACCGAGGTGCAGCTCGCCGTCATCGTTACCGAACTGACGCTGGCATCGGCACGCGACACGATCCGCATCCTGTCGTGGATGAAGACGAACGCGCCGCAGACGCAGCTCTTCGTCCTCGCCAACCGGATGCACGCCAGCGGTCAGCTCGAGATCAGCCGCAAGGATTTCGAGGGCTCGATCGAACGCAAGATCGATTACCTGGTGCCGTTCGACCAGAAGCTCGCGGCACAGGCGGCCAAGCTCGGCAAACCGATCGTCGAAGCAGGCAAGACCTCGAAGACGATCGCGGGGATGCTGGCTTTGGTCAGTGCGCTCGCCTCCGCCGTACCAGATAGTTCGGACGAGGCTGCGAAGCCAAAGGGCAAGTCGCTGATCGGCAAGTTCGGCGAGCTGAAGGGGCTGATCCCCAAGCGCGCGTCCAAGGCGAAAACCAAGTGAACCGCGGCTCGATCATCGAGATCGCAACGGCCGGGGGGCGATAGCGCACGATGGAGATTATGCCGCTCCTGCTGGTGATCCTGGGCGCGTCGACCGTGCTTGGAATGATCGCGTTCGCGTTTGCGGGCCCCTCGACCGCGCGCGCACAATCGCGCCGGATCGCGTCGCTGCGCGAACGCCACGGCGACGCGCTAGTCGTCGCCGAAGCGCAGTTGCGGCGCATCGCGATGAGCCGCGATACCAAGATGGATCTCGCTTTCGGGCGCATTCTCCCCAACCCGGTCCAGCTCGCCAAGCGCCTTGCGATGACCGGCAAGACCTGGACGGTCGGGCAATATGGCATGGCAACCGCCGGAATCGCACTGGTCGTCGCCGTGTTGATGCTGCTGAAAGGCCTGCCGGTCCTGCTCGCGCTGCTCTTCGGCGTGTTCGTCGGTGTCGGGCTGCCGCATTTCAT
Organism: Sphingomonas sp. Leaf38; assembly: GCF_001421825.1. Taxonomy (NCBI): domain Bacteria; kingdom Pseudomonadati; phylum Pseudomonadota; class Alphaproteobacteria; order Sphingomonadales; family Sphingomonadaceae; genus Sphingomonas; species Sphingomonas sp. Leaf38. The sequence continues at coordinate 980,784 of NZ_LMLD01000011.1, read as the reverse complement.
CGTTGGCACGACGATCAAGCGCCGGATCGGCAAATTCACCGCAAAGTTCCCCGACGCGATTGACCTGCTCGTCCGCGGCCTGCGCTCAGGGTTGCCGATCAGCGAGACGATCGGCGTTGTCGGCCATGAAGTCGAGGGGCCGGTCGGCGAGGAATTTCGATCCGTCAGCGACAAGATGAAGATCGGCAGGACGATGGATGCCGCGCTGCAGGACACGGCCGATCGGCTCGGCACGCCCGAATTCCAGTTCTTCGTCATCACGATCGCGATTCAGCGCGAGACTGGCGGAAATCTGGCGGAAACGCTGGCGAACCTCTCCAGCGTGCTGCGCCAGCGCGGCCAGATGAAGCTAAAGATCAAGGCGATGTCGTCGGAATCGAAGGCATCCGCGTACATCATCGGCGCGCTGCCGTTCATCGTGTTCGCGATGATCTGGGTGATCAACGGCAAGTACATGCAGAACTTCTTTATCGATGAGCGACTGATGGCAATCGGCATGGGCGGCATAGTTTGGATGGCGATCGGCGCCTTCATCATGTCCAAGATGATCAGCTTCGAGATTTAAGGGCGCAATGATGGGCACGACCGCCGGACCTACCCTGCTCGGATTCGATGTACTCTGGGTCGCGACGATCCTGTCGGGGGTCGCCGCGTTCGCGGTCATGATCGCGATCTATGCGGCGACCACCGCCAGCGATCCGATGACGAAGCGCGTCAAGGCGTTGAACGATCGCCGCGAACAGCTCAAGGCGGGTATCACCGCCTCGACCAAGCGGCGCGCCAAGCTGGTCCAGCGCAACGATACCGCGGACAAGATGCGCGGCATCCTGTCGGCGATGAAGATGCTGCAGGACAGCCAGGTCAAGGCGGTCCAGCTGAAACTGATGCAGGGCGGCATCCGGTCGAAGGAATGGGCACCCGCGGTGATCTTCGGCCGGCTGGTGTTGCCGATCGTGCTGGGGGGCGCGATGCTGTACTGGGTGTACGGCACCGATGGCTTTGCGACCTGGGGGCCGCTTAAGAAATACGGGCTCGTCGCGATGACCTTCATCCTGAGCTACAAGGCGCCCGATCTGTATCTCGACAACAAGGTCAAGAAGCGTTCGGACGCGATCCGCAAGGGACTGCCGGATGCACTCGATCTGCTGGTAATCTGCGCCGAGGCGGGGCTTACCGTCGACGCTGCGTTCCACCGCGTCGCGCGTGAGCTGGGGCGGGCGTATCCCGAGCTTGGCGAGGAGTTCACGCTGACCGCGATCGAACTCGGATTCCTAACCGATCGGCGTTCGGCGTTCGAGAATCTTGCCCAACGCGTGAAGCTGGATGCGGTGAAGGGGGTCGTGACGACGATGATCCAGACCGAGAAATACGGTACGCCACTGGCGTCGGCGCTGCGCGTGTTGTCGGGCGAATTCCGCAACGAGCGGATGATGCGTGCGGAGGAGAAGGCTGCGCGCCTGCCCGCGATCATGACGATCCCGCTGATCCTGTTCATCCTGCCCGTGTTGTTTGTCGTCATCCTCGGGCCGGCGGCGTGTTCGATCTCCGACGCGCTCATCAAGACCTAGGCAACCGCAGCGCGGGCTGATCGTTGAGCTGCCGTAACAGGAGGGTTTCACGATGCCGTTGTTTTCCACACCTACGCAGTTCGCGGCGCTTGCGCTGGTCTTTGTCGCCGGCTGGCTGTTCGGGCTGGCGAGTCATCCGGGGGGCAAGAAGTGGAAGGCGCGCTATCTTGCCGAGCGGGATGCGCACGGCGCTGCCAAGAAGGACTCGGATCTTCGTGCAGCCGCTGCGGAGAAGCGGGCGGTCGAGGCCGAGCATGAGAACGCACGGCTGGTGAAAGAGGCTGCGGTCGTGCCGGTTGCGGCGCCAGTCGTCGAGCGTCGCCCGGTGATCGATACGGTTGCGCGTTCTGAGGTGCGGCCGGCTTATGCGCGGCCTGCGTATCGGGCCGATGGGACCAAGCGTGGCTGGTTCGATTTCGATCAGCGTCGGTAAGGGTCTGCAGCGGGGGTGAGGCTTTTCCCCGCTTTCTTGTTCGCACGCGAAGGCGGGAGCCCAATCTGGGTCCCCGCCTTCGCGGGGCAACATTCTTCTTCTTTTACCACCCGAGCGTAGGCCGGGGCCCAATTGGGGATGCTGCGTAACTTTGGAGGATACTTCGTTACTCAGGACGTTCCAATTGGGCCCCGGCCTTCGCCGGGGTGGCGTTGTGTCGTGGACCGACGTTACTTCTTCGTCAGGGCTGCCTGCGCTGCGGCGAGGCGGGCGATGGGGACGCGGTACGGCGACGCCGAGACGTAATCGAGGCCGACCTTCTCGCAGAACGCGATGCTCGCCGGGTCGCCGCCATGTTCACCGCAGATGCCGAGCTTGATGCCCGCGCGGGTCTTGCGACCGCGTTCGGCGGCGATCTCGATCAGTTCGCCGACGCCTTCGACGTCGATGCTGACGAACGGGTCCTTCGCGTAGATCCCCTGCTCGACATAGGCCCCGAGGAACCGCGACGCGTCGTCGCGGCTGACGCCCAGAGTCGTCTGCGTCAGGTCGTTGGTACCGAACGAGAAGAACTCGCCGACTTCCGCGATCTCGCCAGCCCGCAGCGCGGCGCGGGGGAGCTCAATCATCGTGCCGACGAGGTACTCGATCGTCCGGCCCTTGTCGGCGAACACGGCCTGCGCGGCCTTGTCGACGACCGCCTTCATCAGCTCCAGCTCGCGGCGGGTCGCCACCAGCGGGATCATGACCTCGGGGATCGGCGCCGCGCCCGACTTCTCCGCGACGTCGACCGCCGCCTCGAAGATCGCCCTAGCCTGCATCTCGTAGATCTCGGGGTAGGTCACGCCGAGACGGCAGCCGCGATGGCCGAGCATCGGGTTGAACTCGTGCAGTTCCGCCGCGCGGCGCTTCAAGGTGTCGACATTGACGCCCGCCGCGGTCGCGACTTCGGCGAATTCGGATTCCTCGTGGGGAAGGAATTCGTGGAGCGGCGGATCGAGCAGGCGGATCGTCACGGGCAGCCCGGCCATCACCTCGAGGATCTCGGTGAAATCCTTGCGCTGTTCGGGAAGCAGCTTCTCGAGCGCGGCGCGACGGCCCTTCTCGTCGCTCGCCAGAATCATCTGGCGGACGTTGGTGATGCGGCTGCTCTCGAAGAACATGTGCTCGGTGCGGCACAGCCCGACGCCCTCGGCGCCGAACTCGCGTGCGACGCGGCAATCCTCGGGGGTCTCGGCATTCGCGCGGACCTTCAGGCGGCGGACCTCGTCGGCCCAGACCATCAGCGTCGCGAAATCGCCCGACAATTCGGGCTGCACGGTCGCGACCGCGCCGATCATCACTTCGCCCGTGGTGCCGTCGATGGTGAGCAGGTCGCCCTCCTTCACCTCACGACCGCCACAGCGCATGATCTTCGCCTTGGCGTCGATCGACAGCGTGCCGGCGCCGGAGACGCAGGGGCGTCCCATGCCACGTGCCACCACCGCCGCGTGCGACGTCATGCCGCCGCGCGCGGTCAGGATGCCCTTGGCCGCGTGCATGCCGTGGATGTCGTCGGGCGAGGTTTCGGTGCGGACGAGGATGACGGCGACGCCATCCGCCGCCTTCTTCTCCGCGGCATCCGCGTCGAACACGACTGCACCCGAGGCGGCGCCCGGCGAGGCGGGAAGCCCCTTGGTGAGCACGTCGCGGTGCGCCTTGGGATCGAGCGTCGGGTGGAGCAGCTGGTCGAGCGCCATCGGCTCGACGCGCAGGATCGCCTCCTCGCGCGTGATCAGCCCCTCGTTGGCCATGTCGACCGCGATCTTGAGCGCGGCCTTGGCGGTGCGCTTGCCCGCGCGCGTCTGGAGCATCCAGAGCTTGGTCTTCTCGACCGTGAACTCGATGTCCTGCATGTCGCGATAATGGTTTTCGAGCGTGTCGAACACGTCGGCGAGCTGGCCATAGACCTCGGGCATCGCCTCTTCCATCGAGGCGGGCTTGGCGCCGGCGTCTTCGCGCGCGGTCTTGGTGAGGTATTGCGGGGTGCGGATGCCGGCGACGACGTCCTCGCCCTGCGCGTTGATCAGGAACTCGCCATAATAGGCGCGGTCGCCGTTGGACGGGTCGCGCGTGAACGCGACACCGGTCGCCGAGGTGTCACCCATGTTGCCGAACACCATCGCCTGGATGTTGACCGCGGTGCCCCAGGCGGCGGGGATGTCGTTGAGGCGGCGATAGACTTTCGCGCGCTCGGACTGCCACGAACCGAACACCGCGCCGACTGCGCCCCAGAGCTGGTCGTGGACGTCCTGCGGGAAGGGCTTGCCCCACTGCTTTTCGACAAGGCTCTTATATTCGGCGACCAGCGCGCGGAGGTCGTCGGCGCTCAGCTCGGTGTCGAGCGTGAAGCCCTGGTCTTCCTTGGCGATCTCGAGCGCTTCCTCGAACGCGCCGTGATCGAGCTCGAGAACGACGTCGGCGTACATCTGGATGAAGCGGCGATAGCTGTCCCACGCGAAGCGCGCGTCCTCGGACTTGGCGGCGAGGCCCTCGACGGTCTGGTCGTTGAGGCCGAGGTTGAGGACGGTGTCCATCATCCCCGGCATCGACGCGCGGGCGCCCGAGCGGACCGAGACGAGCAGCGGATCGGCGGCGTCGCCGAACTTTTTACCGGTGACGCCTTCGATATGCGCGAGGCCGGTCGCGACCTCGTCGCGCAGGCTCTGCGGGAACTGGCCGCCCTCGTCGTAATAGACCGCGCAGAACTCGGTCGAAATCGTGAAACCGGGGGGCACAGGGAGGCCGATCGACGCCATCTCGGCGAGGTTGGCGCCCTTGCCGCCGAGCAGGTTCTTGTCGCCCTTGCCGCCGTCCGAAACGCCGCCGCCGAAACGGTACACATATTGGGTCATTACAGGTCCTCTAAGTGCTTGTTTTTATTGGCAGGGCAAAAGTGAAGTTCACAAAGTTCACACGCTGGCGAGCGTATGCACATCCATGCCGATCAGCCCTCGATCTTCGAAAAATCCGCGACATTGTGCACTGCGGCGCGAACGCGCTCAAGTAGCGCGAGACGGGCAGAGCGCTTGGCGGGATCGGCATCGTTGACGATAACGCTATCAAAGAATGCGTCGATCGGCGCGCGCAGTGAGGCGAGCGCGGCCATCGCCGCGGCGAAATCCTCGGCGGCGATGGCGGTGGTGGCGCGGGGTTCGGCGGAGTCGAGCGCGGTCATCAGCGCAGCCTCTGCCGGTTCGGGCGTGTAGGACAGCGCTTCCTTCTCGCCTTCTGCTGTTCCCTCGCGAACGCGGGGGGCCAGTTCCGCACCCTCCCGGTCTTCGCCGCCGCTGAGTCCCTGGGCCCCCGCCTTCGCGGGGGAACTGGAAGGGGCGTCCTTCTTGAGGATATTGGCGGCGCGCTTGTAGCCGGCGAGCAGGTTCCTGCCGTCCTCGGTGGTCACGAACGCCTGAAGCGCGTGGACGCGCGCGAGCAGACGGACGAGATCGTCCTCGCCGCCGAGCGCGAACACCGCGTCGATCAGGTCGTGACGGACACCGGCTTCGCGTTGCTGGACTTTCAGGCGGTCGGCGAAGAAGTCGAGCAAACGGCGGCTGCCGCCCCTCAAGTAAACGTCCTGATAAGCAACGATAAGCTTTGCCGTCGTCAAGTCAGTAACAATTTTAGTCTCAAATTCGCTTTCAATTTTGGAAATTCGTTCAGCTAGTTCAACAGCATGCTTTTCGTCATTTGATGCTACAAGTTTGCCCCAAATCGGGTGATCTAGCACCGATATCGAAGTCATTCTAAAGCCCCATCGAGCGGTATAATCGACCAAACTGCTGATGGACACGCGCAGTTGGTTTGCCAGAATTAAACGCACGGTAGCGATTGCGGCTCTGCGAAGGGCAAACGGGTCACTCGAGCCCGTAGGAAACAAACCGACAGAGAAAAATCCAACAAGCGTATCCAGCTTATCCGCCAGGCTTACCGCCACCGTCACCGGGTCGGTGGGAACGTCATCGCCCTGCCCGACCGGCTTGTAATGGTCGCGGATCGCGGCGGCGACGGACGGGTGCTCGCCTTGGGCTGCGGCGTAGTAGCCGCCCATCAGGCCCTGCAATTCGGGGAACTCGCCGACCATGCCGGTGACGAGATCCGCCTTGGCGAGGCGGGCTGCGCGATCTGCGAGGTCTGCCAATTCCTCCCCTGCAGGGGGAGGGGGACCGTCAGCCTTAGGCTGAGGGTGGAGGGGGTTCTCCGCAGGCGCTGCGCTTCGTGGCGCCCCCCCTCCACCAGCTTCGCTGGTCCCCCTCCCCGTTCCGGGGAGGATTATTCCTTCTTCGACCAGCCAGCGCGCGAGTTTCGCGACGCGGTCGACCTTGTCGGCCAGCGTGCCGAGCTTTTCGTGGAAGACGATCTTTTCGAGCTTGGCCGCCTGCTCTTCGAGCGGCACCTTCAGGTCGGTGTCGTAGAAGAATTTCGCATCCGACAGACGTGCGGCGAGGACCTTGCGGTTGCCCTCGACGATCTTCGCGCCGCCGTCGTGCGCGGCGATGTTAGCGGTACAGACGAACGCGTTGGCGAGCGTCCCGTCGGCGCTGCGGCAGACGAAATATTTCTGGTTTACGCGCGCCGTCAGCTGAATCACCTCGGGCGGGACGTCGAGAAACGCGGGGTCGAACTGGCCGAGCAGCGGAATCGGCCATTCGGTGAGCCCGGCATTCTCGGCGACGAGACCCTCGTCGTCGATCAGTTCGAGCCCGGCCTGCATCGCGGCCTCGCGCGCGTGATCGCGGATCAGCGTCGCGCGTTCGTTGTGGTCGACGATGACGTGGCAGGCGCGCAGCTTCTCGACATAGTCGTGCGCGCCGCCGATCGTGATCTGGTACGGGTGGTGGAAACGGTGGCCGAGCGTGGCGGCGCCGCTCTCGATGCCCGCGATCTCGAACGGTACGATCTCTTCGCCGAGCAGCGCGACGATGCCTTGCAGCGGGCGGACCCAGCGCAGGCTTTCGGTGCTGGCGGAGGCATCGCCCCAGCGCATCGACTTGGGCCATGGGAACGCGCGGACGATCGCGGGGATCGCCTCTGCCAGCACGGCGGCGGTGGCGCGGCCGGGCTTTTCGGTGACCGCGAAGAACGTGCCGCCGCGATCGACCAGCTGCTCGCGCGTGAGACCGGTCTTGCGCAGGAAGCCTTCGAGCGCCTGCGGGGGGGCGGACGTCTTGGGGCCCTTTACCTCTTCGGAGACCGCGGCGGTCTCGATCGGCAGGTCGCGCGCGATCAGCGTCAGGCGGCGCGGCGTCGCGTAAGTGACGAGCGCGCTGGTGGCGATCCCGGCCTTGGCGAGTTCGGCGGTGAAGAGCTTGGCGAGATCTTCACGCGCCTTCGCCTGCATGCGGGCGGGAATTTCTTCGGAGCGGAGTTCTAGGAGAAAGTCGGTCATTCGGGCTCACCGGTCGGAGCAAAAACACTCTGCGCTCTCTGCGCCTCTGCGCGATAGTCTGTTCGCGCGGAGGCGCAGAGGACGCGGAGAGAAGAAGAGATACAGCCTGCGGCGCTGCGGGGGCGCATCATGCCGCCCATCCATGTTTGTCCATCCAGGCTGCGCAGGCGCCTTTGGCGAGGTCGCGGACGCGGCCCATATAGGCCTGGCGTTCGGCGACCGAGATGACGCCGCGGGCTTGCAACAGGTTGAAGATGTGGCTCGCCTTGATCGCCTGTTCGTACGCCGGGATCGGCAGCTGGTGGTTCAGGCTGTTCTCGCATTCGGTGACGTGCTTGCGGAACTGGTCGAACAGCGAGTCCGTGTCGGCGACCTCGAAGTTCCACTTCGACATCTCCTGCTCGTTCTCCAGGAACACCTCGCCATAGGTGACGCCTGCGTCATTGAACGCGAGGTCGTAGACGCTGTCCTTGTCCTGGATATACATTGCGAGGCGCTCGAGCCCGTAGGTCAGCTCGCCCGCGACGGGCTTCATGTCGAAGCCGCCCATCTGCTGGAAATAGGTGAACTGGGTCACCTCCATGCCGTCGCACCAGACCTCCCAGCCGAGCCCCCACGCGCCGAGCGTCGGGCTTTCCCAATCGTCCTCGACGAAGCGGATGTCGTGCTTCAGCATGTCGATGCCGATCGCCGCGAGGCTGCCGAGGTAGAGTTCCTGGAGGTTGGCGGGCGATGGCTTCAGGATCACCTGATACTGGTAATAATGCTGGAGCCGGTTGGGGTTCTCGCCGTAGCGACCGTCGGTCGGGCGGCGGCAGGGCTGCACGAACGCGGCGTTCCACGGCTTCGGCCCGAGCGCGCGCAGCGTCGTGGCGGTGTGGAAGGTGCCCGCGCCCATTTCCATGTCGTAGGGCTGCAGGATCAGGCACCCGTGCTCGCTCCAATAGTCATGGAGCGTGAGGATCATGCGCTGGAAGCTGAGAGGCTTTTTCAGGGGCTGGGTCACGCGCGGGCTTTGGCGGATGGGGGCAGACGAGGCAAGTGGTGCGTTTGCATGCGGCCTCCTACATGGGGCCAAACCGATATAGAGGATGCCGTCGCCTTGAAGCTGTTTTCCAGACTCGTCTCGTTCCGATCCGCGCTGTCCGCCCTGGCGATGGCGTTTGCGCTCCCCGCCTGCGCACAGGTTGCGCCGAAGCCCGTGCAGGCCGCCAACGATGCCGACCCGGCCTTGTGGGTGGTGAAGGACAAGGACACGACGATCTATCTGTTCGGGACGATCCATGTGCTCAAACCCGGGATGACTTGGTTCGACGAGGCGGTGAAGACCGCGTTCGACCGGTCGCAGCAGGTGGTGCTCGAGCTGGTGATGCCCGATCCGAACAAGATGCAGAGCCTCGTGATGGCGACGGGCGTGGCGAAGGACGGCCCGACGCTGACCGAGCAGCTGCCCGCTGACAAGCGCGCGGCCTATGCCAAGGCGGTGACCGATCTGGGGCTGCCGGCGAATGCGTTCGACCGGTTCCGCCCCTGGCTGGCGGCGACCAACCTGTCGATCGCGCCGCTGTCGAAGCTTGGTTATGATTCGGCGAACGGACCCGAGCAGGTGATCACCGCGGCGGCGAAGGCGGCGGGGAAGCCGGTCACCGGGCTGGAGACGGCGGAGGAGCAGCTGGGCTATTTCGGCGGCCTGTCGCAAAAGGCGCAGCTGCAGTTTCTCGGCAGCACGATCGACGAGCTGCCGAAGCTGGAAACGACGATGGCGACGATGGTCGACGAATGGGCAAAGGGCGATCCCGAAGCGCTCGCCAGGGAAATGAACGACAGTCTGAAGGACTCGCCCGAGGTCGCCAAGGTGTTGCTCGTCGATCGGAATGCGCGCTGGGCGGAGTGGGTCGCGAACCGGATGAAGACGCCGGGGACGGTGTTCGTGGCGGTCGGTGCGGGGCATCTAGCGGGGCAGGACAGCGTGCAGGCGCAGCTGGCCAAGCGCGGCCTGACGGCGGAGCGCGTCCGGTATTAATCGGATCGCCGCCGCCGCCGCGATGCGGGGCGCGCGCCGGGACCGCGCGCGCACGCCATGCGCTCGACAATCGCTTCGCAGCCACTAGGTCCGAGGCATGACAGTTCTCGGCGTAACATCCTCGATCCTCGGCCAACCCTGGCGCTGGCGCGCGCTTTCGGCAGATCAGCGCGACGGCGTCGGGGGCGGCTCGGGCGACGACCTCGTCACCACGCTGCTGCTCGCGCGCGGCTGCCCGCGCGATGCGCTCGACGCGCATCGCACGCCGTCGATCCGCGCGTTCATGCCCGACCCGTCGATCTTCCGCGACATGGACCGCGCCGCAGAGCGCCTCGCCGACGCGGTGCAGGCCGGCGAACAGGTCGCGATCTTCGGCGATTACGACGTCGACGGCGCCACCTCCGCCGCGCTGATGATCCTGACTCTGCGCGATCTCGGGATCGAGGCGCGCGCCTATATCCCCGACCGCCTGCTCGAAGGCTATGGCCCGTCGGGCGCAGCGCTCGTCCGGCTCGCCGCCGAGGGCGCGACGCTGATCGTCACGGTCGATTGCGGCGCGCAGGCGTTCGACGCACTCGACGCCGCGCGCGACGCGAAAGTGGACGTGATCGTCATCGACCACCACAAATGCTCGACCGCGCTGCCGCATGCGCTCGCGCTCGTGAACCCCAACCGCCTCGACGAGACCGAGGGCGCCGCGCACGGCCATCTCGCCGCGGTCGGCATGTGCTTCCTCGCCGCCGCCGCGCTCGTCCGCACGCTGCGCGCGCGCGGCTTCTTCAAGGACCGCGCCGAACCCAAGCTGATCGACCTGCTCGACATCGTCGCGCTCGGCACCGTCGCCGACGTGGCCCAGCTCCGCGGGCTCAACCGCGCGTTCGTAGCGCAGGGCCTGAAAGTCATGGGCGCACGCAAGAACATCGGCGTCGCCGCGCTGATCGAGGCCTCGCGCCTGACCCGCAACCCGACCTGCACCGATCTCGGCTTCGCGCTCGGCCCCCGCATCAACGCCGGCGGCCGCGTCGGACGCGCCGATCTCGGCGTCCGCCTGCTCACCACGCAGGACCCCGACGAAGCGCGCGCAATCGCCGCCGAGCTCGACCGCCTCAACGAGGAACGCCGCGCGATCGAGACCGCCGTGCAGGAAGCCGCCGACCTGCTCGCCAGCCGGAGCCGCGCCGTCGCGGTTGTCGCCGGGCATGGCTGGCACCCCGGTGTGATCGGCATCGTCGCCGGCCGGCTGAAGGAAAAGCTCGGCCGCCCCGCGATCGTCATCGCGATCGACGAGAACGGCATCGGCAAGGGCTCGGGCCGCTCGATTCCCGGAGTCGACCTCGGCGCCGCGGTGATGGCCGCACGCGAGCACGGCCTGCTCGTCGCCGGCGGAGGCCACGCAATGGCCGCCGGCCTGACGATCAGCGAGGCCGCGATCCCCGCCTTCACCGACTTCCTCGAAGAGCGTCTCGCCGACGCCGTGGAGCGCTCGAATGGCGACCGCGCGCTGCTGCTCGACGCGGTCCTGGCGACGGGCGGGGTCAACCCCGGTCTCGTCGAGTCGATGGAGGCGGGCGGCCCCTACGGCATGGGCTGGCCCGCGCCGCGCGTCGCGATGGGCCCGGTGCGTATCATCAAGGCGGATATCGTCGGCAACGGCCATGTCCGCACGATCGTCGCGGGCGACGACGGCCGCAGCATCAAGGCGATGGCGTTCCGCGCGGCGGAAACCCCGCTCGGCCAGGCGCTGCTGGGCGCCGCCCCCCACCGCAAGCTCTGGCTCGCCGGTCGCGCGAAGATCGACGACTGGTCGTCGCGCCCCTCGGCCGAACTTCATGTCGAGGATGCGGCATGGGCCGACTAAATTCTTGTACCGAAACGCTTGACGCACCGCCCCCTTCCCCTTAGTCGGCCTCCACCACGCAGGCCCCTTCGTCTAGCGGTTAGGACGCGGCCCTTTCACGGCTGAAGCACGGGTTCGATTCCCGTAGGGGTCACCATTCGCACAGAATGGCGGTTTTCGGTGACGTTAGCTAATCAGTCGCCCCTCCAGACTCGCGTGTTTGCCCGCTCATGCGTAGCCGGGTGTTGAGTCGCTCATCATCGGCCGTGGCGGATCGATCTTTTCTTCAATTTCCAGCAGCGGACGCTCGGGGTTCGCGGGCGCCTCCTTAATCTCGGACGGGCGTTCAGATCGGCATTGGGATCGCGCGCTTACGTGGTTGTACAGCTGTCGCTCCACGCCGTTCCTCTTTGGTGGATGTGGCGATTCAGGCGGAGCGAAGGCTGACACCCTTATCCTGTCGGGGTCTAAACACCGTCCTTAGGAGGCCGACCGTAGACACCGTGAAACATAGTCGTCGAACCAGCAATGTGGCTTGCCGTTCCACCCTATCGTCTACGGGGTCGTGGCCAAGTCGCGCCCTACCGCATCGAGTAAAATCGGCGACGCCCGCAGAGCAGAACGCGCCTCCGCGAGGCGCGCATGGTCGATCGCGTCGAGTTTCATCCCCAGGAAGACAAGTGGCGCACCTTTGTCCAGAATGCCTGCCATGCGGTTGAACGGGCAGTCGCTGCCAAAGATGCCATGCTTACTCCTGAAACCCGGATCGAATTGCTTGCGCATGGCCGCGGCCAGGGACTCCAAGTCGGGATCGTTGCCGACGAGGAACTAGAGGTCTTCGTTCGGCCGGGCTCGTCATCGAAGCTCGGTCCAATCGTCGCCCGCGTCTTCGCCACCCCCGGAATTTCGCGCGATCAAGCGCGATTGGCGGCCCGCAGCTATGCGTAAGCGAACACTATTGCAGCAGACGAGCGGGATTGCCCGCCACCGTCGCGCCATTGGGAACGTCACGCGTCACGACACTGCCCGCGCCGACGATCGCGTTGTCGCCGATGGTGATGCCCGGCAGGATCAGCGCCGCGCCGCCTATCCAGACGTTTCGACCGATGCTGACCGGGCGCCCGAATTCCAGCATTCGGGCACGCTCAGCCGGATCGCGCGGATGATCGGCGGTGAGGATCTGCACGCCCGGACCGATCTGCGTGCCCGCACCGATCCGCACCGGCACCACGTCGAGCACCGTACAGCCGAAATTGAGAAACACGCCCTCACCGAGATGAATGTTGTAGCCATAGTCGCAGTGGAACGGCGGTCGGATCGTCGCACCGCGCCCGGCGTGACCGAGCCCTTCCAGCAACAGCGCGTCACGGTCCGCCGCTGTAGCGGTCGATGCGCGGTTATAGCGATCGTACCACGCAGCGGCGCGCGCCGCATCCTCGACGAGTTCCGGGTCGTCGGCGATGTAGAGCTCGCCCGCCAGCATCCGTTCCTTCTGGGTCATCATGATCAACTCAAGTCGTGAAGGTCCTTGCCGAGCGGCGCCGTGATGCTCAGGTCGGAGAACCGTACTTCCAGGCCGGCGCGTTCGGGCGTGCAGGCCATCGGTCCGACCTGATAGGCGGCGGCGACCGGAAAGGGCGCCAGTCTGACCAGCGGCCACGTCTTGCCGTCCGCCGAGACCTGCAACCGCAGGACGCCCTTGGCGACGGTCGCACGCATCCAGAAATCCTGCGCGTCATGTTCGTAGGGGCCGGTGGCCCAGTCGGACTTTCCGTCGGTCAGCACGCTGCTCAGCATGGCGCGCCCGTCGGACAATTCGATCCCCGCTTTGACCCAGCGTCGTTCGTCGACCCGCACCATGATGCCGGCCTGATCGTAGAGTTTCTGATACTGGCCGCGAATGCGCAATTGGGCGGTAAACGCGGCAGGCGCGGTAAAGCCGAGGAAATGACCGCTGTCCCGGGTGAAGCCGTAATGCGTCTCGCGCCAGAAATCGCTGCCCTTGTCGGTGACGAGCGTCAGGTCTCCGCCAGGCGCAACCTTCGAGGATTTGGGCGCATTCAGCCAGCGACCGTCACGACGCCCAAGCGCCGAGATTGCCGAGCCCTGCGCCGTTGCGACGCCGGTACTGCCCGCGATCGTCAGCGCCGCAGCACCACCGATCACCGCTCGCCTGCTCACCCGATCCTCCGTCATAGCCGCTGCCTTCCAATCACCCTCGATGTTATGTACATATGTACACATGCCGAGATCGAGGTAAAGAGGCGATGACCCAACAGTCCCGGCGCAACGATCCGGCACGGCGGCAACGCATCATCGATGCAACTCTCGCAGTCATTGCCGATCACGGAACCGCGGCCACGACCCATCGTCGCATCGCCGAGGCGGCGCAGGTCCCGCTCGGCTCCGTGACCTATTATTTCGCGACCCTGGAAGAACTACTTACGGCGGCCTTTCTGCAACTGGCCGCGGACTCCTCCACTGCCTTCCGCGCGCGCCTCGAGGCGGCGACGGACCGCGCAGAGGCGTGTACGGCAGTCATCGACATCATCGCGAACCAGATTTGGGCGGAACCGCGCACGTTGTTGTTGAGCTACGAACTCTATGCCTTCGCGGCCCGGCACCCACCGGTCGGCGCGGTCATGCAAAACTGGATGGACAGCAGCCGAGGCGCCCTGGGCCGCTTCTTCGACCCGCTCACGGCGCGCGCGCTCGACGCGCTGATCGAAGGGATCGGCATCCACAATTCGATTGATCGCGCCCCCCTAGAGCGCGATGCGATCACGACCATCGTCGCGCGGATTGCCGGGTGTTAGCCGGTCGGATCCATCAGGATACCACAGCGAAAATTGCGCCACCGTCATGGTCGAGCCGATGCAGGAGGCATCACTGCCGCATGACCGCAATCCTCGCCCCTTTCATGCGCGCGCCGTGCCGGGCTAAGGCGCAGCGCGCAGGAGATTATTCATGACAGCAGCGCCGGTCGCCCTTCTCTACCAAGCGCTTCCCCCACCGCTGATCGACGGCCTGCGCAAGGACGCAAAACCGGGCGGATACTCGGATGGCGGCGCCGACATTGCTTTCGCCTTGCGGACGGCCGGAGTGAATGTGGTCACGCCCACCGCCTCGCCAGACCCTGCCAGGGCACTCGACTGGGTCTTCCCGGACACGGCCGAGGGCATCCGTAGCGCAGGCGCAGCCGGCGCATCGGTCCTGTGGGCGAACACGGTTTTGTTTGAAGGACATCCGCTCGAGGCGGCAATGGTCGACTTCGACATCGTCGGGCAGCTTCCCGCGGCGATGCAGGCGTTCGACGACAAGTTCCAGACCAACCATCTCCTTGCCGAGGCTGGCCTGCCGGTAGCGCAATCGTTTCTGCTTTCCGGCACCGCGAGGGAGAATGTCTGCGCACTGGCCGATGTCGAGCACGCGTGCGCGTCCCGCGGCATGGCCTTTCCGATGATCGTCAAGCCGGTGCGCGGGCGTGGCAGCCAGGGCGTGACCCTGGTGGAGAGCCTCGGCGACCTGCGCGATGCCGCGACTGCATTGATCGCAGCCGCCACCTTCGGCGACATGCTGATGGTGGAGGAATTTCTCGGCGGCGACGAGATGACCGTCACCCTCATGCCGCCCGCGTCCCCGCGTCCGGACGGTTCGCGGTCACCGACGCACTGGGCGTTACCGCCGGTATACCGCTTCGATCAGCACGGCGGCGTAGCGCCGTATAACGGCGACGTTCCGGTCACCGCCAACAGCATCGCAATCACGCCCGAGCGGCTACTCGATCCGGCGATCGTGGCGATGATCGACAGCTGCGTCTCCGCCGCCGCGCTGGTCGACGCCCGGACCGCCATCCGGATCGATTGCCGCGCGGATCGTCATGGCCTGTTCAAATTGTTCGACCTCAACATGAAACCCAACATGACGGGACCGGGCCGCCCGGGGCGCGAAGATCAGGATTGCCTCTCCGCGATCGCCGCCCGCGCCGAAGGATGGGCTTACGTCGATCTTCTGCAGGCGATGCTTGCTGCCGAATGGAGGTTCGACCCGTCGAAGGGCGCTTAACCAGGAACGTCCGTTATGCGGCGGGCGACCTGCCCATGCTTCTGTTCAGACCGATAGGAGTCCGCTCAACGCCGCTTACTCGATCTCCACAAGCGGCGGTTCGGGTGCCCTTCCCCGCCGCCCAACTCCAGCCATTCGTTCAACAAGTCCCATGGCAGCGCCCGTCTTCGGTTCTCGCCTTCATCGTTGCGCGGTCGACCGGCATGACTGCCTCGGAATCGATGGTATCATGGGACTGTGTCCGAACGGCGTGACAGTGCCAGTCTGGACGGCCTTCGCTCAAAGTACGGGACCGGTTCCGCAAGCCGAGAGGCCGCCGGATTACTGTTGACGGTCATAAAAGGTCAGCACAGCTGACGCTGTTGTGTCGCATTGCGATCATAAGCGAGGCATTCGCGACCCAGATCCGGGTCGCGCAACCGGTAGAGCCAGCCGTCCCGTTCCGGGGACGACACTCTGCCCGTGCCTCTCGGAGATGCCGGCCCAATGTTGTGTCTTTCGTCCGCCAGACGCGTCCGACTGGTCGCCTCCGCCTATTGTACGGTGCCCCTGCTATTCCTGGCGAGTGCCGCAAACGCCGAGGATCCGACCGCCGATCCCGAGCAGACCAAGTCCGACATCATCGTGATGGGCGATCGTGCGGTCCGGTCGGACAAGGAGCAGTCGACCTCGGTGCGTGACTCGATCGTGTTCGATGATCTCGAGACACTGTCCGCCGACGGCAGCGTCGCGGGCCAGTTGATCCTGCTGCCCGGTATCAGCGCGATCGAGGACGGCGATGCGCCGCGGTTCGTCAGCATCCGCGGCATTTCGCCCGATCTCAACCAGACCACGATCGACGGGATCACGCTGGCGACGATCGGCAATGACGGGGAAGGCTCGCGCAAGGTCAATTTGCAGCAGATTCCGTCGGAACTCGCGTTCCATAACGACGTCTACAAGACCTTTACCGCCGAACAGGACGGCGCTGCGATCGGGGGGATCGTCGACATCGTCACGCGCAGCGCCTTTGCTCTCAAGCGCCGCTACGTCATGGTCGACGGCTATGGCATCTATTCGTCGTTCAAGGGCGATGGTGGCAGCAACGCGGGCAACGGCAGCACGCCGCATTTCGGCGCCGGTGGCAAGATGGTGTTCGCGGACAAGTTCGGCGCGGGCGACCAGTTCGGCGTGGTCTTGTCGGCTCGCTACGAGAACCGCATCCGCAACTCACGCAAATGGTGGCAGGACACCAAATATTACTTCAGCGACGCGGGCAAGAAGCTGGCCGGCCCCGACGATCCCGCCTGGAACGGCATCGCCGTGCCGTACAACCATAGCTATGGGAGCTACACCAACCGCCTCCAGACCGCGGGCAGCTCGGCAAAATTCGAATGGCGCCCGCTCGGCACGGACATCTATGCGTCGCTGCTGGGGTTCAATTATCGTCAGTGGGAATCCTCGACGATGAACAAGAACGATTACTACACCAAGAACAGCGTCAGCGACCTGACCGCGGAGGGCGGCGGATCGGACATCAACAGTCTCTATTCCCGCTATCGCTACGACACCTGGAACAAGGCGACGGTCGGCGCGATCGGCAATGTCGAATGGCATGACGACCGCTCGACGCTCCGCGTTCGCGGCGGCTACACGCGCGCCCGATACGACAATACGCAGCCCTATATCGGCGTCCGCACCTATCCGACCGGGCTTTCGCTCGATTGGGCGGCGGGCAATGACGGCACCGGCGGGCTGCCCTACGTCACCGGGGTCAACAAGCCCGGCCTCGTGCTCGGATCACCCTACAAGCTCAGCACCGCGCAGACGACGTACCGCATGGCCAACGAAGGGCTGGCGACTGCGCGCGTCGATTATGGCTGGAACGCCGAACCGGAGGATCGCGGCTTCGGCTTCGTCACAGGGATCGAGTTCCGCAACCTCGAACTGGCGCGCAACGTCGACATGACCGAATACAAGCTCGGCCAGGCGATGAACGGCTATCTCTACGATCCCGGCTACGTGCCCGTCGGCGCGCCGCAATCCTTTCCGTGGGTCGATTGGGCGCGCGTGAAGAAGGAGTTGTGGCCGAAGTTCGTCAAGGACGTACCCAACTCGACCTATGACAGCATCACCGGGGACTATCGCTATACCGAGCGGCTGGTGACGCCGTATCTCTCGCTGCATTACGCCACCGACGATACCACGCTGGTCGCGGGCGTCCGCTACGACCATACGCGCTTTTCCGCGTTCCAGCCGACGATCACCGGCGGCACGGCCTCTGCGGTGATGACGCGAAACAAGGGCGGGTATCAGTATCTGCTGCCGTCGTTCACCGGAATCCAGGACTTTGCGGGCGGCAAGAAGCTGCGTTTCTCGTACAGCCGCACGCTCGGCCGCCCCACGCCCGGCAACATCGCCCAGCCGGAATCGCTCAATTGCGGCGACGAGGACTCGGGCGGCGCGGATTGCTCGATCAGCCGCGGCAACCCCGATCTGCGCCCGCGTCGGTCGGACAATATCGATGTCCAGTTCGAGCAGTATTTCCACAAGGACGGCATCGTCTCGCTCGGCGCCTTCGCCAAGTGGATCAAGGACGACAGCTTCACGCTGACCACGACGCAGCTGATCGACGACGTCAACTACCGGGTCCGCCAGCCGCTCAACGCCGACAATTCGCGGCTCTACGGCATCGAGTTCCAGGCGGCCGATCACGACGTCAACCTGTTCGGCCAGCGGATCGATCCGTTCTTCAACGCAACCTGGCTGAAGGGACGGATGTCGATCACCAGCGATGCCGGGACGCGGACGCTCGACCGGCTGATCTACCAGCCGAAATGGATCATCAACGGCGGCGCGACGCTCCGCCTGCCCGCGATCGACGGGGCGTTCCGGGCGACCGTCACACACCGCGGCAGTTACATGGAAGGCATCGGCGAGACCGCGCAGGACGACAATGGCCGCGCCAAGCTGACCACCGTCAACCTCGGTCTGTGGCACCGCGTGACGGAGCACGTGACGTTCAAATACGAGATAACCAACCTGCTGAACGACCAGCCGAAGTTCCTGGTCGGCAACGGCCTGCGCTACGTCAGCGAAGTCGACGATTATGGCCAGGGCGCCTTTTTCCACATCATGCTGCGCTGATCCGAGGTAAGTACCGACCATGTACGAAGTCGACCGCCGCTATCTCCTGTCCGCGCTGGGAAGCCTGACCGCTTCTGGCATCCTGCCGTGGCGGGCTTCCGCGGCCGAGGTGCGCCCCCGCAACCTGATCGACGCCCCGCGCTTCCCCACCCCGCCGTTCACACTCGGCGTCGCGGCCGGCGATCCGGACGCTTCGGGGTTCGTCATCTGGACGCGGCTCGCGCCGCTGCCGCTCCAGCCCGATGGCGGCATGACGATGGCGCCGGTGCTGGTCGGATGGGAGGTCGCCGCCGATCCCGCGTTCCGCCAGCTGCTCCAGCACGGCGAGACGATCGCGCATCCCGAACTCGCGCATTCGGTCCATGTCGAGGTCGCCGGTTTGGCACCCGCACGGCCCTATTGGTACCGCTTCACCTGCGGCGGCGAGCGCAGCGCAACCGGGCGCGGCGCGACCCTGCCCTTGCCCGGCGCGCCGCTCGACCGCGTGCGCTTCGCCGTCGCCGGGTGCCAGCATTACGAGGAGGGCTATTACACCGCGTGGCGCCACATCGCCGCCGAGCCGATCGACTTCGTGTTCCATTACGGCGACTATATCTACGAGGGTCCCGATCGCGGCGAACAACCGCGCGGCGCGAAGAAGCCGCTGGTGCGCCGCCATCTCGGCCACGAAATCTATTCGATCGGCGATTACCGCCAGCGCTATGCCCAATATAAGAGCGATCCCGACCTGCAGGCCGCGCACGCCGCCGCACCGTGGTTCGTCAGCTTCGACGATCATGAGATCGACAATAACTGGGCCGGCGACATCGATCAGGACAATACCACGCCTGAGGTGTTCCGGACGCGACGCGCGATGGCGATGCAGGCCTATTACGAGCACATGCCGCTGCGCCGCTCCTCGATGCCCGATGGTGGGCACATGCAGATGTATCGCGGGGCGCGGTTCGGCGACCTGATGGACGCATTCTTCCTCGACACGCGGCAATATCGCTCGGATCAGGTCTATGGCGATCGGGATGCTCCGCAGGGGCCGGACGCCTTCGCCGCCCACCGGTCGATCACCGGCGCACCGCAGGAAGCGTGGCTGTTCAAGGGGCTTGATCGCTCGAAGGCGCGCTGGAACCTGATCGCGCAGCAAGTGTGCCTGATGAACCTCGGCTATCACAAGGCTGGCCGGTCCGAGCAGCTTGTCTCGATGGACCAATGGTCGGGGTACATGAACAGCCGCCGTCGCTTGCTCGCGCATATCGACGCGCATTGTCCCGGCAACGTCATGACCGTCAGCGGCGACGCGCATCGTCATTATGCCGGCGACCTGATCCAGGATCACGGCAACGGCAAGATCATCAGCAGCGAATATCTCGCGACCTCGATCAGCTCGGGGGCGGACGGTGTCGGCGAGGACGACGACTACACACGCTCGTCCCGCGCGGAAAATGCGAACCTCAAGGCGCTGACGGACCGCCGTGGCTATGTTTTGTGCGACGTCGGGCGCAACCTGTGGCGCGGCGATCTCAAAGTTCTGGACACGATCGCAACGCGGAACGGGACGCTGTCGACTCACGCCAGCTTTGTCACGGAGCGTGGTAAGCCCGGCCTGCAGCGGGCGTGATGACGTCGCGGCAAGCCCGGACGTCTACCGTCCCGCGACGACGATCTTCGGAAGCGTCGTGATCGGTTCGACCGTGATCGCGCGGAACCACGTCTCCGCGCCTTCGGATTGCAGCTGAATCTGGCCATGCGTCAGCGGCTGCCGCGTGCCGTCGGTTGCGATCGTTGCCAGGTCGTGCACCTCGGCGACGGGTACGCCGTTGACGACATGCACCGCGCGGTCGCCGACGACATACAAATCGAGCGTGTTCCACGCGCCGATCGGACGCTCGGCATCGGTCGCGGCCTCGACGTTCCAGGTCGGGGTGCCGTTGACGATGTCGATCTCGCGGCCCCCGGCGCGATAGCGAAGATGCGGTTCGGCCAACGCTGGATCGAACGTCACGCCGGTGCGCCCCCGCACCTGGCCGCCCACCGCGACGATCATGCCGGTCGATCCGGTCATGATTTCGAACTCGACCGACGGACGCCAGGTCCCGAAGACTTCGCCGGCGGTGCCGTGGGTATGATAGAGCAGCCCGTTGTTGCGCGGCAGCGTCGCGCGCGGCGCCCAGGTCTTCGCCCCCCATTTGAACTGCAGCCGCAAGTGATAGTCGCCAAGGTCGGCGGTGTTGACGAGGCTGCCCCAGGTCCTGCCGTTCACCCAAATCGCCGGAGCCCCGTCCACGGAGCGCACGGCGAAGTCCCCGCTGGTATCTCGGCTGGTACCGATCGGCGGCGTGCCCGGGTTCGATTGGTAGGTAATCGCGGGGTCGGCATAACCGAGCCAAGGCGCCCAACCCTTCAGGGTACGCCCGTCGAACAACGCGGTCGGCTTGCTGGTCGGCACGGGTATGTCCGTCAGCGTCAGCCGCTGCGCCGCCCTTGCCGGTTCGCCCGCGACGGCGCGTGCCCGGTCCTTCGACGTTTGCGCGGTCGCGGGGGCGGATAGCACCAGAAGCGCCGTCAGTACTCGATGAAACCGCATAAACATTCCCCCTCAACCGTCGTCCGCTCAGCGATACTCTATTCGTCTAGCGCTGTATCGATACGACTTGAACGTCGGCTTCGTCGAAAATGGGGTATGGCTGACGCATTGCGAAAATTGCCAGGCGGGGCGCGTCGCGATCAATCGGCGAGGCGCTCGGACAGGAAATCGACGAACACACGGACGCGCGCGGGGGTTTGGCTGCCACCGACGAAGACCGCGTGAATGAGTTCGACGTCACCGGGATTAAAGTCTTCGAGGATGGGCACCAATCGGCCGGCCGCGATGTCGTCGACGACACTGAACGCGCCGACGCGTGCCACGCCGACGCCGGCAGCCGCGAGTTGGCCGAGCGTCTCGCCATTGTTCGCCTCGATAGTCCCTTTCACCGACAGCACGATGTCCCCGCCATCCCGGCGGAACGGCCAAATCGGCTCGGTACGGCGGAAGTTGAAGTTAAGGCAGTTGTGCGCGTGAAGGTCTTCAGGCACGACTGGCGTACCGTATTGTGCCAGATAGTCCGGTGCCGCAACGATCACCCGGCCGCTTTCGCCGAGTTTGCGCGCGGTCAGCGGACTGTCGGGAAGCGCGCCAAACCGGACCGCGACGTCCGCCTGTCCGGCGGCGATATCGACGATGCCATCACTCAGCGCGAAATCGACCAGAATGTGGGGGTATAGCGCGGCGAATTCACCGAGCAGCGGCACGATACAGAGCCTCCCATGCGATAGCGCGGCGCTGATCCGCAACCGGCCGCGGGGGGCGCCCTGGTCGGCAAGCTGCTGTTCGGCATCGTCGAGGTCTGCGAGGATGCGTCGCGCGGTCTGGAGATAGGCTTGTCCCTCCGCCGTCGGCGTCAGCGCCCTGGTCGATCGCAACAGGAGGCGTACGCCAAGCCGCGCCTCAATGCGATCGATCGACCGCGCGACGGCGGACGGTGTCAGGCCAAGCGTCCGTCCGGCCGCGGAAAAACTGCCCTCGCGCATCACCGCCGCAAAGATCTCCAGCGCCCGCGCACGATCGGCGCCCATGCCCGCCTTTGCGTCCATATCAAAAGTCCTTCGCGGTACCGTCACCTTATCCGGCGCAGTACTATCGGCCATCTATGCGCCAAGACCTCAGTCAGGGAAATGCGCATGGACTATCGGCAATTGGGATCATCGGGCCTGCGGGTGCCGGCATTGAGTTTCGGCACCGGAACGTTCGGCGGCACGGGGCCGCTGTTCGGCGCCTGGGGCCAGAGCGACGCGGCCGAGGCGCGCCGGCTGGTCGATACCTGCCTCGAGGCCGGTGTGACGATGTTCGACACGGCCGACGTCTATTCCAACGGGGCATCCGAGACCGTGTTGGGCGCTGCGATAAAGGGACGGCGCGATGCGGTGCTGATCTCGACCAAGACGGGCTTGCCGATGGGCGACGGGCCGCAGGACTGGGGCGCGTCGCGCGGGCGACTTATTTGCGCCGTCGAGGCCTCGCTGCGCCGGCTCGGGACCGATCATATCGATCTGCTGCAGCTCCACGCGTTCGATGCTTCCACGCCGGCTGAGGAGGTGATGGGCACGCTCGACAGCCTGATTGCCGCGGGCAAGGTGCGCTATGCAGGGGTGTCCAACTATCCCGGTTGGCAGCTGATGAAGGCGCAAGGCCTTGCCGAGCGCAACGGCTGGCCGCGTCTCGTCGCGCATCAGGTGTACTATTCGCTGATCGGCCGCGCTTACGAGGCCGACCTGATGCCGCTCGGGGCCGACCAGGGGGTCGGCGCGCTGGTGTGGAGCCCGCTCGGCTGGGGCAGGCTGACCGGCAGGATCGGACGCGACCGGCCAATCCCGAAAGGCAGCCGGCTGCACGATACCGAGCAGTTCGCGCCGCCGGTCGAGTCCGAGCATCTTTACCGCGTGATCGACGCGCTGGAAGCCGTCGCCGCCGAGACGGACAGGAGCGTACCACAGGTCGCGATCAACTGGCTGCTCCGCCGCCCGACCGTCGCGTCCGTCATCATCGGCGCGCGTACCGAAGCGCAGTTGCGCGACAATCTGGGTGCGGTCGGATGGGCATTGTCGCCCGATCAGGTCGCGGTGCTCGATACGGCCAGCGCCGTCCTGCCGCCCTACCCCCATACCCCGTATCACCAGCAGGAGGGCTTCGCCCGCCTGAACCCGCCACTGGTCTGAGGAGGCGAACGATGAAGCGCAATCCAGGCTTGCTGGCGCTCGAGATCGGTGCGTTCGGCATCGGCGTCACCGAGTTCGCGCCGATGGGGCTGCTGCCCGTCATTGCCCGCGACCTCGGCGTATCGATCCCGAGCGCCGGACTGCTCATCAGCGCCTATGCACTCGGCGTCGTGATCGGCGCGCCGGTGATGACATTGACGACGGGCCGCGTCCCGCGGCGGGCGCTGCTGATCGCGCTGGCTGGGATATTCACGGCGGGGAATGTGTTGGCGGCGCTTTCGGGCAGCTACGGCATGCTGCTGGCGGCCCGGATCCTGACCTCGTTCAACCATGGCGCCTTTTTCGGGGTCGGCTCGGTCGTCGCCGCCAGCCTTGTGCCGGCCGAGCGGCGCGCAGGCGCGGTGGCGGCGATGTTCATGGGGCTGACGATCGCCAATGTCGTCGGGGTGCCACTTGCGACATGGGCGGGCGAACATCTCGGCCGGCGCGCGTCCTTCTGGGGCGTCTCCGCGCTGGGCGTCGTCACGATGGCGGCGCTCAGGCTGACGCTGCCCGCCCTGCCCGCACCGTCCGATAGCAACGTGATGGCCGAGCTGCGCGTCCTCACGCGTGGCCCGGTTCTCGGCGCGCTCGGCCTGACCGCCGTCGGGGCGAGCGCGATGTTCACCGTGTTCACGTACATCACCCCGATCCTGCGCGACGTGACGCATGCCTCGCTCGGGTTCGTCACCGCGATGCTGGTCACCTATGGCGTCGGTCTGACGGTCGGCAATTGGCTGGGCGGGCGCTTCGCCGATCGCTCGGTTGACCGCACGCTGATCGTCACGCTGGGCTCGCTCGCGCTGATCCTGATCGCCTTTGCGCTGCTGATGCCCTTCAAGGGGCCGACCGCGATCCTGATCTTCCTGTGGGGCGTGGCCAGCTTCGCCCTGGTTCCGCCGCTTCAGATCCGTGTCATGCACGCGGCCGCCGATGCGCCCAATCTGGCTTCGGCAATGAATATCGGCGCGTTCAATCTGGGCAATGCGATCGGCGCAGCGGTGGGCGGCGGCGTGATTGCCGCCGGTCTGGGCTACCCCGCCGTGGCGCTGGCTGGTGCCGGCGCCTCGGTGCTCGGCTTGGTTGCGGTAATCGTTAGCGTACGCAGCGGAAGGGCATCCCCTGCCGCCCATGACCCAAAGAGCGGCGACCGCAAAGATTTGCTTGCAGCGCAAGCCGCCGGTGCCCGTCGATAGTTCAAACGACCCCGTTGCAGACCTCCACGGCGCTGTTTTGCTTCCCGGAATCAGCCATTCGGCAACCGCCAACGGCAGCGTCCGGTGCAACGATTTCACCAGGCAAATGGCGAAAGTTGGTGATGGAGTGGACGCCGCCCCGACGGCATCGAGGCACCAAAGTGAGGGTGTCGAACAGCTTTGTTCTTCGGGCGGCAGCCGCGTTGCACGGTGGCGCTGGAGGTGTGCGGGGGTGCTCATCACAGGGCGCGTGAACTGCAGCCGGTCGAGCACGCAGTCCGACTGATCCCGGCGGCCTAGGTGACACTGTTCGTGCAGCGTTACGGGAACGGTTCGGTCGATGCCCGGGCGATTGGCGAGGCAGTGCGACGGTCGATGTTACGGTTCTCGGCGGTTCGTGGCGGCGAAGACCGAGCGGCAGCAGGGCGCGGCTCTGGTGTTCCGCACATGTGACATGCTGGTCAAGCAGCGCATCGATCTCGGCATCGCGAGTTCGGGGGCATTTCGTCAAAGATGGCTGGGTGGCACCCAAAGGAGCGTCGCAGCGCCGCGACGTCCTTCGTCACGTCGCCCTCACGCTGCTGGCTTGAAGATGATCGTTTGCGCGCGCGCGGGGATCCGGACCTGAATGATGGCTATGACTGATCAGCAGACGTCTGCCGCTGGGGAGCTGCGCGCTTGACGACGCCATGGTCACCTTGGAGAGTCGGCATAATGGCTTCCATTCCGCCCCCCCGCTGGCCCGCCGACCTCATGCAGGCCGCGCTTGCGCTGCACGACAACCAGCTTCACGTCGCCGAGCCGCTGCTCAAGGCGTATCTCAAGCGCGATCCGTTCGATGCGCGCGCGATCCGGATGCTGGCCGAATTGGCGGGGCGGATCGGCCGGTACGGCGATGCGGAGGCGTTGCTGCGCCGCGCGGTCGAACTGGCGCCCGGCTTTACCGCGGCGCGTGCGAACCTCGCGCTCGTGCTGTACCGCCAGAACCGCGCGCCCGAGGCGCTGACGCTGCTCGACGCGGTGATCGCCGACGAGCCCGACAATCCGGGGCACGCGAACCTGAAGGCCGCCGCGCTCGGCCGGCTCGGCGGGTTCGAGGACGCGATCGCGCTGTATGAAAAGATACTGCACGACGCACCGGGCCAGCCGCGCGTGTGGCTGAGCTATGGGCATATGCTCAAGACCGTCGGGCGCCGCGACGACGGCATCGCCGCGTATCGCCGTGCGCTGGCGCTGTTGCCGACGCTCGGCGATGCGTGGTGGAGCCTCGCCAACCTCAAGACGGTGCGGTTCGATGACGATGATATCGCGGCGATGGAGGCTGCGCTTGCGCGGGACAATCTGGATGACGAGGACCGCTTCCATCTCGATTTCGCGCTCGGCAAGGCGTTTGAGGATCGCCGCGATCCAGTGCGGTCGTTCGCCCATTACGCGGCGGGCAATGCACTTCGCCGCACGCGGATCGTGTACGACGCCGACGAAACGCGTGCGTTCGTCGATCGCAGCATCGCGCTGCTGACGCCTGCGTTTCTGGACGCACGCCGGGGCGAGGGCTGCGATGCGCCCGACCCGATCTTCATCCTCGGCATGCCCCGCGCGGGCTCGACGCTGATCGAACAGATCCTCGCAAGCCATAGCCTGGTCGAGGGGACGACCGAACTGCCCGACATGCCCGCGCTGGCACGCCGGATCGCACCCTATCCCGAGGGTCTGGCGACGCTGTCCGCCGACGCAGCGCGCGACATCGGCGAGCAGTATCTGCGCCGCGCCGCGATCCAGCGGCGTACCGATCGCCCGTTCTTCATCGACAAGCTGCCGAACAACTGGGCGCATATCGCGCTGATCCAACTCGCGCTGCCCAATGCGCGGATCATCGACGCGCGCCGCGATCCGCTCGACTGCTGCTTCTCGAACTTCAAGCAGCATTACGCGCGGGGGCAGGCGTTCAGCTATGCGCTCGACGATATGGGCCGCTACTATACCGATTATGTGCGGCTGATGACGCATGTCGACGCGGTGTTGCCGGGGCGGGTCCACCGCGTCGATCACGAAGCGTTGATCGCGGATACCGAGGCCGAGGTCCGCGCGTTGCTGGCCGCCTGCGGGCTGGCGTTCGAGCCCGCCTGTCTCGCGTTCCATGAGACCGAGCGCGCGGTGCGGACTGCCAGTTCCGAACAGGTCCGCAGGCCGATCAACCGCGACGGCGTCGATGCCTGGCGCCCCTATGACGCGTGGCTCGGACCGCTGCGCGCGGCACTGGGATTGGACGCCACGCCGTGACCCGTGGCGAAAACGTCACGGATGCGTCACAAAAATTCATGATCGCGCAAGCTTCGTTTGACCTTTGTTGCGCCGCAACACACTCTGCCGACATAAATCGTCGTGGGGGCAACGGGCATGCATCTTTTCGGTCGTCGCATATTGATCGCGTCGCTGCTCGCCTCGGCTTCGGTCGTGGCGCCTGCGTTCGCCCAGACGGCTCCCGCGCCGGACGCGCCGCCGCAGGCTGATAGGGCGCAGACCGACACCGGGCAGACCGACACCGGGCAGACCGACACCGGGCAGACCGGGCCGGTGGCCGGGGAATATGAAGGCGACATCGTCGTCACCGCGCAGAAGCGCGACCAGAATATCCAGACGGTCCCGATCAGCATCCAGGCGATCGGCACCAAGCGGCTCGACGATCTCAACATCTCGAACTTCAACCAGTACACGCAACTGCTGCCGTCGGTGTCGTTCCAGACGACGCAGCCGGGCTCAACCGTCGTCTACATGCGCGGCGTGGCATCGGGTGGCGACGGCAATCATTCGGGCCCGCTCCCCTCGGTCGGCACGTATCTCGACGAACAGCCGGTGACGACGATCGGCGGGACGCTCGACGTCCACGTCTACGACATCGCGCGGATCGAGAGCCTCGCCGGGCCGCAGGGCACATTATACGGCGCATCGTCCGAAGCGGGGACGATCCGGATCATCACCAACAAGCCCGACACGAGCGACTTTTACGGCCGCGTCGATGGTGCGGTGAACAGCGTCAAGTCTGGCGGGATCGGCAGCAAGATCGAGGGCATGCTCAACATGCCGCTGTCGCAGTCCGCGGCACTGCGCGTGGTCGGCTTCTACCAGCGCGACGCCGGCTTCATCGACAACGTCGCCGGATGCCGCAGCTATCTGCCCGAACCCACCCCGACCTCGTGCACCTCGGCGAATGGCGGCGTGGTCGTCGACAATGCCGCGTTCGTGAAGAAGAACTATAACGACACCGAGACCTATGGCGGCCGCGCCGCGCTGAAGGTCGATCTCGACAGCAACTGGACCGTGACGCCAACCGTGCTGTACCAGGAACAGCGCAACCACGGCACCTATGGCTATGATCCGAAGGTCGGCGACCTCCAGCTCCAGCATTTCTTCCCCGAATTCCGCCGCGACCGCTTTATCCAGGGCGCGCTGACGATCGAGGGCAAGGTCGGCAACTGGGACGTCACCTATGCCGGTGCGTATCTCGATCGGAAGACGTACACGTCGAGCGACTATACCGATTACGCAGAGGCCTATGATTCCGCCTATTCGTCGGTCGGTGGGCTCGCCGGCTATTTCTATTACCAGGACAATGCGGGGCGGACGATCGATCCGCGGCAGAAGATCATCGGCACCGATCATTTCAAGAAGACGAGTCAAGAATTGCGCGTCGCATCGCCCGTCGAGGACCGGTTCCGGATCGTCGCCGGCGCCTTCTACCAGCGCCAGACGAACGCGATCTTCCAGGATTACCAGATCGCCAATCTCGGCACCGCGGTGTCGGTCAACGGCGCGCCCGGCACCTTGTGGCTGACCAAGCAGAAGCGCGTCGACAAGGATTACGCCATGTTCGGCGAGGCGAGCTTCGACATCCTGCCGAACCTGACCGCGACCGCGGGCGGCCGTGCCTATATCTACGACAATTCGTTGATCGGGTTCTACGGGTTCGGCCGTAATCCCGCGGTCGATCCCGACGATGGCCGGCCCTATAGCGCGACACCATTCAACGCCGCGGGCAGCAGCCTGACCGGCGTCGCGGGCTGCTATCTGGCGAATGGCCAGACGTTGCGCGAGGCGTATCGGAGCGGCGGCGATACTTCCACGCTGCTGCCCGCGGCGGTCTCCGGGTCGCCCTGCACCAACCTGGCGACGTACACGACCACCGGCCTGATCCCGAAAAAGACGGAAGGACAAGGTGCCACCTACCGCTTCAACCTGACGTACAAGGCGACCGACAAGGTGATGGTTTATGCCACCTTCTCGCGCGGCTTCCGGCCGGGCGGGATCAACCGCCGCGGCGACGTCGCACCTTATGACGCGGACTTCCTGACCAATTACGAGCTCGGCGTGAAGACGACGCTGTTCGACCGTCTCCGGTTCAACGCCGCGATCTATCAGCAGGCCTGGGACAAGTTCCAGTTCTCGTTCCTCGGACCGAACAGCTTCACGATCATTCAGAACGGGCCGAACGCGCGGATCAGGGGCGCGGAGGCGGATGCGAACTTCTCCACCGGCGGGCTGTCGCTGACCGCGGCGGCCTCTTATACCGATGCGAAGACGCGCAACGATCTGTGCGCGAGACAGCCCTGCGGCGGCGAGGAGAATCCGGTATTGGCAGTGAAGGGAACGCGCCTGCCAATCACGCCGCGCTTCAAGGCAAGTGGAACGGCGCGCTACAGCGTCCCGGTAGGCACCGCGAAGGCGTATATCCAAGGGCTGGTCGCGCATCAAAGTTCGGCGTCGGCGGACATTCGCACGTTCCAAGCGGGCACGCTCGGGCGACTCAAGGCGTACACGACCGCCAATGCCTCGATCGGTGCCGACCTGTCCGGCTACACGCTCGAACTGTTCGTCCAGAACCTCTGGGACGAACGCGCGCAATTGTCGCGGTTCCAGCAATGTGGAACGTGTTCGCAGCGCACCTATATCGTCACCAGCACGCCGCGCACGATCGGCCTACGCGCAGGCGCGAAATTCTAGACCGGAACGCCCTTCCGATCCTCCCCCTGCCGGGGGGAAGATTTCAAAGAAAGATGAAGATGACGTCCAAGCTCAAGCTGTTTCTCGCCTGCACCGCCGCGATGACCGCCCTCCCCGCTCAGGCGCAGACCGCCGCCGACAACGGTCTCGCCATTGCCAAGAAAATGATTGCCTTCCGCAGCGTCCGCGGCCCCGGCAACCAGACGCCGCAGTTGGCCGCGTATCTGAAGTCGGTGCTAGTCGGCGGCGGTTTCGCAGCAAGCGACGTGACCGTCACCCCGGTCGACGATACCGCCTATCTGATCGCGACGTGGAAAGGCAGCGACGCGGCGCTAAAGCCGATCGTCCTGTCCGGGCATATCGACGTGGTCGAGGCGAAACCCGCCGACTGGCAGCGCGATCCGTTCACGCCGGTCGTCGAGAACGGCTATCTGTATGGCCGCGGCGCGACCGACATGAAGCTCGACGCCGCACTCGCGATCGCCACGCTGCTCGACATGAAAAAGGCAGGCTTCGCACCCAGACGCGGCATCGTCCTGGCGCTGTCCGGCGACGAGGAAACGGTGATGAAGACCTCGTCGCTGATCGCCGGCACGCTCAAGAACGCCGAGATGGCGCTCAACATCGACGGCGGCGGCGGGCTGTACGCGGAGAACGGCAAGGCCGAATATTTCACGATCGGCGCGGCCGAGAAGACCTATGCCGACTTCCAGCTGACGGTGACGAACCCCGGCGGCCATTCGTCCGCGCCGCGCAAGGTGAACGCGATCAACGAACTGTCCGCCGCCCTCGTCCGGATCGGCAATTACCGGTTCGCGCCGCAGCTGTCGCCGATCACCAAGGGCTATTTCGAGGGCGTCGCCCCGCGCCAGACGCCCGCGATCGGCTCGGCGATGCGCGCTTTTGCGGCGAACCCGAAGGATCAGGCGGCGATAGAGACGCTTGCCGCCAATCCCGGCTATGTCGGCCAGATCGGCACCACCTGCGTCACGACGATGATCAGCGGCGGGCATGCGCTGAACGCGCTGCCGCAGCGCGCCACCGCCAATATCAACTGCCGGATCTTTCCGGGCGTCAAACCCGCGACCGTGATGGCCGAACTGGCCAAGGTCGCCGCGGACCCCGGCGTGACGTTCAATGACGTTACCGAAGGGTCGAACCCGACCGACGCCTCGCCGCTCCGCGCCGACCTGACGGATGCGGTGAAGACCGCGATGGGCAAGATCCGGCCCAGCGTGCCCGTGTTCCCGAGCATGTCCGCGGGCGCGAGCGATTCGATGTGGTACCGCTCGGTCGGCGTGCCGAGCTACGGTGTCAGCCCGACGTTCATCAAGCAATCAGACGATTTCAGCCACGGCCTCAACGAACGCACACCGATCGACAACATCCCGCTGGCGATCACCTATTACCGCTCGCTGCTCACCGATCTGACGCGATAACGCCCCCTGCGCCGGCGCTCGCTGCTACCGCCGATGCGCCGCCGCTCATGCGCAAATGCGGCGCTGTCTCTGAAATTGGTGCCCATCTTCGTTTTGCCCTGCGGCCCCCCGAAGTATCAGCCGGACGCCGGGCAATAGTGCGCGAGGAAATCATGATGTCGCGGTAGCGTCCGAACCGTACCCGCTATTCCTCTGGAGAGATCGTCAAAGGAGGTTTGCAGGTCGTGCGCCTTGATGATGCTCGCGATTCGATGATGTGCGCGCGGCACGACGCCTTGCCCGAGCATGACCGAAACCCAGGAATCGATCCTGAACAGGTCGTCCTGTCCCTGCCATGCGCCAGCCGTCGCCGTGAAAAGCGAGATCCGCTCGGCCAGGCTATCCGGAACAGTCATCCGCGCGCAGTCGCGCCAGAAGTCGGAATCGTCACGTTGGGTGACGTGGTAATGCAGGATGATGAAGTCGCGCACATGCTCCCACTCGTGTCGCGACTGAACGTTGTAGCGCGCAGCAAGTGCGTTGTGATCGTCGCCGCGGAATGGGAACAGCTGGATCAGACGGATCACCGCATTCATGATGAGATGGATGCTGGTCGACTCGAGGGGCTCGATGAACCCCGCCGCGAGACCCAGCGCGATACAGTTCCGGTTCCAAGCCTGCCGTCGCATGCCTGAGCGGAAACGCAGTGGTCGCGGCTCGAACAACGGGCGGCCATCCAACGCGCCGATCAGCGTCGCGTGCGCCTCGTCATCGCTCATGTGCCGGCTGGAATAGACGAGACCGTTGCCCGTCCGGGTCTGGAGCGGGATCTGCCAGCGCCAGCCGGCAGCGTGCGCGATCGCGCGCGTGTAGGGTACCGGCGGTGCGACGGTCTCCGTCTGCACGGCAAGTGCCCGGTCGGTTGCGAGCCATTCCGACCAATCCTCGTAGCCCGTCCCGAGCGTGGCTTCGGTCAGGAGCGCGCGGAAGCCGGTGCAGTCGATAAACAGGTCGCCCGCGATCCGCTCGCCCGATGCCAGGACAAGCGCGGCGATATCGCCCCCCTCGCCGTCTCGTTCGACCCGCTCGATGCGTCCCTCGACGCGCCGCACGCCCCAGGGCTCTGCCAGGCTTCGCAGGAACCGCGCATAGGCGGTCGCGTCGAGGTGATAGGCATAGGCCAGCGAATGCTGCTCGTCGTGACCGAATAGGCCCGCGCCGGCGGCCTGTTGCTCGAGCGAATAGTCGCCATACGCGCCACCGAACCCGCGTGCGCGCGCCTCGAGCCAGAAATGCTGGAAGTCGGCGATCGCCACCGACCTGCCGACGCTGCCGAACGGATGGAAATAGCGGTCGCCAATCTGGCGCCAGTTCTCGAACGCGATGCCAAGCTTGAAGGTCGCCTGCGTGGCACGCATGAAGGCGGCTTCGTCGATGCCGAGAAACGCGTGAAAGCTGCGCGCGGTAGGGATCGTGGATTCGCCGACGCCGACGGTGCCGATCTCGTCTGATTCGACAAGCGTCACGGCGACGAGCGATCCGAGCTGGCGCACGATCGCCGCGGCGGCGATCCATCCGGCGGTGCCACCACCCGCGACCACGATGCGGGTACGCGGCGGCTCAGACGCATCGTTCATCGGTTGAGCCTGTGCAGCA
This sequence comes from Sphingomonas sp. Leaf38, assembly GCF_001421825.1. Classification (NCBI taxonomy): domain Bacteria; kingdom Pseudomonadati; phylum Pseudomonadota; class Alphaproteobacteria; order Sphingomonadales; family Sphingomonadaceae; genus Sphingomonas; species Sphingomonas sp. Leaf38. The sequence continues at coordinate 948,248 of NZ_LMLD01000011.1, read as the reverse complement.
GATAGGCGCGCAACTGCCGTGCGCCGGGTTCGTCCAGCGGTGCGAGCGGTCCGCGTGCGGGCGGCGGCAGATGTGCGGCAACCGCCTCCGCATCGCCGAACACATAATGGTCGAACATCGCGCGCCATGCGCGCTTCTCCTGCGTGGGCCGGTCGCGAAGGCTGAGAAGACCGTGCAGCAGCGTATCCATCGGCGTATCCATGAAGGCGGGCGCCGCGTTCCACCAATAATTCACCAGCACGTTGAAGTCGTCGAGCGCCTCGACATGGTGCCACCACAAAGCCGGGTAGACGAGGACGTCGCCGGCTGCCAGCTCCGCCACCGATCCGGCAGCGAGCGCGGCGGCGAAGCGCGGATAGGCATCGAGATCGGGGGCAGCGAAATCGACCATGCTCACCACCTGCCCACCTGGGGTGGGCGCGAGCGGGCCGGGATAGAGGTTGGCGACCTGGTCCGGTGGAAACAGCGTGAAGCGCCGCCGCCCAACTGCGCAGACCGCCGCATTGTTCGACATGTCATGGTGTGCGGACGCGATCGTGCGGTTGCCGATCCAGATGCTGGCGAGCGGCGGGTGGCGATCGAACACGTCACCGTGCGGCGCCAGATCATTGTGCGCGCGAAAGCCGGGGAGATAGGTGTCGAGATCGGTGGAGCCGAGATAATAGGCCGGTGGCGTGGCATCGCCGCGATGACCAAGCACGCGATCGAGGAAGTCGCCCAGCGCGATCCGCTCGGCCGTGAAGTTCATCGCGGTGGCGGTCTCGTCATAATGGAAGCGCCCGGCGATCGCGGGATCGCCGACATAGCCGGTGACGGGGCGCCCGGCATCGAACCCGCGCAGATAGGCGGCAGCCTCGTGCGGCGACCGACGTCCGGCCTGAACCAGCGGCCAGTCGGCGGCGAGCCCGCGCAGGATCACCGGCTCGTCGGTCGCAATCAACGCGTCCAGATCAAGCAGATCGGTGTGATCGATCTCGCGCACCCGTCGCGATACCCGCAAGCTCTCAGCCATGAAGCTCTTTCCGCAGCTTCCGATCGATCAGATGACGCAGGTTGCCAAGCGACGAGGCGATCCAAAACGCCGGACGCAGAAAATCGTCGTGGTGGAGACGCGCCAAAGTGTCGCCGTCGAGCGCAGCCAGGCGCCCTGCATCGACGGTGAAGCGATCGGGAATGTCGTACCGACGCCCATCGGCGAGATCGAGTTGCAACGTCGCGGGTTCGAGCAGGTCGGCGGCGGCAAACGCGTGGAACATCGCCTTCTCGGTCTCCAGACCGATATAGATGCGCTGCAGCATCGCCGAGACGTGATCGAGCAACGGCGCGTTCCCGCCAAGCTCGCGGAACACCGGCTCCCCGGTGTCGACGATGCGCGGATGGTCCGGGTCGACATGGATCATCGGCTCGCCATGGGCATCGACGCCGATCGAGAACGGACCACGCGCCCGCGCCGCAGGCACGTACCGCGCGTCCCAGTTCTCGCCGTCGAGGAACAGGTTCTCGTCGGGATCGAGCCCGAGTAGGACGGTCGCGAAGAGGACGCCTTGTTCGTCGCGACGCAGCAGGATTGCATAATCGCGCTGCAGCTCCTCGAACTCGCCCGGGAAGACGCGCGTCTGGTTGATCGCATCGCCGTAGCGCGCGTGATGACCGACCGCGACACGCAGGTCGCGGTGGTCGATATTGTTGAGAAGTACCGGAGAGGCCATGCGTTGATCCTAGACGAGGAAGGCCGCTTTCGTCAGCGGCCTTCTCGCCGTTTGGTCAGAAGCGGTATCGCGCTCCGACCAGATACCGGGCGGACCCTTCCGACAGGTACCAGATGTTGCTCTCGTCGCGGCCGTAGGAGCGCACGCCTTCCTCGGTGATGTTGATCGCTTCGAACCCGAGCGCGAAACGGGACGTAAGGTCGAAGTTTACCGAAAGGTCGAGCTGACCATAAGGCGCGGTGAACACCGGATTGCGATCGCCGCCGCGGTTGATACCGCTGAGGAACTTGTCGCGCCAGTTGTAGGACATACGCGCTGAAATGCCGTTCTTGTCGTAGATCAGCGTGGCGTTGGCAGTATCCGACAGACCGACCAGCGCAAACGTGTTCACGCTAGGATCGGCCGCGATGTCGATGCCGATATTGCCGCGGACCAGCGTATAGCTGGCGGCCACGCCGAAACCCGTGTCTCCGAGGAAATACTGCCCGGCGAGCTCGACGCCGTAGATATGCGCGTCCTGGTTGTTGATCGGCGTATTCACCGCGAAGTTGAACAGCGGATCCTGCCCATTGGCGGTAATATCGTACTGGCCGAGGATCTGATCGACGAACCCCTGGTTCAACGCGCGGCTCTGCGTGTTGTAGTTGGCCGCGAACTGCGCGTTCGTCGCCGCGACATTGCCCGCATTCTGCTGCAGCAGCGCTGTGTAGGTGAACAGGTTCACGTCGGTGATGTCGGCGTTGAACGTGCCGGCAAGCTGCTGACGCGCGGTGCCCGAGCGCGTACCGGCGGCGCCCGAGGTGGGATCGCGCAGACCGAACAGGTTGCGGTTGACCACCGTCTGACCGATGAAGTTATGGACCTTCTTGTTGAAGAAGCCTGCCGACAGGAACACGTCCTTGCGCGGATACCATTCGAGCGACACGTCGATGTTGTCCGACGACAACGGATCGAGATCGGTATTGTGCGCCGTGCCGGTGGCGATGCCGCCGATCGCCGTCGGACGACCCGGACCGCTCACATTGGTCGATGCGAACAGGTCGCCGTAACCGGCGCGCGAAATCGTCTTGCTGTACGATGCGCGGGCGAAGAGGTTGTCGACGACTTCGAACTTGGCATCCACCGACGGCAGCCAGTTGCTGTAGCCGCCGCGCGACGACAGCGTCTGCCGATCGGCCGTGTTCGCCACGAAGAAGTCGTTGTCGGCCGTCCAGACGACCGCGGTCGGCACCGGCTGAAGCGAAACGGCCCGGACCTTGGTGTTCTCATACCGAACGCCGGCAACCAGCTGTGCGTTGTGATCGAAGAGCGTGCCGTTCCAGGATCCCTGGACATAGCCCGACCAGATGTTCTCGCGGACGCGGTTGTCGTCGTTCGCGTCGATGTTGTTAGCGTGGTTCACGCCGTCGTTCGTCACGCCGCGATAATAGTCGAACAGCGTGTTGTAGAGCTTCGTCGCATCCTGCGTACGGAACGCCACCAGCGTGTTGGCGTCCGGTTTCCCGTCGTTATGCTCGAACTTGCACACGTTGCAGAACTGGAACACCTGACCGGGCGCGAGACGCGCGATGTCGGGCGGCAGCGAGTTGCCCCAGTCACCCAGGACCTGGCGTGTGTTGTACTGTGTCTGACGCGTATTCGTGGTGCGGTAATCGGCACCCGCGTCGAGGCGAAGCTGATCGTTCAGTGCCCATCCGGCGTCGGCGCGCAGCTCCTTGACCCGCTGCGTCTGGTTGGAGGCGAACTGACGCTGCACCGCGCTCGACAGATCGCCGAGATCGATCACACCGTTGCCATTGCCCTTGATGAAGGACTGGCCGGTCGGCGTCGTGCTGACCGAACCGTCATTGATGCCGATCGTCTGCTGGGGGAAGCCATTCTTGCCCAGCGTCAGCGAATGTGCGGCGACGACCGGCGCGTTGAAGGCAACCGTCGTCGAAGTCTGGCCATTGGGATTGTCAGGCGCGCTGTCCGCGCGACCGATATGACCGTCGATCGCGAGCGAGAAGCGGTCGGTCGGCTTCCATTCGATGTTGCCCCCGAAATCGTACAGCTTGTTCTTCTGCGCGCGGTACGCCTGCTCGAACGCCTCGTCCTTCACGCCGTTGATCGTTTCGGACAGGAAGCTCGTCGTCGCAATGCCGTTGCTGGCGTCATCGAACGTGACCACGCCGAACGGACGATTGAACCAGTTGGACTGAGTCGAGCGCCGTTCGGACTGGCGGAGCTGGGCGTAGAGGCCGTCTGCGGTGAAGGTCAGCGTGTCGGTCGGTCGGAATTGCAGGACACCCGACCCGTTGATGCGCTCGCGGCTCGCCTCGGAGAAGTGATAGCGCGAATCGTTCGGCACGGACACCAGGACATTGCCGTTCGTCGGACGGTTGTTGATGACCGTCTGACCATTGACGAAGCCGTTGCCGGGATTGAGGAAATCGGTCAGCGACCGGATATTCCAATTGTCGGGCGCGACGCTGGAGAAGCTGAAGTTGCGCTTCTGATAGCTGCCGAAGAGCGACACGCCGAACCGCTGGTCGGGATCACTCCAGCTGGCGGTGCCCGACACTTCGGGCGTCACGCGCGCGCCGCAGTCGAAACAGTCTGACGAGCTGTTGTCGTAGCTGCCCTTGACGCCGAGCGAGCCCAGCAAACCCGTGTCCTTCGAATCGAGCGGACGACGGCTGACGACGTTCACGGCCGCGCCGATGCCACCCGATGGGATCGCGGCGCGCCCGGTCTTGTAGACCTCGAGCGTCTTGACGCCTTCGGAAGCGAGGTTGGAGAAGTCGAACGAACGGCCAAACCCGCCGGCACCGTCGCCACCCTGGTCACCGCCCACCGCGACGATGTTCGATGTCGCGAGCTGGCGGCCGTTGAGCGTGACGAGATTATACTGTGCACCGAAACCGCGAACCGTGACGGTCGAGCCTTCGCCGTTGCGGCGATCGATCGACACGCCGGTGATGCGCTGCAGCGATTCCGCGAGGTTGGTGTTGGCGAACTTGCCGATGTCCTCCGCACTGATCGCGTCAACGACACCGAACGAATCGCGCTTGATCGCGATTGACCGCTCGAGCGAGGCACGAACGCCGGTCACGACGATCTCGTCGCCCGGGGCCTGGTCGGGCATCGCGTTGGTCGCGGTCGCGCCGGTCTCGGTCTGCGGAGCGCCTGGCGACGTATCAGCCTGCGGGGTTCCTTGCTGGGCCTGTTCCGACGGGGTCGGAACAGGCGCGGCCTGCGCAGTCGCCAAGGCGGGCATCGTCAGCCCCGCCACCAACGCGACTAGCGACGTCGAGCGCGCAAATGCCAACGGAATAGATCCCCTCATACTCATCCTCCCTGACCAGCAAGTCCTTGCCGGTGTGTTATTCTTGGCGGTGTATCCCCGCGTTTCCCGACCGTGCTGTCGCCCGACATCGATGTCAATCACCGCGCGCCATTCATGCCCGTCATCCGCGGATTTGTTTCAAGGTGTGTCAAAAGCAGCACGCGCCGAGGCCAGCCGCCGGCCCGTCAGAGCGACCGTGCCCGCCGCGACCGTCGTTTGCGCGTCCGTTGCGAGGTTGAGCACATAGGCGCCGCGCTTCAGGCGCCAGCCATCGGCGCCCCATCGCGACAGCGCGCGTGGATCGGCGGTGATCGTCACGGTTCTGGTCTCGCCAGCCGCCAGCGTCTGACGTGACCAGCCGACCAGCCGCGGGGCGCCGCCGTCCGGCAGCGTCGCGTAGAGTTGCGGTACGGCGACCCCCGCCCGCGCCGTCCGATTGGTTACGGCGAACGTCACGCCCGCATTTGCCCCACCCAAAAAGTGTGGGTTGCTGATCCTGATGCTGGCATAGCTCAGCCCGAAGCCGAACGGGAACAACGGCGTGTCCTTGCGCGTGGCATACCAGCGATATCCGACGTTCGCGCCCTCCCGATAGGTAACGGGATAGGCTGGAAGCAGGCTCGCGTCTCCGGCACCGGCATTGGCGGAGGCATCGTTGCGCGTCGCGCCCGTCGGCGATGCGACCGGCCGAGGGCGCGGCAGCTGCGCGATGCTCCGCGGGAAGCTGATCGGCAGACGGCCCGACGCATCGACCTCCCCGAACAGCACGCGCGCAATCGCCTCGCCGCCGCGCTGGCCCGGATACCAGGCCTCGACGATCGCCGGCACGCGCATCGCCCACGGCATCAGAACCGGTCCACCGGTTTCGAGCACGACGATCGTGCGTCGGTTGGCGGCGGCGACCGCGTCGATCACCGCGTCCTGATCATCAGGAAGCGAAAGCGATGGCGCATCCTGCGCTTCGGTCTGCCAATGCGTTGCAAAGACGATCGCCAGGTCGGCGGCGCGCGCCGCCTTGGCAGCGGCGGCGGGGTCGGTGCCGTCGACGAACGTCACCTTCGCGTTGGGGGCCAGCGCCCTGATGGCTCGCAGCGGCGATGACGAATGATAGGTCACCCGCGCGAACGACGCGGCCGCGCCACTCTTGAGCGGGATCTCGATCGGGACGCCGCCGACCGAGCGAACCTGAGACGAGCCGCCCCCGGACAGCACGCCGACGTCGGCATGCCCGCCGATGACCACGATCGATCGCGCCGTCCTGGCAAGCGGTAGAAGCCCGTTCTCATTCCTAAGCAGGACGATCCCGGCTTCGGCGGCATGCTGCGCGACCTCGGCGTTCGCGGCATAGTCGATCGGCTGTGCGGACAGGGGCGTGGGACGGTCGTAAAGGCCGCTGGCGATGACGCCCGTCAGAATGCGGCGGACCATGTCGTCGAGCCGTGCCGTCGAGACCCGCCCCGCAGCGACGGCGTCAGCAAGCGGCGTGCCAAAATAGACCTTTGCATCCAGTTCCTGACCCGACTCCTGATCGAGCCCTGCATTGGCGGCCTTCTCGGTGGAATGTACGGCCCCCCAGTCGGACATGACGAACCCTGGATATTTCCAGTCCCCGCGCAGCACGTCGGTCAGGAGACGCTTGTTCTCGCACGCATAGTCACCATCGATGCGATTGTACGCGCACATCACCGAACCCGGCTTTCCGTCCGCGATCGCGATCTCGAACGCCAGCAGGTCACTTTCGCGCAAAGCCGCCGGATCGATCCGCGCATCGAGCACGGCCCGTCCGGTCTCCTGGCTGTTGAGGACGAAATGCTTGATCGTCGAAACGATATGGTTCGACTGGACGCCCCGGATCGACGCGGCGCCCATCACGCCCGTGAGCAGCGGATCCTCGCCGAGATACTCGAAGTTGCGCCCGTTCCAGGCGTCACGCGTCAGGTTCACGCCGCCCGCAAGCAACACGTTGAAGGTCTTCGCCCGCGCTTCGCTGCCGATCATCGCGCCCCCGGCATAGGCGATGGCGGGATCGAAACTCGCGGCGGTGGCAAGGCTCGCGGGCAGCGCAGTGGCCACATCGCCCTTGCGCTGCTCGACCTGGTTGGCAACGCCCAGCGACGCATCGCTCTCGCGCAACGTCGGTATGCCCAGACGTGGAACACCGGGCACGTACCCGGCGGACGGAATCATGTCGGCCGTCATTGGCTTCGCCATCGGCGGGAATATGCCGTGAACATAGCGGAGCTTTTCGGCGCTGGTCATCGCCTTTACCAGCGCGTCCGCGCGGTCCGCAGCGGTTCGCGTGGTATCGCGCCAGATCTCGGACGTGCGGGCATCCGGTACGCCGGCGGTCGTTGTCGCCGACGCCTGTGCGGACCCCGCCACCGGCAGCGGCAGCGGCACCGGCAGCGTCTGCGCCGAAAGCGCGATCGGCGCGACGCTCATCAGCGCGCAGGCGATCCGCGAAAATCCGGTGCTCATCCCCGTGCTCATCGTCAATATCCTCCCATGCCGCATCTTCCCGGGCGGCTTGGCGGCGTGATCGCCAACTCCGACATCGATGTCAATGCGAAGCGCGCTGCCATGGTCGCACGTTGCGCAGCCGCGTCGCCTTGCTAGGATGAGGCGTGACCACCATCAGCATGCCCCTTGCGCCCACGACCAGCGAACAGCGCGCGACGCTGCTGTTCCGGCTCTGTATCGGCGTCTATTTCCTCGGCGGCTTCCTCAACTCGCTCGTCGGACTGCTGGTACCCCGATTGCGGATGATCGAGGGACTGAACCACGCGCGCGCGTTGCTGGTGCAGTTCGCGTTCCATTCAAGCTATCTCCTCTTTGCCGTGCCGATCACGGTGCTGGTGGTGAAATTCGGCTACATGCGCAGCATCGCGGCGGGGCTGGTCGTCATCGCCCTTGGTTGCGGCCTGCTGGCGGCCTCGCTTGGGTCGCTTGGATACTTCATGGTCCTGCTCGCGTTACTCGCGCTCGCCGGCGGGGTTACCTTTCTGCAGATCGCCGCCAACATCGTCGTGCCGGTGGTGGAACCGGTACGCCGCGCCGTCTCGCGACTGACGTTGCTGCAAGGCTTCAACTCGCTTGGTACCGTGCTTGCGTCGCTGGCAGGATCCACGCTGCTGCTCGGGACGGGTCGGCAACGGCCCGGCGACGTGGCAGAGCATATACGGGTCGTCCTGCCATTCCTTGCGGTCGCGCTTGTCGCACTTGCGCTGGCCGCCGCCTTTATCGGCCGACGCGATCTGCTGCGCGCATCCTCGACACCGCGGCGCGTGCCGCTCTCGGGCATGGTCGACGTGCTGGCGAACCGGCGATTGCTGGCGGGTGGCGGCGCGATGTTCGCCTATGTCGGTGCCGAGGTCACGATCGGCACGCTGCTCGTCGAATATCTGGCGATGCCCGACATCCTGAACGTCTCGCCAGTAGCGGCGGGGCAACTCGTCGGTCTGTACTGGGCCGGGGCGCTGGTCGGCCGATTGGTCGGCGCGCGCTGCCTCACCCGCTATGGCGCGCCGACGATGCTGCTCGGTTGCGCGATCGGCGCCGTCGCGCTCGTGGCGGTGGCGATCAGCCTGCAGGGGCCGGTGGCCGCCGCGGCGCTGCTTGCAGTCGGGCTGTGCAACGCGATCATGTATCCGACGATCTTCGCGCTTTCGCTGCCCGACGATCATGCCACCGCGACCTATGCCTCGATGCTGTTGTGCATGGTCGTCGTCGGCGGCGCGATCATCCCGCTGCTGACCGGCATCGTTGCGGACGCAGTCGGCTTGACGATGGCATTCATGCTTCCAGGCGCCTGCTATATCGTCATCGCGGCGTTCGCGTGGTGGCGGCATCGCACATGGGATTTATAGCATGATGACGCCGCCGGTAACCATCAAGGATGTCGCGCGCGCCGCAGGCGTGTCGCCCAAGACCGTTTCGCGGGTGATGAATGCGGAGGCGCATGTTCGCCCAGCGGTGCGGGACCATGTGCTGCGGGTCGTCGCGGAACTGGGCTATCGCCCCAACGCCTACGCCCGCAGCCTGTCGAGTTCGCGATCCTACCTCATCGGCTTGTTTTTCGACGATCCGGCATCGGGGTATGCCGCAGAGGTCCAGCTGGGCGCGATGGCCCGCTGCCGCCATCACGGCTATCATCTCGTCGTCGAACGGATCGACCGCGACGCGCCCGCGCCGCTCGACGAGGTCGCGAGAACGTTGCAGGCCTTGCAACTCGCCGGCGTCATTCTCACCCCGCCGATCGGCGATTGGTCCGATCTCACCGACCTGCTCGAGCAGCGCGGCATCCCGGTCGTGAAGCTGAATTCATCACAAACCGGCGCGTCGGCCGCGGTGATCCACATCGACGACTATCAGGCCGCGCGCGATATGACCGAGCACCTCATCATGCTGGGGCATCGCGACATCGCGTTCGTGCAAGGGATCGTATCGCATGATGCCGCCGGCAAACGGCTGGCGGGCTTTCGCGATGCGATGCGGTGCGCGGGGATCGACATCAGGGAAGCCTGGATTCAAGCCGGCGACTTCAGTTTCCGGTCGGGCATCGCCGCGGGCGACGCGATCCTGTCGACCGAAGACCGTCCCAGCGCGGTGTTTGCCGCCAATGACGAGATGGCTCTGGGTGTTCTGGTGAGCGCCGCGCGCAGGAACATTGCCGTACCCAAGGCGCTCTCCGTCGTCGGCTTCGACGATGCGCCCATTGCCCGCATGGCATGGCCTCAGCTGACGACCATTCGCCAACCCAATGCCGTGCTCGCCGGTGTGGCCATCGATATCCTGGCCGACCCCGCGTACCAACAGGCCGGCGACCGGCCCGCGCGATCGGTGCAGGTACCCTATAGCTTTATCGGCCGCTCAAGCTCGGGACCGGCTCAAGGGGCGAAAACAGGCCAACCGACCGCCGCATAGCTCGATGGGGTGTTTGCCACCGGGAGGCGGTGTGCCAGCGCAGTGCCCGTCGGTGGCGACCGATGCGGCGAAAGGCGCTGAGGGAGCGGCATCAGCCGGATTTGCCACCGATCGTCCTGATAGACGCTCGGCATTGCACGGCATCGACGGCACCATCGCGCCGTAACCGCCACGTGCGACCATCTATCGACCGTCCGTGGCCCTCGCATGGCCAACCGGGACCGCGGCCGTGTCGGAGCACCGCCACGCCATCGTGACCATGCGGCGGCGATCGGCCGTGGTCGGCGGCGGTGGTCGGCAACGCGAACGCTGCCGCACGACGGCCCAAAACGTCATTTGCCGGCACCGATCCCTCAGCTGACCTGGCGCACAGACCTACGGTCCTTTGCTATCGGCTAAGGCGATGGACAAGTCTTGGCGCGGCATGGCATTGTCGACGGTCGCCGAAGAACATGGTTCACACTGGATGAATGCCTACCGTTCCCCTTCCTACTCCCTGATCTTTATCGGTCAGTATGATAGGATAGGCGTTCGGAATGCGCCGCACATTGCGCTATCGGGATAGCTTGCAATCTCTAGAATTAAACTACCCCAGCCGTAGGTCTTCATACATATTGGTCAGATAATATTGCGATAGTCTCGATTTCTATAGTCAGCCTCGGCCTCCGAACGGTTCGATTCAGATCTACAATTTATTGACAGGCCGTTCCAGCTCACGGACACTGTGCACATATTCAAGGACTTCTGACGCGAGTCGCGGCAGCAAGTACCGCGTACCGACATTGAACAGCATGAAGTCTGGCGACCGTCTTTCAGTAGGCGGGCGCAACAGGAGGAACTGTTGGCTGCGCTGATGATCGACGCTATGCAGCTATGGGGGGCGTGGACCGCGTTGTCGTCCGATGGAATGACTCCATCCGCCGGGCTGACCATCGTCGGGGATGCTGCCACCGAGACGCCGAGCGGCGACGCGCGGTCGCTCGTGGCGCAGAGTGCGGGGCCGGTGCTCGACCATCGTCTGCGCCGCAGCATCGCGCCGCTGGATCTCGCGCCCTGGCCGGAACTGCGGCTGACGTGGCAGGCCAATATAGCGACCGGGTCGCGCGCCGACTCCCCCTTCTTCCTCGAACTGCGGCTGGGATCCGCCGCAGCCCCGATCGGTTCGCCCGGCAATGACTGGCGTCGGCGGCTGCCGCTCGATCGCGCCGATCGGTGGGAGTCGCCGCGATTCAGTCTGATCGATCTGCCGCCGTTGGTCCGTGCCGCCGTGAACCAGATCGAACTGCGCTGCGTGGCGAATACGCCGTTCGTCGCGCGCCTCGACGCACTCGCCGCCGCGCGCGCATCGATACCAGCCGACATCGACGCGGCCTTGCTCGCCCGGCTCGACGCGAAGATCAGCATCGCCGGCGTGCCGGTGGCGGCGCAGATCGTGGCGGCGGGCGCGCCGCTGCCCGCAACGCTGCCGCTGCTCCTCCTCCAGCCCTATGATCTGCAGCCCGCCTGGGCGCTCGATGCCGCAGGCGTCACGCCCGCCGATTTCACCGGCGGCGGGCTGCGTCTGCGCGGGGCCAGCGAAGCGGTCACGCTCGATTACGCGGTCGAGGCGCGCGCCGCGACGCGGGCCGATCAGGCCGCGCTGGTCGATTTCCTGCTCGATGCGCTACCCCGCCAGGGCACGATCGCCGTCAACGACGCGGCGCTGCGCCTCGAATGGGTCACGGCGCCCGTCCGCGACCGCGCCTTCGCGATCGAACGCCAGCTGATCCATCTGCGCGTGACCGCGTGGCGCGAGCGCGGCGTCCCGGTGGTCGTCGTCCCCGTCAAGGCGATCACGACGACCATCGATCCGCGGGAGAGGGCCGGTGGATGATCGCGTGATCCTCTACAATCCTCGCCGCCGGCCGGTCGAATTGCACGCCGACGGCGAGGTGGTCGTCGTGGCTGCTGGCGAGCGCGTCGAACGCGTTCGATCGCGCCAGATCGACCGCCTGATCGCCGGCGGTGCGCTCCAGCATGTCGGCGCATCCCCGCCGGATGCGCCCTCCTTGGCCTTGGATACGACGCCGCCCGCTGAACAGCCTGATCCGCCCGAAGCGCCGGAAAAGCCGGAATCGCCGCGCCGACGCCCCGACCTTCCTCGCCGCCCCGTTTAGCAGGAGCACGCCCATGCCCAATATCGGCCTGAACATCCGCGAAGTGGACGGCTCTGCCAGTCCCTCGATCGTCGCCGCCCCCACCTCGGTCGCGGCGTTCAACGTGCTGACCCGGCGCGGGGTCGCCAACCGGCCTGTCCGGATCGACCGGTTCGACCAGTTCGTCGAGCGGTTTGGCAGCTATTGCCCGGCAGGGCTCGGCGCCTACCTCGTCAAGGGCTTTTTCGACAATGGCGGCCGCGCGGCCTATATCAACCGGGTCGTCTCCTCGGACCCGGCAACGGGGCATCTTGCCGCGTCGCTGTCGCTCAAGGATGCGGCGGCGGCATCGACGTTGCGCCTGTTCGCCGGTTTTCGCGGCGCCAAGGACCCCGGGCGCTGGGGCGATGGCCTCGCCATCAAGGTCGAGGCCAGCTCGGCGTTCGAGACGCGGCTGCGCGAAGGCGCGCGGGCATCGATCGTATCGGCCGCCGCGCTGCCCGCGACCGCCGACCTTTCGGCGCTGCCCTCGCTGGCGCTGACGGTCGACGGCACCGACCAGACCATCACCTTCCAACCCGCCGATTTCGCCGATCCCGCCAACGCCACCCCAGGCGAGGTCGCCGCGGCGATCAACGCGCGCCAGAGCAAGGTCGTCGCGGCGATCAATCCGGGCGGCAAGCTCGTGCTCACGTCCTCCGGCGAAATCGCGCATCTCGCCAATAGCTGGACCAGCGTCGGCGTCCGCGCGCCTAATGCCGCGACCGGCTTCCCCGCGATCGTCGCGGAGAGCTTTGCCGCGCCCGCGGCGGTGGCGCCGACCGGCGCGACACTGCGCCGCAGCGACGCGTTCATGCCCGGCGATGCGCTCGAAATCACCGATCCGGCAACGCCGGCGAACCGCGCCTTCGCCAAGCTGATGACGCGCAACGATCTGACGGGTGCGATCACCTGGGCACCCGCAGTTGCCAACATCGCGACGTGGAAGGGCCGCGAGATCCGCGTGCGCGCCGTCCGCTTCAAGCTGATCGTCGCGCAAGGCGGAACCGATCCGGCGAATGTCGCGGAAGTGTGGGACGGGCTGTCGATGGAGGCGGACACCGCCGATTACGCGCCGGCGCGGCTCAATCACCCGATGACCGGATCGCGGTTCGTGTTCGCCGAAGACCTGTTGAGCGCGAGCTTGGTCGGCGCGGATCTGCCGGTCGGCGCCAGTTTCGCGCCGCTCGCCGGTGGTCGCGACGGCGCGCCCTCGGCGGCCGATTTCGTCGGCGATCCCGCCGCGCGCACGGGTTTCCATGCGTTCGACACCGCCGCGGTCCAGCTCGTCGCGTGCGAACGCAGCGATCCCGCAGTCGTGATCGGCGGCCTCGCCTATTGCCAGGCCCGCGAGGACTGCATGTATGTCGGTGCGACGCCGGAGGGCGTGGTGGGAGCCGATGCCGTCGCCTACGGCCAGGCGTTTCAGGGCCGCAAGGTGTACGGCGCGCTCTACAGCCCCTGGATCGTCGTGTCCGATCCGCAGGGCGTCGGCGATGCCCCGCAGCGGACGATCCCGCCGACTGGCCACATCATGGGCGTCTATGCGCGGATCGACGGGTTACGCGGCGTGTGGAAAGCGCCGGCCGGCGACGAGGCCAACCTCGCCGGCGCGATCGACGTGACCTATCGCATGACCGACGAGGAGCACACGCAGCTTGTCAAGGAGGGCAGCGTCAACGGGATCCGGGCGATGCCCCGCGCCGGCATCGTCATCGATGCCTCGCGGACGCTGAGCACCGATACGCGCTGGCTGTATGTCAACGTCCGGCTGCTGTTCAACCTGGTCAAGTCGAGCCTGAAGGACGGGCTGCGCTGGGTCCGCCAGGAACCGAACCGCGCGCAGCTGTGGAATTCGATCAACTACGGCACGGTAACGCCGTTCCTCCTCGGGCTGTGGCGACGCGGCGCGTTCGGGACGGGCAATCCCGCCGATGTGTTCACCGTCATCTGCGACACGACCAACAACCCGCCCGACCAGGTCGATCAGGGCATCCTCAACCTCGAAGTCTATTTTTACCCGTCCCGGCCCGCCGAGACGATCCTCATCACCGTCGGCCAGCAACCGTCGGGCGGCGTCGTCGCCGAGCAGTGACGCCACCGTCCAGCCAGGAGAAACTGCGATGCCTCTCGTCGGAAATATCTGGGAAAGCTACCGCGCGAACGAGTTCGTGCTGATGGTCGAAGGGGTTGAAAGCCCCGGCGTGTCGAAGGTCTCGGGGTTGTCCGAAGGCGAGCTGGAATCGGTCGAACAGCCCGATGGCGCGTCGCTCAGGGTCTACAAGCTCGCCGGCTCCAAGGTGAAATTCGAATCGCTGACGGTCGAGCGCTATGTCGACGGCAGTCCGCAGGACAAGGTGTTCCGCGACTGGTTCCAGTCGACCTTCCGGCTCAACGTCACCGATCAGGGATCGTCGGGCGTCCGCAAGAACGGGATGATCGTCAAGCGCCACAACGGTGCCGACGTCCTCACCTTCGCCTTTTACGGCGCCTGGGTGAAGTCGTCGAAATTCACCGATCTCGAGGCGGGGAGCACGACGCTGCTCAAGCAGACGATCGTGCTGGAGCATGACGGATTGGAGCGCGTCGGATGAACATGCACGAGGAGTTTCCGCTCGATCGCGCGCAGCCCGCCAGCGGTCATCGCACGCTGCCGTTCACGCTGCCGATCGGAGTCACCGACGAGGATGGCGCGATCCGCCGCGACGGCGCGTTGCGCAAGATGACCGGCCGCGAGGAGGCGATCCTCGCCGACACGCAGAACCAGCGCAACGGCGGCAAGCTCGTCACCGAGCTGCTGCATGGCTGTATCGTCGATCTCGGCGGCGAGCCGGTATCGCCGGTCGTCGTCGCCAACATGTATTCGGCGGATCGCAACTATCTGTTGCTGCGGTTGCGCGCGATCACCTTCGGCGCCGCGCTGGAGGCGAGCTACAAATGCCCGTCCTGCGGCCATGGCTGGGAGGTGACCGAGGACCTCGACGACCTCCCGGTCCGCTCGCTCGAAGAGGGCGAGCGCGTCGAGCCGATCCTGGTCGAGCTGGAGGACGGCTATCTCGACCGGGCGGGGATGCTGCACACCGCAATGGTGCTGCGGCTGCCGACCGGGGCCGACGAAAGTGCGGTCGCCGCACAGATGCGCAAGAACCCCTCGCTCGGTAAGAACGCATTGCTCGCGCGCTGCATGGTTTCTCTTGGTGACGTCCCGGCGCACCGGCTCGAGGCGCTGGGACCCAAGATGCTCGTCGACCTGACGATGACCGACCGCCGGCTGATCGATCGCGCGCTGAATTCGGCCGCACCCGGGGTGGACCTGATCCGACCGATCGAGTGTCCAGCATGCGGCAACGAGTTCAAGGCCAATCTGGATCTGTCGCGTTTTTTAGCAGTGGAGTGAATTTGGAGGGTCTGAGGCGCGAACTGTTCTTCCTCGCCTACCATCTTCACTGGTCCTGGAGCGAAATCATGTCGATGCCTACTGACGAGAGACAGGCGTTTGCCGCGTTGCTGCGCGAGCAGATCGAACGCGAGAACGCCGAGATTAATGCGGCGCGGCGGGGCTGACGGGTGCCGATCGCGCTTTTCCTCCAACAGCAATTGGGCCGGCTGGCAAGCGTGAAGCCGCCGCTCGACCGCTGGCGCGCGGTGCTTGCGATCGAGGCGCTGGTCATCGATCGTGCGCGCGGTGCGTTTTTGTCGAACTGGTTCGGCGCACGCCTGCCGCCCGCGGGCGACGCGCTGCTGATCGGGATCACCAATCTCGATGCGCTGGCGGCGCAGTATCGCCTGGCCCGCGCGCCGTCGGTGGCAGGGGCGAGCGGGCCCAATCTCGTCGAGCCGCTGGCAGGACTGACCGGCATGGCGCTCGGGCTCATATTGTCGCCGTCGGGCATCGTTCTCGCCCTCTACGGGCTACTGGGCAGCGCGACTGGAAAGCTGCCGCGAATCCTGTTCCATCTGCTGTTCAGCACGTCCTTCCTTGGTCGTGCGGCGGCGTTCGGGATCGGCGCCGGGGTAGCCGGTGCAGGGCTCGGCGTGGCGGCGATCCTGCTGCCGGTCAGCGTGATCGGCGCGATCCTCTATGTCGTGGCCACCGCCGGCGTACCGAACGCGGTCCAGTTGGGGCTCGAGGCGCTTGGCGCACTGGCGCGGCTGTTCGTGGCCCTGCCGCACCTCGTGGCGCGCCTGCTCGGGCCGCGCTCGGACATCGGCAACCCGCTGATCGCGTCGCTGCTCGGGCTGCTCGATCGGCTGGCGGGGCTGTTCGCGCAGGGGCTTGGCGCGTTCGCATGGGTCGTCCGGCGGATCGGCCCGCTGATCCTGCCGTGGACGCTCGAATTCCTGGCGATCCAGCGACTTGCCGACGCGACCATCGCGCTGGTCGCCGCGATCATCGACGACGCGCGCGCGCCGCTCGAATGGTTGTGGAGCGGCGCGCCGGGTGCGCTGCCCGACCTGCTCGCCAGCCTGTTGCAGGGCGTCATGACGGGCATCGACCGGATGATCGCGCTTGTCACCGAAGCGCTTTGGACCCTTGCCGTCCAGTTCATCATCGGCGCCTTCCTGGCCAACGCCTATACCCGCAACGATCTGGACGCGACCATCGGCGCCGCGCGCAATATTCTGGTCAGGATCCCGCTGATCGCGACGTTCCGGGCGCTTGGCCGCGTCGTGACCCTCGTCAGGACGATCATCCCGCCCGCGCCGACGCCGCCCTCGCCGGCTGGCGGATCGACGGGGTCGATGCTGCCTGCCGCGGCGCCGAAATGGCCCGGGCTGCCGGACCCGGCCGTGGTGGAGGGCCTGATCGGGCTGCGTCCCGCGGCGCCGACGCTGGAGAATGCCGAGGCGCTGCTCGATCCTCAATCGCTGCTCGGATCGGCCGCGCGGTTCACGATCGGCGCGCTGCCGGCCGATACGGTCGCGCCGTTCCGGCTGACCGACGAAGCGCGGGCGATGATCGCGCGATTGACGCGCGCACCCGCCAGCATCGTCGCGGATCAACTGGCAGCGACGGTCGCGGACGCGGCCGCCGCGGCGGCTCCGGTGATCGGTTTGGCGCGGGCGCGTGAACTTCTGCCGTTGCTGATGGACATCGTACCGGCCGCGATTGTCGAGCAAGGGCGCGCGGCGATCGAGGAGCGCCGGGCAGAGGCACACAGCCTCATCGCGGAGAGCCTGATGCCGCTCATCCGCGCGCACCTGCCTGCGTTGCGCCCGATGCTCGCCGCGATCGACGCGGTCGTCGTCGCGCAGGCGGACATGACCGCCGACCAGCATCCGGTACGCCTCGTACCCGACAATGGCCGACTGCGCCCGATCATCGGCCGGCTGACGATAATGCTCCCCGATGGCGATCCCGCGACGGCGCGCAACTTCGCCAACGACCTGACCGGGCTGCTGCGCGCGCAACCCTATCTGGCGGCGGCATGATGCCGATCGATCTCGCCGCCCTTGCGCACGCATTGCCGTTCCGGCGCGCGATCGACCGGTTGCTCGGCAGCTTCACGCCGCTTGGCCCCTGGCTGACGCAACGGCTCGAGCAGCTGCAGATCCTCGAGCCCCGCACCCGCGGTTTCCCGGTCTATGCCTTCGAGGGCACCGCGCTGGTCGGCCGTGTCGCCGCGACGCAAGCCGGCGCGCTGACCGCCCATGGTTCGGGTCGTGGCGCGATCGGCGGCGCGATCGCGGCGCCCTTCGCCGCGTTCGGGCGCGGTGTCGGTCGCGTCGGGCAGGCGGCGAGCGACGAGACGATCCTGCCGACCCTGCTCGGCACGATCCGCACCATCCTGGTCGCGATCGACGAGCAGATCGCCACCTATGCCACGCCGACCGCGACGATGTTCGATCCGCGCACGGCACGCGCCGGACACTTGTTCGGTCTGGCAGCGATGGCCTATCGCGCGATCGTCACGAGCAGCGGCCAGCTCCGCACGATCGCGGGCGGCATCGCCTGGGTGCGCGGGCTGCGCGATGTCGGACCGTCCACGCCCGCGGCCGCTACGGTGCGCGCCGCCGATCCCGCAGCGACGATCCCCGGCTATCTCAACGCGCAGCCGCTCGACACGCTGACCCGGTACGTAGTCGCGGCGCTGGTCGTCATACCAGCGTTACCCGACATCCTCGCCACGCTCGTTCGGGGTATCTGGACGGGGTTCCGGCTCGTCGTGCTGACCGCAATACAGTCGGTCGAGGCCCAGCTCGCGACACTACGCCGCCACGTCTATGCGATCTTCTTCACCACGCTGCCGCACAAGTTGCGCCGCATCCCCGCCATCGTCACCGTCATGGGGCTGCTGCTGGCCGACAATGTCCGCCATTACGGCGATTTCGCGCAACGCTATTTCGGGCTGTTGACCGAGGTCCTCCACGATTTTCTGGAAGCGATCCGCGCGTATATCAACCAGTATATCGCCATCGTCGACACCGTGCTGAGCGCGATCGATCACGCGCTCGACTTCGACCTGCTCGGCATCATCAGGCCATTCCTCGGCCCGAGCACGTTCATCCTCGATTATTTCGGCATCCGGTTGACGCCCAACGATCTGATCGACGCCGCCGGCGCCGCGCTCAATTTCGCGCTGTATCACACACTGCAAGGCATGATCGCGGCCGCCCGTGTCGCGGTATTCCCGATTCCCGGCGCGCGGGGCCGAGCGGCAAGCCGTGCCTTGCGCCTGATCAGCGAGATCGTCGCGGCGCTGTTCGCCAACACCGGCAGCTACCCGGACGAGACGATCGCACCACGCCTGCCGCGGATGCCCAACCTCCATCAGCAGGTGATCGGCGCACGGGGCGCTGCGATCGGCCGGTCCGTCGCCAGCTTCGGCACGGCGATCGCGCGGGATATCGCCGGCATCATCGGTGTCGGCGCGCACGCGTTAACCGATCTCGCGGCGACCCTCTCGGCGAGTGCGGACGAGGTCGCGCGGACCGGTCCGGCGCTGACCGACTTCAAGGCCGCCACCGCGACCGCAGCCAACGACCTGTTCGCCGACCAAGTCGGGGCGTTGGACGCACGGCCGCACGCCCCAGCCGGTGCGATCGAGCGCTGGCTGAGCGCGGGCGGGTTCGCGGCGATCGGCAACGTGATCCCGATCTATGTCGGCGCGATGCGCAGCTTCTGGCACGACGAGGCGATTGCCGGACGCGGCGACACCGTCGTGGTCACCGCCACCTCGCCGCATATCCTCGCCCGCCATGCTGTGCTCGCCCGGGTCGACATGCACCGGCTCGACATCCGCCGTGGCGACCGCGCGATCGACGAAGCGCTGGTCCGCGAGACCGCTCAGTGCGTCCGGCGCGCGGTCCAGGACGCCTATGGCGAGGGCTGCCGTATCCTGGCGCAGGCGGCGAGCGGCTGATGGACCCGACCAGCTTCCCGCTCAGCCTGCTGTTGATGGAGCAGGAGGCGCTCGCGCGGCGGGTCACCGCGCTCGAAACGCACAGCCTCGCCGCGCAACTGGGGCAGGCGATCGCGCAACTGGCGGGGATGCGGCTGTCGGTCGACCAGATCGCGGCAGCGACGGCGCGCTATGCCGGATTTGCGTTCGCCGAGGCGTTTACGCCGTGTGGTGGCTTCGGCGCGCCGCCGATGGTCGCCGGCGCGCTCGCGGTCCACATCGTCAATATCCGCGATCTCGTCGCGAGCGGCGGGATCGGCGGGTTCATCGAGGGGCTGTTGGGGGGCATCGGCCGGTTGTTTGGCGGGCTGGTCGGCGGCATCGTCGGCGGCACGATCGCCGGCGTCGCGTTGCCGGTGATGCTTGGGATGATGCAGTCGATCGTGACGACGATCGAAGCCATCATCCGGCGGCTGGGGATCGGTCCGCAGCCCGCCACCGCGACGACCACGGACTCCCCGTCGGCGGCGACGACACCGACCGGCGCCCTGGGGCAGTCGGCGACCGACCAGCTTGCCGAGCTGCGGTCGATCCTCGACCTCGCGACCGGGCTGGTCCAAGCGGCTGGCA
Organism: Sphingomonas sp. Leaf38; assembly: GCF_001421825.1. Taxonomy (NCBI): domain Bacteria; kingdom Pseudomonadati; phylum Pseudomonadota; class Alphaproteobacteria; order Sphingomonadales; family Sphingomonadaceae; genus Sphingomonas; species Sphingomonas sp. Leaf38. Next base: position 928,141 of record NZ_LMLD01000011.1, on the reverse strand, counting down.
GCGGCGCGCCGCCGCCCGCCGAGCGGCTCCAAGCCTCGCTGACCCCGGCCGGCGAGCGCTGGCTGACGATGCTCCACGCCGTCGAGGCGGCCGTCGCCAGCGTTTCGCGCCTCGTCGAGGGCCTGACCGCGCTGGTGCCGATCCTGGTCGGCAGCCTGGCGCTGTTCGTCGACAAGCTTGATGCGATCAAGCTCGCGATCATCGAAATGCTACAGTTCCTGGTGCGCAACGTCCTGCTGCTGCGCGGCGTCGTGCTGGTGACGGTGTTCGATCTGGTCGCCTCGGCGGCGCGGCTGGCCGCCGGGCTCGCCGCGATCCTGGCCGAGACGATTCGCGGCGCGCTGACCGGGATCTTCACGCTGGTCGGCACCGTCCTGACCGGCGCGCTGAGCGTCTTCCAGTTCCTGGCGGGAGCGTTGCAGCGCACCGTCAACGTCATGCTCCGCTGGCTGGTCGACACGCTGTTCGTCGTCCTGGCACGGTTCGGCGATCTGCGGATCTTCCGGCTTATCACGCATCTCGTCCGGATCCTGCCCGCGGTGTTGCCGCCGCTGCTCGCGTTGATCCGGCCAAGCGCGCCCGCGCTGGATCCTGCCCAGGCCACGGCGCTTGCCGCCGCGGCAGCGATCGGGATTCCCGGTCCGCAGACGGCGGGCGCCTTGCCGTCGTCGCTGCTCCCGCCGATGCCCAACGTCGCCGACGCGATCGCACCACCGGCCGCGGTCGCCGCGTTGCAAGGCGCGCTCGACAGCACGCGCCAAGGGCTGCTCCAGGGGATGGACGACACGATCGGAGCGTTGCGCGCGGGACTGGGGGCGGTCGCGACGCGGATGGAAACGCTCGTCGCCGACGAATTGCAGCGCAATTCGGACCGGTTCGCGACCCAGCTCGCGCTCGTCCACCAACGCTCGACCGAGGTCGCAGGCAGTTTTGAGCAAGCCCGCATCCTCGCCGAGGCCGAAACCGCGGCGCGCCGGCAGCCCGCGACCGGACTCGAGGCGATCGCCCGCGCGTACGAGGCCTGGCTGACCGGCACGGGATTTACGACGATGCTCGACCGGCTGACCGACAGTTTCCGCCGGACGCCGGCCACCGACACACAGTCGATCCCCGGCGCGGTCGTGGCCGACACGGTCGATCGCGTGCGCGCCACGATCGAGATCGCCGACGTCGTCATCGATCTGACCCCGGCCGCCGCCCCCGCCCGCCGCGCCGAACCGCATGCCCGCTTCGATATCGACCGGCTGACCGGCGACGTGCTCGCGCATCTCGACGAACTGCGGCGCCGCGGGCTCGATTTCGCACCCGGCGCCCCGCTGGCGGCAGCGGTCTGATGGCGCGCGGCTATCTCGCCTCGTGGCTCAGCCTGCCGCCGCTGGTCTTCCGGTTCCAGTTCAATCCGGAATCGATGACCGAGAAGAAGAGTTATAAATATACCGACGCGACGAATTTCGGGAACTGGGAATTCGACAAGACCAGTGCGGCGATGAGCTCGGCGCAGCCTTGGTACACCAAGCTCGCGACCGCCCCGGCGGCCGCATACAAGGACGTTCAGAAGATCGGGCCGAAATTGGTCCGCACCCACCCGCTCCAGGCGGGCTGCGGCGATCACCGCATCTTCTCACTGGATTTCGTCATCGACGGCGGCGTCCCGCTCGACGGCGCGACCGCCGAGGTCGGCAATCGCTACGAGGGCAGCATCGAACCCGACCTCGCGATCCTGCGATCGTTCGTCAATCCGGGCGTCGATGCCGGCGGACTGATCGAATGGTTCAGCAGCGGGTTCGAGACGACGTTCCCGCCACCGCAGTGCACGCTGATCTACGGCGGGATCAACGCCGACTGCGTGATGGAGAGCCTGTCGATCAAGATGACGCGATTCAATCCCGACACGTCGCCCGCGCGGGCCGAGGTGAGCGTGACGCTGAAGCAGCAGACCAAGGCCATCACGCCGATGATCGAGACCATCGAGCGGACGATCCGGGTCGCGACCACGCTCGCGCGGCCGGGATATGGCGGCGATTACGTCAACGTCATCCCCGGTGTCTCCGCCATCAAGCACATCTTCGATCTCTGAGGGAGCGCAGCATGCCCGTCGCCATTCGATCGCGTTACGCCACCAGCGCCGTCCGGCAGGCGCCCGACCGCGACGGCACCGCGCGTGCGATGCTGCCCGCGCGGCTCTACGACACGCCCCCGGCCGCTGCGGCGCGGTCGCGGCACGCGCTGACCGGCACCGAGACGCTCGAGACGCTCAGCTGGCGCTACGGCGGCACCAGCGATGGCTGGTGGCGGGTGGCGGACGCCAACCGCCTCGCGTTCCCGCTCGACTGGCGCGCCGGTGAGGTGGTCGACATCGTCGGGACGAACGACACCGGGCGCATCGTCCGCGACCGGCGGTTCTGAGCAGTGGCCAGCGCACCGGCAGCCCTGCCCTACCAGCGCGTGCTCCTTCAGGGCATCGACATCTCGGCGAACGTCCGCTTCGTCGATGTCGAGGATCATGACCGGCTGATCGACCGCGCGGTCGTCGAACTCGACGACCCCGCTGGTCTGGCGAGCAACACGCCGCGCGAAGGCAACACGCTGCTCGTCGAGCTCGGCTGGTCCAACGTGTTCGCGACCGTGTTCGAAGGCGCGATCACCCGCGTTGAGATCCGCGAGGACGGGTGCGAGCCGGCCCGCGTCCGGTTCACCGCGCTCGATTTCGCCTCGCGCATCCAGAAGCGTGCGTTCGAGGCGACCGATCATGTCGGCAGCCTGAGTTCGATCGTCCGGACGATCGTGACGCGCGCGCCCGATGCCGGCGTGACGGTCGCGCAGATCGAGCCCGCCACCGACCCCAGCTATGGCGCGACCACGCCGCTGCGCCAGACGCAGGACGACTGGGCGTTCATCACCGAACAAAGCCGGCGCGCCGGGTGCCTCGCCTTCGTCGAATATAACGACGCACGATCGCAATTCTATTTCGTCCCGCTCGCCCGGCTCATGACGAGCGAACCGGTCGGCACCCTGTCGAACATCGGCACCACCAACCGCATCCTGTCACTCCATCTCGATCGCGATGCCGCGACCGCGGATCCGCGGCGGGGCACCGCGACGATCGATGCGGCGACCGGCGCGACGCACGTCACCGCGCCGCCCGCAGCGCCGGCGGAGCCCTCGCAAAGCCCGAGCGCGCGGGTGCTCGACGCCGCCGACCGCGCCGGCGCGCCGATCCACAATGCAATCGCCGTCGCCGCCCAGGCGATCGAGACGCCCGCCACGCTCCGGCCGGCCGGGCTGGCGGCGGGTCTGTCCGCCGGCGACGCGGCACAGGATCCGACGCGCACGCTCGGCTGGCGCGCGCGGGGCAGCTGCGTCGGCATGGTGAATATCCGCGCGAAGACGCGCATCACGCTGGCCGGCGTCGCCAGCTGGGCTGAAACCGACTGGTATGTCCGCCGTGCCCGCCACCGTGTCGCGACGCCGGGTGCGAACGAGGACATGCTCGCCAGCTACGTCACCGAATTCGAACTGACGCGATAGACCATGCATCCCGATCTCGCCCGCCACACCGGCCGCTATTACGGCAAATATCGCGGCAGCGTCGTCGACAATGCCGACGCTACAATGGTCGGTGCGATCATGGTCACGGTGCCGGCGGTGTTCGGCGCCACGCTCGCGGTCTGGGCGTACCCCTGTTTCCCCTCCGGTCATTTCTTCGTACCGCCGATCGGAGCGTTCGTCTGGGTCGAGTTCGAAGGCGGCGACCGGCAATTGCCGATCTGGGTCGGGACCTTCTATCCGACCAACGCCGCGCCGCCCGAATCGCAGGTGAAACCGCCCGACAACCGCGTCGTCCATACGCCGGGCGGCCATGTCGTCGAGTTCGACGATACCGATGGTGCCGAGCGCGTCGTCATCCGCCACGCCTCGAACGCCTTCGTCGCGATCGACCAGGCGGGCAGCATCACGATCGCCAACAAGAACGGCACGACGATGTCGCTGAGCGCGGCGGACGGCGGCAACGCCATGCTGCTGTCGGAACATGGCCAGATCGTGACGCTGACCGATGCCGGCATCGTGCTCATGAACAAGGATGGCGCAGCACTCGATCTGACCGGCGACACCGTGCGGATCACCGCCAAGCAGATCATCCTCGACGGCACAACGGTGGCGCTCGGCAACGGCGCCGCGGCAGGCGGCCAGCCGACGCTGATGGGCACCGCGTTCCAGGCGCTGTGGACGCAGTTCCTGATGCACACGCATCCGACCGCGATGGGGCCGACACTCCCGCCAGTCCCCCCCGCGCCGCTGGTCCCGGCGGTCCATCTCTCGGGCGCGGTGCTCGTCAAGTGACGCGCTGCACCTTCCCCCCGCTGCCGATCCCGGCACTCGCGATCCCGCCAATCCCCGGGGTGCCGGCGCTGCCGAGCCTGCCGGGAGCGCCAGCGTTGCCCGCACTGCCGGCACTGCCCGGTCTGCCGACGGTGTCGCTCCCCTCGCTCGCGCTGCCCATCCCGCCGATCCCCGGCATACCCGCGCTGCCCACCCTGCCCGCGGTGCCGTCGCTGCCCGCGCCGCCTGCGCTGCCCGGCCTGCCGGATCTGCCGGCCTTTTCGCTGCCTTCGCTGGCGTTGCCGATCCCGCCGATCCCCGGCGTGCCGGCGCTCCCCGCCCTTCCGCAACTGCCGCAGCTGCCCGCGCTGCCGGCATGCCCGCTCGATTGAGGATCCCGCCATGTCGCTCAACTCTGCCGCGCTCGCGATCAGCCTGTCGACCCGGCTGAAGGATAATTTCACGCGGAGCGGTGCCGAGAGCTGGTCCGCCGACCGCGCCGCCGACGAACTCGCCAAGGCGATTGCCGACACCGTCGAGGCCTATGTCACGGCCGGCCGCGTCAAGGGCGTCGCCAGCGAGGTGCGCAACCTTGCCAACGCGGTGATCGGCACCGCGCAGCAGAGCAACGCGGTGGCATTGTCATGACGATGCCCGTCACCGGCTTCGGCTTTCCATTCCGGATCGATCCGCTGACCGGCGGGATCGCACGCGCCAGCGGGCTCGACAAGATCCGCCAGAACATCCGCGTGATCCTCGCCACCCGGCTCGGCGAGCGACCGATGCTACGCGACTATGGCACCCGGCTCGCGTCGCTGGTCCACGATCCCAACGACGAGGCACTGGCGGTGCTCATCCGACGCGAGATTCAGCAGGCGCTGCTCGCCTGGGAGCCGCGCATCATGGTCACCGCGCTCAGCGTCGAGCGCCACGGCGGCGGCGGGAGCAGGGGCGGGAGCGGGAGCGGGGGTGCCAGCAATGGCGATCCCGACGCCACGCTCTCGCTACGGCTCGATTACACGCTGACCAACGATGCGGCGACCGATCGCCTCATGGTCCCGCTGGGTTGAGGAGCACAGCATGTCCACCCGCCCCGCGATCGATTACACCAACAAGGACTATCAGTCCCTGCGCCGCGCGATGCTCGATCTGGCGCGCTTCCGGATCCCGGAGTGGACCGACCATACTCCGTCGGACGTCGGCATCCTGCTGGTCGACATGTTCGCCTATATGGGCGACATCGTCCTGTATTATCAGGATCGCATCGCCAGCGAGATGTTTCCCGGCACCGCGGTCGAACGGCGCAGCCTGGTCCAGCTGCTCCGGCTGATCGGCTACGAACTCGCCCCGCCCGCGCCAGCACGCGCCGACCTGCTGCTCACCTTCGAATTTCCGACGCTCGCGCCAGCGGCGACGACGATCGCATCGGGTGCGCTATTCACCGCTGTGGGCGTCGGCGATACGACGATCGACTTCAGCTATCTCGGCCCGACGCTGGGCATCGACCTGCGTTCCGATCAGGCGGCGCCCGCGCAATCGGTGCGCCCCAATACCGAGCGGGCGAGCGTGCGGCTGCCCGTCGTCCAGGCCGGCGCCGAAACGCAGATCGTGATCGGCAGCTCGACCGGCGAACCCAACCAGCAGTTCACGATCGACCGGGCGCCGTTGCTCGCGGAGACGTTGACGGTCGAGATCGACGAGGGCGGCGGCTGGGTGCGCTGGGATCGACGCGACAGCTTCCTCTACAGCGAGGACGCCGCCGGCCGGCTGGTATTGGCCCCCGCCGACGCGCGTGATTACACGCTGACGTTCGGCGATGCGGGCCACGCGCGGATCGGCACCGGCGACGGTCAGTTCGGGCGCATTCCACCACCGGGCAGCAACGGCGTGAGGGCGACCTTCCGGGTCGGCGGCGGCGCGGTAGGGAACGTCGCGGCTGGTGCGATCGCCCGCGCGAAGACCGCGATCCCGCTGCTCGTCGCCGTCTCCAACCCGATCGCCGCGGCGGGCGGCACCGATGCCGAGGATGCGGCGAGCGGCGCCCGGCTCGGCCCCGCGGTCTATCGATCGAACCGACGTGCGGTGACGCTGGACGATTACGAGGCGCAGGCATTGCGCGCGGGGGGCGTCGCCAAGGTCAAGGCGCGCAGCCGAAGCTGGAACCTGATCGAAGTCGTCGTCGCGCCCCAAGGCGACACGCTGGAACCGCTGCCCGAAGACCTGCGCGCGCGCCTGCTCGACTTTTTCGAGGACAAGCGGATGGCGGGTACGCTGGTCCGCATACTCGACGCGGAGCGCGCGCCGATCGAACTCGCGCTCGCCGCCGAAGTCGATCCGCGCTTTCACGCCGACACCGTCCGCCAGCGGGTGATCGACGCAGCCAGCGGCTATTTCGCATTTGCGGCGGTCGGCTTCGGCCAGACGCTGTATCAGGGTGATCTCTATGCGCTGGTCGAGGCGGTGCCTGGCGTCGTCGCGGCCAGCATCACCCGGTTTGCCCGGCTGGCAACCGCAGACACCGCCGACCTGCCCGTCGAGGACGAACTGCGCCGCGCCGGCCTCCCCGCCCTCAACCTGCTGCCCGACTCGATCCGTCGCGCCCTCGTTGGTCGCATGACGCCGGCAAGCCGCATTACGCTCGGCGCGTATGAGATCCCGGTCCTCGATCGGCTGGTCACCGATGTCCGGGTCGGAGCGCTAGCATGAGAATCGAGGGCTTCCGCGTCGAGCCCGATCTGGTCGCGCGGCGGCTGCGCGTAGGGTGGACGCTGACGCCCGACGCGGGGGAAACGCTCGCCGACGCACCGCGGCTCGTGCTGCGCCGCAAGACGCGCGACTGGGAATTCGGCGTCACCACGGTGCCCGACCCGTATCTGGTCTATGACAGCGCCACCTTCCCCGGCGTGCCCGGACCCGGCATCGCGATCCTCGACCTGCCCGATCGCGAGGAGATCGACGGGCCCGAGCGGCGTCGGATCGAGGCAATCTCGATCGCGCGCACGCCCCCCGGAATCGAATGGCAACGGCGCATCCTCACCACGCGGATCGCGGCGGATGGCCGGCCGGTATCGCGCCACGTCGCGATCGTCGACGGTGGCGACACGCCGCTGTCGCTGGCGCCCGGCATCACTTATTATTACGAGCTGAGATACACCGATCCGGCCGGCGATGGCATGCGGCTGCGGGCGACCGGCATGCCCGCCGCGCCGTTCGGGCTGAACCGCACGCTCTACGACATGCTGCCCGCCGCGCATCGTCAGCGCGACGTTACGTTGCGCCAGCCGACGATCGAATCGGCAACGATTCCCGAGGCGTCGGTCGGCCAGCCCGGCCGCGCTGCGATGGCAGGGCAGTTGCGGCGCTTCCTCGATCCGTTCGGTGCCGCGCTCGATGCAATGCGCAGTTCGGCGGAAGGCCTTTGGTCGCTTCGCGATGTCGACGCGGTCGATGCGCGACATCTGCCGCTGCTCGCCGAATGGCTCGGCTGGCGGCTGGGTGACACCGACGCGGTGCCGCTCGCGCGCAACGAACTGAAGGCTGCACCGCGGCTCTATCGGTCCCTGGGGTCGATCACCAGCTATCGCGCAATCGTCCAGCGCTACACCGGCTGGACGACGCGGGTCGCCGAGTTCGCGCAGTTCATCGCGCGCGCCAACGATCCGCCACGGCCACCGCTGTTCGCCGCGGTCGAACGCGCCGGCGGCTGGCGCTCGCCGCTCGACATCGGCGAAACGCTGGGCTTTGGTGTAGGCAATGACGATGCCGCCGGGCTCGGCACGCTCGCGGCCGAACTGACGGCGGCACCGGGGCCCTATACGCTGTTTGCGGGCGCGCAACTGACGATCGAGGTCGATCGTGGCGCGGCGCTCGTCCTTCGCCTTGCGGATGGTGGCGAAGGCGGTGGCGACCTGGCTGCGCTGACTGCAGCGCACCTCGCGGCGCGGATCGGCGCCGCTACCACCGAGATCGAGGCGAGCGACGTCAGCGGCCGACTGCGGTTGCGGAGCCGTAGTCGCGGCACCGATGCGCGGCTGCGGGTGCGGCATCCCGACGCGGACCTGCTCTCGCTCGTCGGCGCCGCGGCGGAGCGGGCGGCGGTCGCGACCGATCGGTCGGGCCGGGTCCACCTGATCCTGCACGATGCCGCAGCGACCGTCGATCCCGCGACTGTTGATCCCGCGACCGGGAGCGATCCCACCCCGGTCGCGGACCGCGTCGGCGGAATTGTCGCCAAGGCGTTTGCCTATGGCCGATGGTACGGCGCGGCGCGACTGCCGGTCCCCGCCGACGTTCGCCATCCCGCCGCAGCGCCGTTGCCCGACGGGCGCATGCTGATCGCCTGGATCACGGACGCTGGCACGCCTGATGCCCGGATCGATACCGCGCTCGCCACCGCCGCCGAGCCGACCCCGGCACGGCTGGCCGGCCGTCGTGCCGCGCCGATGGCGCTCGTCGTCGGCGGTCGCCTCCGGCTCGTCACGGCGGGGGGCAGCGAGGACTTCATCGTCCGCGCGGCTGATTTCGCCGATCCGGGAAAGGCGTCCGCCGCCGAACTGGTCGCCGCGGTCAACGCGCAGCTGACCGGCGCCAGCGCGTCGAGCGCGCCCGACGGCTCGCTGCTTCTCACCTCCGTCGCGCGGGGGCCACGGGCGCGCTTGTCGATCGACCTTGCGGGATCGACCGGCGCGCGGCGGCTCGGGCTCGCCGAATTGCCCCTCGCACAGGGCGATTGGGACCCTCGGCTGACTCTCGCGGTCCCGCACGCCCTGGCCCGCGCGAACATGGCGCGCGACCTGACCGCTGCGGCGAGCGCCGATGGCACGATCCGCCTCGCGTGGAGCGGCTTTACCGACGCATGGCGGATCGCCGGTGCGGCCACGATTCCCGGGGCGACGCTGATCGCCACGAACGCCGGCCTCGCACGGCGCGGCGAAGACGGTAGCGTTACGCCGTTCGGCGTCGCCCAGGGCGTGCCCGGCGCGGCGGTGCGCCATGCGGTGATCGACGCCACCGGGCAGATGTGGCTCGCGACCAACGCGGGGGTCGCGCGACGGCGACCCGATGGCAGCTGGCAGGTGATCGACGCGGTCGCGGGGTTGGCCGGCAACGACACGCGACGGCTTGCGCTGGCCCCCGACGGCGCGCTGTGGGTGGCGACCGCGACCGGACTGACGCAGGTGGTCCCCGGCAGTGCGCCGGCAACGTTCCGGATCGCCGACGGCCTCCCCGCCGACGATATTCGTGCGGTCGTGCTGGCACCCGATGCGGCGGTCTGGATCGCCACGCCTGCCGGTCTCGCACGGCGCAACCCCGCAGGCCTTTGGTCGGCGGTCGGGCTTGCCGCCGGCCTGCCCTCGCTCGACGTCCGCGGGCTGGCGTTCGATCGTGCCGGATCGCTGTGGATCGCCACCGCCGCCGGGCTGAGCCACAGCGCCGACGGCGCCCGGTTCACCACCGTCGATGCCCCCGCCGCACTGGCCGCCGCACTGGCCACCGACCTGCGCGATGTCGCGATTGGCGACACCGACGGTACGCTGTGGGTGGCGGCGGCAACCGGAGTCTGGCGTCGCGACGCGACCGGGTGGCGCAACTGGTCGACGCTCGACGGCGTCGGCCCGGCGACCGCGATTTCGACCGACGGCGCCACCGCCTGGGCCGCGACCGCCGCGGGCGCCGTGATGATCGACGGCGACATCGTACGGCGCGTGACCACGACAAACGGCCTGCCGAGCAACGCGGTCGCGCGCATCGAGCCCGCGCGATCGGCGACGGTCATACTGGTCGACGAACCCGCCGCGCGCGAGCCTGTGCTGGCGACCGAGGCCAATGGCGCGCACCTGCTCGCCTGGTCGCAAACCGCCATCGCCGATCCGGCCGCCGACCAGCGGCGGCTGCGCCTCAAGCGTTTCGACCCCGTCACGGGCAGCTGGACCGCGACACGCGATGCGACAACGCCGCCGGTGGGGGGACGCGCGGCGGATCGCGACCCCGCGCTGTTGCCGCTGGCGACCGGCGGTGCGCGACTGTTCTTCTCGACCGATCGCGGCGGTGGCGTCGGGCTCGCCGAGGTCGTGCTCGACGCTGCGCTGACCCCGGGCGGACCGACGCCGATCATGACCGGCGTGGTCCATCGCAGCGCGCCGGTGCCGGTCACCCTGCCCGCGCCGGTCGGTGCGCCCGCGACCGCCGGGCTGACGCTGTTGCACCGCGCTGATGCGGGGTTTACGCCGGGCGACGTCTCGCCGCTGTTCGCCGGTGCCGCCAGGATCGCGGCCATGCCCGCCGTCATCGCCGCGACGCAGCGGCGCACTAGCGGGACGACGACGGTGCGGGCGGACGACGCGGCGCGCAATGGCCGCCGCCAGCATTGGGACGACTTGCTCAGCTACACGCCGCATCGCCCCGTGCTCGACGGCGAGCCGCCGCTGGCCGCCAACGACTTTTATACCCGCGGCACGATCGGGCTGTATCTCTCGCGCGGCTCGAACGGACGATCGATCACCGCCGACGCCGCGCTCCGCTTGCAGCAGCTGCTCCACGAGTTTCTGCCGGTAAATATGCGCGCGGTGCTGATCCTAGATCCGACCGCACCCGAAGAGTTCGTGTTCGCCAACGGCTTCATCACCGACAGCTTCCTCGACGACATGGCGTTCGTCGACCGGATCGGCCTGCCCGGCGATACCAGCGGCGCGGTGCTCCCCGACTGGCTGGTGCTGCGCACCAATACCGCGGGCGACGTGTCGGCCGACCCGCTCGTCCTGCCGACGCTGCGCCGCCGCAGCTTCTTTCCGCCGCCACGCTAGCCCGCCCCATTCGAACACACCGCCACCCGGACACCGCGCCACCATCACATAAGGGTCTACCCGATGCACGCCACGCCCATCCCGCTACCGTCCGGCCGCTATCGCGACGTGCTGCGCGCGCCCGACGGCACCGTGACCTGGCAGAGCGATTGGCGGTCGAACGTCGTCGTCACCGGCACCCGCCTGCTGCTCGCAAGCTATATGCGCGGCAGCCCGGCGGCGCTGCCGATCGGCGCGCTGGCGATCGGTGGTGGCGTTCCCACTTGGGACGCGACGCCACCGCCCGCACCGACCGAGGCGGAGATCGCGCTCGCCGATCCCGCCCCCTTCCTCGTCACCGGGCCGGCGCTGGCGATGGATTTCCTCAACGGCGACATCGTCTCCGCGGCGCCGACTAATCGTCTGCAGATCAAGGCGACGATCGGCCCCGCGGTGCCGCCCTGGCCCGACGCGCACCATGTCGCCGCCAATCTGCGCGAGTTCGGGCTGATGGCCACGCTCGGTGGCGCGCGCCTGCTCGTCAATCTCGTCCGCCACCCGGTGATCGCCAAAGATCCGGTCAGCACGCTCGAACGCACCATCTGGCTCCTGTTTTGATCCGTATCGGCAAAGGAAACGCGCATGGCCGTCATCTCGCCCAACAGCTTCGATCCGCTCCGCCGTTATGTCTCGGTACGCCTGGCGCAGGGCGTCCCGCTGGTCGACGCAGACTGGAACGAGAGCGAGGACATACGCCGCTTCGAACTGCGCGCGTTCGTGCGCTGGTTCGTCGGCGACGGCATTCCGCTCGGCAATGACGGCTTCCGGATCGGTGGGATCGGCGGCGCCGGCAGCAGAGTCGATTTTCGGATCATGGCGGGCGGCGGTGCGGCGCCGATGGCCGCGGGGCGGATGTTCGTCGACGGGCTCGAGGCGTTCATCGTCGCCGACACGCTGTTCACCGCCCAGCCGCTCCACGCGAGCCAGCCGGGCGCGGCGGCACTGGCGGCGCGCTGGGGCGTCCCGGCGATCGTCGCGATCGTACCCGGCACCACGCCGCTCTCGATCTATCTCGACGTATGGGAGCGGCTCGTCACCGCCGCCGAGGACGCGACGCTGATCCTCGCCGGGCTTGGCACCGAGAGCTGTTCGCGATTGCGCCGCGAATGGGTGGTGCGGGTCCGCACTCCCGCGGGCGGATCCGGCGTCCCGCAATCGGGCGATCCCGATTTCCGGCCCGGCCACAGCTATGCGATGCTCGCGCAGGTCACGCGCACCGCGCTGCAGGAACTGACCGACCAGACGCTGGGGGAGGCCCGCCGCACCGGCCTGCAGGTATCGTCGCGACGCGATCTTGAGCAACTGACCGGCGACGTGTTCGGGCCGGGCTATGCGGTCGATGGTACGGGCACGCCAAAGCTCGCCTTCTCGCTGCGCGACGTGCTCAACGGCGTGCTGCGCGACCGGCCCTCGATCACCGTACCGGTCACGCGATTGACCGGGGGGCCGTTCAACCTGCCGACCACCGCGCCGGCGCCTGACGGGACCTTCCTCTACTGGGTGCGCGTCGCGGGCGTGGATCGCTTCCTGTCGCGCGCGAAGGTGTTGGCCAACGGCACCGTGACGCCGGCCGAGGACGAGTTTCAGTTCACCGGCGTGTTGAACGTCACCAGCATGGCGATCGTCCACGAGGATGCGGGCTTTCGGCGCATATTCTATACCGGACAGGCGGGGACGGCCAAACTGTTCAGCCGACGCTTCGACCCCGGCGCGCCGCCTGCAACCCGCTGGGGCGCGCCGCTGGAGGTCGGCAGTCCCGACCTCAACATCGGCGTGGTCGCGATGCGGCTGTCGGACAACAGCACGCAGATCGCCTGGGTCGGACAAAATCCCGCCACACCGGCCACGCCGACGGTGTTCACCCAGAACTTCCTGCCGGGCGCTGGCGCCAACAGCCTGACGGTGGTCGGCACCAGCACCGATGCGCAGGCCCGCGTCGCGATCGTGCCGGGTCCGCAGATCCTGCTCTTCGAACAGGCGGGCGGGACCCTGTCGATCCTGTCGAAGACGTCTGCTGGCGGCGCATGGCCGGCCACGTGGACGAGCCTCGCGACTATGCCCGCCAGTGCAGTGCGCGACTTTGCCGCCGGTTTCATCGCGCCCGGACGATTGTGGCTTGCCTATGCGCTGACCGCGCCCGGCGGCGGCACCCAGCTGATCGGTCGCACCAGCGAGGCGGGGTTGCTCGGCGAGGCGCGGCCGATGGTCAGCGAGACAGGGTCTCCGCGCTATCCCAATCTTGCGGTCGATAGCGGCAACGCCAGCGTGTTCTACCAAGATGGCAATGCCGTGCGCCAAGTCTCGTTCGTCACCAAGATCTGACCTGCCAAGTTCGAACGTAGCGTCTCAACTGCTCGTCAATCCATTCTCCAGGGAGAAATGCCGTGATCCTGACTCGCACCTTGCTCCTCACGCTGCTCGCCAGCGTGTCCGTCCCCGCGCTCGCCCAGACCGTGACGCCGACCCTCGACCAATTGAGCAGCTCGGCGCCCAAGCTCAAGGCCGACAGCAGCGGGTATGAGGATCTCGACATACGCCAGGCGGTTCCCTCGGGGGGCAAGGGCGGGATCAGGGTACAATATATACCCGACGACGCACTGGCACTGCCGCTCGATTCGACCGGCGCCGTGGTCAAGCTTCGCCCGCGCGGTCTCCCCGCTGCCGACATCACCTGCACGTACAGCCCCGTTGCGCAAATCCTCTCCCCAGCGACCAGCGGCAAATGCTTCTTCCGGACGTTCGGCGGCGCTGGCGACATGGTGCAGATCCATCATTTCGGCCTGCTACAGCGCAGCGATGAGATCCACTACTCGATCACCGGCGTTCAGGGCGCGGTGCCGGGGTTCACCGTCCTCCCGTTTGACAGCGACACCGCATTCGCCGGTGCGAAGCCGATACCGAACGTCGGCCGCAATCCGGCGCGCCTCGCCCTCGTCTTCGACAAATCGGGCAGCATGGACTGGTCGGCCAAGCCGGCAGGCGATCCGGGCTGCGGCGCCTTTTTCTCGCCGGTGCCGGCGTGCCGCCGGTGGAACATTCTCAACGATGCGGCCGCGCAGATGGCTAATGTCGCCAAGGCCTATGCGACACCGGGCGACGAACTCGGCGTCGTCTTCTTCGACTCCACCGCCAGCAATACCGGCGGTCTCGCGGGGATGAATACGATCACCCTGGACGCCGCGCTCGGTGCTATCGGCGCGCGTGCCCCCGGCGGCAGCACGTCGATTGGCGCAGGGGTCGAAAATCTCAAGGCCCCGCTGCTGAGTAACGCCGCGGCACATCAAAACACCGTCCTGCTGTTTACCGACGGAGAACAGAATACCGCGCCGTTCCTGACATCCGACGGCACGCAGTTGCTGATCAATCCCACCCAGAACCTGCCGTTCGGGACGCCATGGGTTGGCATGGCACCGGTGTCGCTGTGCCCCTTCAGGCTGCGCACCGACGATCCCGCCGGCCCCGGCGGCACGACGACGCTCCAGCAGATCGCGGATAATGGCTGCGGTGGCCTGATGGGATCGCCCGCGACCCTCAAAACGCCTGCAGATCTGATCACTTTCTTTCTCCAGGTGCTCGACAAGACGTTGGTCGGCGACAAGCTGGAGCTCATTTCGATCACGCACGGTGCAGCGCGCGCGCGCTCGCGGATCGCCAACCCGACCGTCCTGCGCCGACTGGGCAATGGCGTGTCGATCCCGTTCCGCACCAGCGCGCAGGACGGGGCAGTGACGCTACTGCTCAATTGGTCGTCGCCGGGGGGCGACACCATGCCGTCAGACCTCAAGATCAGCAAAGACGGTATCGACTTCGACCCCTTGCGCGATCGCAACGTCGTCCTCGCGCGCGGAAAGGATCATCTCGTAATGACTCTGCGCGCGCCCTTCTGCAACGATCGGCGCCAATGCGTGAAGCCCGCCGGCGACTGGTCGCTGGGCTTCGTTGCCGGCGGTCAGCAGGGACCCGCGCTGAACCACAGCCTGTTCGTACTGGGCGACAACGCGACGCTCGCCTCGGACTTCAAGGTCGACCAGCCGGCTCCCGGCATTGGCAAGCCGCTGCGCCTGACCGCTAGGCTGACTGAGGCTGGCCGCCCCGTCAGCAAACTCGCGGCGGGATCGGTCTACGCGCTGATCGGCGGCCCCACCGCCAGCCTCGGAACGATCCTGTCGAAATCGCCGGTCCGACCGCAAGGCAGGAAGGAGCGTGACCCGGTCAGCCTGGCGGGCGCGAAAGCGGCAGCGATGTTCGCGGCAGGCGACAAGGGCATCGTCGCCGCCACCGCGGTCAACGGCCAGTTGAAGGTGCCGCTAAAGGAAACCACCCGCGGCGTCTACACCGCGCAAACGCCCGCGCCGTTCGAGGGGGTGTACCGCGTCACCTTCATGGTGGACGCCAAGACGCCGCTCAACGGCCCGTTCCAGCGAATTTACACGACCGATCGCTATGTCGGTGTCGCGATCGATGCCGCAACGACGCTGGCAAACACGACGATCGGCGCAGGAAGTTTCAACGCCTGTCCGCGTGGCCGCTGCATATCGGTCCAGGTGCGCCCGGTCGATCAGCGCGGGAACCTGACCGGTCCCGGCAAGGGTGCGCTGTTCAGCGTCGACCCGAAACGCGCGATGATCGCCGAGGTGATCGACCGGCTCGATGGCAGCTACGCGCTCACGATCGCCTTGACCGACCCGACCGCGCTGCCCGATCTCATCATCGGCGGGGCCGCAAAGGTCGTTCTGCCGCTGGCGTCGGTAACCAAGCGCGCGGGCGGAAAATCACCGCGGTGATCGGCGCCGGTGAGGCCGCGACGCGCGGTGCTTTCCTGGCGTCTCGGCGCTCCAGGTCGGTGCGCCGCGCACGCGCGCGGCCCACGGCACCAACTCGGCCGGCGACGCGCGCGTTGCGGCCGTCGCGCGACGGCGGCGAGGCGCTCGGGGGCGCCGGACATCGGGGGTTCGTTGCGCGTGTACGAATGATCGACCCGCGTCGCCAAGTCGGCGACGGTCCGTACATCGTGACGCGGCATTCCGGGCAGTGAAACCGTAGCGGGCGACCGCCCCTGGCCACCGGCGTGCCCGCTGCGCCTACAGGCGAGACGAGCGCAAGGCACAGCACCGGTCGCCGCTATGGCGTCATCGGATCGTCCACTCCCAGACGCCAGCGCCGCTCGGCACGGTCAGCCGCAGATAGCGGGTGGGTGCGGCATGATGCAGCACGATCGGCGATCCGCTCGCCGTCGTCTGCGCCACGCGGCGCCACGTCCGGCTATCCGCCGACGCCTCGATCGACAGCGCATAGCGACGGATCGGATACTCCATCCGCACGAGGCTCTCGCGCACCGTTCGCGCCGTGCCGAGATCGGCGACCAGTGTAGCGGGGCCGCCAGGCCTGGGCCGCCACAGTGTCGCATAATTGTCGTCCGCCGCGCGCACCGGGCCGTGGAGCGCGTCAGCCCCCGCGCCGCGCGCGGTCCAGCGCAGCCCGGCATCGCGCCGTGCCGCAAACCCGGCGACCGCGCCGCCCTGCCCCGGCAGCACGGTCGCGATCGTACCGTCGTCGTGGATCGTCAGCGGGTCGACCGCGACCTGACGGAGCACGGCGTCGCCGGCTTGTGGGAATGGCAGGCCCTGGCGATGATACAGGATGTACGCTTGGCCGTTCGATCGGAAGATGGCGTGATGCCCCGGACTGATCACGTCATGCGCGCGATCGGTCGACAGGATCGGACTGTTGGCGGCCTCGCGAAACGGCCCGAACGGCGTGTCGCCGATCGCGTACCGGACCTTGTACGTGTCCTCGGTCGTCTTGCCGTCGCTGTAGGTCAGCACATAGTGTTTTCCGGCGCGGACCATGAACGGCGCCTCGAAATACTGCGGCGGGGTGACGTCCTTCGGCGTGCCGTCGAACGTGACCATGTCCGGCTTCAGCTTGACGACGAAGCAATGCCCGTTGGTCCAGTTCAGGCCCGATCCCCAATAGAGATAGGCCTGGCCATCGTCGTCGATGAACGCCTCGGCATCGATCATGTGGTATCTGGGATCGAACGCCTTGGCGATTAGCGGCTTGCCGCCATGCGCGTCGCGCCACGGCCCGGCGGGCGACGGTGCGGTGCCGACCCAGATCTCGCTGCCGACCGAGACATACATGAACCAGCGCCCATCGCGCGTCTTGACGACCGAGGGCGCCCAGACTTTGGAATCCCCCGAACTCGGGCTGCTCGCCGCCGCCTTGGTCGGCCAGGCAGGCGTCGAGAAGCGCCAGTCGCGACCGTTGGTCGAGGTCCATAGCGCGAGCCGATCGTCTCCCCAGGGATCGATCGTTGCAAAGATATACCAGCGCCCCTCGTCATGAACGATCGAGGGATCCGCGAAATAGCCGGGCAGCAACGGATTGCGCGTCGATGCGGCATCCCAACGCGGCGCAGGCGCATCGGCGGCAGTCAGCACGGTCGCGGCGGCAGCCAGCAGAGCAATTCGGATCATAGAGTCTCCAGCGACCAGCGGTCGCGCCAGTGCAGGATCGGGCGATCGCCCTCCCATTCGATCGGCAGCCACACGTACCGACCGTCGATCGCGTTCTTCGGACGCCAGATGTCCGCCATGAACACGAACCGCTCGCGGCCGGTCGTGTCCGGACACGGCAGGACGAAACTGCTCTGCCCGCCAAAGGTCGTCGCGACTTGCGCCGGCGTGCCGCGCACCGGATTGCCCAGCGACGTCCACGGCCCTTCGATTCGATCGGCAACGAACGACCGTGCAGGATTGGGCGCCCAGCCGGTGAGCCCCGAGGTGATCATATAATAGCGTCCGCGCGCGCGAAAAATCGCGGGTGCCTCATTCGCACCACCGGGCAGCAACCGCCAATAACGCCCATCATGCGCGGTGAGATCGGGTCGCAAGCGTGCCGCCTGCAGCGTGCGGTTCTCCTCCGACGCATAGACGTGCCAGGCGGCGCCTTCGGCATCGACGAAGAGCGTCATGTCGCGCGCCATCTGCCCGCCGGGGCGGTCGCGGACGAGATGGCTGTCGGTCTGGGCTTTGTCCGCTGCGGTCACGTCGACCGGCCACTGCCCCGGATCGACGCGCCCCGATCGGAGGAAGCGGTATGGCCCGGTCACCCGGTCGGCGACCGCAACCCCCGCGCGAGCCGCGGCATAGCCCTGCCCCTTCAGCTCGAGGTGAAACCACATCACGAACCGTCCCGACACCGGATCGCGCAGGACCTTGGGCCGCTCGATCACGCACCCGCGGACGATCTCGCTGGTGGGATCGTCCGAGACGGCAAGCGCGATACCCTCGTCGCGCCAGTCGTACAGATTGGCCGAGCTGTAGACGTGGACACCGACCTGCGCGACATTGCCGCCCTCGCCCGCGGTCTTGTGCTCGCCGAACCAGTACCATCGGTCGCCGTGCCGCAGCAGTCCGCCGCCATGCGCGTTGATGTGCACGCCGCGATCGTCGGGCCAGAGCGCGCCGGGCGTGAACGCCGCTATTGGCGGTCGGGCGGACGCTGACGTCGAGGCATGTCCTGCGGCCAGCGTTGCGATGCCCCCTGCGATCAGGTCGCGACGGTTCGGCTGCATCCTATGCCGTCCCGGGCGCGCGGGGGGAATGTGCGGTGCCGATCAGACTGTTCGAACGCCTCACCCGATCCTCCGATACCACAAACGACAGACCCCTATTTTGTCTGACATTATCGCCGTCCATCCGCTATGCAATCGATCTCGCGCAGTGGCGGGCGATAAATTGCTCGTGCGGCGGCATCCGCGTCGCCGCGGCCGCGGTGACCGCAGCCATCCGCGCCAGCCGGGTGCGCGCCTCGTCCGCCGACAGGCTCGCGGCGAGTGGGTCGAACCCGTTCGCGCACAGCCCCTGCCCGTCCATCACCGCGAGCCAGCTCGTCTTGGTGAACAGGTCGTCCGCCTCGCGGAACACGCGTCCGGTCGCCTGATAGATGCGGATCCGTTCGGCGAGCGTCTCGGGTACCGCCATCGTTCGGACATGGTCCCAATAGGGTGTGTCGTCACGCTGCGTCGCGTGGAAGTGCAGGATGATGAAATCACGGATGCTGTCATACTCCGCGATCATCAGCCTGTTGTAGCGACGGATGTCCGCCGCCTCGAAATCGCGGGTCGGCAGCATTTCGAGGAGTCGCGCTATCCCGGCCTGGATCAGGTGGATGCTGGTCGATTCGAGCGGTTCGAGAAACCCGCTCGACAGCCCGAGCCCGACGCAGTTCTTGACCCAGAAGGCGTCGCGTCGCCCGGTCCGGAACCGCAGCGCCCTGGGTTCCGCTAGCGGTTCGCCGTCGAGACTGGCGAGCAATGTCGCGATCGCCTCGTCCTCCGATAGATGACCGCTGGCGAAGACATAGCCATTGCCGGTGCGGTGCTGGAGCGGAATCCGCCACTGCCAGCCGGCCGCGCGCGCGGTCGACCGCGTATAGGGGGTCGGCGGCCCGACCGGCGCGCTCGGCACCGCGACCGCGCGGTCGTTGGGCAGCCAGTGCGACCAGTCCTCATAGCCGGTGCCAAGCGTCTCGCCGAGCAGCAGCGCGCGAAACCCCGAACAGTCGACGAACAGATCCGCCGCAATCCGCTCGCCCGACGCAAGCGTCACCGTCTCGACGAAGCCGTCCGCGCCGCGCACCGCGACATCGACGACGCGGCCCTCGCGCCGGACGACGCCGGTCGCCTCCGCATGGCGGCGTAGGAACCGCGCATAGAGTGAGGCGTCGAAATGATAGGCATAACCAATCCGGTGGAGCGGCGTGTTGCCGCCATCGGTGAGCGGTCGCATGAACCGGCCATCCTGCGCCGCCGCCGCGCAGATCGAATAGGCGTCGAGCGACGCCGCATCGCCCACGGCCCGCAAGCGGTGCCACAGTCCCTCGAACGGCACCGCGCCGACGTCGGTGCCATAGACGCCGAACGGGTGGAAATAGCACGCGCCTGGGCGCAACCAGTCGACGAACTCGATACCGAGCTTGAAGCTGCCCATCGTCGCGGCGACGAAGGCGTCCTCGTCGATACCGAGCAGCGCGTTGAACGCCTGGATCGGCGGAATGGTCGCTTCGCCGACGCCGACCGTGCCGATCTCCTCGGATTCGACCAGCGTTATCGCGACGTTGCGCGTGCCGAGCACATGCGCCAACGCCGCCGCCGCCATCCAGCCCGCGGTGCCCCCGCCGATGATCGCGATGCTGCGGAGCGCGCGGTCGGTCATGCCACGAGACGACACTGGAGGAACAGATTGCCCGTCAACCGGCCACGGCGGGGATCCGCCGCATCGACGGCGACGGTGTCGATCAGCCCCGAATGCAACAACGCCGCGCGGTAGAGGATGAGCCGGTCGGGCATTGCGGCGCAGGCGTGGATGAGATCGAATAGCGGATCGTCGACCGCGCCCGGATAGCGCGGCGGACCCTCCGTCAGCTCCGCGTCGCGCCGGTCCTGATACGGCGCGATCCGCGATGAATCCACGGTCTCGAACCCCGTGGCGCGATGGCGGAAGAATCCCGTGCCACCGTGCCGCGCGTCGCACAGATAATGCACCGTCGCGAACTGCAGACGGTCGGCAGTATCGACGTGCGGGACACATTGTGCGGGGGCCAGGTCGGCAGGATCGGTCGTCACCAGCGAGAAATTGCCGCGGGCACGTACCGGCCTGACGGGTCCCGTGCCGAAATGCTCGGCGATCAGCGGCAGGACCTGTTGCACCATGCGATCGATATACTGGGTCGGCGCAGGTCCGAGCAGGCCGGGATAGCCGCTGCCGACCGACGCGGCGGGTGCGAAGCGCGAGCGCGTCGCAGCATAGTCGACCAGCAAATCGGCGATGCCGGTGGCATGATTCATTGTGATCACGGGTTCGCGTTCATCGCCCACATAGTGGACCGACACCATAGGGTCGCACGTTGGCCGCGGAATCGTCATGGGCACGCGCTTATCCGAAAAAATGCCGACGTGGCAGGGGAACACCACGTCGGCAGGCGGGGACGGCGGGGAAGAACGGTCAGTAGGTGGCGCGCAGCGAGAAGCCGAACCGGCGGTCGTTGAGCGTGTATTGCAGCGGCTGGCTCGTCGTGCCGATATAGGTCACGTTCATCCGATTGGTCAGGTTCACCGCATCCACCGAAAACGCGAAATGTTCGTTGATGTTGTAGCTGATCGAACTGTCGAGCGAGGCATAGGGCTTCTGAAACTGCGGAATGCCGTTTGCGCCGCTGCCCGAGGTCGTATCGAGATACTTGCCGCGCCAGCTCCACGCGAGACGCGCCGTGATCGGCCCCTTTTCGTACAGCCCGACAAGGTTGTAGCTGTTCTTCGACAGCTTCTCGAGCGGCACCTGCGTTGGGATCGAGCTGCCCGTGGTGGCAAACGGGTTCGAGACGTTGCTGTCGACGAACGTGTAGTTCGCCTGCACGCCGAACCCGCTGAGCAGGCCTGGTAGGAAGTCGAAGAACTGCTGATACGCCGCCTCGAACCCCTTGATCTTGCCGCTGCCGGTGTTGAGCGTGGTGCCAATATCATAGGCGATGCCGTTGAACGATCGCACCACCGTCCCGCCCGCGAGGAACCCGTCGACGGTCTTGTAGAAACCGCCGAGCGTCACCGAACCCGTCGGCGCGAAATACCATTCGATCGTCGCGTCGTAGTTGTTCGAGGTGATCGGCCGGAGGAACGGGTTGCCCGACCCACCGCTCGGACGCCCGGTGATCGGACTGACCTGCGTCGCAGGATTGAGCGTAACGTTGGTCGCGAGCTGATCGAAGTTTGGCCGCGCGAACGACTTGCTGAACGCGAAGCGCGTCTGCAGCTTGTCGGTCAGGTGCGCGCGCAGGTTGAAGCTCGGCAGTGCCTTCACATACTCCCGATTGACCTCGATCGGGACCAGCGTGCCGTCGCTGTTGAATACCGTGCCCGCGGAACCGCTCCGCGTCCGAACGATGCGAACGCCAAGCGTGCCGTCGATCCGCAGTCCGGCGACATCGGTATCGTAATCCGCCATCGCATAGGCGGCGAGCGTCTTTTCGGTCTGATGGTTGAGATCGCCCGGTGTGAACGCGGTCTTCGGTGTCGCACCGAACAGCGCCTCGGTCTTGGTCAGGCTGTCGAACAGACCGCTACCCTGCGAGAAGGCGGGATAGAGGATTCCGCCGGGCAGCGTCTTGCCGTCGAAGAAGTTCGAGGATGGCCCGGCGATGGCCAGTTCGGGATACGTCGACAACCGCACGAACGGGATGCCATTCGCCGACGAACAGCTTGGGTTCGGCCCCGACGGCAAGAGGCAGAAGCCGTTCCACGTCCCCCGCAAATCGACGCTGCTGTCCGAGTAACGCAGGCCACCGCGCAGTTTCTTCAGCACGTCGCCCTCGACCTCGTAATCGAGGTCATAAGCCAGCGCGAGCTGATCCGCATCGTTGCGCTGGATCGAATCCGCCATGTAGGTGAAGGCGTAATTGTTCGGGTTATTGAGCAATCCCGGGTTGCGCACGTTCCACACCGGCTTCGATCCACGCAGGTCGAAATCGACGATGCTCTGGTTGGTCGCATTGTACGGCGTCTGCCCGGTCTGATCGTACAGCGAGATCACGAAGCCGTTGCGGTCCGCATTGTAGGACGACTTCAGGTACTGCGCATCGAAGCGCGCATGCAGCCGATCGGTGACGTCCCACTTCCCGTTCAGCGTGTAATTGCCCGTCGTGTTGGTCAGATCCTGATCGAACCGCGACGATTCGAACACTTGGTTGCCGAGGGATCCCGACGTCGCATAACCCGCGTCGTCGAACGTGAACGCCGAACCCGCAAGCGGCGTCGTCAGCGGGTTGCCGTTGTTGTTGTAGTAAAAATATTTGCCCTGACGGAAGAATTTATACCGCGAATACAGGGCCTGTGCGGTCAGCAGGAAATTGTCCGCCAGCTGCCACTGGAACGCGCCGGCCAGACCGATCCGGTTGCGTTTGCCACCATCGTCATAGATCTGCTCGCCGAATGGCACCTGCGCATTGGCAGGGGCGCCGGGAATGACGGTGCCGGTCGGGATCGGACCGAACTGACCGATCAGCAGCGCATCCTGGCGGTACGCGCTGCGCGCATAGCTGGCGTTCAGCAGGATGCCCATTTCGCCCACGCCGGTCGCGAACCGGTTGCTGTACAGCGCCGATCCCGAGCCACCGAACTTGTCGGCGCGGTCATAGTAATTGCCCTTCAGCGTCGCGCTGATCAGCTGCCCCGCGCTGTCGAACGGCAGACGGGTGCGGATGTTGACGACGCCGGCGATATCCCCCTCGATCGTCGAGGCTGGCGGGTTCTTAAACACGTCGATCCCGGCGAGCAGTTCGGGCGGGATCGCCTCGAGATCGAGCGTGCGCCCGCCCGAAGCGGAGATCGCAGCGCGACCGTCGATGAAATTGCTGACCTGGGTCAGACCGCGCACGGTGATCGCGGGCTGCGTCCGGTGATCGAAATCGGTCGCGCCTTCGCCGTATCGGCGCTGGATCTGGACGCCGGTGATCCGCTGCAGCGCCTCAACCGTGTTGGCGTCGGGCAGCTTGCCGATGTCCTGCGCATTGACCGAGTCGACGATCTGGTCGGAATTTCGCTTGATCGCCTGCGCGGACCGCAGGCTCTCGCGCACGCCGGTGACGACGATGTCGTCGCTCGACACGCCTTGCGCGGCGGCCTGATCGGCGTTGAGCGTCCCGCGCGTCGGCGCGGACGTGGATCCGGACGCGGTCTGCGCCGACACCGGCGTCGGCACGCTCTGCGCGAAGCCTGGTGTCGCTACGGTCACGATCACTGCCAGCGATCCTCCGATCAACATCCGCGTACGCAACCGAACCATCGTCTACATCCTCCCTATTGCAGCGTCGTCGGCCTGTTGAACGCCCGCGAAAGCGCCTGTTTGCCGATCGTTGGGAAGATTGAATACTGTATTTCTATTGTAGGACAAGAGCATTTTTGTGTAGGGTGCGTTCGATGCCGTACCGATCCAGCTAAGGCGTACGCCAATCCAAAGGGGGATCGAAATGTCAGACCTTCCCAGGCGACGGACATCGCATACACAATTGGCGCGTGACCTCGGGATCGAAATCGTGACCGGCGCGCATCCGGTCGGCGCGACTCTTCCCACCGAACACGAGATCGCCGAGCAACGCGGCGTCTCGCGCAGCCTGGTCCGCGAGGCGCTCAGGATACTCGGCGCGAAGGGCCTGCTCGAGAGCAAACCCAAGACCGGCACGCGGATCCGCGAGCGCGCGGTCTGGAACCTGCTCGACCCCAACGTGCTCGCCTGGATGTTCGAAGGCGAGCCTGCGGTCGGCTTCGTCCGCAGCCTGTTCCAGCTGCGCCTGATCATCGAGCCGTCCGCCGCCGAACTCGCCGCGACGTTCCGCACGACCCGGCATCTCTCGAGGATGGGGCATGCACTCGAACAGATGCAGAACCACGGCCTTGCGAGCCCGATCGGTCAGGCGGCCGATCAAAGCTTTCATCATGTCATCCTGGAGGCGACGCGGAACGAACTGCTCGTCAGCCTGGGGGGCAGCATCGGCGCCGCGGTGCGATGGACGACGGTCTTCAAGCATCGCCAGACGCGCAAGCCGAGCGATTCAATGCCGCAACACCGCGCGCTGTTCGAGGCGATCGCCGACGCCGACCCCGCAGGTGCGCGCGCCGCGACGATGGCGCTCATCGCGCAGGCACAAGTCGATACCGAACTGTCCCTGCGTGCAACGGACTGAAGCGGACCGCCAAGCAAACACCATTGTATCGAGGAGCCAAAGCATGATCCACAGCACGCGCCGCATCGGCATCACCATCCTCGCGCTGGTCGCGACACCGTCGAGCGCGCGGATTGCGCCACCGGTTCAGGCGCCGCCAATCCAAGCGCCAGCAATCCGGGCGGCACCAGTCCAGGATGGCGTCGCGATCACGCTCCGGCCCGCGATCGATCGCCCCGGCACCGAGTTCGAAGGCTGGGGAACCGCGCTTGCCTGGTTCGCCAACGTCACCGGCGGCTACCCCGACGCGACCCGCGAACGCCTAGCCGACCTGTTCTATGGTAAGCAGGGCCTGGGCTGGACGATCGCGCGCTACAATATCGGCGGTGGCAATGCCGCGACGACGCTGCCCTACCTCCGCACCGGCGCCGCCGTACCGGGGTTCTGGCGGCAGCCCGCCGCCGCAGTCGCCAGCGACTGGTGGCGGCCCGAGGATCCGGCGATGTGGGACTGGTCCGCCGATGCGAACCAGCGCTGGTGGCTCGATGCGATCAAGCACCGCGTTGCCGCCCCGATATTCGAGGCATTCTCGAACTCGCCGCCCGCGTTCATGACCGTCAGCGGCCGCGTATCCGGCGCGGTCAAAGGCACCGACGACAATCTCCGCCCCGGTCAAGAGCGTCCGTTCTCCACCTATCTCGCACGCGTCGTCGGCGAACTCGAGCGTCGCCACCAGATTCGTTTCCGCACGCTGTCGCCGGTCAACGAGCCCAATACTGATTACTGGTTCGCCGCGAACACGCAGGAGGGCGCACATTGGTCGCCCGCCCGACAGGCGACGATGATCGACGCAACCGCCGCCGCGCTCGACGCCGCCGGCCTCGACACCGCGATCGCTGCGCCCGACGAGACCAACGCCCATCTGTTCGTCGCCGATTGGGCCGCCTACCCGCCAGCGACGCGGGCGCGGATCGGCCAGCTCAACGTGCACAGCTATGGGACCGTCCACCAGACCGCGGTGCGCGATATCGCCCGCGCCGCGAATATCCGGCTGTGGATGAGCGAGGACGACACCCCACTCGACAAGGATCCCGAATCCTTCGTCGACATGGCGTCCGGCCTGGCGTTCGGCGAACATGTCGTCCAGGATCTGAAGCGGCTCGAACCCGCGGCGTGGGTTTTTTGGCAGGCGGTCGAGAATTTCAGCGGGAAGGACGGCAAGCCGGGTTCGAACTGGGGGCTCGTCAAGATGGACCTGAACGCCGCCCCGGCCGCGCCGCACCCGATCCAGATCACCCCGAAATACTGGGTGATGGCGTCGTTCAGCCGCTATCTGCGCCCAGGCTACCGACTGGTCCCCGTCGACGACGCCGACACGATCGGCGCGTCCTCGCCCGATGGCCGCACGCTGATCCTGGTCCATGTCAACGGCGGCTCGATCGCGCGGCGGCTGACGATCGCGCTGCCGAACGCCCGGGTGCGCGATGTCGTCGTGACCGATGCGACGCATCACGCCGCCAGCGTCGGCGGATCGGGCGCCGCGACGATCGCGCGGCCCCGCTCGGTCACGACGATCCTGCTCGACGTGAAATAGGCGTGGTTGCGCGGGACGAAGAGCGATGCTGTGAATTTCCGGAGCATGCCGCTACAGCGGCGGCATACTCAGGGGATTTGGCTCGTCACATGGCCCGCAAGCATTCGAAACATGGTCCCTATGAAGACCTGACGCCCGACGCCGCGCCGCCGGCGCCGGCGGTCGCGTGCTGGCTGTGCGGACGGCCCACCGGCGCGACCATCGTCTGGCATCATCCCGTGCCGAAAAGCCGCGGCGGTCGCGACGTCGTACCGATGCATCCGATCTGCCAGCAGACACTGACCGCCAATTTCACGAATTCGGAGCTCCAGCGCCACGGGATGGATGTCGAGGGGCTGCTGGCGAGCCCCGCGGTGCGCAAATTCGTCGATTGGGTCGCGAACAAGGACCCCGACTTCACCGCGACGCTGACCAAGAAACAGCGCTGAACATCCGGGAGGGGGGCGTAGCTGCTCAGCCCGCCCCCTTCTCCTTGGTTTCGGGCATCGCGACCACGTACAGTCCCAGCCCGAGCGCGGCGATCGTCGCGAGCGTCAGGAAGCTGGCGGTGTACCCGGCCCAGACGATGATCGCCCCCGCCAGCGTCGCCGACAGCGCCGCCCCCAGCCCCTGGGCGCTGGCCACCGCGCCCTGGCTGACGTTGAAGCGGCCAGTGCCCTTGGTCAGATCGGCGATCACGACCGGGAACAGCGCGCCGAAGATCCCTGCCCCCACGCCGTCCAGCGCCTGCACCCCCACCAGCCACCACGGATTATCCGACACGGTGTACAGCGCACCGCGCGCGGCAAGAAACGCGAACGCGACCAGGAACAGCGGCTTGGTGCCCCAGCGATCGGTGTGGCGACCGACCAGGATCGCAACCGGCACCATGACGAGCTGCGCCGCGACGATGCACGCGGCGGTAAGCGAGGTCGCTTGATCCTTGCCGACCGTCCGCGCGAGCAGCTGGCTGACCGAGGTCAGCATCGCCGCGTTGGCGAGGTGGAACAGGAATGCCGTGAGGGCGAAGATCATCAGCGACCTGTTCTCGAGCAACGTCTTCCAGCCGCTCGGCTGCGCGCAATCGTCGTCCGCCTCGTCGGGTTCGCAATCGAGCCCGCGCGCGACCGCGTTGTCGATGTCGTCGTTCTTCAGGCGCGACGCGCTGACGATGCTCGCGACCGTCAACCCGCCCATCAGCCAGAACACGACGACCGGGCCGAACTTCCACGCCAGCACACCCGCGAGTGCCGCCGAGACCGCATTGCCCGCGTGATTGAACGCTTCGTTACGACCGACCCGCTTGGCGAACAGCTTCGGCCCGACCAGCCCGAGCGTGATCGCCGAGATCGCGGGGGCGAATACCGCGCCTGCGATCGCCGCGACGGACTGCGTGACGGCGACCGCCGTGAACCCGCTGACGATCGGCAACGAGAGGCTGCTGAGCGTGACGAGCAGCGCCGCGACCATCACGATCCGCGGCTTGTTCCTGGCGCGGTCGATCAGGCTGCCCGCGGGCGTCTGCGAAATGAGTCCGACGATCCCGGCGATCGTCAGCACCGCGCCGACGGTGGCCTCGTTCCAGCCATGCGCCGGGCCGCGCACCGCGATCAGGTAGATCGCGAGATAGGGTCCGAGGCCGTCGCGGACGTCGGCCAGGAAGAAGTTCAACGCGTCGAGCGTCCGCGTCGGGACCTTGCCGGACGGTCGATCTCCGCTCGTGCTTCGGGGCGGCATGTCCGCGATCGTGGCCATCAGGAGTCCTTCAAAGTCGCTGTCCGTCGAGCGCTAAAGATCTGGCCGGCGGCAAAGTTTCCAACGCCGAAGAATATATACGATCCAGATTTATCCAATGATCCCGGAAGCTAAACCGAAACTGAACGACGATGTTCAGCTTCAAATCATGAAGAAAATGTCACGGAACGTTCGCCTGATCCTTGCGCTTGGCTGCGACCGTCGGGAATGACTTGGAAGAGACTATAATGGCAGGGCTCCTTACCTGGATTCATTTTGGCGACCTGCATGTCGACGAGGCCGATGGGTATGAGGGACTGTCACGGTTTCGCGCACTCGCGGCGCTGGCGCAGACGCATGTCGGTCCGGGGTCGGCGGGCGGCACGGTCGATTTCGCCTTCCTGCCGGGTGACAATGCCAATCACGGGACCCACGACCAATATGCGCGAATTGCCGACGCGATGACCGGATTGTCGCTCCCCTGGCATGTGCTGGCAGGCGATCATGATTTCGAACCCGGCGACCTGACCGCGATGCATGCGATCACGACGAACCTGGCGCCCTATGCCGTCACGATGAACGGCTATCGCTGCCTGTTCCTCGATATCGTCTCCGCGGGTGATGGTGGCCCCGATTTCCGGATCGATCCCGGCCAGCGACGGTGGATCGAGCGCGAACTGAGCGCGGCGACCGCCGCCACGCTACGCAGTGTGGTCTTCATGCATGCCTATCCGGGCGACCTTCGCGACGATCCCGACGGCATTGCGGGGCTGTTCGCGGCGCACCGGGTCGCGTTCGTCGATACGGGCCACACGCATTACAACGAACTGCTCAACGACGGCCGCGTGGTATATGGCGCGACCCGCTCGACCGGCCAGATCGAAGAGGGCGCGGCGGGATTCTCCGTCGTGACGCTCGACGACGGCATCCCGAGCTGGCGGTTCCAGGCGATCGACGATCCGTGGCCGCTGGTCCAGATCACCGCGCCCGCCGATCGTCGCCTGATCACCGATCCCGATGATAGCGGCCATGTCCCGAACGGATCCTTCGTTGTCCGGGCGAAGATCCTCGGCGCCTCCGCCCCGACCGAGGTTTTTGCGCGGCTCGACGACGGCGCCGTGGTGGCGATGACGCATGACGGAGCCGGGCTGTGGGAGGCGACGATCGACGGCGTGGCCGACGGGCTCCACCGGTTGAGCGTGCGCAGCGATGGCGGCGAAGACGTGATCGAGATCCTGGTCCGCGCGCCCCGCCCGCTCGACCGTCCGGGGCCACCGCGCTTGAAGCGCAATGCGCCGACAGCACTCGGCCGCGACGTCCATGCGATCGGCGCATGGCCGGACCGCGGGATCGATGGCGCGCAGCGCGGCCCCAACAAGAACGGCCTCGACTGGTGATCCGCATCAGCGACGAACACGCGTCAACGGCACCGCAGCCACGTTCTTACGGGATGGCCCATACGTGACACACCCCGACATGCTGGCCCGGTACGCGATCTGGGCGATCTGCTTCATCGCGACGTTCGGCGTGATCACCCGGCCGTTCAAGCTCCCCGAAGCTGTCTGGGCGGTGACCGGCGCTGTCGTGCTGGTCGTGTTCGGCCTGATGCCGACCGGCGATGCCTGGCGCGCGGTGCTGGAGGGCGGCGACGTCTATCTGTTCCTGATCGGCATGATGCTGCTGTCAGAGGTGGCGCGCGCGGAAGGGCTGTTCGACTGGGTCGCGGTGCACGCGGTCCGGATGGCGAAGGGATCGACCAGCCGGCTGTTCGCGCTGGTGTTCGGAGTCGGCATCGTCGTGACGACGTTCCTGTCGAACGACGCGACCGCGGTCGTGCTGACGCCGGCGGTCTATGCCGCGGCGAAAAAGGCGAAGGCGGATCCGTTGCCGATGCTGTTTGCGTGCGCGCTGATCGCCAATGCCGCGAGCTTTGTGCTGCCGATCTCGAACCCCGCCAATCTGGTGCTGTACGGTGGCAAGATGCCAACGCTCGGCGCCTGGATGGCGTCGTTCGCGGTGCCATCGGTGATGGCGATCGGCGTCACGTTCCTGATCCTGCGCTGGCTCGAGCGCGAGCGTTTGAGCGGCACGTGCGCGACCGAGGTTGAGACGATGACGCTGCCAAGGGGCGGCATGGTCGCGCTGATCGGCATCGTCGCGACGGCAGTGCTGCTGATCGTCGCGTCGGCGCGCGGCTATGATCTGGGGCTGCCAACGTGCCTGGCGGGTATCGCCACGACCGCGGCGATCTGCATCGGCGCCCGGAAATCGCCCGTCGCGACACTACGGTCGGTGTCGTGGGCGGTGTTGCCGCTGGTCGCCGGGCTGTTCGTGCTGGTCGAGGCGCTGGCGAGCACCGGCGTCATCGCGATGCTCGCGCGCTGGCTGGCCGAGGGTGCCGCCCAGTCGCCCGCCGCGACCGCAGGGATCGCCGGATCGATCCTCGCGTTCGGATCGAACCTGATGAACAACCTGCCCGCCGGGCTGATCGCGAGCACCACGCTCGGCCAGGCGCATGTCCCGCAGATCGTCACCGACGGGCTGCTGATCGGTGTCGATTTGGGGCCGAACCTGTCGATCACCGGCTCGCTGGCCACGATCCTGTGGCTCACCGCGATCCGTCGCGAAGGCGAGGATGTCGGGTTCTGGCGCTTCCTGAAGGTCGGCGCGGTGGTCATGCCCCCCGCGCTGTTCGCCGCGCTGGGCGCCCGGCTGCTGATCGGCTGACCCCCGGTGCGAACAACGACGCGGGCGTGCGCGCCCGCGTCGCCTCTCCAATCAGGCGGTCAGCTTGGCCGCCGTCTCAGCGATCCGCTTGCCCTGATAGCGGGCACCATCGAGTTCTTCGGTGCTCGGCATTCGGCTGCCATCGCCGTCCGAGATCGTCGTCGCGCCGTAGGGCGAGCCGCCCTTGACCGTGTCGACGCCCATCTGCGCCTTAAACCCGTAGTCGAGGCCGACGATCGTCATGCCGTGATGCAGCAGGTTGGTGATGATCGAGAACAGCGTCGTCTCCTGCCCGCCATGCTGGCTCGCGGTCGAGGTGAAGGCACCGCCGACCTTGCCGACCAGCGCGCCGGAGAACCACTGCCCACCGGTCGTATCCCAGAACTGCGCCATCTGCGCGGGCATCCGGCCGAAGCGGGTCGGCGCGCCGACGATGATCGCGTCATACTGCTCGAGCGCGGCGGGGCCCTCGATCTCGGCATGCGCGGTATCGGTCTTGAAGTGCGCCGCCTCGACCACCGACTGCGGCGCGGTTTCGGCGACGCGGCGGATATCGACGTCGGCACCACCGGCGCGGGCGCCCTCGGCAACCGCATCCGCCATCTGCTCGATATGGCCGTAGGACGAGTAATAGAGCACGAGAACCTTGGTCATTGTCAGTCTCCTTTATCGACGTACCCAGCCGATGCTGGGATCTTCATCAGGTGAATGCGGCGGCCCGAACCGCGTATCTCAGCTTTCGCCGATGTGACGGATCAGGTCGCCGCGCGCTTATTCCGAGTCGACCAGAACGATCTCGGCATCATCCTGTGCCGTGATCGTGACAGTCTGACCGCCGTGCAGCGCCGCGCCGTCGCGTGCGCCGAACGCTTCGTCGCCGATCGTGATCGCGCCCGTCGCCGGCACCAGATACACGTGGCGCCCGTCCTCGATGGCATAGTCGACGCTGTCGCCGGCCTTGAGCGTCGCCGCCAGGACACGGGCATTCGCGCGGATCGGCAAGGCATCGCCGTCGCCCTCGAACCCGCTGGCGAGCGTCACGAACTGCCCCGACCGCTCGCCCTTCGGAAACGGCTTGGCACCCCAGCTCGGCGAGCCACCCTTACGCGAAGGCTCGATCCAGATCTGAAAGATCGTCGTCGTCTCGGGCTCGAGGTTGTATTCGGCGTGGCGGACGCCGGTGCCGGCGCTCATCACCTGGACGTCGCCCGCCTCGGTGCGGCCCGTGTTGCCGAGCGAATCCTGGTGCGTGATCGCCCCGCTGCGGACATAGGTGATGATCTCCATGTCCTGGTGCGGATGTGGGGGGAAGCCCGAATTGGCGGCGATCTGGTCGTCGTTCCACACGCGGATCGCGCCCCAGCCCATCCGCGCCGGGTCGTAATAGCTGGCGAACGAGAAATGGTGGCGGGCATTGAGCCAGCCATGATCGGCATGGCCGAGGCTTTCGAACGGTCGACGCTCGACGGCGGTGTCGGCGATCTTGGTCAGGGTCGTGGTCGTCATGATAAGTCTCCACTGGTTGCAGCCAAGATAAGGGGAGCGATCGCGACGTAAATAGAAACGCTGGAAACCGATCGTTTCGGTGCTAGCGTAGCGATGGTCGGATCAACCACCCCGGCGGAGAGCCCCCTTATGCGCCTGCCCGATCTCGAAGCCTGGGCGATTTTCGCCAGCGTCGTCGAACATCGCTCGTTCAGCGCCGCCGCCGATGCGATCGGGCTGAGCAAGGCGACCGTCTCGAAGGCGATCACGCGGCTGGAAGCACATCTCGGCCAGTCGCTGTTCCACCGCACATCGCGCCGGCTCGCGCTGACCGAAGCCGGCAAGCCGCTCGCGGAACACGCCGCGCGCATCCTGGCCGAGGCGCGGCTCGCGGAGGAGTCCGCCAACGACGCCGCCAGTGCTCCCACCGGCCGCGTTCGGCTCGCCGCACCGATGAGCTTCGGGATCACCAACGTCGCGCCGTTGCTCGCCGAATTCCTCGCCGCGCATCCCGGGATTGAGGTCGACCTGCATCTGTCGGATGCGCGCGTCGACATCGTCGCCGAAGGGTTCGACGTTGCGCTCCGCATCGCCGAACTGCCCGACAGTTCGCTCCGCGCACGCCGGCTCTGCACGATCCACGCGCATATCGTCGCCGCACCACGCTATCTCGCGGAGCACGGGACGCCGACCCACCCGGCACAACTCGGCGAGCATCGATTGTTCGGCTATTCCAACGTCGTCGGACCGTGGCGCTTCCAAGGGCCCGGGGGGGCAGAGGTGTCGGTGCGGGCGCAGGGGCCGCTGACCGCGAACAGTGGCGAAGCGATCCTTCCCGCGCTGGTCGCCGGTCTGGGCATCGCGCGACTGCCCGCGTTCATCGTCGGTGCGGCGCTCGCCAGCGGTGCGCTGGTGCCGATCCTGGTCGACTGGGCCCCCGCCCCGATCGGCCTCCACCTGCTCACCCCGCCGAGTCCGCTGAGACCCGCCCGCGTCGAAGCCTTGATCGCGTTCCTGACGAAACGCCTGCGCGATACGCAATGACCCGAGCCGCGCGCAGGTCGCAGCACGGTCTTGCGCACGCGCGTCTCCACGTCGCGTGCCAACCCGCTCGAACGTCAGCCTTAGCTCGAAATTAACCTTTTGCCTTCAGAGCTTGTGTGGTTAATGAATCGAAGTCGAGCTGCTGACATGGGGTGTCGGGCGGTTTCGCGAACAGGGGACGACGCATGCGGGTGCTGCTGATCGAGGACGAGCCGACCACGGCGAAGGCGATCGAACTGATGCTGACGACCGAAGGGTTCAACGTCTACATCACCGATCTCGGGGAAGAAGGCCTCGATCTGGGCAAGCTGTATGATTACGATATCATCCTGCTCGACCTGAACCTGCCCGACATGCACGGCTATGACGTGCTGAAGCGCCTCCGGGTCGCGCGCGTGTCGACGCCGGTGCTGATCCTGTCCGGGGTCAACGAGATGGATTCGAAGGTCCGCAGCTTCGGCTTCGGCGCCGACGACTACGTCACCAAGCCGTTCCACCGCGAGGAACTGGTCGCGCGCATCCACGCCGTCGTCCGCCGCTCGAAGGGGCACAGCCAGTCGGTCATCCGGACCGGCAAGCTCGCGGTCAATCTCGACGCCAAGACGGTCGAGGTCGATGGCAGCCGCGTCCACCTGACCGGCAAGGAATATGCGATGCTCGAGCTGCTGTCGCTCCGCAAGGGCACGACGCTCACCAAGGAAATGTTCCTGAACCATCTCTATGGCGGGATGGACGAGCCCGAACTCAAGATCATCGACGTGTTCATCTGCAAGCTCCGCAAGAAGCTCAGCCTGGCATGCGATGGCGAGAATTACATCGAGACCGTCTGGGGTCGCGGCTATGTGCTGCGCGAACCCGACGAGGTGCTCGAAGCCCAGGTCGCGTAACTCCCCTGTAGGTTCGGGAGAGCAGGAGGCCGCGGTACCGGGGGGTGCCGCGGCCTTTCGCATATATGCGCGGTGGCAAACGAGGCATGCCCCCTCCCCCGCCAGAGGGAGGATCGAAGACCGCCCCTTATTTCCTGCGGCGCCACCGCCGGAACAGCCCGCGCTTGTCGAGCGACTCGAACATCTCCGCGGGCCCCTCGGGATCGAGCACTTCGTTGTCCGCCAGCCATTCCTCGACGGATGTCAGATCGGGGACCTCATAGGGCTGCAGCGTCCTGCCCGCGCCGCGCAGCCGCTCGATCGTCGCGATCAGCGAGCCGGTCTGCGCGATCAGATCGCTCACCACCGACACGTCGACGCCGAGATGCTCGGCGATCAGCCCGTCGCGGATCGCGGCGATACCCTTGGTCGTCGCTTCGTCGCTGGCCCGAATCGCCAGATCGCATTCGGTGTCGAGACGCAACGACCGGTTGTTCATGTTCGAAGAACCGAGCCGGAACACGTCCTCATCGGCGATCAGGATCTTGGCGTGGCAATAGATCGCTTCGCCACCGGCCGTGTACGGGTGGTACATCCGCAGCCGGCCATAAGTGTCGCGCCGGTGCAGCGCCTCCATCAGCCGCGCGCGCGCGGTATCCATCGCGATCGGTTCGAGCCAGCCCTGCGCGGTGGTCGGGTTGATGATCACGATCTCGGGGCCATTGGCCTCGCCGAGCCGCTTGGCGACCGCCTCGGCGATCTTACGCGACGCGAAATACTGACTCTCGATATAAAGATGCCGTTTGGCGCGCGCGATCTGGCCGAGGAACAGCGCCTCGCTTTCATAGACCGGGACCTGATCGGACATTTCGGGTTCGCTGCGCGCGATCGCGACGTCGACGTCGTGAAAATCGACCTCGAGCCCCTCGGGCCAGAGCGTACC
Source organism: Sphingomonas sp. Leaf38 (assembly GCF_001421825.1). NCBI lineage: Bacteria > Pseudomonadati > Pseudomonadota > Alphaproteobacteria > Sphingomonadales > Sphingomonadaceae > Sphingomonas > Sphingomonas sp. Leaf38. The sequence continues at coordinate 892,888 of NZ_LMLD01000011.1, read as the reverse complement.
GCCCGGCTTGCCCGCCGCCATCTTCATGCCCCCGGCAAGATGCCAGCGGCGCCGGAACAGCTCGCCCAGCGCATGCGCGATCGGACCCTGTACCGCGCTGATCGCGTCGTGCCACGGTTTATAGGGCTTGCCCGATGGCTGGACGCGGTGCGGTTCGTCATCGCGGTGATCGCGCGTGTCCCAGCGGTCCCCGGTCATGTCGATCCCGCCGCAGAACGCCAGTGCATCGTCGATGATGACGATCTTCTGGTGATGCGATGCAGCGGTCGGGTGATGCCCGTCGAGCTTGGTGTGGATGCGCTTGTGCTTCATCCATTTCAGCATCGTGAAGATCGTCGAGCCGCGGAACAGCGACTTGATCGCGCCGGTGTCCCAGCGCAGCACGAACACTTCGAGCTCGGGTTCGCGCTCGACCAGCCACAGCATGAAGTCGCCGAGCTTCTTGGGCTCGCCGGGCCGGTCGACGCCGGGCTCGAGCTCGATCCGTGCGTCGAAGTCCCATCCGATCAGCAGGATGCGGCGCTTGGCCGCCATCATCGCGACTCGCGCGGTACGGAAATACTTCTCCGCATCGACGATGACCGCCATCTGTTCGGCGCGCTCGACCCGCCAGCATTCCGTCCCGACCTGCATTCGCGTCCCTTCGTATGCCCGTCGGCAGTACCCATGGCTGCGCGATTGGTTGCGGATGCACCTGTATCACCGCGCGCCGCGCGCCTATCTAACGCGCTGATGCTTCCTCCTACCCAGCCTCCCGCCCAGCGCAAGGTGATCCATGTCGACATGGACGCCTTCTATGCGTCGGTGGAACAGCGCGACGATCCCTCGCTGCGGGGCAGGCCGGTCGCGGTCGGCGGCTCACGCGCGCGCGGCGTCGTCGCGGCGGCGAGCTACGAGGCGCGCGCCTTTGGCGTGCGCAGCGCGATGCCTTCGGTGACCGCGATCCGGCGCTGCCCCGACCTCGTCTTCGTCCCGCCGCGGTTCGACGTGTACCGTGGCGTGTCCGACCAGATCCGCGCGATCTTCGCCGATTATACCGCGCTGGTCGAACCGCTGTCGCTCGACGAGGCGTATCTCGACGTGACCGAGGACATCCGCGGCCTGGGCACCGCGGCGGCGATCGCAGAGGAAATCCGCGCGCGGATCAAGGCGGATACCGGGCTGACCGCCTCTGCGGGGGTGAGCTACAACAAGTTCATCGCCAAGCTGGCCTCTGACCAGAACAAGCCCGACGGGATGTGCATCATCACGCCGAAACGCGGGGCGGCGTTCGTCCAGTCGCTGCCGGTCAAGCGGTTCCACGGCGTCGGTCCGGTCACCGCGCAGAAGATGGAGCGGCTCGGAATCCTGACCGGCGCCGACCTGGTCGCGCAGAGCCTCGCGTTCCTCCAGCAGCATTTCGGCAGTTATGCGGGGTATCTGTATGGCGCGGCGCGCGGGATCGATCATCGACCGGTGCGGGTCGATCGAACGGCAAAGTCGGTCGGGGCGGAGCGCACGTTCGAGACCAATCTGAGCGACCCCGACGAGCTGCGCGCGGCGCTCGACCGGGTTGCGGATGCGGCATGGGTGCGGATCGAGCGGCATGGCACGCGCGGGCGAACGATCACGCTGAAACTGCGCCACGCCGATTTCCGGACAATCACGCGGGCGCGGTCCTCGCACGGCGCGGTGACGGACAAGGCGGCGTTCCTTGCCGCAGGGCTGGAGTTGCTGATGGCGCAGTTGCCCGTGCCCGACGGGGTGCGCCTGCTGGGTTTGACGCTGTCGGGGATCGTCGGCGACGACGACGAGGTTCAGCCGAGCCTGCTATGACGGCGACCCGCTCTGCGCGAGCGAGCGAGCGAGCGGCGGGGATGCTTTCCCGTAGACGATGGTTCACCGCGCGTTTACCTTCCGATCCGGGGAAACGGGGGATAGGGCGATCGAACTCTGGTTCATCATCGCAATGGGTCTGAGTGCGGCGGGCTATACGCTCTATCTCGCTGGATTGCAGCGGCATCTGGTCGAGCCCAATCGCGCGTCATGGCTGATCTGGAGCGCCGCCACGGGAATCGAGGCCGCAACCTATGCAGCGGTCAACCCGAACGCGCCGCAAAGCTGGATCTTCGGATTGTCCGCCCTCGCCTGTGCGGTGGTGACGCTGGTGATGTGGCGGCGCTCGCGGTGGCGTGCGCCGACGCCGAGCGAGACGGCGTGCATGGCCGCCGCGTTCGCCGCGATCCTGTTGTGGGTGGCGTTCCACGAGACATTCTGGGCGCATATGCTGGTCGTCGCGGCGGTCCCGATCAGCTTCTGGCCGACCTGGCAGAGCGTGTGGGAGGATCGCGCGCGCGAACGCTCGCCCGCCTGGGGATTGTGGACGCTCGGCGATCTTGCGACGCTGTTGCTGGCGACGCGGACGCACGGCTCGGGGGTCGGCGAGTATGGCTATATCCTGGTCGAGCTGCTCTGCCATGCGAGCGTGTGGTTCATGGTCGGGCTCGCGACGATCAATCCGGTGCGATCGTTCGGGCTGCGACGTGGCCGGTTCTTCATTCTCGACGCGTATCGGCCCGCGGCGAACCTGTTCGCGGTCGGCGAGACGCATCTCGGCAAGGCAGTCTATGCCGCCGCCGGGTTCGCGCAGGGCGAGACGGTGATCCGCTTCTCGGGGCGACGCGTCGGCGCGGATCGCGTCCCCGCGCTGATGCAGGGCACCGACGACCGCTTCGTGCAGATCACCGCGGACAGCTTCATGGGGCCATCGGGAAGGATCGACGACCTGATCAATCATAGCTGCGCGCCCAATACGGGTCTCAGATTCGGCGACGATGGCGTGATCCTGATCGCGCTCCGCGATATCGCGCCGGGCGAGGAGATCGCGTGGGATTATTCGACGACGCTGTCGCTGCCCGCGTGGCGGATGCCGTGTGCGTGCGGCAGCGCGGCATGTCGCGGAACGATCGGCGGGTTCGAGACGCTGCCCATCGAGCGGCAGCGCTGGTTTTTGGAACGAGACATGGTCGCGCCGTATCTGCGCGACGTGACACCCGACGTGCGGGCGGCCTAACCCCGCCGTCATTTCCGCCGTCATTCCCGGACTTGGCCCGGGGCGACGACGTCGATCTAGGCCGCCTGGGCCAACGCCTGATCCCCTGCGTGCAGCGTCAGGATCGCCACCGCGCCAAGCCCCGGACCGTCGCTCTCCAGCTTGAGCGAGCCCTCCATCGCGTTCATCGAATTGGCGCACCAGTGCAGCCCCAGACCGCCCGACTTGTGCGCGCGCGTCGAAAATCCGCGTTGGAACAGCGTCGCGGCGATCTCGGGCGAGAACCCCTCGCCGTCGTCGCGGATCGCGATCGTCACGCGGTCGTCCGCCTGCGTGATCGTCGCCGCGATCGAACCGCTGCCGGTGCCGCGCGCGACGATCGATTCGACCGCATTGCCGAACAGATTGCCGATCACCTGGCTGAGGATCACGCGGCTCGCCAGCACCGGGCTTGGCCCGGCGGGGAAGCTGAACGCGATCGACGCCCCTTGCGAATAGCGCGCGATCGTCGCGTTGCGCGCGATGATGTCGCTCACGTCGCACAGCTCCAGCACGGGGCGTTCGTGCGCCGCCCGCTGCTGCTGGCCGATGATTTCCAGGACGTGCGCCATCGCTTCGCGCCCGATCGTCAGCTCGCGGCGCGTGGCTTCGCGGTTGGCGATTTCCGCCTCTAGCGCGGCGGCGACGAACGCGGCGAGCTTCTGGCGGCGTGCGTCGGGCATGTCGCTGCGCGCGAGTTCGCCGATCGCGCGGTCGATCGTCGTACGGTCGACCGGCGCCGGTTGCGCGATACCCTGGCTGAGGATGGTGCTGATCGGATTGAGCGCGTTGCGGACATTGTGCATCACCGCGACCGCGCTTTCGCTGCGGCCCAGGTCGAACGACTGCACCTCGATCTGCTCGCGCAGGTCCTTCAACTGCCGCAGCATCGCATTGAAGCTGCGGCCGAGCGACCCGACCTCGTCGCGCCGGCCGTCTTCCTCGAGCAACGCAAGCGAGCCCGACGCGCGCACCCGCTGCATATGACCCTCGACGCGGTGGAGCGGACGCAGCACCAGCCGCTCGATCATCCGTCGCAGCACGATCAGCACCAGCAGCAACAGCATCGTCGAGCCCGCGACGGCGAGCAGCAGCATGCGCCGCCCAAGCAGCGAGACCTCCCGCGGGACGCTGAACCGCGTGCTGGCGACGGCGTGGCCGTCCGCCCCCGGGATCGGCACCGCGATCGTCAGCTTCGACCGGGTCGGCGTCACCGTCCCGCGGTCGGCGATCGCGGCGAGATCGATCCGTGCGTTGAGCTGGAGCAGCGCCGAGATCTGTTGCGAGGTGATCGCCCGCGCCATCAGCACATAGCCGCGGGCATCGCCGCTGCCGTCCGACCGACGGACGCGCGCGACACCGATCGCCGCCACCCGGTCGCCCACCCGCGCGTAGAAACGCCCGGAACTCTGTCGACCGACGACGCGCCCGAGATCCGTGCGGCCGATCATCGCGGTCAACCGGGACCGCAACGCCGGGCGCTCGACACCACTGACCGGATCACGCCAGCGGGCGATGACGATACGGCCGCCAGGCGTGACATAGGCCATGCCATCGACGCCGATGTTGCTCATCGCGAGCGGCGAGAAACTCTCGCGTTCGAACCGTGCATCGGGATGCGCCATATACGCATAGCTGTCGTTCCAGTCGCCGTAATCCCGGACCGCGTTCTCGACCTTCGCGGCGTATTCGGACAGCGCCGCGCGGGTCCGCTCGACATGCCCGGCGATCGCCTTGTCCTCCAGCTTGGTGAAGCTCGGCGTGATGATGCCGGCGAGCAGCAGCGTGATCGCCACTGCCGCGACCAGCCCGACCGCGGTCATGATCAGCACCAGCTTGGCGCCCAGCGACGAGGGCGTCCGCATCCGTCCGAACTGGCGTCCGACCGCTGGCGGCAACCGGCCCATCGCCGCGGATGGCATCAGCCACGCATCCCGAAGGTCTGGCGGATCGGCGGGCCCTCGCTCGAGACGTCGTCCTTGCCGATCAGCGTCCCCGCCTGCGCCATCGCCAGCGCGCGATCGGCGGTCACCGGCCGCGAGAAGAAATAGCCCTGGAGGTGGCTGGCACCCGCCAGGCGCAAGGCCTGGACCTGCGCCTCGGTCTCGACGCCCTCCGCGATCACGCCGAGCCCGAGCGCGCGGCCGAGATGGATGATCGAATGGACGATCGCCGCGCTTTCGCGCTCACGGCCCATCCCGTCGATGAACGACTTGTCGATCTTGAGACAGTCGAGCGCGAACTTGCGGATGTTGTAGAGGCTCGAATAGCCCGTGCCGAAATCGTCGAGCGCGATCCGGAAGCCCATCTGGCGCAGCTTGTAGAGCGTGTCGGCGGCGCGCTCGGCATCGTCGAAGATCGCGGTTTCGGTGATCTCGATCTGGAGCCGCGCGGGCGCGATCCCGGCGCGCTGGACGCTCTCCATGATGTGGCCGACGAAATTGTGGCGGCGGAACTGGCGCGGCGAGAAGTTCACCGAGACATATTGCCCCGGCCATTGCTTGAGCACTTCGAGCGCCTCGCGCAGCACCCAGTCGCCGAGTTCGTGGATGAGGTTCGATTCCTCCGCGATCGGAATGAAGGTGGCGGGGCTCATCGGCCCGTATTCCCTGGTGTTCCAGCGCACCAGCGCCTCGAACCCGACCACCTCGATCGCATCGCGCGAGACGATCGGCTGATAGACCAGGCTGAGCTCGCCCTTCGCGATCGCCTGGCTCAGGCCGCCCTCGACCCGGCGGCGGAAGCGGATGCCCTCGTCCATGCTTTCGTCGAACAGCCGGACGATGCCGCGTCCGCCGCGCTTGGCGTCGTTGAGCGCCAGATCGGCGCGGCGCATGACGTCGACCGGATCGCGCCCCTCGCCGCCCGCGGTGACGACGAGTCCCGCGGATGCGCCGCCCTGAACCGAATTGCCGAACACCTGGATACTGACCGAGCAGGCCGCGACGATCAGTTCGCAGGCCATCACCGCCGCCGCCTCGCCCGAAGTCTCGAACAGGATCCCGAATTCGTCGCCGCCAAGCCGGGCGACCAGCGCGCCGTCGGGGGTCGCGCGGTGGAGGATCGCGCAGATCTCGCGGATCAGCGCGTCGCCCGCCAGATGTCCCAGCGTGTCGTTGACCAGCTTGAACCGATCGAGATCGATCATGACGGTGGCGAACAGCCCGTCGCTGCGGGTCCGTGCCGCCAGCGCGCGGAGGAATGCGAGCCGGTTGGGCGCATCGGTCAGCGAATCATGCGTCGCGATATGGATCGCGCGGCTTTCGTTCGCGGCGAGTTCGGCGGCCTGTTCCTCGAGCTGCACCACTTGCGCCGCCAGCAGGTCGCGCGCGGTCGCCAGGTCGCGGTCGTTCTGCCAGCGCTGCGCCAGCGCGGTCGCGGTCTGGACGATCTCGGCGACCTCGAACGGCTTGGCGATGTAGAAGATCTTGTCGGCGGGGCCCGCAACCTTGCTGATCTCGACCGGCGAGAAATCCGAAAAGCCCGTGACGATGACGATGTTGATCGCCGGGTCGAGCGCGCGGATCCGCCTAGCCGTCTCGCGGCCATCGATCCCCGGTGGCATCCGCACGTCGATGAACGCGACCGCGAACGGCGTGCCCTGCGCCAACGCCCGTTCGACCGCGGCGACCGCATCGAGCCCCTGGTCGCAATGCGTCACCGCGAACGCCGGCGCATCGTCGACCGGTTCGACCACGTCGTCGCCAAACAGTTCGGCGGCCATCGCGTCGAGCGCGTCGGCCCCGTCAGACCGCTGACCGGCGAAGCTCCGCCGGTAGCTGTCGTGCATCGCCGGCTCGTCGTCCACGATCAGAATGTGCATCGAAAACCGCTCCTCGCCGGGCCCGGCCTTCGCCGTCCGGCGATGGCGTTGGTGCCTCCAACTCTTCCTATCGAGCGGTAACGAGATGCGGTTAAGAGGCCGTAAACGACGTTTCGAGATGATGGCCCAGCGCTTGCGCCCCCAGCACGATCGCACCGAGCGGTCCGGCATTGTTGCCGAGCGCGGGGGGGACGATGAAAGTGTCGGTGAGCGCGACCTCGGGCAGCGTGATATAGCCGCCCAGGCTGCGCGTCATCGCCGCACGGACGCGGGGGAACAAATGCGACGCCCCCATCACGCCGCCGCCCATGACGATCCGCCGCGGGATCCCCGTCAGCACCAGCGTATGGCACAGCTGCCCCAGCGCGTCGGCGACGCCATCCCACACCGGATGCTCGGCAGGCGCCTCGTCCGCGGGATGGCCGATCCGCGCGGCGATCGCCGGGCCGGCGACGAGCCCCTCGATGCAGGCACCGTGGAACGGGCAATTGCCGATCCAGTCGTCGCCTTGGAACCGCGCGGGTCGGATATGGCCGAGTTCGGAGTGCGTCAGTCCATCGACCGGGCGATGGTTCGCGATCATGCCGGCGCCGACGCCGGTGCCGACGGTGACATAGGCGATATCGGGCAGCCCCTTCGCCGCGCCCCAGAACGCCTCGGCCAGCGCCGCGCCGACGACGTCGCTGTGAAACCCGGTCGGCACGCCGTAGCGGCGCTGCAACCGACCCGCGACATCGGTGCCCGCCCAGCCCGGCTTGGGCGTCGACGTGATGTGGCCGTAATCATGCGAATGGCGATCGATCGAAACCGGACCAAAGCTGGCGATCCCGATCGCCACGAACCCGCTCCACCGGTCGAGCACGGCCTCGATCGCCGCCATCGTCTCTTCGGGACGGGTGGTCGGGATACGCACGGTTTCCTCAATCTGATCGGGACCTCGCGCAAGGATGCAGATGCATTTGGTCCCGCCGAGTTCGATACCTGCGACCAGAGGTGCTTCCGTCATCCCAAACTCCCAACATTTCGTGCCCGCCCGCTTCCTTTGCCCGCGCGCTCCCGTCAAGAGGGACGCGCGGCGCGCGCAGCGCGAGGCAGGTCCGGCCATTCACAGTGAACGATGATTTCGTCTGCTGTCGATCTGCCCGATCGTGCGTTATGCCTGTCGAGTTCATCCAAACAGACAGGAATTTGCGATGGCAAAGAAGCCCCCCAAGCCTACCGATATCGCTGGCGCCGTCTCGGCCGAGGCACAGCCACAGTACAAGGTCGAGTATCGCGAGATCCAGCCGTACGGCACGCTCAAGCGCCTGCCGATCGCGCTCGAGGACAATGCCCGCGCGCAGAGCGTCGCAACGCTGAACCAGGTTCTCGCCGACACGATGACGCTCCGTGACATGTACAAGAAGCATCACTGGCAGATGTCGGGTGCAACCTTCTACCAACTCCATTTGCTGCTCGACAAGCATTACGAGGAGCAGGCGGCGCTGGTCGATCTGGTCGCCGAGCGGATCATGGCGCTGGGCGGCATCTCGATCGCGATGGCGCACGACGTCGCCGAGATGACGACGATCCCCCGTCCGCCCAAGGGCCGCGAGGACGTGCCCACGCAGCTCGCGCGGCTGCTCGAAGCGCATGAGATCATCCTGCGCCAGGCGCACGAGGGCGCCGAAGCCGCCGACGAGTCGGGCGACGACGGCACCAACGACCTGCTGGTGAGCAACATCATCCGCACGCACGAGCCGCAGGTCTGGTTCCTGGCCGAGCATCTCGCCGCGACCGAACTGGTCCGCGACGACAAGTAATTGGCACAGCCCCGCATTCCCTCGTTTGAGGGGATGCGGGGAATTACGTCGCTCGGCTTGCACACCGTAACCCGTTCCGCCCTCCCCACGTCATCCTGACTTTCGTCAGGATGACGTGGGGGTTTGGCGCGCCGGAAAGCGAAGCCCGTTATTCGACGGTAACGCTCTTCGCCAGATTACGCGGCTGATCCACGTCCGTGCCCTTGAGCACCGCGACGTGATACGCCAGCAGCTGCACCGGCACCGCATAGACCAGAGGCGCGATCAGCGGGTGGACCTTGGGCATCGTGATCGTCGCCATGCAGCCCTCGCCGGCCGCCTGGATCCCGTCGTAATCCGAGATCAGCACGACCTTGCCGCCGCGCGCCATCACTTCCTGCATGTTGCTGACGGTCTTGTCGAACAGTGGCCCCGACGGTGCGATGACGATGACGGGGACATGCTCGTCGATCAGCGCGATCGGCCCGTGCTTCATCTCGCCCGCGGCATAGCCCTCGGCGTGGATGTAGCTGATTTCCTTGAGCTTCAGCGCACCCTCGAGCGCGAGCGGATAGTCCGTCCCACGGCCGAGATACAGCACGTCGCGCGCGCCGGCGACGTTGTGCGCCATCGCCTCGATCGCCTCGTCATACGCCAGCGCGCCGTTCAGCGCGGCAGGCGCCTCCGACAGATGCCGGACGATCTCGCGCTCTTGGTCCTTCGACAGCAGCCCCTTGGCGCGCGCCAGATTGGCGGCGAGCGCGGCCAGCACCGCAAGCTGACACGTGAAAGCCTTGGTCGACGCGACACCGATCTCGGGGCCGGCATGCGTCGGCAGCAACAGGTCCGCCTCGCGCGCCATCGAACTGGTCGGCACGTTGACGACGACCGCGATCTTCTGCCCCTCGGCCCTGGCGTGGCGCAGCGCCGCGAGCGTGTCCGCGGTCTCGCCCGATTGCGAGATGAACAGCGCAAGGCCGCCCTCCTCCATTACCGGCGCGCGGTAGCGGAATTCGGAGGCGACATCGAGGTCGACGGGGACGCGCGCGAACTGCTCGAACCAGTATTTGGCGACCATGCCGGCATAGAAGCTCGTCCCGCACGCGACGATCGTCACGCGCTTGATGGTCGAGAGGTCGAACTCGGGGATCGGCAGCGAGACCTCGCCCTCCATCCGCTTCAGATACGAGCGTAAAGTCTGCGCGACGACGATCGGCTGCTCGTAGATCTCCTTCAGCATATAATGCTTGTGGTTGCCCTTCGAGATCACCTCGCCGGTAATCCCCGACAGCGTGATCGCGCGCTCGACGGGCGTGTTGTCGCGGTCATAGACCTGCGCGCCGTCGCGCGTCAGCACGACCCAGTCGCCCTCGTCGAGATAGGCGATACGCTGAGTCAGCGGGGCGAGCGCGAGCGCGTCCGAGCCGAGATACATTTCGCCGTCACCATGGCCGACGACCAGAGGTGAGCCAAGCCGCGCGCCGATCAGCAGATCAGGGTGCTGACGGAACAGGATCGCGAGTGCGAACGCGCCGTGCAACCGCGGCAGGATCTCGCGGACCGCGGACACGGGGTCCATCCCCGCCTCGACCTTCTCGCTGACCAGATGCGCGACGACTTCGGTGTCGGTCTCGCTGGTGAAGGTGCGGCCCCGCGCGATCAGTTCGTCGCGCAGCGGCTTGAAATTCTCGATGATGCCGTTGTGGACGACTGCGACTTCGCCCGTCGCATGCGGGTGCGCGTTGTTGGTGGTCGGCCCGCCATGCGTCGCCCAGCGGGTATGCGCGATACCGGTCTTGCCGGGCAGCGGGTGCGCGGCGAGTTCGTTCGCCAGGTTGACGAGCTTGCCCGATGCGCGACGCCGGTCGATCGCGCCGTCATGGTCGGTCGCGATCCCCGCCGAATCATAGCCGCGATATTCGAGGCGTTTGAGGCCATCGAGCAACCGCCCCGCAACGTCTTCGCCGCTCAGAATTCCAACGATGCCACACATCAGATCTTACTCCAGAAACGCGCTTATCGGGCGGCCTTGCGGGCTGCCATCTTCTCACGGAACCGCGCGGCCCAGCCGGGCCTGGCGACCTGTAGGGGACGGACCAGCGCAAGCGCATCGGCCTCGACGTCCTGCGTCACGACCGAGCCTGCCGCGACGATCGCGCCCGCGCCGATCGTCACGGGCGCGACGAGTGCGGAGTTCGAGCCGATGAACGCGCCGTCGCCGACGACCGTACGGTATTTGAAATAGCCGTCGTAATTGCAGGTGATCGTGCCCGCGCCGATGTTCGCGCCCGCACCGATGTCGGCGTCGCCGATATAGGTCAGGTGGCTGACCTTCGCGCCCTTGCCGATGATGGCCGTCTTGACCTCGACGAAATTGCCGACCTTGGCGTCCGCACGCAGGTCCGCGCCGGGGCGCAGCCTTGCAAACGGGCCGACATTGGCGCCGGCCCCCACGGTTGCGCCCTCGACATGGCTGAACGCGTGGATCGTCGCGCCATCGGCCACACGCGCGCCGGGGCCGAAGACGACGTTGGGTTCGATCACGACGTCGCGGCCGATGATCGTGTCGTGCGCGAACCAGACGGTATCGGGTGCGATCAGCGTGGCGCCGTCGGCCATCGCCTGCGCGCGTCGCGTCGCCTGCCAGGCGCGCTCGACGCCGGCGAGTTCGCCGCGACTGTTGACGCCGGCGACTTCGTCCGCGCCGGTTTCGATCACGGCGGAGGCGCGGCCATCCTCGCCCGCCAGCCCGACGATATCGGTCAGGTAATATTCGCCCGCGGCATTGTCGTTGCCGAGCCGGTCGAGCAGTGCGAACAGGTCGGTCGACCGCACCGCCATCAGCCCGGAATTGCACAGCGTCACCGCGCGTTCCGCCGCCGACGCGTCCTTGTACTCGACGATCCGGTCCATCCGGCCCGCGGCGTCGGCGATCACGCGACCATAGGCGCCGGGCTCGGCGGGGCGGAAGCCGAGCACAATTACGGCCGGCGTGTCGTCACCATGCAACCGGTCGATCATCCGCTGCATCGTCGCGGCGGTGACCAGGGGCACGTCGCCGTAGAGGATCAGCACGTCGCCTTCGAACCCGGCGAGTGCCGCGCGCGCCTGCGCAACGGCATGGCCGGTGCCGAGCTGTTCCGCCTGAAGCGCGGTGGCGATGCCCAAGGGCGCGACTGCGGCCTCGACCTGCGCGCGCCCGGCCCCCGTCACGACGACCGTCTTGGCGGGGTGCAGCGTCGCGGCGCTCGCGACCAGATGCAGCAGCATCGGCCGCCCGGCGATCGGGTGAAGCACCTTGTGCAGATCCGATTTCATCCGCGTCCCCTTACCCGCGGCGAGGATCACGACGGCGATAGGGGGCGCGCTGGGGGGGGCGCTGAGATCGCCCGGAATCGGCTGGTCGTTGGAAAGCGTCGTCATGGAAGGATCGCTGCCACGAAAGCCTTGCCAATTCCATAGCGGCGCTGGCAGGCCCCTGCGCAATGACGCATTTTTCATTCGATATCGTCGGTTTCGACCTCGACGGCACCCTGCTCGACACCAGCGGCGATCTCGCCGCCGCGGTCAATCATGCGCTCGCCTCGGTCGACCGGCCCCCGCTCGACGTCGAGCAGGTCAAGCCGATGATCGGCGGTGGCGCGCGTCACATGCTGAAGCAGGGCCTGACCGCGACCGGCGGCTATGACGAGGCGATGCTCGACCCGCTGCACGCCACGCTGCTCGCTTATTACGAGGCCCATATCTGCGTGCTGACCAAGCCCTATCCGGGCGCGATCGACGCGCTCGACGCGCTGGCGGCGCGGGGCGTGACACTCGGGATCGTGACCAACAAGGTCGAGCGGTTCGCGCGGATCGTGCTGGGCGAACTCGGACTGACCGAGCGGTTCGCCTGCATCCTCGGCGGCGATACGCTGCCCGAGTCGAAGCCATCGCCGATGCCGATCCATGCGATGGTGAAGCTGTGTCGTGAACATGGCGGCGGCGGTAACGGTGGCGGGCGCGCCGCGTTCGTCGGCGATTCGATCTTCGACATCAAGGCCGGGCAAGCCGCGGGACTGCCGACGATCGCGTGCAGCTTCGGCTTCCTGATGCAGCCGGTCGCGGAGCTCGGCGCCGACGCGGTGATCGACGGTTACGACGAATTGCTGCCGACGCTGGACCGGCTCGGCGCATGAACCGGACCGGCCTCACGCGTATCGCGCTGGTCGTGGCCGTGATCTTCGCGGTGACGATGGCGCTGCTGCCGAAGCCGCCGCACCTGCCGATCGACCAGTTCGGCGACAAGGTCGGGCATATGCTCGCCTTTGCGACGATCGCCTTGCTGGCGGCGCTGTCGTTTCCGACCGCGCGGCTGTTCCGGATCGGCGAACGCCTGTCGTTTCTCGGGGCGATGATCGAGGTGTTGCAGTCGATCCCGTCGCTGCACCGCGATTGCGATATCCAGGACTGGATCGCCGACACGTTGGCGATCACGGTGGTATTGCTGGCGGTCTGGTCGGTCCGTCGCGGGCGTGGTGCGCGGTTGAACTAGGCCTTCCGCCACTTCGTCCAAAGATGGCGGGCGAGCATCGCGGGGGGCATCCGCAACCCGTGCGAGCGGATGTAGAAACCGAACCGGGTCAGCGGGCGGATCGGCCGGCCCCAGCCGTCTCGCGCGGTCAGGCGGCGGACATAGAGGCGATCGATACCGCGCGCGATGCCGTCACCGAACACCGCGTCGACCAGCCGGAGCGATCGCGCCACTTCGCGGTGCAAGCCGTGGTGGCGCGCGGCCGCGGCCAGCCCGGCGGTGCCGAACGCGTCGACCAGACAGCGAATGTCCCAGAGATTGCGCAGGCCGCCGGCAAGGTCTCCATCGGCGAACAGATGCGCTGCGGCGTGGATGATCATCCCGGTGGGGGATAGCGTGCGCAGGCCGTTCTCGAGCGCAACGCTATCGGTGATCAGCGCCTCTGCGTCGGGCGTGATCCGCGCGGTCAACGGCAGGATGGTGTGGTGGACGTCGATCATCCGGTCGCGCTCGCGGTGGATCAGCGGCGGCAGCTCGTGCATCCAGCGGCGATAATAGACGTCGTCATACGGATCGGGCTTCACCCATTCCCACCCCGCCGCGAGGAGCGCCGCCTCGACCGCGTCGAGCGATGCGCGCGGCACCAGGATATCCAGATCGCCGATCGACCGCCCCTGCCCCGCCGCCAGCCCGGCCGCGACGAACGCAGTCCCCTTCAGCAGCACGACCGGGCAATCGAGCCCGGCGAGCGCGCGCCGTGCCATCTCCGCCTCCCACAGCGCCGCCCGGCGCCCGTGCGCCGCCGCCGCCCGAGCATCGGCAAGGATCGCCTTCACCGCACCCGGCATCGGCAAGCCGTCGAGCCGTAGCGCCAACGTGCCGATCAGCTGTTCCGCACGCGCCATCGTCAGCAACGCGGTCCAGCCGTCCGCGTCGAGCCCGGCGACCTGCGCAGGGTCGGCCAGCGCGCGCGCCAAGATGCGCGCGTCGGTCACAGATCCGCCCATAGCGCCTCGACCTGTTCGATCGCGCGCGTACCGTCGGGATAGTCCACCGCGATCGACGGCACCGCGGCGATCAGCCCGGTCAACGCGCGAAAGCCCGCCTCGCCGAGCGACACATAGTTGGTCGAGGCCTGCGTCATCCGCACGAACGCCTCGCCGGGCGGGACCGACCGCGCCTCGGACTCGAAGCCATAGCGCGGGAAGACCAGCAACGCCGGCCGCGCGGGGACGTCCATTGCCGCGATCGCGCGCGCATCGGGGACCATGTGGCGGATGTCGCCCTTCGGCGTCGCACGCAACAGCGGCCCCATCCTTGCGTCGGGCGCTGCCGCCTCGGCCGCGCCGATCGCCGCGTTCTTCAGGCTGATCAGCCGGGGAAATGCATGGACCTGCGCCGTCACCGGATCGAGCAGCACGAACTCGTCCCCCATGAACCGCCAGCCCCGCGCCGCGAGCAGCGTCGCCAGTGTCGACTTGCCCGCCCCCGAAACGCCGGTCATCAACAGTGCCCGGCCATCGCGCTCGACCGCCGAGGCGTGCAGCAGCAGATACCGCCGCGCGCCCAAGGCCATCTGCAGGTTCATCGCCATCTCGGCGGCGAGCAGGCCCTGGCGCAGCGGCAACGGCGCGGCTTCGGGCAGCATGTAGTCACCGCCGATTTCGACCGAGGGGCGGAGAAAGCGTCGCCAGGGTCGACGCGCGAACAGACGGACGGTGAAGTCGGGCACGCCGTCCAACGGCTTGGGATAGTCGCGGTACAGCGTCTCGAGCTGCGCGATCGGCCCGCGCCAGTCCGCGCCGATCCGGAAGCCGACCGGACCGATCCGCACGGAAAACGCGTGTCTCATACGCGCTCGACCAGCCCCGCCTCCACCAGTTCGTCGAGCCGCGCCGTCAGGGCCTCGCGGGTGCCGTCGGCGAGGTCATAATCCCGCCCGAGCCGGTCGAGCAGCGCATCGAGTGACCACGCGCCCGCCTGCACCGCAACCAGGATCTGCGGCGCGGGTTCGGTCAGCAGATGCGTGATCCCCGACGCACGGTGATAGACCGCGGTGAACTCGTCGAGCGGCGCGATCAGCAGGCCGTCGCTCGGCGGTGCGCGATAGACCGCATCCTCCACGGCCTCATCCGCGCGGCATCTGCAACGATGCGAAGCACGTGAAGCCGCCCTGGCCGCGCTGCAACCGGCGAATATATTTGACGTAGGCACGGCTACGCTCCGAATCGGTACCGGGCAGCGTGCTGCCATTCGCCATCGCGCGCTTGACCTCCTCGCCCTTGAACGGACGCGGTGACGACGGGAACGCCCCGCGCGTCCGGGCGGGGACGACCCTGCCGTCCGCATCGATATAGCTGCCCGCGCGGCTTGCATCGGGGACGGGAATCTCGCAGTTCAGCACCGATCCTGCGGTCTGCGCGAGCGCGGGCCGGATCGACATCACCGCGCCGGCCGTCACCGCACCGAGCGCGAGCACGCGCCGCCGCGACGGCACGCCGGTCTGCGCTGTGGTGTCCGAACCATCTGCCGGGCTCTGCTTGGATCGCGTGTCGTCGCTCATGATGCCCCTGCTATACCGCAGCCCTTTCATAATCCTGAAGCGCTGACAATATAGCCGCGCCGATCGTACCGAACTAGGACGAACGCGCGCAATGCCTTCCGCGCCCTGGAGATCACAATGCTGTCGGGATTTGGCCTGCGTACCTTCTGGGCGATCGTCGTCGTCGTCGTCGCGGCGATCGCGGTGTTCGCGATCACCCGCGATATCCAGGGTGCGATCGTCGCGGTGGTCGGCGGGATCGCCGCCGCGCTGGTCGCCGCGGGCACCGGCGACGAGGATGCGCCCCCGGACGACGCCGCGCTTACCGCGCCAGCGGTGCTCGACGACGTGCTCGATGCGATCGTCGCGCCGGTGCTGCTGGTGCACGACGGACGGGTGACGCTGGCCAATCGCGCGGCCAGGACGCTGCTTGGCACGCATATCCTGGGCGAGGACGCGCGGGTCGCGATCCGCCATCCCGCCGCCGCCGAGCGGCTGGGCACGCCCGGGCCGATCGACGGCGAACGCCCGATCGAACTCGTCGGACTCGGCACGCGCGACCAGCGCTGGGAAATGCGGCTGAGCGAGGCGTCGGACGGGCAGCGGATCGTCCATCTGGTCGACCAGACCGGGAATTACGCCGCCGAGCGGATGCGGATCGACTTCGTCGCCAATGCCAGCCACGAATTGCGGACGCCGCTCGCGTCGATCCTCGGCTTCATCGAGACGCTGCGGGACGAGGCGGGAGAGGACGCCGAAGTCCGCGCGCGCTTCCTGAAGGTGATGGATGACGAGGCGCGGCGGATGCAGCGACTGGTCGAGGACCTGATCTCGCTGTCGCGCATCGAGGCGGAGAAATTCCGCCTGCCCGACCAGGCGGTCGATCTTGCGCAGTTGGTCGAGGACACCTGCGAGGAACTCGCCGACGCGGCGGGCGATCGTGGGCAGGATCTGATGGCGACGATCGATTCGGCGTTGCCGGCGGTATCGGGGGATCGCGTCCAGCTGTCGCAGATGCTCCACAACCTGATCGGCAACGCGATGAAATACGGTCGCGCGGGGACGCCGGTGACGATCGCGCTGAAACGCGACGATGCCGGCATGATCCGCCTGTCGATCCGCGACGAGGGCGACGGGATCGCGGCGGTCCACATCCCGCGACTGACCGAGCGCTTCTATCGCGCCGACGCGGGACGCAGCCGCTCGCTCGGTGGCACCGGCCTCGGTCTTGCGATCGTCAAGCATATCGTCGAGCGGCACCGCGGGCGGCTCGACATCGCCAGCCAAGTGGGAGTTGGCACCACCGTCTCGGTGATCCTGCCACCGAGCGGCGGCGCGACAAAAGGCGGTGTCATAAAAGGGTAACGCGACTGTCACACAGGATCGCCTTAAGTACCGCTAAGGCCGGTGCATGGCGGGAATTCTGGTGCAGCGGATCGTTCTTCTAGGGGTGTTGGGGGCGGTGTCGGGCGCGCTGGCCGCGTGCGTCGATCAGGCGAACGGCGGCGGCGCAGGGTCGCGCGACCAGATCACCGCGGTCGGATCGTCGACCGTCTATCCGTTCACGACGATGATCGCCGAGCAGCTCGTCGCCAACGATCCCGATGCCAAGGCGCCGGTGATCGAATCGACGGGCACCGGCGCGGGGATGAAGCTGTTCTGCGCCGGGATCGGTGCCGCGCATCCCGATATCGAGGACGCGTCGCGCCGGATGAAGGCGAGCGAGTATAAGGACTGCGCCGCCAACGGCGTGCGCGACGTGATGGAAATCCAGATCGGAATCGACGGCATCGCGTTCGCCGAGGCGAAGAACGGCCCGAAGATGCAGCTCACGCCGACCGATCTCTACAAGGCGCTCGCCGCCAGTCCGGGTGGCAAGACGAATACCGCGCGGGTCTGGCGCGACGTCAACCCGGCGCTGCCCGCGGTGCCGATCCAGGTCTACGGGCCACCGGCCACGAGCGGGACGCGCGATGCGCTCGCCGAGCTGATCCTGACCAAGGGGTGCGAGGATAGCGATCCCTCGGCGAAGGCGCTCGCGAAGTCCGATGCGGAGGCGCACAAGGCGTTGTGCACGCGGGTCCGCGAGGACGGCGTGTATGTGGACGCGGGCGAGAACGACAATCTGATCGTGCAGAAATTGCAGTCGAATCCCAATGCCATCGGCGTGTTCGGCTACAGCTATCTCGAAGAGAATAAGGACGCGGTGAACGGCGTGTCGATCTCGGGGGTCGCGCCGACCTATGCGACGATCGCCGACAACGCGTATCCGGGGTCCCGGCCGCTTTATATCTACGTGAAGAAGGCGCATCTGACCGCGATTCCGGGCTTGCGCAATCTGCTGAAACTGTACGCGGCGAACTGGGGCACGACCGGACCGCTGGTGAAGCGCGGGCTGATCGCGGCGCCGGCTGCGATCCAGGCGCGCTCGGCGGCGATCATTGCGAACGAGACGGTACTCGATCCGGCGGTGCTGAAGTGACGCGGTCTCTCCCTCCTCTCCCCTCCTTGGTTCCCCCGCGGACGCGGGGGCCCAGGAGCCGCGTGAGCCATCGGCACTTAGCTGGGCCCCCGCGTCCGCGGGGGAACGGGCGTGGGGTGAAGATCTCGCGTACTACGACCACCACCCCGGCGAAGGCCGGGGTCCAATTGGGCGACCTTCGATTGGCTCACGCTGCGCGCGCTTATTTCGACCTTCCCATTTGGGCCCCGGCCTCCGCCGGAGTGGATGAAATGGGGGGCAACGCCTGATGTCGGCCATCGCGCTCCTCTTCCTCGTCCTCGGTCTTGGCCTGATCGGCTGGCTCACCGCGCGCGTCCGCGCCACGCGCTTCCGCGCCGGCAGCACCGCGCGGTTCAGTTCGCTGCCCTCGCATCATGGCTGGTACGTCGCGCTGTGGACGGCGATCCCGCCGCTCGTCTTCCTTGCGGTCTGGTCGATGACCGCGCCCGCGCTGGTCACCGATGCGGTGCTCGCCACCCCCGCCGCGGTGCAGCTTCCCGCCCCGGGCTTCGATCGCGCGTCGATCCTGTCGGAGGCGCGCAGCCTCGCCGAGGGGCGCAGCTTTGGCGCGTTCCACGCGCTCTCGCAGACGCTGGCCCCCGCCTATGCCGCCGCGCAGACGCGCTACGACTGGATCGCGACCGCGCTTGCATTGCTGCTCGCCTTCGCCGGCGGCGCGTTCGCGTTTACGCGGGTCCGGCCCGGTTTCGGGGCGCGCACGCAGGTCGAGCGCGTCGTGATGCTGCTGCTGCTCGGCGCGTCGCTGATCGCGATCCTGACCACGGTCGGCATCGTCGGCTCGCTGCTGTACGAATCCGCGCGGTTCTTCTCGGTCGTGCCGATCACCGATTTCCTGTTCGGCACGCACTGGAGCCCGCAAGTCATCGACGGCCGCGATCCGGGCGCATCGCTCGGCGCGGTGCCGCTGTTCTGGGGGACGTTCTTCATCGGCGCGGTGATCGCGATGATCGTCGCCATCCCGTTCGGCCTGATGAGCGCGATCTACCTCACCCAATATGCCGCACCCACCACGCGCAAATGGATGAAGCCGATCCTCGAGATGCTCGCGGGCGTGCCGACCGTCGTCTACGGCTATTTCGCCGCGCTCACCGTCGCCCCCGCGGTGCGTGATTTTGCGGTGTCGATCGGGATCAGCTGGGCCTCGTCCGAGAGCGCGCTCGCCGCCGGCCTCGTGATGGGCATCATGATCATCCCGTTCGTCTCGTCGATGGCCGACGATTCGATCGCAGCGGTCCCGTCGTCGATGCGCGACGGGAGCCTCGCGATGGGCGCGACCTCGTCCGAGACGATCCGCCGCGTGCTGCTGCCCGCCGCGCTGCCCGGCGTCGTCGGCGGCGTGTTGCTCGCAGTATCGCGCGCGATCGGCGAGACGATGATCGTCGTCATGGCCGCGAGCGGCGTGGCCACGCTCACGCTCAACCCGTTCGCCAGCACCACCACCGTCACCAAGCAGATCGTCGACCTGCTGACCGGCGAGGCCGAGTTCGACAGCCCCAAGACGCTCGCCGCGTTCGCGCTGGGCCTGACGCTGTTCGTGGTCACGCTCCTTCTCAACATCGTCGCGCTGCGCGTCGTGAAACGGTACCGCGAAGCCTATGAGTGATACGCTCGTGCCCCAGAGTCCTACGACGAACGCCGAGCCGGTGCGCCGCGTCCCGACCGACTGGACGACGCAGGCGATGCAGTCGCGGATCCGCCGCCGCTATGCGTCGGAGCGCCGCTTCCGCTTCGCCGGGCTCGCTGCCGTGTGGCTGTCCGCGGCATTCCTCGCCTATCTGCTGTTCTCGATGGTGAGCCAGGGCGCGAGCGGCTTCGTCGAGACGCGCGTGTCGCTGCCGGTCGATCTCGCCGCCGCCAAGCTGCCGGTCGAGCCCGCGCACCTCGTCGGTCGCGGGGCCGATCTTGCGCTCGCCGGCGCGGGTCTCGAAGGCACCGTCGATCTCGCCGCCACCAAGGCGTTCGGCAAGGACGGCACCGATCTTCTCTCCGACGGCGCCTGGGCAGTGGTCCGCGACGCGATCAAGGCCGATCCGTCGCTGCTCCAGCGCAAGACCGTGTTCGACGTCCCCGTCTCCAGCCCGATCGACGTCGCCGCCAAGGGCAACGGCACGCGCGACGCCGAAGCCGTCGTCGCGCGGTTGAAAGCGAAAGGCGTGCTGACGCGCGGCTTCAACGCCGGCTTCCTGACCGCGGCGGACTCGACCGACGCCACCCGCGTCGGCATCTGGGGCGCGTTCAAGGGATCGTTGCTGACGATGGTCGTCACGCTGCTGCTCGCCTTCCCGATCGGCGTGCTGTCCGCGCTGTATCTTGAGGAATATGCGCCCAAGAACCGCTGGACCGACCTGATCGAGGTGTCGATCAACAACCTCGCCGCGGTCCCCTCGATCATCTTCGGGCTGCTGGGCCTCGCGGTGTTCCTCGGCACGTTCGGCATGCCGCGCTCGGCGCCGATCGTCGGCGGGCTGACGCTGGCGCTGATGACGATGCCGGTGATCGTCATCGCCGGCCGCAACGCGATCAAGAGCGTGCCGCCGTCGATCCGCGACGCCGCGCTCGGCATCGGCGCGTCGCCCGTCCAGGTCGTGTTCCACCACGTGCTGCCGCTTGCCTTGCCCGGCATCCTCACAGGGACGATCATCGGCATGGCGCGTGCGCTGGGCGAGACCGCACCGTTGCTGATGATCGGCATGCGCGCGTTCATCGCCGCGCCGCCGTCGGGCCTCAATGATCCGGCGACCGTGCTGCCCGTCCAGATCTTCCTGTGGTCCGATCAGGTCAGCCGCGGCTTCGTCGAGAAGACGTCCGCCGCGATTATCGTCCTGCTCGTCTTCCTGCTCGCGATGAACGGCGTCGCGATCTACCTCCGTAACCGATTCGAGACCCGCTGGTGATGCCAAAGCCCATGAAAGCCCCCGTCCTGAAGATGACGGCGCGCAACGTCTCCGTCGCGTACGGCAGCAAGATCGCGATCAACGACGTGTCGATCGACGTCGACCAGGACGAGGTCGTCGCGTTCATCGGCCCGTCGGGCTGCGGCAAGTCGACCTTCCTGCGCACCTTGAACCGCATGAACGACACCGTCGCCAGCGCACGCGTGACGGGCGAGATCAAGCTCGACGGCCAGGACATCTATTCGCCCGACATGGACGTGGTGCAGCTGCGCGCCCGCGTCGGCATGGTGTTCCAGAAGCCGAACCCCTTCCCCAAATCGATCTACGAGAACGTCGCTTACGGCCCGCGCATCCACGGGCTGGCGGGTGCGAAGGCGGATCTCGACCGGATCGTCGAGAAGTCGCTGCGCCGCGCCGGGCTGTGGGACGAGGTCAAGGACCGGCTGAGCGACAGCGGCACCGCGCTGTCGGGTGGCCAGCAGCAGCGGCTGTGCATCGCCCGCGCGATCGCGGTCGACCCCGAGGTCATCCTGATGGACGAGCCGTGCTCGGCGCTCGACCCGATCGCGACCGCCAAGATCGAGGAGCTGATCCACGAACTGCGCGGCCGCTATGCGATGGTGATCGTCACGCACAACATGCAGCAGGCCGCGCGCGTCAGCCAGAAGACCGCGTTCTTTCACCTCGGCACGCTCGTCGAATACGGCAACACCTCCGACATCTTCACCAATCCCCGCGAAGAGCGGACCAAGGATTACATCACCGGCCGGTACGGCTGAGTGGAGGACCACGCATGAACACGCATACGGTCAAGGCCTTCGATAACGATATCGGCGAGCTGCGCGGGTTGATCTCGCAGATGGGCGGGCTCGCCGAGGACGCGATCGACAAAGCGATGCAGGCGCTGCAACGCAACGACATCGCGCTCGCCGAGCAGGTACGCGCTGCCGACAAGCAGATCGACGTGATCGAGGCGGAGGTCGAGCGGCTTGCGGTGCGGATCATCGCGCTGCGCGCGCCGATGGCGGTCGATCTTCGCGAGGTGGTTGCCGCGCTGAAGATCGCGGGCGTCGTCGAGCGGATCGGCGATTACGCCAAGAACATCGCCAAGCGCGTGCCGATGATCGATGGCGAGCACCGGATCGAGCCGATCTCGATCCTGCCCGCGATGGGCCGGATGGCGAGCGAGATGGTCCACGACGTACTCGACGCGTTCGCCAAGCGCGATGCCGAAGAAGCGGTGCGGGTGGTCGAGAGCGACGCTGCACTGGACGATTTCTACGACAGCATCTTCCGCACGCTCGTCACCTATATGGTCGAGAACCCCCGGACGATCGGGCAGGTCGCGCATCTGTTGTTCGTCGCCAAGAATCTCGAGCGGATCGGCGACCATGCCACCAACGTCGCCGAGATGGTCTATTTCGCCGCGACCGGCACGCAGATGGTCGATCGCGAACGCGGCATAAAGAAGGAGCAGGCATAATGGCACGCGCGAAGATGCTGCTGGTCGAGGACGATGCCGCCCTCGCCGAACTGCTGGTCTGGCATTTCAAGCGCGAGGATTTCGAGATCGCGCACACCCCCGATGGCGAGGAGGCGTTGCTGCTCGCCAAGGAGAAGGTGCCCGACATCGTCCTGCTCGACTGGATGGTCGAGGGGCTGTCGGGGATCGAGGTCTGCCGTCGCCTGCGCCGCGCGCCCGAGACGCAGAACGTGCCGATCATCATGCTCACCGCGCGGGGTGAGGAAGAAGACCGCGTCCGCGGGCTCGAGACCGGCGCCGACGACTACGTCACCAAGCCCTTCTCGCCACGCGAACTCGTCGCCCGCGTCGGCGCGGTCCTGCGCCGCGTCCGCCCCGCACTCGCGGGCGAAGCGCTGAGCTATGCCGACATCGAGATGGACACGGTCGGCCACAAGGTCCGCCGCTCGGGAGAGGTCGTCTCGCTTGGACCGACCGAGTTCCGGCTGTTGAAGCATTTCCTCGAGCATCCCGGCTGGGTGTTCTCACGCGAACGGCTGCTCGATGCGGTGTGGGGGCATGATTCGGATATCGAGAGCCGCACCGTCGACGTGCATATCCGCCGGCTGCGCAAGGCGATCAACGTCGGCGAGCGTCCGGACATCATCCGCACCGTCCGTTCGGCAGGCTATTCGCTCGATACGGGGGGATAAGGACTCTGTCCGGCGGTGGGGCGAATGGAATCGGATGCGAAACGAAGGACCCAAGCGCGACTTAGTGCGTTCAGACGTCGCGCTACCAAAATGGTGCACCCATTTAGGAGATTCCTATGAAGTCCATCCTTCTCGCCGCTGCCGCTCTTCTCGCGTCGCCCGTGATCGCCCAGACGACGCCGCCGGCAGACCCGGCCGCGCAGACCGCGCCGGCCGATCCCGCGATGCAGACGGCACCGGCGGACCAGACCGCCCCCGCGGATCCCGCAGCCCCCGCCGATCCGGCGATGGCCGCACCGGCAGATCCGGCAGCAGCCCCCGCGCCCATGGCAGGCGCACCGATGGCAGGCGCGCCGATGGCGCCCGGCGCCGGCCGGGTCACCTTCGGTCAGCCGACCGTGACGCCGCCGACCCCGGCACCTGCCGAGTATCCGGTGTGCTCGAAGACGGTCAAGGACGGCTGCCGTAACCGCGGCGGCAAGTAACTGACGTCGATGCAGGCGGCGGACGATCCGCCGCTTGCACGGCCAGCTTTACGTTCTAGGAAAGGCGCTCCAACGATAAGAGAGGAGCGCCTTTTCCATGTCCGGAAACTTTGGGTCCATTCGCTTTGATGACAAGGTGGCGATCGTCACCGGCGCAGGCGGCGGTCTCGGTCGCGAATATGCGCTCGAACTCGCCCGCCGCGGCGCGAAGGTGGTCGTCAACGATCTCGGCGGTTCGCGCGACGGCACCGGTCATTCCGACGCCGCGCTGAAGGTCGTCGAGGAGATCGAGGCCGCCGGCGGCACCGCGATGGCGAACGGCGGCAGCGTCACCGATTATGACCAGATGGTCGAGATGGTCGCCAAGGCGTCCGAGGCCTGGGGCGGCGTCCACGTCCTCATCAACAACGCTGGCGTCCTGCGCGACAAGAGCTTCGCCAAGATGGAGCCCGCCGACTTCAAGTTCGTCGTCGACGTCCATCTCAACGGCTCGGCCAACGCCACAAAGGCGGTGTGGGAAACGATGCGCGCGCAGAATTACGGCCGCATCCTGATGACCGCGTCGTCGACCGGTCTCTACGGCAATTTCGGCCAGGCAAACTACGGCGCGGCCAAGCTCGGCCTTGCGGGCCTGACCAAGACGCTCGCGATCGAGGGCGCGAAGACCAACATCAGGGTCAACACGATCGCCCCGACCGCGGGCACGCGGATGACGCAGGACATCTTCCCCGAAGAGGCGTTCAAGGCGTTCTCCCCCGACAAGGTCGCGCCTGCGGCGGTGTTCCTCGTCTCGGAGGATGCGCCCACCAACATGATCGTCGGCGCCGGCGCGGGCGTGTTCCAGGCGGCGTATGTGACGCTGACGCAAGGCGCGCTGCTGACCGGCGACGACCTGTCGGTCGAGGGTATCGCAGCACATTGGGACGCGATCATCGACCGCACGGGCGAGGTCGTACCGCAGTCGGGCTCCGAACAATCGATGAGCATCCTGGCAAAGCTGCAGGGGCGGTAGGACTGATCGAGCGGACGTCGTCGTATCGAACGACCGCGGGGCGGTCATCAGGCCGATAGGCGCGATGACTGCCCCGGACGTCACCGGACGTCACCGG
>NZ_LMLD01000011.1:793465-867938 GCF_001421825.1 Sphingomonas sp. Leaf38 | reverse complement strand
ATCGCCCGGCCCCATCGCCCGGCCCCATCGCCCGGCCCCATCGCCCGGCCCCATCGCCCGGCCATCGCCCGGCCATCGCCTGGACGTCTAGCGCGCGTAGGGATCGTTCAACGCGGCGAGCCAGCCCGCCGCCGGCGGCGTGACCGTGTCGCCGGCACCGCGGCGCAGTCGCGCGCGCGCAACGTCGATCGCCTTGTGAAACTTCAATCCCGCGAGTCCGCCCCGCACCCATACCACGTCGGCCGCGGCAGACTGGACCTGGCCGATCGCCACGACGACCACGCTGCCCACCGCCAGCCCGTCCGGCTGGACGATGCAGAGTCCGGTCTCGGAAATATTGGTGACCCGGTGACTATCGGCGTCGGTCCGATCGAGCCGGAACAGATCGGCCTTGAGCATCACGCTCGTCCGCGTGGCGCGCGATAGGGGAACGGCCCGATCCATATTCCACTCGTCCATTACGAATGGGCGCAATCGCGCGTTGCGCCGTTCGACGCAACATCATCGGATAAAAACATCAAGGCCTAACGACAACGTCTCCGTCGTCCCATCGGAGCGGCGGCGTTCTTGCTCGTCCGTACGCCGCTCCACCGGAGATTGCCGCTAGGCCGGTTCGCAGTCAGGCGACTGGTTGCCGGTTACCCTCGATCACCGCGTGCCATCGCCGCGCAGCGGCGCGACCGCATCCTTGCCGAATTTCATGATCAGTTCGCCAATCTCGCGGGCCTGGCTCATGCTGCGCTGGCTCTGTTCGCGTAAATAATCGCCCTGGATTTTCATGACCTGCGTCAGGTCCTTCGCGCCCGCCGCCTCGCGCATCGCCGCGAATGCCTCGCGCGTGTTCTGCTCGGCCTGGTCGATCATCGCCTTGCCGATCGTCGCGCCACCCTCGGCGATCTTGCCGCCCGATTCCTTCATCGCCTCGCCGGCGCGCTTGGCCGGTTCGACGACCTTTTCCGAAAACGCGTCTCGGGCCTTATCGGCGCCCGCGCGCATCTGATCGGTTGCAGCTTTCGCCTGCTCCGCGCCCTGATCCATCGCGGTCTTGATGTCGTCTGCCATGCGCTCGCTCCTGTACGGGAAAAAAGGTGACGCCGGTTTCAACCGGTGCCGGCGCCATTGGTTGCATGGTCGCAAGGCGGCACGCCCCACCGTCAATCGAACCGCGTGATTGCGCCGTCGTCAGGGGCGAGGACTCGGCGTCGATAGACGTCGATCCGCTTGCGCCCCAACGGCATCCGAGCAGCCACACGATATTCGCGCGCAACAATCGCGCGCGCCGCCGCGCGGATATCGGTGCGCTCGCCCGCATAGGGCGGCCCCATCACGACGACGGCCGGCGCTTTGGCGAATATCCTGCGCAGCTCGGCCATCTGGTCGACACCGATCGCGCCGGTTTCGCGATCACGCGTCAGGTGACTGGGGAAAACATAGCGCGAAACCGCGCACCGCCCAGTCGCCGGGTACAGCATGCTCGATGACGAATAGACGTAAAGGCACCCCGGGCCGCGGCCGATGGCGCGGACCAGAGCCGCGAACTGGGCAGGCGTGCCGCGCCGTTGGCGGTCGATCACCAACGACGCTTGGCCAGCGAGCGCGGCAATCGCGATCAGCGCGATCCCGATGCCGCGTCCACGGGGACGACTGAGCCACCCGGCGGCCATGACTGCGGCTGGGAGCATGACGGGAAGCGTGTAGTGATCGGTCCAGGGCGGCAGCATCGCGAACGCCAGCAGCGCAGCCAGCAACCATCCTGTCAGGAAACTCCGCGCCCCCGTGACCCGCTCGGTCGCCACCCCGCGCGCGCCCGCCGCCATTGCGAGCAACGGCAGGAGGATCGCGGTCGCCTTGGCAAGGTTGGCGAGCTGCTCATGGCGCGGATCGCCGTTGCGGGCGAAGATCGATTCAAAATTTGCAAACACGAAGGCGGGGAATTCACCCACCCATGCATATGCGGCCATCGCGCCGATCGTGGGCAGAAGGGCGATGCCGGCCAGCATGATGCCACGACCGATCACGCGGCCAATCTTTCGTCCTTTGACCCAATCGCCGAACATCAGCCACAGTCCGAAGACGACGCCCTCCAGCGCGGCCGTGTATTTGATCTGGATCGCAACGCCGACGAGCAGCATCGCCATCGCCCCACGCCGCATCGTGGCGCTGCCGCGGTCGACGATCAGCAGCGCGGCGAACGCCATCGCCAGATTGTAGAAGACGGGTGACTGGCCACCTTGGCCACCCGCGACGGTGATCCAGGCAAGATAGGCGACCGCCGACAGCATACTGCCGCGCGCCCAGCCGGCGGCGTCGGCCAGTCGCGTTATGATCAGCGCCGTGGCGGCGGCGCTGGCGAGCGCCATGGCCTGATACAGCCAGATGCCCCACGCCCCCGGCAACGCCGCGGGGACCGCGTAGATGAGGAACAAGCCGATCGGCTTGCGATCCCATAGGTCGACGAACGGCAAGGCGCCGTTGGTCATGGCCCGCCCTGCCGCGAAGTAGAATTCCTCATCGGTGTAGAGGATGGGATTGCCGACCGTGACGAGCCGCGTTGCCACGGCGACGGCGATGATGATCAGGGTACGCCATGCCATGGTCGGGGGCGCCCCGCCTGCCTCGGCAGTGGCTGAGATGTCTCGCATGCAAGGCTTTCCGATACGGGTTCAGCATAGGCGCACGACGGCCGGGTGCTGCGGGCCGCCTGCCTACGCACTTTTGTCCGGGAGGGTTAGCGGGTTCGCCGGGGCAGATCGCGGCGCACGGCGCGATCGCCCGGCCGGGAGTTAGGCATGATACGCCCGATACCAGCTTACAAACGCGGCGACCCCGTCCTGTACCGGCGTCGTCGGCGTATAGCCCGTCAGCGCACGCAGCAACGACGGGTCGGCATAGGTCCGCGGCACGTCGCCGGGCTGCATCGCCATCATATTGCGGTGCGCCTTGCGTCCCAGCGACGCCTCGATCGTCTCGATGAACTCCATCAACGGCGTCGGTGTGCCGCCCGCGATGTTGACGACGCGGAACGGCGCCACCTTCGACAGCGTGTCGACCGCCGCGACGCGGTTGCTCTTGGCCGGGATCACGCCTGCCAGCCGCACGATCGCCTCGACCAGATCCTCGACATAGGTGAAGTCGCGCGCCATCTCCCCCTGCCCGTACACGTCGATCGGCCGCCCGTTCAGGATCGCGTCGGTGAACTTGAACAGCGCCATATCGGGCCGCCCCCACGGCCCATAGACGGTGAAGAACCGGAACATCGTCATCGGCAGGCCGAAGAGGTGCGACTGGCTGAACGCCATCGCCTCCATCGCCTTCTTGGTCGCGGCGTACAGGCTGAGCGGTTCGTCGGCGCGATCGAGTTCGCGAAACGGCATGCTCTCGTTGGCGCCGTAGACCGACGACGTCGATGCCATCAGCAGATGCTTGCAACCGACCGCCCTGGCGATGTCGAGCACGTTCCACGAGCCGATCAGGTTGCTGTCGACATAGGTCCGCGGCGCCTCGATCGAATAGCGCACGCCGGCCTGCGCGGCGAGATGGACGATCACGTCGGGCGTCGCGCGATCGGCGGCGGCGGCCAGCGCGTCGCGGTCCTCGAGCATCCCCGTGACAAGCGTGAACGTCGGATGTCGGCGAAGCAGATCGACCCGCGCGTCCTTCAGCCGGACATCGTAATACGCGGTCATCCCATCGAATCCGACGACGTCATGGCCGTCCTGCAGCAACCGCGACGCC
Source organism: Sphingomonas sp. Leaf38 (assembly GCF_001421825.1). Classification (NCBI taxonomy): domain Bacteria; kingdom Pseudomonadati; phylum Pseudomonadota; class Alphaproteobacteria; order Sphingomonadales; family Sphingomonadaceae; genus Sphingomonas; species Sphingomonas sp. Leaf38. The sequence goes on along the minus strand of NZ_LMLD01000011.1, from coordinate 864,203 downwards.
AGATGGAAGCCGACAAAGCCCGCGGCGCCGGTGATCAGGTATCGCGTCATTCTCACTCCAGTGCCGATCGGGGCGAGCGCCGCGACATCGCCTCGCACCGACCCGAATTCTTACAACTCGCCGGGCCGTCGCTTGCATGCCCCCGGGTTTATCTCAATAGGGCTATCGGCTTTAGAGCGGCTTTCGGGGACCATCGATATGCGTATTACCATGATAGGGGCGGGCTATGTCGGACTCGTCTCGGGCGCATGCTTCTCCGATTTCGGCCACGACGTCTGCTGCGTCGATCTCGACCAGGCGAAGATCGATGCGCTTCACGCCGGCCGCATGCCGATCTTCGAGCCCGGTCTCGACCAGCTCGTGGCGTCGAACGTCGCGGCAGGCCGGCTGACCTTCACCACCGATCTCACCAGCGCGGTCGCCGGCGCGGATGCGATCTTCATCGCCGTAGGCACGCCGTCGCGACGCGGCGACGGCCATGCCGATCTGCGCTATGTCTTTGCCGCGACCGAGGAAATCGCCGCCGCGATAACCGGGCCGACGGTGGTCGTCACCAAATCGACCGTGCCCGTCGGCACCGGCGACCGCGTCGAGGCGATCCTGCGCGAGATCCGGCCGGACATCGACGTCGCGGTCGTCTCCAACCCCGAGTTCCTACGCGAAGGCGCCGCGATCGGCGATTTCAAACGCCCCGATCGGATCGTCATCGGCACCGACGACGAGCGCGCGCAGCAGGTGATGCGCGACGTATACCGGCCGCTGTATCTCGGTGAATCGCCGATCCTGTTTACCAGCCGCCGCACGTCGGAGCTGATCAAATATGCGGCGAACGCGTTCCTCGCGACCAAGATCACCTTCATCAACGAGATCGCCGATCTGTGCGAAGCGGTCGGCGCGGACGTCCGCGACGTGTCGCGCGGGATCGGTCTCGACAACCGGATCGGCAAGAAATTCCTGCATGCGGGGCCGGGCTATGGCGGCTCGTGCTTCCCCAAGGATACGCTGGCGCTGCTCAAGACCGCGGAGGATTATCAGTCGCCGGTGCACATCGTCGAGGCGGTCGTGAAGGTGAACGACAGCCGCAAGCGCGCGATGGGCCGCAAGGTCATCAGCGCGCTCGGCGATCATCCGCGGGGCAAGACCGTCGCGCTGCTCGGCTTGACGTTCAAGCCGAATACCGACGACATGCGCGACGCACCCAGCCTGGCGATCGCCACCGCGCTCGCCGATGCGGGCGTCACGGTGCGCGCGTTCGATCCCGAGGGGATGGACGCGGCAAAGGCGATGATGCCCGATCTGGTCTATTGCGGCGACGCCTATGAGGCGGCCGAAGGCGCCGACGCGGTCGTGCTCGTCACCGAATGGGACGCGTTCCGCGCCCTCGATCTGCTGCGCCTCAAGGATCTGCTGACCGCGCCGGTGATGATCGATCTGCGAAACGTCTATGAGCGGGCCGATCTCGACGCGCTGGGGTTCCGCTATGTCGCGGTTGGTCGCTAACCGCGCATCATGACTCCCGCACGCGGGAAATCCCCGATCTCACTCGGATGGATCGCGGCCAATCTGCCGACCGTGATCTTCGTCGCGACCACCGTGGTGATCATCTATCTGCTGGGCGTGGCGACGCATCTGGCGATCCGCACCGCCGCCGATGCGGGCGCGGTGCTCGAATTCATCGGCTCGATCACCGGCGCGGCGATCGGTCCCGGGCTGGCGGTGATCGGCAGCTTCTGGCTCGAACAGCGTCGCCGGGTCGAGGACACGCGGCACGACCGGCAGATCATGGTGGGGGCACTGGAGCATCTTCGCGATGCCATTTCGGTGCCGCCGCGTACCTTGCTGTCGGATGTCTCGGGAACGATCTCCGCGCGCCACGAACTCGAGCATTCGCGCGCGATCCGCCGGAGCCTGGCCAGCGCGAACGAACTTCTCCTGCTCGCCAAGCACGGGCTCCGGCTTGGCGATATCGAGCTGCTTCGCAGCCTGTCCGATCTGCAGCGCCGGATGGACACCACCGAGGATTCGCTGCGGTTGATGGACAATAGCAGCGAGGACCAGGCGATGCTCGTCACCAGGCTGCGATCCGCGCTGGACACCGCGCGGCGCGACCTGCTTCCGGCGATCTTCCACGCGCAGTCCCAACTGGGCGCATAGCTGCGCCGATCGGGTCGATCCGGCCAAGATCAACACGCTCTACTTGCTGGACCTTTCGCCACGCATCCCTATATACCGACCGGTATGAATAGGGTTTGCACGCTCACCGCCCCCAAGGGCCGTCCCCGCGAGTTCGATCTCGACGTGGCGCTGGCGGGTGCGCTGCGCGTGTTCTGGCGCAACGGCTACGAAGGTGCGTCGATGGCCGAACTGACCGCGGAGATGGGGATCACGAAGCCCAGTCTCTATGCGGCGTTCGGCAACAAGGAGGCGCTGTTCCACAAGGCGCTCGACCTCTACGAGCGCGAGAAGCTCGCCTACATGACCTCCGCGCTCGATGCCCCGACCGCGCGTGCCGTAGCGGAAAATCTGCTGTGCGGCGCGCTGCAGATGCAGACCAGCACGTGCGATCCCAAGGGCTGCCTCAGCGTCATCAGCAGCGTCGCGTGCAGCGCGGAAGCCGAGCCGATCAAGGCCGAGGTCGCCAAGCGTCGCGCCTCGTCCGAGGCCGCGCTGATGAAACGGTTCGACGAAGCCAAGGCGGCGGGCGAATTCCCCGACGGTCTCGAGTCGCATGCGCTGATGCGCTATCTGTTCGCGATCATGCAGGGGCTGTCGATCCAGGGCGGCTCGGGTGCGACCGGCGCCGAACTCAAGCAGCTCGTCGAGACCAGCATGCTGATGTGGCCGACCAAATAGCCACGCATGCTACCGCGCCGCGGAAAAATTACCGGGCGGTACAAAAGTCTGTTGACGAGATGAACCCCAGGTTTATATACCGATTGGTACTGAAGCTCTGTCCTACTGCGGATGGGGCAACCGGGGACAGCAACCCATGACCACGGTTACAACCTAGACCGGCTTCGGCCGACCGAATTCTCGAACATTCCAGGCGGGCAGACGCGGCATCACGATGTGCCGGCAACGACTGCGCACGTCTTGCGACCAGCTGCCGTCGGTGGACCGTCCACCGACGAAGGCCAGCGCTTGCCCACGATCAAAAAGGGGGAAAATCCCATGGCTTATCTCGACCTCGACAACATGTTCGCCGCGCCCGTGACCAGCCGCGCGCAGACGGTAGCGGCCCCCGCCCCGACCGGCTTCTCGCCACTGGAATGGAGCGTGATCGCGCTCGCCAAGCGCGACACGCTGCGCAGCCTTGCCGGCCCCAGCCGCATGTCGCGCGCGATGGGCAGCCTGTTCGGGCTCAGCACCGCATCAAGGCTCGCCGACCCGCGGCTCGAGGCGCTGCGGCGGATGGCGGTCTATGCCTGGCGCCGCGGGTTCGCGCTGCCGATGGGTGAAATCCAGGGCTTCCTCGCCGCCGGCTTCGTCGAGGCGCAGATCGAGACGCTGGTCGAAAGCGTGACCGGGATGCGCGTCGGTGCGCAGCAGAAGCGGAGCATCGCAGCGTGAACACGCTGACCCCGATCACGGCTGCGAACGACGCCGATGTCGTCGCGACGCCGCCCGCCGGCCGGCATCGACGGCCCGCCTGGCAGCGCGGCGCGATGGTGCTCGTGCCCGTTGCGCTGCTCGGCGCGGTCGGTGTGAAGCTGTTCGACCATCCCGATGCGGCGATGGCAGCCCCCCCGCCCCCCTCGGTCACTGTCGCCGCGCCGCTCGTGCGACAGGTGAGCGAGTGGGACGATTATGTCGGCCGGTTCGCGCCGAGCCGCAGCGTCGAGATCCGGCCGCGCGTGGCGGGCGAAGTCACCGGCGTCCACTTCCACGACGGCGATATCGTCCGCAAGGGCCAGCTGCTCTTCACGATCGACTCGCGCCCGTTCGCCGCCGCGCTGGCCGAAGCGCACGCCAACGTTGCGAGCGCGAAGAGTGCGCTGTCGCTGGCGCGCACCGACCTGGGTCGCGCGCAACGGCTGGTCGCGGACGAAGCGGTGTCGGCGGGCGAGGTCGACGCGCTGCGAGGCAAGCTCGAGGCCGCCACCGCCGTGCTCGCCGCCGCGCAGGCGCGCGAACGCGCCCGCGCGCTCGACGTCGGCTTCACGCAGGTGCGCGCACCGATCGGCGGGCGCATCTCCGATCGCCGCGTCGACGCGGGCAACCAGGTCGCGGGCGGCGAAGGCACCGGCGGCACCGTGCTGACGACGATAAACGCGCTCGACCCGATCTACTTCACCTTCGACGGGTCGGAGGCGCTGTACCTCAAGACGCAGCGCGCGCGGCATCCCGGCGCGACCCCCGCGGCGGTCGAGATCCAGCTGCAGGACGAGACCGAGCATCGCTGGAAGGGGAAACTCGACTTTACCGACAACGGGCTCGACCAGCGCTCGGGCACGATCCGCGGCCGCGCGGTGCTCGCCAACCCCGGCTATTTCCTGACGCCGGGGATGTTCGGCAACATGCGCCTTGCGAGTGCGGGCACGCGGCAGGCGTTGCTGGTGCCGGACGACGCGGTGCAGACCGATCAGGCTCGCAAAGTCCTGCTGACGGTAGATGCGAAGAACGTCGTGAGCCAGAAGCCAGTCGAGCTCGGGCCGGTGGTCGATGGCCTCAGGATCGTCCGCTCGGGGATCGGGCCGAACGACCGGGTCATCATCCAGGGTACGCAGATGGCGATGCCGGGTGCCACGGTCGCGCCCAAGGCGGGACGGATCGCGGTCGCGACCGGGGCGGCTGCGCCGGCCTCGGTCCAGCCCATCTCGGGTGAAGCCACGCTCGCGAAATAGCCGTCCACCCCGGCGAAGGCCGGGGCCCAAATGGGATAGCGTTTCGACCTAATCACTGCGGTTCGCCCAATTGGGCCCCGGCCTGCGCCGGGGTGGTGTTGTGGCGCGCGCGTCGCTCTTCTTCGAGGACACAAACCATGCGCTTCTCGCGCTTCTTCATCACCCGGCCGATCTTTGCGGGCGTGATCGCGGTGATCATCACGATCGTCGGCGCGATCGCCTATATGTCGCTGCCGGTGTCGCAATATCCCGACATCGTCCCCCCCACCGTCACCGTCAGCGCGACCTATCCGGGCGCGTCGGCCGAGACGGTCGCCGAAACCGTCGCCGCGCCGATCGAGCAGGAGATCAACGGCGTCGACAACATGCTCTACCAGTCGTCGCAGTCGACCGGCGACGGCAAGGTGACGATCACCGTCACCTTCAAGATCGGCACCGACCTCGATGCCGCGCAGGTGCTCGTCCAGAACCGCGTCGCGGTCGCGGTCCCGCGGCTGCCCGAGGACGTGCAGCGATTGGGCGTCGTCACGCGGAAAACCTCGCCCGACTTCCTGATGGTCGTGAACCTCGTCTCGCCCGATAACTCGCTCGATCGCGGCTACATCTCCAACTACGCGCTGACTCAGGTCCGCGACCGCCTCAGCCGGATCGACGGCGTCGGCGACGTGCAGCTGTTCGGCGCACGCGATTATTCGATGCGCGTCTGGATCGACCCCGGCCGCGCCGCCGCGCTCGACCTCACCGCTGGCGAGATCGTCGCAGCCTTGCGCGCACAGAACGTCCAGGTCGCCGCGGGCACGCTCGGCCAGCCGCCCTATGACAAGGGCAACAGCGCGTTCCAGCTCAACGTCGAGACGCAGGGCCGCCTGACCGATCCCACGCAGTTCGCCGACGTCGTCATCCGCACCGATGCGCAAGGCCGCCAGGTCCGCGTCTCCGACGTCGCGCGCGTCGAGCTCGGCGCGCAGGATTACGGCGCCAACACCTATCTCAGCGGCAAGCCGACGGTCATCGCCGCGGTCTTCCAGCGTCCCGGCTCGAACGCGCTCGGCGCCGCACAAGCCGTCACCGCCGAAATGGAAAGCATGTCGAAGCGCTTTCCCAAGGGCCTCGAATACAAAGTCATCTACAACCCGACCGAATTCATCGCGCAGTCGATCGACGCGGTGAAGCATACGTTGTTCGAGGCGATGATCCTCGTCGTGCTCGTCATCCTCGTCTTCCTGCAAAAATGGCGCGCGGCGATCATCCCGATCGTGGCGATCCCGGTCTCGCTGATCGGCACGTTCGCGGTGCTCGCCGCGTTCGGCTACAGCCTCAACAACCTGTCGCTGTTCGGCCTCGTCCTCGCGATCGGGATCGTCGTCGACGACGCGATCGTCGTGGTCGAGAATGTCGAGCGCAACCTCGAACACGGGCTCTCGCCACTGGAGGCCGCGCGCACTTCGATGGACGAGGTGTCGGGTGCGCTCGTCGCGATCGTGCTCGTGCTGTGCGCGGTGTTCATCCCGACGGTGTTCCTCACCGGGCTGTCGGGCGCGTTCTACCGCCAGTTCGCGGTGACGATCTCGACCGCGACGATCATCTCGCTGCTCATCTCGCTGACGCTGTCGCCGGCACTCGCCGCGATGCTGCTCAAGCCCACCGCGCCCGCAGGCTCGGGCAACCGCCTGACCCGCGCCGGCCGCCGCGCGGGCGACGCGTTCAACCGCGGGTTCGAGCGGATGAGCGAGGGCTATGCCCGCCTCACCGCGCGCCTCGTCGCCGCGCCGCGCCGGATGATGATCGCCTATGCCGCGCTGATCGCGGTCACGGTCGGCGTGTTCATGGTCACCCCGTCGGGCTTCGTCCCCGCGCAAGACCAGGGCTATTTCCTGACCGTCATCCAGCTGCCGCCCGGCTCGTCGGTCGAGCGTACCGACGCAGTGATGCAGAAGGTCGCCAAACGCATCCTGCCGCTCGCCGGCGTCAAGGGCGCGGTCATGCTCGCAGGGTTTGACGGCCCGTCGCAGACGCTCGCCCCCAACTCGGCCGCCGCCTACATCCCGCTCAAGAGCTTTGCCGAGCGCAAGAAGCTCGGCGTCACGCTCGCCAGCATCATGGCCGAATCGCAGAAGGCGACCGGTGACATCACCGAAGCGCGCCTGCTGATCGTCCCGCCGCCCTTGATCCAGGGCATCGGCTCGGCCGGCGGCTATCGCCTGATGGTGCAGGACCAGGGCGGCCACGGCTATGGCGAGCTCGGCAAGACGAGCTACGACCTGATCGGCAAGGCGAACCAGACCAAGGGCCTCGCGCAGGTCTACACCTTCTTCGACACCGCCACGCCGCGCATCTTCGCCGATGTCGACCGCGCCAAGGCCAACCTCCTCGGCGTCCCCCCCGAGCGCGTGTTCGAGGCGTTGCAGGTCTATCTCGGCTCGGCGTTCGTCAACGACTTCAACCTGCTAGGGCGCACCTACCGCGTCACCGCGCAGGCCGACGCACCGTTCCGCAACACCACCGCGGACATCGCCAACCTCAAGACGCGCTCCAACTCGGGTCAAATGGTCCCGGTCGGCTCGGTCTCGACGTTCCGCGACAAGACCGGCCCGTACCGCGTCGTCCGTTACAACCTCTTCCCCGCGGTCGAGGTCGATGGCGACACCGCCAAGGGCTATTCCTCGGGCCAGTCGCTGGTCGCGATGGAAAAGCTCGCCGATGCGTCGCTGCCCGCGGGCTATGCGCATGAGTGGACCGGCATCGCGTATCAGCAAAAGGCGGCCGGCAGCACCGCTGCGCTGGTCTTCGGGATGGCGGTGCTGTTCGTCTTCCTCGTACTCGCCGCGCAATATGAGAGCCTGACGCTACCGCTCGCGATCATCCTGATCGTGCCGATGTGCCTGCTCGCGGCGATGACCGGGGTGAACCTGCGCGGCATGGACAACAACGTGCTCACGCAGATCGGGCTGGTCGTGCTGATCGCGCTGGCCGCCAAGAACGCGATCCTGGTCGTGGAGTTCGCCAAGCAGGCCGAGGAACAGGATGGCCTGTCCCCGGTCGAGGCGGCGGTGCGCGCGGCGAAGGACCGGTTGCGGCCGATCCTGATGACGAGCTTCGCGTTCATCCTCGGCGCGGTGCCGCTGGTGATCGCCGACGGGGCGGGCGCCGAACTGCGCCAGGCGCTCGGCACCGCGGTGTTTTTCGGGATGATCGGCGTGACCGGGTTCGGGCTGCTCTTCACCCCCACTTTCTATGTCGTCGCGCGCGGCCTGGCGAAGCGGTTCGAACGCCGCCGCCCTGCCCCCGCCGCGACCCTTCAGCCAGCCGAATAGGACCAGCATCATGAAGTCCCTGCTTCTCGCGAGCCTCTCGGCGCTGACGCTCGCCGCGTGCGCCGCCGGCCCCGACTATGTCGCGCCGATCACCCCGCCCAAGGCGGCGGCATCGTTCGTCACCGCCAACACGGCAACCGTCACGACGGCGCCCGACAATGACTGGTGGCGGATGTACCGTGACCCCGTCCTCGACGGCCTCGTCGCCGACGCGCTCGCGGCGAACACCGACCTGCGCGTCGCCGTCGCCCGCCTCGACAGCGCCCGCGCGTCGCTGCGCGGCGCCAAGACCGACCGCGAACCGCAGGTGAACGCCGGCGCGAGCGGCAATTACGCGCGCACCTCGCAACTCCAGAACCTGCCCGGCTTCGACCGCGAGCGCGCCACCTACGATGTCGGGCTCGATGTCAGCTACGAGGTCGATCTCGCTGGCCGCGTCCGCCGCAACGTTGAGGCCGCGCGCGGCGACGTCGGCGCGGCGCAGGCCGATGCCGACGCGGTGCGCGTCTCGATCGTCGCCGCCACCACGCGCGCCTATGTCGACGCCGCCTCGTCCGCGGAACGGCTCGCGGTGGCCCGGCGGATCGTCGACCTGCTCGACAAGTCGAACACGCTGACCGGCAAGCGGGTCGACGCAGGTCGCGCCGCGCGACTCGATCAGGTTCGCATCGCCGCGCTGCGCGATCAGCGCGCCGCGAATATCCCGCAGATCGCGGCCGAGCGTCAGGCAGCACTCTTCCGCCTCGCCACGCTCACCGGCCGTACCCCGCAGGATCTGCCCGCCAGCGCCGGCGCGCGCACCACCACGCCGCGGCTCGACCGGCCGATCCCGATCGGCGACGGCGCGAGCCTGCTGGCGCGTCGCCCCGACGTCCACGCCGCCGAACGCCGCCTCGCCGCCGCCACTGCGCGGATCGGCGTCCAGACCGCCGCGCTCTATCCGCAGATTGCGCTCGGCGGCTCGATCGGCTCGACCGCACTCAGCGTCGGCGACGTGTTCACCGGCGGCCCGATCCGCTGGCTGCTCGGCCCGTTGCTCAACTGGTCGGTCAACCAGTCCGCCGCGCGCGCACGCATCGCTGGCGCCGAGGCCGACACGCGCGGCGCGCTCGCCAATTTCGACGGCAGCGTGCTGACCGCGCTCGAGGAAACCGAGACCGCGCTGTCCAACTACGCGCGCGAACTCGATCGCCGCACGCAACTGCAATCCGCGCACGACAACGCCGCCACCGCCGCGCGCATCACCCGCGCGCGCCAGCGTGAGGGCCAGATCGACTTCCTCGACGTCCTCGACGCCGAACGCACGCTGGCGGATGCGGACACCGAGCTGGCCGCCGCGGACGCACGGATCGCGGGCGCGCAGGTCGACCTGTTCCGCGCGCTCGGCGGCGGTTGGCAGGCGCGGACCTGACGCCGAGAATCCTCCTCCGTCAGGGGGAGGTCGCGTCGGAGGGGGCGGACACGGAACACAGGCGGCGCGTGCCTCCCCCTCCGTCAGGCTAGCGCCTGCCACCTCCCCCTGGCGGGGGAGGATTGCGGCATGCGAGCTCTACAGCCCGATCTGCAGGCTCGCGCGCAGCGACAGCGCGACGCGGCCCTGTTGCTGCTCGGCCCCGAACTCGCCGCCCATCCGGAACGCGGACCCACCGCCGACCGCGCGTAGCTTGCCGACCCAGCCGCTCGTCCGCTCCTCGGGCGTCAGTATGAACGACTGCCCGCCCTCGAACGACGCGCTGGTCGCCCCCAGCCCGCCGCCGACCAGCTCGCGCCGGCCACCCTCGGCCTCGACGCGGAACCAGCCCTCGTCCGGGCTCGTGCCGCCGAAGTTCAGCCCCAGCGCGGTGCTTGCGGTCACCGCCAGCTCGTCGCTGGTCCGCGACTGGACGACCAGGTCGATCGCCTTGCCGCCGCCGCTCTCGCGATAGCCATCCTCCTTCAGCTTGTAATAGTCGATCGCGAGCACCGGCCGGAACACGAAGATGCCCTTGCCTCCGTCCCACGAGACGCCGCTCGACGCCGAGTAGAGCGTCCCGTTCCAGTCGCCGCGCGATGTCCGGTCGACGACTTCGCTGCCGATCGCGCCGGTGAAGCGGCGCGTGCCGTCGAACGTGATCTTCGCGCCCGAAACGCGCGCATTCGCCTGCAGGTCGCCCCAGTGCCCGCGCCAATATCCGGCCAGTTCATACTGGCCCGAGCGGACTTCGTTGTCGGTGCCATCGTCCGCGTCCTGCCCGTTGAGATAGGCGAGCGACGTGCCGAAATTGCCCACCCCGGTCTTGTACTCGGCGCCTGCCGAAACGCCCCAGCCGCTGATGTCGTAGCCCGCGGTGTCGGCGACGCTCTTCGACGTGCCCCACGCGACCTGAGTCACCCAATAGCCCCAGCTGCCCTCGTCCTTGAACGGCCCGTGCGGGTCGGCGAGCACGCGGGCGGTCGCGCGCGAGCCCATCGTCACTGCCTCGAACGTGCCGCCGGCATGGTCGGGCAGCATCTGGCGGACGGAGCCCCGGAATGCGTCGCCATCGGTGATGTTCAGGAATGCACCGCCGACCTTCGCGTCGTTGCCCAGCGCCTTGTACACCGCATCATAGGCCGATGCCTGCGACCGGTTGAACCCGAGTTCGGTCGCCGATTTGCGCGCGACGTCGACGGCCAGGTCGTTGCCGGTGCCCGTCGCGATGCTGCCCTTGTACAGGAACGGCAGCAATGTCGTGGTCGCGGTCAGGTTCGCGGCGCCGGTCAGCGTCCCCGCCTTCAGCGCGACGTAGCGGCCTTCCGCGTCGACCACGCTGGTCAGCTTCAGCGCGAGCTTCGAATCCTTGTCGAACGCCGCGGTGCCGGCGACCTGGATCATCGTGCCCGTGCCGCCGGTCTTGTCGAGCGTCACCGCCAGAATCCCGCCGCCGCCGACCGACAGCGACGCGATCGACGCCGCCCTGGTGATGTCGAGCGTCCCGCCAGTGACCGCGACCGCCAGCCCGCCGGCGTTCGCCAGCGTCCCCGAAAAGCGCGACGTGCCGCCCAGCGTCAGCGTATCGCTGCCGCCGCCGAAATCCGCCGCGCCGCTGAAGACCGACGTGCCGGCCAGCGCGAGCGTATCGTTGCCCGCGCCGAACACCGTCCCGCCGGTGAAGGTCGCATCGCCCGACAGCACCAGTCGGTTGGTGCCGCTGCCGAACCGCGCGGTGCCCGCGACGGTGCCGTCGGCGACCTCGAACACATCGTTGCCGCTGCCGAAGCGGACGTCGCCGACGATGGCCGGTGCGGCGATCCCGGTGGCGACCGCGGTCTGGCGGACGATCGTCCCGGTCGTGGTCGCCGACAGGTCGATCGCGACGTTGCGCTCGGAGGTGGCGAGTGCCCCCGACGCGCCGATCGCGCCGCTATTCTCGACCAGGGCCACCGTGCCCGACCGGTCGATGATGCCGATCGCGGTGCCGTCGGCGGCCTGCGCGGTCGCCTTGATCGTGCCGCTGTTGCGGATCGCGCCGACCGACGCGCCGCTGTCGACCAGCACCGCGGTGGATACCGACGCGGTCGTGCCGCCGCCTGCCGCGGAGATCGTGCCGGCGTTGCGGATCTCGGGTGTCGCTGCACCGCGCCCCAGCTTCAGCGCGGTCGCGCTCGCGCCGTTCGCGGTCGCCGCGACGGTGCCGTTGACGCCGATCCCGCCGGCGATCGTCACCGCTCCGCCAAGCCCGCCGATCGCCAGGCCATTGCCCTCGATGCCGCCATAGACGCCGCTTCCCGCGATGCCGCCGTCGACGATCAGGCCGAACCCGGTGCCCGTTCCCGCCACCGCGCCGATCGCGACCGCGCGCGTCGCCGAACCGATCTGCACCGCCGGCGCCGCGCCGTACGACGTGATCGCCGCGGAACCCTCGGTGCTGTCGAGCAGCCCGTCCTTGTCCTCGTCCGTATCGGTCGTGCTCGCATCCTTGGGCGGCACCGCGAAGATGATCCCGCCCGACACGTTGCCCGCGACGACCAGTGCGGATCCGCCCTGCAACAGATCGTCCGCGTCGAGCTTGGACGGGTCGGCGGGCGGCGTCACATAGCGATAGCCGGTCGACCCGAGCGCGCCCTGCACCACCAGCGCGCCCGCAATGTCGCCATCGACTCGCGCGGCGACGGCATTCTGCCCGATCGCCGCGATTGTGCCTGCCAGCCGGACGTTGCCGGTGACGTCCACGATCCGTACGCCGGTCGACCGGTCGCCGGTGACCGAAGTCTGTCCGTCATGCGTGAACGCGCCGGTCAGCGGGCCGCCCAGCCAGATCCCCGCGGAGTCATTGCCCTTCACCGTGATCGCGCCGCTGTTGACGATCGCGCCGGTATAGGCGCCCGCGGTGCGGATCCCGGTCCGCCCGGTGCCCGCCGCGAACGGCCCGTCAAGGTCGCCGTCCTTGTCGGTGTCGGTCGCGACATAGCTCTCGTCGATAATGATCTTGCCCGCCGCCGCGTTGGTGATGCCGCCGCCGGTGCCGGCATTGGCCAGGATGCCGGTCGATCCGTCGGCGTTGGTCACCTGGATCGTGCCTTCGTTGGCGATCGAATTGACGCTGTCGATCGTTACCGCCGTGCCGCTGGTCGGCGTCACCGACCCCGCCGCGACGATCTTCAGGTTGTCGGGGGCGCCCGCCTTGATCGTCGACGTGCGCACCGCGTCGGTCCGCTTGGTATCGATCACGGTCTGCGCGTGCAGCGACGCGGGGATCGCGAACAGGCAGGTGGTGGTCAGCGTGAGACGACGCATACGGAACCCTTTTCGATGTGTTTTCGAAAAGAGGACGGAGGCGTGCGCGGCCAGCCTTGGAGCCCGCCGCATTATCCCACGGCACCAGGATCGCGGCGGCGCGTTGTCGGCCGGACAGCTTCAGGGATTTATACCGCCATGATCACCACCATCGCCGAACTCGACCGCATCCGCGACGAGAGCAAGACGCTCGTCACCTCGCGCGCGATGGTGTCGGCGGGGGCTGCGGTCGTGCCGATCCCGGGGGCGGACATCGTCGCGGACATCGGCCTGCTCACCAAGCTGCTGCCGGAAATCAGCAAGCGCTTCGGGCTCGATCACGAGCAGGTGCAAAAGCTCGAGCCACAATTCGCGCAGCAGGCGCTGGTGATGGCGTCGAGCCTGGGCAACACGATGATCGGCCGCATGGTTACCAAGCGCATCGTCGTCGCACTGCTCCGCCGCATGGGTGCGCGCATCGCGGTCGGATCGATGGCGAAGTTCATCCCGTTCGCGGGCTCGGCAGTGGCCGCGACGATCAGCTTCGGTGCGATGAAGCTCGTCGGCAACTCGCACGTCGACGACTGCTACAAGACCGCCCTCGCACTGCTCCCCGCCGACCAGCGCGCGCTGGCGAACGCCTGACCTAATCCTCCCCCGCAAGGGGGAGGTGGCTGGCGCTTGCCAGACGGAGGGGGGGGCATGCGCCACCTGGGTTGCGTGTCCTCCCCCTCCGTCTCGCTGCGCGATCCACCTGACCCTGGCGGGGGACGATCGCAGCGCTGAACGCTAGAACGCAGCATCCAGGCCGATGCGGATCGTGCGTGGACGCTGCGGCGTGATCTGCCCGTTCCCCAGCTGGAACGGGGTCCCCAGCGCGAACCGGTTGCCAACGCTGTCCGTCAGGTTCGTGATGCCGAGCGTCACCCCCAGCGACGGCCGCCCGACCCGCGCGGTCAGCGCGGTGTCGAGATAATCCCCCTGCTCCTCGCCGAGCACCGGGCCGACGCCCAGCCGCGACCGCCCGACATAGCGCGCCCAGCCGTACACGCGCAGTTCCAGATCCCTGCCGATCTCGCGCCGGTAATCCGCGCCAAGCCGCCCGGCATAGCGCGCGATGTTCGGCACCTGGCTCATCCGCGCGAGCGCCACGAAAAGCGCCGCGCTCGGCTCGGTCACGCGGCTGTCATTGTAGGTGAAGCCCGCGTCGAGCGTCAGCCCGGCCACCGGCTTCCACCCGCCCGACGCGCTGAACGTCCAGATCCGCCCGTCGCCGATGTTCGCGGTGCTCGGCAGGCCGGTCGCATCGATGAAATCCGCCTGGATATCCTTCCAGACCGTGTGCGAGACGCTCGCCGACAGATAGGCGGTATCGGCACCCGCCAAACCATAGCGCACGCCGCTTTCAAGCGTCGCGACGCGATCATTCTCGAACCGTCGTACGAAATCGCTTTCGATCGCCAGCCCGCCCGGCCGGAACCCCTGCTGATACCGCCCGTAGAGCGACACCTTGGGCAGCACCGCCGCGATCAGCGAGGCGGTCGGGAGCACGCTCGTCTCGATCCGGTCCGCCGTCACGCGCGCACGCGCCACCGCGACCGACTCCAGCCGCGCGGGGGCGATGTCCTCGCCGGTCCCCGCCAGCGATGCGCGCGTGACGCGCGCGCCCGCCGTCGCGGTCAGCCCGCGGACAAGCTGCACGCTGCCCTCGCCGTACAACGTCGCTTCGTCGATGCTGTTGGTGACGCCCGTCACCGGCGCGGGTGAATCGATCGGGCCCAGCGAGCGCGACAGCCGCGTCCGGTTGTGCGTGAAGCTGCCGCCCACCACCCAGCCGAAGCCGTGCCGCATCGGCCGCCAAGCCCGCGTCTCGTTGGCGATCAGCGTGGTTGCGTTGCGCTGCGCGAATACCCGCGCATCGCCCCCGGGCATCGTCGCGTCATAGCGTTCGGTCAGCGCCTGCCCGACGATCCCGGTCGAGGATTTGACCCTTACCCCGCCGATCGCGCCCGACACGACCGCCTGCCCCATCGCATAGTCCGCCGAGAATCCCTGCACGATCGCGCTCGACCGAGTCAGCGCGCCCCGGCCGAGGCTCGGTGCATCGCGGTCGGCATATTGGCTGTCGTCGCCCTTGGTCCACTGCCCGATCGCGCCGAGATCGACGCTCCAGCCATTCCCCGCGTCGAGCCGCAGCGCGGCGCGACCGCCCCCGATCCGCGTCCGGTTAACATTGCGCCGCGCGAGCGCTGGATTGTCGATATAGCCGCCCTCGCTGACCCCGTAGCCGACCACGCGCAGCGTCACCCGCTCGCCCAGCGGCAGGTTCAGCGTCGCGCCGAGATCGGCACCCGGATCGCCATGCCATGTCGCCGACAGCCCCCCCGCGATCGACGCCGACACCGCGCCCATCTCGGGCGCGTTCGGCACGGTGCGGATGATCCCGCCGAGCGAGCCTGCGCCGTACAGCGTCCCCTGCGGCCCTTCGAGCACCTCGACCGAGGCGATATCGTACAGCCGCAGGTCCGGATCTGGCGCGTTGTAGTTCAGCCGCAGATCGCCGAAATATTGTCCGACCGTCGTCTGCGTCGGCCCGGTGAAGCTCGAATCGGCAATCCCGCGGATGAACAGCTTGTTGCGTCCGGCCCCCAGATGCGTCGACGACACGCTCGCCAGCCGCGCGAGGATTGCCTCGGTCCCCCCCGCCCCGCCAAGCGCGAGATCGACGCCGTCGAGCAACGCCACCTGCCCGGCAAAGTCGCGCAGCGCCACGTCGCGCTTGCTGCCGGTGACGACGATGTCCGCACCTTGCGCAACCGGCGCGGTGGCAGGAACGGGCCTGGGTCGCCGCACCCTGACCGCGTCGACACGCGGCGCGCGCGCTACGAGCCGCCACCCGACCGGGCCTGCCATGACGACTTCCGCTTTTGCCGCGGCCGCAAGCCGGTCGAGTGCCTCGCGCGTGCTCATCCGTCCACGTACCGCCGGTACGCGCCGCGCCCAAAGCCGCTGGTCGCCGACGACGATGCTCGTTCCCGATTGCCGCCCGAGCGCCAGTACCGCGTCGCCGAGCCGGCCTGCCGGCAGGTCGAGCATCG
The DNA here is from genome assembly GCF_001421825.1 of Sphingomonas sp. Leaf38. Classification (NCBI taxonomy): domain Bacteria; kingdom Pseudomonadati; phylum Pseudomonadota; class Alphaproteobacteria; order Sphingomonadales; family Sphingomonadaceae; genus Sphingomonas; species Sphingomonas sp. Leaf38. The sequence goes on along the minus strand of NZ_LMLD01000011.1, from coordinate 848,212 downwards.
CGCGCCCGGCCTGCGCCGGAACGGCGACGGCGAGCGCCGCGACGACCAGACATCCGCGCATCGTCACGAGCGCGCGGACATCACCCAGTGACCGCCGGTCTGACGGATCGCCACCCCCAGCAGCGGCGCGGCCAGCCGGGGATCGCCCGCCAGCTTGGCGGTCGCGATGCTGCCACTGAACGGACGATTCGCCACCGTCGGATCGGCGCGAAGATCGACGCCGAGTGCACGCGACAGATCGTCCGCGACCTCCGCCAGCGTCGCGCCTTCATAGGCCAGCACGCTGTCGCGCCACGATCCGACGCTCGCCACGTCGACCGCCGTCACGGTCGCGTGGCCGTCGCGGACATGCAGTCGCTGCCCCTTCACCAGCCTGATCGCGTCGCGCCCGGGATTGTAGTCGACAGCCCCCTCCGACACCGCGACGCGCGTCTCGCCCCGTGCGAGCTTCACGTCGAACGCGGTGCCGACGTCGACCAGCCGCGCGCCGCCGACGCTCACCTCGAACGGATCGCTCGCGTCGTGCCGGACCATGAACATCGCCTCGCCCCGTTCGAGCGTCGCGACCCGCGGGTCGTCGCGGTCGAGCATCAGTCGCGTCGCACCGCCCATCGCGATGCTGCTGCCGTCGGCGAGTTGCACCGTACGCATGGCCCCCGCATTGGTCTCGACCGCATAGGGGTGCCCGCCCGTCTCGGTCGCCTGATACCCGACGAAGAGCGCCAGCGAGGCGGCGAGCGCGCCGCCGGCCCAGACCGGCCAGCGCCGCTTCGGCATCGCAGCGACGACCGGTGCAGCGGGCTGAGCCGGCTGAGCCGGCACGAATGCGGCCATATCCTCGATATCCGCCGTCATCGCATGATAGGCAGCGGCGTGACGCGGGTCCGCTTCCAGCCAGGCCATGAACGCCGGCCAGTCGTCAAACGCATCGCTGCCGGTCCGGACCACCCAGTCCAGCGCGTGCGCGTCGATATCGTCCTGATCCGCCATCATGGCCTCCTATAGCCGAAGACGGAGTCGATCGCGTGCGCCCTTGATGCCTCAGCCCTCGTCATAGCGTCGCTTTGCATCGGTGATCGCACGATACGCCTTGCGCAGGTCGGCTTCGACGGTGCTGAGGCTGACACCGAACTCCGCTGCGACCACACGCTGCTCGACACCGTCGATCCGGTGACGCCTGAAGATCCGCGCAGCCCGGTCGCCGACGGACTGCAACGCCGCCTCCGCGAGCATGGCCTGTTCGCGCGCGATCACCACGCGTTCGGCGGACGGCGCCTCGGATTGGTCGAGCGAGGCGCCGCCGGTCGCCTCGGTCCATTCGCGATCGCGCTTCTCCGCCTGCCGAACTGCGCGATGGCGATCGAGCATCAGGTTGTTGGCCATCCGGAACAGATACGACAGTGGCGACGCGATCGGCCCGGTCGGCGCCGACTGGATCCGGACCCACACCTCGTGCAGCACGTCCTCCGCATCGCGCGCGCCGAGCGAGCGGATGAACCGCAGCAGCGTGTCGCGATTAGCGAGGAAAACGGCTTCGAGGCCCGAGGAGTCCATGTTCCGCCCGTGTCGATGGCCGCCCATCGGCGCGCAGCGGCGCCGTTGTCCGGTAAGCCTACAGGGCTAAGGCCGCGCGTACAATCCAAGCGGCTGCCCACGATCGAGGGGTCCTTAGCCTCTATCCCACAAGGCGACAGCGGTCTCGCCTGTCGATGCGCGTTACATCTTGCGCGTGCGGCGTGGCTTCAATTGATAATCGGGGTGGTCGCCCTGAACTGCGGCAAGATGCGCATCCATCACCTGCCGCATCGTTTGCGCGGTGTCTGCCATGCCGGGCCCAGGCGTCCCATCGCCATTGGGCGACGCCCCGTTGCAGGGCGGATCGAGCAGCGTGACGATTCCCCGCTCCATGGCGCGAAGATGCGGATCGAGCGCCGCCTTATCCATGCCCGCGAGCCGACCGTGCAGCGACGGCCGCATGAACACGAACGCGAACCGCGTCAGCATGTCGGTGTCGAGCACCGAGAAATCGTCCCATAGCCGGTCTGCGAACCGGAACTTGGCGTAGTGCGTCTGGAGCGCGCCCGCAGTCTTCGAAATCCGCGCCCGATCCGCGTCGAGCAGCAACGTGCCAAGCGCGGACGGTGCACCGCGTGCGATCTGCGCGAGCGCGCGTTCGCCGATCGTCACGTTGTGGCCGCGAAATGTCATCCCGGCGATATGCTTGGTCCAGCGCTCACGGGCGACGTTGCCGTTGGTCGGCCGGTCGTTGCCGGCGAAGGTGCCGACGTAGAACAGCTGCCGATCCCAGAAGCACGCATAGATTCCCGGCCCGCTATGGCCGTCCTGTGCGATCGTCCGCCGACCATCTTCGCTCGGGCGGTAATCGACCCGCAGGTTCGCTAGGGCATGTGTGCCCGAAACCGTGGTCTGCCGCAGCGCGAACAGCGCGTCGCCGCCGATCGAGATCGCCGGCAAGACCATCGGGCTGATCTGTTCGCCTTCGATATTGTGGTAATAGTTCATCGTGCTTCGGCCGACATCGGATTCCCCGGACACTCACTTGAGTCCGGTGGGTAAGCGCGCGGCCCGCCCCGCGTCAGTCCGGGAAAAACCCCCGGTCCTTACAATCGCCATTCCCGAACACCCGCCGCGTCCGGGTAATTCCCTGGTATTGCGCAACGCCGTTCGGGGTATCGAGCATCCATGCCGATCGCTTTCCTTCCTGTCGCTCCCGCTGCGGACAGTCCGGTGCGCGGGCGTCCTCGCTGGATCCCGCGCGATCGCGAGTGGCTGTTGCTCGCCGGCTATGGGGTCGCCTTCTTCGCGCTGCACCGGCTCGCGATCCTGTGGGGCGGCGCGGGCTATTATTCCTTGTGGTTCCCGGCTGCCGGCGTTCGCCTCGCGCTGTTCTGGCGGTTCGGAGCGCGCCTTGCCCCTGCCGCCGCGCTGACCGAGATCGTCGTCCAGTGCCTGACGGGGATCGTCGTCTTCAGCCACCCCGACTGGCCGCGCGAAATGTTCGGGATCGCCAGCCCGGTGATCGCGTACGGCGTCGCGGTCGCGGTGGTCCGCCGGCTCGCGGCGGGTGCAAGCGGCAGTCTGGCGACCGCGCCGATGCCGCTCGGTCTCGCCTCCGTCCTCGCGCCGATCACTGCCGTCACGTTCGCGCTGCCCTGGTCGATTGTCCGGCCCGACATCACCAATGTCGCAAACGTCCGGGACGTCATCGCCTCGCTGACCGGGTTCGCGGTCGGCGACATGCTCGGCGTCCTGCTGGTCGCGCCACCGCTGCTGTGGCTCGCCGACCTGTCCGACGGCAAGACGGTGATGCCGGCGATCTTTCCGTCGCGGGCGCATGTCGCCGAGGCAATCCTCGTGCTCGGGATGTCGCTCGGGCTGGTGGCGATGCTCGCGACGATCGGCCTTGGTCTTCCGGCAACCCCTGTGCTGCTCGCAATCGCCTGGATCGGGCTGCGGTTTGGTCGCGCCGCCGCCTGGGCTGCGATCGTCACCACCGCGATCCTCGTCCTGCCCGAGACCACCGGGGCGATGCCCGTCGACCAGCGGCTCGCGCTGCATATGAGCCTCGCCGCGGTCACGGTGGTCGGCTATCTCGCGGGCAGCTTCGCCGATGCCGAGGCACGCGCGCTCGCCGCCGTCGCCCGGCGCGACCGGATGCTGTTCCAGGCCGAACGCCTCAAGACGCTGCGCGCGATGTCGGTCGCGGTCATCCACGAGATCAGCCAGCCGCTGTCGACGCTGGCGATCGAGGCGCGCCATCTGGTCGAGATAAGCGCGCACGCCGACGCCGAGATCGCCGAGACCGCTGTCCTGATCGAACGCAAGACCGCAACCTTGTCGACCTTGGTCCGTAGGCTCAGGCGGTTCGGCGGGCGCGCGGTCGACGAGCCGTCGCTGCTGCCGGTCGCGACGTTGCTCGATACCGTCCAGGCGCTGGTCCGGCCCGAAGCGAGCGTCGCCGGCGTGACGATCCGGATCGCGCCCATCGATCCCGAATGGACCGTACTGGCACAGGAGATCGAGATCGCGCAGGCGCTGGTCAATCTTGTCCGCAACGCCGTCCAGGCGACCGACGACGGGATCGTCGACATCACCGTCACCTGCCGCGATGCGCGGTTCGACACGCATCACGGCGGGCACGCCGCGATCGCGGTCGTCAACCACTGTACCGATCACCCGCTGGTGCATGAAGGCATGGGCGTCGGCTCGCTGGTCGCGAAGGCGATCGTCGAGGCGCATGGCGGGACGCTCGCGCGCGCGGATCGCGGTCCGGCGCGGATCGCGCATATCATCACCCTTCCCCTCGTCGGATCGCTCGTCGGAGATGCCACATGATCGCTTCCACCGCTGAACCGGCGACGGTCTACGTGCTCGACGACGACATCGATCTCGGGGCCAGCGTCGCGCGGCTGCTCGCCCGCCACGGCCACGCCGCGCGGGCGTTCGCCGAGCCCGCCGCATTGCTTCGCGACTATACGAGCGGGCACGCCGCCTGCATCATCTCCGATGTGATGATGGGCGACATGGACGGCTTCACCTTCGCCGATGCGCTGCGCGACTTGGATCCCGATGTCGCGCTGGTGTTCATGACCGCGTGGCCGACCACCGCCAACGCGGTCGACAGCGTGCGGCGTTATGGCGGGCTCGATTATCTCGAAAAGCCGATCGACGAAGACCGCCTGCTGATCGCGGTGGCCGAGGGGGTTGCCTGGTCGAACCGCCGCCGTTTGCTCAGCCGGCGGACCGCGACGCTGACGACGCGCGAGCGGCAGGTGTTCGACCTGCTCGTGTGCGGCCACAGCAACAAGGCGATCGCGGGCGCACTCGGTCTCAGCATCAAGACGATCGAGAACCACCGCGCCGCGATCGTCACCAAGACCGGCACCAACGGGCTGGCCCAGCTGATCGCGCTAGTCTCGTGATCATGCGCCCCGCGCGCCGACGCCTGAACGCCCGTCCGCAGCTGCTGGAGATATCAGGATTTTCCCCGTAACAATTGTTCCGATGTCTCAAAGTTGAGCCCGGTGGACATTTCGCCGTTGTACAATCTGGATCAAGTGTCGGTCACACGGCATGCGGTCGATAGCCGATCCGCATTCGATAATGGGATATAACGATGCTGGTTTTTCCGATGCGCTCGCCCTCCATTGCCGAAGGGATGATGCCGCCATCATGCTCGGTCGAGGGCGCGCTGCGGTCGCGGATCGACGCACTCGCCAATCCGCAGCCGCGGCCTGCCGGCCCGGTCGACGTGTCGCGCCTGCCCGGAACCGCACGGATCCTGCTGATCCCCGAACAGACGCGCGTATCCGCCACCATCCGCAATCGGCGCTATGACCGGCTGCCCGATGTCGCGATCGTCGGTCCGTCCAGCCGCCCGGTCGCGTTGAAGATCGATGGTCCCGCGCCGATCGAAATTCCGCTGAGCCCGCTGGACTGGTCGCGCCTCACCGGGACCATCGCGGCGACGACAGCCGATCGCATCATCAGAGCGCGCGATCTCGGCATATCGTGCCTCGACGGACTGGTCGACGCAGCCCCGACCGATATCGCGCTGGCGGCGGTCGCGCGGCTCGCCGAGACGATCGTCGCGCGCGACATCGCATCGGCCGATGGCGGCAACTGGCCGCTGATTTTACCGTTAATGCGGTTGATCGACGACGGTGTCGTCTACGATGCGGCAACCGCGGCCCAGCAACTCGCGACGTCGCCGCACAACCTACGCCGCATCGCGTTGCGCTGGTTCGGCTTCCCACCGAAGACGCTGCTCATGCGCCGTCGTTTCATCGCGGCGCTCGAGCGGTTCCAGGAAACGCACTTGGACTTCGCCTCGGTGGCGGCGTTCGGCTATTTCGACGCGTCGCACTTCCTGCGCGATGCCAATCGATTTCTTGGCACCACCCCGCGCCGCTATCTTCGTCGCATCGATAGCTCGGCTGATGGCCAGCCCGCGCCCCCGGCCGCGCGTTAACCACGCCGGGTAACTGCGCCTAAACTGATCTACATCGATCTCCAGACGGTGCTGGAGACGAACATGACGGACGATCATACCGAGACGCCGACGACCGCGGACGCCTGGCGCGACCGCGTCGCCTATCACCGTGATCGCGCGCTTCAGGAGAAACACCTCGCCGAGCGGTCGAAAACGGCGCGTGGCCGGACTGCGCACCTGTTGCTCAGCGATCGCCATGCCCAGCTCATGACCTCGGCCGAGCAGGTCGTCGGCATGGCCGATCCCGAAATGCCGCAAAGCTCGTCGCTGCGCACGACCGGATGGCTCATCCGGCAAAGCTATGGCGACCAGCCGTGAGACGGCTGCCCGACGTCAGTCCGCCAGAACGTCGGCGTCGACCTTACCCAGATTGATTCCGTCGTACAGCGCCAGCAACGCGGTCACTTCCTCGACCACGGTCTCCTGCTCGGCGCGCCACCGTGCGGTCGCATCGTGCCGCGGCGTACCGCCCTGCCCGTCGTGCAGCGTGAAGCCCTGATCGATCAACCATATCGCATCTAGCGCGCGCGCGCGCTGGCGCCGCAGGTGATAGACCCATTGCTCGATGATTCCCGATGGAACCAGCCTGTCCAGATCGCCCATGCAGCATCCGGTACGGCAAGCGCCGCGGCAATGCCAGAGTCCGGTCGCGCAAATGCGGAAACATCCGCGCGACGCTTTGCGCCTGCGCGCGCACGGCGCTAGAGCGCGCGGCGATGACCGATCCTTCCATTATCCGCCGCCTCTATGGGCGCCGCCAGGGCCACAAGCTCCGGCTTGGCCAAGCCGCCCTTGTCGAGGAAACGCTCCCCGACCTGTCGGTGCCCGAAGAGGGTGCGATCACCGCCGCGATGCTGTTCGGCCAAGACAGTCCGCTGCATGTCGAGATCGGCTTCGGTGCGGGCGAGCATCTCGCGGGTCAGGCCGCGGCGAATCCCGAGATCGGGTTCATCGGCTGCGAACCGTTCCTCAACGGCGTCGTGGGCGCGCTCGCGCATATCCGCGATGGCGCATTGACCAATGTGCGGTTGCACATGGGCGATGCGCTCGAGGTCATCGAGCGGCTGCCCGATGCGAGCCTCGACCGGCTGTACCTGCTGCATCCCGATCCGTGGCGCAAGGCGCGCCATGCCAAGCGGCGCATGGTCAACCATGGGCCGCTCGACACGATCGCGGCCAAGCTGAAACCCGGCGCGGAGTTCCGGCTCGGCACCGACGACCCGACCTATTGCCGCTGGTCGATGATGATCATGAATGCGCGTCGCGATTTTGTCTGGCAGGCGGAAACGCCGCATGATTTCCTCACGCGCCCCGCCGACTGGCCCGAAACGCGGTACGAGCGGAAAGCGCGGCGGCAGGGGCATGAGGTCTGGTATTTTAGGTATGTCCGCGTCTGACCGCGATCGAGCACGCGAGCATCTGAAGCGGCGGACGTCATCGACGGTGTCGGCGATTGTCCGGCGCAAGGCTTCTCGCCTACAAGGGCGGTAACGAGGCGCGTCGGCTCGCGGTGCGCCCAGGGAGAGATCATGCCGCGCCAGCTCGAACGATTCCCGAACCTTGTCACGATGTTCTTCGCGCGCGCCGCGGAGAAGGGCGCCGCGCCGTTCCTGTGGACCAAGACGAGCGGGGCCTGGGTCGCCACCAGCTGGGCCGATGCCGCGCGCCAAGTCGCAAGCCTTGCCACCGCACTTACCGCGATCGGCCTTAAACGCGGCGACCGCGTCATGCTGGTCAGCGAGAATCGCCCCGAATGGTGCCTCAGCGACCTCGCGATCATGGCGGCGGGCTGCGTCACGGTGCCGACCTACGTCACCAACACCGAGCGCGATCACCTCCACATCATCGAGAATGCGGGCGCCGGCGCGATCATCGTCTCGACCGCGAAACTGGCCAAGACGCTGCTTCCCGCGGTCATCCGCTCAAACCAGGCGCACACGGTCATCGGGCTCGAGGACATGAAGGTTCCTTCCTCGATCGACTTCCACAACTGGCACGCGCTGATCGCCGCGCATCCGACCGCGCCCGAGACCGCCGCCGCGCGCGCCGATTTCACGCGCGAGGATTTCGCTTGCATCATCTACACCTCGGGCACCGGCGGCGCGCCGCGCGGCGTGATGCAGCACCACGGCGCGATCCTGCACAATTGCGCCGGGTGCGCCGCGGTGATCTCCGAGGATTTCGGCTGGGACGACGAGGTCTTCCTGTCGTTCCTGCCGCTCAGCCACGCCTATGAGCACACCGGCGGCCAGCATTTCCCGATCTCGCTCGGTGGGCAGATCTATTATGCCGAGGGCCTCGAAAAGCTCGCCGCGAACATCGAGGAGACGCGGCCGACGATCATGTTCGTCGTGCCCCGCCTGTTCGAGGTCCTGCGCACGCGCATTTCGAAGACGATCGAGAAACAGGGCGGCGCGTCGGCCTACCTCCTGGCCCGCGCGCTCGACATCGGCGGCAAGCGCTATGCCGGTCGCCTCCGCCTGATCGACCGGCCGATGCAGGCGGTGGTCGCGACGCTGTTCAAGCCGAAGATCTCGAAGAAATTCGGCGGCCGGCTGAAGGCGATGATCTCGGGCGGGGCACCGCTCAACCCCGAGGTCGGGCTGTTCTTCGAATCGCTCGGGCTCACCTTCCTGCAAGGCTATGGCCAGACCGAGGCCGCACCGGTCATCTCGTGCAATCGTCCCAAGGCGGGCGTCCGGATGGACTCAGTCGGCCCCGCGCTCAAGGACACCGAGGTCCGCATCGCCGAGGATGGCGAGATCCTGGTCCGCGGCGAACTGGTCATGCACGGCTATTGGCGCAACGATGCCGAGACCGCGAAGGTGCTCAAGGACGGCTGGCTCCACACCGGCGACATCGGCGAGATCGACGAGCGCGGCCGGATCCGCATCACCGATCGCAAGAAGGACCTGATCATCAACGACAAGGGCGAGAACGTCGCCCCGCAAAAGGTCGAGGGGATGCTCACGCTCCAGCCCGAGATCGCGCAGGCGATGATCGCCGGCGACAAGCGGCCGTACATGGTCGCGCTGGTCGTGCCCGATCCCGAATGGACGCAGGAATGGTGCGCGCGGAACGGCGATGCGTGCAGCTTTTCGCGGCTGGCGGAGAACAGCGAGTTCCGCACCGCGATCGGACATGCCATCGAGCGGGTGAATGCCGATCTGACGGTAACCGAGCGCGTGCGCCGGTTCGTGCTGGCGGATGGTCCGTTCACGATCGAGAACGAGCAGCTCACGCCAAGCCTGAAGATCCGTCGGCACGTCATCAAACAGGCCTATGGCGAGAGGCTAGACGCGCTGTACAAGGCCTAAACTCAAACCCCTCTCTCCTCGGGGGAGAGGGAGGGGCACGCACTTGCGTGTGGGAGGACGAGGGCACGCGGCTGGCGGAAAGCACGAAGCCGGCGCAAAGCCCGTGCCCTCACCCTCCCGTCGCCAAGAGGCTCCTCCTTCCCTCTCCCCTGCAGGGAGAGGGAAGGAGGTCACTTCTTCGCCGCAGTCGGCACCACCGCCATCGTCCAGTCCTTCTCGGGCCGCAGATACTTCGCCGCGGTCGCCTGCAGCTCGACCGGCGTGGTGGCTACGAGGTCCGACGCGATCCGCTGCGTCGCCGCGATCCGGCGTGGGTCGAACGTCGCGCCGCCAAGCTGCTGCAACCAGAACTGGTTCCCGGTCGAGGCGCGCAGGATATATTGCCCCATCGGCTTCTTGATCCGGTCGAGCTCGTCGGCCGCGATCGGCGTCGAAATCAGTTCAGCCGCAATCTGCCGCGCAATCTGGAAAAAGAACGACACCTTGTCGGGCGCGACCTGCCCGATCGCGACCATCCGCCCGCCGCTGCTCATCCCGACCGGCCACTGGCTCGAGACGTTCGGGCTGTAGCTCGCGCCCGCCGCCTGTCGCAGCCGTTCGAACAACCGGTCGCTGAACACCTGCGCGAGCACGTCGAGCCGGCGCGCCTCTACGATGTTGTCGATCCCGCCGCCGGTCGGCCAGGCGATCACCGCCGCCGCCTGGTTTTCCGGCCCGGTATGCGCGCGCATCACGGGAGTCGTGTTGTGCGCGGGGAAGCCGACTGGCGCGCCGACCGTCGACACGGCGGCGCGCGGCTTGAGCGCGCCGAACGTCTTGGCGACGGCGGCGATCGCGTCCTCGGCCTTCACGTCGCCGAAGATCGAGACCTCGATCGGTCCGGTCTTCAGGATCGGCGCCCAGAACGCGCGAAAGTCCTTCGCGGTGAGCGCCTCGACGGTCGCCTTCGACGGCGTTCCCCAGCGCGGATCGCCCGCGCGCAGCAGGCCTTCGAGGTCGCGCGACAACACGCCGTCGGGCGACGAATCATAGCCGGCAAACCCGGCCAGCGCCGCCACCCGCGCGCGCGCGACCGGTGCCGGATCCCAGGCCGGGAAGGCGAGTTTCGCCGCCATCAGCCGCAGCTGATCCGCATAATCCGTCGGCGAGGTGATCGCGTTCAGCGTGAACGCATCGTCGTCGATCCCGAAGTCGAGCCCGATCCGCCGCCCTGCGGTCAACTGGTCGAGATCGCCCTGATCGAGCTTGCCGATACCGCCTGCGACGAGCGCGAGATCACCCGCCCAGGCCGGTGTCGGCCGGTTCGACGGGATCGCGGTATAGCCGCCACCGAACCGCACGCGGACATAGACGCGCCCGGTCTCGCCGGCATTGGGGAACAGCAGCACGCGCGTGCCGTTGGCGAAGTTCACCTGCTCCATGTCGAACGCGGTGATCTTCTCGCGGCTTGCCACGACGCCCGGCTTGCCGAGCGACGGCAGCTTCGAGAAATCGACCGCCGCCTGCGCGCGGCGCTTGCCCGCCAGGCCCGAAACGTCCGCCTTCAACGCCGTCGCCAGCTTCGCCGCGGCGCCCGCGTCGGGGGTCTGCGTGTTCACCAGCGCGCGCGTCGCGGTGCCCTCGAAGATCGCCTTGCTCGACGCGAGCAGCGTGGCGGGCGTGAACATGCCCTTCGCCTTGGCGTCCTGCAGAATCTTGTACGAGGTTTCCGGCCCGGCCACCGTCTCGCGAATGTCGAGCGCGCCGACCATGTCGTCGGCCTGCTTCGACCCCGCCTCGACCTTCGCGGTCTCGACGCTGGTGCGCATGATCGTGTCGAAATCGGCATATTCGCGATCGACCTCGGCCTGGCTCGGCGCGTTGGTCTGCGCGTCGGCGATCACCGCGCGGACGTCCTTCAGCGCCGCCTCCCAGTCGGTGCCGATCGGTACGATGTTGACGCTGGTCAGGTTCGCCGAGCGCGACACGTCGTCGATCGACACGCCCGCCTGGAGGAAGCTGCCGCCGGCGCGCGCGCGCGTTTCGAGGCGGCGGCTGATCAGGCGGGTGGCCAGCACGTCGACCAGCCGCTTCTGGTTCATGATCGCGGTGTCGTCCTTATACTCCCAAGGTCGCACCACGCCGAGCGTCACCACCGCGGGAATCGCCGGTTCGGCGATCGTCGCGGACACCGGCGCCTTCGGATCGGGCTTGCCGAAATCGGGCGTGGGGGTGACTGGGCCGATGCCCTTCCAATCCGCAAAATTCTTGACGATCAGCCGCCCGAACAGCGCCGGGTCCATATCGCCCGAGATGATGACGACGGTATTCTCGGGGCGATACCAGCGATCGTGGAACGCCTTCACCGTGGCGCCCGTGGCGGCCTCCAGCGTCTTGATGTTGCCGATCGGCGAGCGGTCCGCGAGCGGCTGTCCGGCGAAGAAGGTCGCGCGGATCGCATCGCCGAAGCGCACCTGCGGCCCTGGCTGCTCGCGCTGTTCGGCGAGCACGACGGGACGCTCCGCGGTCACCGACGCATCGGTGATGACGGGCTTTTCCATCATCCCCGACATGATCTTCAGGCTCTCATCGAGCCCCGCTTCGGTCGCCGACGGCAGGTCGAGCTTGAACGTCGTCGAGGTCGGCGTGGTCTGCGCGTTGGTATCGGACCCGAAGGTCGCGCCGAACCGCTGCCACACGCGCTTGGCCTCGCCGTCGGGGACGTATTCGGAGCCGCGGAACGAGAGATGCTCGATGAAATGCGCAAAGCCGCGTTCGCTGTCGGTCTCGTTGAGCGAGCCCGCGTCGATCCGCACGCGCACCGAGACCTGGCCGGGCGGCACGCCGTTCTTGCGCACCGCAAAGCGCATGCCGTTGGGCAACGTGCCGAATTTCCACTCGGGGTCGCGGGTGAGGTCGCTGCCCTTGTAGAGCCACGCGGTCGTATCGATCCCGGTCAGTTCGGGAAGCGTCGGCGCCTCCTTCGCGGGGGCGGAGACGGCCTGCGGCGTCGACATCTGGCCGCTCGCCGGAAGGGCGAGGCCGAGGATGACGGGAAGCAGGGCGGGAGCGCGATACAAGCGCGAGAAAGACACCATCGGGCATCTGTAGCGCCCGCGGACGTCGCTCGCCAGTGCTCGCCTCCGGCGCGGTGCGGCGATGCCATCATTTCGTCCAACACCGCGGGTATATCGTGCTTCGACAAGGGGATCGGCGCCATGATGCGCCAGGATACAGGGTAGAGATGACGGTCGAAGCCAAACTGGGGCAGACTTCAATGTGGCGGGATTCGGGCGAGACGGCCGTACGACACAGCGCCCGCCTACCCGATCTGAACATCCTTTCGGGTGCACCCAGGCCCGGCACACCGATGGTCGCCGAGGCCAACCGCCCGCTGATCATCCGCGTCGGCAAGCATCTGCGCGGCGTGTTCGACCGGATGATCGCATCCTCGTCGCTGGTTTCGAACGACCCGGTGCTCGATGTCCGCGACTTCGCCTGGACCGCGGACCTGCGTGACAGCTGGACGGCGATCCGCGACGAGGCGGTGCAGGTCGCACTGCAAGGCGACGCGTCGCCCAGCCTGGCAACGATCTCGCCCGATCACCGTTCGATCGCCGAGGTCGACAAATGGCGCTCGTTCTTCCTCTATGGCTATGGCTATCCGATCGAAGAGAGTCTCGCGCGCTGCCCGCAGACGGCGGCGGCGGTCGCGCGTATTCCCGGCCTCAACAGCGCGTTTTTCTCGATCCTTGCGCCAGGCACGCATATCCCCGAGCATCGCGGGGTCACCAAGGGCCTGATCACCTGCCACCTCGGGCTGATCGTGCCACGCGACGGCGACGTAAGGATGCGCGTCCACGATCGCACCGTCCGCTGGGCGGAAGGCGAAACGCTGGTGTTCGACGATACCTACCAGCACGAGGTGTGGAACGACACCAGTGGGACGCGCGTGGTGCTGCTGATCCAGGTCGAACGTCCGTTGCGCAACCCGGGCAAGTGGATCGCCAACCTGTTCCTCGGGATCGTCCGTCGTTCGGCGTTCGTCCAGGATGCGGTGCGCAACATCGGCAGCTGGAACGCCGCGGTGAAACAGCTCGACGTCTGAGACGGCCGAAATACACGACACCGCTACCCCAACACCCGCTATCGCACATCGCCCGAAAGAAACGGTTTCCCGTTCCACGCTTGATCCGGTGCCGCCGTCGGGCCACATGCCCCCTATGCTCATCGAAACGGAATCCACCCCGAACCCCTCGACGCTGAAGTTCCTGCCGGGACGCACCGTCATGGACGCCGGCACGCGCGACTTCGCCACCCCTGAGGAGGCCGAGACCAGTCCGCTGGCCGAGGCGATCTTCAATCTCGGCGATGTGACCGGCGTGTTCTTCGGCCGCGACTTCGTGTCGGTGACCGCCGCGCCGGGCGTCGCCTGGTCCGATCTCAAGCCCGACGTGCTGGCGATCCTGCTCGATCATTTCTCCGCCGCAATGCCGCTGTTCAAGCCCGCGCGCGCCGGCTTCTCGGTGCCCTCCGACGAGCCGACGCTGTCGGACGATCCCGCGGATGCCGACATCGTCGCACAGATCCGCGAACTGATCGATACGCGCGTCCGTCCCGCCGTCGCCAATGACGGCGGCGACATCGTCTATCGCGGGTTCGACAAGGGCAAGGTGTTCCTCCAGCTGCAGGGCGCATGCGCAGGCTGCCCGTCGTCGAGCGCGACGCTCAAGAACGGCATCGAGCAGCTGCTGAAATATTACGTTCCGGAAGTCACCGAAGTGCGAGCCGTCTGATGATCGTCGACGATAATGTGCTCGACGCGGTCTTCCGCGATGCGCGCAGCTATAACGGCTATACCGATGAGCCCGTCGCCGAGTCCGAACTCCACGCGATCTGGGATCTGATGAAGTGGGGCCCGACGTCGGCCAACCAGCTTCCGGCGCGGCTGATCTGGGTGACCAGCGACGCGGCGAAGCAGAAGCTTGCCGACGCGTGCAGCGCGCAGAACCAGCCTAAGATCCTCAAGGCGCCGGTGTCGGTGATCATCGGCATGGACACCAATTTCCACGAGCATCTGCCCGAGCTGTTCCCGCACGCCGACGCCAAGGCTTGGTTCGACGGCAATGCCGAGCTTCGTGAGGCGTCCGCGTTCCGCAACTCGACGTTGCAGGGCGCATATCTGATCATCGCCGCGCGGATGCTCGGGCTCGATACCGGGCCGATGTCGGGTTTCGATGCAGGCAAGGTCGATGCGGCGTTCTTCCACGAGACGCCGGCGGTGCGGACCAATTTCATCGCGACGCTCGGCCACGGCGATCCCGCGACGATCTACGCGCGGTCGCCGCGTCCCGATTTCGCGAAGTTCAACAGCATCGCCTGAGGGGGAGAGACCTGCTCCCTCTCCCCCGCAGGGAGAGGGTCGGGGTGAGGGGCCGTTGGGAAGGACGGCGGTCGCGGCGCCCCTCACCCTGACCCTCTCCCCGAGTGGGAGAGGGAATAAGACATGCGCATTCTGGTAATCGAAACATCCACCACTGCCTGCTCGGTCGCGCTGATCGAGGACGGCGCCGTCATCGCGCGCGCGCACGACGTGGTCGGGCGTGGCCATGCCGAGCGGCTCATCCCGATGATCGCGGGCCTGCCCGATGGTGGCCGCGCCGATCGCATTCTCGTCGATTGCGGCCCCGGCAGCTTCACCGGCGTGCGCGTCGGGATCGCCGCCGCGCGCGGCCTCGCGCTCGGCTGGGGCGCGCAGATCGCCGGATTTTCGTCACTCCCGCTGATCGCCGCCGCGGGGTTCGCAGATCGCTTAACCGACGATAGTGCGGTGGTCATGGAAGGCGGGCATGGCGAGGTCTTCATGCAGGCCTTTGCCGCCGATCTGTCGCCGCGATCCGCCATGGTATCGCTGAAGCCCGAGGCTGCGCTCGCCGCGCTGGCGGGCCGCCGCGCGGTCGGTAACGGCGTGCGCTGGCTCGCCGCGCTCGATGACGGCCTGGACCTCACCGAAGCGCTGCCCGACGCCGCCGCCGCGATCCTGCTTCCCGCGGAACTTACTGCGCTGTCGCCAAGCCCGATCTACGGTCGCGCACCCGACGCCAAACCCTCGGTCGCGAAATAATGGCGACGCGACAGGCCGCCACGCGCAGCGTCACGCTGCGCACCGGTGACGCCCGCGATCTCGCGATCGTCGACGCGCTGATGACGCAGGCGTTCGACCCGCGCTACGGCGAGGCGTGGACGCGCAGCCAGTTCCTCGGCGTGCTCGCGCTAACCGGCGTCCACCTGACGCTGGCGTTCGTCGACGACGTCCCCGCGGGCTTCACGATGACCCGATCGGTCGCCGACGAAGCCGAGCTGCTGCTGATCGCGGTCGCCCCCGACTATCGCCGTCGGGGCGTCGGCACCGCGCTCATCCGCGCCGCCATCGCCGAATGCTCGGTCGGGGCCATCGCCAAACTTCATCTCGAGGTCCGTGCCGGCAACGACGCGGTCAAGATGTATGTTACACACGGCTTCGCGAAGGTGGGCGAACGCCGCGCTTATTATCGCGGCAAGACCGGCGTCGCGTATGACGCACATACATATTCGAAAGATATCAACAGCTAAGGCTTATTGCGAGTCACTATCCCTTTTCGCAACAGCGCGAACGCCCTACATGGCCCTCAACAAGGGAAAGACACATGCCGCGCAAGATCGATCTGGAAGCCCTCTGTAACGAGAAGGGCCTGCGCATCACCGAGCAGCGCCGCGTCATCGCGCGCGTGCTGTCCGAGGCGGACGACCATCCCGACGTCGAGAAGGTCTATGAGCGCGCGTCGCAGATCGACCCGGGCATCTCGATCGCGACGGTCTACCGCACCGTCCGCCTGTTCGAGGAAGCCGGGATCCTCGACCGCCATGATTTTGGCGATGGTCGCGCGCGCTACGAGCCCGCCCCCGAGGCGCATCACGATCATCTGATCGACGTGGAGAGCGGCAAGGTGATCGAATTCGTCGATCCCGAGCTCGAGCAGTTGCAAAAGGCGATCGCGGAGAAGCTGGGCTTTCGCCTGGTCGATCACCGCATGGAGCTTTACGGCGTGGCGCTCGCTCGCAAGGACTGAAGGCGATCGGCCGGATACGCCTTGCGGCGCGACTGACGGCGCTGGTGTCGGCGCTCGTGCTGGCGCTTCCGGTGCATGGCGCATGGCGACTGTTCGGGCGCACGTCGCCCTGGCCGCCGCGCTTCTTGGGACTGGTCGCACGGATCGTGGGGGCCAAGGCCCGCATCGCCGGCACGCCGCTCCGCCACGACGTCGTATTCGTCTCGAACCACCTGAGCTGGATCGACATTCTGCTTCTGTCCGGGGCGACCGGCAGCGCGTTCGTGGCGAAGTCCGAACTCCGCGGCGTACCGCTGGTCGGCTGGCTCTGCACGCTCAACCACACCATCTTCGTCAGCCGGGCCGACCGCATGGCGGTGACCGCACAGATCGCCGAAATCCGCGACGCGCTGGCGGCGGATCGGCCCGTCACGCTTTTTCCCGAGGGCACGACCGGCGACGGCACCACGCTCCTCCCCTTCAAGGCCGCGCTGCTGGCAGCGCTCGATCCGCCGCCGCCCGGCGTCAGGATACAGCCGGTCCGTATCGATTATGGCGCGGCGACGCACGAACTCGCCTGGGTCGGCGACGAACCCGGCCAGCACCACGCCGCCCGCGTCCTGAAACGCCGGGGCAGCTTCGTGGCGACATTGCACTTCGCAGAAGACTTCGATCCCGCGGACTATGGCGACCGCAAGGCCATCGCCGCCGAAGCCCGCCGCCGCATGGAAGCGCTCTGACCCTATCGTTTCCGCCCATCCCAAACGCAAACACCTCCCCGGCGAAGGCCGGGGCCCAGTTGGAAAGGTCGCAGTAACGAAGCGCCGCCCGTGGTTAGCGACGTCCCCCAACTGGACCCCGGCCTCCGCCGGGGAGGTGCTTCTGATGCCTTGGAGGTACGCTTGAATACCGGGGCCCTAAGACGCCCTCTCCCCCCGCCGCCGCAAATTTGATAGGGCGCGCGCATGACCTCGAAACCCAAGACCTACCACGTCAAATCGTTCGGCTGCCAGATGAACGTCTATGACGGCGAGCGCATGGCCGAACTGATGGCCGCGCAGGGCCTCACCAAAGCCGATGCGGTCGACGCCGACGTCGTTGTCCTCAACACCTGCCACATCCGCGAGCGCGCGACCGAAAAAGTCTATTCGGACATCGGCCGCCTGCGGAAGGACCAGCTGCGCAAGAACGGCAAGACGCCGATGATCGCGGTCGCCGGCTGCGTCGCGCAGGCCGAGGGGCAGGAGATCTTCACCCGCGCCAAGGTCGACATCGTCGTCGGTCCGCAGGCCTATCACAACCTCCCCGAGCTCGTCGCCAAGGCAGCCGCGGGCACGCCGTCGCTCGACACCGACATGCCGCTGCTGTCGAAGTTCGGCGCGCTCCCGACCCGCCGGAAAGTCGCGCCGTCGGCGTTCCTGACGGTGCAGGAAGGCTGCGACAAGTTCTGCACCTATTGCGTCGTCCCCTACACCCGCGGCGCCGAGATCAGCCGGCCGTTCGCCGCGATTGTCGACGAGGCCAAGGCGCTGGTCGACGCTGGCGCACGCGAGATCACGCTGCTCGGCCAGAACGTCAACGCTTGGTCCGAAAACGCCAATACTCCAGAGGGGCGCGGCCTTCACGACCTGATCCGCGACCTCGACCGCATCCCCGGCCTCGCGCGGATCCGCTACACCACCAGCCACCCCAACGACATGACGCAGGGCCTGATCGACGCGCACCGCGACGTCGAGAGCCTGATGCCGTTCCTCCACCTCCCCGTCCAGGCGGGCAGCGACCGCGTGCTGAAGGCGATGAACCGGTCGCACACCCGCGACTCCTATCTCCGCCTGCTCGACCAAGTCCGCGCGGTACGCCCCGACATCGCGCTGTCGGGCGACTTCATCGTCGGCTTCCCCGGCGAAACCGATGCCGAGTTTGAGGATACGCTGAGCTTGGTCGATGCGGTCGGCTATGCGCAGGCCTACAGCTTCAAATACAGCCCGCGCCCCGGCACCCCCGCCGCGTCGATCGTCGAGCAGGTCCCCGAGGCGGTGATGGACGAGCGTCTCCAGCGCCTCCAGGCCGCGCTCAACCGCGATCAGCACGCCTTCAATGCTGCCACGGTCGGCCGCACCTGCACCGTCCTGCTCGAACGCCCCGGCAAGCTCCCCGGCCAGCTGATCGGCAAGTCGCCCTGGCTGCAATCGGTCCACCTGATCGGCGACCAAGCGATCGGCGACCTGGTCGAGGTAACCCTCGCCGCCGCCGGCCCCAACTCCCTCACCGGCATCGAACGCATCGCCCAAGCCGCCTGAAACCGCCCCCACCTTATTTCACCACCCCGGCGAAGGCCGGGGCCCAATTGGGGACCGGCAATAACGACGGACGATCCCTCGTTACATCGACCTTTCCAATTGGACCCCGGCCTCCGCCGGGGTGGTACAGCGGCTGGTTTCGTTGGTGGCGTCCGCCACATCGCCCCCCTGAGGCTTTCGGGCAACGCCACCCCAACCTTCGCGCACCGCACGAAAACTACCGCTGTCCACCACCCGAATCCCCTGCCACACTCGCCCCCGATGCAGCTTCGCCCACGCGACTCGAATCATCTCCAGGCGGGTGCCCCGGCACCGCTTGAACGCGCGGGCTCCCATGCTCATCTCTGGTCGAACGCCATCCCAGGCGTGATGCGTGTCGGCCCGGCCATACCCGATCATCGATCCGACACGCTTGCCCCCGAAAGGACCGCATGAGCCGCAAACCCGTTCCCGCCCAGTCCGGTGACCGCGCCCGAGTCGAACTGCTGTTCGACAAGCCCCAACTCCTCGTCCGGCTGTTCGGCCAGTACGACCAGAATCTCGTGGCGCTGGAAAATCGCCTCGGCGTGTACATCACCGCGCGCGGCAACAAGATCGGGCTGGAGGGGACCGCCGAACAGGTCGCCAAGGCGCGCGACGTGCTCCACGATCTCTATGCCCGGATCCAGCGTGGCGAGGATGTCGACACGGGCCTAGTCGACGCGTCGATCGCGATGGCGGACGAACCCGTGCTCGAAGGGATCATCCGCGCGGATGCCGGCGGCGGCGGCGCCCCGCCGATCATGATCCGCACGCGGAAGAAGACGATCGTGCCGCGCACGCCCGCGCAGGCGCACTACATGCGCGAGCTGGCCAACAACGACATGATCTTCGCGCTCGGACCCGCAGGGACCGGCAAGACCTATGTCGCGGTCGCGCAGGCGGTGCAGCAGCTCATCACCGGCAGCGTCCAGCGGCTGATCCTCTCGCGCCCCGCAGTCGAGGCGGGCGAGCGGCTGGGCTTCCTGCCCGGCGACATGAAGGAGAAGGTCGATCCGTATCTTCGCCCGCTCTACGATGCGCTGTACGACTGCCTCCCCGCCGAGCAGGTCGAACGCCGCATCGCGAGCGGCGAGATCGAGGTCGCACCGATCGCTTTCATGCGCGGCCGCACGCTGGCGGACGCGTTCGTGATCCTCGACGAGGCGCAGAACACCACGCCCGCGCAGATGAAGATGTTCCTCACCCGCTTCGGTCAGAACAGCCGCATGGTGATCTGCGGCGATCCCAAGCAGGTCGACATCCCCGGCGGCGTCGCGGCATCGGGTCTGGCCGACGCGGTCCGCCGTCTGGAGGGGGTCGAGAGCATCTCGATGTGCCGCTTCACCGTCGGCGACGTCGTCCGCCATCCGATCGTCGGCCGCGTCGTCGAAGCCTATGAGGGCAGCGACGCCTGATCCGCGCGCGGCTATCCCGGACACCCCGGGATAGCCGCCGGACCATCCGCATACCGTAAAGCGTGCGGAACTTTGCCGCATGTGTAATGATTTCGCCCTGACGTTTCCGCCGGAAGGACCCGCATGCTCGAAATCGCGCTTTCTTCGGAAGCTCCCTGGCCCGACCAGGACTGGGACGCGCTCGCCCAGCGCGCCGCGACCGCGGCGATCGAGCGCACGCCGCACGGCGAACTGCTGACCAGCGCCGCCACGGTCGAGATCTCGTTCCGGCTCGCCTCCGACGACGAGGTCCACACGCTCAACAAGCAGTATCGCCAGAAGGACAAGCCGACCAACGTCTTGTCCTTTCCGATGGTACAGGCCGACCTGCTCGAAACCATCACGCAGAATTCGGACGATGGCGAGGTGCTGCTCGGCGACATCATCCTCGCGCACGGCGTCTGCGTCGCGGAAGCCGCGGAGCGCGGCATCTCGGTCCAGGATCATGCGATGCATCTGATGGTGCACGGCACGCTGCATCTGCTAGGCTATGACCATATCGACGACGACGAGGCGGAGGGTATGGAGCAGATCGAACGCGACGTGCTCGCCGCGCTCGGGCTCCACGATCCCTATTTGATAACAGAGGACTGACGACCACGATGGCCGATGGCCCCACTGCCGGTAACGGCGATAGTAGCGACAGTATCTGGCGCGGGCTCAAGGGCCTGATCTTCGGCAACCCGGACGAATCGCTCCGCGACCAGCTCGAGGATGCGATCGACCGGCACGAGGGCGACCCCGCCCCCGATGCCAAGGGCGACCTGACCCCGCTCGAACGCCAGATGGTCCGCAACCTGCTCCACTTCAGCGAGCGCGATGCGGGCGATGTCGGCGTGCCGCGCGCGGACATCATCGCGGTCGAGGAGGACACGCCGTTCGCCGACCTGGTCAAGCTGTTCGCCGAGGCGGGCCATAGCCGCTTGCCGGTGTACCGCGACAACCTCGATACGATCATCGGGATGGTCCACATCAAGGATGTGTTCAACATCCTCGCGACCGGCGCCGAGCATCCGGCGTCGATCGCCGGGCTGATCCGCGAGCCGCTCTATGCGCCGATGTCGCGCGGCGCGCTCGATCTGCTCGCGGACATGCGGCAGAAGCATGTCCACCTGACGATCGTGCTCGACGAATATTCGGGGACCGAGGGGCTCGTCACGTTCGAGGACCTGATCGAGGAGATCGTCGGCGACATCGAGGATGAGCATGACGATGCGCCGCAGGTCCTGATGACGCCGATCGACGGTGGCGCCTGGGATGTCGACGCGCGGGCCGAACTCGAAGACGCAGCCAAGCTGATCGATCCGCGTCTCGCCGAGGTCGATGGCGATATCGATACGCTGGGTGGTCTGGCGGCGTTGCTCGCCGGCCACGTGCCGCAAGTCGGCGAATGCGTCGATCATCCGAGCGGCTGGAAACTGGAGATCACCGATGCGGACGAGCGCCGCATCAATCGGCTGCGGCTGCATCCGCCGGCCGTCCCGATCGAGGATGACGACTGACGTGCTGTTCCCCTCCCCGGCAGGGAGGGGAACGGATGCCGATTTCGCACCGCGTTTGCCGTTCATGCGCTCGGCGCAGATATCACCCACCCGATCACTGCCGACGACGCAATCTATTTCCCCAATCAGTGTGCGAGTGGCATACCAGCCGCAACGTCAGAATACGCTGAATTGGAGATGGTATGACCACCGAAGTACCCACCGCAGGCCAATGCCCGATGCATGGCGGTTCGTCGCACCAGGCGACCAACGAGCCTGGCAAGATGGACGGCCCCGCCGTCCTGTTCGAAATGACCAACCGCACCTGGTGGCCGAACCAGCTCAACGTCTCGGTGCTCCACCAGAATCCGCCCGCCGGCGATCCGATGGGCGACGACTTCGACTATGCCGAGGCGTTCAAGGCGCTCGACCTCGCAGCCGTCAAGGCGGACATCGTCGCGCTGATGACCGACTCGCAGGAGTGGTGGCCGGCCGATTTCGGTCATTACGGCCCACTCTTCATCCGCATGGCATGGCATGCCGCGGGCACCTATCGGATCGGTGACGGTCGCGGTGGTGCGGGCGCAGGGCAGCAGCGGTTCGCGCCGCTCAACTCGTGGCCCGACAACGCGAACCTCGATAAGGCGCGCATGCTGCTGTGGCCGATCAAGCAGAAGTACGGCCAGAGCCTGTCCTGGGCCGATCTGCTCGTGCTCACCGGCAATTGCGCGCTCGAATCGATGGGCTTCAAGACCGCAGGCTTCGCAGGCGGCCGCATCGACGTGTGGGAACCCGCGACCGACGTGAACTGGGGTGCAGAGCGCGAATGGCTCGCCGACGAGCGCTACTCGGGCGACCGCGACCTCGCGCATCCGCTCGCCGCGGTCCAGATGGGACTCATCTACGTCAATCCGGAAGGCCCAAACGGCAACCCCGATCCGATGGGGTCGGCGCGCGACATCCGCGAGACGTTCGCGCGCATGGCGATGGGTGACGAGGAAACCGTCGCGCTGATCGCCGGCGGCCACACCTTCGGCAAGACGCACGGCGCCGCCGAGCCCGATCCCTATATCGGTCCCGAGCCCGAGGGCGCGAGCATCGAGATGCAGGGTCTCGGCTGGGCGAACAGCTACGGCAAGGGCAATGCCGGCGACACGATCACCAGCGGCCTCGAAGTCACCTGGACGCAGGAGCCCACCAAGTGGACCAACCTGTATTTCGAGAATCTGTTCGGTCACGAATGGGAGCTGACCAAGAGCCCCGCCGGTGCGCACCAGTGGGTCGCGAAGGACGCGGCCGAGGACGTGCCCGACGCGCATGACGCCACCAAGAAGCATCGCCCGACGATGCTGACCAGCGACATCGCGCTGCGCGTGGACCCGGCGTACGAGAAGATCTCGCGCCGCTTCCACGAGAATCCGGACGAGTTCGCCAAGGCGTTCGCCGAGGCCTGGTACAAGCTGACGCACCGCGACATGGGCCCCTACCCACTGCTGCTCGGCCCCGAAGTCCCGGCCGAACCCCGCATCTGGCAGGATCCCGTGCCGGCTGCCGAGGGTGAGCCGCTCTCCGACGCCGACGTATCGGCGCTGAAGGCGAAGATCCTCGACTCGGGTCTGTCGATCTCACGTCTGGTCAAGACGGCGTTCGCGTCCGCCTCGACCTATCGCGGCACCGACAAGCGCGGCGGTGCAAACGGCGCGCGCATCCGCCTCGCCCCGCAAAAGGACTGGGCGGTCAACGAGCCCGCCGAACTCGCCAAGGCGCTCTCGACGTTCGAGGGTATCCAGCGCGACTTCGCCGGCAGCGGCAAGACCGTGTCGCTCGCCGACCTGATCGTGCTTGGCGGCAATGCTGCAATTGAGGCAGCCGCCAAGAAGGCGGGTCACGACCTGAGCGTGCCGTTCACGCCGGGCCGCACCGATGCGTCGCAGGAGCAGACCGACGCGATCTCGTTCGCGCCGCTCGAGCCGCGCACCGACGGCTTCCGCAACTATGTCGGGGAAAAGTCGGTCTATTCGGCGGAGGAGCTGCTGGTCGACCGCGCGCATCTGATGGGCCTCACCGCCCCTGAGATGACGGTGCTCGTCGGCGGCCTGCGCGTGCTCGGCGCCAACCATGGCGACTCCAAGCTCGGCGTGTTCACCGATCGTCCCGAGACGCTCACGAACGACTTCTTCCGCAACCTCCTGCGGACGAGCTTCACCGCGAAGTGGACCGCGACTGGTGACGGGACGTTCGAGGCGCGCGATCGCAAGACCGGCGAAACGACGATGACCGGCAGCCGTGTCGACCTCGTCTTCGGCTCGAACTCGCAGCTGCGGGCGCTCGCCGAAGTCTATGCGGCCGACGATGCGAGCGCGAAGTTCGCGGGCGCGTTCGTGAAGGTCTGGAACAAGGTGATGAACGCCGACCGCTTCGACCTCGCCAAGGTCCGCGCGGAACAGGACGCCGCGATCTCGTAAGCGCCGTTTGCGTGTTGAAGGGGGCCGCCGGCAGCAATGCCGGCGGCCCTTTTTCGTTCGCCCCCGCAAATTCTCCCCCGCCAGGGGGCGGTGGCGCCGAAGGCGACGGAGGGGGCGGACACGGAACAGCCGTTCCCCCTTCCCGCCCCCTCCGTTAGGCTGACGCCTGCCACCTCCCCCTGGCGGGGGAGAATCGAAAGGCGTCAAACCGACCGGCACTCGTACCCACCCGTCATTCCCGCGAAGGCGGGAACCCATACTGGCTGGCGGTACGGTGATGCGCCGACGTTGGCGTATCTGGTTCCCCGCCTCCGCGGGGATGACAGGTAGGGAATGGCGCGGCGGGGATGGCGGGCTGATGACCGCACGGCGTGTCCCAAACCTGCCATTGCCCCCGCCCGCTCGCCCCCCTAATCTCCGCCCATGCGCAAACACATCCTCATCGTCCTGGGCTTGATCCTTCTCGTGGTCGCTGCGGGCGTCACCTATCTCGCCTGGCCCGACACCGCCCAATTGTCGGTGGACCAGGTTGCCGGCAAGCTGCCCAAGATCACCGACCCGCGCATCCAGACGATCCCGACCGTCAAGGTCGCCAAGGTCGTCGGCTGGCAGAACGGCGCGATGCCGACCCCCGCTGCGGGCCTGAAGGTCCAGCCGTTCGCCACCGGGCTCGATCACCCGCGCTGGATGTACCGTCTCCCCAATGGCGACGTGCTGGTCGCCGAGACGAACTCGCCACCGCGCGAAGGCGGCGGGATCACCGGCTGGGTGATGAAGGTGCTGATGGGCCGCGCCGGTGCGGGCGTCCCCTCGGCCAACCGCATCACGCTGCTACGCGACGCGAACGGTGACGGCGTCGCGGAGACGAAGTCGGTGTTCATGACCGGGCTCAACTCGCCGTTCGGCATGACGCTGCTCGATGGACAGCTCTATATCGGCAACACCGATGCGCTCGTCCGCGTGCCCTATACCGACGGCGCGACCAAGATCACCGCGAAGCCCGAGCTGGTCATCAAGCTCAACCCAGGCGGCAACCACTGGGCGCGCAACGTCATCACCGCCGCGGACGGGAAGACGCTGTATGTCGGCGTCGGCTCGTCGTCGAACATCGCCGAGAACGGCATGGACGCCGAGAAATACCGCGCCAACATCCTGCAGGTCTGGCCGAAGGACAAGAACTGGCGGATCTATGCCGCCGGCCTGCGCAACCCCAACGGCATGGCGATCAACCCCAAGTCGGGCGGGCTGTGGACCGTCGTCAACGAGCGCGACATGCTCGGCTCGGATCTCGCGCCGGATTACATGACGCAGGTCGAGTTCGGCGACAATTTCGGCTGGCCCTGGTATTATTGGGGCGGGTATCCCGATGCCCGCGTCGAGCCGAAGAATCCCGCACTCCAGCAATATTCGAAGCGCCCGGACTATGCGCTGGGGCCACACGTCGCAGCCCTCGGCCTGACCTTCTCGGCCGACGCCAAGCTCGGTGCGCGCTTCGGCAACGGGGTGTTCGTCGGCGAGCATGGCTCGTGGAACCGCAAGCCCGTCTCGGGCTACAAGGTCGTGTACGTGCCGTTCGGCGACACCGGCTTCCCGGCGGCGAACGCGAAGCCCGTCGACGTTCTCGGCGGCTTCCTGAACAAAGACGGAGATGCGCAGGGCCGCCCGGTCGGGGTCATTACCGACAAGACTGGTGGCCTGCTGGTGGCCGACGATGTCGGCAACGTGATCTGGCGGGTCAGCGCGGGCGGCTGATCCGGTGGGGGTGGCTACAATGCTACCCCCCAACCCAGCAATCGCGTCAGGGCCGTTCCGCCAGAATCCCCCGCGCAGCGTCCAGATCATCCTCGTCGACCATGACGCGCACCGGGATCAGCAGCCAGCTTCCCTCCATGATCGACATCCCGCCATCGAATGCCACCGCGGGAATGCCCTCGCTCTCGAGCCGCCCGACGATGATATGCGCCTCGTTCCGACCGTATCGGCCCAGTTCGGCGAGGCTCATGCGCTGACGCGGTCCGGCAGTACGGTGCCAAGCCGAACCGGCAACCCGTCGATGCTCGCGACGGGGCCGGCGAGTTCCTCGACCCGCTCGGCCTCGGTCTGCTTGGCGTGATATTTCGACAGCGTCTGGCGCTCGCGCTCCAGAGTCATGAACGGCACGCCCCATCCACAACTCGTCTGGACTTCGCTAACGGCAATCACGAAGATCTGCCGCGTCCCCGGCAGCGGAGCGAACTGCGCATAGAGCGCCGCCCATTCCGCGTCCTGCGGCAGCACCGCGCGACCCGTGCCATAGATGCGGAAGATCAGCGCCGGCTGATCGAAGGCGCAGAACATGATCGTGATCCGCCCGTCCGCGGCCAGATGCGCGTTGGTCTCGTTCCCGGAGCCGCCCACGTCGAGATACGCGACCGTCGTCGGATCGAGCACGCGAAAACTGTCCATGCCCTTCGGACTGAGGTTGATCCGCGCGCCCTCCGCTGCGGTCGCAACGAAGAACACCGGCTGCCGCGCGACGAAAGCGCGGTGATCGTCCGTGAGCGCGGGAAAGAATTCCATCGAACTACTCCGAATTGACGCGCCCCAGTTCCGCGCATAACCTGTGCGCATGAAGCATGGTCCAATCGCAAGCGGCAAGCGCAAATCGGTCAATATGTCGCTGGATACCGGCATTGTCGCGGCGGCACGGGAAGCGGGACTCAACCTTTCGCAGATCAGCGAACAAGCGATCCGGCACGCTACGAAGGTCGAGCAGGAGCGGCGCTGGAAGGAAGAGAATCGTGAAGCAATCGACGGTTGGAACCGCTGGTACGACGAGAATGGCGATCCGCTCGCGCATCTGCGGCCGCTCTGAGTGGCACAGTTCGACGTCTATCGAATCCGCGGCAACGTGCTGGCCATTGATTGCCAATCGGATCTTCTGTCGGACCTGCAGACGCGCTTCGTCGTGCCGCTCCGTCCAACCGAAGCCGTGATTTTCAAGAGGCTGACGCCCAGCTTCACGATCAACGGCGAAGTCCTGACGATGGTCACGACGCTAGCCCGCGCAGTCGACGTCCGCGATATCGAAGACACCGTGGCCACGCTCGAGGCGGCACAGTTCGAGATAGAGGCCGCGCTCGATATGCTGATCTCAGGCTATTAGGCCGCCGTTCCACCAACCGTAAGCCCGTCGACCAGCAACGTCGGCTGCCCGACGCCCGCGGGCACCGACTGCCCGCCCTTGCCGCAAATCCCGATACCTTCGTCGAGCGCGAAATCGTTGCCGATCCCGCGCACCTTGGTCAGCGAGCTCGGACCGTCGCCGATCAGCGTCGCGCCCTTGATCGGTGCGCCCAGCTTGCCGTCCTCGACCAGATACGCCTCGGTGCAGCTGAACACGAACTTGCCCGACACGATATCGACCTGTCCGCCGCCGAACGCCTTGGCGAAGATGCCCTTCTTCACGCGGCTCAGCAGCTCGGCGGGATCGTCGTTGCCAGCCTTCATGAAGGTATTGGTCATCCGCGGCATCGGTGCATGCGCATAGCTTTCGCGGCGGCCATTGCCGGTCGCCTCGACGCCCATCAGCCGCGCGTTGAGCCGGTCCTGCATATACCCCTTGAGGATGCCATCCTCGATCAGCACGGTTTCGCGAGTCGGCGTACCCTCGTCGTCGATCGTCAGCGACCCGCGGCGATCCTGGAGCGAGCCGTCGTCGACGACGGTCACGCCCTCGGCCGCGACGCGCTCGCCGATCCGCCCCGAAAACGCCGACGTGCCCTTGCGGTTGAAATCGCCCTCGAGCCCGTGGCCAATCGCCTCGTGCAACAGGATGCCGGGCCAGCCATTACCGAGCAGCACCGTCATCTCGCCCGCCGGGGCCGCGATCGAGTCGAGATTGACCAGCGCCTGCGACAGCGCCTCGTCGATCGCGCGGTTGTACGTCGCGGGCTCGAACAGGTCGGTGTAGAGATAGCGGCCGCCGATCCCGTAACTGCCCGTCTCGCGTCGGCCATTCTGCTCGGCGACGATCGAGACGTTGAGCCGCACCAGCGGCCGCACGTCGGTCGCGATGAACCCGTCCGCACGGACGATCTCGACGACAGACCACGTCCCCGACAGGCTGACCGAGACCTGCGCGACACGCGGATCGCGCGCGCGTGCGGCGGCGTCGATCGTCTGGCAAAGGTTCACCTTGTCCGCGAACGGCACGAGGTCGAGCGGATCGGCGGCGGTGTAGCGGTGGCGGTTGGTGCCCTGTGGCGGGCTGGCCTTGGCGGCGACCCCCGGCTCTATCAGCGCCATCGTCTCGGCGGCGCGACGGATCGCGGCGGGGGTCATCTCGTTCGAATGCGCGAACGCGGTCATCTCGCCCGACACCGCGCGCAGGCCAAAGCCCGAGCTCGTATCGTAGGACGCGGTCTTCAGCCGGCCATCGTCGAACCCGAACGCCTCGGCCTTGCGGTATTGGAGATAGAGTTCGCCGTCATCGGCCTTGCCGAGCGCCTTGGCGGTCAGCGCCTGCGCCTGCTCGGGGTCGAGCGTGTCGCGGTAGAGGAACGAGCGGGGGTCTGCAGCTATCGTCATCCGATAGATATAAGGGGCTTAGCGGCCTGCGCCATCCCCATGGTCGCGCAATGTCGACTGGTCCGCGCCATCGGCGGCCCCGCCGACCAGGATGAAGCGCCGGTCGCAATAGCCGCAATCGACATAGCCGGTCTCGTCGATCTGCAACCAGACGCGCGGATGGCCGAGCGCTGCGCCGCCGGGAATGTCGGTGGCGCCATCGCAGGCGACGCGGGCGTGGGTGACGCGGGTGGTTTCGAGCGGCGGGTGCATGCGGGCGCGATAGCAAGCGCGGGCGGGGCGGGCAATTGGTTCTTCTGTGTCGGGGAGAAGGAGGAATGGGTTCGCGCGGAGACGCGGAGGTGTCGCGCTTGTCGCGCAGCGACCTTCACATCAGAAGCGGCGGGACAGGAAGTAAGTCTCCCGACCGACAGGCGGGATGCAACATCTCCGCGCCTCCGCGCCTCTGCGCGAACAAATCTTCTTTGCGACGCCCGAGGGGATGACCCGCCCGTCCCGCCCCGCTATGCCGCCACCATGACCGAAGCCGCGATCGCCATCAACAATCTCTGCAAGACCTACGCCCCCGTTGGCGCGGCGGCACCCAAGCGCGCGCTCGACGGCGTGACGTTCGACGTGCCGCGCGGCCAGATCTTCGGGCTGCTCGGCCCGAATGGCGCGGGCAAGTCGACGCTGATCAACATCCTCGCAGGACTCGTCAACAAGACCGACGGCAACGCCGCGATCTGGGGCTTCGACACGGACGAGCACCCGCGCAACGCGAAGGCCTCGATCGGCATCGTCAACCAGGAGATCCTGTTCGATCCCTTCTTCTCGCCGTTCGAGACGCTGGAAATCCAGGCCGGGCTTTACGGCGTGCCCAAGGCGAAGCGCCGGACGATGGAGCTGCTCCGCGCGGTGCATCTGGAGGACAAGGCGCACGCCTATGCCCGCACGCTGTCGGGGGGCATGAAGCGCCGCCTGATGGTGGCCAAGGCGATGGTCCATTCGCCCCCCGTGCTCGTGCTCGACGAGCCGACCGCGGGAGTCGACATCGAACTTCGCCAGCAACTCTGGACCTATGTCCGCAGCCTCAATGCGGCGGGCGTCACGGTCGTGCTGACGACGCATTATCTAGAGGAAGCCGAGGAACTCTGCGACCGGATCGCGATCATCAACAACGGTCGCCTGATCGCCAACGAGCCGACGCGCGAGCTGGTCGGCAAGGCGCAGGAGAAGATCGTCGCGGTGACGGTCGACCGCGACGTGACCGATGTGCCAGCGAACGTTTGCTTCGAGAAGATCACGCTCAAGGGCGATCGCACGCTCGAGATCACCTACAAGAAGAATCGCGTGAATGCCGGCGAAGTGCTGGCGGCGATCCAAGGCGGCGGGTTCGGGATCGTCGATGTCTCGACCAAGGAACCCGATCTCGAGGACGTGTTCCTGAGCCTGACACGCGCCGCCAACGCCTGACGTCGCGGTAGGCGCTACACCGCAGGCCGGTGTCGTGCGCCTGCAGGTTCGGCGGGGCCGAGCGCTGCGGCATAGCCAGCCAGCGCGATCGCGACCAAGGCGGCGATCCACAATCCGTCGGTGCCAAGCCACGCATAAGCGAGTGCACCGCCGACCGCGCCGCCGACCAGCGCGCCCCACAGCACCAGATAGGGCAGCCACGCCCAGCGCGGCCCGCCGATCATCGCGCCAGCTAGCCGCTGGCCGAACTTGACGAGCGTTCCGGTCATATAGGTCACGCCGATGCTGACCTCGCCCGCGCGCTGGAAGACGGTGTTCGCGGATCCCATCGCCGCTGCCATCATGATCGTCGTCCAGCCGGTCGAGGCGCGGCCGTCGATGCCTGCCGCGATCGCAAGGACCGCCGCGACGAGGACCAGGACGGCAGACTTGCGATAGCGGCCGGCAATCTCGGACAGCAGCGTGCCCACGACGACCCCGCCGATGAACCCAAGCACGAGCCGCGCCGCCATCGCCGCCATCGGCGGGTCAAGCACCGCGCCGACCGCAAGCTGAGTCGAATTGCCGCTCATGAACGAGACGAACAGGCCACCCAGCTTGAGAAAGCCGATCGCGTCGACATAGCCGGCCATACCCGACAGGCCGGCGGCAAGGATCCAGAAGCGCGCGTCATAGGTCTTCACGCGCTCCAGCCTAGGCGCGATCCGGCCCGTGTTCGACCCCCGGGATTCGGGTTTGCGCATCGACGCGGCTTGGCGTCTGCGGCAAACCCTGTCCTGCCGCCCCGTTTTTGTGCCACAGCGGCGCAATGCAGGATTTTCTTCCCTCGTCGCGCGACGATACGCGGCCTTCCAACACGACCGGCATGACCAGCGATATCCTCATCGTCGGGTCGGGTGCCGCCGGACTGACCGCTGCGCTCACCCTCGCGGATCGCTTTACCGTGACGGTGCTGGCCAAGGGCGCGCTGAACGAGGGATCGACCGCGTGGGCGCAAGGCGGGATCGCGGCGGTGCTCGAACCCGGCGACACGTTCGGGAATCATGTAGAGGACACTATGGTCGCCGGTGCCGGCCTCAACGACCGCGCGATCGTCGAGATGGTCGTCGAGGGCGCCCCCGCCGCGATCGAGCGGCTCAGCCGTCTGGGCGTGCCGTTCGAGACCGAGGGCAATGCACTCCACCTGACGCGCGAAGGCGGGCACAGCCATCGCCGGATCGTCCATGTCGCCGACGCCACCGGCTGGGCGGTGCAGGACGCGCTGCAAAAGGCGGCCGAGGCACATCCGAACATCACGCTCGTCCCCGACCAGATCGCCATCGACCTTGCGACCGGCCGTCACGAGGAACGCTATTCGGGCGCGGGCAACGTGTGGGGCGTCTATGCGGTCGACCGCAAGACCGAGCGCGTGGCGCTCTACACCGCGCGCGCGACGATCCTGGCGACTGGCGGCGCCGGGCGGACTTACCTGTTCTCGACTGCGCCGCGCGGCGCGACCGGTGACGGGATCGCGATGGCGTGGCGCGCGGGCGCGCGCGTTTCGAACATGGAAATGATGCAGTTCCACCCGACCTGCCTCTATAATCTGGAGGTGAAGAACTTCCTGATCACCGAGGCGGTGCGCGGTGAGGGCGGGCGGTTAATCAACCCGTCGACCGGCAAGCGCTTCATGACCTATTACGACGCGGCGCGGATGGAGCTCGCCCCCCGCGATATCGTCGCGCGCGCGATCGACGCGGAGATCAAGCGCTATGGACTCGATTACGTCCATCTCGACATCAGCCACATGCCAGCCGAGTTCATCCGCCACCATTTCCCGAACATTCACGAGAAGCTGCTGACGGTCGGCATCGACATGACGACGCAGCCGATCCCGGTCGTCCCTGCGCAACATTACACGTGCGGCGGGATCGTCATCGACGAACATGGCAAGACCGACCTGCCCGGCCTGTATGCCGCAGGCGAATGCACCGAATCGGGGCTGCACGGCGCGAACCGGCTCGCGTCCAACTCGCTGCTCGAATGCTTCGTGTTTGGCGAGGCGGCGGCGGACAGCATCGCCGCCGCGTGGGACAGCCTGCCCCCGCCCCCGCCGATCCGCCCCTGGGACGAAAGCCGGGTCACCGATTCGGACGAGGAGGTGGTGATCAAGCAGACCTGGACCGAGATCCGCAGGTTCATGTGGAATTACGTCGGCATCGTCCGCACGACCAAACGGCTCGAACGCGCGCAGCACCGGATCACGCTGCTCAACGACGAGGTGGCCGAATATTACCAGCATTTCCGCGTCACGCCCGACCTGATCGAACTGCGCAACCTGCTCCAAACCGCCGAGCTGATCGTCCGGTCCGCGTTGCACCGGCATGAAAGCCGCGGGCTGCATTACACGCTCGATTATCCGGAGACTCTGCCCGATGCGGTCGATACGGTTCTCGTTCCCTGACCTCGGCGCGATTGGGCGCAACCCCCGCGCGCTTCGTCGCAGCGGTGCGGGGGTGCTGTTTCGCGCGACGGAGCAGCCGATATGGATTGGTGCTTCAGTGCAGGGCGTTCAATCCATCATGACATCGGCGAGTGCGTTCAAGCGGCTTCTGGCAACCACCCTGTTCGGTGTGGCGCTCGCCGGATGTGGATCGGCATCGCGACCCACCCCGCCTGCGGTCACCCCGGTGCACCAGGCCGACGGTTTCGTGTCGATCCCGGTGCCGCCGCCGTTGCCGAGGACGCCGCGCCCAGCGCCCTCCAGCCTGGTCAACGCGATTTCGCAACTGCAGAGCGGCTTTCAGGGCAAGGCCGGCATCGCGGTGCGCGCGGTCGACGACGGCTGGACGGTCGAGGCCGGCGGCCGCCAGTTGCTGCCCCAGCAATCGGTCAGCAAGCTGTGGGTCGCGCTGACCGTCATGGACCTGCGCGATCAGGGCAAGATCCGCCTCGACGAGCCGATCGTCGTCCGCCCGCAGGACCTGACGCTGTTCCACCAGCCGATCGCGATGCTGGTCAAGGGCGACGGCTATCGCACGACGGTCGGCGACCTGCTTACGCGCGCGTTGACGCATAGCGACAATACCGCGAACGACCGGCTGCTCACGCGCGTCGGCGGCCCGTCGGCGGTGCGCGGCATGATCGCGCGCAAACAGCTGGGCGCGATCCGCTTCGGCCCCGGCGAGCGGCTGTTGCAGAGCGGGACCGCGGGGCTGACGTGGCAGCCTTCCTATGCGGTCAATGGCGGCTTCCTGACCGCGCGCAACCGGCTGTCGCCGGCGGTGCGCGCGGCAGCGCTCGACGCCTATGTGCGCAATCCGCCCGACGGCGCCGCGCCGATCGCGATCGCCGATGCCATTGCGCGGCTGGCGAAGGGGGATCTCCTGTCCGAGACCTCGACCAAAATCTTACTCGATACGATGGGCCGGTCGGTCACCGGTCGTGCCCGGTTGCGCGCGGCGCTGCCCGGCGGGTGGGAGATCGCGCACAAGACCGGGACCGGGCAGGATCTCGGCCGGCGCAACGCGGGCTTCAACGATGTTGGGCTGCTCACCGCGCCGGATGGGCGTCGCTATGCGATCGCGGTAATGATCGGCGACACGATCCGGCCGATGCCGGAGCGGCAGAAGCTGATCCAGAATGCAGCGGCCGCGGTTGCGAATTATGCGGGGACCACGCGGCCGTTGAACTAAACTTTCCCGTCATCCCGACGAACGTCAGGACCCAGGATCACGGGCGGTGCCGTATTTGGCTCTAAGACCTGACTTTCGTCAGGATGACGAAATGGGGGGTACGCGGCGCGCGGCTCAGTCGAAGCCGTTCGTCAGGAACCGCTCCGCCACCGCGCAGTGCATGGCGATGCCGTGCGCCATCACGCGTTCGTCGATCGTCATCTTCGTATTGTGGAGCGGCGGGTTGGTGCGCGGGTCGCTGCCCTCGGGCGCTGCGCCGATGAATGCCATCGCGCCGGGGAGCTTCTGGAGCACGTAGGAGAAGTCCTCCGCGCCCATCATCGGCGGCATCACCTGATAGGCGCCCTCGCCGCCGATCGCGGTCGCACACGCCTTCATCAGATCGGTGGCGCGCTGGTCGTTGACGGTAACCGGATAGCCTTCCTCGATCGTCGGCGTACCGACTGCGCCATGTGCGGCGGCGATGCCCTCGACCATGCGGATGAACGCCGCGCGGACCTGTTCGCGGGTCCGCTCCGACAGCGTGCGCATCGTGCCGAGCATCTCGACGGTCGACGGGATGACGTTGTGCGCGGACCCTGCGTTGAGTTTGGTGATCGACAGCACCGCGGGGTCGGTGACCG
Organism: Sphingomonas sp. Leaf38; assembly: GCF_001421825.1. Classification (NCBI taxonomy): domain Bacteria; kingdom Pseudomonadati; phylum Pseudomonadota; class Alphaproteobacteria; order Sphingomonadales; family Sphingomonadaceae; genus Sphingomonas; species Sphingomonas sp. Leaf38. The sequence continues at coordinate 813,773 of NZ_LMLD01000011.1, read as the reverse complement.
CGACCTGCCGCGCGACATAGGTCTGGAGCGCGGTGACGATCTCGCACGCGATTGGCAGCGGATCGAGGCAGTCGTGCGGCATCGCGGCATGGCCGCCACGCCCGGTGATCGTCGCGCGCAGCGTGTCGGTCGACGCCATCAGCGTGCCCGCGCGGCTGACGACATGCCCCATCGGCATGTTGGGCGAGATGTGCAGCGCGAACCCGGCCTCGGGCAGCGGCGCATCGAGCAGGCCGTCGGCGATCATGTGGCGGGCGCCGTGATGCCCCTCCTCGCCGGGCTGGAACATGAAGACGACGGTGCCGGGCAGCTCGTCGCGGCGTGCGCACAGCGCTTTCGCCGCGCCGACCAGCATCGCGGTGTGCGAATCATGGCCGCAGGCGTGCATCGCGCCGTCGACCTTCGACGCGAACGGGAGCCCGGTTTCCTCCTGCATCGGCAGCGCGTCCATGTCGCCGCGCAGCAGGACCGTGCGCCCGTTGCCACCGGCGGTGCCGCCGCGCCCGCCGCGCAGGATCGCGACGAAGCCGGTGGTCGACGTCCCCTCGCGGATCTCGAGCGGGAGGCCGGCGAGCGCGGCCTTCACCTTGTCCGAGGTGCGCGGGCAGTGGAGGCCGACTTCGGGGTCGGCATGGATCGCGCGCCGTAGCGTGATCGCGTCGTCGAGGCTGTCCTCGCCGATGCTGGTCCAGTCGGTGGCGGATTCGAAATCGAGGGACATCAGGAACTCCTGTCTAGCATTTGAGCCCCACCCCGGCGAAGGCCGGGGCCCAGTTGGGAAACAGAGGTAACGTGGGACGACACTCCGTTACATCGACCTTGCCAACTGGGCCCTGGCCTCCGCCGGGGTGGCGGTTCGTTGAGGGCAGCCTGCCCCGGGTCATGCTGCACCCTACCCCCGGAACAGCCCACCTAAAACCCCGCGCAGCACGGTGCCGACCAGGCCGCCGCTCGACGACGACCGCCGACGCGATGTCGTGCCGAACACCTGTTTGCCGATCTCGTTCGCCACCTGCCGGCCGATCGACGAACTTGCCGCCCGCGTCGCCGATGACGCCATCTTGGTCCAGGGCGAGTTCGCCGACTCGCGGTCTGCCTCACGTTGCTGGCGATCCGCCTCGCGCTGGTCCGCGACACGCTGGCGTTCCGCCTCTTTCGCCGCCCGTGCATCGAGCTTGGCCTGCGCCGCCGCCGCCTTCTCCGCCTCGGTCGTCGCCTTCGCCTCGGCCGCCGCGGCGCTCGCCTCCTCGGTTTTCGCCGCGAGCAGTTCCTCCGCCGATTCGCGATCGACCAGCGTGTCGTATTTCGCGCCGATCGCATCGGTCTCGATCATCACTTTACGCTCGGCGGGTGTGATCGGTCCGACTCGCGACGCGGGCGGCTTGATCAGCGTGCGCTCGACCGGGGTCGGCGCGCCGTCGGGCTGGAGCAGCGACACGAGCGCCTCGCCGACCTTCAGCTCGGTGATGACCGTGGCGACGTCGACGCCCGGATTGGCGCGGAACGTCTCCGCCGCCGCGCGCACCGCCGCCTGGTCGCGCGGCGTGAACGCGCGCAACGCATGCTGGACGCGGTTGCCGAGCTGGCCTGCGACGGTATCGGGAATGTCGATCGGGTTCTGCGTGATGAAGTAGACGCCCACCCCCTTCGAGCGGATCAGCCGGACGACCTGTTCGATCTTCTCGAGCAGCGCCTTGGGCGCGTCGTCGAACAGCAGATGCGCCTCGTCGAAGAAGAAGCACAGCACCGGCTTGTCGGGATCGCCGATCTCGGGGAGATGCTCGAACAGTTCGCTCATGAGCCAAAGCAGGAACGTCGCGTACAGCTTGGGGCTCGCCATCAGCTTGTCGGCGGCGAGGATGTTGACGATCCCCCGACCGCGATCGTCGACGCCGATGAAGTCGTTCATCTCGAGCGCGGGCTCGCCGAAGAAATTCTCCGCGCCCTGCGTGCGCAACTGGAGCAGCGACCGCTGGATCGCGCCGATCGACTGCTTCGACACATTGCCATAGGTCACCGTCAGCTCGTCCGCGCGGCCGGCGCATTCGGTCAGCATCGCCTGCAGATCGTCGAGGTCGATCAGCAGCAGCCCCTCCTTGTCGGCGACGTGGAAGGCGATCGTCAGCACGCCCTCCTGCACGTCGTTCAACTCCATCAGCCGTGCCAGCAGCAGCGGACCCATCTCGCTGATCGTCGTGCGGATCGGATGCCCCTGTTCGCCGAACAGGTCCCAGAACTGCACCGGCGTGTCGGCATAGGCCCAGCCATCGTCGCCGATCGCCTTGGCGCGCTCGGCAAAGGTCGCATGCGTCTTGGCGGTCGGCGAACCCGCCATCGCGAGGCCCGACAGGTCGCCCTTCACGTCGGCGACGAAGCACGGCACGCCGTTTGCCGAGAACCCCTCGATAATCCCCTGCAGCGTAACCGTCTTGCCGGTGCCGGTCGCGCCCGCGATCAGGCCGTGCCGGTTCGCGCGCTTCAACGCCAGCGTCTGCGGTTTGCCATCCACGCTCGCGCCGATGAAGATGCCGTCGCTCATGCTCTCGTCCTCGTTATCCGGCACCGACCCTATCCCCGCAGCCCGCAAAGAAAAAGGACCGCTGCTCGGATGAGCGACGGTCCTTCCAGGCTAGTCGTTACGGTCGTGGATTACTTGATCTTGACCGGCAGGAACTGTGCGGGGCTACGTCCACGCTTGACCTGCAACAGGACCTGCGGGCGACCAGCCGTCTTGGCGACGTTGACCGCATTCTGGAGGTCCGCCGCGGTGCGGACGGGCGTGCCGTTGACCGAGATGATGACGTCGCCGCGCTTCAGCTTTCCAAAGGCGTCGCTGGTCTGCGCAACGACCGCGATGACGACGCCCTGCGTGCTCGCCTCGACACCTACTGCCTGGGCGATCGCCGGGGTGAGCGGCTGGACACCGATCCCGAGCACCGCGCCTGCGGTCGGCGCGGCGGTGGTGGCATCGTCGCCGTCATCGCCATCGTCGGTTCCGAAGCCCTGCGCATCGCCGCCCAGCGTCGCTGCCAGCTTGTCCGCACTAGGACGCGGCACGACGACCACGTTGGCGGCAACAGGCTTGCCGTTGCGCAGGATGTCGAGACGCGCCGTCTGGCCGGGCTTCACGTTCGAGACGAGATACGACAAGGATTGTTCGGCCGTAATCTGTTGGCCGTTCACCTTCGTGACGACGTCGCCCGCGCGTACGCCAGCTTTTGCGGCCGGACCACCAGCAGTAACGTCGTTGATCAGTTCGCCCTGATTCTTCGCGATGCCGAGTGCCGCGGCGGTATCTTCGTCGATCGGACCCGTACGGCCGAGCTGTACGCCGATATAGCCGCGCTCGATCGTGCCGCCCTTCATGAAGGTGGCGATGATCGGCTTGGCGACCGCCGCGGGGATCGCGAAGCCGATGCCGATGTTGCCGCCCGACTGGCTGAAGATCTGCGAGTTCACGCCGATCACATTGCCGTTCAGATCGAACATCGGGCCGCCGGAGTTGCCCTGGTTGATCGACGCGTCGGTCTGGATGAAGCGATCATACGCGCCGCCCTGGCCGGTGACGCGGTTGATCGCCGAGACGATGCCCGCGGTGACGGTGCCGCCGAGGCCGAACGGCTCGCCGATCGCAACGACCCAGTCGCCGACGCGCGCGCCGTTCGAATCGCCGAACTTCACGAACGGCAGGTTGGCCGCATCGATCTTGAGCAGCGCGAGATCCGATTCCTGATCCTTGCCGATGACCTTGGCGACATATTCCTTCTTGTCGCTCAGCGTCACCGTGATCGAATCGACCGTCGCGCCCTGCGCGCCGGGCGAGATCACGTGGTTGTTGGTGACGACATAGCCATCAGGCGAGATCAGGAAGCCCGAGCCGAGCGAGGCCCCCTCGCGCTTGACCGGCGCGCCGCCCTGGCCACCACCGCCCATGCCGCCGAACAGATCGCCGAACGGCGTGCCCGCGAACGGATTGGCCTGCTGCTTCTGGACGATCGTCTGCTTGGTCGAGATGTTGACGACCGCGGGCTGGAGCCGCGCGACCATGTCGGCAAAGCTCATCGGAGCGCCGGGCTTGGGCGACACGGCCTGGATCGCACCGGGTTCGTTCTGTGCGACCTGCGCACCGCTTGGCTGGAGCGCGAGCGTGGCGGTCGCGCCGCCGAGGAGAAGAGCACTGGTAATGGCGTAGGCGTAACGCACTAGATGTTGTCCTCTCGTTTCATCAATCGAAACAGGTACCCTGTAGGGACGTCGTCATGAATGATGCTTGAATATGAACGGCGTTCGAAGGTTCCGCAGGCTTAACGCCCGCGGCCCTCGAATTCCCTCAGATAGCTGTTGTTCGGCGAAAGAATGATCGACGTCGACCCTTCGGGTGCTGGTCCGCCATCCGCGCCGAACGTGTGCCGGTATGACTGCATCGCGCGGTAGAAATCGTAGAAATCGGCGTCCTTGCCGAAGCTCTCGGCGTAGATCTTCGCTGAATCCGCATCGGCTTGCGCACGCACGATCTGCGCCTGCTTCTGACCTTCGGCGCGGATCGTGATCGCCTCCTGCTGGCGGGCGCTTGACATGCGCTTGAGCGCGCTTTCGAGCGGCAGGCCGACAGGCAGGTTCGCCTGCTTGATCCGGACGTCGACGATCTCGACGCCATATTGGCTCGCGACGCGCTGCAGACCCTTCTGGATGTTGTCCATCAGCTCCGACCGCTCGGGGCTGAGCAGTTCGACGAAGCGTCGCTTGCCGAGTTCGTTGCGCAGCGCCGACCCCAGGATCGGGCGAAGCTGATCGGGGATCCGGTCCTCGCTGCCCACCGCATTACGCATCTTGCGCGGATCGACGATCCGGTAGCGCGCATAGGCATCGACCTCGAGCCGAAGCTGGTCGGTCGACAGCACGAGCGTATTGTCGAGTTCGAGATCCTGGACGCGCTTGTCGATCCAGACGATCCGGTCGACGAACGGGATACGCGCGATCAGGCCCGCGCCGGTCTGGCCGAACGGCGTGTCGGGCTGCCAGGCATTCACCGTCCGGATCGGCTGGCCGAACCGTAGGATCACCGCCTGCCTGGTTTCGGGGACGATCGCGAAAGTCGATGCGGCCAGGATGACCAGCAAAAGCGCGACGATGCCGGCCACGATCGGATTGCGGAAACTCACGGCGTTCACTGGGCAGCTCCGGACTGGGGGACAGCCGCCGCCGCGGCCGGCGCGGGCGTGGTCTGGACCGCCTCGGGGTTCGGAAGACGCTTGGCGTTCGACAGGGGCAGATACGGCACCACCCCGCCCGGCGTCTCGACGATCGTCTTGTCGCTCTTGGCGAGCACCGCCTCCATCGTCTCGTAATACATGCGGCGACGAGTCACCTCGGGGGCGAGCTTATACTGTTCGTACACCTTGTCGAACGACGCGGCTTCGCCCTGCGCGCGCGCCACGACCTGCTGCGCATAGGAGCGCGACTGGTTGAGGTTGGCGATCGCCTCCTGCTGTGCGGCGGTGACGGCGTTGAAGTCTTCGACGATCCGCGCGGGCGCGGCGGCCTGCTTGATCGCGACGCCCTGGATGCGAACGCCCGACTTGTAATCGTTGAGGATCTGCTGCGTCAGCTCGGCGACGCGCTGTTCGATCACCGTGCGCCCCGTCCCGATCGCCTGGTCGAGCGTGGTGGTCGCGACCACCGCGCGCATCGCGCTCTCGGCGGCGGCGCGGACGGTGTCGTTCGGCTCGGCGAGCTGGAACACGTAATCGCGCGGATCGGCGATGTCCCAGCGGACCGAATAGGCGAGGTCGATGATGTTCTGGTCGCCGGTCAGCGTCAGATTCTCGCCATCGCCGACGGGAAAATTGTCGGTGCGGATCTTCTGGACGTCGACCACCGTCACGTCGGCGATCGGCGCGGGCATCGTCAGGCGGACGCCCGGGTCGAGCGTTCCGGCGTATTTGCCGAAATAGGTGACGACGCCACGCTGCTGCGGGCCGATCTGGTGCACCGAGGTGAACAGGATCCAGACGACCGCGATGATCGCAACGCCGATCGCCCAGAGCGCACGAGCATTGGCGCCCGACGGCATGCCCCCGAAACCGCCCGTGCCGCCACCGCCGCCGCCGCCCGATCCGCGCGCTTTCCGCAGGAACTCGTCCAGCGCGGTCGGTTTCGCGGTCGTCTTGCGGCCCCCCGGAGGTTGCGCCCAGGGATTGCGTGGGCCGCTGGTACCGTCGTCGCCCGAACCGCCCCAGGGGCCTTTCGGTGTTTCGGTGGCGAGGATATCGGGGCGCTGGAACCAGCGCAAGAAGATCGTCATACGAACCTTTATAGGTAGGCGCCGGAGGAAAAACAGTGCCAAGCGGCCCCGGCGGCCCTATCTGGCCCCGATGATCGATCTAGAAGCGGTAAAGGCGGCGGTTGCCGCGGTGGCGGGCAAGCGGGCGACCGTCCGGCTCGAAGGGACGCGTGCGGGCATCATCATCGATGCGACCGGGCTCGACCCGCAGGAACGCGATGCGCTCGAGGCGACCGTCCGCATGGCAGCGACGCAGCCCGGCGTCACCGAGGTGCGGATTGCCGTCACCGCCGAACGCTCGACGCGCCGGCTGATCGCGGTTGCCAGTGGTAAGGGCGGCGTCGGCAAGTCGACGCTCGCCGCCAACCTGGCGATCGCGATGTCGCGCGCCGGGCGCCGCGTCGGGCTGGTCGATGCCGATATCTATGGGCCGTCGCAGCCGCGCCTGATGAACGTCGAAGGCACGCGGCCCACCGCGAAGGACAAGGTGCTCGATCCGGTTCCGACGCCCTATGGCGTGCCGCTGCTGTCGATGGGGCAGCTCGTCGAGCCGGGCAAGGCGATCGCCTGGCGCGGACCGATGGCGGCGGGTGCGCTCGGCCAGCTGGTCGAGGCGGACTGGGGCGCGACCGACACGCTCGTGCTCGATCTGCCGCCCGGCACCGGCGACGTGCAGCTGACGATGGTCCAGAAATACCGCCCGGCGGGTGCGGTGATCGTGTCGACCCCGCAGGACCTCGCACTGATCGACGCACGCCGCGCGATCGACCTGTTCGAGAAGGCGGGGATCCCGATCATCGGGCTGGTCGAGAACATGGCGGGCTATGTCTGTCCGCATTGCGGCGAGGCGTCGGACCCGTTCGGCAATGGCGGCGCGGAGGCGGCGGCGCGCGAGCTCCGCATCCCGTTCCTCGGCCGCGTACCGCTGAAAATCGGAATCCGCACCGCCTCAGACGCAGGGACGCCACCCGCGGCGGATCCCGACGATCGCATATTCATGCCGATTGCCGCTCAGGTCGTCGCATGGCTCGGAAAACTATGAAACCAGCGGGCCGGATCGACGTTGTCTGAATACCGGTCGTACCCGACGCGTAGAGTTGCGGTACGAGCGGACCAGGTTCCCCCCGACAGGAGGCATCGATGCCGTTAACCGCCGATGCCGACATCAAGGCGCTGCTCGAAAGCGCGCGGACGATCGCAATGATCGGCGCATCGGACCGTCCCGATCGACCTTCCTACGGCGTGATGGCCAAGCTTCAGGCGCACGGCTACCGCGTGATCCCGGTCAATCCGCAGATCACCGGCGAACATGTGCACGGCGAGTTCGTCTTCCGCGACCTCTCGCAGCTCGGCGACCCGATCGACATCGTCGACATCTTCCGCAATTCGGCAGCGGCCGGCGGTGCCGTCGACCAGGCGATCGCTGCGGGTGCGAAGGCGGTGTGGATGCAACTCGGCGTCGTCAACGACGAGGCCGCAGCGCGTGCCGAGGCCGCCGGGTTGAAGGTCGTCATGGACCGTTGCCCCGCAATCGACATTCCTCGGCTCGGCGTTGCGAAGATCGACGCTGCTTCCGGCATCTGACGCTCGCCGAATGATTCTTGCCGCGCACGGCTAGCGCGGTCATCATGAGCGTCGCTTGGCCCGGAGGCGATCATGCTCGCGATGCTGCTATCGATACTGATCGAAGATCCACTGATGACCGCCGCACGGTCGCGAATGGCCGCCGAGCGCCCCTGTCTGCCCAGCGCTGACCAAACCGACATCACGGTCTGTGGTATGCGCAACGCGGATCGCTACCGTGTACCATTAGAGACGCGGACCGTTGATCGCCGGGATATGGTGGCGGAACAGCGCGCGAGCTTGGTCCATGCGCGCACGCCAATCGAGGCCATGAGTCCGTTTCTGGTAGGCGGGGGCAGTGCAGGGGTTCGTGCGACCGTCGGGTTCGGCCCTGGCGAGGGCTCGGGCGACGTGACGGCTAGCGGCATGCGCCCGCCTGCACCATGATCCTGTAATGCCAATACCCGCTATACTGTTGATCCTTGCACAGGCGACCGCTCGCGCGCCTGCCGCGCAAACGCCACGTGCCGAGCGTTTCTCGATCCTCGTCGATCCGTGTGCCACCACATCAAGGGACGGCAACGAGGTCGTCGTCTGCGGCACGTCGGCGACCACCACCCCGCGCCTGCCGATGCGCGACGACCGTGGCCCGCCCGATCGCCCGGTCGCTTCCAACCCCGAACTCAGTGCCGTGCGTGCACTGCAACTGGAAAACACGCCCTGTGCGGCGAGCCAATGGGGGTGCCAAGTGGGCTTCGGCCCGCCGATCGTCCCGATCGCGAAGGCGGCGGTCGGGCTGATCAGGAGCACACTCGCGAAAAAGCCGGATAAACGGGACCGCGTACCGATCGACCTCAATGGGCCGGTCGGTACCGTCAACTAGGATGAGGCGCGCGCGATGATCCTGATGACGCTGATGCTGCAAGCCACGATAGCATCCCCTACCTCGACAGTAACACCGCCGCCGCAACGCTGGTCGATCCTCGCCCCGCCCGCCTGCCCCGGTTCGAGCCAGACCGAGGTCGTCGTCTGCGGGACCAACGGCACCCCCGCGCCACGCCTGCCCCTCCCCGACGAACGCCTGCCGCAGGATCGCCCGCGCCAGGCGGTAGGCGATCCGCGCGCGGCGCTCGACAATGCCGGGCCCGTCTGCCCGCCGGGTGGCTGCACCGGGGTCGACCTGCTGACCGTCCCGGTGGTGCTGATCCGGGGCATCGGCGCGCTGATCGATCCGCACAGCTGTTGCGAGAACGGCGAAGGAAAGGATCCGATGGCGCTGCTCCGCGACGTCGGGCGAAAATTCCGGAAGAAGCCCGACAAGGCGAACCGCGTCCCGATCGTGCTGGACGAACCGCCTAGGTAAGATCGTCCTGCCATGCTTCCCCGCGAAGGTGGGGCCAAGACTGGGCTCCCGCCTTCGCGGAAGAACAAGCAGGAGGCTGCATTACTGTCCTCCACCCCGGCGAAGGCCGGGGCCCATTGGGGGGCGGCACTAACGAAGGGCACGCGTCGTTGCTGCGACCACGCCAATGGGGCCCCGGCCTTCGTCGGAGTGGCGGCCCTGAAGCTATCCGCCCGCCCCCCCCTCAATCCAGAATGTGCATCCACATTGGCTGACCAACGAGGCTCTGCGACCCGCGCAACTTCTCAAGCGCCTGGGCGATCGAGCGTTCCGGGCTTTCGTGTGTGACGATCGCCACCAGCACGCTGCCATCCGAAATCGCACCGCGCTGGATCAGGCTCTCGATCGAGACGCCCGCATCGCGCATCGCTGCGGCGATCTCGGCGAGTACGCCGACCCGGTCGGCAACCGTGAAGCGCAGATACGCCCTGCCCCGCCGCTCGCCGCTGTCCGCCTGGGGCGCCGCAGAGAGCGAAGCGACCGGCATCGCGAACGGGGGCCCGAACTCGCCGCGCGCGATGTCGATCAGGTCGGCGACCACCGCGCTCGCGGTCGGGCCATCGCCCGCGCCAGCGCCCTGGAACAGCAACCGGCCGACGAAGTTGCCCTCGGCCACCACGGCATTCAGCGATCCGGTGACGTGTGCCAGCGGGTGATCCACGGGCACGAGATGCGGATGCACGCGCTGGAACAACCCGTCCGTCCCGGCTTCCGCCAGCCCCAGCAGCCGCACGCGGTAGCCGAGCGCCGCCGCCTCGGCGATGTCCGCGCCCAGCAGGTGCCGGATGCCGCTGACCGCGACGTCGTCGAACGCCGGCTGCGTCCCGAACGCGACCGCCGCCAGGATCGACAGCTTGTGCGCCGCATCGACACCATCGATGTCGAAGCTCGGATCGGATTCGGCAAACCCCAGCGCCTGCGCCTCGGCGAGCACCTCGGCAAAATCGCGGCCTTCCGATTCCATCTTCGACAGGATGAAATTGCAGGTACCGTTGAGGATGCCGTACACGCGCGCGATCTCGTTCGCCGCGGCGCCTTCGCGCAGGCCCTTGATGACCGGGATGCCGCCCGCGACCGCCGCCTCGAACTTCAACGCGACCCCCGCCGCCTCGGCCGCCTGCGCCAGCTCAAGCCCGTGATGCGCGATCATCGCCTTGTTCGCGGTGACGAAACTGCGTCCCGCTTGCAGCGTGCTGCGCGCCAGCGTCAGCGCCGGGCCGTCCGACCCGCCGATCAGCTCGACCACCACGTCGGCGCCCGGCTGCTTCGCCAGCGCAGTCGTGTCGTCGACCCACGCAAACCGCGACAGATCGACGCCGCGATCCTTGCCGCGGTCGCGCGCGGAGACCGCGACGATCTCGATCTCGCGCCCGGCCCGCCGTGCGATCAGTTCGCGGTTCGCATCCAGCAATCGGATCACACCGCCGCCGACGGTTCCGAGCCCGGCAAGGGCTACACGCAATGGTTCGCTCATTTTCGTCCTCCACTCGCGCGTCCGGTTACGTTTCGCGGGCAGTTTGCGCAATCCTGATGACGCAGGAGCGTTACCCCCCTATCTGACCAACATGTCCGGCCGCTTCGATCACCTCCCCAACCGTCGCACGATCATTGATCGCCGCGCCGTCGCCGAAACCATCGCCACCTTGGAAGGCGTGGACGCAACCGCACTTCGTCGCGATGCGACTGCGCTGCTGAAGGCTGCGTTGGAGAAGGGCCGGATCGAGGTCGAACGTCGGCTGATCGAGCACCCGTCGCGCGGGTTGGAAGCATCGAGCGCGCAGGCCTATCTGATCGACGCGCTGCTCCGCATCCTGTTCGATTTCACGACGCAGCGACTCTACCCCCTGCCCAACCCGACGATCGGCGAACGCCTGACGCTGATCGCGGTCGGCGGCTATGGCCGGGCCGAGATGGCGCCGCATTCCGATGTCGATATCGGCTTCCTGACGCCCGGCAAGCAGACACCCTGGGCCGAGCGCGTGATCGAATCGATGTTGTACGCGCTATGGGATCTCGGGCTGAAGCTTGGCCAGTCCAGCCGTTCGCTCGACGAGATGGTGCGGCAGGCCAAAGCCGACGTCACCGTCCGTACCGCGCTGCTCGAGGCACGCTACGTCTGCGGCGATACCGAGCTGTACGAACAAGCCTCGCACCGCTTCAAGACCGAGGTCCAGGCCGACACTGCGCGCACCTTCATCGCCGACAAGCTCGCCGAACGCGACGCGCGCCACCGCAAGATGGGCGACACGCGCTACGTCGTCGAGCCCAACGTCAAGGAGGGCAAGGGCGGCCTGCGCGATCTCCACGCGCTGTTCTGGATCGGCAAGTACATCTACGACGTCCAGCGTGCCGCCGAACTCGTTGGGGTCGGGCTGTTCACCAAGGCCGAATATCGCCTGTTCCACCGCGCCGACAACTTCTTCCAGGCCGTGCGCTGCCATCTGCACAGCATCACCGGCCGCGCCGAGGATCGCCTCACCTTCGACCTGCAACGCGAGATCGCCGACCGGATGCGGTTCTCCGATCGCCCCGGCAAGTCGAAGGTCGAGCGGTTCATGCAGTTCTACTTCCTGCAGGCCAAGACCGTCGGCACGCTCAGCGGCGTCTTCCTCGCGCATCTCGACGAAAAGTTCGCCGCGCGCGGGCGGCGCTTCGGCCTGCCGACGATCCGCCGCTCCCCGCGCAAGCTCAACGGCTTCGTGCTCGATCGCGGCCGGCTCGCGCTGCCGAGCGACGACTATTTCCAGACCGATCCCGAACGCCTGATCGAGATCTTCCAACTTGCCGACAAGCACGGCGTCGAGATCCACCCGCTCGCGATGCGCGCCGCCGCGCGGGACGCAAAGCTGGTCGACGACGTCCGCACCAGTCCGACCGCCAACGCGCTGTTCCTCGACGTGCTGACGTCCCCGCGCGATCCCGAACTCGTGCTGCGCTGGATGAACGAGGCGGGGGTGTTCGGCCGGTTCGTGCCCGATTTCGCGCGCGTCGTCGCGCAGATGCAGTTCGACATGTATCATCACTACACCGTCGACGAGCACACCATCCGCGCGATCGGCCTGCTCGCGCGCATCGAGAACGGCGTGCTGAAGGAGGACCATCCGCTCGCAAGCGCGATCTTCGAACAGATCGTGTCGCGTCGCGCGCTGTACGTCGCGGTGCTGTTGCACGACATCGCCAAGGGCCGTGGCGGCGATCATTCGATCCTGGGGGCGGAGGTCGCACAACGGCTGTGCCCGCGCTTCGGGCTGACGCCTGCGGAAACCGAAACGGTCGCCTGGCTTGTCCGCTGGCACCTGCTGATGTCGGCGACCGCGTTCAAGCGCGACCTCAGCGACTTCAAGACGATCCTCGATTTCTGTGACGTCGTGCAGAGCCCGGAGCGGCTGCGGCTGCTGCTCACGCTGACGATCGTCGATATCCGCGCGGTCGGTCCGGGCGTGTGGAACGGCTGGAAACGCCAGTTGCTCGGCGATCTGTACGAAGCCGCCGAAGAGGTCCTCCGGCTGGGCCACAAGCAGAAAGGCCGCGCCGAACGGATCGCCGCCAAGCAGGACCATCTGCGCGACGCGCTCGGCTGGGACGCGGAGTCGTTTGCCACGCTCGTCCACCGCCTGCCCGAAGCCTATTGGATCGCCGAACCCGAGGACGTGCTCGCGCACAATGCGCGCTTCCTCGCGACCACCTTCGATGCGCAGCTCGCGATCGACGCGCATGTCTATCCGGGGCGCGGCGCGACGCTGGTGACGATCTACGCGGCGGATCATCCCGGGCTGTTCTACCGTATCGCCGGTGCGATCCACGTTGCGGGGGGCAACATCATCGACGCGCGCATCCACACGACGCGCGACGGCATGGCGGTCGACAACTTCCTCGTCCAGGATCCGTTCGGGCGGCCGTTCGACGAATCCGGCCAGCTGTCGCGCCTTAAGACGGCGATCGAGGATGCGCTGGCCAACCGCGGCAAGCTGGCCGACCGGCTGGTCGCCAAACCCCTGCCCCGCACGCGCGCGGAGGCGTTCGACATCGTCCCCAACGCGCTCGTCGACAACAAGGCGTCGAACCGGTTCACCGTGGTCGAGGTCAACGCCCGCGACCGGCCCGCGCTGTTGAACCAGCTCGCCAATGCGCTGTTCCAGTCGAAGGTGACGATCCATTCCGCGCATGTCGCCACCTATGGCGAGCGCGCGGTCGACACGTTCTACATCACCGACCTGACCGGCGACCGGATCACCCAGCCCGCGCGGTTGAAGACGCTGGAACGGCGGTTGCTCGCGGCGGCGGCGGGCGAGGATATCGACTTGGCGGCGTGAGCGGGCCCCTGTTCTCCCGCGAAAGCGGGAGCCCAGGGTAGCGGGACGCAGCGCTTGCGACCCGGGACTCCTGCGTTCGCAGGAGAACGGGCGCGCAATTACTCCCACACACGAAAAAGCCGGCCCGCAGAGATCTGCGAGCCGGCTTTTCACGTGGTACTACGCGATCAGAAGCGCGAGCGCAGCGTCAGGCCATAGGTGCGCGGCTCGGCGAGGAAGGCCGAGTAGAGCGCGTTGCCGGTGCCGCCATACGCAGCGACGTTGGCCGACGATCCGGCACCCTGGAACGGCGTGTTGAACGCGACCTGGATGTAGTTCTTGTTGAACACATTCTGTGCCCAGAACTCGAGCGCCCAGATCTGGTCCTTGCCGCGCAGACCGACGCGGGCGTTGACCACCGCGAAGCCATCCTGCTTCTTCTCCGGGGCCAGATCCGAACCCGTGTTGTAGTCGGACGACAGGCGGCTATCGACATAAAGCAGACCCGACAGGCCGTTCGATCCGATATCGGGCGTCCAGGCGAACGACGTGGTCACGACGTGCTTGGGCGCGTTCGACAACTGGCTGCCCGGGAGCAGGAAGAGCGCGCGGTCGAGCGCCTCACCGGTCGTCGAGCTGCCGACCAGGTTCTTGCGGGCAAACGTGTCGGCATAGGTGTAGCCCGCGGTGAAGGTGACCTGCTTGATCGGCGACATCGTCGCCTCGAGCTCGACGCCCTGCGAGATCACGCCTGCCTTCTTCGCCCGATCCGGAGCGCAGGTGCCGGTCTGCGCACCGGTGACGGGGTTGAAGCCGTTATCGCTATCAAGACCGTTGAGGTTGTCCTTACAGCCCTGGACGTTTTGCACGACGAAGATCGAGCCGTTGAACGTGTTAAGCTGGAAGTCGGTGAATTCCTGGCGGAACGCGGCGACGTTCAAGGTGAACTGGCGCGTGTTGAACTTCGCCCCGATCTCGTAATTGTTCACCTTCTCGGCGTTAAAGCGCAAACCTGGCGCATCAGCGTTGCTGCGCGACGAGAGCACGCCGTTGACGCCGCCCAGATCGGACCGGTCGAGATTGTAGCCGCCCGCCTTGTAGCCCTTGGCATAGGAGGCATAGGTCAGCAGCTTGGTGAACGGCTTCCACGAGAGGACCGCGGTGCCGGTGAACTCACCGTCGCCAAAGCTGTCGTTCAGGTTCAACCCGTTCAGCGCCGTGCTCGAATTGCCCGTGCAGGTCAGCGTCACGATGCCCTGTGCGAACGCCGTCGCGCCGCTCTGCGTCTGCGTCAACGGTGCCAGTGCAGCCTGCTGGATCGGGCAGACACTGTTGTTATTGTTGAACGCAGCGTTGAACTTCTTGGTTTCGTGCGTGTAGCGAAGGCCGCCGGTCAGCGACAATGTGTCGGTCAGGTGCAGAATGTTGTGCGTGAAGAACGCGTAGTTTTCGCTCTTCTGCCGGTAGATCGAGCCCGAATCGCCGACGTTGTTCACGCCGCCGCCTAGCCCCGCGCCGCCAGTCAGACGATCAAGAGCTGCGGTAATAAGGCCCCCTGCGGAATTCGGTCCGCCAAAGGCACCGGATACGGTTTGACGCGCAGTAGCACCCGTCGGCAGTATGACTGTGCTATTCAGACAACCTGCCGAATTCTGGCCGAGTGCGGCAAGCGCGGGACTGACGTTCGCGACGAGGCGGCACGCGGCGAATTGGCCGTATTGCGAACCGAACTTCGCGTTGTCGACGAGCTTCAACGTCTCCTTCGAATAGAAGCCACCGACGAGCCAATCGAGCTTGTCGTTGAACAGCGAGCCCTGAAGCCGCGCTTCCTGCGTGAAGGTATGGAACTGACGATAGGCGTTGCCGTCGTCGGCACGGTTTGTCAGATCGACATTGGTATAGTCGATGTCGCTGACATTGCCCGACTTATACTCGCGGTATGCGGTGATCGAGGTGAAGGTCGCGCCGCCCAGATCCCAGTCGGCCTGCACCGAACCGCCATAATCCTTGGTCGTGTTGCGATAGGTCTGGCCCGGCGTCACCGCGACCTGGCGGCTGAACGGATCAGCCTTGTTACCCGCGAGCGGGAACACCGCACCCTGGCGACGCAGGATATCGACGATGCGGTTGCTCGCATTGTTCGTGACCGCGCCATCGGTGTTTACGGTGCCAAAGAATGGCGCGACGCCGGCGGCATTGGCAGTTGGATCGGTCGTCTCGACTTGGCTGTAATAGACCGCGCCGCAGCAGCTTTCCTTGCGATGCGAATAGTCGCCGATCACGCGGAAGCTTAGCTGGGAGGTCGGATTGAACAGCAGCTGGCCGCGAACGAAATAGCGATCGCGGTCGTTGATCCGGCTTTCGGAGCCATTGGCGGCGGTCACATTCTTGTAGAAGCCGTCGCGCTTCACAAAGACGCCGTCGACGCGGAAGGCGAGCTTCTCGGCGATCAGCGGCCCGGTGATGCCGGCTGCGATGCGCTTCTGATCGTAATTGCCATAGGTCGCCTCGGCGTTGCCGTGCCAGTCGAACTCGGGCGACCGCGTGATGATGTTGATGAGACCTGCCGACGCGTTGCGACCGAACAGCGTACCCTGCGGCCCGCGCAGGACCTCGACCCGGTCGATCTCGCCGAGCTCGTTGAGGCCGACGCCGGTGCGGCTGCGATAGACACCGTCGATAAAGACCGCGACCGAGCTTTCAAGACCGGGATTGTCGCCAACCGTACCGATACCGCGAATACGCGCCGACGCGTTCGATTCGTTGCCCGTCGACGAGATCAGCAGCGACGGTGCGAGCTGGTTGAGCGAGCGAATGTCACTGCCGCCGGAATTCTGCAGCGCGGCCTGGCCCACTGCGGACACCGCGATGGGTACGTTCGACAGACGCTCCGAGCGTCGGGTCGCGGTGATGACGATGTCGCTCGAGTTGCCGGTTTCGGCGACCGCACTGGCGGCACTGGCAGCGCGCGTCGTATCTGCATCGGTCGCTGCGTTAGTCTGGCCGTCGACCGATGCATTCGCCGTTCCCTGCGACGGTGTGCTCTGCGCCTCGACGGTCGAGGTCGCCTGCTGCGCAAAGACCGGCGTCACGAGTGCCGTGGTTGCTGCGGCGGACAACAGATATGCGATCATGCGCATCGGCGTTCTCTCCTGAGTGTTCGAACTTTTCGAACTTATGGTTTGGACGTTAGGTAGAGGCCTTCTGCTGTTGACGTCTAGCGATTTCCGCATACGGAAACCAATTTTTGAACATTGTGTCTCAAAACCGCCACACAGTGGCAGCCAGCAAACCCTAGTTTCAAATCACAACTGATATGACGTGATTGTACCGGGCTCTTGCGGCTCTGGAAGCGCCCCGCGAAGACCTGCGATCGGAGCAATATGACGAATTTGGACAGGTCGGTCCCACTGCGCGCAGGCGGCTCCCAAGGCATTCGTGCGCTACAGGGGCCGCAGAGCAGACCCATAGACCTCATACGGGTGCCACGCTTACATGACACAGCCCTAGGCGCCCCCCAAGACGTGGAGGGCGTCAGGCATGATCAAACTATGTTAGGGCGGCGAGCCGCTGGGTTACGCCTGCGCGAAGACCTTCGTGCCGACGATCCCGACGACGGTGAGCGCCATGAAACAGGCCTGGATACCACTGACCTTGTCGCCGAACAGCAGCACGCCGCCGATGATGACACCGATCGCGCCGGCCCCCGTCCAGATCGCATAAGCGGTGCCCGCCGGTAGGCCGCGCATAGCCAACGCTAGCAGGCCCATGTTGACGAAGCTGAGGACGATCGGGACGCTCGACGCCTGCCACGTAGCGATGGTGGCTGCCCATTTCAGGCTGAGCGCCCAACAGATTTCGGTGACGACGGCGACCGCGAGGATGAGCCAGGACATGATTCTTCTCCAACGGGCTCAGATTGGAGACCCGGCCGCCGGAAACCCGGGAAGAGACGGCCGTCAAGAATGTTAGCACGGGAGGGACACGAGCCCTCACCTTCCCACTGCTGCGCAGCGGGCCCCTTCCCCTCCCCCGAAGGAAGAGGAGAAGACTTAGTTCAGGCGACCAAGCCCCGAGATCGAGCGGTCGACCATCATGCGGTCGGCGGCGGCGTCGTGATGCTCCGCGATCAGGATACCGGCAGCCTTGGCCGCAGCATCGGCGGCGCGGGCGCGGACTTCGGCGATCGCGGCGCGTTCGGCGGCCGCGATCTTGTCCTCGGCCATCTTGGCACGACGCACCATCAGGTCCTCGGCACCCGCCTTGGCCTTGGCGATGATCGCCGCGGCCTCGTGATGCGCGTGGACCTTCATGGCTTCGGCTTCGGCGTGCGCGGTCTTTGCCTTGGCCTCGTATTCGGTGCGGATCGCCTCGGCTTCGGCGCGGAGCGCCTTGGCTTCGTCGAGTTGCGTGCGAATGCCAGCAATGCGCGTATCGAGCATCTTGCCGATCATCCCTGGAACCTTCTTCCAGATCATCAGCAGGATCACGACGATCATCGCAACCGCAACCCAGCCGGTCGAGGTCAGGCCAAGCGCGGTCGGATCGGCGACATGCTCGACGCCACCGGGCGCGGTCGTGTGGCCCTTTATACCCTGGTTGTCGATCGCACCTTCGGGCGCCATGCCCTCTTCATGGATGACCTTTGCGGCCGAATCGGGATTAGCCATGCGCCGTCGTCCTGCGTACCGCGTCGCTCGCCGCATCCAGGCTGACCTGGAGCCCTGCGACCTTGGCGGCCAATTGCTGTGCTGCTTCGGCGGCAACGCCCTGAAGGTTCGAGAGTGCCTCGGCCTTCGCGTTCGCGACCGCCAGATCATGGTGCCCCAGACGCTCGGCGAGATCGGCGTCGGCAGCATGGACCTGCTGCTCGAACGCCAACGCCGCCCGCTTCGCAGCGGCGGCCGTCTCGGCCTGCGCCGCGGTACGTGCCGCGTCCATTTCTGCCTGCCAGTTCGCCTGGACCGTATCGGCCTGCGCACGGGCAGCGACCGCCGCCGCCAGATCGCCGGCGATCCGGCCTTCGCGCGAGTCCACGTTGGACACGATCTTTGGCACCATTCCCTTACCGATCCCGAAATACAGGATACCGAAAGTGAGCAGCAGCCAGAAGATCTGCGAGGCGTAGGTAGCGGCTATCTGGGCAATCTGGGGCATTGGTGTGTCCTGCGTTAATCCGGCCGGGCGCGGTTGCCCGGCCAAATCACCGAGTGGTTAGGCGACGAACACCAGGATGATCATGGTGACGAAGGCGAGCAGGCCGAGAAGCTCGGCGGCTGCGAAACCGATGAACAGACGGCCCTGCTGGCTGTCGGCTGCGCCTGGGTTGCGGAGAGCGCCGGCGAGGAACTGGGCGAACACGTTGCCCACGCCGAGTGCGGCGAGGCCCATGCCGATCGCTGCGAGGCCAGCACCGATCATCTTTGCTGCTTGTGCGTCCATGGTAAATTCCCTTTGAAAAACAGTTTAGGTGATGGAAAAACTTAGTGAAGGTTGACCGCGTCGTTCAGATAGACCGACGTCAGCAACGCGAACACATAGGCCTGGATCGCGGCGACCAGCAGCTCGAGCAGCGTAATGCCGACCATCAGCAGCATGCTCGGCGCGCTCACCAGACCGATATACATCCCGCCGAGGTTCAGGCCGTTGATCACGAACGCGGCCAGCACTTTGAGCAGGATATGGCCCGCGGTCATCGCCACGAACAGTCGCAGGCCGAGCGAGAACGGACGCACCAGGAACGACATCAGCTCGACCACGAAGATCAGCGGGATCATCAGCGCGGGCGTGCCGCTCGGCACGAACAGCGAGAAGAAGTGGAAGCCGTGCTTGCCGAAACCGACGAGCAGGACGATCGCGAAGCTGATCAGCGCCAGCACGCCGGTGACCGTCATGTGGCTGGTCACGGTGAACGGGTGCACGCCGGGGACGATGCCGAACGGCAGCAGACCGATGATGTTCGCGAACAGGATGAACATGAACAGCGAGAAGACATAGGGCACGAAGCGCTTGCCGCCCGGGCCGACATTCTGCTCGAGCATGCCCGAGATGAAGCCGGTAAAGCCTTCGACCGCCATCTGCCACCGGCCGGGGACGAGCTCGCGCTTCATCCCGCCGATCATGAATGCCCACAATGCGACCAGCGTCACCACCATCCACAATGCGGAATTGGTGAAGGACAGGTCGTAACCACCTACGATCCAGTGCGAGCCGAACGCCGGCTCGATCAGGAACTGGTGCATCGGATCGATCTTGCCGCCCTGTTCTGCCGCCACGTGGAATCCCTGCCGTCTTGATACGACAAACGCCCGGTTACTCCGGGCGTTCGCCTGAAATTCGAATGATCTGCCTGAACGCGACCGCTATCCCGAGGAACAGCAACACGATCAGTCCCCAAGGGCCAGTACCGAACCAGCGGTCAATCAACCAGCCGATCAGCGCACTGCCGACGAGACTCCCAATCAGGGCGGAAATGACGCGATTGCCTTGCGAGTATCCCCGCTCGGCGTCCGCCCCCTTCTGCCCCTTAGCGAGCGTCTCCCGAGCCTTGACCTCGCTCAATCGCTCATCGAGCGCGGAAAGTCGCGGATCGTCAACACCCTGGGGGTCCTGTCCGGGTTCGATCTCCGCCACGCACGTTCCTCCACCTGATTTCGCATCGGGGAGGAAGCAAGCAGCGACGAGCGATCCCGCCAAGGCGCGGTCCGTTTAGAAAAGGGGGGGGTGCAAGTCAACCGGTGTGACAGGGGTGTCATCAATGCAGCGGGC
>NZ_LMLD01000011.1:792884-793413 GCF_001421825.1 Sphingomonas sp. Leaf38 | reverse complement strand
GGGGGGGAAGGAAAGGCAACCTACGTTTCGCCTTCCTCCCCCTCCGTCTGGCAAGCGCCAGCCACCTCCCCCTGGCGGGGGAGGATTACGGTATCATTCACACGCAGCGCGAATCGCGGTCGGGGGCGCCAGCGGTGCGCGTCTTCCAGACGCCGTTCGGGGTCTTGTACTTTTCACCGGGATTGGTCTGCAGGATCAGGTTGCAGCCGCTGGTGAACGCCAACTGCTCGACCGTCGCGCCGCTTGCCTGCGCCTTTTGCGTGTACGCCGACTTGCGCTGGATATTGATGTTGTTGACCAGCGCGCGCAGCTCGCCGCTCGCCGCGCCGACGAGGCCGAGATAGCCGTCGGGCTGCTCGCCGACCTCGCCTCCCGCGCGCGCCGCGGCATAGGCTGGGTCGCGCTGCGCCGAGGCTACCACCGAAAGGCCGCCGAGAGCCACCGCTGCGGCAACCATCATCATGACCTTGGTCTTCATCTTAGAATATCCCCGGGTTCTGCTGGATCAACGATTTCGCCTCGCCATCGA
>NZ_LMLD01000011.1:747259-792826 GCF_001421825.1 Sphingomonas sp. Leaf38 | reverse complement strand
CGACACGTTGATGCAGCCTGGCAAGGCGGCAGCGGTCGTCACCACGAAAGCGATCGTCCTCGTCATCCTGCGCAAGATCGGCCTTTGCTCCAGCTTCTTCAATCCTGTTTCGGTCATGGCACAATACTGCTTTCCGGGGCCTGAATGGTGGGGAGTTTGGGAGGAGGCGGCGCGGCTTGCTGCTGCAGCAACGCGGGCAGGTTGCGCTGGATCAACCGCTTCGGATCGTAGAAGCTCTGCGCCGAATCGAGCAGCCCACGGAACGGCGCCTTGATGCGGATATTGAACACGAACGGCAGCTTTTGCAGGCGGCGAACGATGAAGTTCGATTTCGCGCCCTCGCCCTGGCTGATCCCAGCGAAGCGCACGTCGGTGACCATCTCGCCGGCGAGCGGGCCATTCATGCCGACTCGCAGTGACTGGTAGCGCAGCGACTTGAGCGCCTGAAACGCGATGTTCGCCCAGATGCCGAGATCTTTCTGGCTCAGGTCGCCGACATAGGCGAGCGTCCCGCCGCCCGGCCGCACGCGCAGGTCGCCGCCCTCGATCCGGCCGCCGGTCTCGTCGAAGATCATTGGCAGCACGCCGTCGAAAATCCCGGTCGCGTCGAGATTCTTGAAATCGAACTGCTGGAGGAATTGGTCGGCGGCCATGTTGGCGACGTGGAACGTCATCCGCCGCTCGGACGCCGCGGAGAAATCGAGCAGCGTCGGGTCGAGCGTCAGCGATCCGCCCGCAAACGGCCATGCGCCGCCCTCGACCTGGACGCGCGCACCGGGCAGCGTCTGGTAGCGGATCGTGCCGTCGGTGACGGGGATGCCGGGGTTGAGCGTGCGGATCGTCGCCACCTGCCCCGGCGCGCTCTGCAGATTGAGCAGGTCGGTGAAACGGATCTCGGTCGCGATGCCCGTCACCGGGCCGAACGCGGCGGCGAGGTCGGTGCCAGCGGTGCGGAACACGCCATTGCTCGTCACGCCATCGGGGTTCCAGGCGATATGCCCCTCGCCGCTCACCGAGCCGTTGACGTCGGCGATCACGCCGAAGGTCAGCGGGGTGAGCGTATCGGGTTGCAGCCTGTCCTTGGCGAACGCAATTCCGGGGACGATGAGGTCGGCCTTGCCCGCCCCTGCCCCGAGCGCGTGGGCGAGCGTGACATCGGCGACCTTGGTGTTCGTCGTCGGCTCGATTAGCGTGCCCGCGGCGGTGATGCTGCCGTTGACCAGCGCGAGCGTCACGGTGCGCGCGGCGAGCGGCTTGAACCGCGGGGTCGGTGCGGCATCGGACACGCCCATCGCGCCGGTGAGATTGAGCGCGCCGCCGACCAGCGTCCAATCGCCGGCCGCATCGCCGAGCAGCAGCGGCACGTTGGCGATCTGCCCCGCGCCGCCGGTGAACGCGCCCGCCAGCCCCTGCGCGGTCATGCGACCGGTGACGGTGCCGAAATCGAGTCGCGTGACTCGCTCGGGCGCACCGATCCGCGTCTGCACGCGCTCGACCGCAAACCCGCGATCGGCGAGCCACACGGTCGCTCCGGCGGTCGCGAGCGTGATCGGGGTGGTGCCGAGCCGTCCGGTCAGGCGTGCCGCTGCGATCCGGGCGCCGCCGCCGATCCGCGTGCCCTTCACCTGCAGCAGCGCGCCGTCGACCGGGCACAAAGTCAATCGCGACGGGTCGAGCACCAGCCCGGATAGCGCAAACCGCTGCACCGCCAGGGGCGTGCAACCGGTGTTGACGACCAGTCGCCCGCGACCGTCCCACAGCGCGGCGACCGGCATCGCCAGGCCATCGACCCGGTTGGCGGATCCGCCGCCGCCGATCGGCCCAGAAAGCGTCACGCGCGTCGCGATCGACGTCGCGCCACCCGGCGTCGCGCTGAAGGTGACGGGGGTCAGCGCCAGACGCGCGGCCCCCGCCGCATAAGGTGCGATGGTGGCCACGCCGCGGATCGCCGCGCCGGGTTTCGCCTGCGCGAGCGACACGCGCGCCTCGGGCAGGCCGCCGCCGCGCATCGCGAGGGTCGTGTCGAGCCGCACACCGCCATTCGGCCAGGTTAGCGCGACCCCGCTCCCGCCGCCGAGCGCCACGCGCGCACCACTGGCAGACGCGAGCGCCAGACGCGACAGCAAAACCTTGCCGCGTCCGCCCTCGATCTTCATGCGCACGTCGGCATCCGCCGCAAACCCGCGACCTGCCTTCTGAATCGCTTGCGCTGCGGCGGCCGCCAGTGGTGCAACCGGCGTACCCGCGGCCGCGCCACCGATCCCCGTCAGTCCGGCGAGTCGTTTTTGCGCCACGGCGGCGCCGCTCGCCTGGACGCGCCCGTCGAAGGCGATCTGCTCGCCGATCCGGTATGCGCCAGCGACCGAAACGCGTCGCGCGCCGCCTTCGAGGGTGCGAACGGTTTTCGCAGCAATGTCCACTTTCCCTGCGCTCGCCGCCGCACTTCCCGTGAAGGCGATCGTGCCGCTCGTGCCCGCCAAGGTGCCGCCCGGCGTCCGTGCCGCGCCCGTCGTGAGCGTGGCCTTGCCCTGCCAGAGATCGAGCGCGGCGGAGAAGCCGACGTCGAGGTCTGCCACCAGCCGGTCGACTCGCGTCGTGCCACAGGCGAGCCGCGACACGCGCACCGGCCCCGTGACGGTTGGTTTGACGGCGTCGATCCGCAGCTTGACGGTCGCCGCGAGCCTGTCGATTGCGCACCCACCGATATCGAGCCGCTCGCTGATCGCCGCGAGCGTGCCGCGAAACCCGTCGTCGAGCTTGCCCGACCCGACCAGCTTCAGCCCGACGATCCCGTGCGGAGTCTCGAGTCGCATCCGCCCATCGGCGACCGAAACATCAAGGGCGGGCAGCGCAAATGGCTTGCCCGACGACGCCGGCAGCAATTTGTCGATCGCACCGAGCGAGACTTTGCCGTCAACCAGCCGGCCGCGCAGCCGCACCTTCCCCGCGCGCACACCCTTCAGATACGGCCCCGACAAGCCGACGCCCGTCCGTGTCTCGACCCAGTCGGCGACGAGATCGGGATGCGCCGGATCGCCGATCACGACATTGGTCAACCGCTGGCCGCCCAGCGCCAGGTCGGCGATGGCGTAGCGCGCCGGCACGCCGGCCTTGGCGAGTTCGCGGTCGATGAATCCTTCGGCGATCGGTTTGCGCACCAGCCAGAGCACGATCAGCCCCGCGAGCAGAAGCAGTGCGACCACCAGCGCGACGCGGCGGGCAGTCGCAGGACGGCGAGGGTTGGCCCCTGTCTCGCTCGTCTCGCTCACCCACGCACTCCGCTACAGTCGAAGCCCTGCATAGGCGGGTGCAGGGGCGTCATGCAATTGCGCAGCGATGTGCTAGCATCGCGCCATGGCCGAACCGGACGACGACGCCGCTGCCCTGGGGAATGATCTGAAGGGTCATCGCGGACGCTTGCGCAAACGCCTGTTCGACGGCGGTGGCGATGCGTTGCTCGACCACGAACTTATCGAATATCTGCTCGCGATCGCGATTCCGCGTGGCGATACCAAGGCGCTCGCCAAGGCGCTGATGCGCGAGTTCGGCGGGATCGGCGGGGTGCTCACCGCGGATGCCGAGGCGCTCGGCCGCGTGAAGGGGATGGGCGAGATCTCGACCGCGGCGATCAAGATCGCGCACGCAGCCGCGATCCGCCTGCTGCAATCGCAGGTCAGCGACCGCCCGGTGCTCGCTAACTGGCAGGCGCTGCTCGACTATCTCCGCGCGGACATGGCGCACCACGCGATCGAGCGCTTCCGCGTGCTCCACCTCAACACCAAGAACATGCTGATCCGCGACGAGGTGATGAGCAAGGGCTCGATCGACCAGGCCGCGGTGTATGTCCGCGAGGTCATCCGCCGGGCGATCGATCTCGGCTCGGCGTCGATCATCCTCGTCCACAATCATCCGAGCGGGGACCCCTCCCCGAGCCGCGCGGATATCGAGATCACGCGGACGATCGCCGAGGCCGGCAAGCGACTGGGCATCACCGTCCACGACCATATTGTGATGGGCACCGGCGGCCATGTCAGCCTGCGCGCGCAAGGGTTGATCTAAGCAAATCAGGTATCGGTCTACATTCCTGAAAGTGCTGCGTCGTTTTGCCCGCATCTACGTTGTCACACTGAAGGAATTGCATTTGGACAACAAGTTACACGACGAGCCCTCGACCGTGACCGCGGAACATGGGCAGGTTCTGGTCGACGGACCGGACGGGGTCGCGGTGTCGCTGACGCCCGACGCGGCGGTCGAGACGTCTGATCGATTGCTCGAGGCCGCTGTCGAGGCGCGGGGTCAGGATTTGGCCGCGACAGGCGCGGAGAAGGAGCGGGCGGCGCGCAAGCCGGGCTGACGCGCTGCCTTGCACGCGGACGGAGGCAGACCGACTTGGTCGGGCGTTCACGACCCTACCGGCCTTGCGATACGCGTTAGCCTTGCGTCAGAAAGCGCGTGACTTCGGTCTTCGTGAGCGACTTGTTCTTGTCCGCGTCCGCTTGAGCGAAGGCGGCCGAGACCCATTTCTTCGTCCCCGGCGCGTCGGGGCTGGTCGACGGATCGGTCTTGCTCTTCAGCGCGACCATCCAGCCGCCGAATTCAACCGCGCTGAGTTTGCCGTCACCATTCTTGTCGTAGGTCGGAAACTCGGTGTCGACGACCTGCGCGACCTGGCTGCCCGTGGCGGGTTGTTCGCGCGCAGTGGACTGCATCGGCACCGCATCGGTCGTTGGACCTTGCGGCGACGCCATCGCGCCGGACGGATTGGCTTGGCCAGTAGCAGCGCCGGCCGGTGCTGAAGTCTGCGGCGCCGTCGCGGTCGCCTGCGCCAATACGGGTGCAGCAACCAGTGCCGCGCCGGCTAGCATAGCATATTTTAACATTGCGTCTCTCCGGTGGTGTTCTACGCATGTACTGAGCCGCTTGGCGATCGAGCATGGCATATACTCGCCGCCGCGAACTGCTCATTCTTTCTATACGCGCTGCCATGCCGGATTCATACGCGAGGCGGGGTATTTGAACCTTGTCCTGCGTCCTGCTACCGCGTTTCGCGCGCAAACGCGGGCAATATGGCACGCGACACGCCTTACCCTTCACGCTCCCGAGGAAACCCGATGGTCCCCCGCTATTCCCGCCCCGACATGGTCGCGATCTGGACGCCCGAAGCGCGCTTCAAGATCTGGTTCGAGATCGAGGCGCACGCCACCGACGCGCTCGCCGAACTGGGCGTCGTGCCGAAAGAGGCCGCCGCGGCGATCTGGGAAAAGGGCGCGTTCGAGGTCGGCCGGATCGACGAGATCGAGCGCGAGACCAAGCATGACGTCATCGCCTTCCTGACCAACGTCGCCGAGCATGTCGGCCCCGAAGCGCGCTTCATGCATCAGGGCATGACCTCGTCGGACGTGCTCGACACCTGTCTCGCGGTGCAGCTGGCGAAGGCGAGCGACATCCTGATCGCCGATCTCGATGCGCTGCTGGTGGTGCTCGAACGCCGCGCGCGCGAGCACAAGATGACGCCGACGATCGGTCGCAGTCACGGCATCCACGCCGAGCCGGTGACGTTCGGGCTGAAGCTCGCGCAGGCGCATGCCGAATTCGCGCGCAACCGCGCGCGGCTGATCGCGGCACGCGACGACGTCGCGACCTGCGCGATCTCGGGCGCGGTCGGCACGTTCGCCAACATCGATCCATTCGTCGAAGAGTATGTCGCGGGCAAGCTCGGCCTCACGATCGAACCCGTCTCGACTCAGGTCATCCCACGTGATCGTCACGCGATGTTCTTCGCGACGCTCGGCGTGATCGCCAGCTCGATCGAGCGGCTCGCGACCGAAGTGCGTCATCTGCAGCGTACCGAAGTGCTCGAGGCGGAAGAGTATTTCTCGCCCGGCCAGAAGGGGTCGTCAGCGATGCCGCACAAGCGCAACCCGGTGCTGACCGAGAACCTCACAGGCCTCGCGCGGATGGTGCGCGGTTATGTCACACCCGCGCTGGAGAATGTCGCGCTGTGGCATGAGCGCGACATCTCGCACTCGTCGGTCGAGCGCTATATCGGGCCGGACGCGACGATCACGCTCGACTTCGCGCTCGTGCGGCTGACCGGGGTGATGGACAAGCTGGTCGTGTACCCCGAGCGGATGCTGAAGAATCTCAACAAGATGGGCGGGCTGGTCCATTCGCAGCGCGTGCTGCTCGCGCTGACGCAGGCCGGCGTGAGCCGCGAGGACGCGTATCGGCTGGTGCAGCGCAACGCGATGAAGGTATGGGACTCGGACGGCGCACTGTCGCTGCTCGACCTGCTGAAGGCCGATCCGGACGTGACGCTGTCGGATGCCGAACTCGAGGACAAGTTCGATCTCGGCTATCACTTGAAGCACGTCGACACGATCTTCGCACGGGTGTTCGGCGCGGCCTGAGGGCGCGCCGGTAGCGCCCGCCCGTCATCCTGACGAACGTCAGGACCCAGAGCCAAGCAGGGCAGCACGCGGTACTCTGGGTCCTGACTTTCGTCAGGATGACGGGTTGCGGCGTGTCTGCCGCCACGACCACGCAAAGTGCGCGTAACGCAATTGCGATTACGTGTTACAAAATTGCGACACCGCGCAACTATGACCATATCCCGGTTGCCGGATATTGTTCCGGCATCGGAGACCTACCTATGCGCATGTTCGAAACCGTGACCAGCACCATGCTGGCGATCGCGGCTCAAGCGCTGGTGGTCGGGGTGGTCATCACCGCCCTCTGATCCATCGGCCCGCCCGCCCCCTCCCGAGGGGGCGCGGCTAGGCCGGGCGGTTCGCGGCCCGCGAGCGGCTATCGCCTGCGTGGATAGCGTGCGGCGAATTCCTCGTCGGACATCATCAGATACCGGATCATGTCGATCAGCGCCCAAGGCGCACTGATGACAAGTCCGATCACGGTCACGGTTAGCACCAGCATGACGATTCCCGAGCCCGTCCGGCCAAGGTAGAAGCGGTGGATACCGAGCGTGCCGATCACGAACGCCATCACTGCAGCGACGTATTTGTTGCGGTCGTTGGCCGGCGCGGCGATGGCCGCAGGTGGCCCCGCGCGACGCGGGCCCGGCGCGGTAGGCACCGGGAAAACACTAAGCGCACGATCGTTGGCGGTGTCGAAATCGACCTCGATCCCGATCGCCGGCTCGCCCCGATCCGCCCAGTCGCCCGGCACGAACCGATAGCGTTGTCCGTCCTGCCCTGCGACGATCCCTTCGCCGGTGCGGGGGTCCACCCCTAAAACCTGTCCGCGCATATCAATCCTCGATGTTCGCCCGGCAGTTTGACGGCTGCTTCGGATCAGGCAAGTCCGTTCTCGGACTGCTAGACCTCAAGCGACGAATGCGACACCCCGCCAATGTCTGTCGTCGTCATTGTCCCCGACGATCGGCCGGGTCCTCCGCGATCGGGTTGCGCGTTTGCGAGCCTTTGCCGCCGGGTGTCGGGCGACGACACCCAGATAGCGCGCCATGCCGCGAACGCGTAGACCTGCGGCGGCGGCTGCCAGCGCCATGACGATGTCGAGATAGGCCGACATCTCGAAGGTCGTGATCCAGATCGCGATGTCGGGGGCAGCAAGGGTCAGAACCCGGATGCCGTCGCCTTCGCCAACAAGGGTGACCACCGCCGCGGCTGTCATCATCAGGACGATCACCGCCGCGTCCCCTCTGGTAAAGCGCGACAACCGCATCGCCGGCGCGTCGACCAGCATCCGATGCATCGCTTTGCCGATCGGCGTTTGGGACGCGCCGGCCATGATCAGCCAACAAGCTATCGCGGTGAACAGACATGCCAGCATTGCGCCCCCCTATGGTTCAGTATCGCCGTCCCGCTTATTCGGCCGCGAACACGCCCTTGAGCTTGGCGAAGAAGCCCTGGCTCGCCGGGCATTCGTCGCCCGTTTCGGTCTCGCGGAACATCTCGAGCAATTCCTTCTGCCGGTTGCTGAGCCGCGTCGGCGTTTCGACATCGATCTGGACGACGAGATCGCCATGTCCGCGGCCCTGCAGCACGGGCATGCCGGCACCGCGCTGACGAAGCTGCTTGCCCGACTGGATCCCGGCGGGGATTTTGATCTCGTGCGTGCGGCCGTCGAGACCGGGGATCGACAGCGATCCGCCGAGCGACGCGACCGTGAAGCTGATCGGCGCACGCGCAAACAGCGTCGTGCCTTCGCGCTCGAACAGCGCGTGCTTCGTCACATGCAGGAAGATATACAGGTCACCGGACGGCGCGCCGCGGGCACCCGCCTCGCCTTCGCCCGTCATGCGGATGCGCGTGCCTTCGTCGACACCCGGGGGGACGTTGATCGATAGCGTTTTGGTCTTATCGACGCGACCTTCACCGCGGCAGTCGGGGCACGGGTCGGCGATGACCTGGCCGGCACCGTTACAGACCGGGCATGCGCGCTCGACCACGAAGAAGCCCTGCTGTGCACGAACCTTGCCGTGACCGCCGCAATGCTGGCAGGTCTTTGCGCGCGTGCCAGCCTTGGCGCCCGAGCCATCGCAGGTGTCGCAGAGCGCGGAGACGTCGATCGTGATCTCGGTCGTCTTGCCGTGGAAGGCTTCCTCCAGGCTGACTTCCATGTCGTAGCGCAGGTCCGCACCGCGGCGTGCCGCCGAGCGGCCACCGCCGCGCTGTGCGCCCCCCATGAATTCGCCGAAGACGCTCTCGAAGATATCGCTGAAGCCGCCGAAATCCTGCGCGCCGCCGCCGTGACCGCCGCCGCCGCCGTTCTGGAACGCGGCATGGCCGAAGCGATCATAGGCGGCGCGCTTCTGCGGGTCCTTGAGGCAGTCATACGCCTCGCTGACCGCCTTGAACTGCGCTTCGCTATCCTTGCAGCCGGCATTCTTGTCCGGGTGATATTTCATCGCGAGCTTGCGGTAGGACGACTTGATCGTCCCCGCATCCGCGGTCCGCTCGATCTCGAGCAGTTCGTAATAGTCTGTCTGGGTACTCATACTTCGCCCCCCCGGCCCCGCCCGTCATGCCAGCGGAAGCTGGCATCTCGTTCCACGGGAGCGGACCCCTGCGGAAGGAAACCCCAGCTTCCAGGCACCCATCGAAGTAATACTTCGATGGGACCATCGCTGGGGTGACGGTGGGCGGTCATGGTTTTACGCCTTCGGGTTGTCGTCGACTTCCGAGAATTCGGCGTCGACGACGTCGTCGTCCTTCTTCGCCGCATCGCCATCGGCCGACGGCGAGGCGTCCGCCTGGGCCTGCTTCTCGTAGATCGCTTGGCCGAGCTTCATCGCGACCTGGGCGAGCGCGGTGCTCTTCTCGGTCATCGCATCCGCATCGCCGCTCTCGACCGCGGCCTTGGTCGCGTCGATCGCGGCCTGGATCTCGGTCTTGAGCGCGTCGTCGACCTTGTCGCCGTTATCGGCGAGCTGGCGCTCCGTGGTGTGCACCAGCGACTCGGCGTTGTTCTTCGCCTCGGCACCCGCACGACGCTTCTTGTCCTCCTCGGCGAAGGTCTCGGCATCGCGGACCATCTGGTCGATGTCGCTGTCCGAAAGACCACCCGACGCCTGAATGCGGATCTGCTGCTCCTTGCCGGTGCCCTTGTCCTTTGCCGAGACGCTGACGAGGCCGTTCGCATCGATGTCGAACGTGACCTCGATCTGCGGCACGCCGCGCGGTGCGGGCGGGATGCCGACGAGATCGAAATTGCCGAGCATCTTGTTGTCGGCCGCCATCTCACGCTCGCCCTGGAACACGCGGATCGTCACCGCGCCCTGGTTGTCGTCGGCGGTCGAATAGGTCTGCGACTTCTTGGTCGGGATCGTCGTGTTGCGATCGATCATCCGGGTGAACACGCCACCCAGCGTCTCGATGCCGAGCGACAGCGGCGTCACGTCGAGCAGCAGAACGTCCTTGACGTCGCCCTGCAGCACGCCGGCCTGGATCGCGGCGCCCATGGCCACGACCTCGTCCGGGTTGACGCCGGTGTGCGGCTCCTTGCCGAAGAACTGCTTCACGACTTCACGCACGCGCGGCATGCGCGTCATGCCGCCGACGAGCACGACTTCCGAAATGTCCTCGGGCTTCAGGCCGCCGTCTGCGAGCGCCTTGCGGCACGGCTCGAGCGTACGCTTTACCAGGTCCTCGACCATCCGCTCCAGATCGGCGCGCGTGATCGACTTCACCAGATGCTTTGGACCGTTCTGGTCCGCGGTGATGAAGGGCAGGTTGACCTCGGTCGACTGCGCCGAGCTTAGCTCGATCTTCGCCTTCTCGGCCGCTTCCTTCAGACGCTGCAACGCCAGCTTGTCCTTGGCGAGGTCGATGCCCTCCGCCTTCTTGAACTCGTCGGCGAGGTACTGGACGATCTTGTTGTCGAAATCTTCACCGCCGAGGAAGGTGTCGCCGTTGGTGGCCTTCACCTCGAACACGCCGTCACCGATCTCGAGGACCGAGATGTCGAACGTGCCGCCGCCGAGATCGTAGACCGCGATCGTCTTGCCGTCCTGCTTGTCCAGGCCGTAGGCCAGCGCCGCCGCGGTCGGCTCATTGATGATGCGCAGCACTTCGAGGCCGGCGATCTGGCCGGCGTCCTTGGTCGCCTGGCGCTGCGCGTCGTTGAAGTACGCCGGCACGGTGATGACCGCCTGCGTGACCGTCTCGCCGAGATACGACTCCGCGGTTTCCTTCATCTTCTGCAGCGTGAACGCCGAGATCTGCGACGGCGAATATTCCTTGCCGCCGGCCGAGACCCACGCGTCGCCGTTCGGCCCGCGCGAAATCTTGTACGGGACCAGCTCGGTGTCCTTCTTGGTGATCGGATCGTCGAAACGACGGCCGATCAGGCGCTTCACCGCGAAGATGGTGTTGTCGCCGTTCGTCACGGCCTGCCGCTTGGCGGGCTGGCCGACCAGCCGCTCACCATCCTTGGCGAACGCGACGATCGACGGCGTGGTGCGCGCGCCCTCGGAATTCTCGATGACCTTGGGCTTGCCGCCTTCCATGACGGAAACGCAGCTGTTGGTCGTGCCGAGATCGATACCGATTACTTTAGCCATGAGTTCTGATTAGCCCCTCACTTGAAACGAAATATGAAATCGGTTCCGCCCCGTTACGGGAGTGGAACCTTTCTGATGATGGGCGCGATATAGGTGGCCTCGCGCTTGCCGCAAGATTGTACCGGTCATAGGATGCACAAGAGGCAGGGGCCGGAGAAAAGTAACCTATGCGTATCGTTTTCGGACTGGGTGTCGCCGCGATGGCACTGGCGTCATGCGCGCTGCCCAAGGAGCTGTCGGTGGACGGCGCCTGGGTGCGGCTCGGCGCGGTGACGGGACGACCGGCGGCGGCGTATTTCACGGTGCATGGCGGGCCGACCCCCGCGACGCTGATCTCGGTGACGACCGATGTCGCGATCAAGTCCGAAATGCACGAGACGATGGCGAAGAACGGCGTGACGTCGATGACTCCGCTCGCCCGCGTGGAGATTCCCGCGAAGACCGACGTCGCGTTCGCGCCGGGCGCGCGGCACGTGATGCTGTTCAATATGAACCCCGGGATCAAGCCAGCCGATCGCGTGATGCTGACGTTCGCGTTTGCGGACGGGACGCGGATCCTGAACAATGCGACCGTGGTCGCGGCGGGGACCCCGGTAGGGAAGTGACCCGGGGAGACTTGAGGCGCGCACTGACCGCGGGGGAAACAGCACTCGCCGCATCGGTGTTTGGAAACGCGATTGACTATTCGCAGGTGACTTTGTCCCGGCGCAAATGGGCGTTCTTCCAGCCGCGCGATACGGTGATGGCGCCGCGCGGCTGCATCCACTTCCACCCCAAAGGCGATCTGTGGTGCGATGACTTCGCGCAGGCCCATCTGACGTTGCAGGGGCTGTTCGTCCACGAAATGACGCATGTCTGGCAGCACCAGCGCGGCGTGTTCCTGCCGCTCGCACGGCATCCGTGGTGCCGGTACGACTACGCGTTCCGGCCGGGGGTCGCGCTGCACCGTTATGGAATCGAGCAGCAGGGCGAGATCGTGCGGCACGCGTTCCTGCTGCGCGCCGGAGCGACCGTGGCGGGCGCGCCGCCGCTCGCGCAGTATGAGAGCGTGCTGCCGTTCACGTCATCCTGACGAACGTCAGGACCCAGAGCGACAAATGGCACGCTTGGTTACTCTGGGTCCTGACTTTCGTCAGGATGACGGATGTGGGTTACATCCAGCTGCGACCATCCGGACCGCCACAGCCATAAGGCGGCAATTGCCCCGGGAACCGCGCCTGCATCTTGTGGCAGCCCCAGCTGCGCATCGGCCCCGGCGCGTAGCCATTCAGCGCGATGCCGACCTCGTCATACGGGCTCGAGCCCTGCGCGACGTACATATACCAGCGCCCGCCGAACATGACCGCTGCGGCGATGAGGACCACGCACACGACCTGAATAATTTTCTGCATTGAAGACCCCTTTTGTAAAGAAGGGCGCCCCGTTGAAGACAACATGGATCAATTTCAACCATGGATTGGGTAGATCGTGACCTACCCGATCCGCGTGGGTCCGCGGCTTACAGCGCGTCGAAATCGATAGGTTGTGTTCTATCAAGCGCTTGCGGTGCCTCAGGCATCGGATATTTCAGCCCGGTGGCGCAATTGAAAAGAACGACCTTGTCGTCCTCGTCGACCAGACCCGTGTTCAGCGCCTGATGGTACGCCGCCAGCGTCGCGCCGCCTTCGGGGCAGAGCAGCAGGCCGTCCTGCTTCGCCGCGGCGTCAACCGCCTTGAGGATCGCCGGATCACCGACCGCCATCGCCTGCCCGCCGCTCTCGCGCACCGCGCGCAGGATCAGGAAGTCGCCGACCGCCTTGGGTACGCGAATGCCCGCCGCGACGGTGCTCGCGTCCTCCCAGCGCTCGGCATGCTCCTCGCCCGCCTCGAACGCGCGGACGATCGGCGCGCAACCGCTGGCCTGCACCGCGAACATCTTGGGGCGCTCGGCGCCGATCCAGCCGAGCTGTTCCAGTTCATCGAACGCCTTCCACATCCCGATCAGGCCGGTACCGCCGCCGGTCGGGTAAAAGATTGCCTGCGGCAGCTGCCAGCCGAACTGCGCTGCGAGTTCGAGCCCCATCGTCTTCTTGCCCTCGATTCGATAGGGCTCCTTGAGCGTCGAGAAGTCGAACCAGCGGCCTTCGGCGGCGCCCTTGCCGACGATCGCGCCGCAATCGTCGATCAGCCCGTTGACGCGCCAGACGCGCGCGCCCTGCATCGCGATCTCGCGGACGTTGATCTCGGGGGTGTCGTCGGGACAGAACACGATCGTCTCGATCCCGCAGCGCGTCGCATAGGCGGCCAGCGCCGCGCCGGCGTTGCCGTTGGTCGGCATCGCGATCTTGGTGACGCCGAGTTCCTTTGCCATGGCGACGGCCATGACGAGGCCCCGCGCCTTAAAGCTGCCGGTCGGGAGGCGGCCTTCGTCCTTGACCAGCACGTTGGGGCCGCCGGACTTTGTCAGCGGCACCAGCGGGGTCTCGATCTCGCCGAGGCTGACGATGTTGGCGGTCTGCCGCACGGGAAGCAGTTCGCGCCACCGCCACAGATCCGTCGGCCGCGCTTCTATCGTGTCGCGCGAAATCACCGAACGCACCGCGTCGAGGTCGTAGCGGACGAGCAGCGGCCGCCCGGCGCGTGACAGGCCGTGAAGCTGGTCCGGCTCGTACCGCTCCCCGGTGATCGAGCATTCGAGATGCGAGACGAAGGTCTGGCGATCGGTGGTGAGGTTCTGGTTCATATGCATCTCTCAAATCCTCCCCTGCAAGGGGAGGGGGACCAGCGCAGCTGGTGGAGGGGGCTCACCCCGAACGTCACGCTCGACGGAGGCGCTCCCGGCCGCAGAGCTTACGCGGGAGGAGAGCCCCCTCCACCCCCGCGCAAGCGCGCGGCGGTCCCCCTCCCCGTTCCGGGGAGGATTTATCCCGCCTTGGCGACGCCGACCATCGCGGGCCGCAGCAGGCGGTCCTTGATCATGTAGCCGACCTGCATCTCCTGGACGATTGTCCCCGCAGGCTGGTCGCTCGGGATTTCCATCATCGCCTGATGCTTGTTCGGGTCGAGCATCTGGCCCTCCGATACGATCTTGGTGATGCCGTGGCGCTGGAACACGCTGTCGAGTTCGCGACCGGTCGCCTCGAGCCCGGTGACGAGCCCCTTCATCTTCTCGTCCGCACGCAGGTCCGCCGGGATCGCCGACAGGCCGCGCGCGAGGTTATCGGCAACCGACAGCACATCGCGCGCGAACGCGGTCGCGGCATAGGCACGCGCGTCCTGCGCTTCCTTCTCGGCGCGGCGGCGGACGTTCTGGATTTCGGCCTGTGCGTACAGGACGTTCTGCTTGGCGTCCGCCAGCTGGTTCTCGAGCTCGGCTACTCGGTCGTTCGTCGCGACTTCGGGTGCGTCTTCGGCGGTTTCTTCGCGCAGGTCGGCAGGGGCGTTCTGGTCGGTCTCGGACATGGTTTTCCCTATAAGTTGGGCCGGCTCAACCCATCAACCGGGCGAGCGTTGCGGCCGTGAAATCCACCATGGGCACGACGCGCGCATAGTTCAACCGCGTGGGGCCGATCACGCCCACCACGCCGACCACCCGGCCGTCCAATCCACGGAACGGCCGCGCGATCACCGAAGAGCCTGACAACGCGAACAATTTCGTCTCCGCCCCGATGAAAATCCGCGTCGAATCGCCCGCGCGCGCGCTGTCCAAAAGTGAAGCGACTTCCTGCTTGCCTTCCAGATCGTCGAGCAGGTCGCGGACCCGATCGAGATCAGCCGCCGCCGCCGCATCGATCAGCCGCCCCTGCCCGCGCACGATCAGCACCGGACGGCGGTTCGCATCCTCGCTCCACACCGCGATTCCCTGCTCGACCAGCGTCCGCGCCGCGCCGTCGAGCGCCGCCTGCCCGTCCGCCAGCTCGCGCTCGATCCGGCTGCGCGCCTCGGCCAGCGTCAACCCGCCGAGCGTCGCCGACATGTAATTGCCCGCCTCGACCAGCGCGGACGGCGTCATGCCAAGCGGCATCGCGATCACGCGGTTCTCGACCGAGCCGTCCTCGCTGACCAGCACCGCCAGCGCCTGCTCCGGCGACAGCGTCACGAACGCGATCTGGCGCAGCTTCAGCTCGCGCTTGGGCACCATCACCAGCCCCGCGCACGCCGACAGCCCCGACAGCGCGAGCGTGGTGGCGGCGAGCGCCTCCTCGACCGGACCGCCGGTACCCGCGCGCGCTTCGATCGTCTGGCGCTCCTCGAACGAGGGCTCCATCGCCTGCATCATGCCGTCGACGAACAGACGAAGCCCAAGATCGGTCGGCATCCGGCCTGCGCTGGTATGCGGACTGGCGAGCAGCCCCAGCCCCTCGAGTTCGCCCATCACGCCGCGAATCGAGGCGGGCGAGAGGCTCAAGCCCGTCAGCTGCGCGATCGTCTTCGAGCCCACCGGCGTCCCGCTGGCGAGATAGCTGTCGACGACCGCGCGAAAAATATCACGCGCGCGGTCGGTCAGTTCGGTGACGGGAGGCGTGGCCATCGGCCTGATCTAGGGCGGATCCGGCGTCGTACAAAGGGGAATGCACCCTCTCCAACCGTCATCCTGACGAAAGTCAGGACCCTGAGCCACACAGCACGCCGTTCGGTTACCCTGGGTCCTGACTTTCGTCAGGATGACGGCGGTAGTTTGGCTGGCGAGCCGCCGGACGAAAGGCTAGGCAGCGCTTATTGCCCACCACCCGTTCGTCCTGAGTAGGGACTGAGCGAAGCCGAAGGCCCGTATCGAAGGATTGCCCCCAGCGGGCCAGTCCTTCGATACGCCGCTTCGACTTCGCTCAGCAGCTACTCAGGACGAACGGAAAGATTTTAGGATACCGACCATGCGCCCATCCGGCCGCGCCCCAGACCAGATGCGTCAGATCACGATCGAGCCGCGCTTCACCAAGCATGCCGAAGGCTCCGTGCTGATCGGCTTTGGCGACACCAAGGTGCTCGTCACCGCCAGCGTCGAGGAAAAGGTGCCGCCGTTCATGCGCGGCAAGGGCGAAGGCTGGGTGACGGCGGAATACGGCATGCTCCCGCGCGCGACCAACACGCGCAACAACCGCGAAGCCGCCAAGGGCAAGCAGTCGGGCCGCACGCAGGAAATCCAGCGGCTGATCGGCCGTTCGCTGCGCGCGGTCGTCGACCTGAAGCTGCTCGGCGAGCGCCAGATCGTGATCGACTGCGACGTGATCCAGGCCGATGGCGGCACGCGCACCGCGTCGATCTCGGGCGGCTGGGTCGCGCTGCGGCTCGCGATCGACGGTTTGCTCGCGAGCGGCAAGCTGACCGCCGACCCGCTGACGCAGAAGGTCGCCGCGATCAGCTGCGGCATCTACCAGGGTAACCCGGTTCTCGACCTCGACTACATCGAGGATTCGGGCGCGGATGCGGACGCGAACTTCGTGCTGCTCGAAAACGGCAACATCGCCGAGGCACAGGCGACCGCCGAGGGCGCGACCTATGACGAAGAAGCGCTGCTTCGCCTGCTACGTCTCGCACGAATCGGTTGCACAGACATCTTCGCCGCGCAGGCAAAGGCGGTCGCCAAGTGAGCGCTGAGGGGAAGGAGCCGCAGGCGATCCGCAAGCTCCAGCCGGGCAAGCTGGTCATCGCCAGCCACAACAAGGGCAAGGTCCGCGAGATTGCGGCGCTTTTGGAAGGACGAGGGCTCGAAGTCGTCTCCGCCGCCGAACTCGACCTGCCGGAGCCCGTCGAGACGGGCACGACCTTCTTCGCGAACGCCGAACTGAAGGCGCGCTCGGCAGCCGACCTGTCGGGTTATCCTGCGCTGGCGGACGATAGCGGGCTGTGCGTCGATGCGCTGGGCGGCGATCCGGGCGTCTACACCGCCGATTGGGCGGAGACGCCGACCGGTCGCGACTGGATGATGGCGATGCGGAAGGTCGAGGACGCGGTCGTTGCAAAGGGTCCGGACGTCACGCGCGGCGCGCATTTCGTGAGCGTGCTCGCGCTGGCGTGGCCAGATGGCCATGTCGAATGGTTCGAAGGGCGCGCGGAGGGGACGCTCGTCTGGCCACCCCGCGGGAACGTCGGGTTCGGCTATGATCCGGTGTTCGTGCCGCTCGGCTACGACCAGACCTATGCCGAACTGCCGCACGAGACCAAGAACGCGATCAGCCACCGCAACGAGGCGTTCAAGCTGCTCGAAGCCGCGGTGTTCTGAGCGGCCGGCGGCGGGGACCATACCGCCGCCGACTACCTCGACGAGGCGCGTTCAAACCGCCAGCTTTTGCCGCGCCGGCCAGTACACGACGGGCAGCGCCTCGAACGCCGGTTTGGCCAGCAGATACCCCTGGATATACCGTACGCCGAGAGCGCGGAGAGCGTCGTATTCGCCGAGCGTCTCGACCCCCTCGGCGATCACTGTGATCCCCAGCGCAGTACACATCCGCAGCATCCCCTCGACGATCATCCGCCGCGGCAAGCTGGTGTCGATGTCGCGGATCAGCTCCATGTCGAGCTTGATGATGTCGGGCTGGAACCGCGCGAGCAGGTTCAATCCTGCATGCCCCGCGCCGAAATCGTCGAGCGCGGTCCCGAACCCCATCTTCTGATACGTCGCGATGATGTTCGCGACGTGCGCCGGATCGAGCATCTCCTCGTTCTCGGTAAACTCGAAGATCAGGCGATCGGTCGGCAACCCCACCGCGCCCGCGGTCTTCAGCGTCAACTGGATGCACGCGGCCGGCGAGTAGACCGCGTTCGGCAGAAAATTGATCGATAGCCGTGCGGCCGTATCAAGCAGCCCGGCCTTCACCGATGCCTCGATCGCGCGCACCCGGCATTGCTGGTCGAACGCGTAGAGGTTGTCCGCATCGACCTGCCTCAGCACGCTGGCCGCCGACTGCCCCTCGGGGCCGCGCACCAGCGCCTCGTAGGCGAAGACAGTCTCGGTCTCGACATCGACGATCGGCTGGAACGCCATCGAGAAAGCAAACGACAGGCCGGCACCGTCGCGGCATCCGACACATCCGCCGACACGCGGTATGGCGGGCTGATTGGGTAGTGGTATCATTAACGCAAGTTAGCTGACGACCGCTTAAGAAAGTCCCACCGGAACCGCCTGCATCGGAATATCCGAAAATTAATAAGCGCGCTCGCCGAATACGTTGCCGGGCGGCGAATAACGGCACACCAGATAATCGTCGGTCTTGTTGCTCGCCATCGCGCAGCCGACCTGGGTCGAGCCGCGCCAGACGATCTGCGTGTAATGGGCAACGTCCTCGAACTTGCCGGTCCGGCTGAACCCGGGGGTCGGCTGGTTGATGAAATCACGCTGCTCGGCGACCCAGTGGCCCATCATCTCGGAATAGGCATAGGCATAGCGCGTGCCGGTCCACAGGTTCTCGCCTTCGCGCGTCATCCCCTGTGGTTGCGGGGCGTGCGCGAACTTGCGGGTGCGTGCCATCTCCTCGGCATAGCCACGCGCGGTGGTCGCCAGCGTGTCGCTCCACGTCAGCGCCCCCACACCGACCGCAGCGCGCGCGGCATTGTGGCCGTCGAGCATCGCGGTCTTGAGCAGGCTCGCACCACGTGGTGCCGGGTCCTGCGTCTCGCGACGCTCGACGACTCGCACCGGCCCCTGCGCGCAGCCCGCCAGCAACAACGCCCCGATGATCGCCAAACCCATCCGTGCCGTCATTGCGCTTCCTTCGGCCGCTCCTTGCGACCATAGGCGCGAGATAATGCCCGTCTTCGAAACACCAAGCCCTCGCGCTGATTCCTCGGACGATCTCGCGCTCTACGTCCACTGGCCGTTTTGCGTGTCGAAATGCCCGTATTGCGACTTCAACAGCCATGTACGCGAAGACGTCGATCAGGCGGCTTGGCGGGAGGCGCTGCTGACCGACCTCGCGCATGAGGCGCGAGTGCTGCCCGGGCGGAAGTTGCAGTCGATCTTCTTTGGTGGTGGCACGCCCTCACTGATGCCGCCCTCGACCGTCGCCGCCGTTCTGGGCGCGGCGGAGAAGGCGTGGGGATTCGCGGACGGGATCGAGATCACGCTCGAGGCGAATCCGTCCTCGGTAGAGGCCGCGCGGTTCGCCGATCTGGCACGCGCCGGCGTGAACCGCGTTTCGCTCGGGCTGCAGTCGCTCGACGATACGGCGCTGAAATTTCTAGGCCGCGCGCATGACGTGAACGAGGGGCAAGCCGCGCTCGCGACCGCGCAAAGTGTCTTCCCCCGCGTCAGTTTCGACCTGATCTATGCGCTTCCCGGCCAACGCCTCGACGACTGGCGCGCGGAACTGGCGCGCGCGCTGAGCCTGGGAACGGAACATCTTTCGCTCTATCAGCTGACGATCGAAGCCAGCACCCGGTTCGCGACCGAGGCGCTGGCGGGGCGGATCGTAATCCCCGACGGCGACTCGGCCGCCGACCTGTTCGAGGCGACGCGAGCCGATACCGCCGCCGCGGGACTCCCCGCGTACGAGACGTCCAACCATGCGCGGCCGGGGTCGGAGAGCCGCCACAATCTCGCTTACTGGCGGTATCAGGAATATGCCGGGATCGGGCCGGGCGCGCATGGCCGACGCGGCGGGCTGGCGACGGTGCGACGGAAAAAACCAGAGAATTGGCTAGCGGCGATCGCGCGCAACGGACACGGCATGGAGGTCGAGGATCCGCTGACACCATCGACACGGGCTACCGAAGCGCTGTTGATGGGTTTGCGGCTGACGGAAGGGGTCGATCTCGATCGGATCACGGCACTCAACGATGGCATCATGCCGGTAGATATCGCTGCGGTGGCCAGGCTTGAGGCCCTTGGCCTGATCGCGCATACCCCCGGTCGATTGCGGGTCACCGACGCAGGCGCATTGCTGCTCGACGCGATCCTGCCCGAGATCGTCACCGCCTGACGTGGCGGCGTTCGAGACGCCGTCACGTTCAGATTGGCGCAAGCGGGGATTTGCTCTAAGTGGCGGCAGCCTGGTTGCGCCGGGCCTCTTGCGAGTGGGAATTTGATGCGCTTTTTCGCCGGTATGTTCGCGTTGCTCGGGTGCCTCGTCACGGTGCCCGCGGTGGCCGCGCAGAAGAATGATGTCGCGGCCCCCGCCGTTCGCCTCACCCCGCCACTGACGACGGATACGCAGAACCTGTTGCTGCTCGATCTGTCGACCGGCGGGCGCGTGACGATCTGGCTGCGCCCCGACGTCGCGCCGCTGATGGTCGAGCGGATCAAGACTCTCACCCGCCAGCATTTCTATGACGGGCTCGCGTTTCACCGCGTGATCGACGGGTTCATGGCGCAGGGCGGCGATCCGAAGGGCGACGGTACCGGTGGCTCGACGCTGCCCGACGTGAAGGCCGAGTTCAATTACCTGCCGCACGTCCGCGGTGCGGTGTCGGCGGCGCGCTCGGACAAGGAGGACAGCGCGAACAGCCAGTTCTTCATCGTGTTCCAGCCTCGCCTGAGCCTCGACAAGAAGTACACCGTGTTCGGGCGCGTGCTCGACGGCATGCAGTATGTCGACGCGATCGAGCGCGGCGAGCCGCCTGCGAACCCGTCGCGGATCGTCCATGCGTATATCGCCGCGGACAATCCTCCGGCGTACATGGCTGGGCCGCCCGCCCCGGCACTTGGCGCACCGGTAACCTTGCCGGGGACCGGTTCAGGGACTGACGTTGCCAAGCCCAAGCTTGCGCCGGCCCGCAAGGCGCCAGCGAAGAAGGCGCCTGCCAAGAAGTGAGATTCCGTTGAACGTCGACCTTTTCGACTTCGACCTGCCGGCCGACAACATCGCGCTCCGCCCTGCGGTGCCGCGCGATGCTGCGCGGATGCTGGTACTCGAAGGTGACGCCACGCGCGATGCGGGCGTGTCCGATCTGCCGTCGCTGCTGCGGCGCGGCGACATGCTCGTGTTCAACGATACGCGCGTGATCCCGGCGCAACTCGACGGGCGGCGCGGCGATGCGAAGATCGGCGCGACGCTGCACAAGCGCGAGGGGCCGCGGCGGTGGCGCGCGTTCATCCGCAATGCGCGGCGGCTGCGCGACGGCGACGTCATCGACTTCGGCAACGGCGTCAGCGCGGCCGCGGTCGATCGCGAAGACGACGGCAGCTACGCGCTGGTATTCGCGGGCGACGAGCCGGTCGAGCTGTTGCTGGAGCGCGCGGGTCACATGCCCCTGCCCCCGTATATCGCCGGCAAACGTCCGACCGATGACCGCGATGCGGACGATTACCAGACGATGTTCGCGTCCGAGCCGGGCGCGGTCGCGGCACCGACCGCGGCGCTGCATTTCACGCCGGCGTTGATGGCGTCACTGGAGGCTGCGGGGATTGGTCATGCGACGCTGACGCTGCACGTTGGCGCGGGAACGTTTCTGCCCGTCAAGGCGACCGATACGACCGAGCACCGGATGCACGCGGAGTGGGGCCGGATCGATGCCGCGACCGCGGATCGGCTCAACGCCGTACGGGCGGCGGGCGGGCGCGTGATCGCAATCGGGACGACGTCGCTGCGGTTGATCGAGAGTGCGACCGGCGAAGACGACGTCATTCGGCCGTTCGACGGCGACACCGCGATTTTCATCACGCCGGGATACCGGTTCCGCGGGATCGACGGACTGATGACAAACTTCCACTTGCCGCGCTCGACGCTGTTCATGCTGGTGTCGGCGCTCATGGGGCGCGAGCGGATGCAGGCGGCGTATGCGCATGCGATCGCGGAGAAGTATCGCTTCTACAGCTATGGCGACGCCTCGCTTCTGCTGCCATGACGGGCGGCATGCTGCTCGCCCTCGCTCTGCTCCAGGCCATCGTCGCCGCGTCGCCGCCCGCCGGCACGCCACAGCCACCCGCGACGATCTTCGCAGAGCCCGCCGCGCTATTCATTGCCGCGTGCGACGCGAACGGCGATGGGCGGGTTACGCAGGCCGAACTGACTGCAGGCGTCGCGCGGAGCTATGCGACCGCCGAGGGCGCCGCGACTGGATCGATCGGGTACATCGCCTATGCCGACTGGGCGCAGGTGTGGCTGGGCGATCGCAACGCGTTGCCGAGCCCGTTCGAGGTCGATCGCGACGGCGACAACCGCATAACGCTGGCCGAATTGCAAGCACGGTTCGTGCAGTTCTTCACGCGGTTCGACCGTCAAAAGGACGGCGCGCTGACTCGCGCCGACCTCATCACCATTCGCGGCGCGCCGATCGGCGATCGCTACGGCATCCGCAAGAAAAACTGAGATCATGACCCGCCCTCGTTTCGACTTCACCATCGCCGCCACCGACGGCAAGGCGCGCACCGGCGTCATCGCGATGCAGCGCGGCGACATCCGCACGCCGGCGTTCATGCCGGTCGGCACCGCGGCGACGGTCAAGGGGATGAAGCCCGCCGACGTCGTCGGGGCGGGCGCGGACATCATCCTCGGCAACACCTATCACCTGATGCTGCGGCCGGGCGCCGAGCGCGTCGCTCGGCTGGGCGGGCTGCACGCGTTTTCGGGCTGGTCGAAGCCGATCCTGACCGATTCCGGCGGCTATCAGGTCATGAGTCTCGCCGATCTGACCAAGCGCTCCGAGGAAGGCGTATCGTTCAAGTCGCATCTCGACGGGACGCGGCATCTGCTGAGCCCCGAGCGGTCGATCGAGATCCAGCGGCTGCTCGGCTCGAACATCGTCATGGCGTTCGACGAACTGGTGCCGACGACCTCGACGCGCGAGGTGCAGGCCGCGGCGATGGAGCGATCGATGCGTTGGGCGAAGCGGTCTCGCGCGGCGTTCGACGCGGGCGAGGCGCATGCCGAGAACAACGCGATCTTCGGAATCCAGCAGGGCGCCCTGAACGAAGGTTTCCGGAAGTCATCGGCGGATGCGCTGATCGATATCGGCTTTGACGGCTATGCGGTCGGTGGGCTCGCGGTCGGCGAAGGCCAAGAGGCGATGTTCGGCTGCCTCGACTTCGCGCCGGACCAGTTGCCGGTCGACAAGCCACGGTATCTCATGGGGGTCGGCAAGCCGGACGACATTGTCGGCGCGGTCGAGCGCGGGATCGACATGTTCGATTGCGTGATGCCCACGCGGTCCGGCAGAACCGGCCAAGCCTTTACCCGCACCGGGCCGATCAACATCCGCAACGCGAAGTTCGCCGAGGATACCGGGCCGCTCGATCCCGTATGCCCCTGCCCGGTCTGCGCGACCTGGAGCCGGGCATATCTGCATCACCTCGTCCGCTCGGGTGAAATGCTTGGCGCGATGCTGATGACCGAGCATAACATCTGGTTCTACGAAACGCTGATGGCGGACCTGCGGGCGGCGATCGCCGCGGGGACGCTGACGCAGTTCGCGAATGAATTCCGGGCGGTGTATGCTCGGAAGAGTGAAGGAGAGCCCAAATGACCATCAAGATCGACAGCGACACCCCCAACGAGATCCTCGCCGCAGCGAAGGAAGCCAAGCAGCAGGCCGAGGCGGTCGCCAAGGCGGCGGCCGAGAAGTCGAAGAGCTGGCCGCTCGCGAAGATCGGCCTGGGCGTCGGCATCGGCTCGGCGGCGATCGCGGGCGCCGTGCTGTTCGCCAACCGCAACAAGTAAGGACCTTTATGCGCCTCCTCCGCTCCGCGCTGCTGCTGACCGCAGCCTGTCTTCCCGTAGCGGCGGTGGCGCAATCGGCGCCTGCCCCG
Organism: Sphingomonas sp. Leaf38; assembly: GCF_001421825.1. Lineage (NCBI taxonomy): Bacteria > Pseudomonadati > Pseudomonadota > Alphaproteobacteria > Sphingomonadales > Sphingomonadaceae > Sphingomonas > Sphingomonas sp. Leaf38. Next base: position 769,127 of record NZ_LMLD01000011.1, on the reverse strand, counting down.
GCGCAGGTTTCGGTCAAGCCGATCGCCTATACGCAGCGCACGCTGCCCAATGGCCTGCGCGTGTACGCGATCCGCGACACCGCCACGCCGAACGTGTCGGTACAGGTCTGGTACGACGTCGGCTCGAAGGACGATCCCAAGGGCAAGTCCGGGTTCGCACACATGTTCGAGCACCTGATGTTCAAGTCGACGCGCAACCTGGTGTCGGAGCAGATGGACCGGCTGACCGAGGATGTCGGCGGCTACAACAACGCGTCGACCAACGACGACTATACCAATTATTACGAGGTGGTCCCCGCCAACCACCTCCAGCGGCTGCTGTTCGCCGAGGCGGACCGGATGGCGAGCCTCGTCGTCGAGCCCAAGAGTTTCGGCTCGGAGCGCGACGTGGTGAAGGAGGAACTGCGCCAGCGGACGCTCGCACAGCCTTACGGCAAGCTGTTCTCGATCTATTATCCCGAGCTCGCCTATCAGGTGCACCCCTATGCGCGCCCGGGTATCGGCAGCCTGGAAAATCTGGAAGCCGCCGGGATCGACGACGTCCGGGCATTCCATGCGACCTATTATCGGCCGGACAACGCGATCCTCGTCGTCTCGGGCAATTTCGACCCGGCGCAGTTGAACGGCTGGGTCGACCGGTATTTCGCCGGCATCAGGAAGCCATCCACCGCGATCCCGCGCGTGACGGTCACGGAACCGGCGCGGACCAAGGCCGTCACGCGGACCGTGTACGAGCCCAACACGCCGCTGCCCGCGGTGCTAATTAGCTATCATCTGCCACCGGACCGTGATGCGGATATCCCTGCGCTGATGGTGCTGAAGGCGGTGCTGGCGACGGGCGAGAGTTCGCGGCTGTACGAGACCGTCGTGTACCGCGACCAGCTCGCGCAGTCGGCCGAGGCGTTTCTCGACACCAAGCAGGCGACCGGCAACATGGTCGTCTATGCGATCCTGGCGGGTGGCAAGACGGTCGAGGCGGGCGAGGCTGCACTCAAGCGCGAGATCGCGCGGTTCCGCGATGCGCCGGTGACCGCCGCCGAACTGGCCGAGGCGAAGAACGAGATCCTGACCCAGTCGATCCAGTCGCGCGAGACCGCCGAGGGCAAGGCGAGCACGCTGGCGGCGGCGGTGCTTGTCGACGGCGATCCTGCGGCGGCGGACACGCAACTGGCGGCGATAGCGCGGGTCACCACTGCCGACATCCAGCGGGTGGCGTGGAAATACCTTGCCGACAACCAGTCGGCGACGATCCGGTATCTGCCGATCGCCGCAAAGCCGGCGGCCGGTGTTGCGGATCCGATCGCGATAGCGCCGACCGTGAAGGTCGCCGATCTGAAGGCGCCTGCGAATATCGAAATCGTGACGCCGGCGCTCGAAGGCCAGCGCATCAAGCCGCCTGCACCGGGGAAGCCAGTCTCACCGACGATTCCACACCCGGTCGAGGTTCGTCTCGCTAATGGCATGCGGCTGGTGACGGTGGAGCGACATGACCTGCCGATCGTGACCGCCTACCTCGTCACCAGCGGTGGCAGCGCATCCGATCCCGTAAACCGCGCGGGCGTGAGCAGCTTGGCGGCGGACCTGATTACCAAGGGCACGAAGACGCGATCGGCCACGCAGATCGCGCGCGCTATCGAAGGGCTCGGCGGTTCGATCGGCAGCGACGCCGCGAGCGATGGTGCATCGGTCGACGTGACGGTAAAATCCGACCAGTTGGCGCCGGCGATGGCGATCCTTGCCGACGTCGCCATCAACCCGGTTTTCGTACCCGAGGAACTCGAGCGGGCGCGGACCCAGCAGATCGATGCGGTGACGCTGTCGCTGAAGGATCCGGCACAGCTCGCCGGGCTGGTGGCGGATCGCGCCGTGTTCGGTGCGTCGCGTTATGGTGCGCCCTCGGGCGGCACGCCGCTGTCGCTCAAGGCAATCACGCGCAGTGACATCACCGCCGCCTATGCGCGCAGTTTCCAGCCGGATCAGGCAACACTGATCATGGTCGGCGACGTTACGCCAGCGCGCGCCAAGGTCTTGGCGGAGGCGCAGTTCGGCGAATGGAGCTCAACGGGCGGGGCAGCGGCCGCGGTGATGCCGATCTATCCCAAGCCACGCGTCATCGTCGTCGACATGCCCGAAGCCGGTCAGGCGGGCGTAATCGTCGCGCGGCCGGCGATACCCAGATCGGATGCGCGCTATTACCCGCTTGCGGTCGCCAATACGGTGCTGGGCGGCGGCTTCTCGTCGCGCCTGAACCAGGAGATCCGGATCAAGCGCGGGCTGGCATATGGTGCAGGCAGCGGCTTGGACGTCGGAAAGACACAGGGCACGATCGCGGCAAAAACGCAGACCAAGAACCCGACCGCCGCCGACGTCGTTACGCTGATCGTCGCGGAGATGGCGCGGATGGGGTCCGCCTCTGTACCTGCAGCCGAACTCGATACGCGCAAAGCGGTTCTGATCGGCAATTTCGGCCGCGGAATCGAAACGACCGGCGGCATTGCCAATATTGTCGGCTCCTATGTTCAAAATGGCGTGCCGCTCGACGAACTTCAGCGGTTCACCGGCGCCGTCGGCGCGGTCGATCCGGCAGCGGTGCAGTCGGCGGCGGTCGCGCTGCTCGATCCAAAGGCGGCGAGCATCGTCGTGGTCGGCGACGCGAAACAGTTCATCGCACCGCTGCGCAAGGCCTATCCGAGCGTCGAAGTCATTCCCGAAGCCGCGCTGAACCTCGATACGCCAGCCCTGCGGTAGCGCACAGATCGTCCCGAGGTGGGACGGATGGAATCGGTGGGCGATCCTGCACGCGATTTCAGCTATACGGGATGTTCATGCTCATCGGGGCATTTTCGTCACTGGTAGATTCGAGGTAGCACGGTGCGCGTTCGGGTGCAGACGGTTCGGTTGATGCGCCGCATCTGGTGGGCGATGGTCGCCATGGTGCTGGTGATCGGCGCCGGCATGTCGGCAAACGCCGCGCTGCGCCGAATTTCCGCTCGGAACGCCGCACGGGATCAGGCGATCGTCGCTACGGCGACGCCCGTTTCGGCATTGTCGACCTCTCCCAATCAGGAAATCGCAGCCCCCGCCATCGGTGTGACCGGCACGATCAACCTTCCCGCCTTGCCAATTCCGGCTGGAGCGGTGCTGGATGCCGGCGTGGTGGCCGCTCGGCCGTTCTCGATGGCGAGCGCGTCGACGATCGACCGTGACCGCGCGATCCAGTGCCTTACCGCCGCAATCTATTACGAGGCCGCATCCGAACCCGATGCCGGGCAACAGGCGGTGGCGCAGGTCATTCTCAACCGCGCGCGCCATCCTGCGTTTCCGGGGACGGTGTGCGGCGTGGTGTATCAAGGGTCCGAGCATGCCGGCTGCCAGTTCAGCTTTGCTTGCGACGGGGCGATGGCGCGCATCCCGGCGCGTGCGGCGTGGCTGCGAGCGGCGCGCGCCGCGGGAATGGCGCTCGCCGGTTATGTCTACGCCCCAGTCGGACTGGCGACGCACTACCATACCTATGCGGTGACGCCGGCGTGGAACCGCAGCATGGTCATGACCGACGTCGTGGGTGCGCACTTTTTCCATCGGTGGAAGGGGTATTGGGGCACCTCGGCGGCGTTCAGCCAGCGTTATGCCGGTGGCGAGCCGCTCCCGGGTCCGCACATGACCGTGCAGCCGGTCACCCCTTCGGCACCGACGCCACAGATGATCGCCGCCGCCACGGCGGCGGCCGTTAAGGTCGCCACGCCGTCCACGCCGGTGGTGGTTGCAGACGCCAGGACCTCGGCGCCGGTGGCCGTCGACATGCTGCCGCCGGAATCGCAGATTCTCGACCGGTGGAAAGATTCTGGGACGCCGCTGAAATAGGCCAGGCGACGGTTTTCACCTGACGCCGGGATTTCAGAAGATCCTGCAAGCTATCGCAGAGCTATCAGGCGGACGCTGTTGCCCGCCCTGTTGCACGTCGGACCCCCGGCAGCGGCGCTGACGTACCGCCCGACGTCGTTCTGCACCAAGATCCGTTCGTGCCAGGCCGCGGATGGTCTTCGCTTCGACCGACTTTGCGTACTTCACCGCAGTGCCGGAGGTCTTGCGGTTTGGCGGGCCTTTTGGGCTTTGTGAGATGCCGGACGAGATTTCGTCGGAGGTGGGCAACTGCCGACCTGATCGGACAAAGCAAAACCCGAGTGAATTGCAACACCCGGGTTCCGTTAGCGCTATTGAGGATGAATGGTGCGCCTACTCGGCGGGGACCATCGACGGCGCGCCGATCATCATGCGTTCGCCACCGGGAGGGGCGGCTTCGCGGGCGGCACGGAGAATCTGGGTGCGCTCGGCGCGCGATGCCATGTCGTCCCAGGCCTTTTCGGCGCGGCGGCAGCGGTCGCGGACATTGTCGAGGAGGGCGGCATCGCCGTTGCGACGCTCTTCATCAGCGCGGGCCCGGTAAAATTCTGGATTATCGGCCATGCTGCTGCGCTCCTGCGGGAGAGTAAAAAAGGGTTGATGCGGCGATCCGAAGACCGCCGCACCGCAACCAAGATCAGGTGGCGGATTGCTCCGCCAACGAGATCAATCGGCTGGCTGGAGGTTCACGGCCGACTGCTTGCCACGCTTATCGGGCTCGAGCTCGTAGGTGACGCGCTGGTTCTGATTCAGCGTCGGCATGCCGGCGCGCTCAACCGCGGTGATGTGCACGAAGGCGTCATTGCCGCCGCCATCCGGCGCGATGAAGCCATAGCCCTTGTCGGCGTTGAAGAATTTGACGGTTCCGGTGATAGCCATGAAGTGGCTCCTTCTTAGTATGGGGTAACCCGACGTTCGAGCGACCCTGTGCCGCGGAGCAGGGAAAGAAGGAGAAAGGTGCCGCAAAGCGCCAAGAACCGTCGATGTGCGACTGTAGCTGAGCGCTATATGGGCCAAGACCGCCGGAATTGCAAATCTTGCCGGTCAAATCAGTCCGGAATTACATCGAAATACGCATAGATTATTTTCGCCACCGCGCCGCGGAGCGGTATAACTTTGGGTCGACCGGCGCCGATATTTCGGCGCCGGTCGAGCGATTTAGCGGCAGCGGGTATCGTTGTTCGAGCGATCCACCGCACGCCCGGCAAGCGCACCCCCGGCCGCGCCGAGGACCGTGCCGAGCAACCCCGAGCCGCCCGGCGCGATGATGTTGCCGAGCACGCCGCCCGCGACTCCGCCGACGATCAGCCCGGTGGTGCCGTCGTCGCGGCGGCAATAATAGCGGCCGTCATTGCCGCGATAGACGCGGTCGTTGCTCGACAGGCGACGCTCGCGGTAGCGACGGTCGTCGCGATAGTAGCGACCCGCGTCATAGCCGCCATAAGCGGGGTCGGGCGCGTTATAGTCGTAGGAGCGATAGCGCGGGTCGACGCCATAGCGACTGCCGCCGTCGCCGACGCAGCCGGCAACCATGGTGGAGGCGGCCAGCAGGCCCAGCATCGCAACGCGCATTTCGTGTCCTTTCAGAGGGTTGATGTCTTTGCGTAATGATCGGCGCCGGGATTTGGTTGCCGGCGCCGAAAGTCGCCTCAGTCCTTGAGGGTGGCGGGCACGGTGCCGCCGTTCTTCTCCAGCTCGCGCATCACCGCCTTTTGCAGCCAGATGTTCATCTCCGCGCTGCCGTCCTTCTCGCCGGTGTAGCCGAGTTCGGTGGCGAGCTCCTTGCGGTTGGCGAGGCTCGAATCGAGATCGAGCAGCTTCATCAGATCGACGATCGACGTGCGCCAGTTGAGATCGGAGCCCTTCTTCGACGCGATGCCCGAGAGGACAGCCTCGACGTCGACCGACTGGGCGGGGGCGGCCTGCGGCGTCGGGGCGGGCGCGGGCGTCGGCGCTGGCTGGGCGGCGGTCGTCTGCGGGGCGGTGGTCTGCGGGGCGGGCGCAGGCGCTGCCTCGGGCTTGGGCGTGCCGAAATGGCCGCTGCCCAGCGGGCCCTTTTCGCCGAAGATGGCGGACTTGATCTTGCTGAAAATGCTCATGGGGGATCTCCGTCAAATGGATAGGTAGCGGCGGGAGAACGCCCGGTCGGCGGTTTGGGTTCAGCGTCCCGCGGGGCGGCAATGTCGGGTACGTCCTCCAGGGCGTCCAGATCGCCCGAGCGGTGCGAATCGAACGCCCAGGCGAGCCCGGCGACGCGGTCCGCGTCCGTGTCGCCGATCGCCGGCAGGCGGTCCGCGTCGACCAACCCGGCATCGACCGCATAGCCGAGAAACCACGCATCGCGGTCCGCGGCTTCCACGACGCGCCGCGCCGCGATCTCGCGATCGCGGGGGGTATCGAGGATGATCGCCTCGTCCGCCGAGCAGGCGCGGCTATAGCCGTCATCGCCGAAATCGCTGCCTTCGTCGCCATCGAAGTCGCCGGGCGGCGGGAAACTGGTGCGCCAGCCATCGCCGATCGGGTCGTACCAGACCGGGCTGTCGCCGACGCGACCCTCGTGCAGATCCGAGTGAAGTTCACAAAGTGCAGACGCTGGCGCAGGGGCAGCGGAGCCAGCGGGAGGGACAGCGGGGGGCGCGATCGGGGGTTCGGGGTCGGGCGCGAGGCGGAGCAGGCCGACGGCTTCGGCGCGTGCCCATTGCGCCGCGGTCCAGTCGGCGCGCGCGGCGGGATCGAGATCGGCGACCGCGATCTCGGACGCGAGCCCCGCGCCGGTGCGCAGCCAGCGATCGGCGCGGGCGAGCGCGAGGATCGGCGCCAGTGCCGCCGCCGCTGCCCCCTGCCCGGTTGCCGACTCCATCGTCGCGTCGGTCTGGAGGCGCTCGCCGAGGAACAGGCCCGCGCGGGCGGGGCTGGCGTCGCCCGCGATGACGTCGAGAAAGGCGTCGAATTCGGTAGCGACCATCCGCGTGGCGGCGTTCGCGGCCTCGGTCGCGTCGGCGTGGCGATCGAGCCGGTTGAGCAGCGCCATGGCAAGGCGGTTGTCATAGCGGTGGCGCTCGATCACCGCGCCGTCGGGACGGGTGACGCGCTCGGTCTGGCCGGCGATCGCGCGGAGGAAGAGCGTCTCGGCGACGGCCGGCCGCGCGACGAGCCGGGCGGCGTCCCAGCCGAGCGCGAACGCCGCGCCCGCCGCGCGACGCCGCAGCGCATAGGCGGCACCCGACGAGAGCCCGACGCTGGCGCTGGCCTCGTCGACGGTGGCGCCCTCGGCGATGCGTTCGAGAAAGCCGCGCTGGCGATCGGGCGTCCAGCCGTCGCTGCGCTGCGTGTAGCGTGCGGGCGTGGCCGGGGCGTAGCCGTTGAGGGGCGCGGCGTCTGGCGGGGCGTTTTCGGGATGGGCGGCGGGGCCGATTTGCGGGGGCGCGGGGGTGGCGTGCGGGGGCGCGTCGCTCGCGTCGCGGGGTGCGAGGGGGGCGGTCACTTGCGCAGGCGCCGGAAGAACGCGGTCGAGGAATCGCGGTTGGCGGCGATCTCGGGTGCGACCGCGATGCGGTGGCCGATCCGGCCCGCGTCGACATGCGCCATCCAGGCGAGGACGTGGCGGACGTCTTCGGCGACATGATCGGGGATCGGTCGTTCGGGCGCGCGTGGGGTGTCGGTGGCGGCGCTGGATGGGGCGGCGCAGGGATCGGCGGCTCGGTTTGCGCGTGGGGCGGCTGCGGGTCGGTGGGTGCGTTTGCCATGATCGATCCTCCTGCTGTGCGAAGAGGACCGATCAGATATGCCGGGTCGGGGTGTGTAGGACAGCGGTTTTTACCGGGGGTGGGGACCTTCGATGTCCGGCGGCCGGTTGTCCCCTGCCCTTCTAGTTCCCCCGCGGAGGCGGGGACCCAGGAGCAACGGTCGTCGTCCTGCCTGATCCTGGGCTCCCGCCTTCGCGGGAGACCAGGAAGAGGTAGGGGGAGACGCTGCGGGGACCGGCTATCTCAGCCGAGCGTCGAGCCGCGATCGGCCGCGAACGACGGCGCGGGGCCGGTGGCGGGGCGGAGCGACTCGCGCTCGGCCTTGGTCGGGACGGCGGTGGGATCGGGGCGGAACGCGTCGGGCGCGCGATCGTCCGCGCCGGGGCGGGGCTTGTCGAGCGCGAGATCGGGTGCGGCATGCTCGGCGGGATTCTTCTTTGATCGCAGGAAGACGGCGAGCAACGCACCGCCAAGCCCGATCGCGGCGGCGGCGGCCGCGATCGCGTTGCGGCCGAACGTCTTGGGCTTGGGCTTGTGGTCGGGCTGGTTGGGGTGGCGGTGGTCGAATTTGGGCATGGGGTTAGTCCGGTGTTGTTGCTTCTGGAGGGTCAACGGGCTGTGACGGTGACGTGTTCCGTGCGCCGGCTTGACCACGCGCCCCGCTGGCAGCACCGCGTTGACCATGTGGCAGGAGCGGCCAATCCGCGCCGCTGGCAGCGGTTGGGATTTAGCGAGCCTGGAAAGTGAGAAAGCGGAGAGGTTAATCATGTCGCCGTTGTTTAAACAAGTAACTCCCTGATACCATTTCTTAGACTTTCAAAGCTTGGAGAGACGTTCCTATCAACGTCCATATGAGGTGGTATACGCCCCGCCCACTCAGCCTTCAGCACCCCAGGGGCAGGCCAGCCTTGGATCCGAACGCGCTCGAACCCACCTGGAGCAATTGCGTCGGCCAACCGCTCCCAAGTCCCACAAACTGAGTCTTGAACATACGCCTTCAAAGCATTCTTGTTAGCGCCGGGATACGCTGCAATCACCGCGACTTGATCACCGAAATACCATGCCTCCATTTCTTCTGTGGCCAATCCAAACAATACGCGCTTTGTCATACCAACCCTGACGCATATACTATTCAATTCATCGAAGAACGATGCGCAATTTCGATCATCGCTATCTACAACAACAATTACAGCATCGACGTACGGAGTTCTGTTAAATCCGCCTAATAAACGCGGTAGTTGATCAAGAATAATCCGTTTGGAGGGATCAGCAACGCCTGCCAATCCGCGCGGAATCCTTCCGATCCCGCGGTACCCATGCACTCGCCACGTAACATTGGGGTCCGTGATAATCTTTGGAATTATTGACTCAAGGAACGTTTTCCCCGAAGAGTCCTCTACCAATACCTCGATGTGCATCACCGCATATCCAAATAATCGCTGTACCAAAGGCCACCAAGCGGAAGGCCTTCTGCGATCATGTTAGTCACCAATGCGTCATCAGAGGCACGTCTTATGGACGCGAAGCCATCCGAACCCCGCTCCATAACCCAGACCTCTTCTGGGCCAAGAGCATCCACCAGATATGGTTGATGCGTGGTAATAAATATTTGCGATCCCCGGCCCTTATTCAGGGCGTGAGACCTAAACTCAGAAGCCAGAGCATTTAACAGCTTATGATACAGACCGTTTTCGGGCTCTTCGATGCATAAAAATGGCGGCGGTGACGGATCGTCCAACAAAAGAAGGTAGGCAAAAACCTTCAGCGTTCCGTCGGACATCTGTTGAGCAAAGAACGGGTCTTCAAAGCTGCTGTCGTTAAACCTGAGCAACAACCTTCCGTCCTCGGTCTTGTGAGTATCGATCGCATTCACGCCAGGGATTTTTGCAGCAATCGTATTGAGAACCTCTTTGAACCGCTTAGGGTGCTCACGCTCCATAAATTGCACCACGTTACCCAAATTATCGCCATGCACATTGAGGTGCCGCTGAGGCCCCGCAAGCGGGAGACTTCTCGCCGCGTCCGGTGTAAAATAGCTCAGATGCCAGCCTTCGATGAACCGCCGGAAGGCCGATATCCGCGGATGCTGACGAAGTGAACCAAGCGTGGCAATCCCCATCCTGCGGACATCATCCATCTCAACAACTTCGGTATCGGGTGACTCTTCATCAGATTGGGACAATAGTTGCTCAAGCGTCATCCCTTTTTCGTCTTGCAAACTTATACCATACGATTCGCCACGCCATGCAATACCTTGGCCGTCATTTAAGATAAGAAATGAGAACGGCCACCCTCGCGACTGGTTTGCACGACGCTGACGAAGTCTCTCCGATTTGACAAAGGGACGCCCCTTACTATCGGTGTCGAACGACACTTCGTAAGTAATCGGACGTGATCGATCATCCTCCCGGTAGTAAATCGCAAATTCTATAGGGCCAACACTTCCTTGCGATCTTATTCGCTGAAAGCCGCCGCGATTATGGAGATCACATGCCTCCTCGACGCCCAACCTTAAGCAATCAGATAGAAACCCGAATGCGTCAAAGAGAGTACTCTTTCCAACACCGTTTCTACCGATGACGGCCGTTAGGGGTGTCAGGGGCGCCGATCTTTCCCTATCATTCCATAGCTGACCAAATGTGATGTCTTTGAGAGTTCGAAAGTTTCGAACTCTAAAGCCTAAAATACTGGCCATCCTCGGCTCCCACCCTCTGCCGCATGTGACATGCAAAGCCGCCGTAACCGGTTATTCCGAGTTTTGCTACGACTTCACTCCGCCGCCACCCGCTTCTCCAGCAACGGCGCCAGATACTTCCCCGTGAAGCTCCCCTTGGCCTTGGCGACCTTCTCCGGCGTGCCCTCGGCGACGATCTCGCCGCCCTTGACGCCGCCTTCGGGGCCGAGGTCGAGTACCCAGTCCGCGGTCTTGATGACGTCGAGATTGTGTTCGATCACCACCACCGTGTTGCCCTGCTCGACCAGCGCGTGGAGGACTTCGAGGAGTTTGCGGACGTCCTCGAAATGCAGCCCCGTCGTGGGTTCGTCGAGGATGTAGAGCGTGTTGCCGGTCGCGCGGCGCGAGAGTTCCTTGGCGAGTTTCACGCGTTGCGCTTCGCCGCCCGAGAGCGTCGTCGCCTGCTGGCCGACCTTGACGTAGCCGAGACCGACCTCGACCAGCATCGCCATCTTGTCGCGGATCGGGGGGACCGCCTTGAAGAACTCGGCGGCGTCCTCGACGGTCATGTCGAGCACGTCGGCGATGCTGTGGCCCTTGAACTTCACCTCGAGAGTCTCGCGATTGTAGCGCGCGCCGTGGCAGACGTCGCACTGCACATAGACGTCGGGGAGGAAGTGCATCTCGATCTTGAGCACGCCGTCGCCCTGGCACGCCTCGCAGCGGCCGCCCTTGACGTTGAAGCTGAACCGGCCGGGCTTGTAGCCGCGCGCCTGGCTTTCGGGGAGCCCCGCGAACCAGTCGCGGATCTGCGTGAAGCTGCCGGTATAGGTGGCGGGGTTGCTGCGCGGGGTGCGGCCGATCGGCGACTGGTCGATGTCGATGACCTTGTCGAGATATTGCAGGCCGGTGATCTTGTCGTGTTTCCCTTGCACGATGCGCGCGCCGTTCAGCTCGCGCGCGGCGGCGGCGTAGAGCGTGTCGATCGTGAAGCTCGACTTGCCCGACCCCGAGACGCCGGTGACGCAGGTGAAGGTGCCGAGCGGGATGCTCGCGGTGACGCCCGTCAGGTTGTTCGCGGTGGCGTTGTGGACGGTGAGCTTCTTGCCGTTGCCTTTGCGCCGCGTGGCGGGGACCGGCACTTCGCGCGTGCCGTTGAGATAGTCCGCAGTGATGCTGCCCTTCGACTTCAGGATCTGCTTGAGCGTGCCTTGGGCCACGACCTGGCCGCCGCGGACGCCTGCGCCCGGGCCCATGTCGATGATGTAATCGGCGGTGCGGATCGCGTCCTCGTCATGCTCGACGACGAGCACGGTGTTGCCGAGATCGCGCAGGCGCCGCAGCGTCTTGAGGAGCATATCGTTGTCGCGCTGGTGCAGACCGATGCTGGGCTCGTCGAGGACGTAGAGCACGCCCGACAGCCCGCTGCCGATCTGCGATGCGAGGCGGATGCGCTGGCTCTCGCCGCCGCTGAGCGTTCCGCTCGTGCGATCGAGGTTGAGATAGTCGAGCCCGACATTGTTGAGGAAGCCGAGGCGTTCGACGATTTCCTTCAGGATGCGTTCGGCGATCGCGTTCTGCTGGTCGCCCAAGTGCTGCGGCATGTCGGTGAAGAACTCGAGCGCGTCGACGACCGAGAGGTGCGTGGCGTAGCTGATGTCCTTCATCGCGATCTTGACCGCGAGCGCTTCGGGTTTGAGGCGCGCGCCGGCGCAGACCTCGCACGGGGCGGCGGACTGGTATTTGTTAAGCTCCTCGCGCATCCACGCGCTCTCGGTCTGGAGCAGGCGGCGGTTGAGGTTGCCGATGACGCCCTCGAACGGCTTGGAGACGTCGTATTTCTTCTTGCCGTCGATGAAGGTGAGCGTGACGGGCTTGCCCTTCGAGCCGTGCAGGATGACGCGCTGGACCTCCTCGGGGAGGTCGGACCAGGGCGTCTCGATGTCGAACTTGTACTCGCGCGCGAGGCTGCCGAGGACCTGCATGTAATAGGGCGACGGGGGGTTGGATTTCGCCCAGGGGACGACCGCACCCTTCTTGATGCTGAGCATGTGGTTGGGAACGACGAGGTCTTCGTCGAACAGCAGCTTCTCGCCGAGGCCGTCGCAGGCCGGGCATGCGCCCTGGGGGGCGTTGAACGAGAAGAGACGCGGTTCGATCTCGGAGATGGTGAAGCCGCTGACCGGGCAGGCGAACTTCTCGCTGAAGACGATGCGGCCGTCGGGGGCGTTGCTGCCGAGGATTTCCGATTTCGGCGTGTGCGGCTCGACCGGGTCCGCGGGGTCGACATAGGCGAGGCCCTCGGCGAGCTTCAGCGCGGTTTCGAAGCTCTCGGCCAGGCGCGTGGCGATCTCGCCGCCGACAACGAGGCGGTCGACGACGACTTCGATGTCGTGCTTGTACTTCTTGTCGAGCGCGGGGGCTTCGTCGATGTCGTGGATCGTGCCGTCGATCCGGACGCGCGTGAAGCCCGCCTTCTGCCACTCGGCGAGTTCCTTGCGATACTCGCCCTTGCGGCCGCGGACGACGGGGGCGAGCAGGTACAGCCGCGTGCCCTCGGGGAGCGCCATGACTCGGTCGACCATCTGGCTGACGGTCTGCGCGGCGATCGGCTCGCCGGTCGCGGGGGAGTACGGGATGCCGACGCGCGCCCAGAGCAGGCGCATGTAATCGTAGATCTCGGTGACGGTCGCGACGGTCGAGCGCGGGTTGCGCGACGTCGTCTTCTGCTCGATCGAGATGGCGGGGCTGAGGCCTTCGATATGGTCGACATCGGGCTTCTGCATCAGTTCGAGGAACTGGCGGGCATAGGCGCTGAGGCTCTCGACGTAGCGGCGCTGGCCCTCGGCGTAGATCGTGTCAAACGCGAGGCTCGACTTGCCCGAGCCCGACAGCCCGGTGATCACCGTCAGCGTGTCGCGGGGGATGTCGATGTCGACGTCCTTGAGGTTGTGCTCGCGCGCGCCGCGTACGGAAATCTTGGTCAGCATAAGGCGGTCTGTTCCATATTTGTTCGCGTGCGGCAAGACGTGTTCGCGCGCAGCGACGCCTGCACGGCGCCATTCGATCGGGTGCTGAGATGGGTAACGTCGGCGGCCGGCGAAAGGGGGCATTGTCGTGCGTCAGCGCGATACTTACATGGTGTATTGGATATACAATACAGCTTTGGAGGCCGGCATGGGCAAGAAGAAGGACGAGCGAAAGCGGCGCGAACGCGAGGCCGAGCGGACCGCGCAGGCCGCGGGCGGCGCGCACACGCATGACTCGCACAAGCATGGGAAGCACAAGCATGGTGGCGCTGCTCCGTTCGCGGGGATTGCGGCAGCGTTGACACGGCAGATGGGAACGCCGGCGGGGCGACAGGTGATCGCGGCCGGGCTGATGATGGCGGCCAACGCCATTACCGCGAAGGACGCGCGTGGCGCCGCGCCACGTCCGCCCGAGCCGCCAAAGCCTGCGGCGACGCCGGAGTCGTCCGCCCCGCCGGAGTCGCCGTCGGAGTCGCGCGAGTCTGCGGCGACCGGGACCGGGCCCTTCGCCGGCGGCACCGCCACCCCGCCGAAAAGCGACGCCGCCGCGCTGCCGCCCGAATTGTCCAAGGTGATCGATTCGGTCGCTGCGGGTATCGAGCGCTTCGCCGCGGGCTTCACCAAGCCCGCCAAGCCGGACTCGCCGAAAGCCTGACCGGAGTTGAATCCTCCCCCGCCAGGGGGAGGTGGCGCCGTTAGGCGACGGAGGGGGAGGACGCGCAACATAGGCCGTCGCATACCGCCCCCTCCGTCAGGCTGGCGCCTGCCACCTCCCCCTGGCGGGGGAGGATCGTTTGGGCCGCGGTGGCGCGCGGCCTTGTCAGGCGACCTTGGCGAGGAGCCTTGGTGCGCGACGGTCGCTCTTGACGGCGTACATCGCGTGGTCGGCGCGGGCGATGAGCGTGGCGAGCGGCGTGGTGGCGGCGTCCTCGATGAGGCCGACGCTGATGCTGGGGGCGATGCCGATCGGGACGTGATGCGTCATGGTCTGCGCGAACGCGGTCGCCATGCGGGTGCCGAGTGCGCTGGCCTGCTCGACGGGAATGCCGGGGAGCAGGCAGACGAACTCGTCGCCGCCCCAGCGGGCGAGATGGCCGTGCGTACCGAGGACGTCGCGGACGATGTCGGCGAGCATGCGCAACGCGGCGTCGCCCGCGGCGTGACCCTGCGTGTCGTTGAGCATCTTGAAGCGATCGACGTCGATCATCATCACCGACACGCGTCCGCTGTCGGCGAGCGTGCGCGCGACGCGGTCTAGGCCGGCGCGGTTGAGCGCGCCGGTGAGCCAGTCGCGCTCCATCTGGTCGCGCAGCGCGTTCTGGCCGCGCTCCGCCTGGAGGATCAGCAGCGAGAAGGCGCGGAAGATGATGAAGGCGATCTGGCCGGCGGCAAACCAGGCGCCGATATCGTCATGGACGCCGGTCAGTCGCGTGCCGATCCGGTCGCCATAAGCGAGCCACCCGCGGGCGAGGAACATCGGGACGGTGATGGCGAACAGTGCGGCGATGATCCAGCCGGTCTGGAGCGACTCGCGGCGCGCCATGCGGATCGCGACGACGACGACGACGAGGTCGAACGCGGCGCGGATGACGCTGAGATAGGCGACGCGAAGGTGAAATTGCGCAGGGTCGCGGATGACCAAGAAGGGTAGCCCGCAGACCAGTGCGATCCCGAGCAACGGCATCAGGCGCGCGTCGGGGCGGCTGAACCGCATCACCGCGCCCGCGATCAAGGCATAGCCGATCACCACCGCGGGGTTGCCGATGCCGGGCAGCCAGGCGAGCCCGATCCGGTCGTTCAGCACCGCCATCAACGCCGCGCAACCGGCGATGAGGTGGCCGGCGCCCCACAGGCCGGCCCATGCGCCGAACCGGCCGGTCGCAAGCGGAATGAGGTGGATGAAGCCGGCGACCAGCATGCCGAGGCCAGCAACGACGTAGAGAGTAGTAAGATCCAGCGCCACGGCGACCTGCTTGTTGGTTCGTCAGGCGGCGTCCTAGCGCGGCTTTGCTAAGGATTGGTTCCGGTTGGGGGCTGCTGTGGCTCCCCCTCCCCCGTCATTGCGGTGGATGCCGGGAGCCAGGTTGCGGACCGGGTGATGGCAGCACGGCATTGCCAGGTCCGCCGTGTCCGTGGGTCCCGGCGTTCGCCGGGATGACGGAGGGGGGTGTGGGTCCCTCACGAGGTTTGGGAGGGGGATTGCGGATGAGGCGAAGCGCGGATGCAGTCTCGCGCCGCCAGCCCCGCCTCTGCTCCCCACCACCTCCGCCCTCGCTCCCCGCGACCTATGCCTCTGGTCCCAAACTCTTCCCCGTCATCCCGGCGGACGCTGGGACCCAGGTTGCGGACCGGGTAATGGCAGCACGGTATCGCCGGGTCCGCCGTGTCCATGGGTCCCGGCGTTCGCCGAGATGACGGATAGGTTGAGGTCCCTCACGGCTTGGGAGGACGACTGCGGTTGGAGTGAAGCGGCCTTACATTCGCTCGCCGCTATCTTCGCCTTTGCACACCCAGCAAACGCAGGGAGGGCGCCGGTGGGATTACCACCGACGCCCTCCTAAACTCGGCTGGACCGTGCTTGGCCGGACAGGGGCAGAGCCCCTGCCGTCGGACGGCGCTGGAGCGCCGCCGGCCGGGCAAGCCCTATAGATCCACATCCAGCGCTTGCTAGATGTGAATGGGCTTGCCTTGTACCGCCATCGCGGCTTCCTTCATCGCCTCGGCATGCGTGGGATGCGCGTGGCAGGTGTAGGCGATGTCCTCGGACGTCGCGCCGAATTCCATCGCGATGGCGGCTTCGGCGATCAGCGTGCCCGCGAGGCTCGACACGATCCAGACGCCAAGGACACGGTCGGTCTTGGCGTCGGCGATGACCTTCACGAAGCCGTCGGTGTCGCGGTTGGTCTTGGCGCGGCTGTTCGCGGCGAACGGGAACTTGCCGACCTTGATCTCGGTGTTGTCGCGCGCGGCTTCCTCGGTGAGGCCGACGCCGGCGATCTCGGGCATCGTGTAGACGACGGACGGGATGACGTCCTCGTTGATGATGCCGGTCTGGCCGGCGATGTTTTCCGCGACCGCGACGCCTTCGTCCTCGGCCTTGTGCGCGAGCATCAGGCCGGGAACGCAGTCGCCGATCGCCCAGACGCCATCGACCTTCGTGCGGAAGCTGTGGTCGGTCTCGATCTGGCCGCGCTTGTTGAGCTCAAGGCCGATGGCTTCGAGGTTGAGGCCGTCGACATTTGCCTTGCGGCCGATCGAGACGAGCACTGCGTCGGCGGTCATCGTCTCGGACGCGCCGCCCGCGGCGGGCTCGACGGTGACGGTCGCGACGCCGTTGTCGACGGTCACGCCGGTGACCTTGGTCGAGAGCTTCAGCTCCATGCCCTGCTTCTTGAAGAGCTTGGCGGATTCACGTCGCACTTCGCCGTCGAAGCCGGGGAGGATCTGGTCGACGAACTCGACGACGGTGACCTTCGCGCCGAGACGACGCCACACGCTGCCGAGCTCGAGGCCGATCACGCCGCCGCCGATGACGACCATGTGCTCGGGGACCTTGGGGAGCGCGAGCGCGCCGGTGCTATCGACGACCGTGGTCTGGTCGACCTCGACGCCGGGGAGCGGCATCACCGACGAGCCGGTGGCGATGACGATGTTCTTGGCCGTCACCTTCTGGCCCGCGACGTCGACGGTGTGCGCGTCCTGGAACGCGGCCTTGCCCTTGAGCCAGGTCACCTTGTTCTTCTTGAACAGGAATTCGATGCCGCCGGTCAGTTCCTTGACGGCCTTGGCCTTCTCGGCGTGCATCTGGTCGAGGTTGAGCGTGACGCCGGTAAACTCGACGCCGAACTTGGTCATGTGACCGCCCTTGGCCTCTTCGTACAGCTCGGACGCGTGCAGCAGCGCCTTGGACGGGATGCAGCCGACGTTGAGGCAGGTGCCGCCGAGCGTCTCGCGCGATTCGGCGCAGGCGACGCGCAGGCCGAGCTGCGCGGCGCGGATGGCGGCGACGTACCCGCCGGGGCCCGCACCGATTACGAGGACGTCATAGTCATAGTCAGCCATTGTCGCTTCTCTCTTACTTCCCCGGCGCAGGCCGGGGCCCAGTTGGGAGATATATGGGGAGGGCCAAGCGCTTCGTCATCGCGGCCTTCCCCACTGGGCCCCGGCCTGCGCCGGGGTGCTTGGATACTTACAGGTCGATCAGGATGCGCGTCGGGTCTTCGATCGCGTTCTTGAGCGCGACGAGGAACGTCACGGCTTCGCGGCCGTCGATCAGGCGGTGATCGTAGCTGAGTGCCAAGTACATCATCGGGCGGATGACGACCTGGCCGTTGATCGCGACCGGGCGCTCCTCGATGCGGTGGAGGCCGAGGACCGCGGACTGGGGCGGGTTGATGATCGGGGTCGACATCAGCGAGCCGAACACGCCGCCGTTCGAGATGGTGAACGTGCCGCCCTTCATCTCGTCCATCTTGAGCGCGCCGTCCTTGGCGCGCTTGCCGAAGTCGCCGATCGTCTTCTCGATCGTCGCGACCGACATCTGGTCGGCATCGCGGATCACGGGGACGACGAGACCGCCCGGCGACGAGACCGCGACCGAGATGTCGGCGTAATCGTGATAGACGATGTCGTCACCGTCGATCGACGCGTTGACCGACGGGATATCGCGCAGCGCCATGGTTGCGGCCTTCACGAAGAAGCCCATGAAGCCCAAGCGGACGCCGTGCTTCTTCTCGAACAGGTCCTTGTACTTGGCGCGCGCCTCGATCACCGCGGTCATGTCGACGTCGTTGAACGTCGTCAGCATTGCGGCGGTGTTCTGAGCTTCCTTGAGGCGCTTGGCGATCGTCTGGCGCAGGCGGGTCATGCGGACGCGTTCTTCGCCGCGGCCCGAGGCTGCGGGGGCGGCTGCCGGTGCAGGCGCAGGTGCTGCGGCGGGGGCAGGCTTGCTCGAGGCGGCGGCGGTCACGTCTTCCTTGGTGATGCGACCGTCACGGCCGGTGCCCTTGACGGTGCCGGGGTCGACGCCGTGCTCAAGCACCGCGCGGCGGACCGACGGCGAGAGGGCTGCGGGGGAGTCGCTGGTGCCGGCACCAGGCTGGTCGCCGTAACCTGCGCCGGACTCGTCCTTCGCGGGCGTTGCAGTTGCGGCGGGCTCGGGAGCCTTCGCGGGGGCGGCGGCGCCGTCGCCGGCGTCGATCGTGGCGAGCATCGCGCCGACCTGCACCGTGTCGCCGACCGCGACGGCGTGCTGGCCCATGACGCCGGCGACCGGCGACGGCACCTCGACCGAGACCTTGTCGGTCTCGAGGCTGGCGATGGGCTCGTCGACGGCGACGGGATCGCCGGGCTGCTTCAGCCACTCGCCGAGGGTGGCTTCGGTGATCGATTCACCCAGGACGGGGACGGTGACTTCGGTTGCCATTTTCTATCTTCCTATCGTTCCCCGGCGAAGGCCGGGGCCCAGGTGGGAAAGGTCATTTCTTAGCGACTGGCCTCCCCCGACTGGGCCCCGGCCTTCGCCGGGGAACAGTGAGGGTGGCGGTGTTACGATGCGCGGGTGCGGCGGATTTCGTCGCGGACGCTGTGGCCGAGTGCGTCGGCGACGAGTGCGCCCTGCTCGGCCTGGTGACGCTTCATCAGGCCGGTCGCGGGCGACGCCGAGGCGTTGCGCCCGGCGTAGCGCGCGCGCTTCACGGGCGAATTCACCGTTGCCAGCGCCTCCTCGATCAGCGGCTCGACGAAGAACCAGTAGCCGTTGTTCTTCGGCTCTTCCTGCGCCCAGACGATCTCTTCCAGGTTCGGCATCCGAGCGACGCGCTCGGCGATCGGGTTGCCGGGGAAGGGATAGAGCTGTTCGACGCGGACGATCTGCGTGTCGGTGTCGCCCGCCGCATCGCGCGCCTCGATCAGGTCGTACGCGACCTTGCCGGTGCACAGGACGAGACGCTTCGTGTCGACGTCGGCCGCACCGTTGGTGTCGGACAGGAGACGACGGAAGTGGCTGTCGCCCTGGAAGTCCTCGGCGTTCGACACCGCGAGCTTGTGACGGAGCAACGACTTGGGGGTCATCACGATCAGCGGCTTGCGGAAGTTGCGGTGCATCTGCCGGCGGAGCAGGTGGAAGTAGTTTGCCGGGCTGGTGCAGTTCGCGACCTGGATATTGTCGTCCGCGCAGGATTGGAGGAAGCGCTCGGGACGTGCCGAGCTGTGCTCCGGTCCCTGCCCTTCATAGCCATGCGGGAGCAGCATCACGAGGCCGTTGGCGCGGAGCCACTTCGATTCGCCGCTGGTGATGAACTGATCGATCATGATCTGCGCGCCGTTGACGAAATCGCCGAACTGCGCCTCCCAGAGGACCAGCGTCTTCGGGTCGGCGAGCGCATAGCCATATTCGAAGCCGAGCACGCCATATTCGCTGAGCGGGCTGTCGAGCACCTCGAAATTGCCGTGCTCGATTTCCTTCAGCGGCACATATTTGTGCTCGTCGGTCTGGTCGACCCACACCGCGTGACGCTGCGAGAAGGTGCCGCGACCCGAATCCTGGCCGGACAGACGGACGCCATAGCCCTCGGACAGAAGCCCGCCGAACGCGAGCGCCTCGCCGGTCGCCCAGTCGAAGCCCTTGCCCGACTTGAACATCTCGCGCTTGGCATCGATCACGCGCGCCAGCGTCTTGTGGATCTTCACGCTGTCGGGAACGGTCGTCAGCGTGCGGCCGAGCGAGTCGAACAGCTTGCTGCTGAGGCCCGTCTCGATGTTGCGGCGCGCGGACGAAGGATCGGTCGGCGCGCCGAGGCCGGACCAACGACCGCCGAACCAGTCGGCCTTGTTCGGCTTGTACGACGAACCCGCTTCGAACTCGCCCTCGAGCCGCAATGTGAACTGCTTCACATTCTCGTCGATCCAGGGCTGGTCGATCACGCCTTCCTTGATCAGGCGGTTGCCGTACACCGACGAGACACCCGGATGCTTGCGGATGATGTCGTACATCAGCGGCTGCGTGAAGGACGGCTCGTCGCCCTCGTTATGGCCGAAGCGGCGATAGCACCACATGTCGATGACGATGTCGCGGTGGAACTTCTGACGGAATTCCATCGCCATCTTGGTGGCGAAGGTGACCGCCTCGGGATCGTCGCCATTGACGTGGAAGACCGGCGCCTGGACGCCCTTGGCGACGTCCGACGGGTAGGGCGACGAGCGCGCGAACTGCGGGCTGGTCGTGAAGCCGACCTGGTTGTTGATGATGAAGTGGACGCAGCCGCCGGTGTTGTAGCCGCGGATGCCCGAGAAGCCGAGGCACTCCCAGACGATGCCCTGCCCCGCGAACGCCGCGTCGCCGTGGATCAGGACGGGGAGCGAAGCGACATGGTCCTTCAGATCGTTGTTGAGCGTCTGGATCGCGCGCGTCTTGCCCAGCACGACGGGGTCGGCGGCCTCAAGATGCGACGGGTTGGCGACGAGGCTCATATGAACCTTGTGGCCGTCGAACTCGCGGTCGGTGCTGGTGCCGAGGTGGTACTTCACGTCGCCCGACCCGCCGATGTCATCGGGGTTGGCCGAGCCGCCGGCGAATTCGTGGAAGATGACGCGCAAGGGCTTGGCCATCACGTTGGCGAGCACGTTCAGACGACCGCGATGCGCCATGCCGATGACGATCTCGCGCACGCCCATCTGGCCGCCGTACTTGATGACCGATTCGAGCGCGGGGATCATCGATTCGCCGCCGTCGAGCCCGAAGCGCTTCGTGCCGACATACTTCTTGCCGAGGAATTTCTCCCACTGCTCGGCTTCGATGACCTTGTTGAGGATCGCCTTCTTGCCGTCGACGGAGAATTCGATCGCCTTGTCCTGGCCCTCCATGCGCTCCTGGAGGAAGCGGCGCTCCTCGACATCGGCGATGTGCATATATTCGAGGCCGACATTGCCGCAGTAATTCTTGCGCAGCGTGTCGACGAGCTCGCGGATGGTCGCCCATTCGAAGCCCATCGTGCCGCCGAGATAGACCTTCCGGTCGATGTCGGCGTCGGAGAAGCCGTGATATTCGGTCTTCAGATCCTCGGGCATCTCGCGCTTCGAGAGACCCAGCGGATCGAGATTGGCGGCGAGGTGGCCACGGACGCGGTAGGTGCGGATCAGCATCTGCGCGCGGATCGCATCGGCCGCGGCCTTGGCGATCTCGTCCTTCGAGACGGGCGCGGGCGCAGCAGCCGCGGGGGCGGGCTTGCCGCCCTTTGCAGGCTTGGGCGCGGGCTCCATCTGGGTGGGATCGAGTGCTGCGGTGAGGTCGTCCGTGGTGGTCAGCGGCCAGCGCGCGCTTTCCCAGCTCGGGCCCTGCGCGGAGCCTTCGAGATCCTCGAAGAACGTCCGCCAGCCGGATTCGACCGAGGCCGGATCGGCGGTGAACTTGGCGTAGAGCGTCTCTACGAACGCCGGGCTGACGCCGGCTGCGATATCGCTGAAATCCTGGCCTTCGTAGCCCATCGTTCTCGTCCTCAGTGCCCTCTCCCCGCGGGGGA
>NZ_LMLD01000011.1:742860-747215 GCF_001421825.1 Sphingomonas sp. Leaf38 | reverse complement strand
CAACGGGCAATTACGTGCCCTCACCCTTCCGCCGCCAAGAGGCAGCTCCTTCCCTCTCCCCGGGGGGAGAGGGGTAGTAAATCAGCCCTTCAACACGCTCAGCAGCGTCTCGCCGAGCAGGCTGGGGCTTTCCGAAACGCGGATGCCGGCGGCTTCCATCGCCGCGATCTTGCTCTCGGCATCGCCCTTGCCGCCCGAGACGATCGCACCGGCATGGCCCATGCGACGACCCGGAGGCGCCGTGCGGCCCGCGATGAAGCCGGCCATCGGCTTCTTGCGGCCACGCTTGGCCTCGTCGATCAGGAACTGCGCGGCCTGCTCCTCGGCGTCGCCGCCGATTTCGCCGATCATGATGATCGACTGCGTCTCGTCGTCCGCCAGGAACAGCTCGAGCACGTCGATGAAGTTCGTGCCGTTGACCGGATCGCCACCGATGCCGACCGCGGTCGTCTGACCAAGGCCTGCGTTCGACGTCTGGAAGACCGCCTCATAGGTGAGCGTGCCTGAACGGCTGACAACGCCGACCGAGCCCTTCTTGAAGATCGAGCCGGGCATGATGCCGATCTTGCACTCGCCGGGCGTCAGCACGCCGGGGCAGTTCGGGCCGATCAGGCGCGACTTGGAGCCCGACAGCGCGCGCTTGACCTTGACCATGTCGAGCACGGGAATGCCCTCGGTGATCGCGACGATCAGCTCGATGTTCGCGTCGATCGCCTCGAGGATCGAGTCGGCGGCGAAGGGGGGCGGCACGTAGATGACGGACGCGGTCGCGCCGGTCACCGCCTTGGCTTCGGCGACGGTGTTGTAGACGGGGAGGTCGAGGTGCGTCGTGCCGCCCTTGCCGGGGGTGACGCCACCGACCATCTGCGTGCCGTATTCCAGCGCCATCTTGGTGTGGAAGCTGCCGGTTTCGCCGGTCATGCCCTGCGTGATGACCTTGGTGTTCTTGTCGACGAGGATGCTCATCTTGTCTCGTTCCTTACCACCCCGGCGAAGGCCGGGGCCCAATTGGGAAAGCGGTCATGGTCGTGCGATGCGATCGTAAAGGTCGTCCCAGCCGGGATTGAAACCGTTGATCTCCCGCAATTTCCAGTCCCGCTTCCACTCCTTCATGTGCAGCTCGCGCTGCCGGGCGGCTTCCCAACTGCCGAGCAATTCGTACCAGACGAGTAGCTTGCAGTCGTACTTCTTCGTGAACCCTGCGACGACGCCATTGCGGTGTTCCCACACGCGCTTCGCCAGGTTCACCGTCGAACCGAGGTAGAGCGTACCGTTAAACCCGCTGGCCATGATGTAGACGCATGCTTGGTCTTCCATCACGGGGGCCTTCCCAATTGGGCCCCGGCCTGCGCCGGGGTGGTATTGCTTACCTCAGTTCATTTCCTCAGTTCAGGCTACCGTCGATACCCTTGCAGGCCACGATCAGTTCCTTGACCGCGTCGACCGAGACCTGGAGGTTGCCCTTGGCTTCGTCGTCGAGCTTGATCTCGACGATCTTCTCGACGCCGCCCGCACCGATCATCACCGGCACGCCGACGTAGAGATCGTTGAGACCATACTCACCCGAGACGTACGCCGCAGCCGGCAGGACGCGCTTCTGGTCGTAGAGATACGCTTCGGCCATCGCGATGCCGCTGGTGGCGGGCGCGTAATAGGCCGAGCCGGTCTTGAGCAAAGCGACGATCTCGCCGCCGCCGCCGCGCGTGCGCTTGACGATCGCGTCGATCTTCTCTTGGCTGGACATGCCCATCGCGATGAGATCGGGAACCGGGATGCCCGAGACGGTCGAGTAGGAGATGACCGGGACCATCGTGTCGCCGTGGCCGCCGAGCACGAAGCTGGTGACGTCCTTGACCGAGACCTTGAACTCGTCGGCGAGGAAATGGCTGAAGCGCGACGAATCGAGCACGCCGGCCATGCCGACGACCATGTGATGCGGCAGACCCGAGAACTCACGCAGCGCCCACACCATCGCGTCGAGCGGGTTGGTGATGCAGATCACGAACGCGTTCGGTGCGTTGGCCTTGATGCCCTCGCCGACCGCCTTCATGACCTTGAGGTTGATGCCGAGCAGGTCGTCGCGGCTCATGCCGGGCTTGCGCGCGACACCGGCGGTGACGATGATCACGTCCGCGCCGGCGATGTCGGCATAGTCGTTCGAGCCGGTGATCGTCGAGTCGAAGCCTTCGACGGGGCTGCACTGCGACAGATCGAGTGCCTTGCCCTGGGGGATGCCCTCTGCGACGTCGAACAGGACGATATCGCCCAGATTCTTGAGTGCTGCGAGGTGCGCGAGCGTGCCGCCGATATTACCGGCGCCGATCAGCGCGATCTTCTTGCGAGCCATTCCAATCCGTCTCCGTCTGTATGTGCGGGGTGATTGGTGACGCCGGTTACGCGCATTATGCCCTTACGGCAACCTCTAAAGCGGAAAAGTGAGGGCGTTATTGCAACTCGTTCGCATGAGCAATAAGGTGAAACCCACCCCGGCGGAGGCCGGGGCCCAATTGGGGGACGGTGCCAACGGAGCAATGCGCGCTGTTACTGCGACCTTTCCAATTGGGCCCCGGCCTTCGCCGGGGTGGTGCTCGGAGGGTCAGATATGCCCCTCGGCCAGATACTCCTCGGAGCGCATCTCTTCCAGCCGGCTGATCGTGCGGTCGAATTCGAAGCGGCCGTCGCCGGTTTCGTAGAGGTCGCCGGGCTGCGCATCGGCGGCAGCGAGGAGCTTCACCTTGTGTTCGTAGAGCGCGTCGATCAGCGCGACGAAGCGTGCGGCCTCGTTGCGGCTGTCGGGGCCGAGCTTGGGGATGCCGACGAGGATGATCGTGTGGAATTTGCGCGCGATGGCGAGGTAATCGGCCACCCCCCTCGCCTCGCCGCACAGCTTCTTGAAGCTGAACACCGCGACGCCCTTGAGCGACTTGGGGACGCGGAGCGTGCGCCCCTGCACCACGAGGTCTTCGGCGGGGACGTGTTCGCTGTCGTCGGTCGAGAAATCGGTGAGGCGGAAGAACGCGGCGGAGAGCTGCGCGGTCGCCTCGGGGCCGTTGGGGACGAGCCAGGTGTCCTGGCTGCCGAGCCGGTCGCGGCGGTAATCGACGGGGCCGTTGAGCGGCAGCACGTCGAGACGCTGCTCGATCGTCGCGATGAAGGGGAGGAAATGCTCGCGGTTGAGGCCGTTCTTGTAGAGATCGGCGGGCGGGCGGTTCGAGGTGGTGACGATCGTCACGCCGGAATCGAGCAGCGAGGTGATGAGGCGCGACAGGATCATCGCGTCGGGGCTGTTGGTGACCATCATCTCGTCGAACGCGAGCAGGCGCGTTTCGTCGGCGATCGCGGTGGCGACGGGGACGATCGGATCGCCGACTTCCTTGCGGCGCTCGGTGGCGATGCGCGCGTGCACCTCGAGCATGAACTCGCCGAAATGGACGCGGCGCTTCTTCTCGACCGCGGCGTTCTCGTAGAACAGGTCCATCAGCATCGACTTGCCGCGGCCGACACCGCCCCAGAGGTAGACGCCGCGGGGGTCGGGTTTCTTGCCGGTGAGGCGGGCGAAGAAGCCGGTCGCCTTGGGGGTGGCAAGTTCGGTGGCGAGCGTGTTGAGGCGCGCGGCGGCGGCGGCCTGTTCGGGATCGGGGCGGAGTTCGCCTGAGGCGATCAGAGCGTCATAGGCTTTGACGACGCTCATGCCGCCACCTCTATTTCACCCCGGCGGAGGCCGGGGCCCAATTGGGAAAGCTTCGGTAACGGAGCGGGGCGCTTCAACAATGATCGTGTCCCAATTGGGCCCCGGCCTTCGCCGGGGTGGTGGGTGCGGGCGATATCAGCCCTTGGACGGCTTGCGGATCGTGGCCGAGAAGGCGGCGATCTTCGCTTCGTCGTCGCCTTGCACCACGAGGCCCCGCAGGAACAAGAGGCGGCCGGTTTCCTTGAGCACCTCGACCTGCGCTTCGATCGGCGCGCCGACCTTGCCGCCGCCGATGAACTGCGTGTTGAGATCGAGCGTCACCGCGGTGCCGGCGGTGATCAGGCCGAAGCCCCTTGCGGCCGCAAACAGTGCGACGTCGATGAACGCGAGGAGCGCGCCGCCATGGACGTTGTTCTGGAGGTTGGAGTGGCGATGCTCGGGGGTGATGCGGACGCGGACGATCTGGCCGTCGACGCGGTAGAGCATGGGGCCGAGCAGCGTGTTGAAGCGGGTCGGGTCGGAGAGCGACCAGCTGCGCCAGCCGGGGTTGGCGGGATCTTCGGCTTCTACGAAATGGGGGGTGGTCAACGGCACGTCCTTCGAAACCTTGGAGCCCCCTCCCCGCCCCACTTCCGTTCGTCCTCAGCGAAGTCGAAGGACTTGA
>NZ_LMLD01000011.1:699422-742802 GCF_001421825.1 Sphingomonas sp. Leaf38 | reverse complement strand
GGGGGGGGGGAAGGGAACTGGGTCGGAGGAAGGTTAGTCCCTCCGCCGACCAATCAAATCAGACGACCCGTTCGGCTTCCATCTTCTTGATCTCGGCGATCGCCTTCGCCGGGTTCAGACCCTTCGGGCACGCGTTCGCGCAGTTCATAATCGTGTGGCAGCGATACAGGCGGAACGGATCCTCGAGCTCGTCGAGGCGCTCGCCGGTCATCTCGTCGCGGCTGTCGGCGAGCCAGCGATAGGCCTGCAACAGGATCGCCGGCCCCAGGAACTTGTCGCTGTTCCACCAATAGCTCGGGCATGAGGTCGAGCAGCAGGCGCACAGAATGCACTCGTACAGGCCGTCGAGCTTCGAGCGGTCGGCGGGCGACTGGAGCCGCTCCTTGCCCGAGGGCGGCGGGGTGACGGTCTGCAGCCAGGGCTTGATCGACGAATATTGCGCGTAGAAATGCGTGAAATCGGGGACCAGATCCTTGATCACGTCCATGTGCGGCAGCGGCGTGATCTGGACCTCGCCCTTACAATCCTCGATCGCGGTCGTGCAGGCCAGGCCGTTCTTGCCGTTGATGTTCATCGAGCACGAGCCGCAGATCCCCTCGCGGCACGAACGACGGAAGGTGAGCGAGGAGTCCTGCTCGCTCTTCATCTTGATGAGCGCGTCGAGCACCATCGGGCCGGTCTCGTCGAGATCGAGCGCGAAGGTGTCGTAGCGCGGGTTTTCGCCCGAGTCCGGATCGTACCGGTAGACCTTGAAGGATTTCAGGCGCTTGCCCCCGCTGGTCCCATGAGTCACCGGGGCGTGCTTGACGCCCTTCTTGACGACGCTGTTCTTCGGGAGCGAGAATTCGGCCATTGCGAGCGGTCCGTCCGTAGTGTGATGAATAGGTTGTCAGAGCCGATACATGACAGTGGCCCTGCCCGCAAATCCTTAGCTTCGCGGGTGCAACATGAGTCATATGTGGCGCGCGATACGGACCGCCGCAACCGTCAGATGATGTCGAGGATGAGGCCCAGGTCGCGTGCCTCTTCGGCTTCGATGTACCAGTTGGAGGGGGCCTTCTTCTTCAGCTCTTCGAGCGAAACCTTCGAGCCCTCGACGATCGCGCGGAAGCCCTCCTCCTGGATGTTGATCGAGTCCTCGATCTCGTGGAGCTTGGCTTTGAGCGCATAGGACAGCGTGTTGAGCGGGCCGTTGAGCTGGATCGTGCTCTGCATCTGGCGCTCGTGGATCATGATCCGGCTGCCGCGCGTGAGGAAGCGGCTGTCGACCGGGAAGGCGGACATGAACGTCGCGCCCGCCGAATAGACCGCGACCTTGCCGAGGAAGAGCGTCTCGCGGCCGGTATAGTCGCGGAGCAGGCGGATGTTGTCGCCCATCGCGCGCGCGACCTCGGGATCGCCGCCGAGCGTGGTGATCGAGACGACGAGGGGGCCGTCGGCAGGCGCCGCGGCGAGTTGCGATTTGAAATTATCGTACATCGCGTCGTCGACGGGGCCGTGGAGGTGGACGTGCGGGGCGGCGAGCAACGGGTAGTTGCGAGCGTTCGATGCGGGGGATGTGTCGGTCATGCGCGGGCAACTTTCGCAGGGGCGGCGAGTTCCGGGCGGCGACACAAAAGGACGGGCTAGAGCTTCGTCGAGATCCCCGCCTGCTTCAATATGGCGTTGGCCGTATGGCGAGACAGGATCGTACCATCGACGACGATCGGGCGGGGTGCGAGCGGGCTGTGCCAGATCTCGTGATCGCCCTTGCCGCTTCGCACGAAAATGCACCCGTTTGCCGTCAGGATTGCGCGAACCTGCGCGGCATACCCCCGAACCATGCCCGGTCAGGCCGCAATCTCGAAGTCCCGCTCGTGATGCGCGATGATGCGGATGCGATGCGGCCCGGCGAGGCGCGCGGGGTCGGCGATATCGTCAGCATGAATGTCGAGAAGGTCTGGCAGCATGGCGCCTGCCTTTGCAGCCAGTGCTTCCAACGTCGTCGCGTCTGCGGCAAACCCGGGGATGTCGCCGTCTACCGAATACCAAACGCTGGCTTCGGGATCATAGTCCGCGCGGATCGTCCAATGCGCCATGTCCAGCCTCGCCTTGCCGCAGGGTGTGCGAGCCGGTTTACGCGGGATTGCGGCTGGGCGCCACCGTCCGCTGTTGCCGGATCGGATGCGGGAGGGCGTTGACGCGCAATATCGGCGTTCTCCTCCGAACGCAGGAGGCCAGGGTAACGGGACGCGGCGCTTGGGATCCTGGGCTCCTGCGTTCGCAGGAGGACGGCTTAGCCTGGGCGGCTGTTTGTGCGCTTGTGCTGGAGGATCCAGCCTACCAGGCCGCCGGGCACGCCGCCGACGAGCGAGAAGAGTGCGTAGAAGGTGATCGCGATCTTCTGCGGCTCTTCGCCGGCGCCGGGGGTTTCAATCCCGAAGACGTAGATCGCGGTCAGGATCGCGACGAGCGCCGGCCAGATAAATCCGGCGATCATCGGCGGGAAGCGCGTCAGGAGCCCCACCGCGACGGGCACGAGGAACCCGATCGCGATGATGGCCCAAATCATCAATATACCCGCTTCTTGGGCTTGATGTAGTCGACGTCGTCGGTGAGCGTGTAGTCGTGCACCGGACGGAAATCGATCTTGGTTTCGCCGCCCTTGCCGCCCCAGCCGTCGAAGGTGGTGATGGTGTGCTTCATCCAGTTGGCATCGTCACGCTCGGGGAAATCCTCGTGCATGTGCGCGCCGCGCGACTCGGTGCGGTTGGCCGCCGAGTTCATCGTCACGACCGCCTGGCCGATCAGGTTGTCGAGCTCCATCGTCTCGACCAGATCGGTGTTCCAGATCATGCTGCGATCCTTCACGGCGACATCGGTCATCCGGTTGTAGATCCCGGCCATCTTCTCGACGCCCTGGTTCAGCAGTTCGGTGTCGCGGAACACCGCGCAATGCTTCTGCATGGTCTGCTGCATGTCGAGACGGATCTGCGCGGTCGGCGACCCACCGCTCGCGTTGCGGAAATGATCGAGACGCGTGAGGGCCATGTCCTCCGACCCCTTGGGCAGCGGCGCGTGCGCGGTGCCGGGCTTCAGCGTGTCCTTGATGCGCAGGCCGGTCGCGCGGCCGAACACCACCAGATCGATCAGGCTGTTCGAGCCGAGGCGGTTGGCGCCGTGGACCGAAACGCACGCCGCTTCGCCAACCGCGAACAGGCCAGGGACAACCGCGTCGGGGTTGCCGTCGACGAGGTTGACGACCTCGCCGTGGAAGTTGGTCGGGATGCCGCCCATGTTGTAGTGCACGGTCGGCGTGACGGGCAGCGGCTGGCGCGTGAGATCGACGCCGGCAAAGACCTTGCCGGTCTCGGTGATGCCCGGCAGGCGCTCGGCGAGCACCTTGGGATCGATGTGATCGAGATGCAGGAAGATGTGGTCGCCGTTCTTGCCTACGCCGCGGCCTTCGCGCATTTCGAGCGCCATCGAGCGGCTGACGACGTCGCGCGAGGCGAGGTCCTTCGCCGACGGGGCATAGCGCTCCATGAAGCGCTCGCCCTCGGAGTTGGTCAGGTAACCGCCCTCACCGCGTGCGCCCTCGGTGATGAGAACGCCGGCGCCGTAGATGCCGGTCGGGTGGAACTGGACGAACTCCATGTCCTGGAGCGGCAGGCCGGCGCGGAGCACCATCGCGTTGCCGTCGCCGGTGCAGGTGTGCGCCGAGGTCGCCGAGAAATAGACGCGGCCGTAGCCGCCGGTCGCGAGCACGGTCTGGTGGCTGCGGAAGCGGTGGATCGAGCCGTCTTCCATGCACAGAGCGATCACGCCGCGGCAGACGCCGTTTTCCATGATCAGGTCGAGCGCGAAATACTCGACGAAGAAGTCCGTGTTGTACTTCAGGCTCTGCTGGTAGAGCGCGTGGAGCATCGCGTGACCGGTACGATCGGCGGCAGCGGCGGTGCGCTGGACCGGGGGGCCCTCGCCCATGTTCTGCATGTGGCCGCCGAACGGACGCTGATAGATCGTGCCGTTCTCGTTACGGCTGAACGGCATGCCGGCATGTTCCAGCTCGTAGACCGCCTGCGGGGCCTCGCGGCACAGATACTCGATCGCGTCCTGGTCGCCGAGCCAGTCGGACCCCTTGACGGTGTCGAACATGTGCCAGGTCCAGTGATCCGGCGAGTTGTTGCCGAGCGAGGCGGCGATGCCGCCCTGGGCGGCGACGGTGTGCGACCGGGTCGGGAAGACCTTGGTGATGCACGCGGTCTTCAGGCCGCTCTCGGCGATGCCCATCGTGGCGCGCAGGCCCGAGCCGCCGGCCCCGACGACGACCGCATCATAGGTATGATCGATGATCTTGTACGAAGCAGACATTACGCAGGGGCTCCGGAGAAGGCGACCTTGAGGATCGCGAACAGGGCGATGCCGCCCAGCGTGAAGGTGAACAGGTTGAGCAGGATCATCGCCACGACACGGCTCTCGCCATGCTGGTAATCCTCGATCACGACCTGAAGACCGAGACGGAAATGGTAGAAGACCGACGCGATCAGCAGCGCCATCGGCACCGCGACCCAGGCCGATTGCAGCCACAGATGGACCGCGGCGTAATCATAGCCCGGCATCCGCGCGACCGAGATCATCAGCCAGAGCATCAGGAACAGGTTCGACCCCGCGGTCAGCCGCTGCCGCCACCAGTGAAGCGTGCCGTGCTTGGCGCTGCCGAGGCCGCGGACGCGACCGACTGCCGTACCGCTACCCATTACTTGATCCCCATGTAGAGCCAGAACACGACCGTGAGCGCGACACTTGCGACCATCGTCGCGATCGCGCCCATCTTGTTCCGCTTGAGTTCGTAGCCTGCGCCGGTGTCGAGCACGAAGTGGCGGATGCCGGTCATCATGTGCTGGAACAGCGACAGCGTCAGCCCGACCGCGACGATATAGCCGAGGATGTTGAGCCCACCGGTGTCGGTGGTGAACACGTCGACGAAGGTCGCATACGCCTGATCCCCCGCGGCGATCGCGGCAAGCCACCAGACGAGCAGCAGGCTGCCGACGGTCGCCATCCCGCTGCCGGTCGCGCGGTGCAGGATCGAGACCAGCATGTGCGGGCCCCATTTATAGACCTGCAGATGGGGAGAAAGCGGGCGTGCCGGGTTGCGCGATGCCAAGGGCGGAGTCCTCGAACCAGAAGATGACGAACCAAAAACGGTCTTGGCCCGGAATATAGAGATCGGGCGACCTATTAGCCACCATGTGCTGCGATGCAACCCATTGGGGGCGATCCGATAACCCAAGGCAATGGTTGGCGCTCCACGCGGCTCGACGACGCAGATACGCATCAATGCGGTTTCGAAATCGTCCGCGACGCGGTCGACACGGCCCCATCCCTAACCCGCTCTTAAGACATGCGGTGTAGCGCTGGGCCGGTATTCCCGATCCGGAGCCCAGCATCTTGACCACCACCGACCTGCCGGAACCCGGCGTGATCGCCGCCTCCGTCGACCTGGCCGCCCGTCTGCGCGTGTTCGACTTCGACGGCTCGCTGGCTGGCGCAAGTCGCGAAGTCTGGGCCGCGCTCGCGCCCGAGATCACGCATGTCTCGAAAGCGTATTGGGAGCAGTGGCTGCGCTGCTTCTCCGACGAACGGATCTGGGCGCCGCACGAGACCGAGCGGATGATCGAGGTGGGCTGCACGTTCCTGCGCAATCGCTTCCTCGAGACGAGCGGGCGCGCCTGGATCGAGTCGGTCGAGCGGTCGGTCGCCGCCGCCTATGTCGCGTCCGTATCGCCGATGGCGCTGCTGTCGATGATCAGCGCGAGCGACCGTGCCGCGCTCGAGGTGCTGATGCGCAGGGTCGACCGATCGGACGCCAAGCTGCCGATCTTCATCGATACGCTGATGCGACTGTCCGCGCTGGAAGGCGAGATCACCGTCGCGATCTATAACGCGTACAGCACGCATTCCGCGCAGAACGCGCGCGATACGCTGGCGGCGGAGTTCCGCGACGGCATTGCGGCGATGGTCGAGACCGCGACCGACGAAGGGCATATGCTGCGCGAGCAGGCAATGCGCAGTTCGGCGTCGACCCGCGCGGTGCTGGGCAAGGCGAGCGAAGTCGCCGCGGCCGCCGAGCAATCCGCGGTCGCGATGCGCGAAGCCGCGCAGACCGCCGCCGGGCTGATCCGCGCGATCGAGGATGCGCGGACCGAGGTCGAGGCTGCGGCCGAGATCGCCAACCGGGCGTCGGTGCAGGCGGGCCAGGCGGTCGGCATGTCCGAAACACTGAGCGATCATGCCAAGTCGATCGAATCGATCCTTGGGCTGATCCGCGACATTGCGGGGCAGACCAATCTGCTCGCGCTCAACGCGACGATCGAGGCGGCGCGCGCAGGCGATGCGGGCCGCGGCTTCGCGGTGGTGGCGCAGGAGGTCAAGAGCCTGGCCAACCAGACCGCGCGCGCGACCGACGACATCGCCGCGAAGATCGCCGCGATCCAGTCCGCGACCCGCTCGACGGTCGAGACCAACGCGTCGATCAAGTCGACCGTGGCGGAGGTGCAGGAGAGCGCCGACCGGATCCGCTATGCGATGGAAGCGCAGGCGCAGACCGTGACCGCGATCACCGCAGCGGTCGACGAGACGGCGCTCGCCGCAGATTCGATGTCGACCACGATCGCGGCGATTCGCGAGGATACCGAGACGGTCGCGACCGAGATCGACGGCGTCGGCCGCGGCTTCGACGTGCTCGACTCGCGGCTCGGCAATCTGAAGAACAGCGCAGGGGATTTCGTCGCCAAAGTCGCCGCATGAATGACGCTCAGGAGGGGCTATGATCGATCACCAGGAGAGCATGGCCGTCCCGGCCGGCGAGACCAAGACCCGCAGTCCGGCGCGCAACTGGGGCGGTGATCAGCGGCCGCTGCGCGAGCGTGTGCATGATTATGATTGGGACGGGTTGATCGAGCCCGCCTGCGCGACGCTCAGCGCTTTGCTGGAACCCGAGGATCGGCGCCAGATCGCCGAGACCTTCTGGCGCCATTACCTCTCGCTCGACTCGGCGCAACATTTGCTGCGGCATTTCACGCCCGCGCTGCTCGATCAGCGGATCGCCGCGAGCACCGAATATGTGCGGCTGAAATACGTTGCCCCCAACGACGATGCGTGGAAGGCGATGGCGATCGACCATGCGCAGGATTCGCATCGCGCGGGCGTCCCCCTGCCCGCGCTGCTGTCGTCGCTGGCCTTTGCGCACAGCGTGACGCTGAACCTGCTGGCGGATCGGCTCACGGGCGACCTGTCGGGGATGCGGACGCTGAGCGACGTGGTCCAGCGACTGGCGCTGATCGAGGCGGATATCATGGCATCGCATCTCGGCGCGAGCGATGCGGAGGCGGCACGGATCGAACGACAGACGCGGGCGACCGAGTTTCGCAGCAGCATCGCCGCATCGATCGAGGATACCGCGGCGCTGGGTGCGCGGATCCGCGTGCAGGCGGCCGGGACATCGGCCTCGACCCGCGGCATGATCGGCCGCACGAGCGAGGTCGCGGCGGCGGCGGAACAGTCGGCGGTGGCG
Organism: Sphingomonas sp. Leaf38; assembly: GCF_001421825.1. Classification (NCBI taxonomy): domain Bacteria; kingdom Pseudomonadati; phylum Pseudomonadota; class Alphaproteobacteria; order Sphingomonadales; family Sphingomonadaceae; genus Sphingomonas; species Sphingomonas sp. Leaf38. The sequence continues at coordinate 735,244 of NZ_LMLD01000011.1, read as the reverse complement.
ATGCGCGAGGCGGCACGCACCACCGCCGGGCTGATCCGCGCGATCGAGGACGCCCGCGGCGAAGTCGAGGCCGCGGGCACGATTGCCGACCGCGCCTCCGCCCAGACCGGCGAGGCGGTCGGCGTATCGGAAGCGCTGAGCGAGCACGCCAAGTCGATCGAATCGATCCTGGGCCTGATCCGTACCATCGCCGGGCAGACCAATCTGCTCGCGCTGAACGCCACGATCGAGGCGGCACGCGCAGGCGATGCCGGGCGCGGCTTTGCGGTGGTCGCGCAGGAGGTGAAATCGCTGGCCAACCAGACTGCGCGCGCGACCGACGACATCGCCGCGAAGATCGCCGCGATCCAGTCGGCAACCGCGGCAACGGTCGCGACGAATGCCCAGATCAAGTCGACCGTCGCCGAGGTCCAGCGCAGCGCCGCGCGGATCCGGCACGCGATGGAGGCGCAGGCGCAGACCGTCAGCGCGATCACCGCGGCGGTCGACGAAACCGCGCTGGCGGCGGATCTGATGGCGCACACCATCGCCACGATCCGCGAGGACACCGAGACCGTGGCCTCCGAGATCGACCAGCTCGGCCACGCGTTCGGCGCGGTCGACGATCAGCTGGGGGTCTTGCGCTGCGCTGCGAACGGATTTTCGGCGAGCGTCGGGTAGGATTTTGCGCGGGCGGTCGAGGCCTCGCCGGCGTGCCGAGACGCAGAGTTCATCATGCAGGGGACAAGACGGGCTGCCCGATAGGCTACCAGTGGGGGCGACCGGTCCGCATCCAGACCCAGCCGAACACGCGGCCTAGTAGCGCGGGCAGACCGGGCCTGAGCAAAAGCCATTCGCGGGTCGGCGCGCTTTCCAGTGATGGTATCGGCTGGCCGGAGGCATTTCTGGCGGCACGGTAGATGCCGTCGCCGGTTTCGATCGCGATCGCACCGCCCGCGCCATCGATCGAGGCCTCCGACAGGCGGATCATCCGGGCGAGCACCGGATCGGCCACCGCCGCGCGCCAGAATGCGCGGTCGTCGAGCGGGGTCGGCGCAGCGCGTCCGGGCGTGCGCTCGAGCGCGATCCAGCCCTGCGCGCGGGCGATGGCGATCAGCGCGGTCGCGGCGGGATCGCCGTCGCGGATCGGGCCCAAGCGCAGGCCGTTGATCTGCGCGGCCAGCGTCACGAGGGCGATCCTGAGCGCGGCGTCGGTCGCGCCCAGCGCCACGCCGACGCTGCGGAACGGCCAGCGGCATCCCGGAACCGCCGCGACCCCGAACCGGCGATGCCCGACGAACGGCAGCGCGACGACCGGCGCGCCATCCTCCTCGACGACCAGCGTTCGCGCCGCGCCGCCATAAGCGGCCAGCGCGGCGGCGTACCAGCCGAAGCGAAGGAAGCGGTGGCTCGGCGGCCCGCGCTCGGCGACGATGTCGATCGCCGCGGCCAGCCCTTCGACCACGTCACCGCGCACGGTCGGCGGCAAGCGGACGAAGTCGGCCAGGAGCATCGGCTTGGACATGCGACCTCCGATAGCGCGTGGCGGGGCCGAATTGCATGTCATTTCGTCGGTTGTCGCCCGATTACAGCGAGGTTTCGCCACGCCGCGTCCTTCCAATCGGCCGCATTAGCCATCATGGTACAGCGATGCCGACGATCCCCGCCATTTCGACGATCGCCCAGACGATCCAGCTCTCGCTTGCGCCGGTGTTCATGCTCGCCGGTATCGGCCAGCTGCTCAACGTGCTGGCGGGGCGGCTCTCGCGCGTGATCGACCGGGCGCGAAAACTGGAGCAGCTGCATCCCGATTTTTCGCCCGCCGAACGGACGCGCTATGGCTGGGAACTGCGCCTGCTCGACCGGCGCATGACGATCATCAACGCCGCGCTGTTCCTCGCGGTGTCGAGCGCGATCATGACGTGCGTGCTGATCGCGCTGCTGTTCATCGCCGAGCTTGCCAAGCTGCATTTCGGTACGGCGGTCGCCTTGTGCTTCATCCTCGCGATGATCCTGCTGATCGCTGCGCTGGTCTCGTTCATTTTTGAGGTCAGGATGTCGTTGCGGGCCTTCCGGATCCGTCCGGAATTGCTGAGGGACCTGCCATGATCGAGAAGCGCCTGTTGCAGGCGGTGATCGCGATCGCGTGCCTGTTGCCGCTGATCGTCGGCGGCCAGGGCGTGCTGCATGGCCCCGCGCCGTTCGGGCACCTGACCGAGGTGCCGCGCGATCTGGACAGCCATTTCCGCTATATCTCGGGGATCTTCTTCGCGACGGGGCTGGGCTTCGTCAGCTGCATTCCGGATGTCGAGCGCAAGGGTGCGCGGTTCCGGTTGCTGGGTGGGTTGATCGTCGTTGGGGGACTGTCGCGCGGGGTTTCGTTGCTGGCGGTGGGGGTGCCGTCGCAGGGGCATGTGCTCGGGCTGGTGATGGAAACGGTCGTCGTGCCGCTGCTGATGCTGTGGCAGTGGAATTTCGCGCGGCGGGTGCGCTGAACCATTTTCCCGCGTCCGCTCCGACGCGCACAGTCCCCCCACCCGTCATCCTGACGAAAGTCAGGACCCAGAGCCATTGGCGCCACGCTCTTTACTCTGGATCCTGACTTTCGTCAGGATGACGGCAGGTGTGGGAGGCTAGCGGGCCGCTTCCAAGCCGGGGCCGACGTCGGCGGTCGGCAGGTAGCGGGGGGCGATGCGGGCTTTTGCGCGCTGTTCGTACGCATAGCCGGCGCCGAGCACTGCCGCGTCGCCGTATCTGGTCGCGATGAACGACAGGCCGACCGGCAGGCCGCGGACGAGCCCCATCGGCACGGTCAGGTTCGGATAGCCCGCGACCGCCGGGAGTTCGCTCGAGCTCGGGCCGCCATATTGATCGCCGTAGACCGGTTCGCTGAGCCAGGCGGGGCCGTAGGTCGGCTCTACCAGCACGGTCGCGCCCGCGCTCTTGAGCATCGCGTCGATCCCTTCCGCGCCCGCGAGGCGCAGCGATTTCGCGCGCGCGGCCTTGTAGGCGGGGTCGCCCAGGCCCTTGGTCTTGGCCGCTGCGTCGAACGTTTCCTGGGCGAAGAACGCCATCTCGGTCGGCGCGTTCGCGGTGTTGAACGCGATCACCTGATCGAGCGAGCGCGTGCGGACCGCCGCGGGTGTGGTCGCGAGATAGGTGTCGAGATCGGCCTTCAGCTCGGTCTGGAGAACCAGCAACTCGGCCTCGCCGAGACCGTCGAGCTTGGGTTGCTTGACCTCGACGAGGACCGCGCCTGCGGCCTTCAGCACGTCAAGCGCGGCCTGGTATCTGGCGGCGACGTCCGCGGTCATCTCGGGCCGGAGCACGCCGACACGCAGGCCCGACAGCGCGCTGGTCGAGAGGGCTGCGGCATAGTCGCGCTGGTAGGCCCCTGCCCCCGCGGTCGCCGGATCCGCCGGGTCGGCCGCGATCATCGCCGAGACCATCGTCGCGACGTCGCGCACGCTGCGCGCCATTGGCCCGGGCGTATCCTGGCTATGGCTGATCGGCACGACATGCGTGCGGCTGACGAGCCCCAGCGTCGGCTTCAGTCCGACGAGCCCGTTGATCGACGACGGGCAGACGACCGAGCCGTCGGTCTCCGTGCCGATCGCCGCCGCCGCGAAGCTTGCCGCGATCGCCGCGCCCGAGCCGCTCGACGAGCCGCAGGCGGTGCGATCGAGCGCATAGGGGTTGCGGACCAGACCGCCGACCGCGCTCCAGCCGCTCATCGAACGGGTCGAGCGGATGTTCGCCCATTCGCTGAGGTTGGTCTTGCCGAGGATCACCGCCCCCGCGGCACGGAGCCGCGCGACGACGGGCGCGTCGCGGCGGGTCATGTTGTCCTTCAGCGCAAGGCTGCCCGCGGTGGTCGGCATCGCGTCGGCGGTCTCGACATTGTCCTTGATCAGCACCGGCACGCCGTGGAGCGGACCGCGGATGCGCCCGGCCTTGCGTTCGGCGTCGAGCGCCCTGGCCTGCGCGAGCGCGTCGGGGTTGAGCGCGATGACGGCGCGCAAGGCTGGCCCGGCGCGGTCCATCGCGGCGATCCGCGCGCGATAGGCGCGGACGAGATCGACGCTGCTCGCCTTGCCCGCGGTCATCATCGCCTGGAGCTGGTCGATCGACTGCTCCTCGACCACGACCGTCTTCGCCTGCGCGACCGTTGGAATCGCGGTCGCGAGCAATAGCCCGATGATAAGCTTACGCATTTTTCGAATCCCCTTTGGCGCGAGGCTATCGAGGTTCATGGCTTGCGCCAAGCGGCCTGAACGATGGTGTCGACGATGCGTTATGAAGCGGTAACGGATAGGGGAACGACGTGCGGCTGGTGTTGAAGATCGTCGGGAGTGTCGTGCTGCTGACGATCGTGGTCGTCGCGCTGGCGGTGACGATCGTCCCGAGGTTCCTCGACCGGATTTATTATCGGGGGCCGGCGACTGCGCATTTCGACGGCGAGCGATTCGCGAACCCCGACAACGACGCTGATACGCAGCAAATCCAGCCGGCAGGCGGCGGGCGCGCGAGCTTCTTCTGGCGCTATTTCACGGGCAGCGACGGCCGGCCGGCCTGGCCCAGTTCGGTGGCGGTACGGCCGATAGCGCCGCCCGCGCGAGTCGAGGGCGAGCGGATGGTCGTGACGTGGGTCGGCCATGCGAGCGTACTGATCCAGACGCAGGGGCTCAACATCCTGACCGATCCGGTGTGGGCGGAGAAAGCGGGGCCGCTCGGCGCGGGGCCGCGTCGGGTCGCCGAGCCGGGGATTGCCTTCGATGCGCTGCCGAAGATCGACCTCGTGCTGGTCAGCCACGATCATTACGACCATCTCGACAAGGCGACGCTCGGCCGTCTGTGGCGGCGCGATCGGCCGCGGATCGTCACGAGCTTGGGGAACGACAGCGTGATCGGGCAGACCGGTGCGACGGCGACCGCGCTCGACTGGGGGCAGCGTGTGGCGATCAAGCCCGGCGTGTCGGTCAGCGTGACTCGCAACCATCATTGGGGCAGCCGCTGGTTCAGCGATCGGAACCGGGCGTTGTGGTCGAGCTTCGTGGTGACGCTGCCGGGCGGGAACGTGTTCTTTGCGGGGGATACGGGAATGGGTGACGGGCAATGGCCGGTCGAGGCTGCGGCGCTTGGCCCGATCCGGCTGGCGCTGATCCCGATCGGCGCGTTCCGGTTCGTCGACGGGCAGATGGAGTCGGGCAGCCATATCGGGCCGGTCGATGCGGTCGAGGTCTATCGCCGGCTGGGCGCCGCGCGGGCGATCCCGATCCACTGGGGGACGTTCCGGCTGTCGTTCGAGGGGTATGACACGCCGCCCAAGCTGCTCGCGGCGGCGGTGCGGTGTACCGGGCAGAGCGGGTTCGCGCCGGTGGCGATCGGGCGGCCGGTGGAAGTTGGGGGATATGTGAAGCCGGTGACGGGGACGCCGATGCCGCGGGCGGCTTTGCTGAAATGCCTCGATACCGCGGCGGTTCGGGCACTGCGGTAGGCCGGGGTATCTGTCTCGGATAGCTTGCCGCGTAGCAGCACCGATAGAGCCACCACCCCGGCGGAGGCCGGGGTCCAATCGGGGGAGGCTACTGGCAGGGGACAGCGCTTCATTACTGCCACCTTTCCAATTGGGCCCCGGCCTTCGCCGGGGTGGTGACTTAGTCGGGCTGGTCGTCGCTTATTCGTGCCGCCCGCTCACCCCATCTTGAAGACGCAAAGCTTGTTGCCGTCGAGATCGCGGAAATACGCGCCGTAGAAGCCCATTTCTTCGGGGCCGCGCAGGCCGGGGGCGCCTTCGTCCGCGCCGCCGAGTTCGATCGCCTTGGCATGGACCTGGTCGACCTGCGCGCGCGAATCCGCTGCCAGCGCGACCATCGTGCCGTTGCCGGCGGTCGCGGCCTGGCCGTCATAGGGTTTGCCGACCACCAGCATCGGCTTGTCCGCGCCGGCACCGTAGAAGGTCAGCTGGCGCTCGTCGGGCATCTGCATGAGCCGCTTGCCGCCGGCGGTCGCGAGCAGCGCGTCGTAGAAGGTCAGCGCGGCGTCGATATCGTTGGTGCCGAGCGTTGCGTAGCCGATCATGGGTCTCTCCTCTTGGTGCTTGAGGAGGCATATCGACCGGTTCCGCGGCGGAGACAATGCGCCTGCCACTCACCTACCCAGTCATCCTGGGCTCGACCCAGGATCCAGAGCCACGATGCTCGCGCTATGTGGCTCTGGATCCTGACTTTCGTCAGGATGACGGCGGCTCAGCCGACGAAGGCGCGCTCGATCACGAACGTGCCGGGCTTCGAATTCGCGCCCTCCTCGAAGCCGTTCGCCTCGAGCATCACCGCGAATTCCTTGATCATCTCGGTCGAGCCGCACAGCATCGCGCGGTCGGTCTCGGGGTCGAGCTTCTGCTCGCCGCGCACCGGGTGGCCGAACAGCGAGGCATCCTCGATCAGCGCGCCGATCCGTCGCGTGGTGCGGAACGGCTCGCGCGTCACGGTCGGGATGTAGTGGAACTGCGTGCTGGCCTCGTCGGCGATCAGCGGGTCCTCGGCGAGCAACCCGACCATCTCGTCATGATAGGCGAGATCACTCACACGGCGCACGCTGTGCACGACGATGACCTGCTCATACGCGGCATAGACGTCGGGATCGCGCATCAGGCTGAGGAACGGCGCGAGGCCGGTGCCGGTCGAGAACATGAAGAGGCGCTTGCCCGGGAGCAGCGCGTCGAGCACCAGCGTGCCGGTCGGCTTCTTGCCGAGATACACTTCGTCGCCCGGCTGGATCAGCTGGAGCTTCGAGGTCAGCGGGCCGTCCTCGACCTTGATCGACAGGAATTCGAGCTCTTCCGAATAATGCGGGGACGCGATCGAATAGGCGCGCATGATCGGCTTGCCGCCCGCCTGGGGGAGGCCGATCATCACGAACTCGCCCGAGCGGAAGCGGAAGCTCGACGGCCGCTCGATCGCGAAGCTGAACAGATGTTCGTTCCAGTGGCGGACCCAGAGGACCTTGGCGTTGAGGAACGCGGGGGTTTCGGGGATCAGCGCGGGCGCGCGGGTTTCGGCGATGATAGGGGCGGTCATGCGTCTTTTCCTTGGCCTGCGCGGCGGGGCGCCGGCGGATCGATGGCTTGCGAAACGGTCGCAGTATTGGCGCGCGGGGTATGGGTCAACAACAGCAAAGCTTGGGGGGGCACAAAGGCCGCCGCATCAAAACGCTCGTCATTCCCGCGCAGGCGGGAATCCAGACTGGCAACGCTCTCCCTTAAATTGCTGACGGCGTAGGTTATGGATCCCCGCCTGCGCGAGGATGACGGGTGGTTAGTGGAATGATGGAGCATCCAACGCCGTTGCCGTCGCTCCATCTGTTCCCCATATTCCCCCTCGATGGCCATTCAGATCCGCACCAGTCTCGCCGAGCCCGAAACAGGCGAAAGCTTCGTCCCGCACCGCCCGACCGCGCGGCCTGCCAAGGTCGAGGGCGGCAAGGCGTTCAAGCTCGTCAGCGACTACGCCCCTGCGGGCGACCAGCCGACCGCGATCGCCGAGCTGGTCTCGGCAATCGGCGAGGGCGAGAAGGACCAGGTGCTGCTCGGCGTCACCGGGTCGGGCAAGACCTTCACGATGGCGAGCGTGATCGAGCGCGTGCAGCGCCCCGCATTGATCCTCGCGCCCAACAAGATCCTGGCGGCACAGCTCTACGGCGAGATGAAGTCGTTTTTCCCCGACAACGCGGTCGAATATTTCGTCAGCTATTATGATTATTACCAGCCCGAGGCATATGTCGCGCGGTCGGACACCTATATCGAGAAGGAATCCTCGACCAACGAGTCGATCGACCGGATGCGGCATTCGGCGACGCGGGCGCTGCTCGAACGCGACGACGTGATCATCGTCGCGTCGGTCTCGTGCCTGTACGGCATCGGTTCGGTCGAAACCTATTCGGCGATGATCTTCGACCTGAAAAAGGGCACGACGGTCGACCAGCGCGAGATCGTGCGCAAGCTCGTCGCGCTGCAGTACAAGCGCAACGACGCCGCGTTCCAGCGCGGCAATTTCCGCGTGAAGGGCGACACGCTCGAAATCTTCCCGTCGCATTACGAGGACAGCGCGTGGCGTATCTCGTTCTTCGGCGACGATATCGAGGAGATCACCGAGTTCGACCCGCTGACCGGCAAGAAGGTCGCGTCGCTGAACTCCGTGCGCGTCTATGCGAACTCGCATTACGTGACGCCCGGCCCGACGCTGAAACAGGCGGGCGAGGCGATCAAGCACGAGCTGGCCGAGCGGCTGAAGGAGCTGGTGCTCGAGGGCAAATTGCTCGAGGCGCAGCGGCTGGAGCAGCGGACGAACTTCGATCTCGAGATGATCGCGGCGACTGGGTCGTGCGCGGGGATCGAGAATTACTCGCGCTTCCTCACCGGCCGGATGCCGGGTGAGCCGCCGCCCACGCTGTTCGAATATCTGCCCGACAACGCTTTACTGTTCGTCGATGAGAGCCACGTCACGATCGGCCAGATCAACGGCATGTCGCGCGGCGATCACCGCCGCAAGCTGACGCTTGCCGAATATGGCTTCCGCCTGCCGAGCGCGATCGACAACCGGCCGCTCCGGTTCAACGAATGGGACGCGATGCGCCCGCCGACGACCTATGTCTCGGCGACGCCGGGCAGCTGGGAAATGGAGCAGACCGGCGGCGTGTTCGCCGAACAGGTCATCCGTCCGACCGGGCTGATCGATCCCCCCGTCGAGATCAAGCCGGTCGAGGAGCAGGTGCAGGACCTGATCGTCGAGGTCGGGAAGACGACGGCTCTAGGGTACCGCACGCTCGTCACGACGCTGACGAAGCGGATGGCGGAGGATCTGACCGAGTATATGCACGAGGCGGGGATCAAGGTCCGCTACATGCACAGCGACGTCGAGACGCTCGAGCGTATCGAGCTGATCCGCGACCTGCGGCTCGGCGTGTACGACGTGCTGATCGGCATCAACCTGTTGCGCGAGGGGTTGGACATCCCCGAATGCGGGCTGGTCGCGATCCTCGATGCGGACAAGGAGGGCTTCCTGCGCTCCGAGACCTCGCTGATCCAGACGATCGGTCGCGCGGCGCGTAACGTCGACGGGCGCGTGATCCTGTACGCCGACCGCGTCACGGGCTCTATGGAGCGCGCGATGAACGAGACCGCGCGGCGCCGCGAGAAGCAGGTCGCGTACAACACCGAACACGGCATCACGCCGACGACGATCCGCCGCAACATCGGCGACATCATCGCGCACGTCGCGAGCCAGGATCAGGTGACGATCCCGATCGACGAGGACCGCCCGCACATGGTCGGCCACAACCTGCGTGCGTATATCGAGGATCTGGAAAAGCAGATGCGCAAGGCAGCGTCCGATCTCGAATTCGAGACCGCGGGGCGGCTGCGCGACGAGATCCGCCAATTGGAGAACGAGGAGTTGGGTCTGCCGGTCGACCAGCAAAAGGCGCCGGTCATGGGCCGCTCGAACGAGGGCAAGCCGGGGACGCGGAAAACGCGCTATGGGAAGAGCCAGAAGATGCGGATGGGCGGCTCGCGCTCGCGTTGATGTAATTCGGCTTATAGGTTTGACGAGATTCCATGAGTGGCGGACGATAGTCTCCGGCTATGCTCAAACGGAATCTCGTCGAATGACCCAGACAGCGAAACTCTACGCGTGGTTGCTGGCCAATAGAAGGGGCACACTGCCCTTCCACGATTTCGAGCGGCTACTGGCAGCGTTTGGATTTCAGCACGCCCGGACCATCGGCAGTCATCGGCAGTACATCCACAGGTCGGTCCCGAGACCTTTTCCCATCCAGCCATCGGGCAAGGACGCCAAGCGCTACCAAGTCGACCAATTTCTTGATATGGTCGAAGAATATGATTTGAGTATTGATGATGAGCTACCCACGTTATCATATCAATGTATTCTGGTCGGCAGAGGATGCCTGCTGGATAGCAGACGTGCCGGATCTTCGCCCGTGCTCCGCGCATGGCGACACGCCCGATGAAGCTATCTCGAATATCCGCGATGCGGTGACGGGATGGCTCGCAACGGCGCAGGAGCAGGGTTTCGATATACCCGAGCCTCGATATCGACCCGCGATATACGCAGCCAAATTCGCAGCTTGAGGCGCACGTCCACAACGATCGGCTGACCGCATCCCTGCAATGGCGTAGGCACTTGCGATCAGTTAAATGCGTTTTCTGGAAAGCCGAACGAGAAGCTCGACGCCGCGCGACACGTAGCCGCGCGGCAACCGAAGTTTAGCCGATAACGAGGTCTTCGCTGTTCGACCCGTAATAGCTCGCGACGCGGTCGGCATAGGCCTGATCGAAGACGGGGGCGTTGTTCGCCCAGCTGGGGCCGCCTTCGAGGACGCGCTTGTCGATCGTGACGACGTACAGGTCGCGGACCGCGTCGAACTGGAGCAGCGCGAACGGCAGCGGGTAGAAGCTCTTGCCCATGCCGAGGAAGCCGCCGAGGCTGAGCACGGCGTGCGTCGCGCGGCCGGTGCCCTTGTGGACCATGAACGCGTGGACCGAGCCGACGCTGTCGCCATCGCGGCTCTCGACCTTCATCGTGCCGGAAACGCTCGCCTGGACGAGCAGCTGGGTCGGGGTCTGGGCGGCGTCGGACATGCGTGTTCTCCTGAGATCTTCCGTCGCTGAACCGGTATCACCGTGCGGCGGTTCCCGCCTAGACCGCTTCGTCGCGCTTGAGCCGCCGCCGGGCGTGCCGCATAGCGATGCAATGCGTACCCAGTCCCCCTGTTCCGTCGGCTTGCGATCGCTTGCCAGCCCCATCGTCCTGGCGCGACTAGCCGGTCTGGCGACGCTCGCATCGATCGCCGGCTGCGTCCCGCCGCCGCGCGCCGAGGCACCGCCGCCGCGTACGGAGGCGGCTCCGGCCCCCGCCCCGGCCCCGCGCCCCGTGCCGATCGCCGCCGACTGGCGCGACTGGCCGTATTCGCCGGGGACCTGGGTATATCGTCGCGACGCGCGCGGCTCGATCGCGTTGTTCGGGCCGGCGAATGCCGACGCCGCGCTGACGGTCCGGTGCGATACCGGCGCGCGGCAAATCTATCTGTCGCGCGCGGGCAGCACGGCGACGCCGCTGACGATCCGGACGTCAAGCGTGACGCGCGCCGTATCGGTCCAGCCGACGGGCAGCACCCCGGCCTATGTCGCCGCCGCGCTGATGCCGAACGATTCGCTGCTGGAGGCGATGGGGTTCAGTCGCGGGCGGTTCGTGGTCCAGCAGGCCGGGCAGCCGCCGCTGGTGGTGCCCGCCTGGGCCGAGATCGAGCGCGTGACCGAGGATTGCCGCGGCTGAAATCGACGAAGCGACAGCCAGGAAGGATCGGCTGAAAACTTCTGTAAAACAAGGCTTGTATCGCATCCCCGTCCGGCACACATTGGCGGTGCGGTCAGGCTTGGCCGCGTTTTTTCCACAAGCGAAAGGAGGTGATCCGATGTCTCATGGTTCAGCAGTGAGTTCGGTTCGGTTCGTTCGGGGGACGCACCGCTAAGTCCGCCGGTTTGCGTGGGGAGTATCCTCTCCCAGTCAACACGTGAGCCATAGGATAGGCGGTACGCATGGTCCTCCGGGCTGGAGCTCTCCGGCCGCTGACCATGTCAGGAGGCTGTCGGTTCGTCGGGAGACGCGCCGGCGGCCTCTTTTCATTTTGGGGTGGTTTGTTGTGGGTGGTGCGAGCGCGAATGGCGCTAGTGATTTTCGAAGGCACAGCTACCGCCCCACACTCTCCGTCATCCTGACGAAAGTCAGGATCCAGAGTCATCAAGGGCGCGCTTCATAACCCTGGATCCTGACTTTCGTCAGGATGACGGGAGGAAGAGGCAGGGCTTCCCGCCTCGCCTCACGAACCGCCTCACAGGAACGCCTTCGCGCGCTTGAGCACGACGTTGCAGAGCTGCGTCTTCACCTGACCGCCGAGATTGCCGAGCGACAGCGTCTGGCCGTTGCCAGCCTGGACCTGCCCCGCCTGCCCCGCGGCATAGCCGGGCGAGGTCTGGACATCCCGTCGCCCGGTCAGCCGTTGCAGGATCGACTGCGCGCCGCTGGCCTGCGGCGTCGCCTGTGTGCCGGTCTGGCTGCCGGTCAATCCACCGAGCATGCCGCCCTGCCCGAGCAGCTTGTTCTTGAGGCAATAGCCGAGCAGGCCCGCCGCATTGCCGGCCCCGACCGACCCGACGTTGGGCAACCCGCCACCGAGCAGGCCACCCAATCCGCCGAGCCCGCCGAAACCACCCTGCGTGGTCTGCTCCGTCTGCGGTGCGGCGGCCTGGGATGCGGCCGTCTGCGCGGCGGCGCCGGTTGTCAGGCTGAGCGCGGCGGCAAGAACGATGGCGGTTTTCATGATACGCAACTCCGATGGGTTCCATTCACCAACGGTAGAACGCCTGCCCCGTTCCGCTGCGTTGCCGTACGGGAGCCCCGGCTCAGCGCTGCGCAAACAGCGCGTCGACCGATCCGCCATGTTCCGCCAGCACCGTCGCGACGCGGCGACGGGCATCGTGATAGGCCAAGGCCGATGCCCCGGGATCGGTCCCGCGCAGACGCCCGGCTTCGGCGTCGGTGAGGCTGCCTTCGGCGGCGACATGATCGGCATAGCCTTCCACGACCCAGGTCGGGAGGGTCGCTGCGCGCAGTTCGCCGAGGTGGTCGGCGATCATGATGTGCGTCGTCTCGTGCGCGATCACGCCCGACAGCGTGCGCGTGTTGCCGACGTCGCGATCGGTCGTCACGCGGTCGGCGGCGATATCGCTCCGGTTGAAGACGATCGCCGACCCGAACGGTCGACGAAACGCGAAGGCGTGCGGCGACTGGATGGCGAGCACGCGCCAGCGCCAGCCGCCGTTCGTCAGGAACAGCGACCGGTGCACCGGCCCCGTGTAGATCGGGCTCGATCGCAACAGCGTTTCCGCGCGCGCAAGGTCGTCGACGATCCGCGCGTCGATCGGGCGCTCGGCATAGACGGTAACGTCGCCGACCCGCTGGCTGAACGGAAACGCCAGGACCTGCGGCGCATAGGCCAGCATGAGCGCGAGCAGGAGGAGGACGCCGATCGTCCATCCGACGGGGCCGACCCGCCTCCTGCCCGCGCGCGTGGTCATGCGGGAGCGAGCAGCCCCTCGCGTGCGATCTTCTCGCGCCAGACGAGCGGGGCGAGCTGGTGGACGTTCTCGCCCGCCGAATCGACCGCGACCGTCACCGGGAAATCGGCGACCTCGAATTCGTAGATCGCCTCCATGCCGAGATCCTCGAAGCCGACGACCTTCGATCCCTTGATCGCGCGCGCGACGAGATAGGCCGCGCCGCCGACCGCCATCAGATAGGCCGACTTGCGCTCGGCGATCGCCTTGGTCGCATCCGCGCCGCGCTCGGCCTTGCCGACCATCGCGAGCAAACCCTGGTCGAGCATCATGCGCGTGAACTTGTCCATCCGCGTCGCCGTCGTGGGGCCTGCGGGGCCGACCACCTCGGTGCCGACCGGATCGACTGGCCCCACATAATAGATCACGCGACCGCGGAAATCGACGGGGAGCGGTTCGCCCTTCGCCAGCATGTCGGCGATCCGCTTGTGCGCGGCGTCGCGGCCGGTGAGCATCTTGCCGTTGAGCAGCAGGCGGTCGCCATGCTTCCACGTCTGCACGACCTCGGGCGTCAGCGTGTCGAGATCGACGCGGATCGCCGCCTTGTCGGGCGTCCAGTTCACATCCGGCCATTCCTCGAGCTTGGGCGCTTCGAGATAGACCGGGCCCGAGCCGTCGAGCACGAAATGCGCGTGGCGCGTGGCGGCGCAGTTCGGGATCATCGCGACCGGCTTCGACGCGGCATGCGTCGGCCAATCGAAGATCTTGACGTCGAGAATGGTGGAAAGCCCGCCCAGCCCCTGCGCGCCGATGCCGAGCGCGTTGACCTTGTCGTAGATCTCGATGCGGAGCGCCTCGATGTCGTTCTTCGGCCCGCGCGCCTTCAGCTGCGCCATGTCGATCGCGCCCATCAGCGATTCCTTGGCGAGCAGCATCGACTTCTCCGCGGTGCCGCCGATGCCGATGCCGAGCATGCCGGGCGGGCACCAGCCCGCGCCCATCTGCGGGATCATCTCGAGCACCCAGTCGACGATCGAATCGCTCGGGTTCATCATCTTGAACTTCGACTTGTTCTCGCTGCCGCCGCCCTTGGCCGCGACGTCGATCGAGACGGTGTTGCCGGGCACCATCTCGACATGCATCACGCTCGGCGTGTTGTCCTTGGTGTTCCGGCGAGTGAAGGCGGGATCGGCGAGGATCGACGCGCGCAGCTTGTTCTCGGGGTTAAGATACGCCTTGCGCACGCCTTCATCGACGACCTCCTGCAAGCTGCGGGTCGAGTCGAGACGGCAGTCCTGGCCCCATTTGACGAAGATCGTGACGATGCCGGTATCCTGGCAGATCGGGCGGTGACCCTCCGCGCACATCCGGCTGTTGGTGAGGATCTGCGCGATCGCATCCTTGGCGGCGGGGCTCTGCTCGGCCTCGTACGCGACGCCGAGCGCGCGGATGTAATCCATCGGGTGGTAGTAGCTGATGAACTGGAGCGCGTCGGCGACGCTTTCGATCAGGTCGGCTTCGGTGATGACGGTCATGCAGCGCCTTTACGGATACAGGGTTGCAGGCGTCTTAGCGGCGATCGTGGGATTTATGAAGACGGGGGGCGCTCCAACAACCGCATGGCAGGAGCAGCGGCCCTGCCCCTCCTGTCGCACATCGCACGGGCCGCCGCGCACCAGCACGGCGGCCGATCCGGATTACATCGGCGGAGTCAGGCCATCCTTGCCGACCGCGACGGACCTTGCCCCCGACGCGCCGGCCGAGGTGATCGCGAACAGCTTCTGGCCCTTTGCAAGGACCGATCGCTCGGCCGGCTCGAACCGGACGATCGGCGTGCCGACGGGCACGACGACCTGCGCCTTGCCGCCCTTGTACGAGATGCTCAGCTTGGTCTCGCCGGACTTGCCTGCGCCACCGGTCACGGTGCCGTTGGTCATCCCGCTTTGCGCGTCGACGGTACCGTTGGTCATCCCGCTTTGCGCGTCGACGGTACCGTTGGTCATCGCGCTTTGCGCGTCGACGGTGCCGTTGGTCATCGCACTCGACCCGTTCGAGCCGCCGCCTGCAGCCGCCACCGCGCCGGGGACGTCCCAAGGATAATGACCCTCACCCGTGCCGCGCATCGCCTCTGGGAAGATGACCAGTTCGACCGCGCGCAACGCGTCGTCGGGGCCGGTCGTCGCCGTACCGATAAAATCGCCGTCCTTGAGCGTCGACAGGTCGGACTTCACGACCCAGGCGAACTTGGTGTTGGCGTCGAGCGGCACGGTAGCCGACTTGCCGTCATAGGTCTGGACGGTCAGCGTGTCGGCGCCGATCGCGGTGATCACGCCGCGAACGCGGGTGACGGCGGGGGTCGCGCTCGCCGCAGCGCTGGTGTTGGCCATGGCGATGTTGGCGGTCGAGGTGCTGAAATCCGTCGGAGTCGTCTGACCGCAGCCGCCTAGGACCACGACCACGCCGCTCAGCAGCATCAGCTTTTTCGTCAACATCGCAGTAAATCCTTCATACTATCAAAGCGTAGCGCCGAGACGGCCCCAGAGATCGCTTCGCGAGCGGCCGTCGTGATATGGTCGATGCACCTCAACGCCAAAAGGGGCAATCGGTCGCATGGCAGTGGATGGCGTCAGCAAGCGATTGTGAGGCCGTTTCGCCAGCGGCAGGCCGACTTCGACTTTCCGCGCGTCGCTGCCCCGCCTAGAATGTGCCGATGCAGGATATCAGCAACATCGTCGTCCTGACGGGCGCGGGCATTTCGGCGGAGAGCGGGATCGCGACGTTTCGCGGGCCGGGCGGCTTGTGGGAGGGCCACCGGGTCGAGGACGTGTGTACACCCGAGGCGCTCGCGACGGATGCTGAACTGGTGCACCGGTTCTACGATCTGCGGCGCGCGGCTCTGGCGACGGTCGAGCCAAACGCCGCGCACCACGCGCTGGCGCGGCTGGATGCGGCTTGGGAGGGCGAGCTGCTGATCGTCACGCAGAATGTCGATGACCTGCACGAGCGGGCGGGTGCGTCGCGGATGCTGCACATGCACGGCGAGCTGTTGTCGGCACTGTGTGCGGCGTGTGGAACGCGGGAGGCCTGGGCTGGCGCTTTGCCTGAGGGGTCGGTGTGTGGCGCTTGCGGCGCGGCGGCGCTTCGGCCCGATATCGTGTTCTTTGGCGAGATGCCGTACCAGATGGAGCGGATCGAGGCGGCGTTGGCGAAGGCCGACCTGTTCGTTTCGGTGGGGACTTCGGGCGCGGTGTATCCGGCGGCGGGGTTCGTGCAGACCGCGGCGTATCATGGGGCAAGGACGCTCGAGCTGAACCTCGATCCTTCGATGGGGAGCGTGTTCTTCGAGGAGACGCGAATCGGGACTGCCGGGGTGCTGGTGCCGGCGTGGGTGGACGAGCTGCTGGGCTGAAGGGTTGTAATCCCCCTGGCGAAGGCCGGGGCCCAATTGGAGAGGTCCCAATAACGAGGCGCCCGCCGCCGTTACGGATGTCTCCCCAATTGGGCCCCGGCCTTCGCCGGGGTGGTGGTGGGTTGGCGACTTCAGTGCCCCTCGTGAACGGCAAAAGATCTGTTCTCCCGCGAAGGCGGGAGTCCAGGCTGGGCCCCCGCCTTCGCGGGGGATCAGTCTTCTGGACGGGGGTCAGTCGACCCAGTCTAGGCCCATGTCGCGGTAGACTTCGCGGTCTTCGTCCCAGCCGGGCTTCACCTTTACGTGCAGGTACAGATGGACGGGTTTGCCGGTGATGCTGGCGAGTTCGATGCGCGAGCGGGCACCGATTTCCTTGATCCGGACGCCGCCCTTGCCGAGCACGATCGCGCGCTGCGTCGGGCGTTCAACGAGGATCTGCTGGTGGATCTCCAACGACCCGTCCTGGCGCTCGATATACTGCTCGGTCTCGATCGTGCTCGCATAAGGGAGCTCGGCGTGGAGCTGGAGATAGAGCTGCTCGCGCGTGACTTCGGACGCGAGTGCGCGCTCGGTCGAGTCGGAGACCTGGTCTTCGGGATAATGCCACGGGCCTTCGGGCATCGCCTTGGCGAGCTGCGTCTTGAAGTGCGCGAGGCCGTCGCCGGTGCCGGCGCTGATGAAGAACGTCTCGGCGAAGGGGAGCAGCGCGTTGAGCTTTTCGGCGTGGATCAGCAGCTTGGTCTTGTCGGCGAGATCGACCTTGTTGAGGATCAGCCAGATCGGCTCGGTGCGGCCGACCAGCGACTCGACGATGGTCGTGACCTTGCCGCCGATCCCGCCCTTGGCGTCGACCACCAGCGCGATGATGTCGGACCCTTCCGCGCCGCCCCAGGCGGCGGCGACCATCGCGCGGTCGAAGCGGCGCTTGGGCTCGAAGATGCCGGGGGTGTCGACGAGCAGGATCTGCGTGTCGCCTTCGATCGCGACGCCCATCAGCTTGGCGCGCGTGGTCTGCGCCTTGGGGCTGACGATCGCGACCTTCTGGCCGACGAGCGCGTTGACGAGCGTCGACTTGCCGGCGTTCGGGGCGCCGACGATGGCGACTAGGCCGCAATGCTTGGGCTTGGTATCGGGCGTGGTATTCGTTTCAGTCACATATGCTCTTTTCGAACTGGTGTTGGTTGCACCTGTACAGGGAAAACGGCTGTCCGTCATCGCGTCGTGGATACGTCGAGAAAGGGAGTTTTGTTCGCGCGGAGGCGCAGAGAGCGCGGAGGTGGTGTGGTCGGGGCAAGGTCGCGCCCGACAAGACGCCGAGTTATTCGGCGGTGCGTGATCGTAGTGGGAGCGAGCCTCATTCGCAGCACCTCCGCGTCCTCCGCGCCTCCGCGCGAGCAAAACTCTTTCTAACTGAGCTTCTCCAGCAACGCCTTGGCCGCCGCGGTTTCGGCTTCCTGCTTGCTCGATCCCATGGCGGTCGCCTCGGCGAGCTTGCCGATCGAGACGAGGATCGTGAATTTGGGCGCGTGGCCGGGGCCGGAGCGCTCGACGACGGTGTATTCGGGGGGCTTGCGGTTATGCGCGGCGGCCCATTCCTGGAGCGCGGACTTGGGGTGCTGCGGGGCCTTGGCGCCGGCCTGGACGCGGTCGCCCCACGCGCCGCGGACGAAGGCGCGCGCCGCGTCGAGGCCGGCTTCCTGATACCAGGCGCCGATCAGCGCCTCCATCACGTCGCCGAGCACGTTGTCGCTGTCGCTGGCGCCGTCGTCGCGCGCCTGCTTGCCGAGTTTGAGATGCGCGCGGACGCCGAGTTCGCGGGCGACGTCGGCGCAGACCGGGCCGGTGACCAACGCGTTGAGACGCTTCGATAGCGAGCCTTCGGGATCCGTGGCGAACAGTTCGTACAACCACTCGGCGATGATCAGGCCGAGGACGCGGTCGCCGAGGAATTCGAGTCGTTCGTAGTTCGCCGCGGCCTGGCTGCCATGCGTCAGCGCGCGCTCATAGGGGGCGAGGTTGGTCGGTGTGCGGCCGAAGAGCGTCTTCAGCCAGCCGGCGAGGTCGCTCAAAAGCCTTCCCCGATGCGGCTCCAGCGCGCGGCGCTGACCCAGGTCCAGGGCTTGAGCCATTCGGCATTGCCGTCGGTCGAGAAGAAGTTGACGACCGCCTTGCCCTCGACATTCTCGAGCGGGACGTAACCCATGCCGCCCGGCGCGGGGAAGCGACTGTCGCCGCTGTCGTCGCGGTTGTCGCCCATCACGAAGATGTGGCCCGCGGGGATCGTGTAGAGCCCGGTGTCGTCGCGGTCGGGGAGTTCGGCCTGGTCGAGCACTTCGTAGCTGCGACCATTCGGCAGCGTTTCGCGGAAGCGGGGGTAGCGGCAGATCTGGACGTTGGCGACGACGTCGACGAACGGCGCGCCGCATTTCTCGGCGTCGAAATTGGCGGTCAGCGGGATCGTGAAGTCAGCGATGCGCTGTTTCGCGATCGCCTTGCCGTTGAGGTAGACGACGCCCTGCCGCATCTGGACGGTCTCGCCGGGCAGGCCGATGACGCGCTTGATGACGTCGTGATCGAGCACTTCGGGCGCGCGGAAGACGACGACGTCGCCGCGCGTCGGCGTGCTGCCGAGGATGCGGCCGGGGATCAGCGGAACGCCCCCGGGCAGCGACCAGCGCGAATAGCCGTAGTTCCATTTCGAAACGAAGAGATAGTCGCCGATCAGCAGGCGGGGCAGCATCGATTCGGACGGGATGCTGAACGGCGCGAAGATGAAACTGCGCAGGATCAGCACGACCACCGCCAGCTTCAGCAGGAAGCGGAACGTCTCTGCAGTCTCGGACCGCGCCGGTTTGGTCTTCGTGTCATTTGCCATGGCGGCGGGTTTGCGCAGACCGCGCGCGTCGTCAAGCGTGCGGAGGATACCGAACGCCGAAAGACCGTTGTCGCGGTCTCGCGCTTGCAGCATGACCGGCGCGCACGTCTATTCGGAGAAGTAGCATGACCGCCGACTGGTCCAAGATCGAAGCCCTGCCCGCCACCACGCTGACCGACCTGTTTGCACAGGATTCGGAGCGTCTCTCGAAGCTGAGCCTCGACGTCGCGGGCATCCATTTCGACTGGTCGAAGACGCATCTGACGACCGACATGGTCGCGGCGTTCGAGCAGATGGCCAAGGCGCAGGATCTGGCCGGCAAGCGCCAGGCGCTGTTCTCGGGCGAAGTCGTCAACGTCACCGAGGGCCGCGCGGTCGAGCACACTGCCGAGCGCGGCGAGGGCAAGCCCGAGAGCGTTGCGATCGCGCAAGCGAGCCACCAGCGCATGCGGACGCTGATCGACGCGATCGAGGCGGATGCGCTGGGGCCGGTGCGGCATATCCTGCACGTCGGGATCGGCGGGTCGGCGCTGGGGCCGCAGTTGCTGGTCGACTCGCTCGGGCGTGACGACAAGCGCTACGATGTCGGGATCGTCGCCAATGTCGATGGCGTCGCGCTGGAGGACGTGTTCGCCAAGTTCGATCCGGCGGCGACGCTGCTGGTGGTCGCATCGAAGACCTTCACCACCACCGAGACGCTGATGAACGCCGAGAGCGTGCTGCAGTGGATGACCGAGCATAATGTCGAGGATCCGTATGGCCGCGTTATCGCGCTGACCGCGGCGCCCGAAAAGGCGATGGAATGGGGCGTCGACGAGACGCGCATCCTGCCGTTCGCCGAGAGCGTCGGCGGGCGCTATTCGCTGTGGTCGACGATCGGGTTCCCGGCTGCGATCGCGCTCGGCTGGGACCGGTTCGAGGAGCTGCTCGAGGGGGCGGCCGAGATGGATCGCCATTTCCGCCTCGCCGCGCTGCACGAGAATGCGCCGGCGCTCGCCGCGTTTGCTGATCTCTATTACACGCAGATCCGGCATGCCGAGACGCGCGCGACGTTTGCCTATGACGAGCGGTTGCGGCTGCTGCCGAGCTATCTCCAGCAGCTGGAGATGGAGTCGAACGGCAAGTCGGTGACCGCGGATGGCGAGCCGCTGGGGCGGCCGTCGGCGGCGATCACCTGGGGCGGGGTCGGCACCGAGGCGCAGCATGCGGTGTTCCAGCTGCTCCACCAGGGCACGCACCTCGTGCCGGTCGAATTCGTCGCGTCGATCGAGGCCGGCGACACGCTGCCCGAGGAGCATCACAAGGCGCTGTTGCTCAACGCGTTCGCACAGGGTGCGGCGTTGATGGCGGGCAAGCAGGTCGAGGATCCGGCGCGCAGCTATTCGGGCGACCGGCCGTCGTCGACGCTGCTGCTCGACGATCTCGATGCGCGCACGCTGGGCGCGCTGATCGCGTTTTACGAGCACCGGGTGTTCGTAAACGGCGTGCTGCTGGGGATCAACTCGTTCGACCAGTTCGGGGTGGAGCTGGGCAAGGAGATGGCGAAGGCGGCGGAGAAGGGCGGGCAGACGTTCGATCCTTCGACGGATGATCTGATCGCGCGCGCGTTTGGGTAAGTGGAGGTTGGGGGAACGTGCTTCCCCCAAGCCCCAACTCCGCCACCCCGGCGTAGGCCGGGGCCCAATTGGGCGAACCGTGGTTTCCCAAACGACCGCCTTCCCAATTGGGCCCCGGCCTTCGCCGGGGTGGTAGAAGAGGGAGCGCGCGCGCACCTCCCGCGTTACGCCTGAATGCCCATCCTCCTAGCCGCCGCGCTCGCCGCCTCTCCCACCCTCGCGCAGATGCGCTGGGAGCGGCGGGTGTTGATCGTCGCGGCACCCTCCGCGCATGACCCAATGCTTGCCGCACAGCGCCGCATCCTTGGCAGCTGGAGCGCGAAAGGCGACGAGCGCGACCTCACCATCGTCGAGGTCGTAGGCGATCAGGTCCGCGGTGCCGGCGACACCGCCCCTTCTCTGCGTCGCAAATTCCGCCTTCCCGCGACCTTCACCGCGATCCTGATCGGCAAGGACGGCGGCGAGAAACTGCGTAGCACGCACCCCTTCCCCACCGCCCTGCTCGAGCAGACGATCGACGCGATGCCAATGCGCAGAGCGGGTCAGCGATAGAGTCGGTCGATCAGCCTGATCGCCGCGCCGGGGTTGTCGCCTCGCGCCCCCTGCCCCAGATGGCACTCAAAGCCGCAGCGCGGCGCGCGACGTACAAGGATAGCCCGTGACCGATACCCAATTCGACTATGACCTCTTCGTCATCGGCGCCGGCTCGGGCGGGACGCGCGCGTCGCGCGTCGCCGCCGCGCACGGTGCACGCGTCGCGGTCGCCGAAGAATATCGCGTCGGCGGGACCTGCGTCATTCGGGGCTGCGTGCCCAAGAAGCTGCTGATCTACGGCGCGCATTTCGCCGAGGATCTGAAGGACGCCAAGCGCTTCGGCTGGCAGGTGCCCGACGATTGCGCGTTCGACTGGCGCGTGCTGCGCGACAACGTTCTGGAGGAGGTCGACCGGATCAACGGCGCCTACACGACCACGCTCGAGAATAATCACGTCGACATCATCCATCAGCGCGCGGTCGTCTCCGGCCCCAACGAAGTCACGCTTGCCGACGGCAGCAAGAAGACCGCGGCGAAGATCCTGATCGCGGTCGGCGCGCACCCGCTGGTGCCCGACTGCCCGGGTTCAGAACACGGCATCACCTCGAACGAGGTGTTCCATCTCGACGCCGTTCCGAAGCGCGTGCTGATCGCGGGCGCGGGCTATATCGCCAACGAATTCGCCGGGATCTTCCACCAGTTCGGATCGCACGTCACGCTGATCAACCGCACCGACGTGATCCTGCGCGGCTATGACGAATCGATTCGCGACCGGCTGCTCCAGATCTCGATGAGCAAGGGCATCGACTTCCGCTTCAACGCGGCGTTCCAGGGCATCGATAAGGGCGAGGACGGCTGCCTGACCGTCAGCATGAGCGGGCATGAGCCGATCACCGTCGACCTCGTGATGTTCGCGACCGGCCGCCTGCCGAAAACCAAGGGCCTCGGGTTAGAAACCGCGGGCGTCGAACTCGACGCGGCGGGCGCGGTGGTCGTCGACGCGGACAACCGGTCGAGCTGCGACAGCATCTTTGCGGTCGGCGACGTCACCAACCGTATCCAGCTGACCCCGGTCGCGATCCGCGAGGGCCAGGCGTTCGCCGACACGTTCTTCGGCAACAAGCCGACGCGTGTGGATTACGCCAACGTTCCCGCCGCGGTGTTCAGCCACCCGCCGATGGCCGGTGTCGGCATGACCGAATCGCAGGCCAAGCAGGCGCTGGGGTCGGTGAAGGTCTACACGTCGGACTTCCGGCCGATGAAGAACGTGCTCGCCGGGCGCAACGAGCGATCGCTCTACAAGATGATCTGCGACGGCGAGACCGACCGGGTCGTGGGTATCCACATGATCGGGCCGGACTGCCCCGAGATCCTGCAATCCGCCGCGATCGCGGTGAAGGCGGGGCTGACCAAGGCCGATTTCGACGCGACGGTCGCGCTGCATCCGACGATGGCGGAAGAACTCGTGCTGATGAAGTAAGACCTTCGGGCTTTGCGTCGTGCGGGTAATTCGGTAGATCGGCCGCATACCCGATCCTCGAAAGGTTCCAGCATGCGTGAAGCCGCCATCGTATCGACCGCCCGTACCGCTATCGGCAAAGCCTATCGCGGGGCGTTCAACGCGACCGAGGCTCCGGTGCTGGCGGGGCATGTGATGAACGCGGTCGTCGAACGCGCCGGGGTGGATCCGGCGCGGATCGACGAGGTATTCTGGGGCATCGGCAACCAGTGGGGCACGCAAGGCGGTAACGCAGGACGCATGGCGATCTTCGCGGGCGGGCTGCCCCAATCGGTCCCCGCGTTCACGCTCGACCGGAAATGTGGATCGGGGCTGACCGCGGTGGCGATGGCGGCGCGGACGATCATCTGCGACGAAGCCGATGTCGCGCTCGCCGGCGGGATGGAGTCGATCAGCTACACCGTCACGAAGGACGCGCCGCGCTACGTCAATGCGAGCGTGATCGCCAAGGAGCCGGCCGCCTATATCCCGATGATCGAGACCGCGGAGATCGTCGCCGAGCGCTACGGCATCAGCCGCGAGGCGCAGGATGCCTATGCCGCAATGAGCCAGCAGCGCGCCGCGGCGGGCCTCGCGAGCGGCGCGTTTGCCGAGGAGATCGTGCCGATCACCGTCGAGAAGGCGCTGTTCGACAAGCAGGGCAATCATGCCGGAATCGAGAGCGTCACGCTGTCGCAGGACGAGGGCATCCGCGCGGGAACGACGCTGGAGGGGCTGCGCGGGCTGAAGACGGTGTGGGCGGGCGGCGAGTTTTCGGGCCCCGGCACTAGCGTGACCGCGGGCAATGCCAGCCAGTTGTCTGACGGCGCGTCCGCGCAGTTGCTGATGGATCGCAAGACGGCCGAGGCCGAGGGCAAGGACATCCTCGGTATCTATCGCGGGTTCCAGGCGGCGGGATGCAGCCCGGCGGAGATGGGGATCGGGCCGATCTTCGCGATCCCGAAACTGCTCGAGCGCGCCGGACTGTCGGTCGGCGATATCGGGCTGTGGGAGCTGAACGAGGCGTTCGCGTCGCAGTGCCTGTATTGCCGCGATCATCTCGGCATCGATCCGGAGAAGTACAACGTCAATGGCGGCGCGATCGCGGTGGGGCACCCGTTCGGGATGACCGGATCGCGGCTTGTCGGGCATGCGCTGATCGAGGGGCGCAAGCGCGGCGTGCGCTATGTCGTGGTGTCGATGTGCACCGCGGGCGGCATGGGGGCTGCGGGGTTGTTCGAGATCGTTTGAGGTCGGACCCGGCCCGGGCGTGCCCTCACCCTTCCCGCGGCGAAGACGCCGCGGGCCCCTTCCCTCTCCCCGATGAGAGAGGGAGATAGGCGTGCGGGCATTGCCAACGGTTTGAGCCGGGGGCAGGTTTGCGCATTCTCTCGGGGGACGCGTGGCTATGACGACGGCATTGATCACCGGCGCATCGGCGGGGCTTGGCGAAGGCTTTGCGCGGGCGCTTGCCGCTGAGGGGACCAGGCTCATCCTCACCGCGCGGCGGGTGGATCGGCTTGAGGCGCTGGCGACCGAACTGCGCACGACGCACGGCGTTACGGTGCATGTCTTTGCCGCCGATCTTGCGGACCTAGATGGTCCGACGACGCTGGTCGCGGCGATTGCGGCCGCCGCGCTCCCGGTCGACGTGCTGATCAACAATGCCGGGTTCGGCGCGCGGGGGGACTTTGCGGACCTCGACAGCGCGCTTCAGCTTGGGATGATCGACCTCAATTGCCGTGCGCTGGTGGCGCTCTCGCATGCGGTCCTGCCGCAGATGATCGCGCGCGGGTCCGGTGGGATCCTCAACCTCGCCTCGGTCGCGTCGTTCCAGCCCGGACCGTGGATGGCGGTCTATTATGCGAGCAAGGCGTTCGTGTTGAGCTTTTCCGAGGCGCTGCACGAGGAGGTGAAGGCCAAGGGCGTGCGGGTGGCCGCTTTGTGCCCCGGCCCCACGCGTACCGAGTTCGCCGATATCGCCGGGCTGGGCGACACCGCGCTGTTCGAACGGCTGGCGAGCGACCCGGACGCGGTGGTGCGCGACGGGCTGGCGGCGCTGGCCGCGAACCGGGCGGTGAAGGTGTCCGGCCTGCTCAACGTCGCGATGACCGAGGGGATACGCTTTACCCCGAGAAGCCTCGCGCGGCGGATCGCGGGGGCGTTGCAGAAGGCGCGCGACTGAGGCGGTCGGCGATCTGGGCGATGGCCGGTACGATCGCGATGCTCTGAAGCATCCCGTCGAACCGGCCTTCGATCGTCAGCGCACCGCGGTGCCTGCGCTTCGCCCGCGTTCAATCGGCAAAGAGCAGGACGGGGGTTTCGAGGTACTTCTTCAGCCCCTGGACGAAGCTGGCCGCATCCCAGCCGTCGACGACGCGGTGGTCGCAGCTGATCGACAGATTCATCAGCTTGGCACGGACGACCTCGTCTCCCCCTCTTCCATCAGAACGGAAGACGGGGCGTTCGACGATCTTGTTCGGGCCGATGATCGCGACTTCGGGGCGGTTGATGACCGGGGTGGTCGCGATGCCGCCGAGGGGGCCGAGCGAGGTGACGGTTATCGTGCCGCCGCCCATCTCACTGGGGGCGAGCTTGCCTGCACGCGCGGCTTCGGCAAGGCGCGTGATCTCGGTCGCGAGCTGCCAGACGTTGCGGTCCTGTGCGTCGCGGATGACGGGGACGGTGAGGCCGGCGTCGGTCTGCGCGGCCATGCCGAGGTGGATCGCGCCGTGGCGCGTGACAACGCCTGCTTCGTCGTCGTAGCGTGCGTTGAGCATCGGGAAGTCGGGGATCGTCTTGCAGATTGCGACGATCATCAGCGGCAGCATCGTGAGCTTGGGGCGGCCGCCGCGGTTGGCGTTGAGGTCGGCGCGCATCGCTTCGAGCGCGGTGACGTCGATCTCGTCGACATAGGTGAAGTGCGGGATCGCGCGCTTCGACGCGGCCATGTTCTCGGCGATGCGGCGACGCATGCCCATGACCTTGATCGGCTGGTCTTCGCGGGCGCGCGATGCATGCGGGGGGTGATAGCCCTCGCCTGCGCCGTAGCGGAGGTAGGCGTCGAGATCGGCGTGGCGAACGCGGTCGGCGTCGGTCTTCACCGAGGCGAGATCGATGCCGAGATCACGCGCGCGGGCGCGGACCGCGGGGGATGCGAGCGCGTGCGCCTTGGCGACGGCGACCGGCCCCTCACTCCCCCCCGGCGAAGGCCGGGGTCCAAGTGGAGAGGTCGTCGTAACGTCGGACTGCGCTTCGTTACCGGCGTCCCCCAATTGGGCCCCGGCCTTCGCCGGGGTGGGGGATGCTGGTGCGTCGACTACCTCTTCGACGCCTGGGTTCTCGGCTTCGTATTGCTCTGCGGTTTCGGCCTGCGCCGACGTCAAGGGCGCGGCGACCACTTCGTCCCCGGTTTCCACCGCATCGGTCTCGATCACGACCAGCGCGGCGCCGATCGACACCTGGTCGCCGACCTCGCCCGCGAGTTCGACGACGAAGCCGGTCACGGGCGACTCCATCTCGACGGTGGCCTTGTCGGTCATCATGTCCGCGATCGGCGAATCCTCCTCGACTCGGTCGCCGATGGCGACGTGCCAGGCGACGATCTCGGCCTCGGAGATGCCTTCGCCGATGTCGGGCAGCTTGAAGGTGAAGCGGGCCATTATGCGTCCTTCATGATCTTCTTGAGGGCCTCGCCGATGCGAACCGGCCCCGGGAAATACGCCCATTCGAGGCTGTGCGGGTACGGCGTGTCGAACCCGGTCACGCGCTCGATCGGCGCCTCGAGATGGTAGAAACAGCGCTCCTGGACGATCGCCGACAGTTCGGCGCCGAACCCGCTCGTGCGAGTCGCCTCGTGGACGATCATGCAGCGCCCGGTCTTCTTCACCGACGCCTCGATCGTCTCGATGTCGAGCGGCACGAGCGTGCGCAGGTCGACGATCTCCGCGTCGACACCGGCCTCGGCGACCACGGCGGCGCAGACATGGACCATCGTGCCGTAAGCGAGGATCGTCAGCGCTTCGCCCGCACGGACGATCTTCGCCTTGCCGAGCTCGATCTTGTAGTAACCGGTCGGGACTTCGCCGGCCGGGTGCTTCGACCAGTTCTGCGACGGGCGATCCCAATAGCCGTCGAACGGGCCGTTATAGATGCGCTTGGGCTCGAAGAAGAGCGTCGGGTCATTGTCCTCGATCGCGGCGATCAGCAGGCCCTTCGCGTCATAGGGCGTCGACGGGATCACCGTCTTGATCCCCGACATGTGTGTGAAAAGCCCCTCGGGGCTCTGGCTGTGCGTCTGCCCGCCGAAGATGCCGCCGCCGAAGGGGGAGCGCACCGTGATCGGCGAGGTGAATTCGCCCGCCGAGCGATAGCGCAACCGGGCGGCTTCGGACACGAGCTGGTCGAGCGCGGGATAGATGTAATCGGCGAACTGGATCTCGGGCACCGGGCGCAGGCCGTACGCGCCCATGCCGACGGCGACGCCGATGATCCCGCATTCGGTGATCGGCGTGTCGAACACGCGCGTCTTGCCGTGCTTGGCCTGGAGCCCGGCGGTCGCGCGGAACACGCCGCCGAAATAGCCGACATCCTCGCCCATCACGATCACGTCGGGATCGCGCGTCATCATGATGTCCATGGCGGAGTTGATCGCCTGGATCATGTTCATCCGGGTGGTTTCGCCGCCGATATCCGGTGCGTCCGAGACGGGTGTTTCGATCATGTCGCTCATGCCTTGCGATCCCAGGGGCGGCCGGACGCGGATTCCTCGTCGAGCATCTGCTGACGCTGCTCCTTCAGATGCCAGGGCAGCTCCTCGAACACGCCGTCGAACAGCGATTCGAGCGGCTGGTGCAGGCCGTGGCCGAGGATGCCGTTCTTCTCGGCCTCTTTCTGCGCGGCCTTCACCTGCTCGGCGAGTTCCTTGTCCTGCGCGGCGTGGCGCTCGTCGTCCCATTCGCCGATCGCGATCAGGTGATCCTTCAACCGCTTGATCGGATCGCCGAGCGGCCAGGCATTGGGCTCGCCCTCGCTGCGATACTGGCCGGGATCGTCCGAGGTCGAATGGCCTTCCGCACGGTAGGTGAAGTGCTCGATCAGCGTCGGGCCCTGATTGGTCCGCGCGCGTTCGGCGGCCCACTGCGTCGCCGCATAGACTGCGAGCGCATCGTTGCCGTCGACGCGGAGCCCAGCGATGCCGTAGCCGACCGCACGCGCCGCGAACGTTGTTGCCTCGGCGCCCGCGAAGCCCGAAAAGCTGGAGATCGCCCACTGGTTGTTGACGACGTTGAAGATCACCGGCGCGCGGTAGACCGCCGCGAAGGTGCACGCCGAGTGGAAGTCGCCCTCTGCGGTCGAGCCCTCGCCGCACCACGTCGCGGCAATGCGTGTGTCGCCCTTGGCCGCCGATGCCATCGCCCAGCCCACGGCCTGCGGATATTGCGTCGTGAGGTTGCCCGAGATCGAGAAGAACCCGGCTTCCTTGACCGAATACATGATCGGCAGCTGCTTGCCGCCCAGCCTGTCCGCGGTGTTCGAATAGATCTGGTTCATCATGTCGACGAGGCTCCAGCCTCGTGCGATCAGCAGCCCCTGCTGGCGATAGGAGGGGAAGCACATGTCCTCGTAATCGAGTGCATAGGCCGCCGCG
Source organism: Sphingomonas sp. Leaf38 (assembly GCF_001421825.1). NCBI lineage: Bacteria > Pseudomonadati > Pseudomonadota > Alphaproteobacteria > Sphingomonadales > Sphingomonadaceae > Sphingomonas > Sphingomonas sp. Leaf38. Next base: position 706,551 of record NZ_LMLD01000011.1, on the reverse strand, counting down.
ACCGCGACCGCCTCCTCGCCCAGCGCCTTCATGTAGAAGCTCGTCTTGCCCTGCCGCTGTGCGCGGAACATGCGCTCGTCGAACGCGCGGAGCAGCGCCATGCTGCGCAGCATCCGGCGCAGCACGTCGGGCGAAAGCTTGGGATCCCAGGGGCCGACCGCGTTGCCGGCGTCGTCAAGGACGCGGACCAGCGTGTAGGCGAGATCGGTAAAGTCCGACGCCTTGTCCGCGGTGTCGGGCCGGCGCGCCTCGCCGGCGGGCGGCACGTCGACTTCGGCGAAGTCCACCGCGTCGCCGGGGCGGAACTTGGGCTCGGGGATATGCAACGTGAGCGGTTGCAAATTGGCGCGCGGGTGCTCGCTTGCCATCGTCATTCCATCTCCATGAGGCCGCTGTGACCGCGGAACACTCTTACCGAGGCTTGTTATTAAATTTCAACGCAGATTGCGAGGGGGAGTTGCGCATTCACGATGTGCCGCGCGGATTTTTTCTCCCCCCCGCTGGAGTCAACCGCCGACGGTCTGCTCGATCACGCCGAAGATCGGGTGGCGTTTGTCGTCTTCCGCCCAGATGCGGACGACGTCGCCCTTTTTGAGGAACGGCGTGACCGGCTTGCCGCCGGTGATCGTCTCGATCGTACGGACTTCTGCGAGGCAGGAATAGCCGACGCCGCCCTCCGCGATCGACTTGCCGGGGCCGCCATCGGGCCCCCGGTTCGACACGGTCCCCGACCCGACGATCGTCCCCGCCCCGAGCTTGCGCGTCTTGGCGGCGTGCGCGACCAACGTGCCGAAATCGAACGTCATGTCCTCGCCGGCGTCGGCGCGACCGAGCGGGACGCCATTGAGATCGACCATCAGTTTCCGGTGCAGCTTGCCGCCCTGCCACCAGTCGCCGAGCGAATCGGGCGTGACGAAGACGGGCGAGAACGCGCTGGCAGGCTTGGACTGGAAGAAGCCGAAGCCCTTGCCGAGCTCGCCCGGAATCAGGTTGCGCAACGAGACGTCGTTGGTGAGGCCGACGAGCAGGATCGCGGCCAGTGCCTCGTCACGCGACGCGCCCATCGGCACGTCGCCGGTGACGACGACGACCTCGCCTTCCATGTCGCAACCCCACGCTTCGTCGCCGAGCGGGATCGGATCGCGTGGTCCCAGGAACCCGTCGGAACCGCCCTGATACATCAACGGATCGTGCCAGAAACTGTCGGGCATCTCCGCCGCACGCGCCTGTCGCACCAGCGCGACGTGGTTCACGTACGCCGACCCGTCGGCCCATTGATAGGCACGCGGCAACGGCGACTCGGCATCATGCTCGTGGAAGCGCCGCATCGGAATCATCTCGTGCTCGAGATCGGTCGACAGGTTCTTGAGATCGACCGACACCCGGTCCCAGTCGTCGAGCGCGGCCTGCAACGTCGGCGCGATATGGCGCGCGTCGGCGTACCAGGCGAGATCGTTCGAGACGACGACGAGCGTGCCGTCTCGTCCTCGGGTGGCGTCGGGATTCTTCAGGCTGGCCAGTTTCATGGAGCGGATCCTCTTCGTGTTTTCCGACTCCTACGCCTTTGCCCCGGCGCAAGTCGAGCGCGCACATCGCCCGCGCGCCCGGTTGTTCCGGAACGCCCCCGGACCTGATTTTTGTGAGAGCGGCACGTTCCGCTTGGCAGTATGCTCGATATGCCCCGCATCGAGGATATCCAGCATGCCCAGATACTTCTTCGATATCGACAACCGAGAGCACTATGTCGACGAGGAGGGGACCGAGCTTGCCGGGACCGACGACGCGCGCGTCCAAGCGGTGATCTTCGCGGGCGATTACCTGCGCGAAAACCCCGGACTCGTCCGCGATGGCGGCCGTCTCGATATCGCCGTCCGCGACCATCTGGGGACAATTCTGCTCAATGTCGCGGTAACGACCAGCGTTCCCGCCGATCGCACGCCCTGACGCGCGGGCAACAAAGCGTGCAACATGCGCGAGCGGTTGCGCATAATCCGCGTAAATAACATAGGTTTTGTCGGCGCGCTCAATCCTGGGATAAGGCCGAGTCCTCCTTAAAGCGCTACCGTGCGCTCGGTGACAGCGAGGGGATGCTCCTGCCCGGGATGCGGAGCGTGCACGTGGATATCTCCACCGTGAGTGATCAGTTGATTCGAAAGTTCGCATCGCGCGTGGCGATGAGTGCGGACGATCGCGCCTGTGTCTCAGCGCTGCCGTTCAAGCTCCGGACGATCGACCCATCGACCTATATGCTGCGCGAAGGCCAGCATCCGACACGATGCGCGTTCATTCTCGAAGGCCTGGCCTATCGCCAGAAGCTGACGCCGAACGGCGAACGCGAGATCGTGTCGATCGTGATGCCGGGCGAGTTCGTCGATCTGCAGAACCTGTTCCTCGAGGAATCGGATCACGACATCCAGGCGCTGACGAGGCTTACATTCGCTGAAATTCCGATCAGCGCGCTGCACGGGCTGATCGCAAACTGCCCGGTCGCGGGGCATGCGCTGTGGATCGATGCACTGATCGAGTCGTCGATTCACCGCGAGTGGCTGTTGAACATCGGGCGACGCAATGCGCGATCGCGGCTCGCGCATCTGCTGTGCGAGTTTTCGGTGCGGTTCCGGACATCGGCAGACGCGGACATGGCGTATGAATTGCCGATGACGCAGGAACAGCTCGGCGATGCGCTCGGGTTGACTCCGGTCCACGTCAATCGCGTGCTGAAGTCGCTGGAGGCGGCCGGGTTCATCGCGCGGGAAAAGCGCCTGGTCAGTGTGATCGACTGGCCCGGCCTGCGCGATGCCGCCGAGTTCAACGAACGCTATCTCCACCTCAAACAGACGCGGCTCTGAGGCCGACCACCGCCGCGCAGGTTGACTTTTCGCGCCCGATACGCCAGATGGCCGCTATCGAGGCGTAATGCAGCGTGATTGGACCTTTACGGTCTTAGCTCCGCCTCGGTCGTTTCCAACGGGCTTCCCTTTTCACGCGGGGTGTCAAAACACCACCGCCACTCGTGCGTCCGCTTCGTGGATTCGCGAGCCCGGCATCTATTGAGAGACCATTCATGTCATTTGCAAACCTCGGCCTTGCCGAGCCGCTCGTCCGTGCGCTCGAAGCCAAGGGCTATACCGAGCCGACGCCGATCCAGGCGCAGTCGATCCCGATCCTGCTCGAGGGTGGCGATCTGCTCGGCATCGCGCAGACCGGCACCGGCAAGACCGCCGCGTTCGTACTGCCCTCGATCCAGCGGCTGACCGAAAACCAGAAGCGCGTCCTGCCGACGCATTGCCGCATGCTGGTGCTCGCGCCGACGCGCGAACTCGCCAGCCAGATCGCCGACAGCGCGCGCGCTTACGGCCAGTTCAGCAAGATGTCGGTGACCACCGTGTTCGGCGGCACCAGCATCAACAAGAACCGCCAGGATCTCAGCCGCGGCGTCGACATCCTCGTCGCCACGCCGGGCCGCCTGATCGACCTGATCGAGCAGGGCTTCTGCAACCTGTCGATGATCGAGATCCTCGTGCTCGACGAAGCCGACCAGATGATGGACTTGGGCTTCATCCACGCGCTGAAGAAGATCGTCCGCATGCTGCCGAAGAAGCGCCAGACGCTGTTCTTCTCGGCGACGATGCCGGTCGCGATCCGTGATCTCGCCTCGCAGTTCCTGCTCGACCCGAAGACCGTGTCGGTGAAGCCCGCCGCGACGACCGCCGAGCGCGTCGACCAGTATGTCACCTTCTGCAACCAGTCGGAAAAGCAGGCGCTGCTGACGATCACGCTGGGCGATCCCGCGATCGACCGTGCGCTCGTCTTCACGCGCACCAAGCATGGCGCCGACCGCGTCGTGAAGCTGCTCGCGGGCAACGGCATCGCTTCGAACGCGATCCACGGCAACAAGAGCCAGGGCCAGCGCGAGCGCGCCCTCGGCGAGTTCAAGCAGGGCAAGGTCAAGGTCCTGATCGCGACCGACATCGCCGCACGCGGCATCGACGTCTCGGGCGTCAGCCACGTGATCAACTTCGAGCTGCCCAACGTCGCCGAGCAATATGTCCACCGCATCGGCCGCACCGCGCGTGCGGGCGCGAGCGGCATCGCCGTCGCGTTCTGCGCGGATGACGAGAAGGCCTATCTGCGCGACATCGAGCGGATCACGCGCCAGAAGGTGACCGTCCGCGCGCTGCCGGACGATTTCGTCAACCTGTCGAACCAGATCAAGCAGACTCGCGTCAAGACGATGGGGGCGGACCCCGAGGTCCGGATCGACCGTCCGCGCGATCCGGCGCGTCCGCGTGCGACTCATGCGCCGCGCGCAACCGGCGGCAGCACCGGGCGCAACTATGCGGGTGCCAGCCGTGGCGGCCAGGGCGGCGGCGGCGGCGGTCGTCCGCAGGGCGGTGGTCGTCCGGGTGGTCAGGGTGGCGGTGGTCGTCCGGCTGGCGGCGGCGGCCGTGGTGCGGGTCGCGGCGCGGGTCCGAGCTCCGCGCGCTAAGCATTCGATCGCCTCGCGGGTTTGGTGTAAGACCGGCCCGCGAGGAGAATGCTCATGGACGTTTCCACTACCCCGGTCGCCGAGCGCATCGCGCGCGTGCTGGCCGGCCAGCGGATCAGCGCGAATGCGGGCGGCGATGCCGAATCCGCGTCGCAGCTGATCGATTCGGCCTGGGCGGACTATCTTCCCGACGCGCTCGCGGTGCTGCGCACGCTGCGCGAGCCCGACCGGGCGATGGCCGCGGCGGGTGATCCGGCAGTCTGGGAGGCGATGATCCTTGCGGGGATCAAGGGCGCCAAGCCTAAGACGGTAATCCTCTGATTCTTGTTTCCCCGCGAAGGCGGGGACCTAGTCTGGGCACCCGCCTTCGCGGGTGAACAGTGCCGCAAACGCCACCACCCCGGCGGAGGCCGGGGCCCAATTGGCGCACGCTTCCGACTGAGCGCGCGTCCAGTTACGCCGGTCTCCCCAATTGGGCCCCGGCCTTCGCCGGGGTGGTGCTTTATTGTGGGATGACCGCAGGGATCAGCGGATCGTCGTCAACCACTCCGCCTCTGCCGCGCGATCGGTGCGCAGGGCATTGGCGGGAGCCGACTTGTCCTCGTAGCCGATCGCCATGCCGCAGAAGAGCATGCGGTCTTCGGGGATATTGAGGAACGCGCCGAGCGTGTCGGGGTACATCGCCCAGCATTCCTGCGCGCAGGTGGCGAGGCCGGCTTCGACCGCGAGCAGCATCAGGTTTTGCAGGTACATGCCGAGATCGGACCATTGCGGTGGGCCCATCCGCCGGTCGACGGTGCAGAAATAGGCCGCGGGCGCGCCGAAGAAGGCGAAGTTGCGCGCGAACCAGTCTCGGCGCGCGGCCTTGTCTTCGCGCGGGATGCCGAGCTGCGCGTACATCGCTTCGCCGACCGCGAAGCGGCGGTCGCGGTAGGGGGCGGTCAGGTCTTTCGGGTAGATGTCATAGGCGGGGGTTTCGTTGACGCCGGTGGCGAGCTTTTCGGCCATGATCGCCTTGAGGCGGGTCATTGCGTCGCCCTGGACGATTGCGATGTGCCAGGGCTGGAGGTTGCCGCCGGTCGCGGCGCGGGACGCCTTTACCGCGAATTCGTGGAGGAGGGTCGGGTCGACGGGGGTGTCGAGAAAGCCTCGGACGGAGCGGCGCGCGGCGATGGCTTCGGTCACGTCCATTTTGGTCTCCCTGATGACATCCCCGCACCCGTTCGCCCTGAGCGTAGTCGAAGGGCCTTTGACCCATGTGCTTCGACTTCGCTCAGCACGAACGGAAGGTATCCAGATTACAGCACGAAGCGGCTTAGGTCGGTGTTGCGCGCGATCTCCTTCAGCTGGCTGTCGACATAGGCGCCGTCGATGACCAGATTCGAGCCGCCGCGATCCTCGGCGTTGTAGCTCACTTCCTCCAGCAGCTTTTCCATCACCGTCTGCAGGCGGCGTGCGCCGATATTCTCGATCTCCGCATTCACCTCGGCGGCGATGCGCGCGATCGCGGCGATGCCGTCTTCGGTGAACTCGATGCCGACGCCTTCGGTCGCGATCAACGCCTTGTATTGGAGCGGCAGCGACGCCTTGGTATCCGACAGGATCGCGACGAAATCGGCCTCGGTCAGGCCCTTCAGCTCGACGCGGATCGGCAGGCGGCCCTGCAATTCGGGGAGCAGGTCGCTCGGCTTGGCGACGTGGAACGCGCCACTCGCGATGAAGAGGATGTGGTCGGTCTTCATCGGCCCGTATTTGGTGGCCACGGTCGTGCCCTCGATCAGCGGCAGCAGGTCGCGCTGGACGCCCTCGCGGCTAATCGAACCGCCCCGGCCATCGGCGACCGCAATCTTGTCGATCTCGTCGAGGAAGACGATGCCGTTGGCCTCCGCATCGGCGAGCGCCGCGCGGCTGACCTCGTCCTGGTCGAGCCGCTTGTCGGCCTCTTCCTCGACGAGCTTGTCCCACGCCGCGTGGACGGTGAGCTTGCGGCGCTTCAACTGCTGACCGCCGCCGAACGACTTCATCATCTCGCCGAGGTTGATCATCTGCGGTGCGCCGCCGGGGATCTCGAACGGCGTGGTCGGCGCCTGCTCGACCTCGATCTCGACCTCGGCACTGTTCAGATGGCCGTCGAGAAAGCGCTGCTTGAAGCTTTCGCGCGTCGCGGTGCTCGAATCCTTGCCGACCAGCGCGTCGAGCAGGCGACCCATCGCCGCCTCCTCGGCCTTGTCCTTGACCGCGACGCGGCGGCGTTCCTTTTCGAGGCGGATGGCTTCCTCGACGAGGTCGCGCGCGATCTGCTCGACGTCGCGGCCGACATAGCCGACCTCGGTGAACTTGGTCGCCTCGACCTTAACGAACGGTGCGTCGGCGAGTTTGGCGAGGCGGCGGCTGATCTCGGTCTTGCCGCAGCCGGTCGGTCCGATCATCAGGATGTTCTTGGGCGTGACCTCGTCGCGCAGGTCCTCGCTAAGTTGCTGGCGGCGCCAGCGGTTGCGCATCGCGACGGCGACCGCGCGCTTGGCGGCGGCTTGGCCGATGATGTGGGCGTCGAGCGCGGCGACGATTGCCTTGGGGGTGAGCTGGTCGTTCATTTTTTTACCTTCTCCCCTCCCGCTCGGGAGGGGTCGGGGGAGGGCG
>NZ_LMLD01000011.1:656442-699393 GCF_001421825.1 Sphingomonas sp. Leaf38 | reverse complement strand
GGGGGGGGGGGGGGGGGGGGGGGGGGTGGCCGCAACGGAAGGCGTGGGTGGGGTGTATGTCGGCCCCTCCCCTGACCCCTCCCGCAAGCGGGAGGGGAATTACGAGGTCGAGTCCATCGTTTCCACCGTGAGGCGGTCGTTGGTGTAGACGCAGAGTTCGGACGCGATGTGCATCGCCTTGCGGCACAGGACTTCCGCGTCGGTCTCGTACTCGACCAGCGCGCGGGCGGCGGCGAGCGCGTAGTTGCCGCCCGAGCCGATCGCGGCGACGCCGTTTTCGGGTTCGAGCACGTCGCCATTGCCCGTCAGGATCAGCGTCACGTCCTTGTCGGCGACGATCATCATCGCCTCGAGGTTGCGCAGGAACTTGTCGGTGCGCCAGTCCTTGGCGAGCTCGACCGCGGCGCGCAGGAGCTGGCCCTGATGCGCCTCCAGCTTGCGTTCGAGGCGTTCGAACAACGTGAAGGCGTCCGCGGTCGCGCCGGCGAACCCGCCGATGACCGAGCCGTCGCCGAGCCGGCGGACTTTGCGCGCATTGGGTTTCATGACGGTCTGGCCCATCGAGACCTGGCCATCGCCGATCACGACGACCTTGCCGCCGCGGCGGACCGAGAGGATGGTGGTGCCGTGCCAGGTCGGCATGGCGTGGGGGTCGTTGCTCATGCCAGCGATGTAGGGTGCGGTTTCGGGGGTGCAACGCCCCGGCCCGTCTCTTCCCCCGCCTCATCCTTCGTCATTCCCGCGCAGGCGGGGATCCAGACTGGCGACCATGTCGCGTCGCCGCCGAGGTCAGCCAGTATGGGTTCCCGCCTGCGCGGGAATTACGCGGGGCGGGAGGCGGGGTTAGCGCCCCTTCCCCCATTCGCGCGCCAGCGTGTAGCCGAGATAGCCCGTGCCGAAGAGCGCGTAGAGCGGTTCGGGGATCGCGTTGAGATAGGCCGCCATGCCCGCGGCGATCGCCTGCGCGGTCTGCGGGCGGACCGCGGCGATCAGGCCGGCCGGGATCGCGCCGAGCAGCAGCGTGTACATCACGTAGAGAAAGGTCGGGCGGGCGCGGGTGATCCAGGGATCTTGTGCTGGATCAAGGGGTTGCGGGGTCATCGGGCGTCTCCGGCAAAAGTGAAGTTCACAAAGTTCACACGCTGCGCGCGTCTCCGCCCAGGTCAAATACGGTTGGCGAGCCAGCCATAGAGGAAGGCCTCGTTGGCGGGACGCGTCTCGGCGAGCGCGACATAGCGTTCGCCCTGCAGCGCCTCGATCGCCTTCAGCAGCACGGTTTCGCCGCCGGGTTTGCGACGCGCGAGGAACGCGTCGAGCGCGGTGCGTGTCGCTGGGCCGATGCGACCGTCGAGGATCATGTCGGGATAGTCGGTGGCGCCGCGGTTGAGCGCGTTGAGCGCGCGCTGGAGGAAGGTGGCGGCGACCGCCGGCCCCATGTTGACGCCGGTATCGAAGAGTTCCTCGGCGATCCTGGGCGCGCGCGCGGCGATCTGGTCGAAGCCGGGGCGGGTCCAGTAGAGACGTCGATAGATCGCTTCGGCCTGCGCGCGGGGAAAGGCGCGCATGGCTCCGACATAGCCGTTGGCGCGGGCGACGACCTGCGTGATGCCGTAGCAGGTGGGGCCGCCGCGGTCTGCGGCGTGGTCGGCGTAGCCGCCTTCGCGGTCGATGACGGCGTCGATGAGGAAGTCGATTGTCATGAGCATGATCCCGCGCTGTTGGGCGCACAGAGAACCATATAGGTTCGTTGTAGGACAGGGATTTTCCGACCCGCCTTCTCGCGCGGGCAAGAGCGATGCCACGCAAGGGATCGGGGCTAGCGCTCGGTCGCCGAATACGCGATGTCGCACGGACGGACCGCACGGGAGAGCGAACGCAATGACACTACGCGAGAAGATCGGTTGGGGCGCGCTTGCCTTGCTCGGCGCCTGCGCGTTGGCCGTGGTCGCATTCCAACGTGGCGAGCCTGTCAACGCGTTGTGGATCGTCACCGCCGCGGTCTCGGTGCAGCTGATCGCCTACCGTTTCTACGCGCGCTACATCGCGCGGCACGTCATGCAGCTCGATCCGTCGCGCAAGACCCCGGCGCTTCGCCGTGCCGACGGGCTCGACTATGTCGCGACCGACCGCAACGTCCTGTTCGGCCACCATTTCGCCGCCATCGCCGGCGCAGGGCCGCTCGTGGGACCCGTGCTTGCCGCGCAGATGGGCTATCTCCCGGGGACGCTCTGGATCCTCGCCGGCGTCGTGCTGGCGGGTGCGGTGCAGGATTTCATGATCCTGTTCATCTCGATGCGCCGCGACGGGCGATCGCTCGGTGAGCTGATCCGCATGGAGATGGGCGCGATCCCCGGCGTGATCGCGCTGGTCGGCGCGTTCGCGATCATGGTCATCATCCTCGCCGTGCTCGCGCTGATCGTGGTCCGCGCGCTCGCGGGCAGCCCGTGGGGGCTGTTCACGGTGGCCGCGACGATCCCGCTGGCGTTCCTGATGGGGATCTACACGCGCTGGATCCGGCCGGGGAAGGTCGGCGAAGTCTCCGTGCTCGGCGTCATCGGGCTGCTCGCCGCGATCGTCTATGGCGGCACCGTCGCCGCCTCGCCGACGCTCGCGCCGCTGTTCACGCTGACGCCGGTGCAGCTGTGCGTGCTGATGGTCGGCTATGGCGCGGTCGCCTCCGTGCTGCCGGTGTGGCTGCTGCTGGCGCCGCGCGATTATCTTTCGACCTTCCTCAAGATCGGCGCGATCGTCGCGCTGGCGATCGGCATCGCGGTCGTCGCGCCGCCGCTGCGGATGCCCGCGCTCACCCCGTTCATCGACGGCAGCGGCCCGGTCTGGTCGGGCGGGCTGTTCCCGTTCCTGTTCATCACGATCGCGTGCGGCGCCGTCTCGGGCTTCCACGCGCTGATCGCCAGCGGCACCACGCCGAAACTGATCGCCAGCGAAGGCGACGCGCAGTTCATCGGCTATGGCGCGATGCTGATGGAAAGCTTCGTCGCGATCATGGCGCTGGTCGGCGCGTCGATCCTCGATCCCGGTGTCTATTTCGCGATGAACAGCCCGGCGGCGGTGGTCGGCACCGACTTCGCCTCGGCGGCGAGCGCGGTCACCGCGATGGGCTTCCCGATCACGCCCGAGCTGCTCGCGCAGACCGCCAAGGACGTCGGTGAAACGACGATCGTCTCGCGGACGGGCGGCGCACCGACGCTCGCGGTGGCGATGTCGGAGATCTTCAGCCACCTGGTCGGCGGGCAGGCGATGAAAGCGTTCTGGTATCACTTCGCGATCCTGTTCGAGGCGCTGTTCATCCTGACCGCGGTCGATGCCGGCACGCGCGCGGGGCGATTCATGCTGCAGGACCTGATCGGCCTTGCGGTGCCATCGTTCCGCAATGCATCGGCGATCGTGCCGGGGCTGATCGCGACCGCGCTGTGCGTCACCGCCTGGGGTTTCTTCCTGTACCAGGGCGTCACCGATCCGCTCGGCGGGGTGAACACGCTGTGGCCGCTGTTCGGGATCTCGAACCAGATGCTCGCCGCGGTCGCGCTGGTGCTGGCGACGGTCGTGCTGTTCCGGATGAAGCGCCAGCGTTACGCGTGGGTGACGATCCTGCCCGCCGCGTGGCTGTGCCTGTGCACGATCACCGCCGGGCTGATGAAGCTGTTCGCGAGCGATCCGAAGGTCGGCTTCCTCGCGCATGCGGCCAAGTTCTCCGACGCGGCGGCGCGCCGCGAGCTGCTCGCGCCCGCCAAGACGATGGCGGAGATGCAGCGGATCATCTTCAACGACCGGATCGACGCGGGGCTGTGCGCGCTGTTCCTGGCGGTGGTGCTGTCGATCGTGGTCTTCGGGATCCGCACCTGCCTCGCGGCGCTGAAGATCGACCGGCCGACGGTGACCGAAGTGCCGCCACAGCTGGTGGCCGCGAAATGATCCGCGCCTTCTATGCCAAGGCGCGTGAGACTGCGCTGCTGATGGTCGGCGTGCCGTCTTATGCCGCCTACCGCCAGCACATGGCGGAGCGGCACCCCGATCACGCGCCGATGGACGAACTTACGTTCTTCCGCGATCGGCAGGAGGCGCGGTACGGGAGCAAGGGCGGGGGGCGGTGCTGTTGACCAGGTCGGGCACCAATGTCGCCCGGCTGCGGGCGGCGACGGCGAGCGATCACGATGCGGTCGATGCGGGGTTCGGGCGGTACGACCTGACCGATCCGCGCGAGTATCGCGCGTTCCTGATCGCGCATGCCAGGGCGCTGCCAGCGGTCGAGGCGTGGCTGCGGCGCATTTCGGGCCTGCCCGCGTTTCGGGATCGGGCGGACCTGCTCGCGGCCGATCTGACGGCGCTCGGCGAGGCGATGCCCGCGCCGATGACGTTCGATCCCCTGCGCAGCGCCGCCGCCGGATGGGGCGCGATGTATGTGGTCGAGGGCTCGCGGCTGGGCGGCATCATGCTGTCGCGCACCGTCCCGGCGGGGATGCCGTCGGCCTATCTCGGTGCAAAGCACCTGCCCGGCGAGTGGCGCGAATTGCTCGCGGCCATCGATGCGCAATCTGCCGACGACGCGTGGATCGCGGCAGCGATCGCCGGGGCGAAGGCGGCGTTCGATCTCTACGGACGCGCGCCCTCGGCCTGAGCTCAGCGCAGGAGCTTGGGCGCTTCCTTGCCGATATACTCCTGGATCTTGCTGGCGAAGAGCCCGAGGATCCCGGGCAGGTCGACCACCGCATGGACGTTGGTTTCATAGACCGTGACCGCGCTGGCGATCGTCTGGCCCATCGCCTTGGCGGTGAAATGCAGCGTGTCGCCCTCCCAGCGGTGATCGGTCACCGAGCCGCCGGGGATGCTCGCGCTGATCTTGTCGATTCCGCCATCGAGCCGGGCGCGGACTGCGGCCTTGCCGAGCGTGTGGGGGATGTCGACGGTGACGGGCGTGGCCATAATTCTGATCCTTAACTGGCGAAGAGCATGTCGTCGTGGGCGAACGCCTTGAACTCGAGCGCGTTGCCCGAGGGGTCGCAAAAGAACATCGTCGCCTGCTCGCCGGGCTGGCCCTTGAAGCGGATATAGGGCGCGATCCCGAACGAGACGCCGGCGGCGGTGACGCGTTCGGACAACGCGGTCCAGTCGTCCATCGTCAGGACGACGCCGAAATGCGGCACGGGGACGGCATGGCCATCGACCGCGTTGGCGACCGCGACAGGCTTGGCGGCAGGATCGAGATGCGCGACGATCTGGTGGCCGAACAGGTCGAAGTCGATCCAGTGGTCGCTCGAGCGCCCTTCCGGACAGCCGAGCGTGCGGCCGTAGAAGGTGCGGGCCGCGTCGAGGTCGTGGACCGGGAAGGCGAGGTGGAAGGGGCGCAGGGTCATGAGGGCGACGATAGGTCGGGAACGCGGGTTCGTCACGCTTTTGCGGTAATGCGCCTTTCGCGGGGAGGCAGGCTTTAGGCGGATAACCGCGTCCCCTTCATACCACCCCGGCGGAGGCCGGGGCCCAATTGGGGAGCGGCGCAAACTCCGGGCTGCGCTTCGTTACTGCGACCTCTCCGATTGGGCCCCGGCCTCCGCCGGGGTGGTGCAAGGTGGCGGGCGATCGTCCGATCCCGGCTAAGATATTGCCCGCTCCCCCCCGCCACGTCATAGCGCCCGCGTGACCCGTTTTTCCGCCCCCGCCTACCCCGCCCTCGCCTGCATCCTCCTTGGCGCGCTCGCCGCGACGGGGTTCGCTCCGCTCGACCTCTGGCCGCTGACGCTGGTCGCGTTCGCGGTGTGGATGATGCTCGTCCACCGCGCGGCGACGTTGCGGGGCGCGCTCTGGCGCGGCTGGCTGTTCGGGCTCGGGCATTTCACCGTCAACAACAACTGGTTCCAGCACGCGTTCGACTTTCAGGACGCGATGCCGCCGGTGCTCGGCTATTTCGCCGCGGTCGGGCTCGCTCTGTACCTCGCGCTTTTCCCGATGCTGGCGGGCGCGCTGGCATGGCGGATCGCGCGGCGACCCGGCACGCCGGACGCGACCTATGTGCTGGTCTTCGCCGCCGCGTGGATCGCCACCGAATGGCTGCGCGCGACGCTGTTCACCGGCTATGCCTGGGATCCCCTGAGCATCGTCTGGCTGCCCGCGATCGGCGTCGCGCGGCTGTCGGCGTGGATCGGCACCTATGCGCTGTCGGGCGTGACCGTGCTGGCGGCGGGGGCGCTGGCGATGCTCGCGCTGCGCCGCTGGATGCTGCCCGCGATCGTGCTACCCGTGCTGGCCCTCGCGGCGCTGTCCGCGCTGTGGACCGATGCGCCACCGCCGGCCCCCGGCACGCCGCTGGTGCGCGTGGTCCAGCCCGACATCGGCCAGGAGGACCGCAGCGAAACCGATGGCGAACGCGTCCTCTCCGCGCTCGAAAAGCTCTCCGGCGCCGATGATCGCGGGACCGGCGCGCCGCCGCGCCTCGTCGTCTGGCCCGAGGGGGTCGTGCGCGACTATGTCGAGGACGGGTATCCCTTCTATGCCTATGGCTGGTCGAGCCCGCTCTACCTGCGCCGCCGCATGGCGCGGCTGCTGGGGCCGCAGGACATATTGCTGATCGGCGGCACCGCGCTGGAATTCAACGCCAAGGATCAGATATCCGGTGCCGCTAATTCGGTGTTCGCGCTCGACGCGCAGGCGCGGTTGCGCGGGCGGTACGACAAGGCGCATCTCGTGCCGTATGGCGAATACCTCCCGATGCCGTGGCTGCTGAAGCCACTCGGGCTCGCGCGGCTCGTCCCCGGCGACATCGACTTCACCTCGGGCAAGGGCCCGGCGAACCTGACGCTGCCCGGCTTCGGCGCGATCGGGATGCAGGTCTGCTACGAGATCATCTTCTCGGGCGAGGTCGTCGACCGCGCGCACCGCCCGCGCATCCTGTTCAACCCGTCCAACGACGCGTGGTTCGGCAAATGGGGCCCGCCGCAGCACCTCGCCCAGGCGCGGATGCGCGCGATCGAGGAAGGGCTGCCCATCCTGCGCGCCACCCCGACGGGCATTTCGGCGATCATCGCCGCCGATGGCCACCTCGTCGCGACCATCCCGCACGAGACCGCGGGCGCGATCGAGCAGCCGATGCCGTCCGCTCTCCCCCCGACGCTGTTCTCGCGCGTCGGGAATGCGATGGCCGCGATCGTTGCCGCGATCATGCTCGCAACCGCAGTTGCCCTGCGCCGCCGCCAGCGCTAGAAGGACATATAAAGCTTTCCTTATATGTCGCTCCCCGGCCCTCTACCGGTGAGCCTTTGCGAAGAGGTTTCATGCGCAAGTCCTTTCTCTTCACCTCCGAGTCGGTCTCCGAAGGTCATCCCGACAAGGTCGCCGACCAGATCAGCGACACGATCGTCGACCTGTTCCTCGCCAAGGATCCGCAGGCGCGCATCGCCTGCGAGACGCTGACGACCACGCAGCTCGTCGTTCTGGCCGGCGAGATCCGCGGCAAGGGCATCTACGAGAACGACCAGTGGGCCGATGGCGTGCTGGAAGAGATCGAGGCGGCCGTCCGCAACACCGTCAAGGAAATCGGCTACGCGCAGACCGGCTTCCACTGGGAGACGTTCCGCTTCGAGAACAACCTCCACGGCCAGTCCGCGCACATCGCGATGGGCGTCGACGAGAGCGGCAACAAGGATGAGGGCGCTGGCGACCAGGGCATCATGTTCGGTTACGCCACCGACGAGACCCCCGGCCTGATGCCTGCGACGCTGTATTACAGCCACAAGATCCTCGCCAGGATGGCCGAAGACCGCCATTCCGGCGCAGCGCCGTTCCTCGAGCCCGACGCCAAGAGCCAGGTGACGCTATCGTACGAGAACGAAGTGCCGGTCGGCGCGACCGCACTCGTCGTCTCGACTCAGCACGCGCCGGGCTATTGCGAGAAGGGCGACAACGCCGATCCCGCCAAGTACGCCGTGCTGCGTGACTATGTCATGGGCGTGTTCAAGGACGTGCTGCCCGACGGCTTCATTACCGACGCGACCGCGATCTACATCAACCCGACCGGCCAGTTCGAGATCGGTGGCCCCGATGGCGACGCAGGCGTTACCGGGCGTAAGATCATCGTCGACACGTACGGCGGCGCGGCACCGCATGGCGGCGGCGCGTTCTCGGGCAAGGATCCGACGAAGGTCGATCGTTCGGCAGCCTATGTCGCACGCTATCTGGCGAAGAACGTCGTCGCTGCCGGCCTCGCCCGTCGCTGCACGATCCAGCTGAGCTACGCGATCGGCATCGCCGAGCCGCTGTCGGTCTATGTCGACACGCACGGCACCGGCACCGTCGAGGAAGCCAAGCTCGAGGCGGTCCTGCCGAAGCTCGTTCGCCTGACGCCGAAGGGCATCCGCGAGCACCTCAAGCTCAACGCCCCGATCTACAAGAAGACCGCGGCCTATGGCCATTTCGGTCGCGATCCCGAGGGTGACACGTTCACCTGGGAAAAGACCGACCTGGTCGACGCGCTGAAGGCCGCCGTCGCCTGATCGCCGTCATCCTCCTCCGCAAGGGGAGGATCGCAGACGTAAGGAGCCTCGTCCGAACCATCGGGCGAGGCTTTTTCGTGCACCATAGCGATCACCAGCAGCCTCGCTTCGACGCGCTCCATGCGGTCTTTGACGCGCCTCCTGTCCGTCAGCCGGTCTTGAGGACGCTGCCGACCTGATGCTCGACGACCGGCGCGACCCGGTCGAACACCGCGCTGACGAGCGCCTCCGCAATCCAGCCGACGGCCGCGCCGACGACGAGATCGGACAGATAATGCTTGCCGTTGATCGGTTGGGCGGCGGCGACCATCCCGGTGATGACGGCGGCCGGGGCCCCTGCCCCGCCAATGTCACGCGAGACTGCGCGCGCGACCGCGACCGCGCCGGCGGTATGGCCCGACGGGAACGAGGTCTGTGCGTGATCGTGGCTGTCGCCGGGCTCGAACTTCGCCTCGCCGTCCTCGATCGCCTTTTCGGGGCGCGTGCGGTCGACCGAGCGCTTGATCGCGGATTTGACGAAGGTCGCCGCGCCGTGCGCCGCAAGCATCCTCAGGCCGCCGCGGATCATGTCGGGCCGGCGTGCGATCATGCCGATGACCGCGGTGCCGATCGATGTCGCGACGAGTTGCGGCTGATCGCCGATCTCGGCGAGGAATCCGACCGCCTTGACGGCCGGTCGGTCGCGCTGTTCGGCGGCCTTCAGCGTCACATCGCGATCCGCCGCCACGACCGTCTTGGTGGCGCGTTCGATCTCACCCATCAGCTCTCGTCCTGCCCGTTCATCTCACCACGCACCTGCGCATGCGCCAACAACGCGAACAACCCCGCACCGCCCAACAGGTTGCCCAGCACCGCAGGCAGGATCAGTTCGCCGAGCGTCTGCACGACACCGGTCTTGCCGGCGAACAGCAGCAGCCACGCCTCCGCAGACCCGACGATCGAATGACTGAACCCGCTAATCGCAACGACATAGGTGACCGCCAGGATGACGAGGAACGATTGTTCCCGCGCATTGGGCAGCAACCAGGCAAGAATCGCGATCATGAACCCGGCGGGGATCGCGTTGACGAACGTCGCGCCGGCCGACAATTCGGTGATCCCGACCGAGACCGCGAGCATCGCGGTCCTCAGTTCGCTGTCGCCGAGCAGGCCCGCCGCGATCATCGCGGCCGCCAGCGCGGTGCCGAGCAGGTTGGCGCCGAGCACGATCGTCCAGAGCCGCAGCGTGCGCCGCATCGCCCAACGCGACGGCCGCGTGACCAGCGGCAGCATCGCGGTGATCGTGCTCTCGGTGAATAGCTGCATCCGCCCCAGGATCACGACGAGAAATCCGATCGGATAGCCGAACGACACGACGAGCGACCGCCACGCCGTGTCGGGCAGCGCGGCGTGGAGCGCGCCCTCGGCAATCAGCGAGCTCGCGATCGCCATGCCCGCCGCGAGGCCGGAGAAGAACAGCGACGAGAAGGGCCGGTCGAGCTCGTCCTGCCCTTCCTCGCGGACCGCGCGGTGCAGATCCTGCGCATCGGCGGCCTTGAGGTCGTCGATATCATCCTGCGGCGGGGTGGAGTCGGGTTTGGCCATTACGCCAGTGTAACGGCTTGCCGGCGGTTTGGCTCCCATCCGATGCGTCGCGTCACGCGTCGGACTTCGTCACGCGCCAGGGATCGACGCGGGCGGAGCGGTCGATGAACGCAAGCACCTCGCTCGCCCCCGGCTCGCGCAGGCCGTCGAACGGCGCGCCGCCAAGCGCCCATTGCGGATTGATCCCCGGATCGACGGTCAGCGCCTCGCCCCAGCTGGCGTAGAGATCGGCGAGCTCGGCATCGTCCCACGCCACCTCGTCCTCGGTCCGGGTCCGTCCGCGCGTCTTCGATTCATGGTGGATCAGCTCGATCTGCGGGCAATAGCGCACGCGGTAGCCCGCGGCGCGCGCGCGCAGGCAGACGTCGATGTCGTTATAGGCGATCGGCAGCCGCGCGCAGTCGAACCCGCCAATCTCCGCAAGGACGACGCGGCGCATCGCGAGGAAGGCGCCGGTCACCGCTGCCGCGTCATGCTGCGTGACGTAGCGCCCGCCGGGGCCCGGATCGTCGAACGCGGCGTGCCGTCCCTCGTGCAACGGCAGGCCTTCGCCCGCGCCGAGCACGATGCCCGCGTGCTGGACGGTCAGGTCGGGATACAGGAGACGCGCGCCGACGATGCCCGTTTCCGGATCGCGCAGCAGCCCGTCCAGCGCGCTGTCCCACCCTTGCGTCAGCATCACGACGTCGTTGTTGGCGAACAGCAGCAGGTCGCAGTCCGCCACGCGGGGGTCGGCGATCCCGAGCATGTTGGCGCGCGACCAGTTGAACGGCTCGTCCATGACGACAACGGCGTGCCCCGGCCGCGTTGCACGGTCGTCGAGCAGCGTATGCGTCGCCGCCTGCCGGCTGCGGTTGTCGACGATCACGATGACGATCCGGTCGGGGGCGTCGGCAGTGGCGAGCAGGCTGTCGATCGCCTCGGCGAGCATCGTTGCCCCGTCGCGGGTCGGCACGATAACCGCGATCCGCGACCGACGCCCGTCGCGGTCGGCGTCGCGATCGCGGTCGATGCTGGGGCCGGGGCTGCGGTCGGTGCTGCGGTCGGGGCTGCGGTCGGGGCTGCGCGCAGGCACGGACGGCGCCTCGGCACGGTCGAGCAGCGAGGCGAGGATGCGGGGGACATGCGCGACCGCCGATCGCGACCGCGCGGCGCCAATCATCGCCGCGCGCAGGTCCGCGCCCGGCTGCGTCATGGACAGGCTCGCCATGCCATCGCCGCGCATCGCGACCAGCGGCGGCGGCACGGCAGCCCGCAGATGCGGATCGTCGACGGCGTACAGCACCGGATCGGCATGCCGCTGCCCGCGCACCCAATGGCGTTTGGCGCGATCGTGATCGCAGGTGATCGCCGCCGCCCCGGTCCGTGCGGCGGCATAGCGCAGCCACGCCAGCGCATGCGGATGCAGGATCGTCCCCGCATCGATGCTGACCGTCATTCCGGCCTGCGCGTCGCGCGTTGCCGCGAACCCGATCCGAGGGTCGGTGATGGCCATGCTGGCGACCGGATGGTCGACGATCCCGGCGGCGCGAACGAGATGCGCCTGCCACGACGGATCGGACTGGTCGAGCAACGCGGTCAACGTCGCGCGGACCGACGACGGCGTCGCCTCTCCGCAATCGACCATCAACGTGATCGACGGCATGATCGACGGGGCGGCCTCGATCGGGAGCGGTGGCGGCGGCTGGACCGCGACATCCGACCGGAACCGGTCATAGGCCGCCATCGGATAGGCCGAGGTGCCGATCCACGCGCGCAGCGCACCGTTCGCATCGGCGAGCGCCTCGGCAACCGCATCCAGCCTAGCCCACATCGCCTGGCGGTCGATCGTCGGCAGGGGTATATGATCGCGCGCGCCGAGGTGGACGAGTTCGCGCAAAGCCGGGTCGAGCGTCGGATCGAGCCGCAGCGCCTGCGCATACGCCATCACCGCGGCCGCACGATCGCCCTGCATCTTGAGCAGATGGCCGAGCTGGAGATGCGTATCGGCATTGCCCCGATCGATCGCCAGCGCGCGCCGATAGGCGTCGCCCGCCGCCTGGATCCCGCCCGATTCCTTCAGCGCATGACCGAGTTGCACCCACAGCCCGGCGTTACGCGGCTGGAGCCGGACGACCGCGCGATACGCGTCCGCGGCCGCCAGCCAGTTGCGGCGATCGCGCGCGGCATCGGCGCGGGCGATCAGGTCTTCGGCCTCCCGATCGGTCGCGATCACGACACCAGCACGGGCGCAGCGAGGACGTCGCCGGCGGACGCCGTCCGCGGATCATCCACGGCACCCGATCGCGGTGCGATCCGGTCGGTCAGTCGATCGACGAACGCGGCCATCGTGAACATCGACTCATACACCGCGCGCGCCGGTCCGCGGACTGCTTCGCGCAGGCCGCGATCCTCGATCAGCTCGGCCAGCAGCACCGCAAGATCGGCCGCGCGTTCGGTCGGGAAGACAAAGCCCGACACCTCATGCTCGATATAATCCGAGGTGCCGGTGCTGTCGCTGCACACGATCGTCTTGCCCAACGCCAGCGCGTCGGAGGCAACCAGCGGCAATGGATCGTCACGCGACGGGACCAGCACGATATCCATGTCGGCCAGGCAATACCAATAATCGGGATGCCCCTTCTCACCGCGAAAATGCAGCCCCGGCTGATCTTTCCAGGTGCGGCGGACCTTGTCCTGGAAGTCGGGATCGTGGTCGCGGCCGAAGAAATTGAGCTCGGCCTTCTTGCGCGTCCGCGGATCGAGCATCGCGAACGCCTGCGCGGCGATATCCTGCCCCTTGCGCGGTTCGAACGAGCCGAACACGCCGATCCGCACGACGTCCGACCGCGCGGGCACGGGGTAGAGTCCGCTCGGATCGGCAATCCCGGTCTCCAGCAGTCGCGCGCTGGCGCCGTGCTTGCGCAGGAACGTCGCGGTGCGCGTGCTGACCGCAAGAATGTCCCGCGCCGACTGGAGCACGTCGCGGAAGCCGTCGACGTCGCGGACCATCTCGTCGATCAGCCCGGATTCGTGGATGTACCAGCGCACCTCGGTCTCGTCGTCGAGCTGTTTCACCGCGCGCCAGCCGATCACGGTGTTGACGATGACGGTGTCGAAGTTGCGCGCGAAGTCGTGGAAGCTCGCATGGCCGGTCAGCGCAAGCGCGTCGATGATCACCGGAATATCGGCATCGGTCAGGCGCGTGCGCATCGGTCCGTCGGTCGGACAGGTGACGACGACGAACGCGCCTGATTGCTTGAGCGCGATCGCCATGTCCGCGGCGACCCGCGGCGCGCCGCTGTTGGTCAGATCGTGCGACACGATCAGGATGTCGGGGCCCGTGCCGGTATAGGCGGCCTTGGCCGGATAGACGCGGTAGGGCTCCTGCGAATCGACGTAACTGATCCCGCTCATCGTCGACGGAAAATACGGGTCGTCGGCCATCAGCGTGGGGAAGCGCTTGAGCAGGAAGATATCCGCCTTGCTGCGTTTCCAGCTTGATCCCTTGGGCAGTTCGACATCGTTGCCGATCGATGCATGGCCGATATGGATCAGCTCGGCATGCGGCGTATAGACCAGCCGGTAGCCGGCCTCGCGAATGCGCAGGCTGAGATCGACGTCCGAATGCGCGATGCCGACATTGACCGCGTCCCATCCGCCCAGCGTCCGGAACAGGCTGGTCGGCATGGCGCAACACGCGCCGCACATCAGCCCGACTTCGCGGGTCGACTGCGCCAGGTTGAAATGCGTCGACGTGTTGCGCGGAAACGCATGGAACGTCGTCCCCGTCAGCCGACGAAGCCCGACCGCCATGCCGGCATATTGGATGCGGCCATTCTCGTAGAGCAGCTTGGGACTGACGCCGCCGACGCCGGGCCGGACGAGCTGTTCCAGCAGCGCCTCGATCCAGTCGGGCGTGAGGACCAGCACGTCGTCGTTGTGGAACACGACATAGTCGCCGCGCGCGACTGCGGCGCCGGCGTTGCACTTGGCCGAGAAATTATAGGGCGCGTCGAAGATCGCGAACCGGATGCGCGCGCCGTCGAGCCATTCGCGACACTGCGCCGCGGTCCGCGAATTGGTGACGATGATGATCTCGTACCGGTCATAGGCGGTCCATGCGACGATCGACATCACCGCCTGCGCGATATGCGCGGCATTGTCGGACGGGATGATGATCGAGACGAGCTGATCGAACAGCGCATAGTTCGCGCGCGGCCGGTTCGAGGCGGGTAGTGCGACCGCACGCCCCTTCCAGCCGCGTCGATCCATCGCCGCCTGGACCGCGCCGATATTGGTCCGGCGCGCCTCGGGCTTGCCACCGCTGGCGGCGGACCCGTCGATCATCCGCCAGCCGTACAGCACCTCGCGGACATGATGGACGTTCGGCTCGGTTTCCGAGATGCGCAGCGCGAGATCATAGTCCTGCGAAAAGTCGTAGGCGCTGCGAAAGCCACCGACCGAGCGCACCAGCGCCGTCCGGTAGACCGACAAATGTCCGGTATACATCACCGACAACAGCAGCGCCGGGCTCCAGTCGGGCTTGGTCAGCAACTCGTCGGGCTCGTCGTCGATGCCGATCTTGCACTCGTCGCTATAGAGCCAATCGGTCTCGGGGGCGGTGTCGATCCGCGCGGCGATGATCTCGAGCGCATCGACCGTCAGCATGTCGTCATGGTCGAACAGCGCGACATAATCGCCGGTGGCGAGTTCGAGCGCGCGGTTGGTCGCGTCGGCGATCCCGCCATTGCGCCGCGAGGTCGCGAACGTGATCCGCGGATCGGCCGCGCAGAACCGCTTGATGACATCGGTCAGCGCGCTGCGGCGCGAACAATCGTCGACGATGCACAATTCCCAATTGGCATAGGTCTGCGCGAGAACCGACAGGATCGCGCGTTCGAGATAGACGACCGGCGAGCGATAGACCGGCAGCAGGACGGAGATCTTGGCGCCGTCCTTCACCATCCCGACACGGTCGTGATCGAGCCTGAAACGGCGCGCCAGATCGAGCTGGCGTGTCCG
Organism: Sphingomonas sp. Leaf38; assembly: GCF_001421825.1. Taxonomy (NCBI): domain Bacteria; kingdom Pseudomonadati; phylum Pseudomonadota; class Alphaproteobacteria; order Sphingomonadales; family Sphingomonadaceae; genus Sphingomonas; species Sphingomonas sp. Leaf38. Next base: position 684,304 of record NZ_LMLD01000011.1, on the reverse strand, counting down.
ATAGCGTTCGAGCAGGCCGAGCGGCGGGAAACGCTCCCCGTCGCCACGCGCGACATCGTGCAGCGGCAGGACGCCGAACATCGCCACCGCCTCGGTCGCGTTGGCAACCGTCGCGTCGCGCAGATCGCCGATCGCCGCGTCGAACAGGATAGGCTCGCGGCGCAACAATTCGAGCTTTGCCATCGCGTAGCGGTCCGCCGAGCGATCGTCGTCGCCGATCGCGCTGTACCCGGCCAGGCGCTGCATCACCCGGCTCGCGGCGACGATCCGCTCGTCGGCGGACGGTGAGGGAAGCGGCTGCAACGGCGGCGGGCGGACGCCGAAGTCTTCGGGCTGGAGCTGATCGAAGGTGGCGCAGGCCAACGCCTGATCGCGGCCGATGAAATGCGCGTACAGCTCGAGCGCGCTTTCGCCGCCGACCGGCGAACCACCAAAGGTTTCGAGGACCCGACCGGACTGGAAGCCCGCGATCGGTGCGACGCCGTGCGCATCGCCATTATCAAGGTAATGGATGAAAGCGTTGCCCGCCGGATCCAGATCGGGAGTCAGGTCGCGATAGCTTCGTGCATCGAACAACGGCGTCGGCGAGACATCGCGCCGGGTCGCCTCCGCCAGATACTGGACGATCGGGATCGCGCTGCCGCGTTCGCCGTCAGATGCCGTGGCAGACGAGGTCTGACGGTACCACTCGCCGCTGAACAGCGGATGCGGATCGAGCCCGCTCGGCCCCCCGACCTTGAGAAAATGGTCGAGCGGATTGGCGCCGAGCGGCAGGCCATTCTCGACCTGCGCCACATAGAAGCGACTGTCGAACAGGCGGTGCGGCTCATTGCCTTCCGCTGCGCCGACGGACGCATAATGCTGCGCGGCATCCATGCCGGCGGGAATGGCATAGCGCTGCCGGTACCACGCCTCGTCGAACAGCCCGGTCGTACCGATGGCGTCGCCGAGCGCCGCGGCGGACTCGTCGCCGTCGCTGGGCACGTCGACGGACTTGCCCGCGGTCAGCCCGACCGGATCGCGTGTCGGGTCGGCGAAGAACACGCCGCGCGCGACCGCAATATCGTCCGCGAGGTTCGGATCGGCGAGTTCGGTCGCGGCATCGACATTGGCGTCGATATCGTGCGCGACGACATAGGCAAAGCACGCCGCCGCCTGCTGGCCGCGCATCTTGTGCAGATGCCCGATGTTGACGAGGAGATCGGAATTGCGCGGATCGAGCTTGTAGGCCGCGTGATAGGCCGCCATCGACGCATCGAAGTCGCGCATCTCCTTCAGCGCGTGGCCCGCTTGCACCCAGATCGCGAAGTCGCCCGGAAAGCTGTCGAGATGCCGGCGATAGGCATCGATCGCCCCGGTCCAGTCGCGCGCATCGCGCAACGCGTCCCCCGCGATCCGATCCGCCGATCTTTCCTGGGAGCCCGCCCCTGCCTGCGTGGCTACGCCCATCAGCCGCCCAAAGCCCGCGCGGAAGAAGTTGCTCATCGGTTTCTCTTGTTTGGGTGCTCGTGACGCGGCGTACTATACGATCAAGACCGCGCAAGGATAGGATCGACGGGTGTACAGGTCGTACAATTTGCCGGTAATGTTCCGCAAAACGAGTGACGCGTTCGTGCTTGCTCGCTACGGCTTGAGCGATGCAGAGCCCGAATTCTACGCTGTCCGGCGAAATAAATCTCAGCCCGTTCGATTTCTGGCCGTCGCGCGCCAGCCGGATACAGGGGCTTGGCGGCAGCGAACCCTCAGACGATCCCGCATATGTCTTCCATACGCGCTACGTCCCGATGGACAGCAGCACGGTACGTTGTGCGCTCATCTTCACGGGACTGACCGCGACGATGGGCTCGGTGGTGTTTCGCGTCAACGCGCTGCCGGTGGACGGATCGCGCCCCGCCGAGACGATCAAGACCTGGTCGATCGCGGTGAAGGAGATCGTCGCGGGCGGCGGCACGACACGGGTAAGCTTCGATGCGGTCGACGGCATGCAATATGCCCTACTCGGGCATCTCTATACCGAGACCGACGCCGCCGCCGAAGCGTTCACGCTCCAGCTCGACGCCACGGTGCGCCAGCCGCATTTCGAGCAGCAGGTCGAGGCGGCACGCAAGTCGATCTTTGGGCAGCGCGTGTTCCGCCGCGCGTCGCGCCTGCTCGCGCCGGGCAAGGCGACGCTCGCCGATCCGGTGTCGCAGACCTGCACCGCGACGCAGTTCAACGAGCCCGCTTATGATCAGTGGCTCGAACGACTAAAGCTGGCGAAGCACCGCCACCGCAAACAGTGGGAGTTCGTCTATATTCTGCAGGCGCTCGAACGCTACGGGATGCTCAAGGCAGGCGCGCGCGGCCTGGGCTTCGGCGTCGGCGTCGAACCGCTGCCGGCGGCAATGGCGGCGATGGGCTGTTCGGTCGTCGCGACCGATCTCGCAGGGGACGACGAACGCAGTCGCGACTGGTCGCTCACCAACCAGCATAGCGACGGGCTCGACCAGCTCCGCTATCCCGACATCTGCGCGAACGACGTCTTCGACCGGAACGTCGCGTTCCGCGTCGCCGACATGAACCTGATTCCCAGCGACCTGCGCGGGTTCGATTTCACCTGGTCGTCCTGCGCGTACGAGCATCTCGGATCGATCGAGGCCGGGCTCGATTTTGTCCGCAACGCGGTCCAGTGCCTCAACCCCGGCGGGCTCGCGGTGCATACGACCGAACTCAATCTGACCTCGAACGATGCGACGATCGACAGCGGCGGCACCGTCCTGTTCCGGCGCCGCGATTTCGAACGGCTCGCGGTCGATCTCGTCTCGCGCGGGCATTTCGTCGCGCAGATCAAATACGACCTCGGCGACACGCAGCAGGACGCCTATGTCGACGTACCGCCCTATTCGGACGACAATCATCTGAAGCTCGCGCTCGGCCAGTATGTCACGACCTCGTTCGGGATCATCATCCGCCGCGGCGACACCTGACCGGACGCCTGCCGATCCGGTGGGCGTCAGCGGGTCATCGCAGCGACCGCATCGATGGTCGCCTCGACCACGTCGAGATGATGATGCCACGTGACGGGCCGCCACCGCGTCATGCGGGCGATCTGCGCGGCGCGGCGCGGTGACTGCGGCACCGAATAGTCGATGATCGCCGCCAGCCAGCCCAGCCCGTCAAGCGGATCGAGATACTCGGGCGAATCGCCGCCGACTTCGCGCAGCGCGGCGATATCGCTGCAGATCACCGGCAGCCCGGCGGCGAGCGCCTCGCTGACCGGCATCCCGAATCCTTCGGCGAACGATGGCAGCAGCAACGCCTGCGCACCGCCGAGCAGCGCCTGCATCTGGCGATCGGACATGTTCGACGCTTCGATCACGTGGCCCGACAGCGCGGCGCACCGTTCGATCATGTCGATCGCGTTCTCGTTTTCCCACCCACGCCGGCCGATCAGGACCAGCTTCGGAGCGGCCGCCCCCAGCTTCTCCGCCAGCCGGCGCCAGACATTGAGCAGCAGCAGATGGTTCTTGCGCGGCTCGATCGTCGCGACGCAGACGAAATACGTACCGTCCGGGATTTGCGATGTCGTCGGCTGAAGATCGACCGGATCGGTACCGAGATGCGCGACGCGGATGACGCGGTCGGTCCGCGCGGCGGTCAGGTGCGCGGTGACCGCGTCGACCGTCGCCGCCGAATTGCCGATGATCCCGCTGGCATGCTGGTCGATCGTCCGCATGACCTTCAGATGCCGCGTCTGGCCGTCGGCGCGCGCGAATTCGGGATGCGTGAGCGGGATGACGTCGTGGATCAGCGCGATCAGCCGCGCGCGCTCGCGCTTGAGGATCGCGGCGACGAGATCGGTATCCTCGAGATGATGGTGCGAGGCCTGGAGATAGATGCGCTGGCGGTCCGCGGTCGGCACCGGCCGCGGTCGCAGCGCCAGCAGATGCCGGTTGGCGGCGGCGCGCACCGCATGCGGATCGAGCACGTCGCGATTTTGCCACCGGGCATCGGTGAAGCTGAGAAACTGGCGCACCGCACCGACCGGCAGCCGCCCGTAATAGCCGCCGGCCGGATGGACCGCGGCAAAGGCAAGCCGGTCCGGAAGGCGGTTGAGCAACTCGCGCGCATAGATAAACTCGACGCGGTCGATCCCGGTCGGCGTAAGGTGGTAGGATCGGCTGAGCAACCGCGAGAGATCGAACACGACCTCGGCGTCGATGGTCGGGCGCCCCCCCAGCCACCGCGGGACGAGCGTCCGCGTGAGCAGCATCGGGGCGAACGCACGGAATGGCTTCAGCACATGTGATACTCGCCGCGGTCGTCGGACTCGAGCGGGATCGCGCCGTCGCGGGCGGGCTGTGTCGCGTGGCCCGCGCTGGACCCCGATGTCAGGCGACGTTCCGCGTGCGTGACGAGCATCGCGATCCCCTCCTCGCTCAGATACCCGCCAGGGATCAGGCAGCGATCGATCAGCACGCGCTTGAACGCCTCGTACAGATCGGTGTCGACCGGCCGCGGATCGGTCCAGAAGCGGTCGAGCGGCACGCGCCGGACGATTCCCTCGATATCGTAGATCGCCTCGCCCAGCACCGCCACGGGCACGCCGGAGTTGAGCGCGAGCGTGCCCACCGTGCTGTTGACGGTGACGACCGCGCGTGCGTTGGCGACCAGATCCGAGATGTCGCCGTCGCTGATGTAGAAGACCCGCTCCGCCACGCCGTAGCGCTGCGCCTCGCGTCGGACGAACCGCCGCCAGCTCGCCAGTCCGCCATCGAGCGGATGCCGCTTGACGATCAGATTGACCCCCGGCGGTGCCGCGCGGGCAAAGCTCTTGATGATGAAGCGCAACGCCGCACGCATGTCGCGGAACGGCGAATGGACCCGGATCTGGTAATCCGAGTTCAATTGCAGCGGCAGCGCGAAATAGGGGGTGTCGCCGATCGCCGCCATCGTCGCCGCCGAGCGGACGTGCTCGCGGCGCTTGATGGCGAAATGGATCGCCCAGCCCAGCGCCTCGCTGAGCATCGTCGCCGAGCGATGCGAGCGATAAAAGGGGTAGAGCGGCCGCGTCAGCGCGCTGATGACGGTATAGCGGCTGGTCTCGCGCAGGCGTCGCATGAAGTTCGAGGGCACGGGCTCGACCGGCGCGAGCGCGGGCAGGCTTTCGGCTTGGTCGCGATACCAGTCGCCATCGCGCGGCAGCGTCGAATTGCCGTTCACGCCGTCTTCCTGCAGCGTCATGAAATCGGGGCGGATATACCCTTCCTCGAAGACATGGACGCGGATCCCGCGCAGCTTGGCCATGCCGTGCGCCGATGCGTGATGCGGCCGGCAGTCGCCGAACAGGATGACGTCGGTGACACCATGATCGACGACGAAATCGTCGAAGAACAACGGCCAGCCCTTGAGCGAACTGCGATAGTCCGTCGACACGCCGATCCAGTCGGCCCGATCGCCGCCATTGAGGTTGATCCGCCGTATCGCATACCCCTGCATCGCGAGCGCGGAGGCCAATTGCGCAAACAACGACCCGTGTGGCCCCTGCAGAAACAGAAACGTCCGCTTATTCTCGGATTCGGGCATTAGCGGATGCCCGCCGAAATCCGCGTCACACTGTGACGCACGCGACCGAGGATCTGGCGAAACAGCGTAAACACAGTATTCGATCGCGCCTGTCCGGCGGCAATGCGGTCGATCAAGGTTTCGACTTCGCAGAACAGTCCGGTAACCGGGTCGATATATCGCGGATATAAAATAAGAGCGCCTGCAACAAGTTGATCGATCGTCAAGCTACGGTGACGCCGATCGGGCTGGCTGACAAGGTCTTGGGTCAGCCCCCATCCCGAAAAGAAGGGTCGGCCATGCACGGTCACCGACCGTTCGCGCAGCAGCGCCTCGAATCCGGTGAGTGAGGTGAGCACATGCACCGCATCGACCCGCGCGACGAGCGGCAGAAGCGCGCTGTCATGGTCGATCCGATCGACCCATGCCGCGGCGGCGGCGGCCGACACATGCCCCTTGCGATGCCCGGCGGCGACGTCGGGATGCGGGCGATAGACGATGAAGGCATCGGGTTCGCAAGCCCGGACCCGCGAAAGGAACTGCACGTTCGAGGTCACCCCGACACCGCCGCACAAGACCGACCGGTCATCCTCGACCTGCCCGATCGCGAGCACGCAGCGGCGGTCGGGCAAGGCGGTCACCACGCCCGCATCGATCCCGTATTTGCCGATACCGAGGCGGCAGATCTGCGCGCGCAGGCGCTGCGCCCGGCGGATCAGGTCATCCGAGAACAGCTGCGTCTGCAACAGCGTCTCGAGATCGCAGGCCTGCGCGGGATCATAATAGACACCGCACGCGTCGACCGTGATCGAACTCGGCACATGGCCATCCGCGCCGAGCCCGCTCGACCGGACGAAGCCGTCCTCGACGATATGAACCGCGTCGCCTGCCGCCCGCGCCTCCGCCACGAAATTCGGCGGCATGCGCGACGCCCAGCCGGCGATGGCATGTCCCGACCGACGCGCGGCGATCCGTGCCTTGTCCGGCGGGAGATTGTCCGGAACGCGGCGTCCGTCCCACAGGAACCGACCGATCGCAGCGCGTTTCCACGCCGCCATTCCGGTCATCACGCCGATCCGGCGATTGGCATCGAGCGTGCGCCGCCACGCCGCGAGCAACGCGATCGTGTCCAGCAGCGTCGCCGGCCGCCCCTCGAACGGATCGCGATAGGCGAAACCGGCGAGCCGTGCGAGGCAGGCCCGCTCGATCCGCGCCGGATCGACGGACGTGCCCGCTGCATCGCAGACCGCGACATCCGAGAGCCACGCGACGATTGCCACATCCTCGGTGGGATCGGCACGCACGACCGCAAGCTGCCCGACCCTGATCCAGGGATCGTCCTCGCCCTGCCAGAACGCACCGCCGACCCGCGCCTGCCGCAACGCCGCGAACACGCGCTCGACGCCGTCATGCCGGATCGCCGCATCGTTCGCGGCCGGGTCAGGGGCCGGCCGCGCGATCGACGCCGGGGCCGCCCAGGGAAACGGCGGCGCCCGCAGCAACGGCTCGACGACGGACGCGGTCTGGTCGCCGACGCCGGACAATGGCAGGCGACCGATGCTAGCTCGCATGTTCCCGAACGCCGGCTGCGATCAGCCAGCCCAGCCCGTACAGAACCATCAGCGCGATGAAGAGCGTGAGCAGCGACAGCGCCCGCTTGGGATATTCCGAGCGGACCGGCATGTTCGCATCGACGATCCGGACGATATATAATTGCTGTCGTACGGCCTGCTGACGGGCCGCCTCGAACGCCGCCGATGCCGCGTCATAGCGCTTCGAGAGGAACTCCTGCTGCATGCGCAGGCGCTCATAATCGCCGAGCCCCGCGGCGATCGCATCGCCGCCGCCGGTCAGCTTGCCCGATTGCGCGGCGACCTGCGCCTGCAACGACCTTACCTGTTGCGACAGCGCGGCATATTGCGGATTGCGCGTCCCGATCAGCTGTACCGTGGTGGCCAGTTGCGAGCGCGCCGCCGACAGTTCGGCCTCAAGCTTCGAGACGAGGCCGATCTGGGCCTCGGCGGTGCCTTGCGGATTGACGTCGCGGTTGCTCTGACGAAAGCTCGTCATGCGCGTCTGGACCTGGCTCAGCGCCTGCTCGGCTTCGGCGAGTTGCTGGCGCGACAGCTTCACCGCATCGGTATAGGACCGCACGTTCATCGTGTTGACCTGGCCCTCGCCGAGCGCGAGCAGTTTGCGCGCGATGATATAGGCATCGTTCGGTCGGAACGCGCGGACCTTCAGCGAGGTGATGCCGGTGTCGGTGTCGTAATGGACGTCGACCTGCTTGCGGTAATATTTGAGCAGCGCCTCGGGGGTCGGATCGGCGGTCGGCAAACGGCTCAACGCGTCGGCTTCGGGACGACGGAAGCGATCGATCAGATCGCTCTGCTTCGTCAGGGAGGCGACGGCGGAATGCGACAGCAGAAAGTCCGCGACGCTATTGGCCTCGCCCTGCCCGCCCGCGCCGCCACCCGAGCCCAGCAGCTTCTCGATCCCCGACCCGCTCGATGCCGGCGCGCCCTGGGCGCGGACGAGATAATGCGCCTCGGATTCGAACTGGTCGGCGGCAAAGCCATAGAGGTAAATCGCCGCGATCAGACACGGCAACGCCACGACGACGAAGAACCAGCCATAATGGGTGCGCGCATAGTGCCACCGTTCCGAAAGGCTTGGCGGCGCCTCCGGCTCGGCCGTTGCCGGGGACATGAAACCGTGCACCATCAATTTCTCCGGGGGTAGAGACCCCTAAACTTCGAGTATAGCCGCATGATCTCGTCACGGCATATGGATCTTGCCCTTGACCGTGGCGATCGCCAGCAGTCCAATCAACGTCGATCCAAATATCCAGCCGGCAAGATACCAGCCGTCGATGAAATATGGCACCGCGCTGACGAACCAGCCATATCGCAACATCTCGAAGATATGCGACATCGGAATTACCGAAAAGAACGGCCTGAACTTTACCGGCACCCATTGCATCATCACGAAGACACCGGACAGCGGCAACATGATATAGGCCAGCGGATGAACCAGCCGGCCCATCGCACGATTGTCGAATGTGAACGCACACACGACGAGCGACAGACCGAACGCCAGAAAGAACATGCAGGCAATACCCAGACAAACGTACAATGGTCGTGCCGGCAGGTCCGCCAGACCCGTCGCCATAGCCAGCCCCATCAGGATCAGAAACGACAATATGCATCCGGCCGCTTCGAGCAATGCCCTTGCGAGCAGGACGTCGAAAATTGTAACGGTTTTATGGTAGAGCAGCGGCAGATTGGCTTCGAGTGCCCCCTCTGCGCGCCCGAAAATACTGCGGAACATGATGAAGATACAGTAGCCGATCAGCGCGAACGGCACCGGCTTGACGTCGTTACCGAAATGCCCGCCGGTCTGCTGGTGCAGCAGCGCGATCATGGTCGCCAGCATCATCGGCTCGAGGATGAGCCAGACATAGCCGATGTTGTCGCGCCCATAGCGCGTGTGCAGCTCGCGCATCACCAGCGCGCCCAGCACATTGCCCTGGACTTTCAGCCCGCGGCGTAGACTTCCGGGTTTCAGATTGAGCGTCGCCATCTATTTCGATCCCATGTGCGGAGTGCTGCGCGTACGCCTGTTCTTCGCCAATATCATGTCGTACATCGTAAACAGCCGTTCCCGATAGCGGTCCTGCGTGAACAGCCGCGCCTGCTCGGTACCCGCCGCGGCCAGTCGGCGCGCCAAGTCATCGTCGCGATCAAGCCGCTGGATCGCCGAGGTCAGTGCACCGACATCATAAGGGTCGACCGCCAGCGCCGCGGCGCCTGCCACTTCCGGCAACGAACTCCGGTCCGACGTGATCACCGGCGTTCCCAGCTGCATCGCCTCGAGCACGGGCAGCCCGAACCCCTCGTATAGCGACGGGAAGATCACCCCCTTCGCGTCTTCGATCAGTCGCAGCAGCAGCGCCCGCGGGAGGTATTCGAGCTGGACGATATGACTGGCGACATGGTTGCCGAACACGTTGCGCGATCCCGCCAGCCCGCTGCTCAGCAAGCGGAGATCCTCGTCGGCCTGCCACGCGCGCGCGCCGACCAGCACGAGCGGCGTGTCGACCTGGCTGCCCAGATAGGCCTCGATCAGCCGGCCGACATTCTTCTTCGGCTCGATCGCGCCGAAATACAGGAAATAGCCGCGCGGCTCGAGCCCGAACAACGCGGTGACGTCCCCGCGCCGGTCGCCGACCGGCTGCGCGGTCGAGACGCTCTGATAGGTGTTGGTGATCCGATCGGCGGCGATACCGAACTGCTCGATGACGTCTGTCCGGCTCGACTCCGACACGGTGCAGACATGCTCGGCATCGCGCACGATCGTCTCGATCATCCGGTAATAGAGCCGCTTGCGATCGAGCGTCGCGTAGGGAAGCTTGAGCGGCACGAGGTCGTGCAGCGTATAGACGTTGTTCGTGCCCGCCATCCGGATCGGTACCGGGTAGGTCCAGTGCATGATCGCGGGCGGATCGGGCAGGCGCAGCGTCAAAAACCGTCCGGTCCGAGCGAAATGCCGGTCCGCCTTCTCGAACAGCCGGGCAGAACTCACGATCCGATCGAATTGCGGCAGCCGCCGTTCCAGCGCGCCTTGGACGATCAGGCCGCTCTTCGCCACGTCGAACACCCGCGTCCGGCGAAACTGGCCGATCCACCGTCGCACCGCGCGCACGGCAGGCAGGCCCGCCTCCTGCGGTATCCCGCGCCCGAGCGCCTCATAGAACAGGATCTCGCGCAGTTCGGGACGGACGCCGACGGGGATGCCGAACACCCCGTCGAGCTGCGCCCCGAGCGACTTGATCGCCTCGCCCAGTGCCAGACCATAGGTCGCGACGCCGGTGCCGTGCGGCATGGCGAGGTTGAATCCATCGATCCCGATCCGCACGTCAGATCTCATCCGCAGTCTCCAAATAGGGCCATAGGCCATCGGCGATCCGGGCATCGATCAACCGATCGTACAGGACAGCCAGGCGCGCGCCGAACGCGGTCGGCGCGAACGCGCGCGCGCGGACCGCACCGCGCTCGGTCAGCGTGGCGCATAGCGCATCGTCGGCGACGATCCGCCGTATTCCGTCGGCGATCGACTGTTCGTCGGTCGGATCGACGAGCAGACACGCGCCGCCCGCGATTTCCTGCAACGCACCGCGGTCAGCGGTCAACACCGGCGTACCCAGCGCCATCGCCTCGGCGACGGGCAGCCCGAACCCCTCCTCGAGCGAAGGAAACACGAACGCGCGCGCCTGCCCGATCAGGTCCATCAATACCGGCCTGTCCTGATAGGGCAGCACCACGACGCCGGCGGCCTCCAGTTCGCTGCGCAACGCGCCGCAGCCTGCACCATCGGGGCCCGCCACCACCAGCGGCATCGCGTACCCGCCCGCCGTCCCGGTCGCGGACGTCCACGCAGCGGCAAGCCGCACGAGATTCTTGCGCGGCTCGATCAGACCGCAGAACAGCAGGTATCCGCCGCGCTTCAACCCCGCCGGCAGGCGGCCACCCGCGCCGACGAGTCCGGCCAGCCCGCCCCCGCAATTGGTGACCAGGTCGGGGCGGATCGCCAGCGATTCGAGGATCGTGCGTCGCGCCCAGTCGGAGACCGTGACAATCCCGTCGGTCTGTGCCGCGATCGCCGTCAGGCATGCCCTCAGCCGGGCCGGATCGACCGGCGACAGATCGGGCCGGCGCATCGGGATCGCGTCATGGACGGTATGCAGGTTGATCCACCCGTCGACGATCGCCGGCAACGGGTACGTCCAGTGCATCACGCCGACCGGCTGCGGCGGGGTCAGCCGCAACAGCGTGCCGTGGCGACGGAAATGGACATGCGCGAGCCGGAAGATATCGCGCCGCCAGAGCATATCGGACCCGGCATCGGTGGCCTGCGCCAAGAGTTTGCGCGGATGCGACGAGGATGCCGCCAACCACCGGGTCAGCGCCTCCAGCCGGGAACTTGGCTCGCCGAAACGACCGACCGTAATATCACGCAGATCGACTGTAGACCGACCGATCGCGGCCAGTGCGCCAAGTACCGCGTGACGATAGCTGGCGACGCCGGTGCCGGTAGATTCTGCCAATCTGGCATCAACCCCAATCTGGACCTTTTGATGGACGCGACGGTCGCGTACAGCCGGAGACGTCATTCCTGTCATGTGGAGCATTCGACGCCGTGATCGCCTTCGAAAACGTCTACAAGAAATATCACGGGCGCGGGTTTGAAAATGCTGTGCTCAACGATGTGAACTTGGTGATCAAACGTGGCGACAGCATCGGCGTCTGCGGTGCCAACGGGGTCGGCAAGTCGACGCTGATGCGGATGATCTCTGGCGTCGAGCGCCCGACCTCTGGCGTGATCAGGCGAACCATGACGACGTCCTGGCCGATCGGATATTCCAGCGCGTTCCAGCCTGGACTGACCGGTGCCGACAATGCCCGCTTCATCGCGCGGATCTATGGCCGGGATCCCAAAGAAATGCTCGACTACGTCCAGGACTTTGCGCAACTCGGGTCCTATCTTCACGAGCCTGTCAACACATATTCCGCGGGCATGTCGGCCCGACTTGCCTTCGGCGTCTCGCTCGCCATAGACTTTGACTGCTACATCGTCGACGAAATAACCGGTGCCGGCGACGAACGCTTCAGGGTCAAGTCCGAAGAAGCACTTACCGCCCGGCGCGAGCGGGGCACGCTGGTGATGGTCTCGCACGATACGCATGCGCTGTTCCGCTACTGCGAGCGCGGGGCGGTCGTGTTCGGTGGCGTCGTCACATTGTACGATACGATCCAAGAAGCCGCCGATGTCCATCACAGATTGCAAAGCTTTCCGCCAGCACCGCGCTGACTCGATTGTGTTCGACTTCGGGCTCATTTAACGATGGCGCCGATTGACGGCGCAATGCTCTCCCGCTGCCCCTGCTTTACTGGAAGATTGATCGATGCCATCGTTTGAAAATTACAATGCGCGTCGGCGATACACGGAAGTTCTCGGCCGGATGACCGGGATATCTGTTGGTCTTGCGCTGCTCGGGGGGTGCTCGACCTTGCCTGCCGCGGGGCCGACGAGCGCGCAGATCCGGCGGGCCGAAACCAAGGACAACAGCACCGGTTTCCAGATCGTCGACATCGATGCGACGACGACCGCGCGGCTTGCTGCGCATGCCATCGCTGCGGCGCCGCTCGCCACGCTCGACGAGGTCGGCCGCACCGACACGTTGGGGCCGGGCGACACGCTGTCGATCGGCATCTACGAGGTCGGCGTGACGCTGTTCTCGCGCGGCAACGGCGCCACCGCGCAAAGCAGCTTCACGCCGTCCGCGTCGGGCACCGACCTCACCGTCCGGGTGGATTCGGCAGGCAACGTGCAATTGCCCTATGTCGGCCGGGTCTCGGTGGTCGGCAAGACGCCCGGCGAGGTGGAGCGCACGATCGAGCGCGGGATGGTCGGCCTGTCGCAACGTCCGCAGGTCGTCGTGTCGGTCAAGACCAATGCGTTCAACGTCTTCTACGTCTCGGGCGATATCCGGACGCCGGGGCGGTTCGAGCTGGGCCTGCCGCGCGAACGGCTGCTCGATGCGATCGCGCGCGCGGGCGGAACGACCAACCAGCCCAACGACATGATCGTCCGCGTCACGCGGGGGACGCGCTCCGCCGAGACGCGGCTGAGCGAGATCGACGCGTCGGGCGCGCAGAACATCGCGCTGCTGCCGGGCGACCGGATCGAGCTGTTCAACCGGCCGCGGACCTTCCTGGTGTTCGGCGCGACCGAAAAGGTATCGCAGGTCGCATTCGGCGCCAGCGCGCTGTCGCTGGCCGAAGCGATGGCGCGGATCGGTGGCCCGAGCGAGCGCACTGCGGACCCGGCGGCGGTCTATCTGTTCCGCTACGACACGTCGCTCGGTGCCGAGCCCAAGCCGATCATCTACCGCCTCAACATGATCCGTGCCGACAGCTATTTCCTGTCGCAGCGCGTCGAAATGCAGGACAAGGACGTCATCTACGTCTCGAGCGCCGCCGCCAATGCGCCCGCCAAGATGACGCAGATCATCGGGCAGCTCTTCACGCCGCTGGCGATCGGCCGCAGCCTGACGCGCTAGGATTGGCGACCATGCGCCTTGGCGCAACGCGAGACACCGACGATCGGGCGTGCGAGCCGTGACGACACCGATCGTCGGCGCTGCGTCCGCCCGGTCCACATCGCACGGACGGAGCGACGACGACCTATGACTGCAGGCTATATCGAAGCACTGGAATGCATGCGGGATGGCGCAATCGTCCAAGGATGGGCGACCAACGCGCTGCTCCAGTCCGGCGAACTCACGCTGTCGCTCGATGGTGTCGCACAGCCCGTGATCCGGATCGCGGCTTCGTCCTACCGTGGCGATCTCGCCGCGATCGACGCACGGGCATTCCGCGTCCTGCTGCCCGTGGCGATCGGGACCGGCGTGCATGTCACCGCCGCGATCGCGGGCACGCCGCTCGAGATCGCCAGCGATGCGATCCGGACGATGGCGCCGCTCGGTCATATCGACGTGGCCGGCGGGGACGAGATCGCGGGCTGGGTATTTTCGGTGGGGATGCCGGTGACGCTCCAGTTCGACGGCGTGCTGAGCGCGACCATCATGCCCTCGATCCACCGCCCCGACCTGGCCGGCATCCTGCCCGGGGCCGAACCCGAATACGGCTTTCGCGTCTCGCTGCGCGATCTGCGCGCGCGCGCCACGCCGTCGGCCGATGCGCCGCTGGGGCCCGACATGATCGTGCTGCGCGCCGGCGCGGTCATCGTCGACGACAAGACGATCATCCGCACGCAACTGGTCCAGGGCAAGCTCGAACGCGTCACGGCCAGCGAGGCGCGGGGCTGGGCGGCCGACGTCAATCGCTCCGACGGCATGCTGCCGATCGAACTACGGATCGACGGCATCCGCTATGCCACCACGATCGCCAACCGGCATCGCGCCGACCTGCTCGCCAAGGGTATCGTCGCTGCCGGCGGCGGGTTTCGCTTCGAGATGCCGACAGTCAGCATGACCGGTGGAACGAGCGCGCGCGTCGCGGTCCATGCAAGCGGTCAGTCCGCACCGATTCGCGGCGCGATCGACATGCCGATCCCCGACCGGCGCGCGGCATTGCCGTCGGTCGCGCTCGACATCCTGCCCGACGTTGCCGAGCGCGGCGTGACGATCATCGTGCCGGTGTACAATGCGGCGCGCGATACCGCGGCCTGTATCGACGCGCTGCGCCGCGGCACCGACCTACCGTGCCGGCTGATCCTGATCGACGATTGCAGCACCGATCGCGCGATCGACGCGATCCTGGACGCCGCCGCGCAGATGCCGAACGTCGCGGTGCATCGCAATTCCGAAAACCTGGGCTTCACGCGCACCGTCAATCGCGCGATCGCACTGGCGGGCAGCGACGACGTGGTCCTGCTCAATTCGGACACGCAGGTCACGCCCGGCTGGCTGCAGGGTCTGCGGCTGGCCGCGTATAGCGGTCGCACGGTCGCCTCCGCCACGGCGGTCTCGGACAATGCCGGAGCGTTTTCGGTGCCCGAGCCGGGCGTTCCCAATCCGGTTCCAGCGGAGCTTTCGTTCGACGACATGGGCCGGCTGGTGCGGCAGGCGGCCATGACGCTGCGTCCCGAGGTGCCGACCGGGAACGGCTTCTGCATGTATATCCGCCGTGATGCGATCGACCGGATCGGCGCGCTCGACGACGCCGCATTTCCGCGCGGATACGGCGAGGAAAACGACTTTTCGATGCGCGCCGATCATGCCGGGCTGCGCAACGTGATCGACGACCGGACCTTCGTCCATCACGAGGGATCGGCCAGCTTCGGCGAGACCAAGGCGGCGCTGTACGCGGCGGGACGCGCGGTGATCGATGACCGCTACCCCGAATACAAGGCGCGGATCGGCGTGTTCACGCGCGGGCGCGACATGCTCGCGATGCGGTGGCGGATCCGCCGCGCGGTCGGCGCGACGCCGGCGCCGCCGCGTGCGCGCATCCTGTACGTCATCGCAACGCAATCGGGCGGCACCCCGCAGACCAACCAGGATTTGATGAGCGCGGTGTCGGACCGGTTCGACCCGTGGCTGCTACGCTGCGACACGGTGCAGGTCGAGATGTCGCGCCTGCAGGACGGCACGCTCGTGCCCGTCGAAACCGCGGAGCTGCACCGCGGGCTGGATCCGCTCGTCCACCGATCGAGCGAATACGACATGGTCGTCGCCGACATGCTCACCCGGCACGCGATCGAGATCGTCCATATCCGGCATATCGCCTGGCACAGCACCACGCTGATCGAAACCTGCCGCCGGCTGGGCATTCCGACGATCTTCTCGTTCCACGATTTCTATACCGTCTGCCCGACCGTCAAGCTGCTCGATCAGGACATGGTATTCTGCGGCGGGCGGTGCACGCCGGGACCAGGCCGGTGCCGCCCCGAACTATGGCCGAGCGATGCGTTCCCGCACCTCAAGCACGAGTTCGTCCATCGCTGGCGCGCGATGATGACCGCGGCGCTGACGCAGTGCGATGCCTATGTGACGACCAGTCCGACCGCGCGGACGATCATCCTCGACGCACTGCCCGCCCTGGCGGACCGCCCGTTCGAGATCATCCCGCATGGTCGCACCTTCACCGGCTTCGCCACCGCCGCCACGCGCGAACCGGGCGCCCCGCTGAGGATCCTGGTGCCCGGCAACATATCCGCCGCGAAAGGCGCGGCGCTGATCGAGGCGGCCGCGGACATCGATGCCGGCCGTCGTTTCGAGTTTCACGTGCTCGGCGATTCGGGCCACATGACCGCGCGACCGGGACTCGTCCTGCATGGCCGGTATCAGCGCGACGCGTTCGCCGACCGCGTCGCCGAGATCGCGCCGCATGTCGGGGCGATCTTCTCGATCTGGGCAGAAACCTATTGCCATACGCTGACCGAACTCTGGGCGGCGGGGCTGCCGGTGGTCGGCTTCGACGTCGGCGCGGTCGGCGACCGGATTCGCGAGTCGGGCGCGGGGTGGCTGCATGACGTCCGTATTCCGGCCACCGATCTCGCGCAGTGGCTCGCGCACCTTGCCGGTTTGCCCGAGGCGATCGATGCGGCAGGCGCGGCGACGCAGCGCTGGCAGGACGAGGTCGGTCGGCACTACGACACGCGCGCGATGGCCGATCGCTACGTCGCCTTGTACGGACGCGTGAACCGCAACCGCCTGACCTTCGCCGATCACGAACATACGATCAGCGACGAGCGAATTGCTTGAACAGGCGCTTGAATGGTCGCCTATTCAAGCGGCGTACATGCCGCTTTTTTGGGATTGGACGACACCGCTAGACACGGGTAAGACTGGTTTTTTTTACAAGGAACCGAAGATTACGGCGCCTCTACTCGTTACTCGTACCATGTACCGATTGTTCCATCGCGACGGCATCCCGGCAACGGATGATCTGTCCTCTGCGACCGGAGCGGCGGTGCAGGTTATCCTGCCGGGTGATGCACCGATCGCGCGACAGGCGCCGGTATTCTTCGCGGTCGATCCAAGGGTCGTCGATACACCGCGCGAACATGACGTACGATCCGGGGCGACCGGCACGACCCGCTTGGCGCCGTCATTCCTGGTAGCCCTCCCGCATGGCGCGATCCTGACCGAGGGGTTTTTGGTCGCCGATCAGGACAATCGCATCCTCAGCGACAGCTTCCGTGCGTTCGGATCGTTGGCGCGGTACGGGTTCGAGGAGCATCCCGATCGTGTCTTCTCGAGCGCGCTCCCCGAGAGCGCCGAACGGCCGGGCACGCATCTGGTCGTCGGCATCCAGACCAACCTCAATTATTTCCACTGGCTGCTCGAGGCATTGCCGCGGCTCTGGCTGGCGCAACGTCAGGGGCTCGCCGCGGATGCGACGATCTGGCTGCCACCGCTGCGGCCGTGGATGGATCAGATGCTCAACGCGCTGCCGCCGATCGGCCGGATCGCCACGCAGGGTGACAGCGTCACCCGGTGCGAGCGATTGCTGATGCCCGCGCGCGGGCTCGCCAACATCCATACGTTCAGCGCACACGCCTTCGCGATGGCGGACGATATCCGCGATCGCTATGCGACGAAAACCCGCTCGGGCCGTCGCTTCTTCATCAGCCGCAGCACTGCGTCCTCGCGCAAGCTGACCAACGAGGCTGCCGTCATGGCGATCGCCGCCGAGCACGGCTTCGAGCCGATCGAACCGCAATATCTCAGCTTTCGCGAGCAGGTCGAACTGTTTTCGGGCGCCGATGCGATCGCGGGTCCGCTCGGCGCGGGGCTGGCCAATGCGGTCTTCATGCACCCGGGCAGCGCGTTTATCGAGATTGCGCCCGAAGGCCGCGAAGGCGATGCCACGCTGTTCGCCAATCTCGCGCATCATCGCCAGCTCGACTATTTCGCCGCGGTCGGCCCGACGGTGGCGGACGATCCCCGGCCGATCGACCGCCGCGAGTTCGCGATCGATGTCGAGATCATGCGAGACCTGTTCGCTCAGCTCGACTGACCACGGCGCCTGTAGCGGAGCGATCATGGCGAAGCGTAAAGTCTATCTCACCGCCCGCCTGCCAGACGGGTACGTCAAGACGATCGGCCCGACCGCGCTCGCGCTGACGCATTACTGGCGGGTCGTCGCCGTGCTCGCGAGCGGCAAGACCGAGGTCTTCTGGGGGCACAGCAAATCGCTCGCCGAGGCCAAGAGGACCCAGAACCTTGCCGTCGAGGCAGCGGCGACGCGGGGCTGGAAAAGCCACCATGTCGATATCGTCGCGGTCGAGCGGACCGAGACGCCTATCGCGGGGTGAGGCGAGCCGATCGCCCGCCGCCGCGTCGATGCGATCCTCCTCGTCTCGGCGGAGTTAGCTCGCGCTGCGATCTGGCATGGTGCGGTGCGGCATAAACCCCTAGGCGCAAGCGATGATGCACCCGACTCCCCATGCAACTGCCCAGGCCGGCTTGGGCCGCCGCGAATTCATCGTCTTCATCGCCGCGATGATGGCGGTGAATGCGCTCGGGGTCGACCTGATGCTTCCCGCGCTGCCCGCGATCGGCGCCGAGCTGCATGCCGCGACCGCCAATTCGCGACAGTGGATCATTTCCGCGTACATGTTCGGCTTCGGGATCGGCCAGCTGGTCTACGGGCCGCTCGCCGACCGTTATGGCCGCCGCCCGATCCTGCTCGCGACGCTGGCCGGGTTCGTCGGCGCGAGCATATTCGCCGCGAGTTCGGCGACCTTCACCGCGCTCATCTGCGCCAGGATCCTGCAGGGGCTGATGTCGGCATCGACCCGCGTCCTGGCCGTCGCGATCGTCCGCGACCGGTTTTCCGGCCGACAAATGGCAAAGACGCTGTCGATCGCGCAGATGATCTTCTTTCTGGTACCGATCCTCGCCCCCAGCCTGGGGCAGGTGCTGCTCGCGTTCGGCCCCTGGCGGTTCATCTTCTACGTCTTGGCCGGGTTCGCCGCGTTCGTGCTGGCATGGGCGGCGATACGCTTGTCCGAGACGCTCGCGGTCGAGCGACGGACCGCGCTCTCGCTGGGATCGCTGCGCAGCGCCTATCGCCTGACGCTCACCAATCGCAGTTCGATCGGCTATGCGGTCGCCGCGTCGCTGACGTTCGGCGGAATCCTCGCGTTCGTATCGCTGGCACAGCAGGTCTTCGGCGAGCAGTTCGGCGCGGGCGATCGGTTCACGGTGCTGTTCGCGGTCTGCGCCTTCGCCATGGGCTGCGCATCGTTCGCCAACAGCCGGCTGGTCGAGCGACTGGGCACGCGGCTGATCTCGCAGGCCGGGGTGTTCGCGCTGATCGCGTTGTCGCTGGTGCACCTCGCGGTGATCGCCGGCGGAATCGAGACGCTGTGGACCTTTATCGCGATCCAGGCGCTCAGCATGACCTGCATCGGCCTGTGCGGGTCGAATTTCGGGGCGATGGCGATGGAGCCGGTCGGGCATATCGCCGGCACCGCATCGTCGGTGCAGGGGTTCATCACCAGCCTCGGTGCGGTGGCGGTCGGATCGCTGATCGGCCAGGCGTATGACGGCTCCACCGTCCCGCTCGCGATCGGCTATCTCGGCATCGGCCTCGGTGCGCTGGGGTGCGTCTATCTGGTCGAAGGCGGCTTCTGGTTTCAGGCGCGCAACGCGGCGCCGCGCTCGCCTATTGCAAAAAGATCACACTAAAACAGAACGATCGTGGCGTCGGGAACCGTTACGTCACCGTGACGGTTTGCGTCGTCACACACCAACAGGATAATTCGATAATGAAGAAGCTCACCGCCGCGGTTATGATGGCCGCTCTCACCGTTTCGCTCGCAGCCTGCGGCGGCAAGGGTGACGACAAGCTCGGCAGCAATGTCGAGGCAGCAGCCGACAACCGCGCCGACGCGCTGGAGGCCGCCGCCGACAATCTCGAGGACCAGGCCGAGGCCGTCCGCACGAGCGGCGACCAGCAGGCGGATGCGATCGACGACGCCGACGTCAACGCGCAGGCGATGCCCGCAGACCAGAAGGCCGCGCTGATCAACGGTTCTGAGAAGCTGCGCTGATTATGATCCCCCCGGATGCATCCGGGGGGATTTTTCGAATGAATTGAGACGCTGGCACCGGACATTTAGCCGGGTCGGACGAACAGGGTAAGGCGACATGGTAAACCGGGGCCGGATCGAGACGGGGGGATTCCTCGTCTTTCTGACGATCATCACGATCGCACTCGGCATCGTGGTGTCGACATTCGCCGCCGCCTTGTTGTGGAGCGCGCTCGCGGCGATCCTGTTCCAGCCGCTGTACCAATGGCTGCTCGCGCGCAACCCAGACCGCCGCAATCTCGCCGCGTCGCTGGCGATGCTGATCATCTTCGTCGCCGTCGTCGTGCCGACACTCTTGATCGCCAGCATGATGATCGACCAGGCGACCTCCGTCTACACCAGCATGCAGGGCGGGCAGATCAACTTCTCCGCCTATTTCCAGCAGATCCATGACGCCCTGCCCGAGCGCCTCCAGAATCTGGTCGACAAGTCCGGGCTCACCAGCTTTGAACGGCTGCAGGCGCGCGTATCCGACGCACTGGGTAACAGCGTCCGGACGATCGCCGGGCAGGCCTTGTCGATCGGTCGCAACGCGGCCGGTTTCCTGCTCGCGTTCGGGATCGCGCTGTACGTGACGTTCTTTCTGCTCCGCGACGGCGATCGGATCGGACCGGCGATCTGCCGCAGCTTGCCGCTCGAACGCTCGGTAACCGAGCGGCTGGTCGGCAAGTTCGTCGCGGTGGTTCGCGCAACGATCAAGGGCTCGGTCATCGTCGGGCTCGTTCAGGGCGGGCTCGGCGCGCTGACCTTCTGGCTCGTCGGCGTCCCCGCGGCGCTGCTGTGGGGCCTGTTGATGGCGCTGACGTCGCTGCTGCCCGCGCTGGGACCGGCGATCGTGTGGGTGCCCGTGGCGGTCTATCTGCTCGCGACCGGGGCCATCTGGCAGGGGATCGCGGTGATCGTCTCGGGCATCGTTGTGATCGGGCTTGCCGACAATATCCTGCGGCCCATCCTCGTCGGGCGCGACACGGGCATCCCCGATTACATCGTCCTGGTGAGCACGCTGGGTGGAATCGAGGTCTGCGGC
This sequence comes from Sphingomonas sp. Leaf38, assembly GCF_001421825.1. Lineage (NCBI taxonomy): Bacteria > Pseudomonadati > Pseudomonadota > Alphaproteobacteria > Sphingomonadales > Sphingomonadaceae > Sphingomonas > Sphingomonas sp. Leaf38. Next base: position 663,105 of record NZ_LMLD01000011.1, on the reverse strand, counting down.
TTGAGCGGCATCGTCGTCGGACCGCTGGTCGCCGCGCTGTTCCTGGCGGGCTGGCAGATCTTGACCGAACAGCGACTGGGCGAGGCGGCGCCGGAGGCCTGACCAGCGCGCGCCGGAGCATGGCCCCGGCGTTGCAACAAGCTAATCGACAAGGCGGTGTGTCATTGCCCGCCCAAGCGCGGTGACGGGCGCGGCCCGACGGAACCCGCCCTCAGTACAATTCCTGCGCCCTCTCCACTCGCGCCCTATCCACTCGCGCCGTTGCCGAACGCGCGGCGCGCGCCTTCGCTCGATTGCAATCACGCAAAAAAAACCACCCCGTGCGTAGCACGGAGTGGCCTAGGTTCAGGGAGGAGGTACGCTAGAAGCGTACCGTACGGCGCCGCGAAAGGGGGGGACACGATGCCGTACAGGATCTAAATGGGTGAGCCCCGATTTGGTTCAACCCTTGTTGCGCCGCACCGCAGATTTTTTTCAAACCCGCGGTTTCGTCCGCGACAAGGCCGGGGCCATCCGTGCCAGGATCTCGTCGCGCAGCACCAGGTGATGGCGCAACGCCGCGGCGCTATGGGCAACGATCAGCGCGAGCATCATCCAGCCGACAATCTCATGCGCCTCGTGACCGAAGCGCCCGGTCGCGGTCGACACCGGCAGATACGGAATGTCGAACAGGCCGAACCAATTGAACGGACCGCGCCTGGCCGCGCCGGACACCATCAGCCATCCGGTCAGCGGCATGCCGATCATCATGCCGTAAAGGACAGCGTGAGCGAGGTGCGCGATCCCCTTTTCCCACGCAGGCATCGGCGCTGGCAGCGGCGGCGGGCGATGCGCGACCCGCCAGGCGAGCCGCGCGAGGCTCAGGACGAGCACGAGCATCCCGAGTGCCTTGTGCGCGCCCATCCAGGCACGCAAAGCCGGCACGGACTCGTGTAACAGCCCGACCGCAAGGTTGACGATGACCAGCAGCGCGATCGTCCAATGGAGCCAGATCGCCACCCTCGAATAGCGTTCCGGCGAAGACCGGTCCGAACGATCCTGCGCTGCCATGGCCAGTCCTCAGACGTTGAACGGCGTGGGTGCGGCCATCTGCGGCTGCGGGGTCTGGCCAAGCTGTGCCTGGCGCGCGAAGATATCGCGCATAAGCGACAGCGAGAACAGGTGCGCGTAGAGCAGCGGGAGCATGCCCGACTTGCTCATCTTGCGCAGCGCATCGCCGCGCAGGTCGACCAGCTTCTCTTCGTTGATCATCTGGAAGCCGCGATAGACGAACGGCTGATCGGCGCCGTCGGGCTGGATCGTGACTTCGCCGTCCATCAGCAGTTCGAGCTCGCGCAGCTCGTTCATGAAGTTCTGCGTGCGCGCGCCGGCCTGCTCGAACGATTCATTGAAGCCGAGGATGTTCTTGGTCAGCTCAGTCGGCTGGCCGTTCTCGAACAGTGCATCGCCGTCCTCAAACTCACCGAGCGTCGGCGAGGTCGGATCGAAGCAGAGCGACAGCTCCTGCGCGTCGGGGTGCAGGCGCGCGAGCATATACGGGTAGCGACGGACATAGGCGGGGACGTAAAAGGTGGTCTCGGTCAGCTTGCCGTCGTCGCCGACGAACACGTTGACGCCCTCGTTCAGGCCCATCAGCGCGAGCGGGATCGCGTCGTCGCCGGTCGAGAAGACGATCGGCATGTGGCGCTGGACCAGCGGAAACTCGTCGACGGTGATCGGGATCGCGTGCTGGCCGACCAGGAACGGCGCGCTGTCCTGCGGACGGACCTTGTAGTTGGCGTGCGTATCGCTCGAGAGCGGCTCGAGGCCATTATAGAAAAGCGGAAGCTGCGCGGTGCTGGCCATGTTACTCTCCGGATCGGTCGTTCAAACGCCGGTGGCTGGTGCCACCGATTGGGGCGAGGCTCTATGGTGCGCCGGGCGGGCGTGCAAGTGTGACGAGCTTGCCCGGGTTGAGGATGCCGAGCGGATCGAGCGCGGCCTTGATCGCGCGGAGTGCGGTCATCCGCGCGGGCGACGACAGCCGTTCGAGCTCGTCGCGCTTCATCTGGCCGATGCCGTGCTCGGCGGAGATCGACCCGCCCGCCGCGGTCACGAGATCGCCGACGAAGCGGGTGACGACCGGCGCATCCTCGGCATACCAGCGCGCGGGGTCGGTGCCGGGCGCGGCGCGGACGTGGAAATGGACGTTGCCGTCGCCGAGATGCCCGAACCCGCTCGCATGCGTGCCGGGGAAGCGCGCATCGCACGCCGCCGCCGCCTCGATCATAAAGTCCGGCATCGTCTCGACGGGGATCGAGATGTCGTGCTGCGTCGCGGGGCCCAGCGCGCGCTCGGCCGCGGACAGCGAATCGCGCAGCAGCCAGAACGCCGCGGACTGGGCTTCGCTCGCCGCGATCGTCGCATCCGCGAGCGCGCCATCGGCGAGCGCGTCGCCGAGCAGTCGTTCGAGCAGCGCGGACGGGGATTCGCCCGCGGTAGTCGGCGAGGTCGCCTCGATCAGGAGATGCCAGGGGTGCCGGCCGGAGAGCGGCGCGCGGGCGTCGGGGAGGTGCGCGATCGCTGCGTCGAGCGATTCGGCGGGGAGGATCTCGAAGCTCTCGATCGCGTCGGTCCGTGCCTGCATCCTGCGCAGGAGCCGCAGCGCCGCCTGCGGGGAGTCGATGCCGACCCAGGCGGTGCCGCGCGCGGCGATTGCGGGCGCGAGCCGCAGCGTGGCGGCGGTCACGATCGCCAGCGTCCCCTCCGCGCCGATGAATAGCTGATCGAGGTCATAGCCGCGATTGTCCTTCTTGAGCGCGGACAGGCCGTCATGGATGCTGCCATCGGCCAGCACCGCCTCGACGCCCGCGACCAGCCCGCGCATCGTGCCGAACTTAAGGACCTGCGTACCGCCTGCGTTGGTCGAGACCAGCCCGCCGATCGTCGCGGTCCCGCGTGCGCCGAGCGTCAGCGGGAAGCGCCACCCCTGCCCCTGCGCCGCGCCATCGAGGTCGGCGAGGATGACGCCCGCCTCGGCGATCGTGAGCCCGGCGTCGGCGTCGACGCGGCGGATGCGGTTCATCCGGCGGAGCGACAGGATCAGCGCATGGCCATCCGCTGGCGCGGTCGCCCCACCGACCATCGAGGTGTTGCCGCCCTGCGCGACGAGCGGCACGCGGTGCGCGGCGGCCGCCTTGACGATCAGCGCGACCTCCGTGGTCGAGCCGGGCGCGAGCATCGCGGGTGCCGCGCCGTGGAACCGGCCGCGCCAGTCGTGCAGCCAGGGATCAATGGCCGCGGGGTCGGTGACGATCGCCTTGGCGTCGAGCAGCGGCGCGAGTGCGGCCAGCATCGCGGCTTGCGAAGATGTCAGGGTTGCTGTCTGATTTTGCGGCACGGTCGAAGTGCTAGACAAAATTCATCGCGCGTTCAACGATTGGCCCTAACGGTTACGTCAACATGATCCATCCCGCGATTCCCGCCACCCTGCTCGCCCTTGCGGGACCGTTCGCCGCGGCGATGCGCGACGTGCCGCCCCCTGCCGGCTCGCTGGCGGGGGTGCAGATCACGCAGCTTTCGATCCACGAACGCGTCATCATCCGCGTGCCGCGGATGAGCCGGATGCCCGCGCGCACCTATGCGCCGCCGCGGGAATGGAAGGAGCATAAGGGCCCGAAATGCATCGCGGTCGCAGAGATCGCCGGCGCCATGCTGAACAAGGAAGGCGCGGTCGATCTGGTCATGGACGACCAGACGCGCTTGCGCGCGCGGCTCGACGGCGACTGCAAGCCGCTCGATTATTATTCGGGATTCTATCTGAGGCCGGGGCCCGACGGTCTGATCTGCAAGGATCGCGATGCGATCCGGATGCGATCCGGCGCGCGCTGCGAGATCGACGGATTCAAGAGCTTGCGGCCAAAGAAATAACGCGGGGCACATCGGAGAACGATAGCCTGCAGCATTGGCAGCAGCACAGCCCCCTGCACTCCCCGTCTTCGCTCCGTCAGCCCGTCGAAAGTCAGGATTCGGGGTAACCAAAGCTGGAGGTGCGCGGCGCTAAATCCTGACTTTCGTCAGGATAACGGCGTTTCGTTAGGATGACGGGGCTTCGTCGCGGCGAGGGGATGGACCGACCATCATAGGGGCTGGCCATCATCGGGACCGGCCATCATCGGGAATGGCGGCGCCGCGGGACGGTGCCGCGATATCCGCGTCAGTCGCAATCCACCGACGTTTCCTTGACATTTGTCGACAAATCAGCGAGCGCCGGAACGCTTGAGGGCAGTGCATTTCACCCTCCATTTACCGGACATTTGCATGAGTTTTGCCGATCTCGGCCTCTCCGACGAACTGCTCAAGGCAGTCACCGATTCCGGCTATACCGAGCCGACCCCGATCCAGGCGGGTGCGATCCCGTCCGTGCTGATGATGCGCGACATCATCGGCATCGCTCAGACGGGCACCGGCAAGACCGCGTCGTTCGTGCTGCCGATGATCGACATCCTGGCGCATGGCCGCAGCCGCGCGCGGATGCCGCGCAGCCTGATCCTCGAGCCGACGCGCGAACTCGCCGCGCAGGTGGCGGAGAATTTCGAAAAATACGGCGTGAATTCCAACCTCTCGATGGCGTTGCTGATCGGCGGCGTGTCGATGGGCGACCAGCTCGCGGCGCTCGAGAAGGGTGTCGACGTGCTGATCGCGACGCCGGGCCGGCTGATGGACCTGTTCGGGCGCGGCAAGATCATGCTCAACGGCTGTTCGATGCTGGTAATCGACGAGGCGGACCGGATGCTCGACATGGGCTTCATCCCCGACATCGAGGAAATCTGCACCAAGCTGCCGAAACAGCGCCAGACGCTGCTGTTCTCGGCAACGATGCCGCCGCCGATCAAGAAGCTGGCGGACAAGTTCCTGACCAATCCCAAGACGATCGAGGTCTCGCGCCCGGCGTCGACCAACCTCAACATCAAGCAGTATCTGGTGCCGGTGCCGAGCCAGACCGCCAAGCGCGAGACGCTGCGCCGCATCCTTGCGCAGGAAGAGGTCACCAACGCGATCATCTTCTGCAACCGCAAGACGACGGTGCGCGACCTGAACAAGGTGCTGAAGCAGGCGGGCTACAAGTCGGGTGAGATCCATGGCGACATGGAACAGCCGCAGCGTCTCGCCGAGCTCGAGCTGTTCAAGACGGGCGCAGTGACGATCCTCGTCGCATCGGACGTCGCGGCGCGCGGGCTCGACATCAAGGGCGTGTCGACGGTCTTCAACTATGACGCGCCGTGGCATCCCGACGATTACGTCCACCGGATCGGCCGCACCGGCCGCGCCGGGGCCAGCGGCACCGCATACACGTTCGTCGCGCCCGACGATGCGGAGAATATCCAGAACATCGAGAAGCTGACCGGCCAGACGATCGAGCGGCTGAGCATGGGCGGCGAGCCCAAGACCGCCGCGCCTGCGCCCGTCGTCGAGGACGACGTGCAGGCGCCGCGTCGCGAGCGGTCGCGGCACCGTCGTGCCCCGCGCGCGGATACGGTCGCGCCGGCGATCGTCGCCGAGGTGCTGGCCGCCGCCGCCGAGCCGGTTGCGGCCGTGCCCGTGCCGGAGGTGAAACGCTCGCGGTGGCAGCGTACGCCGATCGACGAGCCGGTCGCGGCGATCGTGCCCGCGCGTGCCGTGGCCGCGCCCGTCGCGATTCCGGTGGAGCCGGTTCGAGTCGCACCCGCGCCCGCCCCTGCCCCCGCCCCCGCTCCGGTCGCGACGCCGCGCTTTGTGACGGTGCCCGCCGAGCCGGTACGCTCCAAGGCCGCGCCGCAGGACGCGCCGCGGGCCGAGCCCGTCCGTGCGCCGCAGGGGGAAGCGAACCGTGGTCGTCGCGAGCCGGTCAACCCGGCGGCCGATGACCGCTGGAACGGGCCGTTCCCGAGCTTCCTCAATGCCGTCATCGGAGGATATGAATAATGTTGATCAAGCGTCTTGCCACGCTCGCGCTGCTCGCCACCGCCGTTGCAGCGCCTGCCGCGCCGCGCGGTGCGGTCTCGGCACCGCGGATCAGCGCGACGAGCTTCGACCGGCTGCCGACGCCGCTGCCGCTGCCCTATGACGAGAAGGCGAATGCCGACGCGCAGGTCGCGGCGGCGCGGGCGCGCGCGGTACGGTCGCACAAGCGGCTGCTGATCGATCTCGGCGGCAACTGGTGCCTCGATTGCCGGCTGCTCGCGGGGACGATCGACCTTCCCGAGATGAAGCGGTTCGTCGACAGCAAGTTCGTCGTCGTCACGGTCGATATCGGCCGGTTCGACAAGAACGGGCAGGTCGCGGCACGCTACGGCGTCAAGGGGCGGCTGAAGGGCGTTCCTGCCGTGCTCGTGGTCGATCCGCGCAGCAACCGGTTGCTGAACGCGGGGCACGAGACCGAGCTGGCAGATGCGCGCTCGATGGGACCGCAGGCGCTGGCCGACTGGCTGGCGAAATGGGCGGCCTGATCGGGGTTTGCTGACGGGTGCGGGGCTGGCTTTGGGCCGGCTCTTCACGTGTGTTTGAGCGGGATTGCCGTGCTGCTGCTTGGGCCGGATGAGGCTCGATGCGTCCGACTTCGATGTCCGACCTGCCGTCATCCTGACGAAAGTCAGGATCCAAGGTAGCAACCGCCAGCGCGCGGGGCTCTGGATCCTGACTTTC
>NZ_LMLD01000011.1:656180-656400 GCF_001421825.1 Sphingomonas sp. Leaf38 | reverse complement strand
TTCAGAATGACGGGGGTGTTGGGGTTGGCGTAGCGGTCGTCGATCGGGGGATCGACCGACTGGTTGGTTTACTCGGGCCGGGTTGCACTCGTGCTCTTAGCGTCGATTGATGGTCGGTACATCCGGCGTGCCATCCCCAACCTTCCGTCATCCTGACGAACGTCAGGACCCAGGATACCAATCGCAGCGTCCGTGGCTCTGGGTCGTGACTTTCGTCAGG
>NZ_LMLD01000011.1:652788-656146 GCF_001421825.1 Sphingomonas sp. Leaf38 | reverse complement strand
ATGACGGGGGTGTTGGGGTTGGCGTAGCGGTCGTCGATCGGGGGATCGACCGACTGGGTGGTTTACTCGGGCCGGGTTGCACTCGTGCTCTTAGCGTCGATTGATGGTCGGTACATCCGGCGCGCCATCCCCAACCTTCCGTCATCCTGACGAACGTCAGGACCCAGGATACCAATCGCAGCGTCCGTGGCTCTGGGTCCTGACGTTCGTCAGGATGACGGGGTTGGCTGGGGCTGGCGTCGTGGCCGCCGTTGGCTGCTCGACCGACTGGATATGTTTACTTGAGCGGCGTTGCACGCGTGCTGTTAGCGTCGACTGATGGCCGGTAGATCCGGCGCGCTACACCCAATCTTCCGTCATCCTCACGAACGTCAGGACCTAAGGTACCAATCGCCAGCGTCCGTGGCTCTGGGTCCTGACGTTCGTCAGGATGACGGCGTTGGGTGGTGCCGGCGTGGCGGCGCCGCCCGCGTGATCGTCCGGGCTGTGGCCACTCCCTCGACAAACGCTGCCCCTGCGTCCTACGCGGCTGTAGCCATTGCTGCGTCGTCCAGGGCGGCGGCGCGCAGATAGGCGGCGCGGTTCGTCAGGCGCGCGGCGTAGGCCACGAACGCGTCGCGCTTCGGGAGCCAGCCGAACTGCATGCCCCAGATCACCTGCGATCCGACATAGACGTCGGCGGCGGTGAACCGCGCGCCGGCGATGTAGGGATGTGCGACGACCGCCTGTTCGAGCACGTCGATCACACGCTCGAAGCTACCATAGCCGATCATGCGTTGTTGCGCGGCATCGGGCACGACGCCGAGCGCGCGGTTGCCGGTCGCGGCCTCGACCGGGCCGGCGGCGTAGAACAGCCAGCGATAATAATCGGCGCGTTCCTCGTCGCGGGGCGCGAGCTCGGCGTCGGGGAATGCCTCGGCGAGATACGCGCAGATCGCGGCGCATTCGGTCACGGTCTTGTGATTGTGGACGATCGCCGGAACCTTGGCCATCGGGTTGATCGACAGATACGGCTCGGCCTTCATCGTCGTGTCGTAGTCGAGGATGACCGTTTCATACTCCTCCTCGACCTGTTCGAGCATCCACCGCGCGATCCGGCCTCGCGACATCGGGTTGGTGTACAGGGTCAGCGTCATGCGACTCTCCTTGAGAACGGATCGTGAACGATGGTCTCATGGAGGGATGGCGTCGTCAAGAGCGTGCGCGGCTGGAGGCTGCGGTGCGAACGTCCGTCATCCCGGGTTCGGCCCAGGGTCCAGAGCCAAGAACGATACCGCGCTTGGCTCTGGATCCTGACTTTCGTCAGGATGACGGTTTCCTTAGACCAGCGCCTTGTCGAACAAGGCCAGCATGCGCGCCCAGGCCTTGTCCGCCTGGGCTGCGTTGTAGACCTTCGAGTCGGGCGGGCACCAGCCGTGCATCGTGCCGGCATAGACCTCGATCTCGGCGGGAAGCTTTGCCGCGGCGAAGGCGGTGCGCAGCGTGTCCTTCTCGGTGGGGGCGCGGGCGTCGTCGTTGGCGGCGATCGCGATGAGGTAGCGGCCCTTCAGCTGCGGGACCAGCAGATGCGGGCTGTCGGGCGTGTCGGTGACGAAGCCACCGCCGTGGAACGTGGCGCCCGCGCGGATCCGGTTCGAGACCGCCGCCGCGGTGCGCAGGACCATCGGGCCGCCCATGCAATAGCCGGTGGTGGCCAGCCCGCGCTTGCGATCGGTCTGCGGTTGCGCGTCGATGAACGCGGTGAAGGCCTTCGCGTCACGGACCGTTCCGTCGGCGGTGAGCGCGTCGCGGAACGGCGCGATGCGCGCGCGGACGGCGGGCTGGTCGTAGGATTCGCCGGGCTTCAGGAACGGCGCCTTGGTCGAGCGGTAGAACTGGTTGACGACGAGCACCGCATAGCCCGATTGCGCGAGCCGGTCGGCCATCTGGCGGAAGGCGGGGCGCAGGCCCATGACGTCCGGCCAGATCAGCACGCCGGGGTGCTTGCCGGTGGCGGGCGCGACGAAATAGGCGTCGGCCTTGCCGTCGGGGGTGGTGATCGACACATCGCGGCCCTTGATGACCGCGGCGTTGGCAGGGGCGGGCAGCAGCATCGTCAGCCCCATCGCACCGGTCATCACGCCGAACTGACGGCGCGAGACGCCAGCCAGATAGGCTTCGTTATCGTCTGCGGTATGCTCGTCGCACATGGGGCTATCCTCTTGTATTTGACCGCATGCTAACTCAGGTCGCGCGCCACCACCACACGCCATCGTGCGTTTCGCGCGCGGCGCGCCCCTCGACCTCGAGGCGGCGGAGATGCGCGAGCGCCTCGCCGGTCGCCATGCCGAGCACGTCGGGACCGATCGCGCGGCGGAAGAGGCGGCCGAAACAGTCGACCGCGCGGCGGGGTTCGGCGAGGAAGACGGCGAGCTCGTCGAGTCGCTCGCGGTGCTCGCGGTCCATCGCGTCGAGGCGCGTGTGGAGGCCGGTGAACGGGTCGCCGTGGCCGGGCAGGACGAGCAGGTCGGCGGGAAGCGTCTTCAGCTTAGCGATCGAGGTGAACCATTCGCCCAGCGGGTCGGCGTTCGGTTCGGTGACGCCGAGCGAGACGTTGGGGCTGATCCGCGGGAGGACCTGATCGCCGGCGATCAGGATACCGCCGGCCTCGTCGAGCAGGCACGCATGTTCGGGGCTGTGGCCGGAGCCGGTGACGACCCGCCAGTCGCGCGTGCCGATGGTAAGCGCGTCGCCGTCCTCGATGCGCGTATAGCTGAGCGGGAGCGGGGTGATGATCTTCCGGAAGCCGGCCCAGCCCTTGGCGGTGGCGTGGTCGATCTGCGCGGCGTCCCAGCCTGCGGCGTGCCAGAAGGCGCGCATCTCGGGCGGGACCGAGTCGCGCGCGTCGGCGGCGAGCATGCGCGCGGTCAGCCATTCGGCTCGGGTCATGACGAGTGGTGCTGCGTGGTGGTCACACATCCAGCCGGCGAGGCCGATGTGATCGGGATGAAAGTGCGTGCCGATCATTTGCGTGATGCGGACGCCGGCCTTGGGTCCTGCGAACACGGCCTTCCAGGCGTCGCGCGCGGGGGCCGTGTTCATGCCGGTGTCGACGAGTGCGTCGCCATCGCCATCGGCGAGCAGCCAGCAGTTCACGTGTCTCAGCGGGCCGGGGATATGGAGGCGGACCCAGTCAATCCCGGGCGCGACCTGCATCATGCCGCCGCTGGCAGGCTCTGCGCCGCCGAACGGGTAGGTCAGGCCCTTGTGGCTGGTCGGTGCGAACGCGGTGTCGGGTTGGGTGGCCATGCGTTGCGGTTAGCAACTGGTCGACGCGGGAGATAGTGGTCCCGGCCGCTCTTACTTAATCCTCCCCCGC
>NZ_LMLD01000011.1:651895-652743 GCF_001421825.1 Sphingomonas sp. Leaf38 | reverse complement strand
GGGGGAGATGGCGCCGAAGGCGTCGGAGGGGGAGGACACGCAACAGGCGTTTCCCTTCCCTCCCCCTCCGTCAGGCTGCGCCTGCCACCTCCCCCTGGCGGGGGAGGATTTTTAAGGCGGGTTAAACGCTCAGCGCTTGAAGGGGTCGTCGAAGAGCGGCTTGACGGGGAGGACGCCGCCGTCCGCGACGAACTGCGCATCCGCAGCCGCCTGCGTGCGTTCGGCGCGGAGCTGCTGGAGCAAGACTTCGCGATCACCTTCGAGGCGGGTGTCGGTCGGGGCTTCCATCCCGGCGGCCTTTGCTGCCTTCGCAACTGCCGCATCGAGCTCGCGCTGCGAGGTCAGGCCGAGCGTGACGGGATCCTTCGGCGTGATGTTGGCGATGTTCCAGTGGCTGCGGTCGCGGATCGCGGCGATCGTCGTGCGAGTCGTGCCGATCAGCAGCGAGATCGCGCCGTCGGTGATCTCCGGGTGATTGCGGATGATCCACGAAATACCGTCGGGCTTGTCCTGGCGCTTCGAGACCGGCGTGTAGCGCGGGCCCTTGGTGCGGCGGACCTGCTCCGGGCCCTTGATCATCTTGAGCTGGTAATCGGGATCGGCAGCACCCTTGTCGATCTCGTCCTGCGTCACTTCGTGCGCGCGGACGGGATCGCGACCGGTGAGCTTGGTCGAGGTGGTGTCGTCGGCGATCGCCTGGATCTCAAGGATGTGCAGACCGCAAAAGTCCGCGATCTGCTCAAAGCTGAGCGCGGTATTATCGACCATCCAGGCGGCGGTCGCGTGGGGCATGAGCGGCTGGGCCACGGCGGGAACTCCGTAAAAATAGAAAGGGCCGCCCCTTTCGG
>NZ_LMLD01000011.1:639287-651855 GCF_001421825.1 Sphingomonas sp. Leaf38 | reverse complement strand
CGCCAACAGCGCCCTTTCCAGGGGCACGAGCGCGTGGAGGAACTGGCGCGCGCTGGCGGGCCAGCTGTAGCGCGCAGCATAGGCGGCGCAGGTGACGCGGTTGCGCGTGAGTGCGGTGGCGATAGCGGTGTCGAGGTCATCGTGCATCGCGCCGACGCGGTCGTCGAGGACGTCGATCGGGCCGGTGACCGGGTAGGCGGCGACGGGCGTGCCACAGGCGAGCGCTTCGATCATGACGAGGCCGAACGTGTCGGTGCGGCTGGGGAAGACAAGGACGTCGGCGGTGCGATAGGCGGCGGCAAGATCGAGTCCTGCGCGCTGGCCGGGAAAAACCGCGTCTGGGAAGCGACGCATGAGCGTGGCGCGGGCGGGGCCTTCGCCGACGACGACCTTGGTGCCGGGGTGCGCGGAAGAGAGGAACGCCTCGATGTTCTTCTCGACCGCGACCCGGCCGACATAAAGCTGGATCGGGCCGGGTAGCGCTGCCATCTCGGGATCGCGCGCGCCGTCATAGCCGAACTGCGCGAAGTCGACGCCCCTTCCCCATTCGCGGACCTGATGCAGGCCCTGGTCCGCCAGCGTCCTGGCGACCGAGGGGGTGGAGACGAGAATCGACTGCGCGGGGCGATGGAACCAGCGGATGTAGCGCCAGATCCAGTCGGGGTTCGCGCCGGTCCGGGCGGCGATATAGTCGGGGAACTGCGTGTGATAGGCGGTGGTGAACGGGAGCGCGCGGGCCATGCACCAGGTGCGGGCGGCGAGGCAGACCGGGCCTTCGGTGGCGAGGTGGATCGCATCGGCGCCGAAGCGCGCCAGCATGCGACCGACCGCGCCGGACCGCGCGAAGGCGAGGCGGATCTCGGGATAGGTCGGGCATGGCATCGAAGCGAAGCGCTCGGGGGACACCACCAGGACCTGATGCCCGATCGCTTCGAGCTCGCGCTGAACCGCCTGGAGAGTGCGGACGACGCCGTTGACTTGCGGGCTCCAGGCGTCGGTGACGATCGCGATACGCATCTGTCTTCTCCTGCAGGCCCTCTCCCATCGGGGAGAGGGAGGGGCCCGGCCGGCGCAGCCGGGTGGAATGGTGAGGGCACGCTTTTCGCTAGCGCCGTGGACTTGCCTTCACCCGCGCCGCTGACGCGGCCTGCCCTCTCCCCACGGGGGAGAGGGTTCAGGTCAGGCGGCTAGCGTTACGACCTTGTCCCGCTCGCGCGCGGCGATCTCGTCGGCCCAGTGGAGCAGCTCCATGCGGCCGTCGAAATGCTCAACCAGCGCGGTGCAGCCTTCGACCCAGTCGCCGTCGTTGTAATAGGCGATGCCGGCGATCTCGCGCATTTCGGCGGTGTGGATGTGGCCGCAGACGACCCCCTCGACGCCACGGACGCCCGCCGCATGCGCGACGACTTCCTCGAAGTGCGAGATGAAGGCGACCGCGTTCTTGACCTTGGCTTTCGCGTGCTTCGACAGCGACCAATAGGGCATCCCCAGCCGCCGCCGCGCGCCGTTGACCCAGCGGTTGAGCCCCATCAGCATCGTGTAGGCGGCGTCGCCGATATGCGCGACCCAGCGGTGCGCGAGCGTGATCGCATCGAACTCGTCGCCGTGGAGCACGAGCAAGCGGCGGCCGTCGGCGGTCTCGTGAATCGCCTTGCGCCGGATCGAGATGCCGCCGAAGTCGAGCCCCGAATATTGGCGGAACACCTCGTCATGGTTGCCGGGGATATAGACGACGCGGGTGCCGCGCTTGGCACGCTTGAGCAGGCGCCAGAGGACGTCGTTGTGCGCGGCGGGCCAGTAGAATTTCTTCTTGAGCCGCCAGCCGTCGATCATGTCGCCGACGAGATACATCGTCTCGCTGTCGACGTGATCGAGAAAGTCGTTGAGCATGCCTGCGTTGCAGCCGCGCGTGCCGAGATGGACGTCGGAGATCCAGATCGTCCGGTACTGCCGGCGTTCGACGACCGGCTCTGGCTCGGCGGGCCGCGAGTGGATGAAGTCGGCGATATCGGCAATGTCGGCGCCACCGATAGCCAATGGCGGAAACGTCGTGACGGCGTTCATGGCGTTACCCCGCAAGTCTATCCCTTGGCGATGGTATAGCCGACCATTGTGACAGCGTGGTCGCAGTCCGGTGACCGTTCCAAGTCACTGGTGCGGTTGCCCGCGTCTGCACTGACCAAACGGAAGACGCTCGCGGTCTGCGCGGGTGTTACTGGCAGAAGAACGGGCGAAGTCGATGTGGCGATCGCCCCCGGCGGGGAAGAATTGACTGAAAGCGATTGTCGCAACGCCGGTCTGTCCCCTCATGTTGCCGCGAGAGCTCGGGATCCAGTCTGTGCTCCCGCCTTCGCGGGAGAACATGGGTTTGCGGGCGGCGTTTCGGACACGCTGATCCGGATGCAAGGTCCCACCCCGGCGAAGGCCGGGGCCCAATCGGGAAGGTCGCCGTCACGGACAACTGCGCTCGATCGGCAGCGTCCCCCAATTGGGCCCCGGCCTTCGCCGGGGTGGTGCGCTGGACGGGTGTCGGCCGTCGAACGGCGACACCCCGGCCTTGGCGACCGTGACGGGGGGCGAGTGCCCCCGTCACGGCGTCGTCAGGACATCGTCAGGACGATCTTCCCGACATGGTCGCCCGCTTCCATCCGGGTATGCGCGGCCGGGGCATCGACGAAGGCGAAGGTGCGGTCGATCACCGGCTTCAGCTTGCCCGCCTCGACGTGCGGCCAGACGGTGCGCGCGAGTTCATCGGCGACCAGCGACTTGAACGCGGTGTCGCGCGGGCGGAGCGTCGAGCCAGTGAGCGTCAGGCGGCGGCGCATGAGCTCGAACAGGGGGACGGTTGCCGTCGCGCCGCCCATCACCGCGATCGACACGTGGCGGCCGTCGTCCGCAAGGCATTGCAGGTTGCGCGGGACATACTCGCCGCCGACCATGTCGAGCACCGCGGCGACGCCCTTGCCGCCGGTGATCTGCTTCACGCGCTCGACGAAGTCCTCCGACTTATAGTTGATCGCGTGCGTAGCGCCAAGGCTGAGCGCGGCTTCGCACTTGGCCTTCGAGCCGGCGGTGACGATGATGTCGATCCCGAAGACGTTGCACAGCCCGATCGCCATCGTGCCGATGCCGCTGGTGCCGCCGTGGACCAGCACGGTATCGCCTTCGGTGGCGTAGGCGCGCTCGAACAAATTGGTCCAGACGGTGAAGAGCGTCTCGGGCATCGCCGCTGCCTCGACCATCGTCAGCGCCTCGGGGACGGGCAGGCACTGGCCGAACGGCGCGACCGCATATTCGGCATAGGCGCCGCCGGAGATCAGCGCGCAGACCGACTGGCCGATCTGTTCGTCGCCGACGCCATCGCCGACCGCCACGATCGTGCCGGCGATTTCCATGCCGAGGATCGAGGGGGCGCCGGGCGGTGGCGGATATTTGCCCTGACGCTGCATGACTTCGGGGCGGTTCACGCCGGCGGCGGCGACCTTGACCAGCACGTCGCCGGCGCCGGGCTTCGGCACGGGGCGATCGACGAGCACCAGGACCTCGGGACCGCCGGGCTGGGCCGGATCGATCGCCTTCATGACGTCAGGTAAACCCAAGGTGTTCGATTGATTGTCGGGTGTCGCGGTCATCTGGTCGTCACGTCCCTTTTGATGTGCCGGCCTTATTGACATCACTCGGGTGCGGGTCAACGTTACATAAATTATGGAACTGGACGACGCCCCTTCCCGTCCCGACGATCTGCTTGACGCACTGGTGCGTCAGGACCTCGATCCGTTGTCGGTTGCCGAGCTCGATGCGCGGATCACGGTGCTGCAGGGTGAGATCGCGCGATGCCAGATGAAGAAGGACCGGGCGGTCAGCCACCGGGCCGGCGCCGAGGATCTGTTTAAGCGGTGATCGCGCTCCCCGCCTCCACCCCTGCTATATTTAGGCAAGGCAGGAACGGAGAGCGCCGGGTTCAAGTGGTTGATGCGACCGATATCAGTTCCGACATAGTGGCAAAGGGCCTGCGGTTTCGCGGCCCGACAGGAGTAATGTAAATGCCATCATTTGCACCCGCGCTCGAGACCACGCTGCACAAGGCGCTCGAGGCGGCATCGGCCCGGCGCCACGAATATGCGACGCTCGAGCATCTGCTGCTCGCGCTGATCGACGACGAACATGCGTCGAAGGTCATGACCGCCTGCAACGTCGAGATCGCCGAGCTGAAGACCACCGTCGCGCAGTATCTCGACAGCGAACTCGACGCGCTGAAGGTCGATGCGGCGACCGACCCCTCCCCCACCAGCGGGTTCCAGCGGGTCGTCCAGCGCGCGATCCTGCACGTCCAGTCCTCGGGCCGCGACGAAGTGACCGGCGCGAACGTGCTCGTCGCACTGTTCAGCGAGCGCGAGAGCTATGCGGTGTATTTCCTGCAGCAGCAGGACATGAGCCGCCTCGATGCGGTGAGCTTCATCAGCCACGGCGTCGGCAAGGGCGGCCAGCAGCCGACCGAAGCCTCGACGCCCAAGGGTGCCGACGACGAGAAGCCGGCCAAGGGACAGGAGAAGGGCAAGACGGAAAGCGCGCTCAAGCAATTCACGGTCGACCTCAACGAGAAGGCCAAGGCGGGCAAGGTCGACCCCCTGATCGGGCGCGGACCGGAGGTGGATCGCACGATCCAGATCCTGTGCCGCCGGTCGAAGAACAACCCGCTCTATGTCGGTGACCCCGGCGTGGGCAAGACTGCGATCGCGGAAGGCCTGGCGCGCAAGATCGTCGAGGGCGACGTGCCCGACGTGCTGCTGCCCGCGATCATCTACTCGCTCGACATGGGCGCGTTGCTCGCCGGCACGCGGTATCGCGGCGACTTCGAGGAGCGGCTTAAGGCGGTCGTCAACGAGCTCGAGAAGCTGCCAGACGCGGTGCTGTTCATCGACGAGATCCACACCGTGATCGGCGCCGGCGCGACCAGCGGCGGCGCGATGGATGCATCGAACCTGCTCAAGCCGGCGCTCAGCGGCGGCACGATCCGGTGCATCGGCTCGACGACGTACAAGGAGTTCCGCAACCACTTCGAGAAGGACCGCGCATTGCTGCGGCGCTTCCAGAAGATCGACGTGAACGAGCCGACGATCGAGGACACCATCAAGATCCTCGCCGGGCTGCGATCGGCGTTCGAGGATCACCACAACGTCAAATACACCCCCGACGCGATCAAGTCGGCGGTGGAGCTGTCGGCGCGGTACATCAACGACCGGAAACTGCCGGACAAGGCGATCGACGTGATCGACGAGGTCGGCGCGATGCAGATGCTGGTGCCGCCGAACAAGCGCAAGAAGACGATCACGCCGAAGGAGATCGAGCAGGTCATCGCGACGATGGCGCGCATCCCGCCAAAGTCGGTGTCGACCGACGACAAGCTGGCGCTCGCCACGCTCGAGACCGATCTGAAGCGCGTGGTGTTCGGGCAGAATGCGGCGATCGAGAAGCTCAGCTCGGCGATCAAGCTGGCCCGCGCCGGCCTGCGCGAGCCGGAGAAGCCGATCGGCAACTATCTGTTCACCGGCCCCACCGGCGTCGGCAAGACCGAGGTCGCCAAGCAGCTGTCGACGATCCTCGGCATTCCGCTCCAGCGGTTCGACATGTCCGAATATATGGAGCGGCATTCGGTCAGCCGGCTGATCGGTGCGCCGCCGGGCTATGTCGGGTTCGACCAGGGCGGTCTGCTGACCGATGCGGTCGACCAGAACCCGCATTGCGTGCTGCTGCTCGACGAGATCGAGAAGGCGCATCCCGACCTGTTCAACATCCTGTTGCAGGTGATGGATAACGGGCGGCTGACCGACCAGCACGGCAAGTCGGTCGATTTCCGCAACGTCATCCTGATCATGACGACCAATGCGGGCGCGAGCGACATGGCGCGCGAGACGGTCGGCTTCGGGAACCTCACGCGTGAGGGCGAGGACGAGCAGGCGGTGCAGAAGATGTTCACGCCCGAGTTCCGCAACCGTCTCGATGCGGTGGTGCCGTTCGGGTACCTGCCGACCGAGGTGGTGGCGCGCGTCGTCGACAAGTTCATCCTCCAGCTCGAACTGCAGCTGGCGGACCGCGGCGTGCACATCATGCTCGACGAGGAGTCGAAGGCATGGCTGACGACCAAGGGCTATGACAAGCTGTACGGCGCACGGCCAATGGGTCGCCTGATCCAGGAGAAGATCAAGCAGCCGCTTGCCGAGGAACTGCTGTTCGGCAAGCTGGTCCATGGCGGCGAAGTGACGGTGAAGATGAAGGACGGCGCGCTGGCGTTCGCGATCGAACCCGCCGCGCCAAAAAAGCCCAAGAAGAAGGGCAAGGTGGAATCCGTCGACGCGAAGTAGTCGCGGTCGACGGCTTGACGAAAACAGCCCGCCGCCGGAGCGATCCGGCGGCGGGCTTTTTCATGCGGCCTGTTCGGGCGTCGCGTGATCGATGGCCTCTCTCCCCCGCATTTACCGATAATTGGGGATGCGCCGCTATAATGGTGGGATGGACCGCTTGGCCTTGCTCCGATGGATACTGAGCGCGTTCGCGCTTGCTGCTGGGCTTGCCCTCGCCGTGCCCGCCGCCGCGACCACCGGAACGCCGCTTTCGGTGTGCGTCCGCCCCGCCCTGCCCGCGCAGACGCCGGCCGCGCTGTTCGCGCAGCCACGCGGTTTCGATTGCACCACCACGCAGTCCCGGTTCGGTGGCGGCGATTTCTGGATTCTCTCGCAGCGGCTGCCCGCGATCGCCGCGGACGACCGCGATGCTACCGTTCGGATCGGCAGCACCTGGGTCGACCGGGTGACGTTGTACGTCCTGTATGCCGACGGATCGATCCGCCACACCGGCTTCACCTCGCGCACCGCGGGCCGGTTGCTCGGCCTCGGCGCGGTGATCAACCAGCCCATCCCGCATCACGCCGCCGCCCCGGTCCGGCTGCTGTGGCATATCGAAGGTGCCGCGAACCTGCGCGGGCTGATCCTCGGTCCGGCGCTAGCCGACCCTGCGCAACGCAACACCACCGAGATTCTGCTGGCCGCGCTGTACGGGGGGTTCGGCGGCATGGCGGTGGCGCTGATCGTCTATAATCTTGCCCTGTGGGGCGCGCTGCGGCAGGCGTTCCAGCCCGCCTATTGCCTGCTCGTGCTGTGCCTGCTCGCCTATGCGCTGACCTCGTCGGGGGCGCTTGGCCAGTTGCTGCCGATGCTCGACAACAATGACCGCCAGCGGTTCAACGCGCTCTTCCTCGCCGCGTCCGCCGCCGCCGCGCTGATATTCGCGCGCACCTTTTTCGAGCGCGCGGTATTCAACGGCGTGCTGCGACCGGCGAGCACGATCGTCATGGTGGCGCTGGCGACCACCGGGCTGGCCTGGGCGATCCTGGCGCCGTGGCAGTTCCATCTGCTCGACCGGTTGCTGGCCTGCGCCTATCTCGCGCTGCTGGTGCTTGTCCCCACCATCCTGATCCAGGCGTGGCGGGTGCGGAGCAATTTCCTGTGGCTGTTCGCGCTGGCCTGGGGCGTACCGATCGCGGTCGCCACGCTGCGGGTCGCCAACGCGTTCAACCTGTTCGCCTGGAGCCTGTGGCTCGACAATTCGACGATCCTGTCGATGGCGCTCGAATCGATGCTGTCGAGCATGGCGATCGCGTACCGGATCCGGCTGCTGAGCGTCGAACGCGATACCGCACGCGCGCAGGAAAACGCGGCCCGCGAGCTTGCCGATACCGAACCGTTGACCGGGCTGCTCAACCGCCGTGCATTCCTGTCGCGCGCGATCGGACGGCGGGGCGACCAGATGCTGCTGATCGCGGATATCGATCACTTCAAGCGCGTCAACGACCTGATCGGGCATGACGGCGGCGACGAGGTGCTGCGCGTGGTCGCCCGCGCGCTGTACAATTCGGTACCGCCGGGGGCGCTGGTCGCGCGGATCGGCGGCGAGGAGTTCGCGATCCTGTTCGAGGCGACCAACGCGGTCGCGCCCGGCGCGGTGCTCGAGCGGGTCCGCAGCCAGCGAATGCCGTTCGACATCGTCGTGACCGCGAGTATCGGCAGCTGCACGGGACCGTTGCTGAACGAAACCGACTGGAAACATCTGTATCACTGCGCCGACCGGGCGTTGTTCGCGGCAAAGGCAGCGGGACGCGATTGCGCGCGCGAGGCGCCGCCGGCACGGATCGCCGCCTGACCGGGACGCGAACGGTCGACGCCCCGCGCTCGGCTTGTCGGCGGTGGCGATTTGCGACATGGTCGCACGCATGACCGGGGGGACGCGACATGCGCAATCATAGGGGAACGCTGGTGATTGCGGCGCTGGTCGCGATCACCGCGCTCGCCGTCCGCCATCCGACCATCGACGTCCGGCTGGTCACGCATGACGTGCGCGACCCATCGCCGCACCGGATGCAGGCGGCGGTCGATTTCGGGCTGGTCGGTATTTCGGTGCTCTACACCTGGACCGTCAATCGGCTGCGGTGATCCGTACGCCGATCGGCAGGGCGATCCTTGGCCCCGCGTCCTTGACCCCCATCGCGTGCCTGCGCCATAGCGGCGGACATGGACACGCCGATCGAAGACCTCGCGTTCGAGGATGCACTGAAGGAACTCGAGCTCATCGTCGGGAAGCTGGAAAGCGGCGATACGCCGCTCCAGCAGGCGATCGAGCTGTACGAGCGCGGCAACAAGCTGCGCCAGCGTTGCGCCGACCGGCTCGACGCAGCGCAGGCGCGGATCGAGGCGATCCGGCTCGACGGCGATGGCAAGCCCACGGGCGTCCGCCCGTTCGCGGCGGGCTGACGCGGTGAGCGGTATGCCCCTCACGCTCGACGCCGCGCTTGCGGACGTCGCGGCCGAGATCGACCGACAGTTCGACCAGCTGCTGGCGATCCCCGACGATCCACGCGCCGACCTGTACCGCGCGATGCGGCATGCGGCGATCGGCGGCGGCAAGCGGCTGCGCCCGCTGCTGGTGTTCGCGACCGCCAATCTGTTCGACGTGGCGCGCGAATGTTCCGCGCGGGCGGCGACCGCGCTCGAGGCGATCCACGTGTATTCGCTGATCCACGACGACTTGCCGTCGATGGACGATGACGACATGCGCCGCGGCAAGCCGACCGTGCACAAGATGTTCGACGAGGCGACCGCGATCCTGGCGGGCGATTGCCTGCATGCGCTGGCGTTCGAGGTGCTCTCCGATCCGGCGACCCACGCCGATCCGTTCGTGCGGATCGAACTGGTCCTCGATCTCGCGCGTGCGGCCGGCCCGAACGGCATGGCGGGCGGCCAGATCATGGATATCGAGGCGGAGACTACGCGCTTCGACCTGAACACCGTCACGCGCTTGCAGCAGATGAAGACGGGCGCGCTGATCTCCGCCTCGGTCGAGGCGGGCGCGATCCTGGGGCGGCTGCCGCCCGAGGGCCGGGTGGGCTTGCGCGGCTATGCGCACGACCTGGGGCTCGCCTTCCAGATCGCCGACGACCTGCTCGATGCCGAGGGCGACGAGGCAGTCGCGGGCAAGAAGCTGCGCAAGGACGAGGTCGCCGGCAAGGAGACGTTCCTGTCGCTGCTGGGCCCCGCGCGCGCGCGCGAACAGGCGCGGATGCTAGTCGACCAGGCGATCGCGCATCTGCACAGCTACGGCAAGGAAGCCGACCTGCTACGCGACATCGCGCGCTTCGTGCTCGAACGCGACCGCTAAGCGCATCACCGGGAGTTCAACATGACCGCACGCATTGGTGTCTATCCGGGCACGTTCGATCCGGTCACGCTGGGCCATATGGATATCATCCGGCGCGGCGCGAAGCTGGTCGACCGGCTGGTGATCGGGGTGACGACCAATCCGTCCAAGTCGCCGATGTTCACGATCGAGGAGCGGATGGCGACGGTGCGGCGCGAGGTCGCCGACGTCGATGGCGATATCGCGGTGGTCGCGTTCGATTCGCTGCTGATGGATTTCGCCGAGGGGCAGGGCGCGAAGGTGATCGTCCGCGGTCTGCGCGCCGTCGCCGATTTCGAATATGAGTATCAGATGGCGGGGATGAACCAACAGATCAATCCGCGCGTCGAGACGGTGTTCCTGATGGCCGATGTCGCGCTGCAGCCGATCGCGAGCCGGCTCGTCAAGGAGATCGCGCTGTACGGCGGGAACATCGGGAAGTTCGTGCCCGAGGCAGTCTGCGCCGAGGTGGTTGCGCGAGTCGAGAAGATCGGCCGCAAGGGCAGCTAACAAGATTGGCGTATCGATCCCGCGGACGGGATCGATACGCCCTGCAATCTTATCTCCTGAACCCGGTCGGTGCGGGCGAGACGACGCTGGTCGTGCCGCCACGGATTTCCTTCACCTCCAGTGCGCGCTCGGCGACATTGTCGCGGCCGAAGCGGAACGCACCGTCGATGCCGGCGAAACCGTCGCCGTCGCGCAGGCGGTTGACCGGGAACGGCGTGCCCGGCTTCCAGTCGCGCGCGATTCGCACCGTGAGCAGCACCGCATCATAACCAAGGCTCGATAGGCGGTACGGCCCTGCGCCGAAGCGGGCGCGGTATTTGGCGGCATATTGGCGGTAGAGCGTGTCCGAGACGCTGGCGTACCAGGCGCCCGACAGCGCGGGCTTGGCGGCGATCGCGGTGTCCGAATTCCAGAGCTCGGTGCCGAGGATGCGCGTTGCGGCACCGCTGCCGCGTTTCACCATCGCCGCCGCCGTCGCCGCGTTCGCGCCGCTGTCGGCGATCAGCACCGCATCATACGGCGCCTTCGCCGCGAGCCGCGTGACCGCACCCGAGACCGCGCCGGGGGCACGTGCATAAGTCTGGAGCGAGACGACCTGGCCGCCCGCGCCTTCGACCGCGCGTAGGAACGCGGTCGAGGCGCGCTCGCCGTACAGCCCGTTGGGGACGAGCCCGGCAAAGTTGGTGACACCGCGTTCGCGCGCGAAATCGACGACGCGCGCGACCGACTGGGTCGGCACATACCCCATCAGATACGCGCCGTTGCCCGCCACGCCGAGATCGTTGGAGAAGCTGAGCACCGGGATGTTCGCGGCGCGTGCGATCGGTGCGACCGCGCGGACGTCGTCGGCGAGCAGCGGCCCGAGGATCAGCTGCGCGCCCTCGGCGATCGCGCGCTGCGCGGCGGCGGCGGCGCCGGTCGCGGTGTCGTAGTTGGTGATCCGGACCCGCTGGTTCTGCGTGTCGAGCAAGGCCAGCATCGTCGCGTTGGCGATCGAGGTGCCGACGCCGGCATTGCTGCCCGACAGCGGCACGAGCAGCGCGACGCGGTTGCGCTCGGCATCGCGCGGGATGCCGGTCTCGACGTCGATGCTGGGGCGATCCGCCGGCCGCGTCGTCGGACGCTGCTGCGACGGCTCGACCGGACCGCGCGGGACGATCGTCTGGCACGCCCCCAGCAGCCCCGCCGCGGCAAGCACCGTCCATCGCCCGAATCGGCGTGCCGATTGCCCTATCGTCGTCGCGTCTGCCATGACCGTCCCCATGAACCCTGAAACTCTTCTCGATCCCGGCCTCTACATCGTCGCGACCCCGATCGGCAATCTTGGCGATCTGTCGCCGCGCGCCGCCGACATCCTTGCCCGCGCCGACGTGATCGCGGTCGAGGACAGCCGCGTGACCGCCGGGCTGCTCCGCCACATCGGCACCAAGACGCCGATGGTGCCGTATCACGATCACAGTGCGGAAGGCGTGCGGCCGGCGCTGATCGCGCGGATGGCGACGCAGGCGGTGGCTCTGGTATCGGACGCGGGGACCCCGCTGATCTCCGATCCGGGCTTCAAGCTGGTGCGCGACGCGCGCGCCGCGGGCCATCTGGTGGTCACGATCCCGGGCCCGTGCGCCGCGGTCGCCGCGCTGACGCTGGCGGGCCTGCCGACAGACCGCTTCCTGTTCGTCGGTTTCCTGCCGTCGAAGCTGCACGCGCGGGCGGAGGCGATCGCGGAGGTCGCGACGATCCGCGCGACGCTGGTGATGTACGAATCGGGACCGCGGCTCGGCGCGTGCCTCGCCGCGCTGCTGGAGGGACTCGGCGACCGCGAGGCGGCGGTGACGCGCGAGATCAGCAAGAAGTTCGAGGAGGCGGTGACGGGGACGCTGTCGATGCTCGCCGCGCGCTATGCCGATGCACCGCCGCGCGGCGAGATCGTGATCGTGGTCGCGCCGCCGGGCGAGGCGCCGCCGGCGAGTGCGGCGGACGGCGATGCCGCGCTCACTGAGGCGTTGACGCGCCTCTCGACCGGGCAGGCGGCGAGCGAGGTGGCCAAGGCGCTCGGGCTCGATCGCAAGGCGCTGTATGCGCGCGCGCTCGAATTGAAGGCGAAGGGCTGATCCTCCCCTCCCCGCGCCCCTCCCGCCGGCGAAAGGCGAGCACCGCCGATCGACAGGTCGCGGAGGCTGCGGGGCGGCGTGGGGAGCGGCTCGCGGGGTGGTGGCTGCGGCTGAAGGGCTGGAGTATCCTCGACCGCCGCGTGCGGACGCCCGCGGGCGAGGTCGACATCGTTGCGCGCAAGGGGACGCTGGTCGCGTTCGTCGAGGTGAAGACGCGTGCGACC
>NZ_LMLD01000011.1:631941-639226 GCF_001421825.1 Sphingomonas sp. Leaf38 | reverse complement strand
ATCTGATGCCGCGCTATGCCGGGGCGGGCGACGATATCCGGGTCGACGTGATCCTGCTCGCGCCGGGCATGCGACCCCGGCATATCGAGAATGCGTGGATTGGATAGGGGGGCTCGGCTGACCCTCTTTCCGTCATCCTGACGAAAGTCAGGACCCAGGATTACTCTGGGAATCCCTGTTTGGCTCTGGGTCCTGACTTTCGTCAGGATGACGGTAGGGGGCGTGACGAAGGGTAGGTGACCGGGTGACTTCGCCCCCGCGCACACCTACATGCGCTCGATCGCATAGAAGGAAGACGCATGAGCCTCACCGTCGCCGTCCAGATGGACCCGCTCGACAGCATCAACATCGCGGGCGATTCGAGCTTTGCGTTGATGCTGTCGGCGCAGGAGCGTGGGCATCGCCTCTTCCATTATGCCGCCGAGGACCTGAACTACCGGGACGGCCGTGTCTGGGCGAAGGCGCATCCGGTGACCGTCCAGCGCGTCGTCGGCGATCATTTCTCGGTCGGCGCGGCGGTCGACCTCGACCTTGGCGACGAGGCGGACGTCGTCCTGATGCGACAGGATCCGCCGTTCGATCTCGGCTACATCACCGCCACGCATCTGCTCGAGCGGATCGCGCACAAGACCCTGGTCGTCAACGATCCGGCACAGGTCCGCAACGCGCCCGAAAAGGTGTTCGTACTCGATTATCCGCAGTTCATGCCGCCGACGCTCGTCACGCGGAGCCTCGACGAGGCGCGCGCGTTCCTGGCCGAACACGGCGCGATCGTCATCAAGCCGCTGCACGGCAATGGCGGCAAGGCGATCTTCAAGGTCGAGTCGGATGGCGCCAATCTGTCGGCGCTGATCGAGGTCTTCAACATGACGTGGCGCGAGCCGCACATGGTGCAGGCCTTCCTCCCCGACGTGGCGAAGGGCGACAAGCGGATCGTGCTGGTCGACGGCGAGATCGCGGGTGCGATCAACCGGCTGCCCGGCGAAGGCGAGATCCGCTCCAACCTCGCGGTCGGCGGTTCGGCGGAGAAGACCGCGCTGACCGACAAGGAGCGCGAGATCTGCGCGGTGCTCGGGCCCGAACTCAAAAAGCGCGGGCTGTTGTTCGTCGGGATCGACGTGATCGGGGGCACGTGGCTGACCGAGATCAACGTGACGTCGCCTACGGGCATCGTTGCGATCGAGACGTTCGACGGGACCGATGTCTCGGGCATGATCTGGGATGCGATCGAGGCGAAGGTCGCCGCGCGCTAGGCTTTCCAAACACACCACCCCGGCGAAGGCCGGGGCCCAATTGGAAAGGTTGCGGTAACGGAGCGCGACCCTTCGCCACTGCCGTCCCCCAATCGGGCCCCGGCCTCCGCCGCGGTGATACTATCCCGCGGAACCCATCCGGCGTCCCGGCAGTATCTCATACCCATGACAGAATTCATTCTCGATCTCATCGCCTGGGGCGGATATTTCGGTATCTTCCTGCTGATGGCGCTCGAGAATATCGTCCCGCCCGTACCGTCCGAGGTCATCATGGGGCTTGGCGGCATGGCGGTGTCGCGCGGCAACATGACCGTCGTGCCGCTGATCGCCTGGGGCACCGCGGGCTCGGTCGTCGGCAATTACTTCTGGTATTATATCGGCCGCAACATCGGCTACGAACGCTTCCGGCCGTTCATCGAACGCAACGGCCGCTGGCTGACGATGGAATGGTCCGACGTCGAGAAGATCCACCGCTTCTTCATGAAGCGAGGGGGCTGGGTGATCTTCGTGTTCCGCTTCATGCCGACCTTCCGCACCGTCATCTCACTGCCCGCGGGGATGACGCGGATGCCGATCTGGCAGTTCGTGATCTGGACCGCCGCGGGCAGCGCGATCTGGAACACCGTGCTCACCTATGCCGGTATCCTGCTCGGCTCGCATTTCTCGCAGCTCGACCGTTATGTGGGACCGGTTGCGGTGGCGACGTTCGTCGTGATCTTCGCGGGCTATGGCTGGCGCGTATTGACCTGGAAACCCAAGGGCTAGGCGCGCGCGTCAGCCATGCGGATGCGCGTTGCGATAGACGTCCATCAGATGCGCGGCATCGACCTGCGTATAGACCTGCGTCGAACTGAGGCTGGCATGCCCCAGCAACTCCTGCAGCGCGCGCAGGTCCGCGCCCCGCCCCAGCAGGTGCGTCGCAAAGCTGTGGCGCAGCGCGTGCGGCGTGGTCCGGTCGCCCAGCCCCAGCCGCACCCGCACCGCCTGCACCGTGCGACGGATCATCACCGGCGACAGCGGACCGCCCTTGGCGCCGCGGAACAGCGGTTCGTCGCGCGAGACCGGCCACGGCGTCTGTGCTACATAGGCCTCGATCGCGGCGCGGACCTGCGGCAACAGCGGCACGATGCGGGTCTTGGCGCGCTTGCCGGTCACCCGGATCGTCTCGCCGAGCGGGAGGATGTCGCCAGCCAGCGTCACCGCCTCGCCGATCCGCAATCCTGCGCCGTAGAGCAGCAGCAGCACCGCCCAGTCGCGCGCGCCGATCCAGGGTTCGGCCGCATCGTCTGCCACCTCATCGGCCAGCGCCAGCGCGTCCGCAGGCGAGACCGGTCGCGGCACGCCGGCTTTCACCCGCGGCCCGCGCATCCGCGGTTGCGCCGCGTCGGCATTGGCCCAGGCCAGGAACCCGCGCACCGCGGACAATTCGCGTGCGGCGGAGGCATTGCCCAGCCCGTGCTCGCGACGATCGGCGAGATAGGCGCGGAGATCCGACGCGGTCACATGCGCCAGAGCGGCGCGGTCGACCCGTTCTCCCCAATGCGCCTGCAGGAACGCGGTCAGGCGCTCCGCGGTCGCACGATAGGCACGGATGGTGTGCACCGACCGGCGCCGGTCGCGCGCGAGATACTCACCCCACAGCATCGATGCCGGCAGGGCATGACGATCAATCGCATCCAATTCGGTGTGATTACCTTCCAAGTTGGTAGACGATTGGGTGTCGATCATGGTCATTCGGTGGACAGTATCCTGATGTCTCGCCAAAGAAAATTAACGTCCTCGCTTTATTAGATCGCCATGACCTCTGCACTGCCCACGACCGATATGTTCGCGGACGAGACACGACGGTTGGCCGCGCTGCACGCGCTTGCTTTGCTCGACAGCGAACCCGAGCGCGAATTCGATGCGCTGGTCGCGCTGGCCGCGGAAATGCTCGGTTGCCCGACCGCGATGCTGACGCTGGTCGATACCGATCGGCTGTGGATCAAGGCGACGAGCAAGGGCGATCGCGGCGAGATCGCGCGCGATGTCGGGATGTGCACGCACACGATCCAGGGGAGCGTCCCGCTGGTCGTCGACGACCTGACCCGGGATCCGCGCTTCGAATCTAGCCCGATCGTCTCCCCGGAGGGCGGCTTGCGCTTCTATGCCGGCGCACCGATCCACGCGGTGGACGGCGTCGGCGAGCGTCACGCGATCGGTGCACTGTGCATCGTCGATACCGTGCCGCGCAGCCTGAACGACGCGGGTCGACGCGCGCTGACGCATTTGGCGACGCTGGCGGAGACGACGATCGCCGCGCGGTCCGCGGCGCAGAAGGCATTGTCGATAGCGCAGACCGCGGATCGCCAGGCGGCAGCGCTCGTGCGCCAGGACCGGATCTTTCGCCAGGCAGAGCGGATGGCGGCATTCGGATCTTGGCGCCTGGACTTCGCCGACGATCGCCTCGAATGGTCCGACGGCGTCTATCATATCTATGGACTGCCGATGACCGCGCCGCCGACGATGGCGGTGGCGATGGATTTCTATCCCCCATATGCGCGCGCGGAGATCACGGCGGGGATCGCGCGGGCGATCGAAACGGGCGAGTCGCTGGATCTCGAAGTCGATTTCAGGACCGTGCAGGGCGAGCAGCGCCGCGTCCGGGTGTTGGGCGAATTCGAGGAAGCCGGCGATGCGCCGGGTGCGCTGGTCGGGGTGTTTCAGGACGTCACCGAACGGCATGCGCTCGAACTGACGCTGCGGCGCAGCGCGGACACCGATTCGCTCACCGGCATCGCCAACCGGGCGGCGTTCGATCGTGCGCTCGATACCGCGATGACGCGCGCGCATGAGCATGACACGCCGCTGCTGCTCGCGCTGCTCGATCTGGACGGGTTCAAGGCGATCAACGACACGCTGGGTCATACGGCGGGCGACGACGTGCTGCGCGGGGTCGGGCGCGTGCTCGAGGCACCGTGGCTCAAGGGCAGCTTCGCCGCGCGGCTGGGCGGCGACGAGTTTGCGGTGATCGTCGACGATGCGGTGCTATCGGTCTCGCCGGACTATGTCTGCCGCCGACTCGAAGAGGCGTTGCGCTTTCCGATCGCGATGAGCGGTCTGGCGATGGTCAGTGCGGGCACCGTCGGGATCGCGACGCTGGACCGCGATTGCCACACGATCCGCGACTTCGTCCACCGCGCCGACACGATCCTGTATCAGGCGAAGCGCGCGCGGGTCGGCGAACGGCGGCGCACCGAGCGGCGCAACGTGGCATAGGTCCCGTTCGCCGGCCGGTTGCTGGCAGCGGACCCTGAGGGTCGCTTGTTGATCCAATCCAGCCGCCCGGCGCGCGCAGACGGTTCACGCGGACTCGATCCGCCCCCATATACTGCGCCGATGTCGTCTCGCGCCCGTGTCCTGATCCTGAACGCCGCCCTCGGGCCGCTCGACTACCGCGTGCCTGCCGGCATGGAGGTCGGGCCGGGCTCGATCGTCGTCGCGCCGCTGGGGCCACGGCAATTGCTCGGCGTGGTCTGGGAAGCGGAGCGGATGCCGTCCGATGCGGAGGTCGGCGACAACCGGTTGCGCAATCTGCTGGCCGTGGCCGACGTACCGCCGCTGGGGGCGCCGTTGCGGCGGCTGGTCGAGTGGACCGCGGATTATTACCTCGCGCCGACCGCGTCGGTTCTGCGGATGACGCTCGCCTCCACCTCGGCGCTGGAGGGCGCGCGGACGGCGGTCGAGTATCGCTCGACCGGGGTCGTGCCGCCGCGCCTGACCCCACAGCGCGAGCAGGCGCTTGAGCGGATCGGCGACCGCCAGGGTCTGATCCGCGAATTGGCGACGCTGGCGGAGGTCAGCGACGCGGTGGTCCGCGGGCTGGTGAAGGTCGGCGCGATCGAGGCGGTCGAGGTGAGCATCGACGTCCCCTACCCCATGCCGGATCCGGCATATCACGAGCCGATCCTGTCGGAGGATCAGCGCGCGGCGGCGGATGCTCTGGTGGCGGGGGTGGCGGAGCACGCGTTCCACCCGACGTTGCTCGACGGGGTTACCGGCTCGGGCAAGACCGAGGTGTATTTCGAGGCGGTCGCGCAGGCGATCCGCGACGGCCGCCAGACGCTAGTGCTGCTGCCCGAGATCGCACTCACAGAACCCTTCCTCAAGCGCTTCCACGACCGGTTCGGGTGCGAGCCGGTCGCGTGGCATTCGGGGCTGCGCTCGACGCAGCGTCGGCGTGCGTGGCGCGCGATCGCGAGCGGCGAGGCGCTGGTGACGGTCGGGGCGCGCTCGGCGCTGTTCCTGCCCTATCGCGATCTCGGGCTGATCGTCGTCGACGAGGCGCACGAGACGAGCTTCAAGCAGGAAGAGGGCGTGCATTATCATGCGCGCGACGTCGCGGTGATGCGCGGCAAGTTCGAGGGGTGCCCGGTCATCCTCGCGTCGGCCACGCCTGCGATCGAGACCCGGCAGCAGGTCGCGACCGGGCGCTATGCCGAGCTGAAACTGCCCGGCCGGTTCGGCGTCGCGGAGATGCCGACGATCGAGCCGATCGACCTGATCAAGGACCCGCCAGAGCGCGGCCGGTGGCTGGCGCCAAAGCTGGTCAAGGCGATGCAGGCGACGCTGGAGCGGCGCGAGCAGTCGCTGCTGTTCCTCAACCGCCGCGGCTATGCCCCGCTGACTCTGTGCCGGACGTGCGGGCACCGGTTCCAGTGCCCGAACTGCACCGCGTGGATGGTCGAGCACCGGCTGACCAACCGCCTAGCGTGCCATCATTGCGGCCATGCCGAACCGACGCCGCGCGTGTGTCCCGAATGCAAGGGCGAGGATACGCTCGTTGCCTGCGGGCCGGGGGTCGAGCGGATCGCCGATGAGGTGGCGGCGCTGTTCCCCGAGGCGAAGACCGCGGTCGTGACGTCGGACACGATCTGGTCCCCGGCCAAGGCCGCCGAGTTCGTCGGGCGGATGGAGGCGGGCGATATCGACATTGTCGTCGGCACGCAGCTGGTGACGAAGGGCTATCACTTTCCGAACCTGACATTGGTCGGCGTGGTCGATGCGGACCTGGGCCTCGACGGCGGCGATCTGCGCGCGGCGGAGCGTACCTTTCAGCAGATCCGGCAGGTGTCGGGGCGCGCGGGGCGTGGCGAGAAGCCGGGGCACGTGTTCATCCAGACTCACAGCCCGGGCGCGCAGGTGATGCAGGCGCTGATCACCGGCGATGCGGATGCGTTCTACGCGGCGGAAACCGACGCGCGCAAGGACGCGGGTGCGCCGCCGTTTGGGCGCTACGCCGCGATCGTGGTCTCGTCGGAGGACCAGAAATGCGCGCACGAAACCGCCAAGCTGGTCGGGCGGAGTGCGCCCGAGGTCGAGGGCATGCACGTCTATGGGCCCGCCCCTGCCCCACTGGCGATGCTGCGCGGGCGGCACCGGTACCGGCTGCTGGTCCACGCCAAGCGTGCGCTCGACGTGCAGGATGTGATCCGGGAGTGGCTGGGGAAGCTGGACTGGCCGTCCAAGGCGCGGGTGACCGTCGACGTCGACCCGTATAATTTTCTGTAGGCCGGGGGAGAGCCTCCTCCGAACACCGCCACTACCCCGGCGAAGGCCGGGGCCCAATTGGGGGACAGCGGAAACGCGTCGAAGCGCGTATCATCTGCGTCGCCCATTTGGGCCCCGGCCTTCGCCGGGATGGACGAAACAAAAAGGTTTGTTCACCCGCGAAGGCGGGTGCCCAGACTGGGTCCCCGCCCTCGCGGGGACACAAATCTTTACTCGCCCGCGTGCTCGGCCAGCACGGTCAGCCCCTTGGCGCTGACCTCGGCGAAACCACCGCGGATCGCGATCGTCTCGGGCGTGCCGTTCTGCGTGCGATACACCTGCACGCCGCCATCGCGGACCGTCGACATGAACGGCGCATGGCCTTCCAGCACGCCGAAATCACCCTCGGTACCGGGGACGACGACCATATAGACCTCCTCCGAACGGACGAGCTTTTCTGGCGTGACGAGTTCGAAATGCAGCATCTTATTCGCCTTCTCCCT
>NZ_LMLD01000011.1:538126-631898 GCF_001421825.1 Sphingomonas sp. Leaf38 | reverse complement strand
AGTACCGGGCGGGAGCGCTTGTGGCGGCCCCTCACCCCAGCCCTCTCCCCGGAGGGGAGAGGGAGCTAGAAGCGCTTAGGCTTCCGCGGCCATCTTTTCGGCCTTGGCGACGGCTTCGTCGATACCGCCGACCATGTAGAATGCGCTCTCGGGCAGGTGATCATACTCGCCCTCGACCACCGCCTTGAACGAGCGAACCGTGTCCTCGAGCTGGACGAACTTGCCGCTGATGCCGGTGAAGACCTCGGCGACGTGGAACGGCTGGCTCAGGAACTTCTGGATCTTGCGCGCACGCTGCACGGTGAGCTTATCTTCTTCCGAGAGCTCGTCCATGCCGAGAATGGCGATGATGTCCTGCAGCGACTTGTACTTCTGCAGCGTCGACTGGACCGCACGCGCGGTGTCGTAATGCTCCTGCCCGACAACGCGTGGCTCGAGCAGACGCGAGGTCGAGTCGAGCGGATCGACGGCCGGGTAGATGCCCAGCTCCGAGATCGCGCGGTTGAGGTTGGTCGTCGCATCGAGATGCGCGAACGACGTCGCAGGCGCCGGATCGGTAAGATCGTCGGCCGGAACGTACACGGCCTGCACCGAGGTGATCGACCCCTTGTTGGTCGAGGTGATGCGCTCCTGCAGCGCGCCCATGTCGGTCGACAGCGTCGGCTGATAGCCCACGGCCGACGGAATACGGCCGAGCAGTGCCGAAACCTCTGCGCCCGCCTGCGTGAAGCGGAAGATGTTGTCGACGAAGAACAGCACGTCCTGGCCTTCGACGTCGCGGAAATATTCGGCGATCGTCAGGCCCGACAGCGCGACGCGGGCGCGGGCGCCTGGCGGCTCGTTCATCTGGCCAAATACGAGCGCGACCTTCGAGCCTTCCGACTGCGGATTGCCGTCGGCATCCTTGGCGATGACGCCCGCGTCGAGGAACTCATGGTACAGATCGTTACCCTCGCGGGTACGCTCGCCGACGCCGGCGAACACCGAGGTGCCGCCGTGACCCTTGGCGATGTTGTTGATCAGCTCCTGGATCAGCACGGTCTTGCCGACGCCGGCGCCGCCGAACAGGCCGATCTTGCCGCCCTTTGCATAGGGTGCGAGCAGATCGATGACCTTGATCCCCGTGACCAGGATCGCGCTCTCGGTCGACTGGTCGACGAACAAAGGTGCCGAGGCATGGATCGGTGCGGTCGTCTCTGCGCCGACGGGGCCACGCTCGTCGATCGGCTCGCCGATGACGTTGAGGATGCGGCCGAGCGTCTTCGGGCCGACGGGCACGCGGATCTGCGAGCCGGTGTCGGTGACGGTCTGGCCGCGGGTCAGACCCTCGGTGGCGTCCATCGCGATCGTGCGCACGGTGTTCTCGCCGAGATGCTGGGCGACCTCGAGCACGAGCCGGTTGCCGTTGTTGTCGGTTTCGAGCGCCGACAGAATGGCGGGCAGGTTATCGGGGAAATGCACGTCGACGACGGCACCGATGACCTGCGAAATGCGGCCGGTGTTGTTCGTGGCCTTCGAGCTGCCCTCGGTCGGGCGGATGTCTTCAGCGGCGGTTGCCATCACACTATCCTTGGGTCTTGTTGTTGGCCGGGTTGGTAGCCGGTGAACGGGTAAAAGTCACGTCGATGCGCTCGGGCGCACCGCTGGTCGAAGGGACGAGCGCGACCGTGATCGGGGCCGCATCGAGCGGTTTGCCGAGGCGGATCGCGCGCAACAGATCGGGCGATGCCTTGATCTTGAAGCGGCCCAGAAATTCGCCGACGGTCTGCGCGAGCCGCATCCGGGCGGTGGTCGCGTCGACCGGATCGGTCAGCGTCAGCGCATAGGTCACGGTATCGATCGCCGCGGCAGTCTTGCCCGCGACGACGACCGAGGTCGTGTTCGGCGCCTTGGCGTTCGAGTTGGAGAACATCCGCGGCTGGCCGGTCGCGATGAAGCCACCGTCCTTTGCCGCATAGCTGCCCAGCCCGAAGCCCGCCTGGTTGATCGCGCCGACCGCCTCCTGCGGGGCGGCGAACAGCCGATCCCACCCCGACAGCGTCGCGACGGAGGCAGCTTGCGCCGCCTCCTGCTCGCGCACCGACGGTGCCGGCTTGCCGCAGCCCGCCAGCATCGCAGTAAGGGTCAAGGCGACCGCGAGCCTCATTTCAGCGCTTCGGCACCCGAGATGATCTCGACCAGCTCGGTCGTGATCGCGGCCTGACGCGTGCGGTTATACTGGATCGACAGACGCGTGATCATGTCGCCGGCATTGCGCGTGGCGTTGTCCATCGCGTTCATGCGGCTGCCCTGCTCCGACGCCGCATTTTCAAGCAGCGCGCGGAAAATCTGGATCGCGACGTTGCGCGGCAGCAGGTCGGCGAGGATCGCTTCCTCGTCGGGCTCGTATTCGGTCACGGCTTCCGCCGGCGCGTTGGGCTTGGCCTCTGCACCGGGGATGGTCGAGATCGGCACGGGGACGATCTGGATGCCAGTCGGCACCTGCACCAGCGCCGACACGAACTTCGCGTAGAACAGATGCGCGACGTCGAACTGACCTTCGCCGAAGCGCTTGATCAGGTCTTCCGAAATCTCCTGCGCGTCGCTGAACGCGAGCTTCTTGATCTGGCTCATCTCGTGATCGGCGAGGATGTCGTTCGGGAAGAAGCGCTTGATCACGCGCCCCTTCTTGCCGGCGACATAGAATTTCACGGTCTTGCCGGCCGCGATCAACTCCTCGGCCTTGCGACGTGCCGCGCGGACGATGTTGGTGTTGAACGCACCCGCGAGACCACGCTCCGACGTCGCGATGACGATCAGGTGGACCTGGTCCTTGCCGGTGCCGGCCAGCAGCGGCGATGCGCCCGGCGCGATGCCGACTCGCCCCGCGAGGCTCGCCATCACCGCTTCGAGCCGCTCGGCATAGGGCCGGCCAGCGACCGCCGCATCCTGCGCCCGGCGCAGTTTCGCAGCGGCGACCATCTTCATCGCCTTGGTGATCTTCTGCGTCGACTTCACCGAGCCGATGCGGATCTTGAGTGCCTTGAGGCTCGCCATCTACGTCCCTTTGTTCCTCCGCGAAGGCGGAGGCCCAGCCTGCCCCCGCGTCAGCGGGGGCATGTTCTACTTAAGCGAAAGTCTTGGCGAACGCTTCGAGCGCTGCCTTCAGCTTGTCCTTCGACTCGTTACCCAGATCGCGGGTATCGCGGATCAGCTTGAGCACATCGGCATGGTTCGCGCGCATGTCGGCGAGCAGCGCCTGCTCGTAGCGGGTCACGTCGGCGACAGGCACCTTGTCGAGATAGCCGCTGGTGCCGGCGAAGATCGACACGGTCTGCTCTTCGAACGGCAGCGGCGAGAACTGCGCCTGCTTGAGCAGTTCGGTCAGACGCGCACCGCGGTTGAGCAGCTTCTGCGTCGACGCATCGAGATCCGACCCGAACTGCGCGAATGCCGCCATCTCGCGGTACTGCGCGAGCTCGAGCTTGATCGAGCCCGACACCTTCTTCATCGCCTTGGTCTGTGCGGCCGAGCCGACGCGGCTGACCGAGAGACCGACGTTGATCGCCGGGCGCACGCCCGAGAAGAACAGGTCGGTTTCGAGGAAGATCTGGCCGTCGGTGATCGAGATCACGTTGGTCGGGATGTACGCCGAAACGTCGCCCGCCTGCGTCTCGATGATCGGCAGCGCGGTCAGCGAGCCGCCACCGTTCGCGTCCGACATCTTGGCCGCACGCTCGAGCAGACGGCTGTGGAGATAGAACACGTCGCCGGGATAGGCTTCACGGCCCGGCGGACGACGCAGCAGCAGCGACATCTGGCGGTAGGCGACCGCCTGCTTCGACAGATCGTCGTAGCAGATCAGTGCGTGCATGCCGCGATCGCGGAAATACTCGCCCATCGCGACACCGGTGTACGGTGCGAGATACTGGAGCGGTGCGGGGTCCGACGCGGTGGCGGCGACGACGATGGAATATTCCATCGCGCCATTCTCTTCGAGCGTCTTGACGAGCTGCGCCACGGTCGAGCGCTTCTGGCCGATCGCGACATAGACGCAATACAGCTTCTTCGACTCGTCGTCGCCGGCGTTGGCGATCTTCTGGTTGATGAACGCGTCGATCGCGACCGCCGACTTGCCGGTCTGGCGATCGCCGATGATCAGCTCGCGCTGGCCCCGGCCGACGGGGACGAGCGCGTCGATGGCCTTGAGGCCGGTCTGGACCGGCTCGCTGACCGACTGGCGCGGGATGATGCCCGGTGCCTTGACCTCGACGCGGCTGCGCTCGGTCGTGTGGATCGGGCCCTTGCCGTCGATCGGGTTGCCGAGGCCATCGACCACGCGGCCGAGCAGCTCCTTGCCGATCGGCACATCGACGATCGTGCCGGTGCGCTTGACGATATCGCCTTCCTTGATCTCCGAGTCCGACCCGAAGATCACGACGCCGACATTATCGGCCTCGAGGTTGAGCGCCATGCCCTGCACGCCGTTCGAGAATTCGACCATCTCGCCGGCCTGGACGTTGTCGAGGCCGAAGATGCGCGCGATGCCGTCGCCGACGCTCAACACCTGGCCGGTCTCGCTGACCTGAGCCTCGGTGCCGAAATTGGCGATCTGATCCTTGATGATCTTCGAGATTTCTGCGGCGCGGATATCCATTAGCTTAGCCCTTCATCGCGTGCGCGAGAGTGTTGAGACGCGTCTTGATCGACGAATCGATCATCTGGCTGCCGACGCGGACGACGAGTCCACCCAGCAACGATGGGTCGACGCTGAGGTCGACGGAAACTTCACGGCCGACGCGCTGGCGGAGCTGATGCTTCAGCTCGATCACCTGTTCGTCGGTCAGCGGGTGCGCGGAGGTCACCTCGGCCGCGATCTCGCCGCGATGCTGCGCGGCAAGTGCGCGGAACGCCTTGATGATCTTGGGGAGCGCGCCCAGCCGGTGGTTCTCGGCGAGGACGCCGAGGAAGCTCTTGGTGGTCGCATCGACGCCGAGTTCGTCGGCGACCGCGGAGACCGCCTTCACCGCCGCGCCACGCGACACCATCGGGCTGATCGTCAGAGCACGGAAGTCCTCCGACTGCGCCAGTGCGTCACGCACGCGCGACAGGCTCGACTCGACTGCGTCGATCGTCTTCGCGTCACGTGCGAGTTCGAACAGGGCCAGCGCATAACGCCCGCCTAAGCTCGCCTGAATACCGCCGGATGTCTCCACGGACCTGTCAATCCTCGCCTGAAACCGAAAATGTTGCTGTCCCATGGGGGAAGAGGGCGCGAAAGCACCTCTCATGGGACGCGGCGCGGGTAGCATCGGGTTCCGGGATTGGCAACCCGGCGGGAGGGTCGGGAGGATCGGTTTGTGACTGTTTTGTCATTGGTACGGGGCTGGAGGCCCCCGATCTTCCCCCTCCCCGTCATCCCCGCGCAGGCGGGGATCCATAACCTCCGGACCCGGCGCTTTCATCGCACGGCCTGCCACTATGGGTTCCCGCCTCCGCGGGAATGACGGTATTGGGCGAGCGTTACGACCAACCGACGAGGACTCGAAAATGACCGGCACGATGGAAACGATGACCATGTCCGACGGCGCGACCGTCGCGGTCTATCATGCGCACCCGGCAGGGGAACGCCGCGGCGGGCTCGTGCTGGTGCAGGAAATCTTCGGCGTCACCGATCATATCCGCGACCTGTGCGACGACTACGCCGCCGACGGCTACGAGGTGCTGGCGCCCGCGCTGTTCGACCGCGAGCATCCCGGGTTCGAGGCGGATTATTCGGGCGACGGCCTTGCGCGCGGGATCGAGCTGGCGCGGCAGCTCCATCCGTTCGATCTGTCGCTGAAGGACGTCCAGACGTGCATCGACACGCTCGCCGCCGCGGGTCCGGTGTTCGTGGTCGGCTATTGCTATGGCGGGTCGGTCGCGTGGTTCGCGTCGACCAGGCTCAACGGCGTGGCGGCGGCGAGCGGCTATTATGGCAGCATGATCCCCGCTGCGGCGGACGAGGAGCCGAAGGTGCCGGTGATCCTCCACTTCGGCCGCCACGACCACGGCATCCCGATGGAGGGCGTCGAGCAGGTCGTCGCCAAGGATTGGCCCAACGCAACGGTGTATGTCTACGAGGCGGGCCACGGGTTCAATTCGGACCGGCGCAAGGATTATCACGAGCCAAGCGCGGATCTCGCCAAGCAGCGCACGCTCGACCTGTTCCGCGCCAACGGGGGCTGAATAGCCGAAGGGAGTAAGCCTTCCGGCGTCCTCCCTCTTGCCACCCCGGCGAAGGCCGGGGCCCAGTTGGGGGACGTTGCTAACGGAGGGCAGCGCTCCGTCATTGCCACCTTTCCACCTGGGCCCCGGCCTCCGCCGGGGAGGTGCCCTTTCTATCGGCTGACGGATATCGGCCGATTCAGCATTACGCCGGGAAATCCGCGCCCAGGCTGGCCGCCTTGTGCGCCTCAATCTCCTTCAACCGCTCCGCCAGCTTCGCCGTCACGTGATCATAGCCCCACGCGCCCAGCACCAGATGCCGCGGCGGGTTCGCATCCTCGGTGAGCGCGATCATCGCCTCGCCAGCGCGCACCGGGTCGCCCGCCTGCGTCCCGCTGGCCTCGCGCGTGCCGTCGAGCCGCTTGCCCGCGGTGTCGGCATAGTCGGCGATCGCGACCGGCGTCTGTTTCAGCGAACGCCCGGCCCAGTCGGTGCGGAACGGCCCCGGCTCGACGCACGTCACATCGATCCCGAGCGGCTTCACCTCGGCGAGCAACGCATCCGACCAGCCCTCCACCGCATGCTTCGACGCGGCATAATAGCCCGAGCCCGGGAACCCGATCTGCCCCGCGACCGACGTGATGTTGATCACATGCCCGCTCTTCTGCGCGCGCAGGATCGGCAGCACGGCCCGCGTAAGCGCGAACAGCCCGAACACGTTCGCATCGAACTGCGCGCGGATCTCGGACTCCTCGCCCTCCTCGACCGAGGCCTGATAGCCATAGCCCGCATTGTTCACGAGCACGTCGATCCGACCGAACTTCGCCCTGGCCTGCGCGACCGCGTCGTCGATCTGCGCCTGATCGGTCACGTCGAGCGACACCGCCAGCGCGCGATCCTCCGCGCCGTCCGCCAGATCCGCGACGCGGGTCGCGTCACGCGCGGTGACGACCGCGCGCCAGCCGCGTGCGAGCACGAGCTTGGCGAGTTCGCGACCGAACCCGGTCGAACAGCCGGAGATGAACCAGACGGGCGTGTCGGAGGCCATGGTGCAAGTCTTTCATATTCAGGGACTTGCTCAGAACGGCCGGGCCCGCGATTGGCTCCGGCTTTGAGCGCAAGCCACGGGATGCGCGGGGAGCGCGGCGCGCTATAACCGTCCCATGAGCACCGCCCCTGCCCTCGACGACGACACCGCGTGGCGCGCATTCGCGGCGCGCGATCGCGCGTGGGACGGCCGGTTTCTCGTCGGCGTGAAGAGCACCGGCATCTACTGCAAGCCGAGCTGCCCCGCGCGTCACCCCAAGCGCGAGAATGTCAGCTTCCACCCCGACCCGGCGAGTGCGCGCGCCGCCGGATTCCGCGCGTGCCTGCGCTGCACCCCGGACACGGTCGGCCGCGACCGGATCGCCGTCGCCGCCGCCATCGCGCTGCTCGAAGCCGCCGACGACCGGCTCTCGCTCGACGCGGTCGCGGCGCAGGTCGGCTACGCGCCGCACCATTTCCACCGCCTGTTCAAGCGCGCCACCGGCGTCACCCCCGCCGCCTATGCGCGCGCACTGCGCACCGGCCGCGCGGCCGACGCCCTATCGGAGGACTCGACCGTGACCGAAGCGATCTACGACGCCGGCTATTCCGCCCCGAGCCGCTTCTACGAGGCGGATGCCAAACGGCTTGGCATGGCGCCCAGCGCGTGGGCGCGCGGCGGCGAAGGCGTCACGATTCGCTGGACCATCGCCGACACGAGCCTCGGCGCGCTGTTCGTCGCGGCCACCGACAAGGGCCTGTGCCGCGTCTCGTTTGACGAAGACGCCGACGAGCTGCGTCGCCGCTTCCCCAACGCGACGATCGAACCGGGCGATGCCGCGCTGGCCGAGCTGGCCGCGCATGTCGTCGCCGCCGTCGAATCCCCCGAACGCGACCACGACCTCCCGCTGGACGTCCGCGGCACCGCGTTCCAGGAGGCGATCTGGCAGGCGCTGCGCACCATCCCGATCGGCGAGACGCGCACCTATAGCGAACTCGCCGCGCTCGCCGGCCGGCCCGCCGCGGTGCGCGCCGCCGGCACCGCGTGCGGCCAGAACCCGGTGTCGATCGTTATCCCCTGCCACCGCGCGCAGCGGATCGGCGGGGCACTCGGCGGCTATGCGTACGGGCTCGACCGCAAACGCAAGCTGCTCGCTGTCGAAGCCGCTCAGCGCGCCGATTTGCAGGAATAGACGAGCTTCTCGTTGGGCAGCGGCGGCAGCACCGCGCGGATCGCCGCCTGCTGGCTGGTCAGCTTGGCGAGCGCGGTGTCGTCCATCCCGCACACGTTCGGCACCACCCCGCGCGTGGTCCGCGCCGCCGCCATGCCCGCCGCCGACATCAGGTAGCGCGTGTTCGAATAGATTCGCGTCGCCGGGTCGAACGACAGCACCGACACGGTCTGCTCGGCATCGGGCACCAGCACGCGGTCGAAGCGGCCGCCCCCGCCAAGGTTCCGCGCACCGACATATTGCGTCTTGCCGTTCATGCAGCCCTTGGCGCCCCATTCGATCGGCACGTCCTCGCTCGACGAGATCGTGATCCGGCTGCGTTCGGGGATCAGCGTGCACATCAGCTTGCCGAGCGCCGCATCGGGCGTCGCCAGCCGCGACTTCGGCAGCGCCGACAGCGGCACCTCGACCTCGCCCGACGGCCGCAGCACGAACACGATGATCGCGACGAGTACCGCGACGCCGCCGACTGAGACCGCCCAGATCGCCTGCCGCCGCTGGCCACGCGATTCGAGCAGCCCCGCGCTGCCGATCACCAGCGCGCCCGCGACGAGCAACAGCCCGGCGATCGCCATCACGTTCTCGCGCGTGCGCGCCGCCTCGGTCCGGGCCTTTTCGACGGCGCCCTCGCGCGCCAACGCATCCTGTGCCGCCGCGTCGCGCCTCGCCGACGCCGCATCGGCAGTCGCGCGCGCGTCGGCGTCGCTGTCCTGCCGCAGGCGATCCTCGATCGAGGTGCAGCCCGTGCCGATCGACGCATAAGGCTGTTTCGAATCGCGCAGGAAGCCCGCGAGTTCGGTGTCCGCGATCGCGAATCCGAACGTCGAATCGCCGTCCTCGCCGCGCGTGATCGCCGAGTTCACGCCGATCACCCGCCCGCACCGGTCGAGCAACGGACCGCCCGAATTGCCGCGCGCGATGCTGGCGGTGTGCAGCAGCACCTCGATATCGCTCAGCACGCGGCGGCCGGACAACACGCCCTCCGATCGGACCGGCGTCATCGGCCGGATATAGTCCGCCGCCGACCGCGCGGTCGCCAGGTCGACATTGCCGGGAAAGCCGAGCGACACCACCGCATCGCCCTCGTTCATCGGCCCGGTATAGAGCGCGCTCGGCGGCAGGCGCGCGCCGGTGAACTCGATCAGCGCCAGATCGCGCTGCGAATCATAGGCGATCACCTTGCCCTGGTAGGATTTGGTACCCTCGGTCGGGACGATCCCGACGACGACGTTGTCGGGATAGCGCTCGGCGAGATCGACGACGTGCGCGTTGGTGACGATCCGGTTGGGCGCGACCGCAAAACCGCTGCCATGGCCGAAGCCGACGACCTGGTCGTCGACCACCGCGATCGTGACGACGCGCACCACGCCGCGCCCGGTGGCGGCGATGTCGTCGGCCGACGCGGAACTGGCCAACCCGAAAGTCAGCGCGAGAAGGAGCAGCAGGCGGATCATGTCCCCGCCTTCGGGGAGTTCGCGGCGGCGATCAACCCTCGGCACCGCCGGGACCACGCGCGCCGATCCGGTTTGGTTAGCGAATTATCAAGCCTTGCCCCCTAACCCGTTGGGCAATCATCCAGGGATTTGGGCATGAGCGCATTCGGGCGTCGTAATGGCATCAGCGGGGGGCAAGCGGCCCGGCCAGCATTCGGCGTGGCGCGCCCGATGCAAGGCGGCGGCCCTGCGCCACGCCCCGAGCCCGAAGGCGGTTCGCAGTTTCCGCCGATCGAGTCGCTGCCGATGCCCGGCGAAACCGATGGCTTTGGCCCCGGCACGATGCCCGGCACGCAGATGGACGCGATGCAGCGCCTCTCCGATCGCCAGAACGCCAGCGGCGAGGCGGGCAACAGCCGCGTCGAGGGCTTCGAACAGTCGATCCACAAGATCAAGGAACAGGTCCTCCCGCGTCTGCTCGAACGCGTCGATCCCGAGGCCGCCGCAACGCTCGGCAAGGACGAGCTGGCGGAGGAATTCCGCCCGATCATCGGCGAAGTGCTCGCCGAGCTGAAGCTGACGCTCAACCGCCGCGAACAGTTCGCGCTGGAAAAGGTGCTGGTCGACGAGCTGCTCGGGCTCGGGCCGCTCGAAGAATTGCTGGCGGATCCGAACATCACCGACATCATGGTGAACGGCCCCGAACAGACCTATGTCGAGCGCAAGGGCAAGCTCGAGCTCGCGCCGATCCAGTTCCGCGACGAGGAGCATCTGTTCCAGATCGCGCAACGGATCGTGAACTCGGTCGGCCGCCGCGTCGACCAGACCACGCCGCTCGCCGACGCGCGCCTCAAGGACGGCAGCCGCGTCAACGTGATCGTGCCGCCGCTGAGCTTGCGCGGGACCGCGATCTCGATTCGCAAGTTTTCGGCCAAGCCGATCACGCTCGACATGATGGCCGGGTTCGGCAGCATGAGCCCCAAGATGGCGACCGCGCTGAAGATCGCGGGCGCGTCGCGGTTCAACGTCGTGATCTCGGGCGGTACCGGCTCGGGCAAGACGACGATGCTCAACGCGCTGTCGAAGATGATCGACCCCGGCGAGCGCGTGCTGACGATCGAGGACGCGGCCGAGCTTCGGCTGCAACAGCCCCACTGGCTCCCTCTCGAGACGCGCCCCGCCAACCTCGAGGGCCAGGGCGAAATCTCGATCCGCGATCTCGTGAAGAACGCACTGCGTATGCGGCCGGACCGGATCATCCTGGGCGAAATTCGTGGTTCCGAGTGTTTCGACATGCTCGCGGCCATGAATACCGGTCACGACGGATCGATGTGTACGCTCCACGCCAACTCCCCGCGCGAGGCGCTCGCGCGTATGGAGAACATGGTGATGATGTCGGACATCAAGGTGCCGAAGGAAGCGATTTCGCGCCAGATCGCCGACTCGGTGGAGCTGATCATCCAGGTGAAGCGACTGCGCGACGGCTCGCGTCGCGTGACGAACATCACCGAGGTGATCGGCATGGAAGGTCCGGTGATCGTGACGCAGGAGCTGTTCAAGTTCGAGTATATGGACGAGTCGGCCGACGGCAAGATCCTGGGCGAATACCGGTCGATGGGGTTGCGGCCGTATACGCTGGAGAAGGCCAAGCAGTTCGGGTTCGATCAGGCGTATCTGGAGGCGTGCCTGTAAGGGGCGTTGCCTCAGGGCCTTCACCATACCCATCACCCCGGCCTCGGACGGGATGGGGCATTGCTTCAGTCGACATAAGCAGCGCAGGATTCGATCCTCCCCCGCCAGCGGGAGGGGGCGCGGAGCGACGGAGAACGATAACACGGAACCCGCGTCGGCGCTTACCGCCCCCTCCGTCTGGCAAGCGCCAGCCACCTCCCCCCGGGCGGGGGGAGGATTGCCGATCGGCTTTGGCGCTCAAACACGAGCGCGGGCGGACCGTCGGTGAAACCCGGCCACGTCCTTTGCGCAAGGGGACAAGTCCGCTCTTCGATCGGCGCACCCCGCGCCGCTTGTACGCCGCCACCGACCCGCTAGGGACGGTGCCATATGCGCCGCGCCCTTCTCACGCTCGTCCCGCTGCTGGCGGTCCTCATCGTTTCCGCGCGCGAGCCGGCAGCGCCGGCCGCGATTTCGCCAGCCGCCCGAGACCGCGGCGTCTACCATCTCGCCACCAATGCCGAGACGCGCTGGGTGCCGTTCGACCTCACCCCGGGCAACCAGATCCGCTTCAGGATGCAGCTCGACGGGCGCGACGTCACCGCGATCCTCGACACCGGCGTCAGCTATACGCTGCTCGCAAAGGCCTCCCCCGCGGTCGATACCGCCAAACTGGTCGCCGGCGGCAGTGCGACCGCGATCGGCGGATCGATCGCGCTCGGCTGGATGCCGACGCGCTCGATCGCGGTCGGCGGGCTCGCGCGGACCGGCGGCGGCGTCACGGTCGCGGATCTTCCCGCGATCGCCACCGGCAGCGCCTCTGCCGTCGACCTGCTCGTCGGTGCGGACATGATGGCGGGCTACGCGCTCGACATCGATTACGCCGCGCACCGCTTCCGCCTGCTCCGCTCGGGCCGGCTGCCGTTCAAGGGCGAAACCGCGTCGTTGCGGGTTTCCGCCGAACGCAGCGTCTATGAAAGCGCGATCACGCTCGGCGACCGCAGGCTCGCCCCGGTCGTGGTCGATACCGGCGACGGATCGTCGATCACCGTCACGGCCCCCGGCTGGGCGGCGGCAAGCCTTGCGGTGCCGTCCACCACCGCGATCTCGTTCGGTCTCGCCGGCCCCGCGATCAGCGGCCTCGCAATCGTTCCCGACATCCATGTCGGCAATATGGTCGCGCGCTGGTCGGAAGTGCGGATCGAACCCGCGGGCGGCTTTTCGCAATCGATCGGCGTCGCCGGCCGGATCGGCTCGGGATTCCTGCAGAACTACCGCGTCCTGCTCGATCCCGGCGCGCGCCGCATGGTGCTCAGCCGCGGTCCAAAGGCCGATACGCAGCCGTTGCGATCGACCAGCGGGTTGCTTGTGGGTGTCGAGCCCAACCGATTGAAAGTCCTCCACGTGATGCGCGGCGGCCCCGCTGCGGCCTCCGGGTGGAAGGACGGCGACCTGATCTGCACGATCGACACGGTGCCGATCCCCGCGGACTATGCGACCAGCCCGATCGCGTCCTGGTCCGCGGGCGCGCCCGGGCGCGTCGTCCGGCTCGGGCTGTGCGACGGCACGACGCGCGCGCTGACGCTCGCACGATTTTACTGATGCGCCACAGCCGCTGGGCGGGCGCAATGCTCCTGCTGCTGGTGGCGCTGGCGATCCGGGCGTGGGATTTCGGCAA
Source organism: Sphingomonas sp. Leaf38 (assembly GCF_001421825.1). NCBI lineage: Bacteria > Pseudomonadati > Pseudomonadota > Alphaproteobacteria > Sphingomonadales > Sphingomonadaceae > Sphingomonas > Sphingomonas sp. Leaf38. Next base: position 618,672 of record NZ_LMLD01000011.1, on the reverse strand, counting down.
CCCGGTCATCGAGCCCGACCAGCAATATTATCTGCTGGTCGGGGATCGCCTGCTGCACGGCGCGGTGCCCTATGTCGACATCTGGGACCGCAAGCCGGTCGGACTGTTCCTGCTGTTTGCGGGGATTCGCACGCTCCCCGGCAACGGGATCCTCGCCTATCAGCTGGTCGCGACCGGATGCGCATGGGCAACCGCGCTCGTCGTGCGCCGTGCCGCCGGGACGATCGGTGCCGACGACCGCGGTGCGATGGTCGCGGGGATCGCCTATCTCGTCGCGATCACGCTGGTCGGTGGCGGTGGCGGGCAGGCGCCCGTCTTCTACAATCTGCCGATGGCGGTGGCCGGGCTGCTGACGCTGCGACTGCCCGCAAAGGCCGCCGACCAGCGCCCGCTGACGATCGTCGCGAGCGGGATCGTCGCCTGCCTGCTCGCCGGGATCGCGATTCAGCTGAAATACACGCCGATGTTCGAAGGCGCGTTTTTCGGACTGGCACATCTCTGGTATCTGCGGCGTGCAAGCACGAGCGGGTATCAGACCGCCGGCGCGACCGCCGCCTGGGCGCTGATGGGGTTGCTGCCGACGCTGGCCGCGATCGGCTGGTATCACGCCCGAGGCGCGGCCGCGTTCGACGCGTTCTGGTTCGCCAACTTCGCCTCGATCGCTTTGCGACGCGGCTATTCGGCGAGCGATCTTGCGATGCGGCTGCTGGGCATCGCCGCGCAACTGTCGCCGCTGATCCTGGCGACCGGGCTGACATGGCGTGCGCGGCCGCGGAGTGAAGTCGCTGTCGAGCCTTTGATGGTCGGTTACGCCTGGCTGGGTTCGGCGCTGATCGGCTTCTGCGCGATCGGGACGTTCTTCGATCATTATGCGCTGCCGCTGGTCGCGCCGCTCGCCATCCTCGCTGCGCCCATGCTCGGTCGGTCGGTTCGGATGATCGCGCTGACCCTGGGCGTGACCGCTTCGATCCTCGTCGCCAAGCGCGCGATCCATCCAAACGACTCGGCCGGCGCGTACCGAGTCGCGCAGATCGTCGCGACGAACAGCGGCGGCGCCTGCCCGTACGTCTTCATCGGCGATACGATCACCTACCACCTCGCGCACGCCTGCCTGCCGACCGCCTATGCCTTTCCCAACCTGCTCGCCTACGACACCGAACAGGGTGCGACCGGGATCGACGAACCCGGCGAAGTGCGCCGCATCCTCGCGCGCCGCCCGCCCGTCATCGTCACGTCGGACCGTCGGCTGTCGATCTGGAACCGCGGGAGCCTGCGCGCGGTCAAGGCGGCGCTCGCGCGCGACTACCGCCCGGTCTTCACGACCCCGCGGAACAGCTGGCACACCGTCGTCTATCTCAGGAACGACCGCCGCTTCAGGTCTTGAACGCGAGCCCGATCGTGATGGCGAGTGCGATCAGCGCGAGCATCTGGACGGTCGGCCAGTCGACCCAGCCGACCGAATCCGGATCGCGCCGTCGTCGCCGGCGACGCTCGCCGACCCCTGCAAGGATGGCAACCGCGGCCAGCGCGCCGCTCGCACTCCACAACACCGCCCCCCCATCGGTCCGACCGCTCAGCCGAGCTTCTCGACCTTTTCCTGCAACTTGGCGAGTTCGGTGCGCAACGCCGCGATCTCGTCGTCCTTGCTGGCAGCGGGTGCCGGCGCGGGCGGCGTCATCGCGTGGGCGGCGACGTCGAACATTGCGAGGTTGCGCTTGGCGATATCGGCGAACGGCGAGTTGGCGAACGCACCCTCGACCGCGGACTTGAACTGGTCGTGATTGCGGCGGAAGCTGTCCATCGACGCCTCCAGGTAGCCCGGCACCATCGTCTGCATCGAATCGCCGTACATCGAGATCAGCTGGCGCAGGAAATTCACCGGCATCATCGTCTCGCCGCGGCTCTCTTCCTCCATGATGATCTGCGTGAGGACGTTGTGCGTGATGTCCTCGTCGGTCTTCGCATCGACCACCTTGAAGTCGCGGCCCGCGCGGGTCATCGTCGCGAGATGATCGAGCGTGATGTACGATGAGGTCTCGGTATTATAGAGACGCCGATTGGCGTATTTCTTGATGATGACGATTCCGTCGGCCGCTGGTTGCTTCTTCATGGATCCCCCGTCTTATGTTTGAAACGGAGGCTACAGTCTTTGATGACGCACCGCAACAAGGACCCAGACCTCTACCCTTGTTCCTGTCGCTGCTGCGCAGCGAGACCGCAGCATCGCCCGACCGGATGGCGCGCGCGCTGGCCGGATTGCGCGCGTATCAGGGCGCGCCGCGAGAGCTGCGGGCGGATCCGATGCCCGCGATCCACCGCGCCGGCCGCGTGTCGTTGCGCGATTATGGCGGCCGCGGACGCCCCGTCGTGTTCGTCCCGTCGCTGATCAACCCGCCCGATATCCTCGATCATTCGCGCGATACTTCGCTGCTGCGGTGGATCGCCGCGCAGGGGTTCCACGCCTGGCTGGTCGACTGGGGATCGCCCGGCAACGCCGACCGCGACCTCGATCTTGCCGCGCATGTCGAGCGATTGCTGGTCCCGTTGCTGCAGGCACTGCCCCAACCACCGGTCGTCGTCGGCTACTGCCTCGGCGGCACGCTGGCGCTGGGCGCCGCCGCGATGACGCCCGTCGCCGGCGTCGCGACGATCGCCGCGCCGTGGCATTTTGCGGGGTACGCCGAAAGCCGTCCCAGCCTCGCCGCAACCTGGGCCGCGGTGAAACCCGCCGCCGCGGTGCTGGGCCTGCTCCCGATGGAAGTGCTGCAGACCGGCTTCTGGCAACTCGACCCGACCCGCACCATCGCCAAATACGAAGCCTTCGCCGACCTCCCGCCCGACAGCGATGCGGCGCGCGCGTTCGTCCGGCTCGAGGACTGGGCGAACGCGGGCGCTCCCCTCCCCTACGCCGCCGCAGCGTCGCTGTTCGAGGACTGGATCGCCGAAGACCGCCCCGGCAAGGGCCGCTGGGCGATCGCCGGCATCCCGGTCGATCCGCGCGCGCTGGCCTGCCCGACCGTCGAGTTCGTTTCGCTGAGCGACCGGATCGTCCCTGCCGCCACCGCGATCGGGCTTGCCGACCGCCGCGATCTCGGCGCGGGGCATGTCGGCATGGTCATCGGCCGCTCCGCCCGCGCACGCCTCTGGGAACCGCTCGCCAACTGGATCGCCGCGCTCGACTGACGTACACGGGGTACAAACACAGAGGATCCCGACATGACCGACCTGCTCCCCACTGACGTCGTCATCACCGCCGCCAAGCGCACCCCCGTCGGCAGCTTCCTCGGCGCGTTCGCCGCAACGCCCGCGCACGAACTCGGCCGCATCGCGATCGAGGCTGCGCTCGGTCAGGCGGGCGTGGCGGGCGAAGACGTGTCCGAAGTGATCCTCGGCCAGGTGCTTACCGCTGCGCAAGGCCAGAATCCCGCGCGCCAGGCGTCGATGGCGGCGGGCGTGCCCAAGGAGATCCCCGCCTGGGGCGTCAACCAGGTCTGCGGCTCCGGCCTCCGCGCCGTCGCGCTCGGCTGCCAGGCGATCCAGACCGGCGACGCGACGATCGTCGTCGCGGGCGGGCAGGAATCGATGTCGCTCTCGGCGCACGCGCAGTCGATCCGTGGCGGCCAGAAGATGGGCAACCTCAGCCTTGTCGACACGATGGTCAGCGACGGCCTGACCGACGTCTTCAACGGCTATCACATGGGCATCACCGCCGAGAATCTCGCCGAGCAATATCAGGTCACGCGCGGCGAGCAGGACGCGTTCTCGGTCGCCTCGCAGAACAAGGCCGAGGCCGCACGCGGCGCAGGGCGGTTCAAGGACGAGATCGCGCCGGTAACGATCAAGGGCCGCAAGGGCGACACGATCGTCGCCGATGATGAATATATCCGCGCCGGTGCGACGATCGAGAGCGTCTCGGGCGTGAAACCCGCGTTCAAGAAGGACGGCACCGTCACTGCGGCGAACGCGAGCGGCCTCAACGACGGCGCCGCCGCGCTCGTCCTGATGCGCCGCGACGAGGCCGAACGTCGCGGTTCGCCGATCCTCGCGACGATCAAGAGCTGGGCGTCGGCGGGCGTCGACCCGTCGGTGATGGGTATCGGCCCCGTCCCCGCGACTCGCCGCGCGCTCGAGAAGGCGGGCTGGACGCTCGGCGAGCTCGACCTGATCGAGGCCAACGAAGCGTTTGCCGCGCAGGCGCTGTCGGTCGGCAAGGAGCTCGGTTGGGACGCAAGCAAGGTCAACGTCAACGGCGGCGCGATCGCGATCGGCCACCCGATCGGCGCGAGCGGTGCGCGCGTCCTGACGACGCTGATCTACGAGATGCAGAAGCGCGATGCGAAGAAGGGCCTGGCGACGTTGTGCATCGGCGGCGGCATGGGGATCGCGATGTGTCTGGAGCGATAAGACGCGGTCATGCGAGATTTGCGGGACGATCCATTGTGACGGTTTTGTCACATGGTGACGCAAAAAGGTGATGTCCGCGTCGTGATTATGAACAGAACCTTGCGCAGACGACCCGAACAAGTTTGAATGCCCCATCGACGAAAACGGGGCAAAAAAACATGAAATTCAATCGCTTTCTTGGCGCCACGGCGGTCGTAGGCGCACTGGCGCTTCTTCCGCACGGTGCTTTCGCGCAGACGACCACCGAACCGGCACCGGTCGCGGGCGATTCGATGGCGCAGGAACCGGTCCAGACGACCAGCGCTACGCAGGCCGATGGGAAGCCCGCCGCAGGCGGTGAGGAAATCCTCGTTACGGGCTCGCGCATCCGCTCGCCCAACGCCACGTCGGTCGTTCCGGTCACGACCATCTCCGCTGCGGAACTGACGCAGACCGCGCGTACGTCGATCGGCGACGTGCTCAACGATCTCCCGCAGCTCCAGAGCTCGTTCGGCCAGTCGAACTCGACCCGGTTCCTCGGCACCGGCGGCCTCAACCTTCTCGATCTTCGTGGCCTGGGAACGTCGCGCACGCTCGTGCTCGTCAACGGACGCCGTCACGTCGGCGCGGATATCCTCAACAACGCGGTATCCGTCGACGTCAACACGATCCCGACCGATCTGCTCGAAGCCGTTGACGTCGTCACCGGCGGCAACTCCGCCGTGTACGGCTCGGATGCGCTTGCCGGCGTCGTCAACTTCCGCCTCAAGAGCAACTTTGAAGGCCTGCAGATCCGCGGTCAGGGTGGCGTCAGCGACGAGAAGGACGCAGGCAGCTATTTCGTCAGCGTGACGGGCGGCAAGAATTTCGCAGACGGCCGCGGCAACATCGCGGTCAATTTGGAATATGCACGCACGCAGGCATTGTTCGCATCGAGCCGCAAAAACTATCGCCAGAACGACGCGTTCGTCACGACGAACATCGATCCGGCAGGCGCCGGTCTCAACGGCAACCTGAACTTCGACGGCGTGCCGGACGCAACGTTCTTCCGCGACGTCCGCGTCGGTACGTTCTCGGATGGCGGCCTCGTGTCGTTCGCCGGCGCGGGCATCGGCGCGACGTCCGCAGCGCCCGGCGGTCGTGATCCGCTGGGTCGCGCCTATACCGTCAATTACCTGTTCCAGCCGGCGGGTACGCTCACGCGCCAGACCGGCACGCGCGTCGGCATCGCCGGCGGCAGTGCAACGACCCCGTCAGGCGCGCCCGCCGGAACGTTCCTCGGCGGCAACGGAAACACGCGGCGCGAGGGCGTTCTGCTGCAGCTTCTGCCGCAGATCGACCGCTATTCGGCAAACATGATCGGTCATTTCGATGTCTCGACCGCGTTCGTGCCGTTCTTCGAAGCCAAGTATGTCCGCGTCGACTCGGTCAGCCTCGGCGGCTCGGGTCCGGCGTTCTTCACCGGCAGCACGATCGACGCGCTGTACGAGCGTCCACGCCTCGACAACCCGTTCCTCGACGCGACGTCGCGCGCGACGCTGACCGCCCAGGCGCTGCAGTCGGCGACCAACGGCATCAACATCACGACCGGGACGGCATTCGCCGCAGGCAATGGATTGACCGCCGCCCAAGTCCAGGCGAACCAGATTGCGGCAATCAACGCCGGCACGCAGCGCTTCATCCTGCGCAAGAACCTGACCGATCTGGGTTCGCGTCGTGAGGACGCGCGTCGCGAGACGTATCGTTTCGTCGGCGGCGTGCGCGGCGATTTCGCCGACACCTTCAACTACGAACTGTCCGCGAACTATGGCGAGTTCCGGGAAAGGACGAAGGTTCTCGGCAACGTCGACGTCCAGCGCCTGAGCCTGGCGCTCGACGCGCAGCGTAACGCCGCGGGTCAGATCGTCTGCGGGTCGCAGAACACCGCAGCACGCGGGCTCGCAAGCGCGCAGCAGGTTGGTGCGGGCATTGATCCGGAAACCGGTCTCCCGACCGCAGCGGGTCAGGCGATCCTCGACAGCAACATCGCCGCGTGCCAGCCGCTCAATCCGTTCGGCGTCGGCAGCATCTCGGATGCCGCACGCAACTATGTGCTGCGCAACACGCAGTCGTTCGGCAAGATCACGCAGCTGGACATCCTCGGCACCGTCGCCGGCGACACGTCGAAGTTCATCAATCTTCCGGGCGGACCGATCGGCTTCTCGATCGGCGGTGAGTATCGTCGGGAGACGAACAAGTTCCAGGCCGATCCGCTGGTCGAGGCGGGCTACACCTTCTACAACGCGATCGCGGCCTATAATCCGCCATCGTTCGAAGTGAAGGAAGCGTTCGGCGAAGTCCGCATTCCGCTGCTCAAGGACATCGTCCTGATCAAGGAGCTGACGCTGTCCGCTGCCGGCCGTGTCTCCGACTATAAGGGCTCCGCAGGGACGGTCTACACGTACAACCTGAGCGGTGAATACTCGCCGATCCAGGACATCCGCTTCCGTGCCAACTATGGCCGTGCCGTACGCGCCCCGAATCTTTCGGAGCAGTTCTCGCCGGCTGGCCAGAACTTCGCACCAGGGTTCGTCGATCCTTGCTCGGCGGACAATCTCGGCCGTGGCACGCAGTTCCGTGCCGCAAACTGCGCGGCAGCGGGTATCCCGGCCAACTATAACTACCAGTACGTGCAGTCGCTCGAGACGCTGAGCGGCGGCAACTCCAACCTTCAGGCGGAAAAGTCTGATTCGTACACTTATGGTGGGGTCATCCAGCCGCGCTTTGCACCGGGTCTGACGCTGTCGGTTGACTACTATAATATCCAGGTCAACCGGGTCATCGCGGCGCCTTCCGCACAGGCGATCGCCAATACCTGCTACGACGCACCATCGATCACGGACAACCAGTTCTGCAATAGCTTCACGCGCGTTGCTGCCGGTGCGACCGGTCCGAACGGGGAACAGGCCTACCGCATCATCGAGGGAAGCCTTCTCCAGCTGCCGTTCAACTTCGCCAGCCTGAAGGTTCGCGGTATCGATACGAACCTCGCCTACACGCGCAGCTTCGGAGCGACCCGCGTGTCCGGTCAGGTGATCTATACGCACTCGTTCGAGAACACGAACTTCCTGAACCCCGTACAGCCCGACTTTGGCGACAACCTGAACGGCGAAATCGGGCAGCCGAAGGATGCGGTCAACGTCAACCTGGGTGTCGATTTCGGTCAGTTCACCCTCGACACGCAGTTCCGCTATCTGGCGAAGCAGTCGGTCGGCGCGATCGAGAACCAGGAGCCCTTCCAGGGCCGTGCGCCGCAGAACCTCGACGACTTCAGCCAGTCCTTCTATCCTGATGTCCTGTACATCGGCATGAAGGTGGGCGTGGACATCGGCGAGCGGTCGAACTTCTACGTCGGCGTCGACAATCTGACGGACCGTCTCCCGCCCCTGGGTGCGACCGGTATCGGCGCAGGCAGCGGCATCTACGACAACGTCGGCCGTCGTTTCTATGCAGGCGTGACCGCCCGCTTCTGATCCGGTTCCAAACGAACCTGACGTGCGATACTGCGGGGTCGGTGGGTTTCCACCGGCCCCTTTTTTTATGGGTGACGAATGATCCACGATCCGGTTGCACACGCTGATGACCTGCTCGCCAGAGGCCGTGTTGGCGACGCGGTCTCGGTGATCGAGCAGCATGCGCAAGCAGGCAGCGTCGATGCCGTGTTCAAGCTTGCGATGTGGACGCTTGCAGGCTCCCCGGTGCGGCGAGACCTGCCGGCAGCGCGCGCGCTCCTCCGGCAGGCGGCATCGCTTGGCAATCCCGACGCAGCGCTCGTCGAGATCGCGCTTGTCGCGAACGGCAGTGGGGCGACGGCGGACTGGGCCGGCGCACGCGCCTTGCTCGATACGGCAGCCGAAACCGATGCGATCGCCGCGGCGCATCGGGCGTTGCTCGACAAGATGACACTCACCGACGACGGCGCCCCGGTCGATCCTGCGCAGGCGGAAACGATCGGCAAGACCCCCGACGTCCGGCATATCGCCCGGCTGTTCACGCAGGACGAGTGCCTGCATATCGCGCACTGCGCGGCCGATATGCTGCAACCCGCGATGGTGGCTGATCCGCAAACCGGACGTAACGTCCCCAATCCGGTGCGCACGTCGGATGGTGCGGTCATCGGCCCGACGCGGGAAACGTTGGTCGTCCAGGCGCTGAACCGCCGGCTGGCAGCCGTTACCGGAACCGACTGGCGTCAGGGCGAGGCGCTGTCCGTCCTGCGATATCGCCCCGGCCAGCAATTTCGGCCGCATGTCGATGCGCTGCCGGCGACGGGCAACCAGCGGATTCGCACCGTTCTGGTCTATCTGAACGATGGGTTTTCGGGCGGCGCGACGTTTTTCCTGAACAACGCGCTCCGCGTCATGCCCCGCACCGGCGATGCGGTGATCTTCGACAATGTACGCCCCGACGGCGCTGTCGATCGAACGACGCAACACGCCGGCGAACCCGTTACCAGCGGCGTCAAATGGCTCGCGACGCGCTGGATACGCGCGCGCCCGTTCAGCGTCTGGACCGGGCCCGAAAACGCCGCGTGATCATGCCCATACGCGCGCGAAACGCGCGCCGAGCGCGGTCAGCAACTCATATTGGCTCATGCCCGATACTGCCGCGGCGTCCGGCAGGATGAAGTCGAATGCGATCCAGTCGCCCTCGACGACCCCCGTCGCGCCGGTCAGCGCGACCGCGACGAGATCCATCGACACGCGACCCAACACCCCGAGCGGGATGTCCGCGGCGCGGGCGGTGCCGACACCGGAAAAGCCGCGGAAATAGCCATCTGCATAGCCGAGGTTGACGATCGCGACGTCGGTGTCCGCAGTCGCGGTCCAGGTCGCGTTGTAGCCGACCGTCTCACCGGCGCGGACGCGGCGGCGCTGCAGGATCTGGGCCTCGATCGTGACCACGGGTCGGACTGCGTCGGTCAGGTCCGGGCGAGGGACACCGCCATACAGCGCCAGGCCGGGGCGGGTCAGGTCAAACGCATAGCCGTTGAGCGCGATACCGGCCGAATTGGCGAGGCTGAGCCGCCGCGCCGATGTCGTGCCCGCCAGCGCGGCGAACCGGTCGCGTTGGACCGCGTTCATCGGCACGTTTTCGTCCGCGCACGCCAAGTGGCTCATCAGCGTTTCGATCTCGAGGCCTTGCAGCAGGCCGCGAGCGATATCGTCCGCCGACACGCCGAGGCGGTTCATCCCGGTGTCGACCATGACGTCGCACGCGCCGCCGCCCGCGGCTTTCCAGCGCGCGACCTGCGTGGCGGTGTTGAGGACCGGACGGGCAAACCCCGCGCCGGCGGCGGGCATATCGTCGCCGCGGACGCCGTGCAGGACGGAAACGGTCAGTCCCAGCGGCGCGAGATCGGCGGCTTCCTGCCAGTTCGAGACGAAGAAGTCGCGGCAGCCGGCGTCGGCCAGGCGGCGGGCGACCTCGGTCGCGCCAAGGCCATAGCCATTGGCCTTGACCGCCGCGCCGCATGCCGCGGTGCCGCTCAGGCGGTCGAGCGTCCGCCAGTTCCGGACGAGGGCGTCGCCGTCGAGGCGCAGGCGTAGGGGTGCGGGAATGTCGATCACCCGGGGCGGGATAGTGCCCCGGGCGCGGCGCGTCGATGATCTTTCATTTGGCCTGCCACGGCTCGGCCGCCGCGTCGCCCGGCCTACTCGCGCTCGACACGCCCGACCGGGACCAGCAGGCGGCGGTCTCCATCGTCGAGCGGCGCGACGCGGACGCCGAACACATGCGCGAGCGTGTCCGCGGTCATCACGTCCGCGACCGGACCGAACGCGACCACGCGACCGTCGGCGATCAGCAGCGTATCGTCCGCTGCGCGCTGCGCCTGGATGAGGTCATGGAGGACGATCACCACCCCTGCCCCGCCCGCCGCGTAGGTGCGCAGCCGCGCGAGCAGGTCGATCTGGTGCGAGGGGTCGAGGCTGGCGAGCGGTTCGTCGGCGAGCAGCCAGCGTGGTTCGCCCGCCAGCACGCGCGCGAGCAGGACGCGCGCGCGTTCGCCACCAGAGAGTTCGCCGATCGGGCGATCGGCAAGGCGCGTGGTTTCGGTGTCGTGCATTGCGCGGTCGACGGCGGCGCGGTCCTGCGGTGACGGGGCAGCGTGCGCCCCGAGATGCGGCAGGCGACCGAGCGCGACGACGTCGCGCGCGACGATGTTCCAGTGCACCGTCGCGTCCTGCGGGAGGTAGCCGATCGCACGCGCGCGCGCACGCGGGTCCATCGTCGCGACGTCCTGCGTGTCGAGCCGGACGCTGCCCGCGCTCAGACTGATGAGCGCGGCGGCGGCTTTGACCAGCGTGCTCTTGCCCGCGCCGTTGGGGCCGAGAATTGCGGTGACGCGGCCGGGGCGGAGATGCGCCGACACGTCTTGGAGCACGGTGCGCTTGCCGAGCCTCACGTGTAGCGCGTCGACGATCAGATCCATGCGCGGCCCCGTTCCCTGACGAGCAGGCCCAGGAAGAACGGCGCGCCGATCATCGCCATCGCGACGCCGAGCCGCACTTCGCCCGCGCCGGGTGCGAGCCGGACAAGGCTGTCCGCGGCAAGCACCAGCGCAGCGCCCCCGAGCGCGGAAGGCAGCAGCAAGGCGCTCGGGCGGTGGCCGAAGATCGGTCGCAGCAGATGCGGGACGACGAGGCCGACGAAGCCGATCACGCCGGTCACCGCGACGCCCGCGCCGACGACGAGGCCGGTACCGAGCACGACCAGCCACCGCACGCGGCCCATCCGTATGCCGAGCGATCGCGCCGCCGCCTCGCCCAGCGACAGCGCATCGAGCGCGCGGCCCGTGCCTAGCAACAGGACCGCGCCGAGCAGCATCGGCGGTAGTGCCAGCTTCAGGTCGTCCCAGCCGCGATCGGTCAGCGCACCCATGATCCAGTCGATCACCTCGGCAACCGCATAGGGATTCGGCGCGATCGAGATCAGGAATGCGGTGAGCGCGCCCGCAAGGCTGGCGAGCACGGTGCCCGCGAGGATGAAGGTGATCGCGCTCGGCGAGCGCCATGTCAGCGCCGCGAGCAGCGCGACCGCGCCGCCCGCGCCGATCATCGCCGCCACGAAGATCGCGGGTCCCGAACCAAGGCCGAACACGATCGCCGCAACCGCGCCGAGCGCTGCGACCGACGACACGCCGACGACCGCCGGGTCGGCGAGCGGATTGCGGAGATAGCCTTGCAGCACCGCGCCCGACAGCCCGAGCGTCGCGCCGAGCGCGAGGCCGAGCACCGCGCGCGGCAAGCGCAGCTCGAGGATGATCCACCAGCGCGGGTCGCGCGAGAACCAAGCGTCGAGCGGCACCCAAACCTTGCCACAGCCCAGCGACAGGCCGAACAGGACGACCAGCAACAGCGTCAGCGCGGCGAGCTTGCGTGCTCGGCTCACGCGACCGTCGCCCGGATCGCGGCAAGGCGTTCGAGTGCGGGCGGGATAGTCGGGCCGCCGCAATTGATCAGGACGCGTGGGAAGACGGCGTGCGGCGTGGTCGCCAACAGGCGCTGGCGCAGCGCGGTGCCGCGGCTGGTTCGCTCGGGCGCGATCACGATCGCGGGCGGTCGGGTCACGATCGTCTCTGCCGAGAGCGTGCCGGTCTGCGTCAGGCCATAGCGCGCCGCGGCGTTGCGGAGGCCGACGCGCGTCATCATCTCGTTCAGCAACGTGCTCCCCCCGGTCGCGAGATCGCCGCTGATATACAGCAGCGCGCTCGGCGACGGACCATCCTTGCGGCTCCAGCGGGTCAATGCGCGATCGATAGCGGCGTTGATCCGCGCGCCCCCCGCCGGCGCACCGACGGCATCGGCGATCTGCGTGACCTGCGCCTGGCTCTCCGCGATCGAATCGGGGATGCCGACCAGCAATGTCTTCAAACCGGCCCGCGCGTAAGCCGCCTGCGTCGCGGACGGGGTGTAGGTGCTGGCGATGACGAGATCGGGATGCAGCGCGATCACCTCCTCGGCGGTCCCGGCGGTCGTCCGGAACCGGCGCGCCACGGCGAGCGGGATCGAGGTCCCCGACGCGTCGTGCGAATATTGGCTGATCGCGGCGATCCGCGATGCGGGCAGGATCCGCACCAGCACCGAATCCACGCAGGGATTGGTCGAGACGATCCCGCCGCCGCCGCCCGCGCCGGGGGACCGCGCGCAGCCCCCGAGCAGGAGCGCGAGGAGGATCGCCCCGCGCCTCACTTCAGCCGCAACCGCACGCCGCCATACGCCGCCCGGCCGTAATTCCCGTAGCCCGCGATCGTCTGATACCGCGAGTCGGTGAGGTTATCGACGCGGCCGTAGAGCGCGATCTGGTCGTTGACCGGCAGCTCCGCGCGAACGCTGGCGAGCGCATAACCGTCGAGGCGCGTCGCGTTGGCGGCGTCGTCGAAGCTGTCGCCGACCATCGTCACGGTACCGCCGACGGACAGGCCGAACGCGAACCGATAGTCCGCGTCGACGCTCGCGGTCTGCTTGGGACGGCGCGCGAGATGCTTGCCGAAATCGTCGCCGATCGAACGGTTCTCGGTGTCGATATAGCTATAGTTAGCGGTCAGCGTCAGCGCATCGACCGGGCGCACCGCGAGCGTGAATTCGACGCCGTCCGCCTCGGCGCGGGCAACGTTGTCGTATACGCCGAACGGCCGGTCAACGCACTCGACCGCGATGCAATCGCGGAAATCGATCTGGTTGCGCGTACGGCGGTTGAAATAGGTCACCCCGACGCGTGCGCGATTGCCGAGAAACGCCTGCTCGACGCCGACGTCGAAGTTGCGTGCCGTCTCCGGATCGAGGTCGCCATTCCCGTATTCGGAGAAGAGCTGGTACAAGGTCGGCGCCTTGAAGCCCTCGCCATAGCTCGCACGCACCGTCGTCCCCGTGCGCAGCGCCAGCGCCGCATTCGCGCCGAACGTCGTGTGATTGCCGAAATCCTCGTGGTCGTCGTTACGGACGCCGCCGGTCAGCGTGAGGATATCGATCGGCTTGACGATCAGCTGGCCGTACACGCTGGTGATGCCGGTATCGGCATAGCTGAAGCCGTCATTGTAGCGGCTGTTCTCGCGCTCGACACCCGCGACGACGCGGACCTGGTCGAGCGGACGGAAGTCGCCCTGATATTCGTAACGCTCGCTGCGGCCGCGACCGAGGAACGACACGTCGCCGCCCGGCTGCGAGAAATTGTCGCGGTTGATGTCGGCGATCGTGAACGCGACGCGGTTGTTGAACCGGCCATCGGCGAAGTTCGCGTGCAGGCCGGCATAGCCATAGAGTTCCTGCGTGGTGCCATAGGCGGCACTGTCCGCGACCACGAACGTATTCGGGTCGAACCCGTCGTCGATGTCGACGCGGCTGTCCGCGAAATAGCCGCGCAGGTCGAGGCCGATGCCCGGCGCGAACTCGACGCCCAGCCGCCCCGTCGCACCGTACTGGCGATATCCGTCGCGCTCGGTGCCGCTTGCCGCGGACGAGATGCCGTCGCTGCGCAGGTAGCCGCCGGTCAGCGAGCCCGATACCGGGCCCTTCGCGCCCGACACGCCCGCGCTCGCGAACACGCTGTCCGCATAGCCATATTCGGCGTTGGCGCGCGCCTGCAAACCCTCGGTCGGCGCGGCGGTGATGATGTTGACGACGCCGCCGATCGCCTGGCTGCCCCATGGCACCGAGTTCGGTCCGCGCAACACCTCGATCCGCTCGACCGAGCTCGACAGGAGATTGCCGAAATTGAAGCCGCCGCCGGTCGACGACGGATCGTTGACGCGGACGCCGTCGATCACGACCAGAGTCTGGTCCGCCTCGGCGCCGCGGATGCGGACGCCGGTCAGCGCGCCGACTGTGCCGTTGCGCGTGACGGTGACGCCAGGCGTGGTCGCGAGCAGATCGGATACCACGGTGGTCTGCCGGCGCTCGATCTCGGCGCGGTCGATCACCGTGACGGCCTGGCCGATTTCGCTCAGCGGTTGCGCGGCGCGGCTCGCGGTGACGACGATGTCCGAGGCATCGCTATCGGGAATCGTCTGGGCGTTCGCCGGTGCCGCGATCGTCGCGGCGCCTAGGAGGAGGAAGAACTTCGTCATCAGGCACGTCCTAACCAGAACCGCCTGCGACCATTCGCGGGGCGGCCAGACGTCTCTCGCTCGAGGGAACCCGGCGGGACCGGAGCACTCGTCCGCGCCGGACACCCGCCCGCGCAGTGGATCGACCGTGAGAGGCAGGTCTCCTGGCTTCCGGGTCGCCGCGCCCACCCCGCCTTCCCAGGCTGAAACCCAGTGGCATCTTCGGGGTGGCCGCTATCCGGTCACAGTTGCGGGTACAGCGCCGGTCTTGCGGATGGGGTCGCACCGACCCGGCCCGCGCACCGACTTCCCTTTTGATCCCGTCGCCGGGAACCCTTCACGCGAATGGCATTAGTCGCGCGCTCTGCACGGGTCAACGCAGCGGATACCGCCGTAATCCTGTCCCGCGACGACGAGACTATGACGCGGTTAGCGCAAACCGTAACGCAGACCGACCCAGATCGTTCGCGGCGTCGCGCGCTCGACGATGTTTGCGCCGCTTATCCCCGCCTCGACCCGCTCGTTGAGGACATTCTCGGCCCGGAACTCGGCTGTCAGCGAGCGCAGGATCGGCAGCGCCGCATAGGCATCGAGCGTCGTCGCCGGATCGAGCACGCGCGTATTCTGGTCGTCGTCGAACTGCTGGCCGATATGCCGCACCGTCAGCGACACCGCCGCCGCATCGTGTCGCCAGTCGACCGTTCCCGACACCTGGTCGCGTGGCGTCTGCGCGGGTCGCAAGCCGTCCAAGGCGGCGGTGATCCCCGAACCCTCGACCGTCGAATTGGTGTGCGACCACGACGCCTGCACGCCCAGTCGCCCAGGGCGATACGCCGCATCCAGTTCGAAGCCGTGCGCACGGATCGCGTCGAGATTCTGGCGGACGCGATAGGTCGTCACCCCCGGCAGGATCTGTGGCGGATTGGTCGTCGTGACGTTCGCCACGGCTTCCTTCAGCCGGTTATGGAAATAGGTTGCGGCGATGCTCACGCCGGGGGCCGGGGTCAGCGTCGCCCCGGCTTCGACCCCGGTCAGTCGCTCCGGCGATAATTGGGCGTTCGCCGCGGTCGCGTCGTTACCGACCCGGAAAGGGCGATAGAGTTCGTTGAGCGTCGGCAGGCGCCAGCCGCGATAGCCCGCTGCGCGCAGCGTGATTGCCTCGACCGGCTGGTACGCCACGCCCGCCCGGCCGGTCGTCTCGCTGCCATCGCGATCCGCGTAGCGCAGATTGGTCAACGCAGCGCCGCCCGCGAGCGGTCGTTCCGACAGATAGCCGCCATCGATCGACCACCAGTCGACCCGTGCGCCCAGACTGAACGTAAAGCTACCCGCGACGACGCTCCCATCGGCGAACGCGCCGGTTGTCGTCGTGCCCCCCCCCGCCTCGCGCCGACGCGACGGTACGGCGTTCACGAACGTATAGAGCTCCTGCGTCTTGCCGCTCACGTCGCGGATATCCGCGCCGACCCTGAGCGTGATGTTCTCGCCCAGCGGCGGCGCGATCTCGATCCGCCCGCCGAGCCCTGTCGCCGGCGTGTTATACTGGTTCAACGACTGGGTCGCGGTCGTCCGCGCGGCATTGATACTGTTGAAGCTGCTCGCGAACGCGCGCGTCTGCAGATACGCCAGCGCCGAATAGCCCCAGGCGCCGCGGCCGATCAGGCGAAGGCTGGCATCCGCTCCCTCGCTCCTGTTGGCGGTGAAGTCGCTCCCCCGGTCGCGCCGGTCGGTGAATGCGCTCGCATTCATCTGCAATTCGGTCTTCGCATCGATCCCGACGACCGTCCGCAGCGCGCCCGACGCCTGTTCGTACGGGGCGGCATGATCGACGATCCCGCGGCTCTCCTCGACGGTCGGCGTAAAGCCGTCACCACGCGCGTACGCGCCCGATAGCGTCGCGAACCCCGATCCGCGCACCAACGCTGCCGACGCTTGCCCGTCGACCGAGTCGCGACTGCCATAGGCGACGCTGCCCTGGACCGGGGTGAGTTGATCGGGTGTCGCGCTGTCCAACTCGACCGTCCCGGCGAGCGCACCCGGCCCCTGATACCCGCTCCCGCCGCCACGCGTCACGCGGATGCGCCCGAGCCGCCCCGTCGCATAGGCCGGAAACGCCACCCAGCCACCAAATGGATCCGCCTGCGGCACGCCGTCGAAGATCAGCAGCGCCCGGCTCGACGCATTGCCACCGATCCCGCGCAGCGAAATGCCCTGGCTGGTCGGGTTCGCGCTCCGCGAGTCGGAGCGGCGGAACTGCTGCAACCCGGCGACGTCGGCGAGCACGCTCTCCAGCCGGTTGCTCGCATTCGCCTGGATCCGGGCGCGATCGATCGTGACGATGTCGTAGGCACGATCGCCCGGCGCATCGGCGAGCCCGCGCCCGGTCACGACGATCTCGGTGGACTCATCGGCGGCAGGTGCCACGACCGACTGCGCAAGCGCCGGACCGGAGGACGCGAGCGCGATAGCGAAAAGCGAAGGACGAATCATGGCCCCCGCATGACAGCTTTTCGCGATATCTGAAGGCCCGGAATAGCGTCGGCGGCAAAAAGCCCTGCTACAGGATGAGCCTAACCGGCGGAATACACACGCATCGGGATAACGAAGGGTGGCCTACTCCCCCGCCCATTCCTTGAGCAGCGTATAGGCAATCGCATAGGGCGGCGGCGCGACGAACGGCCCCTCCTCCCCGCGCAACACCGCGCGTACCATTTCCCGCGGCACCCACATCGCATCCTCGAGCTCGTTCACGTCGAGCGTGATCGCGTCGTCCTCGGCCTCCGCGACGCACGCCATCATGAGCGACGACGGGAACGGCCAGGGCTGGCTGGCGACATAGCGCACCTTGCCGACGCGAACCCCCGACTCCTCCAGGATCTCGCGCGCGACCGCTTCCTCGATCGACTCGGCCGGCTCCACGAACCCCGCGAGCGCCGAATACCGCCCCGCTGGCCAGCCCTTGCCACGCCCGAGCAACGCTCGCCCGTCATGCTCGGCGATCATGATCACCACGGGATCGACCCGCGGGAAATGCTCGGTCGCGCAATTCGGACATTGCCGTGCCCATCCGGCGCGTATCATTTCGGTCGGCGAGCCGCACTTCGCGCAGAATCCGTGCCGGACGTGCCAGTCGATGACGCTGCGCGCGCCCGCGTAGGTCGCCGCCTCACCCGGTGCGAGCGACGCCAGCACCGCCATCAGCGCGGGCGATCGCATCGCCGGCGCGGTCTCGACCCGCATTCCCGCCAGCAATGCCGCAAAATGCGGTCGCCCACTCTCGTCGAGCCCGAGCAGGATCGGCGCGGCATCGTCGGGCATGTCCGCCATCGACGTCCAGGCGAGATGCCCGTCATCGGTTACCCCGGGCTGCAACCCGTCCAGCACGAGCAGCCGCGCGCGCCAATCGCGCGTCGCCGCTGCCAGCGCGTCCGGATCATGGCGCAACGCATCGGACCGGTCGAGCGTCCCGCCGGTAAATCCAGGTGCCGCCATCACGCTCATCGGCGCAACCGCGCAGCATCCTGCTGCAGCGCCGCGACCACGTCCTCCCGCAGCGGAATCCGATCCGCCGGGAAGTAATTGACCATCACGTTGCCGCGCGTTCGCTTGAGGGGATCGACCCACGCGACCGTCCCCGCCGCGCCGCCCCAGGCGTAGGTGCCCTTGCCCGGCCCGTTCGGCATGGTCTCGAGCACCACCGATCCGCCCGCACCAAAGCCCATGTTGCTGCCCTTCGTCCCCCCGGTACCGCCGCTCACGCCGCCATAGGTCACGCCCGCCGGCAGCAGGTTCGACGTCGCCAGCGCGATCGTCTCGGGCTTCATCACGCGCACGCCATCGAGCGTGCCGCCGTCCTGGATCATGTGCAGGAATCGGTCGTAATCGCGCGCCGACATCACCAGGCCGGCGCCGCCATACGGAAAGCTCGGCTTCTGCAGGAACACCGACGTCGCGGCGGGATCGAGCGGCGTCCGCGTGTCGCCGACAAACGCGTAGTTCGTGGCCAGCCGCCCGACCTCGCTCTGCGGCACCTGCCAGAAGCTCGACTTCATCTTGAGCGGATCGAACAGCCGCGTCTGCACGAACCGCTCGAAGCTCATGCCGCTCGCGACCTCAATCACGCGGCCCATCACGTCAAGCCCGATCGAATAGCTCCACTTGGTGCCCGGATCGGCGATCAGCGGCAGCGTCGCGACGCGGTTCGCGAACGCCTCCAGCGACGTCGGCCGGACCAGCCGCATCTTCTCTTCCATCGCCGCGTTGACCGATGCCGGCAGGATGCCGAGCCGCTCATATTCCTTGAGCAGCGCGCCCTTCGTGACGATCGAATAGCCGAGCCCGGCAGTATGCGTCAGCAGGTTGCGGATCGTGATCGGTCGCGTCGCCGGACGCGAATCAAGCGACGTATCGGGGCTTGTCGCCACCTTCATGTCCTTGAACGCCGGGATATATTTGCTGACCGGATCGTCGAGGTTGAGCTTGCCGTCCTCGATCAGCATCATCGCCGCCATGCCGGTTATCGGCTTGCTCATCGAATAGACGCGCCACAGCGAATCGGGGCTAACCGCCGGTGCGCCTGCATCGTCGCTGATCCGGCCCGCCGATGGGAACAGTGTCGGGCCGTTGCCGACCCCGAACGCGCCGACGATGCCGGGCATCGTGTTGCGCGCCACATAGCTGTCGAACAACGTCGTCGTCGCGGGAAGCAGCGCCTTGACCGGAATCGTCATACGCGGCGCAGGGCGCGCTTGCGAAAGGGCTGCTGGCCGGGGCTGCGCCTGCTGCGCATAGGCGGTCGCGGCGGCCAGCGCGACAAGGCCGCCCGTCGAAATCCAGTGCACCAGTTTCATGCAGCTCTCCCTATGGCCCAGTGTCGTATCGCTCTGCCGGCTTTGGCGAACACGGTCGGCAGCCCGGCGCTGTCCAGGTCGTCGATCGGCCACCATTCGCTTCCGGCTGGAGCGCGAGGGTGATGCGCCTCGACCGTCGCCACCGCAAGCGTCAGTTGCAGATCGAAATGCGTAAAGCCGTGCGCAACCGTCGCATCGAGCATCCGCCAGTCGGCCTGCGCCGGCGCGTCCTCGAGTTCCGGCGGAAGATCGCCCCACGGCCCGGTCGGCAACGCACGCATCCCGCCGAGCAGCCCCGTATCGGGCCGCCGCACGAGCAGCACCTGCCCGCCACGTTCCAGCCAGAAGATCGTGCCGAAACGCTGCGGCTTGGCCGCCTTCTTCGCCTTGACCGGCAACCGCTCGGGCGCGCCCTGCCTGAACCCCTCGCAATGCTCGCGGATCGGACACAGCAGGCATTTCGGACTGCGCGTCGTGCACGTCCCCGAGCCCAGATCCATCATCGCCTGCGCAAAATCGCCCGCGCGCGCGTCGGGCGTGATCGAGTCCGCCGCCACCCGAATCGCCGGCCGAGCGCCCGGCAAAGGCGTCTCTATCCCGAACAGCCGCGCCACCACCCGCTCGACATTCGCATCGACCACCACCGCGCGCTCGCCGAACGCGATCGCCGCCACCGCCGCCGCCGTATAGGCGCCAAGCCCCGGCAGTTCGCGCAGCTCAGCCTCGGTCCGCGGGAACACGCCGCCATGCTCGGCGACAACGGCCTTGGCCGCCTTCACCAGATTGCGCGCCCGCGCATAATAGCCAAGCCCCGCCCACGCGGCCATCACATCGGCATCGTCCGCCGCCGCGAGGCTCGCGAAATCGGGCCAGCGCGCGGTCCACGCCAGGAACCGCGGCGTCACCGCGGCGACCGTCGTCTGCTGCAACATCACCTCGGACAGCCACACCCGGTACGGATCGACGGCCTCGCCGGGCTTGGCGCGCCACGGCAGGTGGCGGCGATGCGCGTCGTACCAGTCGAGCAGGGCCGTCGAGACCGAAGAGCGCTTGGCGTTCACGCGTCGCCTATGGCATGGGTTTGCGGATGAGCAAGCCGCCCGTTTCCCTGCCTAAAGCTCCGACGCCCAAGCCGGCGACGACCAAGTCCGCCAAAGGGCGCATAAAAGGCAAGACCGATCCCGACGCCCCGCGCGAGAACCGCTCGCGCGCGGTCGCCGAGCTGCTGCCTGCGATCGGCGGCGCGGCGTTCCGGCGATTCGGCTTCGTCCAATCGTCGATCGTCAGCCGCTGGCCCGATATCGTCGGCGCGAAGCTCGCGGGCGCCAGCACCCCCGAATCGATCCGCTTCCCGGTCGGCAAGAAACAGGATGGCGTCCTCACGCTCACCGTCCGCGGCGCGCACGCACCGATGATGCAGCACATCGCGCCCGAGATCATCGAGCGCGTGAACCGCTTCTTCGGCTATGCCGCGATCGTGAAGGTCGCGATCCGCCAGGGCGACGTCGCCGCCCCCACACCCCGCCGCGCCCCGCCGTCGATCCGCCCGGTCCCCGTCGATCTCGGTGCGAGCCTGACCACAAGTCTTCGGGGCATCGCCGATCCGGAACTGCGCGCCGTCCTCGAATCCCTCGCCGCCGGAGTCGCCTCGACGCACGGCCTTCCCAGGATCAATTGATGCGCGTCCTCCTTGCCGTCTTCGCCCTCTTCCTCCTGACCGGCGCCGCGCCCAAACGCGACTGGTCGCAGACCGCGCGTATCCTCCCCTCGGGCGCCTATCTGATCGGCAACCCCGCCGCGCGCGTGAAGCTGGTCGAATATGCCAGCTACACCTGCTCGCACTGCGCCGACTTCTCGGTGAAGTCCGAACCCGTGCTCAAGCGCCAGATGATCGCGTCGGGCTCGACCAGCCTCGAACTGCGCCACTTCATCCGCGACCGGCTCGATCTGTCCGCCGCGATCCTCGCGCGCTGCACCGGGCCCAAGGGCTTTTCCGCCACCTCGTCCGCGATCTTCGCCGCGCAGCCGCAATGGCTCGAGCGCGGGATCGAGTATCAGCAGGGCAACGCCGCACGGCTCGCCATGTATCCGGCCGCCGCGCAGGTCCGCGCGAACGCCGACGGCTCGGGGCTGACCGCGATGGTCAAGGCGCGCGGGCTGTCCGACGCGGCCATAAACGCCTGCTTCGCCAACCAGCCCGAGATCGACCGGATCGTCAAACTGACCGCCGACGCGCCCAAGGAGATCGACTCCACGCCGACCTTCTACCTCAACGGCAAGATCGTGCCGCATGTCGGCTGGGACCAGCTCGAACCCGCGCTCCGCAAGGCCGGCGCCCGCTAATGCATCAGATCCACTGGAGTACCCCCATGAAGTTCCTCACCTCGCTCGCCGTCCTGCCGCTCGCGCTCGCCGCCTGCTCGAAGAACGATTCCACCGGCAACGTCGACACGCCCACTGCCGCGCCCGTCGCCGCCACCGCCGCGCCCGCCGGCCAGAACTGGACCGAGACGGTCGTGAAGACCCCCGAGGGCTATCTGATGGGCAACCCGAATGCGGCCATCAAGCTCGTCGAATATGGCGCGCGCTCGTGCCCGACCTGCGGCGCGTTCGCCCGCGAGGCGTACAAGCCGCTGACCGAGAAATATGTCTCGACCGGCAAGGTGAGCTTCGAATTCCGCGACTTCCTCGTCCACGGCGCGCCCGACGTCGCGCTGACGTTGCTCGGCCAGTGCGGCGGCGTCGCGCCGTTCTTCCCGATCCTCGAGCAGATGTACGGCAACCAGATCGCGTTCCTCGACAAGCTCCAGGCGATGACGCCCGCACAGCAGCAGGAACTCGCCAACCAGCCGCCGACGGTGGTCGCGACCAAGCTCGCCGAGCAGATGGGCGCGATCGATTTCGTCAAGCAGCGCGGCATTCCGGAAGCGAAAGCGCGCGCCTGCCTGGCGGATCAGAAGCAGCTCGAAGTGATGGCCAAGCCCACCGAAAACGCGATGCAGGCCGGCACCGTCACGGGCACGCCGACCTTCCTGATCAACGACAAGAAGCTCGACCAGGTCGTCAGCTGGGATCAGATGGAGAAGGCGCTGAAGGCGGCGGGGGCGTAAGCCGCCCCCCCTCCCCCCCCGGCGAAGGCCGGGGCCCAATTGGAAAGGTCGCAGTAACGGAGCGCGACCTCCGTTAGCACCGTCCCCCAATTGGGCCCCGGCCTTCGCCGGGGTGGCATTGCGGTGACCCATGCGCACTCCCCCCTTGTTCTCCCGCGAAGGCGGGAGCCCAGTCTGGGTCCCCGCCTTCGCGGGGACACATGTTTTGCGGTCAGGATCGGGCTAAGGATCACCACGCAGTCGTAGGGGGGAGGGCGCAAAAAATGCAGATCAAACGCCTCCGCATCACCGGCTTCAAAAGCTTCGTCGACCCCGCCGACCTCCGCATTGAACCCGGCCTCACCGGCGTCGTCGGCCCGAACGGCTGCGGCAAGTCCAACCTCCTCGAAGCACTCCGCTGGACGATGGGCGAGGCCAGTGCCAAGTCGCTGCGCGGCGCCGGCATGGACGACGTCATCTTCGCCGGCACCGCGACCCGCCCGCCGCGCGACTTCGCCGAAGTCTCGATCCTCGCCGAGGTTGCCGGAGACGAACGCGAGATCGTCCGCCGGATCGAGCGCGGCGCGGGCTCCGCCTACCGGATCGACGGCCGTGACGTCCGCGCGAAGGACGTCGGCCTGCTCTTCGCCGACGCCGCCACCGGCGCGCATTCCCCCGCCCTCGTCAGCCAGGGCCGGATCGGCGCGGTCATCGCCGCCAAGCCTGCCGACCGCCGCGCGATGCTCGAGGACGCCGCGGGAATCGCCGGACTCCACGTCCGCCGCAAGGACGCCGAGGGCAAACTTCGCGCCACCGAAGCCAATCTCGCCAAGCTCGACGAGATCATCGCCGACCAGGACGCGCGCGCCGCCACGCTGAAACGCCAAGCGCGCGCCGCCGAACGCTATCGCCTGATTTCCGCACAGATCCGCGTCGCCGAGGCGCGCACGCTCTTCGCCCGCTGGCGTGACGCCGCCACCGCGTCCGATTCCGCCAAGGCCGAAGCCACCGCTGCCGAAGCCCGCGTCCGCGCCGCCACCGACGCCGAACGCAGCGCCGGCAAGGATCAGCACGGTGCCGTCGAAACGGTCGCCACCGCCCGCGCCGGCGCGCTCGCCGCGCGCGACCGCGTCGGCGATCTCGCCCACCGCCTCGCCGCGCTGAACGCCGAGAAGACCAACGTCGAAGGCCGCATCGCCGACCTCGCCGACGCCCGCATCCGGATCACCGACGACCGCGCGCGCGAAGGCTCGCTCGCCAGCGACGCCGCCGCCGCGCTCGCTGGCCTCGCCGACGAAGCCAAGACACTCGACTCAGCGATCGCCGACGCCACCGCCGCGATCCCCGATCTCGATACCGTGCTCGCCGTTGCGGAACGCGCGGCGCGCGATGCCGAAGTCGCGCTCGCGCAGGCGCTCGCCACGCAAGCCCGCGACGCCGCCGAGGTGCGCGTCGCCAGCGCCGCGCTCGCCGCCGCCCGGTCGCGCGCCGACCGCGCCGATCGCGACGCCGCGCAGATCGCCGCCGCGCTGCGTGCGCTCGGCGACCCCGCCCCGCTCACCGTCGCGCGCGACGCCGCCGCGGACACCCGACGCTCCGCCGCCGCCACCGCGGACGCCGCGCGCCACGCCATCGCCCGCGCCGACACCGACGAAACCGCCGCGACCGCCGCACGTGACGCCGCAGAAACCGCGCGCGCCACCGCCCGCGCAGACCTTGCGGCGATAGACAGCGAGGCCGCCGCGCTCACCAAGGCCACACAGCGCTCCGGCCGCGACCGACTGCTCGATCACGTCTCCGCCGCCACCGGCTATGAACGCGCATTCGCCGCCGCGCTCGGCGACGATCTCGACACCCCACTCGATGCCTGGGTCGTCGCCGCTCCCCGCGCCGACGACCCCGCAGCCCCCGCCGGCGCCGAGCCGCTGACGGCGCATGTCGACGCGCCCCCCGCGCTCGCGCGCCGCCTAGCCCAGGTCTTCGTCGTCGACACCGATGCGGGCCAGTCGCTCGCGGTCGGCCAGCGGCTCGTCACCCGCGACGGAATCTTGCGCCGCTGGGACGGCTTTACCGCCACCGGCACCGGCGCGGCGGCCGCCGAACGCCTCGTCCGCCGCAACCGCCTGACCGCGCTCCAGTCGGCACGCCCCGCCGCCGCCGCCGCGCTCGACACCGCAGAGACCGCGCGCGCCGCGATCGACCAGCAGATTGCCGACGCCCGCCGCCAGTCGCAAACCGCCCGCGCCACGCTGCAACGCGCCGAAACCGACACCCGCGACGCAGTCCGCAACGAAGACCGCGCCACCGCCGCGCTCGAACGTCTCGCCACACAGCGGTCCGATCTCGACGTCCGCGCGCACCGCATCGCCGACGACGTCGCCGACGCGCACGCCGAACGCACCCGCGCCGAGGCGGCGATGGCCGCAGTTCCCGACGGCACCGCCAACGCGCGCCTTGTCGCATCGCTCCAATACGACGCCGAACGCAGCCGCGCCGCCGTCGCGCAAGCACTCGCCGACCGCATCGGCCTCGACCGCACGCTCGCCGCGCACCGCGAGCGCCTTGCCGCCGCGCAGGCCGACACGCGCAGCTGGCGAGCCCGCGCCGGCGAGGCCGCCAAACGCATCGCCAGCATGGACGCGCGCGAGACGACGCTCGACGCGGACCGCGCCGCCATCGCGAATCGCCCCGTAGCGCTCGCCGCCGCGATCGCCACGCTCGACGCCGAACACGACGAAGCCCGCACCACCGCCGACGCGCTGCGCGCCACCGAACACACCGCCGAGACCGCTGCGCGCGCCGCCGACGACGCGCACCGTGCCGCCACCGAAGCGCTCGCCGTCGCCCGCGAGGCGCGTGCCGGCGCGATCGCGCGGGTCGAAAACCACGAAGCGCGCCGGCTCGATCTCGGCAAGCTCTCGGGCGAACGCTTCCAATGCCCCGCCCCCGTCCTCCCCGAACGCCTCGGCTTCGCGGTCGCCGACATCCGCGCACCCGCCGAGGAATCCGCCACGCACGACCGCCTCACCACCGACCGCGAACGCATCGGTCCGGTCAACCTCGTCGCCGAAACCGAACTCGCGGCGCTCGAAGACGCGTCGCGCGGCAACGCGGTCGAACGCGACGAACTCGGCCAGGCCGTTAACCGCCTGCGCGGTTCGATCGGCACGCTCAACCGCGAGGGCCGTCAGCGCCTGCTCGCCGCGTTCGAGGCGGTGAACGGCCATTTCCAGCGGCTGTTCACCACGCTGTTCGACGGCGGCAGCGCGCATCTCGAACTGGTCGATTCGGACGATCCGCTCGAGGCCGGGCTCGAGATCATGGTCCAACCGCCCGGCAAGCGCCTGCAATCGCTCACGCTGCTATCGGGCGGCGAACAGGCGCTCACCGCGGTCGCGCTGATCTTCGGGCTGTTCCTCACCAACCCCGCACCGATCTGCGTCCTCGACGAGGTCGACGCGCCGCTCGACGACGCGAATATCGAACGTTTCTGCGACCTGCTCGACCGGATGGCGCGCGATACCGACACGCGCTACCTCGTCGTCACGCACAACGCGGTCACGATGAGTCGCATGCACCGGCTGTTCGGCGTGACGATGATCGAACGCGGCATAAGCCGCCTCGTCTCGGTCGACCTTCAGGCCGCGACCGGGCTGATCGCAGCCGAATAAATGCGCTCTCGCGGGTGATTTTGCGCGATATTCTCGCTGTCGCTGCGCTATAATACGGAGATGTTTCTGGACGACTCCAGCATCTGGCCGCGTAAGGAGGAGCTTCCTCCGAAGAAGCCCGTCTATCGCCACGAAAAGGCGCTGACCCGGCTGATCTTCGTCTATCTCGCCCTCCTGCTGATCCTGCCCGTCAGCCTGGGCGGGATGGTCGATCTGATCCGTTATCTGTTCGACTGAACAAGCGCTGTCCTACACGCGATCGGCCTGACAGCATGCGATTGCTTACGGCATATCGATGCGCCACCCCTCGCGGCGAAACGCCTTCCAGCGTGTGAACTTTGTGAACTTCACTCTGCCGCTGTTACAGAGAACCACGCCGCCTCAGCGACATAGTGCCATGGCGACAAGTTGATCTCCATCACTCGACACCTTCCACCATGGAACGTAAGACGAACGAATGGCCCAACTCGACACCCGTGAAAAGCTCGAGATCCTCGCCGATGCGGCTAAATACGATGCGTCCTGCGCGTCGTCGGGGACCGCCAAGCGCAATTCGAAGGACGGCAAGGGGCTCGGCTCGACCGAGGGCATGGGCATCTGCCACGCCTACGCCCCCGACGGCCGCTGTATCTCGCTACTCAAGATCCTGCTGACCAACAGCTGCATCTTCGACTGCCATTACTGCATCAACCGCAAGAGCTCGAACGTCCGCCGCGCGCGCTTCACCGCCAAGGAAGTCGTCGACCTGACGATCGCGTTCTACAAGCGCAATTATATCGAGGGGCTGTTCCTCTCCTCGGGCATCATCGCCTCGTCCAATTACACGATGGAGCAGATGGTCGAGGTCGCGCGGAGCTTGCGCGAGGATCATCATTTCCGCGGCTATATCCACCTGAAGACGATCCCCGACGCTGATCCCGAGCTCGTCCACCAGGCCGGGCTCTACGCCGATCGTCTGTCGATCAATGTCGAACTGCCGACCGCGAACGGGCTGAAGCGCCTCGCCCCCGAAAAGGATGGCGTCCGCATCGAAACTGCCATGTCGGAGGTGAAGGCTTCGATCGCCGACGGCAAGGATGCCAAGGCGAAGTACAAGTCCGCGCCGCGCTACGCCCCCGCCGGCCAGTCGACGCAGATGATCGTCGGCGCCGACGCCGCGACCGACGGCGATATCGTCCGCAAAGCCTCGACGCTCTACGACCGGTTCGGGCTTCGCCGCGTCTATTATTCCGCGTTCAGCCCGATCCCCGATGCGAGCGCCGTCCTGCCGCTGCAACGCCCGCCGCTAATGCGCGAGCACCGGCTCTACCAGTCCGACTGGCTGATGCGCTTCTACGAATTCCAGCCGAACGAGGTGGTGGCGGCCGCCGACGACGCGACCGGAATGCTCCCGCTCGATATCGATCCGAAACTCGCCTGGGCGCTCAAGTTTCGCGGCTCCTTCCCGGTCGACGTCAACCGCGCCCCCCGCGAGCTGCTGCTCCGCGTCCCCGGGCTCGGCGTGAAGGCGGTCAACGGCATCCTGATAAGCCGCCGCTGGCGCCGCCTGCATCTCGCCGACGTTGCCCGCCTGACCGTGTCGATCGCCAAGCTCCGCCCGTTCATCATCGCCGAAGACTGGCGTCCGGTGATGCTGTCCGACGCGGCAGACCTCCGCCCGCTGATCGCGCCAAAGCCAAAACCCAAGCAGATGGAAATGTTCGCATGACCGCCTGTTCCTCCCCGGCACGGGGAGGGGGACCAGCGCAGCTGGTGGAGGGGGGCTTCCACGAGCGTAACGTTGGTGGCGAACCGCCTCCACAACGCCGCTATGCGTCGCGGTCCCCCTCCCCGTGCCGGGGAGGATTATGCGCGTTGTAACGCTCACCGAACCCGACGATTTCGACGGCTGGCGCGACGCGGCGCGTGGTCTGGTCGCCGAGAACGTCCCACCAGACGACGTCGTCTGGCAGGTCGGCGACGAACCCGTCGACCTGTTCGCGACGGTCGCCGAACCAGCCCCCGCCCCAGCCCCCGGCGCCTTCTCCGTCCCCCGCGCCTTCCTCGATCTCGCCCGCAGCGCGATCCTCGGCAGCGACCCCGAACGCTTCGCGCTGCTCTATACGCTGCTCGCCCGCCTGCGCCGCGAACCGAAGCTGATAGAGGACCGCGCAGACCCACTCGTCCGCCGGCTCGACAGGATCGCCAAGGACGTCCGCCGCGACATCCACAAGATGCGCGCCTTTCTCCGCTTCCGCGAGGTTGAGGACGGGGGTGGGGAGGAGGCCGGAACGCGCTTCGTCGCCTGGTTCGAGCCCGATCACCACATCGTCCGCGCCAATGCCGCGTTCTTTGTCAACCGCTTCGCCAGCATGCGTTGGTCGATCCTGACACCCGAAGTGTCGATCCATTGGGACGGCAAGGCGCTCTCGGAAGGCCCCGGCGCCAGCAAGGCCGACGCCCCCGACGGCGATCCGACCGAGGAGGTATGGAAAACCTATTACGCCAGCACGTTCAACCCGGCGCGCGTCAAGATCGGCGCGATGCTGAAGGAAATGCCCAAGAAATACTGGAAGAACATGCCGGAGACCGCGCTCGTGCCGGGGTTGCTGGCAGCGGCGCAGGCGAGGGAAAGCGGCATGATCGCGAGAGCGCGCGACACCGTCGGCGGCAACAGCCTGATCGCATGGGAGGCGCTGCGAGACGAGGCTGCCGGTTGCACGCGCTGCCCGCTTTACAAGCCCGCAACGCAGACTGTCTTTGGCGAAGGCCCGGTCGACGCGCCGCTGATGTTCGTTGGCGAACAGCCGGGCGATCAGGAGGATAACGCCGGTCGCCCGTTCGTCGGCCCCGCTGGCCAGATGTTCGACAAGGCGATGGCCGAGGCGGGCGTAGACCGCTCGCGCGCGTACGTCACCAACGCGGTCAAGCACTTCAAGTTCGAACAGCGCGGCAAGCGGCGGATCCATGCCAAGCCGGGGGCCGGCGAAATCGACGCGTGTCGCTGGTGGATCGAGCAGGAGCAGATGCTGATCAAGCCCAAGGTGACGGTGGCGCTCGGCGCAACCGCGGCACGCTCGCTGTTCGGCAAGGTGATGACGATCGGGCGGGAACGCGGGCGGGCGCTGCAACTGCCGGATGGTGGCGAAGCCTGGATCACCGTGCACCCGAGCTACCTGCTGCGCTTGCCCGACCCGGCGCAGGCGGCGGAGGAATATGCGCGGTTCGTCGAAGATCTGCGGGTGGTGGGCGGCAGGCTAGGAGAACTGTAACCCCACTCCCACGTCATCCTGACGAAAGTCAGGACCCAGAGCCATGTAAGGCGTCGTTCGTGACCCTGGGTCCTGACGTTCGTCAGGATGACGGGCGAAGTGGAGGGCAGAGGCGGTGTCTGACCCAAGCCGCCCCCATCACATCGCGTTCGGCTCCGGCCCCAAGCGGCCAGCTGGGTCGTCGAGCGCCTCGATCGCGGCCATGTCCCACTCGTCGAGCGTCAGGTCCAGCGCGGCAAAATTGTCCGCGAGATGGTCGGCATCCGATGCCTTCGGGATTACCGAGAAGCCGTTCGCCAGATGCCACGCCAGAATCACCTGTGCCGCGCTCCGGCCATGCTTGTCCGCAACCCGGACGATCGCTGGATCCTGTAGTAGGGTCTTGCCCTGCCCGAGCGGGCTCCAGCTCTGCGTCACGATGCCGTGCGCCTCGTGGTACGCGCGTTGCTCACGCTGCTGGAAGTGTGGGTGAAGTTCGATCTGGTTGACCGCGGGCATCACGCCGGTCGCCGCGACGATCGCGTCGATATGCTCGGGGAGGAAGTTCGACACGCCGATCGATTTCGCCTTGCCGGCATCGCGGAGCGCGATCATCGCTTTCCACGCGTCGACGAACAGGTCCTGCTTCGGCACCGGCCAGTGCATCAGGTACAGGTCGACCGACTCGACGCCCAGTAGCGCGAGGCTCTCGTCCATTGCCGCCTCGGCATCGCCTTGTCGGTCGTTCCACAGCTTGGTCGTGAGGAACGCATCCGATCCCTTGTAACCATCGCCGACGCCGCGCTCATTGTCATAAATCGCGGCGGTATCGACCAGCCGGAAGCCGATATCGAGCCCGCTGCGGACGATCGCCGCGGCCTGGCTGTCGGGGATCTGCCACGTGCCCATGCCGAGCTGGGGCATGGAGCGACCGTCGTTGAGTGTAAGATTTGTCATGCCCCACCAGCGAACGAGCCGCACGCCGGTTCCGATGCGCCGATTCGGTTTAGGGCTTCCCTTCGCCGCCCGGTTCGCGCAATCGACCGGGCCATGTTCGAAAAGATCCTGGCCGTGCTGGCCACCTTCACGATCGGCGTCATCTCCTCGGGTGGCTATGTCGGCATCGCGCTACTCATGGCGATCGAGAGCGCCTGCATCCCGCTGCCGTCCGAGATCATCATGCCGTTCGCCGGCTATCTCGTGTCGACAGGGCGGTTCGACCTGTATCTCGCCGCCACTGCGGGCGCGATCGGCTGCAACCTCGGCTCGATCGTCGCGTACGAGGTCGGCAAGCGCGGTGGCCGCCCGATGGCCGAGCGCTGGGGCCGATACCTGCTGATCGGTCCGGGCGAGCTCGATGCGGCCGACCGGTTCTTCGCACGCTGGGGCTCGATGGCGGTGCTGATCGGTCGGCTACTCCCCGTGATCCGGTCATTCATCGCCTTTCCCGCCGGCGTTGCGCGGATGAGACTCGTGCCGTTCCACGTCTACACCTTCATCGGGTCATGGCCGTGGTGCTTCGGGCTCGCCTGGGTCGGCATGAAGCTCGGCGACAAATGGGACAGCGATCCGCGCGTGAAGGCGGCGTTCCACAGCGCCGACCTGTTGATCGGCGTGGTCCTGATCGCGCTGGTAGGCTTCTACATCTGGCACCGTGTGCGCGGTTTGAAGCGTCACCCTTAAGTATCTCGGGCGTAACCGCGTCGCTTGGCGAGCGCGCGCAGATCGTCGTCGCGGGTCGGCACCAGCTGTGCTGTTCTCCGGTTGACCGCAGCAACGATTTCAGGATCGGCCTTCTCGGGTGAGCCGCTGTCGAAGGGCGGCGCGGGATCATATTCGAGGCTGAGCTGAACAGCCTTCGCATGTGCTTCGCCGCGGATCATCGCGCTCAGCGTCAGCGCGAAGTCGATCCCCGCGGTGACACCGCCACCGGTTACCCGGTTGCGATCGACGACGGTCCGCGTGGCCACCGGGATTGCGCCGAACAGCGTCAGCATGTCGCGTTGCGCCCAATGGCATCCCGCCCGATAGCCGTCGAGCAATCCCGCTGCGCCGAGGATCAATGACCCGGTACAGACACTGGTCACCCAGCTTGCCCGCGCCCCGACCGCCTTAACCCACGCCATCGCTTCGTCGTCGGCGATCACATCGTTGATCCCGAACCCGCCGGGCACGCAGAGGATATCGGCGCGTGGTACGTCGGCGAAGGTCGCGGTCGGCAGGATCGAGAAACCCGCGTCGGTCGGCACCGGCTCCAACGTCTTCCAGACCAGATCGAGGTGGGCGTTGCCGAGGCGCGACAGGACCTGCGCGGGGCCAGTCAGGTCGAGCTGTGTGACGTTCGGAAACAGCAGGAAGGCGATGCTCAGCGATTTGGTCATGCCGGTATTCCTAGCGAGAGGAGCGGTGGAGGGCGTACGGGTGTCGATTTACCTAAATTATGGAGAAGTCACGACAATCGGGCATTGGATGCGGGCGGCGCGCGAGTGAAGTATAGAAAGTATAGACGCTGGCGTCGTATTCTTTCTGATCGTCGAGACACGCTGACGGGCGGCTTCCGGGATTACGGCTGGGAAGGTTTGCAACGTCATACGCGCAGCATGTCATACCCTATGCTTGTAGGACAGAGGGGCGAAAGGGGGGCGCAGGATGGTGGCGCGCCCGGGCGCGGGACGTAGTTGGGTCCCGGGAAAGGCCGCGCGGATCTACGGGGCGATCATGTGGGTCGTGGGCCATCGTGCGGACTCGCGTCACCCATGTCGCGGGATACCCAGCCTTCGCTGAGGCGGCGGATGAAGGTGGGGCGCATGCGGAAGAGGCGGATATGGCCTGAAGGTTGAGCCCAGCATCCTGGGCAGACCCGTCATCCTGACGAAAGTCAGGATCCAGAGCCGCAGGCGATCGTCTGTGGAACCTTGGATCCTGACTTTCGCCAGGATGACGGAGAAGTATGGCGGGACCGCGTCGGGATCGCGGGACCGCTCTCGTCCGCCGGGTTACGGCAGGACGGGAACTTCCGCCGCACGGGTCTTGTTCTCCAGGCGCGATTCCCGCACCCGCTGGCCGAAGCAGCCGGTGGCACCACCGGCACCGACTGCTGAGCAGCTGCCGATCGTATTGACGCCGGAACCTGCATCCATCGTGCCCTGCGCCTTGGTCGCCCAACTGGCGTTTTCGGGCGTGACGACGAACTCGCGAAGTTCCTTGGGAACGCGGTATTGCTCCTGAGCGCTGCGGCGGACACAGACGACGATCTCCTCACCGTTCGCGTTGGTCGGGCAGCGTTCGTTGCCGAACAGCGTAAGGACGCCGTTGATCGGCGCGTTGCGCGAAACCTGCGGGGGTGCGACGACTGGCTTGGGCCGGGCGTTCGCGCCGGGAAGCGCGGGCGCCTTGGCGGGCGGCTGGGCGAGCGTCGGTCCCGCATTGCCATTGGAAGTCGACGGCACGGTCTGCGCAACCGCGGGTCCAGCGACCAGCAGAGCCACCGCAAAAAGCATTTTCATACGCATCACTCCCACGCGTTCGTTCGGCCCGTTATCGTCGCTCGGCCTGAGCCGTATTCGGTCCGCCTAGATCCGCTTGGCGGTCGCGATCGCAACCTTGCAACCAAGCCGGATCGCAGCACTCAGTACCGGATACCCCGGCGTCTCTTCGGCCCCCGCCGCGATCGCAGTCGCCTTGTGTTCGAGTTCCTCGGCCTGGAAATCGAGGATGGCCGCCGATAGCTCGGGATCGCTGGCGCCAAGCTGAACAAGCTGCTCCTCGTAATGCTTGTCGATCTCGGTTTCGACCGCCGCGGTGCACGCCATCGCCGCGCGCGGGCTGATCGCCGCAGTCACGGCGCCCAGCGCGAAGCCCGCGACCTTCCAGATCGGTTGCAGCACCGTCGGGCGCACGCGGCGCTCGACAATCATCTTGTCGAAGAATGCGCGGTGGCGCTCCTCCTGTTGCGCCATGTGGTGGATCGATCGCGACGCAGGATGCCGATCACCAAGCACGGCAAGCTGGCCCGCGTAGATGCGGATCGCGCCATATTCGCCCGCCTGGTCGACGCGAATCATCGAATCGGTCGCGCGCTTGGCGTCTCCTGGCTTCCAGCTGCTCATCTCGTCTTCCTCATGAGTGCGAATATGGTGAACGCACCGGCGAGGGAAAAGATGGCGTTGAAGCCGGCGAGCGAGATTCCGAGCAATTTCCACTGCGGCGAATCGCAGCGTACCATCGGCGCGTTCATGATCGCGGCAAGACGTTCGGCAGCAGTGGTACCCGCCATCGAGACGGTCGTGGTGCAGGCGGTAAAACCGTTCCACCAGTGATATTCGACCCCGGCATGCGCGATGCCGATCAGCCCGCTAAGGCCGATCAGAAGCCCGGCGATGATCACCAGCGACGCGCGCAGCGAGCGACCGGGAACGAAGAACGTTGCGCCGGCGATCAGCACCGCGGAATAATGCGGCCAGCGCTGCCAGTGGCACATCTCGCACGGATACAGCCCGCCAAGATATTGCGAGCCGAGCGCGCCGAGCAGCAGGAATGCCGGCAGCAGGAACGCGATGGCGCGCGCGATCTCTTCGTTCTTGGTCATGCCCAACCCGCGACGCACGCTCACTTGTTAGGCGCCTTGGCGGCGGCGGCGGTGGGATCGGGCTTGATCGGGCGCGGCTTGGTGGCGGCAGCGACCTGGGCGGCGCCGCCGAGCCGCGCGACGGTCTTCAGCGCGTAATAGAGCTGGAAGTCGTCGATGCCCTGCTTCTTCAATTGCTCGGGCGTCTGCGCGAAGCGGGGGTCGGTCTTGGTATCCTCCTCGAGCACCGCGTTGTCGGCCTTCACCTCGTTGATCAGGTGCTTGCGCAGGTCCGCCTCGCGGAACACCGGGCGCG
Source organism: Sphingomonas sp. Leaf38 (assembly GCF_001421825.1). Classification (NCBI taxonomy): domain Bacteria; kingdom Pseudomonadati; phylum Pseudomonadota; class Alphaproteobacteria; order Sphingomonadales; family Sphingomonadaceae; genus Sphingomonas; species Sphingomonas sp. Leaf38. The sequence continues at coordinate 584,482 of NZ_LMLD01000011.1, read as the reverse complement.
ACTTGTAGTCGGGATCGGTGAGCTGCGGGACCTTGATGTCGGGCTCGATCCCGCCCTCCTGCACCGAGCGACCCGACGGCGTGAAGTAGCGCGCGGTCGTCAGGCGGAGCGCGGTCTCGGGACCGAGCGGGAGCACGGTCTGGACCGAGCCCTTGCCAAAGCTGCGCTCGCCCATGATCAGCGCGCGGTGATGATCCTGCAGCGCGCCGGCAACGATCTCGGACGCGGACGCGGTGCCGGGATCGGTGAGGACGACGACCGGCAGGCCGTGCGCATCGTCACCAGGCTTGGCGTAATAGCGTTCGATATCGGTCTTCTCGCGACCGCGCTGCGAAACGATCTCGCCGTGATCGAGGAACGCGTCACTGACTTCGATCGCCTGCGTGAGCAAGCCGCCGCCATTCTCGCGGAGGTCGACGACATAGCCGAGCGGGCGGTGGCCGAGTGACTTGTCGATCGCCATGATCGCCGCGCGCGTGTCCGCGCCGGTGTTCTCGCTGAACGTGTTGATGTTGATATAACCGACGTCGCCGCGGACTTCCCACTTCACCGGCTTCTGGACGATGATCTCGCGCGTCATCGTTACGTCGAGCGGTTTGTCGCGGCCAGGACGGACAAGGCCGAGCGTTATCGTGCTGCCGGGCTTGCCGCGCATCTTGCCGACCGCCTCGTCGAGCGAATCGCCGTAGATCAGCTTGCCGTCGATATGCGTGATATAGTCGCCGGACTTGACGCCCGCGCGGGCTGCCGGCGAGTCTTCCTGCGGGGCGACGACCTTGATCGCGCCGTCCTCCATCTGCACCGTCAGGCCGAGACCACCGTAATTGCCCTCGGTCATGATCCGGAGGTTTTCGTAGTCCAGCGCGTCGACATAGCTGGAATGCGGATCGAGGCTGGCGAGCATGCCCTGGATCGCGCCCTTGATCAGCGTCTTGTCATCGACCTTGTCGACATATTCCGCCTTCACGCGGTTGAACACGTCGAGAAACTGATCGAACTCGCGATACGTGTCGGTGTCGACCGCCGCCATCGCCGAGGTGGCCAGCGGGATCAGCGTCAGCGCGCCGACGATCGCCGTTGCGGTAAGGATCGGGGTACGCAGTATAGGACGAGGCATCGATGGTCCTGCAACCTGAGAAATGACGGTATCTTAGCGTCGTAACGGTAGATCGTAGCGGCGCATCGTAGCGACATCGCGCGCGCGGAGCAAAGCCCGGTGAGGCTGAACCGCGCCTGACTAGCCGATCAGCCTCATGTCATCAACGCGACCCTATGAGAGCCGCGAGATCGACCGGACGGCCGCGGCGGCGGAGTTCGACGGTGACGCGCGGATCGTCGCGCGGGGCGGTACCGATCGGCGCGCCCATCGCGATGCGCTCGCCGGGGGTGACGCTCGTCTCGGCAAGCCCGGTGACAAGGCTGGTCCAGCCGGCGGCATGGTCGATGATGACGATGATGCCATAGTCGCGGAAGCGTCGCGCGTAGCGGATCTTGCCCGCCGCGGGCGCGACGACGCGCGCGCGCGGGGCGGCCGCGAAGGTCAGGCCGCGCGACCGGACGCCCGATTCCGAGAGTTCGTCGAAGCCGGTGACGAGCCTGCCTGCGACCGGGGTGCGGTAGACGCTGCTCGCGGGGGGCGGAGGCGTGGTGCCGGGGGCGATCGGGCGCGGCAGGGGGCCGGCGAGTCCGACCAGGCTGGCCGCGGTCGCCTTGGCGTTGGTCGTGGCCGTCATCCCGTCGACCAGATCGCGCGCACGCTCGCCGAGCGCGAGCGCGCGGTCCGATTCGCTGATCGCCCCGCGTCCCAGCGACTGGCTGCGCTGCCGGTGGCGGGCTTCCAGGGTTGCCAGCGCGAGACGGTCGGTCTCGAGACGCGCGCGGCCGTCGGCGAGCGCCTTGGCGGCGAGCGCCGCGCTCACCTGCAAGCGGCGCGTTTCGGCGAGTTCGGCGCGGACCGCTTCGGTGCGCTGGCGGACGACGGGCAACGCGCTGCCGAGGACCGCGCGGACATGGACAAGGTCGGCGACCGATCCGGGCTGCGCGACGGCGGCGATCGTCGGGCGGCGGGCGAGCGACTCCAGCGCGGCCAGCAGGCGGGCGACGGGGGTTTGCGCGCGGCCGAGCCTGGCGCGCTGGTCGGACAGCAGCCGATCGACCAGCGTCACGCGCGCACTGGCGGTCGCGAGATTGGCTTCGGCGGCGGTCACGCGCGCGGCCAGCGCCTGCTCCTCGCGGCGGGCCTTGTCGGCCGCATTGCGTTCCTCGGCCGCAGCGGCGGCGAGCTTGGCGGCGCGGGCAGCGGCGATCGCGGCATCGCGCTTGGTCGCTACCAGCCGTTGCTGCTCGGTCGCGAGTTCCGGCGCGTCAGTCTGCGCAGTGACGCCCGCCGCCGCGAACAGCGCCGCGATCGCGAGAACGCCCCCTAGCCTCATGCATCACCCTTCGCGGTGATAGGGGTGATTGGCAAGGATGCTGGTCGCGCGGAAAAGCTGCTCGGCGAGCATCGCGCGCGCGAGAAGATGCGGCCATGTCGCACGGCCGAACGAGAAGAGCAGGTCGGCCTCGTCGCGCGCCGCATCGTCGAAGCCGTCCGCGGCACCGATCATGAACCGCGCCTCGCGCACGCCGTCGTCGCGCCACCGCTCGAGCTTATGCGCGAACTGCGTCGAGGAGAGCGTCTCGCCTTTCTCGTCGAGTAGAATGCGCTTGGTCTGCTCGCCCACGAGCGGGATCTTGCCGCCGGTGTCGGGGAGTTCGCTGACCTTGGTCGGCCAGGCGATCCGCTTGAGATAGCGGTCGACGAGATCCGCCTCGGGCGACCGCCCGATCCGTCCGCGGGCGACGATGTGGAGCAGCATCGCCGCCTCGGGGTCGGTTTAGTCTTCGTCGGTGAACGTCGGCATCGCCGGCGGCGTCGGCGCATCGCCGAACGCCCACATCCGCTCCAGATTGTAGAAGCTGCGGACTTCGGGGCGGAACAGATGGACGATGATGTCGGTCGCGTCGATCAGCACCCAGTCGGCGGTCGGCAGGCCCTCGATCTTCACCGGGCGCTTGAACTCGGCCTTGATCCGCTCGGCCAGCTTCTGCGCCATCGAGGCGACCTGGCGGGTCGAACGACCGCTGGCGATCACCATATAGTCGGCGATGCTCGTCTTGCCCGCGAGCGGGATCGAGATCGTCTCGACCGCCTGGTCGTCGTCGAGCGACGCGAGGATCAGGCGATGCAGTGCCTCAACCTCTTCGGGGTCGGTCGCGCGAGGGGCAGTAGGGGAAGTGGCCAAGTCAGCTCCTGGGTAAAACTACCGGACCAGCAACGTGCTGGACCCAGTCGGGATTTTTGGCGCGCAGGCCGGTTGCGGAGGTCGGGTCGGGTCGGAAGCGCAACAGCACAAGGGCCGGCAATCTCCACGTCGTCCAGCTCTTCGCATGGTCTGTGCGCCGTTGGAAGCGCCGCAGCCAACCCATCGCGGGGGCCGCGAGGGCGCGCCCGTCATATCCCGGCCGCGCGATTACCGCAATCGGAACCTCGCGGGCGATCTGGCGCCAGTTCTTCCACCGGTGGAAGTCGGCCAGATTGTCGGCGCCCATCAGCCAGACGAAGCGGATCTTAGGGTAGCGACGCTTGAGCTTGCGGATCGTGTCTAGCGTATAGCGCGTGTGCAGCCGCGACTCGATATCGGTCGCGCGGATCGGCGCGCGGCGCGCCATGCGCTGCGCCGAGGCAAGACGCGCGGCCAGCGGCGCCATGTCGCGCGCGGCGTCCTTGAGCGGATTGCCGGGAGACACCAGCCACCACGCCTCGTCGAGTGCGAGCGCCTCGATCGCCGCGAGCGTGATGCCACGGTGGCCGCGGTGCGCAGGGTTGAACGACCCGCCGAGGATGCCGACGCGGGTCATCGCATCAACCGCGCACCTGCCCCGTGCCGCGGCCGATCCATTTGTAGGTCGTCAGCCCCTCGAGCGCGACGGGGCCGCGGGCGTGGAGGCGGCCAGTGGCGATGCCGATCTCCGCGCCCAGCCCGAACTCGCCGCCATCGGCGAACTGGGTGGAGGCGTTCCACAGGACGATTGCGCTGTCGACGGCGGTCAGGAATTGCTCGGCGATGGCAGCGTCCTCGGCGATGATCGCGTCGGTGTGATGCGAACCGTGGCGGGCGATGTGCGCGATCGCCGCGTCGAGGCCATCGACGATCGCGACCGAGGCGATCGCGTCGAGATATTCGGTGTCCCAGTCCGCGGCATCGGCGACCACGATGTCGGGCACGAGCGCGCGCGACGCTGCGTCGCCGCGCACCACGCAACCGGCATCGGCCAGACGCCGGATCAGCGCCGCGGCCTCGGGATACGCCCGGTGGATCAGCAGCGTCTCCATCGAACCGCACACGCCCGTGCGGCGCATCTTGGCATCGACGACGACCGCCGCCGCCATCGCCGGGTCCGCCGACGCATCGACATAGACATGGTTGATGCCGTCGAGATGCGCGAGCACCGGCACGCGTGCCTCGGCCTGGACGCGCGCGACGAGGCTCTTGCCGCCGCGGGGGATGATCAGGTCGATCACCCCGTCCGCCGTCAGCATTGCGCCGACCGCGGCCCGATCGGTGGTCGGCACGAGCTGCATTGCACCGGCAGGCACCCCGCCCGCCGCCAGTCCCGCCATCAGCGCCGCATGGATCGCGCGATTGCTCGCCACCGCCTCGGACCCGCCGCGCAGGATCGCGGCGTTGCCGGCCATCACGCACAATGCAGCTGCGTCCGCAGTGACGTTGGGGCGGCTTTCGTAGATAATGCCGATCACGCCGATCGGTACGCGCACGCGCGAAAGCTTGAGGCCGTTAGGTCGTTCGCGCGAGTCGATGACCTGCCCGACCGGGTCGGCGAGCGCCGCGACGGCCGCCACGCCGTCCGCCATCGCCGCGATCCGCCCCGCGTCCAACCGCAGACGATCAAGCAACGCGCCGGACAAGCCGGACTCGGTTGCGCGCGCCATGTCTACTGCGTTCGCCGCCAGAATTTCCGCCGACGCGGCACGAACCGACTCCGCCGCCAACACCAGCGCAGCGGCTTTCCGCGCGGTCGGCAGCGACGCCAGCACCAGCGCGGCGGCGCGCGCGCGGCGGCCCATTATAGCGATCACGTCGGTCGGATTTGCTGCAGCGTCCATGGCCGCGCGCTAGCATGCGAAGCCCCTCGCGCCAACGCCACGAACTCGTTACGCTGCCGATCTTACAGGGGATGCTGCTGACGATCGTGCTAATCGTCGGCCATGTCGTCGGGGTACCCGGTCCAATGCTGCGGCTGGGCGCCCTTGTGATCCCGCCGGTCCACATGTTCGCGCAATTGCGCGGCGCGTATGAGCTGCGGAAGCGCGCCGCGGCGTGGCGCACGGTGGCGCTGCTGGCGTTCGCGTTCACAGTCCTGCTGGCGTTTATTGTCCTGCGGCTCCTGCACGGCCTGACCGATTAGGTCGGCGCGACCCGATCAGCCACGCCCGCACGGGTAAAGGTTCGCCAGGACGCGCGCATAGCCGTCCTTGAGCGGGCGCTTCTGATAGCTGGCCGGCAGTTCGTTCAGGCCATCGAGCATGTCCATGATGCCGACCGTCTCGCCTTCCGGAACGCAGGCGATCGGCGGCTTGCCCGCCGCGGCACGCGCGGCGCGGTCGGCCTTCAACTGATTTGTCGCGGCCTTCGCCTCCGCCTTCAAAGCTGGAAGCTCGGGCGACATGAACGCCATCGGACCCTGGTCGCGCAGCGCGTTGGCGCGCGACAGGAAAGTGCCGACGGTCATTGCTGCATTCGCGGGCAACGCGACGCCGGCGATCAGCACTGCAGCGACTACAGCCTTCGAATGCAAATACGACATGGGCGGCCTTTCCGAGAAAAGACCGCCCATAGAGCAGTTTAGCTGACTAATCGGTGAACCGGATCAGGCCCCCAGCGGGGTCGGCGTGCCGAACGGTCCATTGGGACGCCGCGTCTTCGGGATCGACGTGCCCGCACGCGGGACGTTCGACGTCTTAGCACCCGGATCCGGACGATCCAGATCCTCGCCAGCAATCAGCTGCTTAATCTCGTCGCCGGTCAGCGTCTCGTATTCGAGCAGCGCCCCCGCGACCGTGTGGAGCTGGTCGACATGATCGCTCAGCACCTGCTTGGCACGGTCAAGACCACCTTCGACGATCCGCTTGATCTCGTCGTCGATCAGCTGCGCGGTCTGGTTCGACATGCGCGACGGACGGCTCGACGAATAGCCGAGGAACGATTCGCCCTCCGGCTCGCCATATTCGAGCGGGCCGACCTTGTCCGACATGCCCCAGCGCGTGACCATGTCGCGCGCCAGACCGGTGGCGTACTGGATGTCTCCGCTCGCGCCCGACGACACCTTGTCGTAGCCGAAGATGACTTCCTCGGCGACACGGCCACCCATCGACACTGCGAGATTCGCGTACATCTTGTCGCGATGATAGCTGTAGCTGTCCCGCTCGGGAAGACGCATGACCATGCCCAGCGCACGACCGCGCGGGATGATCGTCGCCTTGTGGATCGGATCCGACGCGGCCTCGTGCATCGCGACGACCGCATGGCCGGCCTCGTGATACGCGGTCATCCGCTTCTCGTCGTCGGTCATAACCATGCTGCGACGCTCGGCGCCCATCATCACCTTGTCCTTGGCCTCCTCGAACTCGGCCATCGCCACCAGACGCTTGCCCTTGCGAGCGGCATGCAGCGCCGCCTCGTTGACGAGGTTGGCGAGATCGGCGCCCGAGAAGCCCGGCGTGCCGCGCGCGATGACGCGCGCATCGACGTCGGGAGCGAGCGGCACCTTCTTCATGTGGACTTCGAGGATCTTGATCCGGCCCTCGATATCAGGGCGAGGCACCACGACCTGGCGATCGAAGCGACCAGGACGCAACAACGCGGGGTCGAGCACGTCGGGACGGTTGGTCGCGGCGATGATGATGATGCCCTCGTTCGCCTCGAAGCCGTCCATCTCGACCAGCAGTTGGTTCAGCGTCTGCTCGCGCTCGTCATTGCCGTTGCCGAGGCCCGCACCACGGTGGCGACCGACCGCATCGATTTCGTCGATGAAGACGATGCACGGTGCCGACTTCTTGGCCTGCTCGAACATGTCGCGCACGCGGCTTGCACCGACGCCGACAAACATCTCGACGAAGTCGGAACCCGAGATCGTGAAGAACGGTACGCCCGCCTCGCCTGCGATCGCGCGGGCGAGCAGCGTCTTGCCGGTACCGGGCGAACCGACCAGCAACGCGCCCTTGGGGATCTTGCCGCCGAGGCGCGCGAACTTGGTCGGGTCCTTCAGGAACTCGACGATTTCCTCGAGTTCCTCACGCGCTTCGTCGATGCCCGCGACGTCGGCAAAAGTGACTTTGCCTTCCTTCTGCGTCAGCATCTTCGCGCGGCTTTTGCCAAAGCCCATCGCGCCCGATCCCGAATTCTTCTGCATCTGCTTCAGCACGAAGAATGCGATTCCAAGGAACAGCAGGAACGGCAGCGACTGATAAAGGAGCAGCGCCAGCATCGACGGCCCCTCCTCGGGCTTTGCGCTGATCGCGACACCCTTCTCGCGCAGCTTCGGCACGAGCGTCGAATCCTGGATCGGGTAGGATTTGAACTTCTCACCTGACGACAGCGTCCCCGAGATGATATCGCGGGAGATGTTGACGTCCTTGACGGTACCCTCGTCGACCTTGTCGAGGAACGCCGAATAGGCAATCGTGTTGCCACCCGACGCTGCCGTGCGACCGTCGAACATGGTCACGAACAGCGCCAGAGCGAGCAGGATGCCGACCCAGATCAGCAGGCTTTTCATCCAAGGATTGCCGCCGCCATTCTCGGGGCCGCCGTTTCCGGGGCCCTGGGGCTTCTGACCGCGGTTGTCGTTGTCGCTCATGGGTGCACGATACCTTTCAGCGCACAAGATAAGCGCGCGCAGGTTAATGGCAATGGAACAAGACGCGACTTGTGGTGATCAGTGTAAACGAACCGCGATGCGGTTCAGGCACCCGCCCGACGCGGCGGCGCCTCGCGGAACCGCCACACGTCGCCGCGCACGCTGGCGATGATCCCCGCCTGCGTGGTGCGCTTCCCCGCCATCAGCGAGTCGAGCAGCTTTTCGACATTCGCAGCCTCGGTCCATTCGGGCGCGACGATACCCGCTTCGGCGCGCACCGCGCCGATCGCCCGGCGCGCGAGCCGGCGCAGGATCTCGCGTGGCAGCCTGGCGACCACGAGCTTTACCTCGCCGCCGCCGACCTTTGCGCGGTCCGCCCAGATCCAGTCTACCATCGCGCGGACGTCGGTATCAGTCTCGGCCAGCGCGGCTGCGGCGCGCGCGAGGTTGGGCGTGCCGAGCCACTCGTTGTCGCCCAGCAACCGGCGGAAGCGCGTACGGTCGTGGCGATCGTCATGGTTCGAAGGGTCGTCGAAGAACGGCACTTCGCCACGGCGGACGATCGCGCGGAGTTCGGCGCGGCGCCAGTCGAGAAGCGGGCGAATGACCGTAACGCCGTGAACTTCGGTGCGCGCGCGAACGCCCGCCAATCCTGCGAGCCCGGACCCGCGCGCGGCGCGCATCAGGAAGGTCTCGGCCTGGTCGTCGGCGTGGTGGCCCGTGACGAGCCCCCCCGCCCCGATCGTGCGGGCATGATCAGTGAGGAGCGCATAGCGCGTGGTGCGCGCTTGCGCCTGGATGCTGGCGCCGGTGATCGGCTCGCTCGGCGCGAGCGTCGCGTGCGCGATGCCGAGCGTGGCGCAGTGCGCAGCAACCATCGCCGATTCCTCGATCGCTTCAGGGCGGAGGCGGTGGTCGATGCTGGCTACCGTGAAGCCGGGGCCAAGCGCCTCATGCGCGAGCGTGAGCATCGCCATACTGTCGGGGCCACCCGATACGGCGAGCACCGGGTTGACGATATCGCCTGCCAGCCGCGCATAGTCGGCGGCGAAACGGCGGCCTTCCTCGGTCATGCCGAGACCGCCCTGTCCGGGGAGAATTTACCCCCCCGGCGCAGGCCGGGGCCCAATTGGGGGACGGTGATGACTGAGCGCAGCACACCGTTATGCCGGCTTTCCCAATTGGGCCCCGGCCTCCGCCGGGGTGGTGCTGGTGCGCGACCCGACGTCACGAACAGGCAATTACGCATGACCATCGGGAGCTGGCTTACTTGCACTTCGCCGCGGCGCGTCCGGCGGCAACCTGCCCCTTCATCGCCGCCGCCATCTTCGCACCATAGACGTCGTTCAGCTCGTCATACACCTTGCAGGCATCGGCGGGCTTGTTAAGCTTGGTCAGCGCCTGCCCCAGGTACAACAGGCTGTCGGGTGCGCGCTCGCCATCGGGCATCTTCTTGTAATTGTCATAGAACGCCATCGATGCGAGGCTCGGCTTGCCCTCGTCCAGATAGGCGCGACCGAGCAGATTCTGCGCATAGCTCGCGCGCTTGCTCTTGGGATATTCGGCGACGACCTTCTTCAGCTGCGCCTCCGCCTGCGGGTATTGCTTGGCCGCCCATAGCCGGTAGCCATACATATACTCGTCCTCCGCCGGGTCGCCGGTCGAGGGCTTCTCGACCGAGACCTTGGTCGGGGCGGGTGCGGCGCCGGGACGGCTCGCGGTTTCCGGACGCGTCGACGGGCGCGCGGGGCCGCTCGACGTGTCGTCGGAGTCGATCGGGCCGCCCGCCGCGATCGGCGCGGGGCCGGCCTCGAGCATCTTCACGCGCGCATCGTTCGAGCGACGATAATTGTCGAACGCGTCCTGCAACTGGCGCGTGCGGTTCTGGTTCTGCTCGATCTGCTCGGTCAGCGAGGTCATCTGCTGTTCGAGCGAGGTGACACGCTGGTTCACATCGGCCAGCGCGCTCGTCGCGGGCGAGCCCGGCCCCGGGCCCTGCTCGCTTTGCGGCGCGCGGACTTCGGGCTGGAGCATCTGCCCCGCGCCGCCCGGAAAGACTTTCCGCTGGACCGCGCGCATTTCGCTTTCGAGCTTGCCGACGCGGCCCTCGACATTTTGTGCCTGAACGGCAGCGGGCGAGAGAGCCGCGAGGCAGACGCCGATCAGAATTGACTTACGCATGAGCCACACCCCCCGGTGGATTGGTTAATCGTCCGGGTATAGCTGCACTACCCATCCTGTCGCCAGCCTTAAGACCCCGGCAATGGCCCATCTCCATCCCCGACCGAGACTTACTGATCGGGCGTTGCCGTAGCGGCAGGCTGGGGGTTAGCGGCTGCATCCAGATTGGCGCGCTGCGTCTCGCTCAGCGGACGGCGCTGCGTCCGCGGACGGCTGGGACGCGACCGCTCGCGAGGAGCAGATGCCGTGGTCGCAGCCGCCGGCGCAGGCTGCGGCTCGGACGTGCCTGCGATCCGCGCGGCGATCGCCGGCGCACCGATGCGGACGTCCTTGATCGCACGCTCGCCGGTGCCGAGCGCGGGGGCGGCCGCACCGTTGAGCGTCACCGCCAGCTTGTCCGCTCGGCCGATGTTGATCATCGGGTCCTTCGCATCCCTGGGCACGTCGAACTTGTCGCCCGGCTTCATCGTGCCGAGATACAGCGTCTTGTTGTCCGCATCGTACACGCGCATCCACACCTCGTCCGAGGCGGTCAGCGTGACCTGCCCGTTGGCCGGGGTCGCCGGCGCGGGGACGGGTTGCGCGGTCTGCGCGGCCGGGTTCGGTGCGGTCTCGGCGACGGGTGCCGCGGTCGACGACGTGGTCGATCCCCGGAACATGTCGGTGCCGTACCACAGCCCGACCAGCACCAGCACCGCGATCGCGAGGCCCAAGGCGACGATCGCCACCCCGCGCGAGGGCACGCGCGACGGGTCGGTCATCTCATAGGGTTCGTATTCGGGCGTGCGACGGCCAAGCTTGGCGACGTCGTCGCGGACCATCTGCGCGATCCGGACCTCGTCGACGCCGACCGCACGCGCGTAGGCGCGCGTAAAGCCGACCGCATAGGTGGACGACGGCAGCGCGCTATAGTCGGATGCCTCGATCGCCTCGAGATGCCGTAGCGGCACGCGCGTCCGCGCGGCGATATCCGCGACACTCAACCCCTGCGATTCGCGGCTGTTCCGAAGAATGTCGCCAGCACGCTCTGGTACAGCGGGCGCAGCGTTCTGGCCGGTATCGACCTCGTCCATTCTTGTCTCCGAAGCCGGACTACGTGTTATGCCCCCGTCTTTCAGAGGGCCCAAGCCGTGTCAACGCGCAGGCGGACAAGAAGCGCAGCTTTCGGGCGCTCAGACGATTTCGACGCCGTTTTCGGTCGCCCAGGCGGTCAGCGCATCGCGCATGTCACGCGGCGGATCCGCCAGCAACGCTGTCATATAAGTCGTGAGCGCAGCGCGATCGAGTGATCGCGTCATCGCCTTGATCGGGCCGACCGCCGCGGGGGTGATCGACAGCCGCTCGATCCCGAGACCGATCAGCGCCATAGCCTCGAGCGGCCGCCCGCCCATCTCGCCGCACACCGCCAGATCGACCCCCGCCGCGCGCGTCGGCGGCACTAGCCGCGCGATGAACCGCAGGATCGACGGGCTGAGCCAGTCGTAGCGTTCGGCGAGCTTCGGGTTGGCGCGATCGGCGGCGAACAGGAACTGGGTCAGATCGTTGGTGCCGATCGACAGGAACTCGATCCGCGGCAGCAACACGTCGAGCATCTCGGCGAGCGCGGGCACTTCGAGCATCGCACCATAGCGGATCGCGAGCGGCAGCTTGCGCCCGCGTCCCTCGAGCCAGTGACGCTGCGCCTCGAACAGCGCGCGCGCCTCGTCGAACTCCCACGGCTCGCTGACCATCGGGAACATCACGTTGAGCGTCCGGCCGGCGGCGGCTTCGAGCAGCGCGCGTGCCTGCACCTTCATCAACCCGTCGCGTTCGAGGCCCAGGCGCAGCGCGCGCCAGCCCATCGCCGGGTTCTCCTCGTCGACGTCTTCCTTGTTGAGATAGGGCAGCGCCTTGTCGCCACCGATATCGACAGTGCGGAAGATCACCGGGCGCTCGCCCGCCGCGTCGAGCACTTCGCGGTACAGCCGGTGCTGACGCTCGCGCTGCGGCAGCGTCGACGAGACGAGAAACTGGAATTCGGTGCGGAACAGCCCGATCCCGTCCGCGCCGGTCACGTCGAGTGCGGCGACGTCGTCGCGGAGCCCGGCATTGACCATCACGGTCAGGCGGTGGCCGTCCTTGGTCACCGGCGGCACGTCGCGCAGCGCCGCGAACGCCGCCTTGCGCTTCTGCCGCATCGCCAGCCGCGCGTCGAACGCCTCCTCCATCGCCGCCGAGGGCCGTGCGAACACATTGCTCTCGGCGCTGTCGAGCAGCAGCATGTCGCCCTCCGCCACCAACCGGCGAATGTCGCGGACGCGGCCGAGTACCGGCACACCCATCGCGCGCGCGACGATCGTGACATGCGCGGTCAGCGATCCCTCTTCGAGGATCACGCCCTTCAGCCGCCTCTTGTCATATTCGAGCAGCTCGGCGGGGCCGAGATTGCGTGCGATCAGGATCGTGTCCTGACGCAACCCCATCTGCGCCGCGGTGCCCATCTGGCCCGAGACGATGCGGAGCAGCCGGTTCGACAGGTCCTCCAGATCGTGCATCCGGTCGGCGAGCAGCGGATCGTCGATCTGGCGCATACGCTGGCGGGTGCGCTGCTGGACGCGCTCGATCGCCGCCTCGGCGGTCAGACCCGAATCGATCGCCTCGTTGATCCGCCGTGCCCAGCCCTCGTCATAGGCGAACATCTTGTAGGTCTGGAGCACCTCGACATGCTCGCCGCCGACGCCGAACTCCGCCTCGCGAGTCATCCGGTCGATGCCTTCGCGCATCTTGTCGAACGCCGCATAGACTCGGTGCCGCTCGGCGTCGGTATCCTCGGCGACGGTGTGTTCGATGTGGATGCGCGGCTGGTGATACACCGCGAACCCCGCGCCCATGCCATCGACCAGCTTCTGGCCGGGGATGCGCATCGCCGCGGTCGACTGCGGCCGATCCGCGCCGCCGCCGGTGGTGTCGATGAGCCCCGCATTGGCAATCAGCTCGGAGAGCACCATCGCGACCGTCTGCAAAGCCTCGATCTCGACATCGGCATATTTGCGGCGATCGGTGTGCTGGACGGCGAGCACACCGACCGACCGCTCGCGGCGGATGATCGGCACGCCGGCAAAGCTGTGGAACCGGTCCTCGCCGGTCTCGGGCTTGTAGGCGAAGTCCGGATGGCTCGCGGCTTCGTCGAGGTTGAGCACCTCGACGTCCTCGGCGATCGTGCCGACGAGCCCCTCGCCTAGCGCAAGCTTGGTGACGTGGACCGCCGCTTGATCGAGGCCGCGGGTGGCGAACAGTTCGAGCACGCCTTCACGCAACAGGTAGATCGAACAGACTTCGCTGTGGATCGCGGTGGCGATGATGCCGACGACCGAATTGAGCTTGGCTTGCGCAGACGTGCGCGCGGCCATCACATCGTGAAGGCTGGTGAGGATTTCGCGGGCGGAGGCGGCGGCCGAAAGGGGCATGACCGCTGGCTAACAGATGAACGGCTTGGGTGCCACGCAACAAAAGCGATGCCGGGCACAAGCGCAAACGATCCGATGATGCGTTTTCTTACAACGAGGCGTGGTGCAGGACAGATCGGTATCCTGAACCGCTCCCCCTGCCCCCTTGCTCTCCCGCGAACGCGGGAGCCCAGTCTGAACCCGCCTTCGCAGGGACACATTGGGGTGGGGCAGCGCTGTCTACGCGTCGAACAAGCCGTCCTGGCTTCCGGCCGGCGGGTTCAGGCCGAGATGCTTCCAACCGCCCGCATTCAGGAATCGGCCACGAGCAGTGCGCGCGATCAAGCCTAACTGGATCAGATACGGCTCGATCACCTCCTCGATTGTGTCGCGCGGTTCGCTCAGGCCTGCCGCCAGCGTCTCGACGCCGACCGGCCCGCCGCGATAAATGTCCGCGATCATCATCAGATAGCGCCGATCCATCGCATCGAGCCCGAGCGAATCGACCTCGAGCCGGTTGAGCGCCGCATCAGCCGCGCGCGCATCGACCGTCTCGTGCCCCGCGACATTGGCGAAATCGCGCACGCGCCGCAGCAACCGCCCGGCGATCCGCGGCGTCCCGCGCGAGCGACGCGCGATCTCCATCGCACCGTCCTTGGCGATGCCGAGCCCAAGCAGCCCGGCTGCGCGCGAGACCACGCGCTCCAGCTCCTCGACGGTATAGAATTGCAACCGCACCGGGATGCCGAAGCGATCGCGGAGCGGCGTCGTCAGCAACCCCTGCCGCGTCGTCGCGCCGATCAGCGTGAACCGCGGCAGGTCGATCCGTACCGAGCGCGCGCTGGGCCCCTCGCCGATCATCAGGTCGAGCGCGCGATCCTCCATCGCCGGGTAGAGCACCTCCTCGACCGCGGGCTGCAACCGGTGGATCTCGTCGATGAACAGCACGTCGCCATCCTCGAGATTGGTCAGCAGCGCGGCAAGATCGCCCGACTTGGCGATCACCGGCCCCGAGGTGGCGCGGAACCCCACCCCCATCTCGCGCGCGACGATCTGCGCGAGCGTCGTCTTGCCGAGCCCCGGCGGCCCAAAGAACAGCACATGATCCAGCGCATCGCCGCGCGATTTGGCCGCCTGGATGAAGATGCGCAGATTTTCCCGCGCCGCCTTCTGCCCGACAAATTCATCAAGGTTCTTCGGACGAAGCGCCGCATCGACGTCTTCGGGACGCTTGGCGGGAGTCAGGATGCGGTCTGTATCGGTCACCCGCTCGCGATAGCGCGCTCGCGGTGAAGGGGGCAAGGTGGCTATGAGATGGTCATGACCAACGAAACCAGTCATCCCGACCTGTATCTCTTGGCGGGCGCTTCGCCGGCGCTGGCGGCGACGCTGGCCGAGCGCTTCACGTTGCACCGTCAGACCCCGCCGGCAACGACGCGGGCGATCGTCGGCGGCGGCAGCAGCGTGGTCGATGCCGCGCTGCTCGATCGCCTTCCCGCACTGGAGATCGTGGCGATCCACGGCGTTGGGTATGACGGGATAGACCTTGCCGCGACCAGAGCACGCAGCATCGCGGTGACGACGACGCCCGACGTGCTGACCGACGACGTCGCGGACCTCGCGATCGGGCTGATGCTGGCGGTGCAAAGGCGGATCGTCGCGAACGACTGTGCAGTGCGGGGCGGCGGTTGGCAGGTCGATCCGGCACGCCGGGCGAGCGGACGGCGGATCGGCGTCTTCGGACTAGGCCGGATCGGCAACGCGATCGCAACGCGCGCCGCACCGTTCGCCAGCGAACTCCATTATACCGCGCGCTCCGCCAAACCGAATTTCGCAGGCGTCTTCCATGCCGATATCGCCGAGCTTGCGGCGGCGTGCGACGTACTGGTTATCGCAGCCCCCGGTGGCAATGCGACGTCGCACATCGTGGATGCAACCGTTCTCGCGGCGCTTGGTCGCGACGGGATCCTGGTCAACATTGCTCGCGGCAGCCTGATCGACGAAGCGGCGCTGATCGCGGCGCTCGAGGATGGAACGATCGCCGGGGCTGGACTCGATGTATTCGCCGACGAACCCGCCGTGCCCGATGCGCTCAAGACGATGGGCCAGGTCGTCCTGTCGCCGCATCAAGGCAGCGCGACCGTCGATGGCCGGGCAGCGATGGCGGCGCTCGTGGTAGCCAATCTCGACGCGCATTTTGCCGGCACACCGTTGATCACGCCGCTTTGAGCCTACGCGGATCGCAAGTGCGCCCGCCAAGGGGAAGAGACGCGCCGTCGCTAAGACTTGGACGCCTTGCGTAGCGCCAGTCGCACGAGCGCATCGAGCGAGGCCCCGGTTCCCAACTCCTCGTCCGCGGCCGCCACGGCCACACTCGCCTCGTTCGGCCGAAACCCGAGGTTGAGTAATGCCGACACCGCATCCGCCGATGCCCCGGGCGCCGCATTGACGACCGCCGGCCCGAGCCCGAGCGCGATGCCGCCGACCTTGTCCTTCAGTTCCATGACGATGCGCTGGGCGAGCTTCGGACCGACGCCATTCGCCCGCGCGACCATCGCCTTGTCGCCGCTGGCGATCGCACGGCTCAGGTCGACCGGCTCCAAGGCCGACAATATCGCCAATGCAACCCGCGCGCCGACCCCCTGCACGCCCGTCAGCAACCGAAACCAGTCGCGTTCGTCGGCGCTGGAGAACCCGACAAGCCGCTGGAAATCCTCGCCGACGAGCAGCTCGGTAAATACCGTACACGCCTCGCCGACCGGCCCAAGCGCCGATAGCGTGCGCGCCGACGCGCCGACCAGATATCCGACGCCGCCGACATCGATCACTGCATGGTCGATGCCTGTGGAGTCCAGCCTGCCTTTGAGATGTGCGATCATTGCCGAGACCGGTAGAACATAGGAAGCGCCGCGTCATCCTCCGCGCCGTCATCGGCTAAACATCGAGGTCAGGCGCGGCTGGTGTAGGCCGCCAGTTCGGTGGGGCTCGATCCCGTTAGAGCAGCGAAATCGGGGCCCGTGAGGTCCTCAGGAAGATGACGCTGCCCGGTGCCGTCGAGCATCCCGAGAAACCGTTCGATGATCGTGAAGATCACGACATCGGGCCGCTCGGCACGCACGAGGTCATAGTGCATGCTGTCCGAACTCATCACCACCAGCCGCGAAAATGTCGGGATGAGATGCGGGATGATATAATTCGCGAACGAATCGCGAAACAGCACGCACCGCGGCAAGCTCGCATCATCCGATTCGTAGATCGACAGCGCACCGCGTGAGAATTTCTTGTTTTCGAAGACGCGCTGGAACGGCCGTGCGGTCCGATGCCCGACGGTCTCGGTACGTTCGTCGCGTTCGGGCTCGAGGCGCACGCCGAGATCCCCGACGTGGGTGCGCGCCGCAAAGGACAAATCCGCCTCGTCGATGCGGACGGGGAGCGGCACCGACCGTGCCAGATCGTCGACCAGCATCCGGTACGCGAGAAAGCCCGCATAGAATGTCCAGTGGGTATCGGTCTGGAGATAGGTCTCGCGCGCGCTGCGCGCGTCGATCAGCGGCTGGACGGGATAGGAGCAGAGCGCGCGGGTGTCGGCATCGAGGCTGGCCAGGATCTGCAGCGCGGGGCGGTCTGCGGCCGGTACGATAGTGGGCGGCAGCTTGTCCGCGTACACCACGTGCTTTTCGGGGATGATCATCATCCGGAAGGCGATCCCGTTCGCCTTGCACCAGGCGGCACGCGTTTCGATGCTGTCGCGCCACGCAGCGACGTCTTGCGGCGCGAGTGGCAGCGCGCCGGTGACCTGATCGACCGCATCGTGATCGCGGTGGAAGAGATAACCGTCCGCGCCCTGGATCACCTCGGCCGCCAAGCGCGCCCGGGTATCGGCGGCATCGCTCATGACCGTGGTCCGTCCTGTGCGTCGTCTTGCGGACCGTCGCCCAGACGGCGATCCACCAGATCGATCAACGCGCCGAGGTCCTGCGCCTCGCTCCCGGCGGGTCCGAGATCGACGTTGAACCGCTTTTCGATGCGGATCAGGAGCGTGGCGTGCGCCAGCGAGTCCCAGCCATCGACATCGTCCGCCGTGGTCGTCTCGTCGAAGTCCGCCGCGTCGGCATCGAACGTCCGGGCGACGATCGCAAAGATCCCCTCGCCTATTGCGTCTCTGGTCATGCGCGCTCCTGTCGTTCCAAACGGTATTTTTCGCTGTTGTCGGCGCGGCTCATCTTGCCCGAGGTCGATTTTATCAGCCAGCCCTGATCCACGATCGAGATCTTCTTCGGCACCAGGCCGAGCAGGTCGAGCAGCCTGGACTTGACCGCGAGCCGCAACGATCGGTCGGGAACGATACCCGTGCGTTCGAGGACGATATGGCACTCCTCGCTGCCGATCGCGTCGTTGAAAAGGCCCAGGGCGACCACCCGCCCCGCCTTCACGCCGTCGACCTCGCCAACCGCCTGCTCGATCTCGTGCGCATAGAAGTTCTTGCCGAGCAGGATGATCAGGTCCTTCTGGCGGCCCAGTATGTAGAGGTCGCCCTCGTGCAGGAAGCCGAGATCTCCGGTGCGGTACCACCCATCCTTGAAGCTGGCGACGGAATCGCGCTTGAAATAGCCGTCGAACACGAAGTCGCCGCGAACCAGGATCTCGCCGACGCCGTCCGGTCCGTCGATCCGCACCGCCATGCCATCGATCGGTGGCCCGTTGCCTTGCAGTGTGATGCAGTCATCACCGGTGAAAGCCAGACGGTGCTCGCGCAATCCCCGCGCCGAGACCTCGCAGCGTCTGGCCGGTGATCCAGGGCGCGTCTGCGACACCGCGAACACCGTTTCGGCCATCGCATAGCAGGTCTGCAACTGATCGACGGATACGCCCCAATACTCGAACGCCGCCAGGAACCGGTCGAAGCTCGATGGCTTGCACGGTTCGGAGCAGTTGATGAACGCCCGCATCTGCGAAAGGTCGACACGGCGAGCCGGGTCGGCAGAGTTGGCGAGATGGTTGAACGCGAAATTGGGTAGCCAGGCCAGTGTCCCGCGATGATCGGCGATCAGATCGAACAGCGACAGCGGATTCAATAGCCAGGCGAACGGGCTGATGATTACCGCACGAACCCCCGTCAGCAACGGTAGCAGGAACGTCGCGACGAACCCCATGTCGTGGTAGAGCGGCAGCCACGAACAGATCACGTCGTCCGCGCGCAGCCCGATCGCCGTGCCATAGCTGGAGATCTGACCCGCGATGGCGCGGGCGGTCAGCGTGACGCCTTTCTTCAGCCCCGTCGTTCCCGAACTGTGCTGCAGACAGCAGACCGCGTCGGGATCCCACGCCCACAGGATCGGATCGCCGCGGTTCGGCACCGCGTCCGCCGGCGTGACGATCGACAGGAGACCCGCCGCGATGGCCGCACCGAACCCCGGCGCGTCCGCGGCATCGGTGACCATGATCCCGCCACCGATGTGACGGAACAGACGGTCGTGGCTGTCCCAGAACCGCTGCGGATCCTGCTTCGTCGAGGGCAACGGCATCATCGCCGGGACGCACCCCGCCAGGATTGCACCGACGAACGCATAGAGCAGGTCGGGCGACAATCGCAGCGCGATCAGCACGACGCTGCCCGGCGCGGCGTCGCGGCGGCGATAGAGGTGCGCGTAGCGCTGGCCGCCTTCCCAGAGCATCGCGTGCGTTACGACATCGCTGCCGTCGGCATGCTCCAGCACGAACTGCACCGACGATGGCGCATCCCTGTATCGCGCGATGAACGGCGCGAGCAGCCCGGCGTCGGCCGGAGGGGCTTGCACCAGACCGTGCTGCCCTGTGCCCGATGCCAGGATCACTGCCCTGTACACAGTGCCGAAAGCCGGGGGCCGACGGCGATCCGATGATCGCGCAACGCCGCGCGAAAGACGGTGGCAAGCGCCGCACGCTGGGTATCGAAGCGGATCCCGGCCTCGACGGTCCAGGCCCGCGCGATTACGTCCCGCAGATCGCTGGCCGGCACCGCCTCGAACGGCAGCGACGGAATCGCCATTGTCTGCGCCATCTCCTGCGTGCGGCTGTCAACATACAGAACGACGCCGGGTCGCTCGGCCTGAATCGCGAGCGCGACGCCGTGGAAGCGTGGGCCGATCGCATAGTCATAGCGACGCAGAAAGCTCATCCAGCTCTGACTGTCGGTGAAGACGAAGGCGCGCCTGCGGCCCCAGTCGCTTACCTGCGGCAGAGTCAGATCGGGCAGCAGGCGCTCCACCAACAGCGCGAACGGCGCGCCTTCGGTATCGGCGGGATCGGACCGGGCCAGCGCGATCATCGTCTCGGGATGCTGCACGACATAACAGCCGTCGTCGCGATCGACGGCCGCGATCAACCGGTGCTCGGGCGCCATGTCGCGGTAGTGATGATGCCCCGCCGCGATCGCCGGCCGCGATCCGATTCCGGCGGCGACCCGCGCTGCAATCCGCCCGCCAAGATCCTTTATCGGCGACAGGAAAAGCGACGGGCAACCGATGACGGTCGACGCGTAGCCGTGCCGCGCGAGGACATCCGCCGTATAGGCGCCCCGGACCAGCATCGCAGGCGCGCCGCCCGACCCGGCCGCAACGACGTCCAGCGCCGCGCGCGTGCCGGCCTTCAATTCGAGGTGGTGGCCGATCTCCGGGGCCTGCGCACCCAGCCCGACCAGCACCACCGGCAGGCCGAATGCCGACAGACGATCCGCCCAGCCCGACAGGTCGACATGATCGCCCAATTGATTGGCGCAGGCGACGACAATGATGTCGGCGTTGGCGCGTACCAGTTCGGGCGGCGTGCTCCACGTGATCATGTGCGATCCGGCGAGCGATGCGACGAGCCCATCGACATAGGCGACATTGCCCGCGTTGCCGCCAAGCGCTTCGGTGAGCGTCGCGGCGCTGGCGGTCGGGATCAACCCGGCGGCGCCGAGCTGGCCGATCGACAGGTTCGGCAGGATCGCGACACGACGCGCGGGCTGGGAAACGACCATCGGTACTCTTTCGAAGTCGCTGAAAGGGGGCGCGGATCCCGCAAGCGAAAAAGGCCTAGGATACCGGGCAGGCACCGTATGACCTAGCCGCGCGCGCGCGCGCTTCACATCGAAAACTTGAACATTTTTCGCCAATCCGTGCGCGGCGGGACGGCGTGTTGCCGTCACCCGGCGGAACGCGGTCAGTATTCCAGTATCAAAGGGGCCGGCGGCGGCGCGCAGGCTTTGGGCGCAGCCGCCGTACACGCACGCGGCGTGTCGCCATTGGCGACCTGCGCAAACCACCGCAGCGTCGCGCGCCGCGGGCCATCTACTCCGTTCTCCAGCACCGGCGACTGCCGCGTCGAGACCTTGGCCATGCCCTGCACTTGGGCAGGCGTATAGACGGCCACCGGCGCATCCGCGGGCGGCACCTGCCCCGGCGCCGCAGTCATCGTCTTCAGGTTCAACGCCACGACCGGGTGCGCGCGCGGCGGGAAAGACAGGCGCAGCGTCGCGGTCCACCCGGATTGCGCGAGGACGGCGAACGACGGCAGCGCGGCAAGCGCGCCGCCCCCGGCGACCGACGTCGAGCCATCCGCCACCGCCAGCTCGCGGACCTGCCACGCACCGCCACGCGTCGGCCGCGCCGCGACGATCGTATCATTCCTCGAACGGGCGTGTCGCGGGTACAGGATCACCGGCGCGCCATCGGGGGCGACGATCACCGACGCGCTGTTGACCAGCCCCGCATTCGGTCCGGTCTGCTCGACCATCGCCATCTGGTCCGGGCCGAGCGGGCCCTTGATCGACCGCCCACCGGCGCCGCGCCACGTCACGAAGTCGCGCGTGCTCGCATAGGTGACGGCAAAGTTGGTCGCGACATCGGGCGTCCGCCGCCAGACGACCGCGACGTGATAGGTGCCATCGGGCCCGACCGCGAAGCTGCTGGGATAGGCACTGACATGGCCGTGGTCGTCATGATCGACGAACAGCGGGCCGATCCGCTGCCAGCGCCCGCCGCCCCAGCGGTTCATCAGCCAGCTCCCGTCGCCCGACGATCCGGTTCGGTACAGGAACAGCAGGTTGCCCGCCGAATCGTGCAGAAACGTCGGGTAGGTCGCACGATCCTCATCACGCCCGAGCATTCGGGCAGGCTGCAGGTTCGACAGGTCGGCGGCGCTGCCCTGCGCGTAGAACATCGCGCTCGCATGCATGTTGCCGACCAGGTGGAGCGTAGCATCGGGCGCGATCGCCATCGCTATACCGTTATGCGCGTCCCAGCCGGCGAAGCGCGACGGCAGCCGGATCGTGCAGACTCTCGCGCGGTTCGCCGCGACCGCCACGACCTCCATCCAGCGATCGGCATTATAATAGGCCGCGAATACGCGCCCGTCCCGGCTCGCAGCGCTGCCGATCGGCGTACCGACACCGGTCCAGAGCGCCGCGATGCGGATCGCGTTGGGGCTTCCAGCGGAAACGGGCTGCTTGCAACTGGTAAGCCGTTGGCTTCCGGTACCAGGCTGTGACATCACCGGAACCGATAAGCTGACGAGCAAAGCAATTAATATCGCGCTCATGTTACCGCAATCAAGATCATCGATGAGCGTCCTGCCATTAAAACATGATGATCCGCGTACTATCATGCGGATGGTACCGAGAAATACTCGATTTTCCTTCGTTATTGGTGGCCTAAACAAGATCGTTACAAATTGTTGTTCAGTGACGGACAAAGGAAAATGGTGCACTGCAGTGTAAAACAGACCGAAGCCTGCAACCTCTACGCTGCCCCGCAATTGAGACGAACTGACGTTGTTGAGCCTATTCGGTCAAGTGCCACTCCGACGCGCCAGCGCCGCCGCACTTGCCACATGGTGGGCATGGGTGATCGCCACCGCGAGCGCGTCGGCGGCATCGGGGCCGGCGAGTTTGGCGCCGGGCAATAGCACCGCCATCATCGCCTGGATCTGTTTCTTGTCCGCGCCGCCGGTGCCGACGACGCCCTTCTTGACGGTCGAGGGGTGGTATTCGCCGATATGCAGCCCCGCGCCGGCAGCGGCAAGCAAGACGACGCCGCGCGCCTGGCCGAGCTTCAGCGTCGATTGCGCGTTGGTGTTGCCGAGCACCTCCTCGACCGCGGCGCCGTCGGGGCGTTCGGTGCGGATGACGTCGATCAGCGCGTTGTAAAGCGCGGTGAGGCGGCGGGGGAGCGCCATCGACGGATCGGTCTTGATCTGGCCGTTGGCGATGTGGCTCAGGCGATTGCCATCGGCGCGGATGACACCCCAGCCAGTGGTGCCCAGGCCGGGGTCTAGTCCGAGAATAATCATGCGTAAGTAGAATGGTGGTTCGCGCGGAGACGCGGAGACGCGGAGGTGGTGCGCGTTTGGCGAGCGTCTCGCGTCAGCGGGACTTTCACTCCGCTAGGCTGGCCGACAGATATGAGGCTGCTGGCGCGGAGGACGGATCCACACGGCACAACTCTCCGCGTCTCCGTGTCTCCGCGTGAACCCACCTTCTTCATCTCAACCGCAAGCCGTTCAACCCAGCGACTCCATGATCTCGTCGGAGATTTCGTAATTGCCCCAGACGGTCTGCACGTCGTCGTCGTCGTCGAGCGCGTCGATGAGCTTGAACAGCGTCGCCGCATCGTCGGCACCGACCGCGACCATGACCTGGGGGCGCCAGGCGAGCTTCGCCCCCTCGGCTTCCCCGAGCTTGGCTTCGAGCGCCTTGGCGACTTCGTGCAGGTCACCCTGCGCAGTCCAGACCTCATGGCCGTCCTCGCTCGATGTGACGTCCTCGGCACCCGCTTCGAGCGCCGCTTCGAACACCGTGTCGGCATCGCCCGCGCTGGCCGGATACGAGATCAGCCCGACGCGGTCGAACGCGTGGCTGACCGAACCGCCCGCGCCGAGGTTGCCGCCGTTCTTGCCGACCGCGACGCGCACGTTGGTCGCGGTGCGGTTGCGGTTATCGGTCAGCGCCTCGATGATCAGCGACACGCCGCCCGGACCGAAGCCCTCGTAGCGGATTTCCTCGTAATTCTCGGCATCGCCGCGGCTCGCCTTGTCGATCGAGCGCTGGATGTTCTCCTTGGGCAGCGACGCGGCCTTCGCCGCGTTCACCGCCGCGCGCAGGCGCGGGTTCATGTCGACGTCGGGCAGCCCCATCTTGGCCGCGACCGTGATCTCTCGGCTAAGCTTGCTGAACGCCGACGAGCGCTTCTTGTCCTGCGCGCCCTTGCGGTACATGATGTTCTTGTATTTGGAATGGCCTGCCATCGGTGCCTCTTTGAACTGAAGCGCCGCTCTTAGGCCTCGGGCGCGCTTTTCGCCAGACCGTCTATCTTGGCCTCGATCGCCTCGAGCCGCGCCAGCACCAGATGATCGATCTTGTGATGCACGCGCAGGATGTCGAGTTCGGCGCGCAAATTGGTCTCGTAGTCGAGGCTCGCGGCGAGACGATCCTTCGCCGACTGCCGGTTCTGGCTCATCATGATGATCGGCGCCTGGATCGCCGCGACCGTCGACAGCAGTAGGTTGAGGAAGATGTAGGGATAGGGATCGAACGCCCGCCCGAAATGCGTGAGGATGTCCGAATTGAGGATCATCCAGCCCACGAGCACCGCGGTGAAGGCGATGATGAACGCCCACGACCCACCGACCGCGGCCACCCGGTCCGACAGCCGCTCGCCGAACGTCGCGCGTTCGTCGGCAAGGTCAGCGGCATCGCGGCTGACCGTTGTCCCCGCCTCGATCCCCGCGAGGACGCGGCGTTGCTCGTCGTCTAGCTCGCCGGGAGATTTGCCGAGCAGGCGTTGCGAGAGATCGTCGAGCGGAGAGGATGTGGCCATGGCGACTGGCGTAACCGGGATTGCGGATTAAGCCAGTGCGCAAAACCGCACTTGCGACGCACCTACGCGAAAGACTCCTTGCCCCAATGCGTCCGCACCTGCCAAACGCGCGGCATGACGGTTAGCGTGAATATGGGCACCGACGGCAATGGTACTGCCGTCGGCGTCGACCTGGAGGAACTACTCGCCACGCGCCTGTTGGTGCAGGGCAATTCGGGATCGGGAAAATCGCATCTGCTGCGCCGGCTGCTCGAGCGATCGGCGGGGCATGTCCAGCAGATCGTGATCGATCCCGAGGGCGATTTCGTCACGCTCGCGGGGCCGCACGGCCATGTCGTGATCGAGGCGGGCGACTATAGCGAACGCGAAATCTCGCGGATCGCCACGCGGCTGCGCGAACACCGGACGTCCGCGGTGCTCAGCCTCGAAGGGCTCGAGGTCGAGGGGCAGATGCGCTGCGCCGCGTCGTTCCTCTCCGCGCTGTTCGATGCGCCGCGCGAGCATTGGTATCCGGTGCTGGTGGTGGTCGACGAGGCGCAGATGTTCGCGCCGGTGACGGGCGGCGAAGTGTCCGAGGAAGTGCGTCGCGCCTCACTCGCGGCGATGACCAACCTGATGTGCCGCGGGCGTAAACGCGGCCTTGCCGGCGTGATCGCGACTCAGCGTCTGGCGAAACTGGCGAAGAACGTCGCGGCGGAGGCGTCGAACTTCCTGATGGGGCGCACCTTCCTCGACATCGACATGGCGCGCGCCGCCGATCTGCTGGGCATGGAGCGGCGCCAAGCCGAAGCGATTCGCGATCTCCAGCGCGGCACCTTCATGGCGCTCGGGCCGGCGGTGTCGCGGCGGCCGATCACCGTGAAGATCGGCGACGTGGCGACCTCCGCACGCAGCGGGAGTCCGAAGCTCACCCCCCTCCCCAGCGCCGCGCCGATGGACCTGCAGGACCTGCTGTCCGAGCCGGTGGTCGACGCGCCCGAACTGGGCCTGATGTTCGATTCGCGTCCACGCCGCGTGCCGGCGGAGGAGCTGCTCGACGGTATCGCCCGCCCGCCCGAACCGCGCACCGCCGCACCGCCGCCGCCCGAGAAGACCGACGACGAGGTCGAGGCGGTCTACGCAGACGTCTTCCGCGCGATCGTCGAGGATCCCGAATCGACGCTGCGGCCACCCTCGGTGCTGTTCCAGGATTTCCAGGTGCGCTGCCGGATGGGTGGCCTTGCCAAGCCGCCGCTCGACCTGCCGGGCTTCGTCCGTCGATTGAGTTGCGCACGCGCGGGCATCTTCGACATGACCGATGAGGCTTGGACGGCGGCGCTGGATGTCGCCAGCGGTCTACCCGACGACATGCTCGGCGCGTTCCTGCTGGTGGCGCGCGCCGCGCGGGAAGGCGAACCCTGCCCCTCCGACGCACGGATAGCGGCGACCTACGGCACCAGCTCGATCGGCCGCGTGAAGCGCCTGATCGGCTATATCGAAAGCCGCGAGCTGATCGTCTGCCGCACCGATCTGGCGGGCAAGCGCTCGATCACGATTCCCGGGCTCGGCTGGACGACGCTGCCGGCGGAGGCGGCTTAGGGCGTCATCCGCGGATCGGGGTCAACTGCAACGACACGAACTGCCAGTCGCCGTCGATCCGCCGCGCGACGAAGCCGGCGCGCAGCGCATGCGTCTGCGTCTGGCCGTCCTTGCCGGGCATCGTATAGGCGATCCGCATCGTCACGACGCCGATCGTGCCGGCGGGTCGCGCGACGGTCTCGGTGATCGTCATCGGCGGCGCGAGCGATTTCTTGTCGGCGGCGTAGAACCCGATAACCCGGTCGCGAGAATCGACCTCGCCGACGGGGGACACCTCCTGATAGTCGGGCGCCATCATTGCGGCCATCGCCGCCTGATCGAACTGGTTGCGAACCCTGATGAACGCCTCGGCCTTTTGCACCAGCACTTTCGCGTCTTGGTCGACCGATTGGGCAACGACTGCCGCGCTCATCGGCAGTGCCGCCGCGATCGCTATGACTAGTCTCATGCCCGCCCCCGATGCAATGTCGTATAACAGCAATACAGCGGTTTCGCGGAGGCATCAATCCCGAGAGCATGACGCCGACGTCATAGCGCAAAAGCGATCGCAAGCCCGGTGACCACGCCCACCTGGACCATGGCGATGAATTGGAGCTGGCCGACGAACGGCTGCTTCCGCGTCTTGTGGCGGAAGCGATAACGCGCCCAGAACGCCCCCGGGCTGCCGCCGAGCGCTGCGAACCAGAGCAAGCGGGATTCGGGGATGCGCCATGCGTCGGCCGACGATCGCCGCTTGTCGATCGCGAACGCGGCGATCGTGATCATGTTGACGACCAGAACCAGGACGAATGCCGCGAAGATCGGGAGAAGCATTCTCTACCGGTGCATCAGGGAGATTAACGCGGCGCCTCCTCGCAACCCGACGACAGATCGGGGGAGAGGCACCGCGCAGAGTCCGATCCTCAGATCATTCCCAGGGCCTGGAGGTACACTTCGAGGATCGCTTCCTCTTCCTGATACTCTTCCTTCTTCTTCTTGCGGATCGACAGGATCTTGCGGATCGCCTTGGGGTCGTAACCGCGGCCCTTGGCTTCGGCCATCACGTCCTTGATGTCGTCCGAGATACCTTTTTTCTCTTCTTCGAGGCGCTCGGCGCGCTCGATCAGCAGGCGCAGTTCGTCCGCTGCGACCGCGCCGCCGCCCATGCCGTGTTGCCGTTCGTCAGACATCGAAAATTCCCCACTCGCGGGCGCCAAAGGCGCCGGCCTCAAACCAATCGAAATACCCCACGCCGATGATCGCCGTCGCAGGACGTCGTGAATCAGGCCGCTGTGGGTGCGTCGCCGCGTCTAGGCGTTTACCGTGTTCGGCTCAAGCGACGCCGCGGCGTATCGCCACAAATCAGGCGCCAGCCGATTGCGGCGCGTTCTTGGTGACGCTTTCCTTCATCCGTTCGAGCTGCTCAGGGGTCGCGTCGCCCTGGTGATGCGCCTTCCACTGCGCATAGGGCATCCCATACACGGTCTCGCGCGCCGCATCCTTGTCGAGTCCGCCCGCCTCTTCGACCCAGTCGGACAGGCAATTGCGGCAGAAACCGGCGAGTCCCATCAGATCCACATTCTGCGCGTCCTCGCGGTGGCGGAGGTGACGGATCAGGCGACGGAACGCCTTTGCCGCTACGGCATCGTCCAAAGTGTCGAGCGGGTCGGTTTCGGGGGTCATTCATATGCTCCGTGGTTGATCCCGCGGAGATAGGGTTTAAGGCCCGTCGCGGCAAAGAGCTTCCCCGAGGAAACCGCACGCATGACCATCGCTATCGCCCCCCGCTTGCGGAAGGTCCGCATCCTCGCGACGCTAGGCCCGGCCAGTAGTACGCCGGAGATGATCGCGACGCTGTTCCGCACCGGCGCCGACGCGTTCCGCATCAACATGAGCCATGGCGACCAGCAGTCGAAGATCGCGGTCATCCAGGCGATTCGCGCGCTGGAGAAGCAATATGGCCGCCCCTCGACGATCCTCGCCGATCTCCAGGGGCCCAAGCTGCGCGTCGGCAAGTTCGAGGGCGGCCGCACCGTGCTCGAAACCGGCTCGACCTTCGTGCTCGACCGCGACACGACGCCGGGCGACGCGACCCGCGTCGAGCTGCCGCATGACGAGATCTTCGCCGCGATCGAGCCGGGCGCGCGCCTGCTGCTCGACGACGGCAAGCTGGTCCTGCGCGTCGTCTCGCACAGCCCGCGCGAGATCACGACGCGCGTCGAGGTCGGCGGCGCGTTGTCGAACAACAAGGGGCTGAACGTCCCCGACGTCGTGCTGCCGATGGCCGCGCTGACCGAGAAGGATCGCAGCGATCTCGACTTCGCGGTCGACCAGGGCGTCGACTGGATCGCGCTCTCGTTCGTCCAGCGCCCCGAGGATCTCTGGGAAGCGCGCAAGCTCATCGGCGGCAAGGCAGCCCTGCTCGCCAAGATCGAGAAGCCCGCCGCGATCGAGCGGCTCGAGGAAATCGTCGAGGCGTGCGACGGCGTGATGGTCGCGCGCGGCGATCTCGGCGTCGAGATGCCCCCGCAGGCGGTGCCGCCGCTGCAGAAGCGCATCGTCGAGGTGTCGCGCCGGATGGGCCGCCCGGTGGTGGTCGCGACGCAGATGCTCGAATCGATGATCACGTCGCCGTCGCCGACGCGCGCGGAAGTGTCCGACGTCGCGACCGCCGTCTATGACGGTGCGGACGCGATCATGCTGTCGGCCGAGAGCGCGGCGGGCGCGTGGCCGGTCGAATCGGTGGCGATGATGGATGCGATCGGCGTGTCGGTCGAGGCCGATCCGGAACATGGCGACCGCATGCACTTCACCGTGATGAAGCCCGATCCGACGACCGCCGACGCGCTGGCCGAAGCGGCGAAGAACATCGCCGCGACGGTGTCGGCGGTGGCGATCATCTGCTTCACCACGTCGGGCTCTACCGCGCGCCGGATCGCGCGCGAGCGTCCGTCGGTGCCGCTGCTTGTGCTGACGCCAAACCAGGATACCGCGCGGCGGCTCGGGCTGCTGTGGGGCACGCATGCGGTCCATACGCGCGACGTCGAATCGTTCGAGGACATGGTTGCCAAGTCGAAGCGGATGGCGCTGCGCCACGGCATGGCGAAGGCGGGCGACCGGGTGATCGTGCTGGCAGGCGTACCGTTCCGGACGCCCGGGTCGACCAACGTGCTGCACGTCGTCCGCATCGTCGGCGACGAGCTGAAGGGCCATCACTCGCAAGTCTGACGTCGGTCGCGCGCGCGATGTATGCGGCGACGCTACGTAATACGCGGATCGCGCCGGCATCTTAGCGGGTTGGCGGATCGGTGCGCGTGCGGCTATGCGCTGCCTCGAACATTCGACGCCGCGAGCCCGTGCCCGTGCGCTCTCGATCACCCGGTCGCCGCCGCGGCCGACAGGTTAGGAAGACCATGGAAGACGATTTCCGCAAAGCCGCGCTCGATTATCACCGTTATCCGAAACCCGGCAAGCTCTCGGTCGAGGCGACCAAGCGGATGGCGACGCAGCGCGATCTGGCGCTTGCCTATTCGCCGGGCGTCGCCGCCGCATGCGAGGAAATCGCCGCGGATCCGGACAAGGCGCGCGACTATACCGCGCGCGGCAACCTCGTCGCGGTCATCACCAACGGCACCGCGGTGCTGGGGCTCGGCGCGATCGGCGCGCTCGCGTCGAAGCCGGTGATGGAGGGCAAGGCGGTGCTCTTCAAGAAATTCGCCGGGATCGACTGTTTCGACATCGAGATCGACCAGCTCGACCCGCAGGCGTTCATCGAGGCAGTCCGCGTGCTCGAGCCGACGTTCGGCGGGATCAACCTCGAGGACATCAAGGCGCCAGAATGCTTCGAGATCGAGGCGAAGCTGCGCGAGGTCATGAACATCCCGGTGTTCCATGACGATCAGCACGGCACCGCGATCGTGTGTGCCGCCGCAGTCCGCAACGTGCTCGAACTGCGCGGCAAGCAGCTTGACCAGATGAAGCTGGTGACGTCGGGCGCAGGCGCGGCGGCGCTGGCGACGGTGGACCTGCTGGTGTCGATGGGTCTCAACCCCGAGAACGTGACGCTGACCGACATCAAGGGCGTCGTCCATGCCGATCGCGGCGACGTGATGCCGCCGAACATGGCGCGCTATGCCCGCAAGACCAACGCGCGGACCTTGCCGGACGTGCTGGAGGGAGCAGACATCTTCCTCGGGCTGTCAGCGCCGCGCGTGCTGAAACAGGAATGGCTGCATCTGCTGGCGCCCGATCCGCTGATCCTCGCGCTGGCGAACCCGGAACCGGAAATCCAGCCGGCGCTGGTCGCCGCGACCCGCCCCGATGCGATCATCGCGACGGGCCGTTCGGATTTCCCGAACCAGGTCAACAACGTGTTGTGCTTCCCGTTCATCTTCCGCGGCGCGCTCGACGTCGGCGCGACCGAGATCAACGAGGCGATGAAGGTGGCCGCGGTCGACGCGATCGCCGCGCTCGCACGTGCGACCGCGTCGGACGTGGTGGTCAGCGCCTATGGCGGCGCGACGCCGGTGTTCGGGCCGACCTACATCATTCCCAAGCCGTTCGATCCGCGGCTGATCCTGCACGTCGCGCCAGCGGTGGCGAAGGCGGCGATGGACTCGGGCGTCGCGACCCGGCCGATCGAGGATTTCGATGCGTATCTGCGCGACCTCGAGGTGTTCGTGTACCGCTCCGGCCAGCTGATGCGGCCGATCTTCGCGCGCGCCAAGCAGGCGGGGCGCTCGATCGCCTATGGCGAGGGCGAGGACGACCGGACACTGCGCGCCGTGCAGACGGTGATCGACGAAGGCCTTGGCCGGCCAGTGCTGATCGGGCGCCGCGACGTGATCGGCCAGCGGATCGAGGCGAGCGGGCTGCGGATGACGATCGGCAGCGATGTCGAGGTGCTCGATCCGGCGACCGACCGCGAGGTGTTCGAGCCCCTGCTCGCGAGCTACGGTGCGCTCGTCGGCCGCCGCGGTACGCCACCCGACAGCGCGGAGCGTGCGCTCAGGACCCGGCCGAGCGTCGCCGCGGCGATGCTGCTGCGCGAGGGTCGCGTCGATGCAGCCTTGTGTGGTGGCATCGGCGACTGGTGGACGCAGATGACCTACGTCATGCCGCTGATCCCGCGGATGCCGGGCGTGTCGCGCCTCTATGCGATGTCCGCGGTGATCCTGCGCACCGGCAGCCTGTTCTTCTGCGATACGCACGTGACGGTCGATCCGACCGCCGAGCAGATCGCCGAGATGACGATGCTCGCGGCGGACGCGGTACGCGCGTTCGCGATCGAGCCCAAGGCGGCGCTGCTGTCGCATTCGAGCTTCGGTGCGTCGCGGTCGCCGTCGGCGCAGAAGATGCGCGCGGGGCATGCGTTGCTCAAGGAGATGGCGCCGGGGTTCGAGTTCGACGGCGAGATGCACGGCGATGCCGCGCTGTCCGAGGCGCTGCGGCGGCGGCTGGTGAACGACAGTCCGTTGACGGGGTCTGCAAACCTGCTGGTGATGCCGAACATCGATGCGGCGAACATCGCAGTGTCGCTGTTGTCGGCGTCGACCGAATCCGCGCCGCTTGGGCCGATGCTGCTCGGGCTTGCCAAGCCGCTGCAGATGCTGGTGCCGAGCGTGACCGCGCGCGGGATCGTCAACCTGAGCGCGATCGCGGTGGGCCATGCAGCGACGGTGAGCGAGACGGCGTAAGCTCTCGCCCACCAAACCAAAGCGAGTTCCCCCGCGCAGGCGGGGGTCCAGGGTTACAGGCGGCAGCGTTCGTTACCCTGGGCTCCCGCGTTCGCGGGAGAACGAGGTGGGCGGAACGTTCCGCACTCGCATCGCTAAGAGAAAATGGTCGGAGCGACAGGATTCGAACCTGCGACCCCCACACCCCCAGTGTGGTGCGCTACCAGGCTGCGCTACGCTCCGACCGAACGGGCCGCAAGGCGACCCGAGGGGGGCGCACTACGCGGGGTCCGCGCAGGATGCAAGCGCGAACACACCCGTACCGCAAGATGCGCTCGGTCGCATGACGCCCACGTCTCATCCTGTGGCGATCTGTTGCGCGCGGTTCCAAGCGATGATAGCGGGCGGACCAATGCGGGCGCGACGCGCGACGTCCGGCCCGACCCAACCTTGCGCCTTCTACGGCCCAGCCAGATACGGACCTTCATGTTCATCTCACCAGCTTATGCCCAGGCCGCAGACGGCGCCACGACGGCGGGGGGCGGCATCGCCTCGTTCCTGAGCCTCGCGCCGCTCTTCCTCGTGTTCGTCGTGTTCTATTTCCTGATGATCCGCCCGCAGCAAAAGCGGATGAAGGCGCTGCAGGCGTCGGTCGCGGCGGTGAAGAAGAACGACAGCGTCGTCACGTCGGGCGGCATCCTCGGCAAGGTGACCAAGGTCGAGGATAATGTCGTCGAGGTCGAGATCGCGCCGAACGTCCGCGTGCGCGTTGTCAAGGCGACGCTGACCGACATCACCAGCCCAAACACGAAACCGGCCAACGACTGATGCTGGATTTTCCGCGCTGGAAGGTCGGGTCGATCATCGGGTTGCTCGCGGCGCTGTGCCTGCTGGCGATCCCGAGTTTCCTCCCCGAGAGCACAACGAGCAAATGGGGCAGCATTCCCCATCCGCACATAAATCTTGGGCTCGATCTCGCCGGCGGCAGCTATCTGCTGCTCGAGGCGGATACCGCCGACCTCGCCGCGACGCGGATCGAGGCGATGAGCGACAGCGTGGCGGGGACCATGCGCAACGGCACGCCGCGGATCGAGATCGGTGAAATTTCGACGCGTGGGGGCCAGCTGACCTTCCTGCTGCGCGATCCAAGCCAGGTCGATGCGGCGCGCGAACGCCTGCTGGCGATCACCGGTGGTGGCGCAGGCATGAGCGGCCAGCGCGAGTGGGACATCAACGTCGTCGACACGAGCCGGTTCGTGCTCAGGCCGACCCAGGCCGGCCTGACACAGGCGATCGACACGGCGATGAAGGACGCGACCGAAGTCGTCCGTCGTCGTATCGACGCGCTCGGCACCAAGGAGCCGACGATCATCCGCCAGGGCGCGACGCGGATCGTGGTGCAGGTACCGGGCCTGAAAAACCCGCAGGCGTTGAAGGAGCTGATCGGCAAGACCGCCAAGCTCGAGTTCAAGCTGGTCGATGAGACCGCGAACCCGGCCGACCTCGCCAAGGGCATTGCGCCGATCGGTAGCCAGGTGCTGCCGTATCCAGGCAATCCGCAGGGCATTCCGTTCATCGCGGTGAAGCGCTCGGTTATCATCTCGGGCGATCAGCTCGCCGATGCGCGCCAGGAGTTCGAGCCGCAGACCAACGCGCCGCAGGTTGCGATCACGTTCGACGCGGTCGGCGGTCGTCGCTTCGCCAAGGTCACGACCGAGAATACCAACAAGCCGTTCGCGATCATCCTCGACAATTCGGTGATCTCCGCGCCGAACATCAACGAGCCGATCCTTGGCGGTCGCGCGTCGATCTCGGGCAACTTCACCGTCGAGTCGGCGAACGCGCTGGCGATCTCGCTGCGGTCGGGCAAGCTGCCGGTCAATCTGAAGACGATCGCCGAAAGCACCGTCAGCCCCGATCTCGGCAAGGATTCGATCCGCGCCGGCGTGTTGGCATCGATCGTCGCCGCGCTGCTCGTGATCGTGTTCATGTTCGTCACCTACGGACGGTTCGGCCTGTATGCGAACCTCGCGGTGGTCATCAACATCCTGGTCATCGTTGCCGTCATGGCGATGCTGAACGCGACGCTGACCTTGCCCGGTATCGCCGGCTTCGTGCTGACGATCGGGACCGCGGTGGACGCCAACGTGTTGATCAACGAGCGGATCCGCGAGGAGCGGCGACGCGGGCGCAGCGTCGTCCAGTCGGTCGAGCTCGGCTACAAGGAAGCATCGCGGACGATCTTCGAGGCGAACGTGACGCATGCCATCACCGGCGTGATCATGCTGCTGCTCGGCTCGGGCCCGGTGAAGGGCTTCGCGGTCGTGCTGCTGATCGGGATCTGCACGTCGGTGTTCACCGCGGTCACGTTCACGCGGATGATGGTCGCGCTGTGGCTGCGGAAGAACCGCCCCACCACGATCAATATTTGAGGCGGGAGATTACCATGCGCCTGCTGAAACTCGTTCCCGACAACACGAACCTGAAGTTCGTTTCGCTCCGCAAATGGGCGTTCGGGCTGACTTTGATCCTCTCGCTTCTCGCGGTCGGCCTTGTCGCATTCCGCGGCTTGAACATGGGCGTCGATTTCGTCGGCGGCGTGCTGATCGAACAGAACTTCGCGACGCCGCCCTCTATCGAAGCAGTCCGAACCGAGGTCGACCGGCTCGGCGTCGGCGAGGCCTCGATCCAGTCGTTCAGCGATCCCAGGACGCTGTCGATCCGACTGCCATTGCCGGAAAGCGGTGACGAAGGCGCAACCAACCGACTGGTGAAGAAGGTTTCGGACGACATCGTTGCGAAATTCCCAGGCTCGACGTTCTCGAAATACGACACCATCTCGGGGAAGGTCTCCGATGAACTGATCACCAAGGGCTTGCTCGCGGTCGGCCTTTCGATTCTGGGCATTGCGCTTTTCGCAGTGGTGCGGTTCGAATGGCAGTTCGGCGTCTCGACGATCGTTGCGATCGTCCACGATCTGTTGATGACGCTCGGCTTTTTTGCGTTGATGCGGGATTATTTCGAGGTCGACCTCAACATCGTCGCGGCGGTGCTGACGATCATCTCCTATTCGATCAACGACAAGATCGTGATCGACGACCGGATCCGCGAGAATATGCGCCGGTATCGGAAGATGGACATGCGCGAGATCATCGACCTGTCGGTCAACGAGACGCTGCCGCGTACGGTGATGACGTCGGTGACGATCCTGCTCGCGCTGGTCGCGATGCTGGTGCTCGGCGGGCATGTGCTACGCGGGTTCACCGCGGCGATGATCCTGGGTATCGTCGTGGGGACGTATTCGTCGATCTACGTGTCGTCGTCGCTGCTGATCACGCTGGGGCTGCGTGCCGATCCTGCACCGCGCAAAGGCGGCGTGCAGGACGGGGCCGAGCGGGTGGGCCCGAAGGTCGAACGTTAAGTGAGGATGGACCGCGAGAAGACCGATGGGCCGATAATCTCGGCGATCGGTCGGGCCGGGTTCAAGGTCGACGACGGTTATTATACCGCATTGTCGATCAGCCCCGAGCGCGCGGATGGCTGGGAGCCGCCCGCGTTCGAGACGCTGGGCGAGGCGGACGTCGCCGCACTGCTCGCGCTCGATCCGCCGCCCGAATTCCTGCTGCTCGGCACCGGCGCCGCGCTGCGCCAACCCCCGCTCGCGTTCAAGCGCGCGGTCGAGGCGCGCGGGTTCGGGATCGAGGCGATGGATAGTCGAGCCGCCGCTCGCGCATGGGCGGTCTTGCGCGGCGAAGGTCGCTGGATCGTCGCGGCGCTTTATCCGCTCGAGCGGTAACCAGACTGGGAAGCTGCCCCGCAGTGCGAGGTGCCACCCAAAGTGGTGAAGGATGTTACCGGCGACCCGCGACCAGCGCTGCGAGATGGTCATAGAGCGCAGCGGTGTTCGCCTCCCACGTAAACCGCGCGGCGGTGGCCCGCGTCGCGGCCTGAGTCGGTGGATCGGCCAGCAGCGCGACGATCGCCGCGGCAAAGGCCAATCCGTCGCGGATCGTGACGCGGCCGGCGTCGAGCGACGTCACCACGTCGCGCGCGCCGCCCGCGTCGGTGATGACGATCGGAGTCCCGCACGCGAGTGACTCGACCCAGGCATTGGCGAGACCTTCGGACCGCGACGCCAACGCGCCGACATCGGCGGTGGCGATCAGCCTTGGCAGGTCCGCGTGCGGGACCGCGCCGAGCAGGCGGACACGATCGCCTATCGCCAGCCGCGCGATCCGTGCCTCGAGCCTTGCCCGCTCGGGGCCCTCCCCCGCGACCAGCAGGGTCACGCCCGGAAGCGCTGCGACCGCGTCGATGACGATATCATGCGCTTTGCGTGGTATCAGGGCGCCGACCGAAACGACGAGCGGCCCCGTCACGCCGAGTGAAGCCTTTGCCGCGGCACGATCCACGGGTTGAAACCGCGCCTGATCAACACCCGTGTGGTGGATCCGGATGCGGTCGGCGGACAGCCCGAGCGCAACCATGTCGGCTTTCATAGCGCCGCTGACCGCGAGCAGCCCGGCCGCGTG
Organism: Sphingomonas sp. Leaf38; assembly: GCF_001421825.1. NCBI lineage: Bacteria > Pseudomonadati > Pseudomonadota > Alphaproteobacteria > Sphingomonadales > Sphingomonadaceae > Sphingomonas > Sphingomonas sp. Leaf38. Next base: position 548,357 of record NZ_LMLD01000011.1, on the reverse strand, counting down.
ACGACCTGCGGCTCGCACTTGCGCTGCTGTGGCGGGCACCGTGCCCCAATGATGGATATCGGCGCCGCGGGCCTTGATCGAGACAGGCACATCATAGCGTTTGCCGAGTGCGACCGCGGCAGGGCCGTCAGGAAAGAAGAACGAGGCATCGATCACGTCGAATGCGAACTCGTCGCGGATCGCGTCGAGGAGCGGGATCAGCGCGCGTTCGAGCTCGGCGGCATGGCGACGCCCCTGCAGGAACGGATGGACGGTGAAACGCGGGCGATGGACGTCGATGCCGTTCCAGCATTCACGCGTCGCGACAGAGGCGAGACCGGCATAGCGGCCCAGTTTCGCGAGCGGCGCGGGGGGAAGGCCGATCGGCGCCACCGCCTGGAGGACGACGTCGGGATGAGCCGCTAGGCCCGACGTCTGGCGCTCGACGAAGATGCCGAAATTGGGGCGGGTGGCATCGGGGAACAGCGTCGAAAGGGTCAGGATGCGAAGCATGTCGCCGTGGGTGTAGGGGCATGCTGGTTAATGCGGGGTGAGTGAGCCGTTGCGATCCCGGTCGAGACTCCCGCCGCAATTTCATCCTTCGAGCAGATTTTTTTGCACCGGCGGATTGTTGACTACGAAGGTGATTGGGCGGTGTTTGTTAGTGATGAAGCGCCGCCGCCTGCTTGAAATACCGCCCATCCGGCGTCGCCTTCGCCGGGGCGTAGCTGTGATTCGGGATAGCGGTCGTGTCAGCGACGCTTGCCCGGCTTCCAATGTTCCCCGCGACCGCAGAGCAGCGCACCCGCCTTCGCGGAGAAATCAAGATGACCGGTTTTTCCGGTCAGAGCCGCTTTGCCAACGGATACGCGAACAGCACGTCCGCATCCGCACTGGTGGAAACCGTCTCGCTTCCGGTCATCGTCGCGCATTCACCCGCCTTGAACGCGACGCCCGCGACGTGACCCGTGCCGGTGATCGGGATCACCCAACCGGTCGTGCCTTCGGGAAGATTGACGACGTGATCGCCGCCCTTCCAGCGTTCGAGCACGAACTTCGGCCCTTCGACCATGATCGTCCGGCCCGTCTCGACTTCGACCGGTGGCGCGACGGGGACGTAAGGCGTTGGATCGGCGACCTCGATGCCGTCCTTCAGATGCAGCTCGCGGTCGCTACCGTAATCGTACAGGCGGTAGGTCGTCTCCGAATTCTGCTGAACCTCGATCACGGTCAGCCCGCCGCCGATCGCGTGGATCGTGTCCGACGCGCAATACATGAAGTCGCCCGGCTGGACCGGCTTCCAGTCAAGCTTGCCCTCGATCGTACCGTCGATCGCCGAGGCGCGCAGCTCGTCCTTCGACATCGGCGCCTTCGTGCCGACCGCGATCGTCGATGTCGGCTCGGCCGCGAGGATCGTCCAGCACTCGTCCTTGCCGCGCGGCAGGCCGCGCGCCTGCGCCTGCTCGTCATTGGGGTGGACCTGCACCGACAGCTTCTCGCTGGTGAACAGATATTTGATCAGCAGGTCGGGCGTGGTGTTGCCGGGCTCCTGGAACCAGACCTCGCCGATCGGCGGCGAGCCCGCGGCGGGATCCTCGAAACCGGGCCAGAGCGTGTCGCGACCCCAGGGCTTTTCGACGCGGTGGGTGTGCAACAATGTGGCCGGCATGACATGATCCTCGATAGCAGTGGCGTGACGCCAACGCGCGACTATTGCCGTGCGATCCGGTTGGCGGGAAGGGGCAAGAGCGACCCGGCGAAAAGGATTGTTCGCGGCTATCCGCTTACGCTAAGGATCACGCCGATGCGTATCACCCAGTCTCGTGCCCTCGCGGTCACGCTCATCGCCGCGCTTGCGCTCCCCATAGCCGGTTGTGCGGGTGGCCGCGCCGCCAAGGGCGACCTCCCCTATGTCGCGCGCGACGTGGGCACGTTGTACTCGACCGCCAAGCAGCGGCTCGACCAGGCGCGCTACAAGGAGGCAGCCCAGCTGTTCGACGAGGTCGAGCGCCAGCATCCCTATTCGATCTGGGCGCGCCGCGCACAGATCATGTCGGCCTTCAGCTATTACCTCGCCAAGGATTACACCGCGTCGATCAGCTCGGCGCAGCGCTTCCTGGCGGTCCATCCAGGCAACCGCGATGCACCCTATGCCTATTACCTGATCGCGCTCGGCTATTACGAGCAGATCACCGACGTGACGCGCGACCAGAAGATCACGCGCCAGGCGCTCGATTCGCTCGGCGAGCTGATGCGGCGCTATCCGAACACACGCTACGCGTCGGATGCGCGGCTGAAGATCGATCTGGTCAACGACCATCTCGCAGGCAAGGAGATGGAGATCGGCCGCTTCTACGAGACGCGTGGCCAGTGGCTCGCGGCGAACGGCCGGTTCCGCACGGTGATCGACAAGTTCCAGCAGACCACGCACACGCCCGAGGCGCTGATGCGGCTGACGGAGACGTATCTGCAGCTCGGCGTGCCGATCGAGGCCGAAAAGGCCGCGGCGGTGCTCGGGCGCAATTATCCCGGCAGCGATTGGTACGACCATGCCTACACGCTGATGCAGGAGCATCCGGTCAAGCCGATTGCGCCGCTCGCACCGGGTGAAGCCGTCGTCCCGACGGGAACTGCGGGTACGCCGGGTACCGGCGTGCTGGAGCTTCCCAAGGCGAACGGGAACACCGGCGGAACCGGTGCGGGCAGCGTTTCGAGCCCTGCGCCGGTCGGCCCGGGCAGCGCGACGCGGACCGGCCCCGGCAACTGACGCCGGGTCGCGCATGAGAACATTAGGGGATCACCTTCGCGCGCAAATCGTCTAAGACGCGCGCGATGCTGACCGAACTCTCTATTCGCGACGTGGTGCTGATCGAGGCACTGGACCTGGGATTCGGCGAGGGGCTCGGCGTCCTCACCGGCGAGACCGGCGCGGGCAAGTCGATTTTGCTCGATGCGCTGGGGCTTGCGCTCGGTGGGCGCGGCGATAGCGGGCTGGTGCGGCATGGCGCCGCGCAGGCGGTCGTCACCGCAACGTTCGACGCCCCTGCCCCCGAATCGCCGCTCGCGCTGCTGTTCGACGAGAACGGGCTTGAGATTGAGCGCGGCGAGCCGCTGATCGTGCGACGGATCGTCAAGGCGGACGGCGGCAGTCGCGGGTTCGTCAACGATCAGCCCGCCTCGGCAGGGCTGCTGCGCGAGATGGCTCCGCATCTGGTCGAGATCCACGGTCAGCATGACGAGCGCGGGTTGCTCAATGCGCGCGGGCATCGCGCGTTGCTCGACATTTTCGGGCGGACCGAGCCGGGCGCTACGGGGAAGGCCTATGCGGGATTTCGTGCTGCCGAGGCTGAACTGGCGGCGGCGCGTGCGGATATCGAGACGGCGGCGCGCGATCGCGAATGGCTGGAGCATACCGTTGCCGAGCTGACCGCGCTTTCTCCCATGGCGGGCGAGGAAGAGACGCTAGCGGATACGCGGCGCTCGATGCAGCGCGCGGAGAAGATCGCCGACGATCTCGCCGCGATCGACGATTTTCTCGAGGGCAAGGACGGCGGGCTCGCGAAGCTGCGCCAGGCCGCGCGCGTGCTCGAGCGGATCGCGGAGGATCATGTCGCGCTGGGCGAGGCGCTCGCGGCGGTCGACCGCGCTGTGATCGAGGCGTCGGTGGCGGAGGAGCAGTTGCGCGATGCGCGCGCCGAGCTCGCTTATGATCCGCGCGCGCTGGAGGATGACGAGGCGCGGCTGTTCGAGCTGCGCGCGATGGCGCGCAAGCACCGCGTGCAGCCGGACGATTTGGCAGCGCTGGCGGACGAGATGCGCGCGCGGCTGGAACGGCTCGATGCGGGCGAAGGCGGGATTGCGGTGCTCGAGGCGCGCGTGGCGTCGACGCGCAAGGCGTATGATACGGCCGCGGATGCGCTGACGAAGCGGCGGCTGGCGGCGGCCAAGCGACTCGATGTCGCGGTAGCGGGCGAGCTGACGCCGCTGAAGCTGGATGCGGCGCGGTTCCAGACGGTGGTGGCGGCGCTGGGCGAAGAGGGCTGGTCTTCGGCGGGCAAGGACCGCGTCGAGTTCGAGATCTCGACCAATCCGGGCGCACCGTTCGCGGCGCTCACCAAGATCGCCTCGGGCGGCGAATTGTCGCGCTTCATCCTCGCGCTGAAGGTGGCGCTGGCGGAAGAGGGCGGCGCGTCGACGATGGTGTTCGACGAGATCGATCGCGGCGTCGGCGGCGCGGTGGCCAGCGCGATCGGCGAACGCCTCGCGCGGTTGGCGCAGAGTACGCAGCTGCTGGTGGTCACGCACAGCCCGCAGGTCGCGGCGCGCGGCGCGAAGCATCTGCTGATCGCCAAGAGCAACGACGGGACGGTCACGCGGACCGGCGTGCGTGCGCTGTCCGAGGACGAGCGGCGCGAGGAGATTGCGCGGATGCTGTCGGGCGCGATGATCACCGACGAGGCGCGCGCGCAGGCGGAGCGGTTGCTCGAGCGGGCCTGAGGGTTTGGTTGGGGGCTTGGCCTGATCGGCTGTGTTCACCCGAGCTCCCCGTCCTCCTGCCTTAGCGGGAGAGGAGTGGGGGCTCGCGGGCTCAGGGCTTCTCGTGCCGCGGGTGGCCGAGATGGACCTTGAGCACCGGCACGACGATGTAGTCGCCGCCGACCTTGCGCAGGCCGTGCAGCGCGCGGCTGCCGAAGCCGCCATCCTCGTGGATCGCTGCGTGAATTGGCGCCTGCTCGGCATGGATCATGTCGTCGAGCCCCGCCGCGCTGGCGTCCGAGCGGGGCCATAGAGTCTGCTGGACGCGGTCGTTGGCGGAGGAATCGTCGTTCCAGTCATAGCCGATCGCGGGAGCGGGTTTGGGCGAAACATGGGTTTGCTGCGCCGTGGCGGGCGTGGCGCAGAGCATGACCAACATTAAAGCTGTCGCCTTCATCGTGCCCTCCCTGCCCCCCCGGCGGAGGCCGGGGCCCAATTGGAAAACAGCAGTTGGTCAGCGCGGTACTGCGTTACAACGACCTTGCCAATTGGACCCCGGCCTTCGCCGGGGTGGTGGTTTATATTCCCGTCGCGCCGGTCTCAGTCGCGGAAACTCGGGTCGATCCGGTCGAGTTTGCGGAGCAGCGCCGGCCAGGCGAGGCCATCCGCCAGCATCCGCATGCCGGGACCGCTCGACTGGCCCTCGACCTTCTCCGCCACACCCTGGTTCGGGGTGTTGAGATTCTCGCGGCCGGCGCTCAGCATCAGCACCTGCGCCTCGCACGCGCGCTCGAGGAAATACATGCGCAGGAACGCCTGCGGGATCGATTCACCCACCGTCAGCGTGCCGTGGTTGCGCAGGATCATGCTGTGCTTGGTGCCGAGATCCTCGACCAGCCGCTCGCGCTCCTCGAGCTCGGTCGCGATGCCCTCGAAGTCGTGATACGCCACGTCGTGCCCGGCGATCAACGCGGTCTGCGTGTGCGGGAGCAGCCCCTCCGCCATCGCCGACACCGCCTGGCCGTGCGGCGTGTGCAGATGCAGCACCGCGACCGCATCGTCGCGCGCAGCGTGGATCGCGGAGTGGATCACGAAGCCCGCGCGGTTGACCGGCGCGGGCGTGTCCATGACCTTGTCGCCGTTGACGTCGATCTTGACGAGCGACGACGCGGTGATCTCCTCGAACATGTGCGTGTACGGGTTGATCAGGAAATGATGCTCGGGGCCGGGCACGCGCGCCGAGAGATGCGTGAAGATCAGGTCGTCCCAGCCATAATGCGCGACCAAACGGTATGCGGCGGCGAGATCGACTCGGAGCGCCCATTCCTCGGGCGACACCAGGTCGCGTACGGTCGGCTCGGTCCTGAGTGCGGTCGCCATCATCGATCTCCTGTTATTATGCCCCGGAAATAGCATGCCCCCCGGCGTGACAATGTCGCCGGATTGACAATCTCGTCGATCGGCCGACACGATGCGTCATGGCACCGATCGATACCGGGCTGCTCGAGGCCGATGCGTGGTTCGGCGCGGTGCCCGCCGCGCGGCGCGCGCTGTTGCTGGCGCAGGCGAGCATCCGGTCGGTCGCGGCGGGGACGCGGCTGTACGGCGTCGGCGATCCGCCCGACGGGCTGTGGGCGGTGCTCGACGGACAGGTCCGGCTGATCGGCTATCCCGCGGTCGGCGCCGAGTTGGTGGTGCTGATGATGGGGCCGGGAACGTGGTTCGGCGAGCTGTCGACGCTCGACGCGGGGCCCAGGCCGCATGATGCGATCGCGTTCGGTGCGGCGCGCGTGCTGCATATCGGGATCGAGGCGTTCCGGCGGCTGGCAGGCGCCACGCCCGAATTGTGGTGGGACATCGCGCTGCTGGCGTGCGCGCACCAGCGTGCGTCGCTGGCGTTCATGATGAACACGCTGGCGCAGCCGATCCCGGTGCGGCTCGCGCGGACGCTGGGGGGCTTGGTGCGCGCGGCGGGCGGGGACAGCGTCGCGCTTCGCCAGGAGGATATCGCCGCGATGATCGGGGTGTCGCGGCAGACGCTCAACAAGGCGCTGAAGGCGATGGAGCGCGAAGGGGTGATCGCGCTGGACTATGCGCGGATCCGGGTGGTGGATGCGGAGGGGTTGCGGCGGTTGGGTAAGGGGTGAGTTCGTTATGCCCCCCCCCGGCGAAGGCCGGGGCCCAATTGGGGGACGGTGATAACGATGCGCATCGCTCCGTTACTGCGACCTTTCCATTTGGGCCCCGGCCTTCGCCGGGGTGGAGTAAGGGGACGGGGCCGGCGTTACAGCACCCCGCTGCCGCCGGTCGCTGCGAACGCGCTGCCGCTGGTGAAGCTCGTGCCCGTCTCGGCCAGCGTCACGAACAGCGACGCGAGTTCGGCGGGCTGGCCCGCGCGGCCGAGCGGCGTGTCCTGCCCGAACTCGCCCATCTTGCCCGGGAGCTGACCGCCCGCCACCTGGAGCGGCGTCCAGACCGGACCCGGCGCGACCATGTTGACGCGGATCCCCTTCTTGCCGAGCTGTTTGGCGAGCCCCTTGGTGAAGATCAAAATCGCCCCCTTGGTGGTCGCGTAATCGAGCAGTTCCTCGCCCGGATCGACCGAATTGACCGATCCCGTGTTGATGATCGACGCGCCCGGCTTCATCAGCGGGATCGCCGCCTTGCACAGGTGGAACATCGCATAGACGTTGGTCTTCATCGTCCGGTCGAACTGCTCGAAGCTGATCTCGGCGATCGACGCCTTCGACTGCTGATAGGCGGCGTTGTTGACGAGGATGTCGAGCCCGCCGAGCTCGCGTGCGGCGCGCGCGATCAGGTCGGTGCAGAATTTCGCATCGGTCAGGTCGCCGGGGATCAGCACGACCTTGCGCCCCTCGGCGCGGAGCAGCTTGGCGACATCCTGCGCGTCGGGTTCCTCGGTCGGGTAGTAGTTAATCGCGACGTCGGCGCCTTCGCGCGCGAACGCTATGACCGCGGCCCGACCGATCCCCGAGTCGCCACCGGTGACCAGCGCCTTGCGGCCCGCGAGCCGTCCCGAGCCCCGATAGCTCGCCTCGCCGCAATCGGGGACAGGGCGCATGTCGCGCTGGAGTGCTGGCCATTTCTGGCGCTGTTCGGGAAAGGGCGTCGAGACGAAGCGCGTTTGCGGATCGGCGAGCGAAGCCTGGCCTTGCGCGAACGCCGGTGCGGCGGCGGCGGCGAGGCCGGTGACGGCGGCACCCTTGAAGAGGTCGCGACGATTGGTGTCGGTCATGATGGCGGATCCTGCGAAAAATTGTCTTGGGATGTCAGCGCGCAAGTCGCGCGAATGTTCACGCCATGTTGATCCAGGTCTTGTCGAAAGGTGGCGCCCTCCCCTAACCCGGCGCGATGCCTGACCTTCCCGCGACCGAGACCGAAGCCGCCACCGAACTGAAGGCGCTCGCCGCGCAGATCGCATATCACAACGCGCTCTATCACACCGACGACTCGCCCGAGATCAGCGATGCCGAGTATGATGCGCTGGTGCGGCGCAATGCGGCGATCGAGGCGGCGTTTCCGGCGTCGGTACGCGCCGATTCGCCGAGCCGGACGGTCGGCGCGGCGCCTGCCGGGCATCTGGCCAAGGTCGCGCACGCCAAGGCGATGATGAGCCTCGACAATGCGTTTGCGGACGAGGAGGTCGAGGAGTTCGTCGCGCGCGTGCGCCGGTTTCTGAAGCTGGCGGACGACGCGCCCGTGGCGCTGACCGCGGAGCCCAAGATCGACGGGCTGTCCTGCTCGCTGCGGTATGAAGAGGGGCGGCTGGTGCAGGCGCTCACCCGCGGCGACGGGCAGGTCGGCGAGGACGTGACCGCCAATGTCCGCACCATAAGCGACATTCCCCAGCAGCTGGCCGGCGCGGCCCCTGCGGTCTTCGAGGTTCGCGGCGAGGTGTATATGGCGAAGGACGACTTCGCCGCGCTCAATGCGCGCCTGCTCGCCGAGGCCGAGGAGACCGGCAAGGACGCGCGGCAGTTCGCCAATCCGCGGAACGCCGCCGCCGGATCGCTGCGCCAGAAGGATGCGAGCGTGACCGCGAGCCGGACGCTCCGGTTCCTCGCGCATGGCTGGGGCGAGGCGAGCGTCGTGCCGGGCGAGACGCAGGCCGAGGTGGTCGACACGCTGCGCGGCTGGGGCTTTCCGATCGCCGAAGGGTTCGCGCGGGTCGAGGGGACGGCCGCGGCGCTTGCCGTCTATCGCGCGATCGAAGCCGAGCGCGCCGACCTGCCGTTCGATATCGACGGCGTGGTCTACAAGGTCGACCGGCTCGACTGGCAGGCGCGGCTGGGTCAGGTCGCCAAGGCACCGCGCTGGGCGATCGCGCACAAGTTTCCCGCCGAGCGCGCGCAGACATTGCTCGAGCGGATCGACATCCAGGTCGGGCGAACGGGCGCGATGACCCCGGTCGCGCGGCTGTCGCCCGTCACCGTCGGCGGCGTCGTGGTGACCAACGCGACGCTGCACAATGCCGACGAGATCGAGCGACTCGGCGTGCGGCCTGGCGACCGCGTGCTGGTGCAGCGCGCCGGCGACGTGATCCCGCAGATCGTCGAGAATCTGACGCCCGACGCGGAGCGCGACGCGTATGTCTTCCCGCATAGCTGCCCCGAATGCGGGTCCGCCGCCGAGCGCGAGGAGGGCGAGGTCGTCTATCGCTGCACCGGCGGGCTGATCTGCCCGGCGCAGCGCGTCGAGCGGCTGATCCATTTCGCGTCGCGCCATGCGTTCGACATTGGCGGGCTCGGCCAGACGCTGATCGAGGCGTTCTTCCGCGACGGGCTGATCGAATCGCCTGCCGATATCTTCCGGCTTACCGAAGAGCAGCTCGCCGCGCGCAAGAAGGACGGGCGGGTCTGGGCGGCGAAGGTGATCGCGGCGATCGAAACCAAGCGGACGATCCCGCTCGACCGGTTCCTGTTTTCGCTCGGCATCCGCCACGTCGGCGAGATCACCGCGCGCGACCTTGCGCGCCGCTATGTGTCCGCAAAGGCGCTCGGCAGCGTGCTGAGGCACGCGGTCTTCCTGCGTTCGCAGATCGAACCGGTCATCGGCGAACCCGAGCGGAAATTCGTGCTCCGCCGCGACAAGCTGTTGGTCGGCGCGATCGAGACCGCGGGGATCGGCCCCGAGGTGGCGAGTGCGCTCGTCGGCTTCTGCGCCGAGCCGCATAACCGCCGCGTCGTATTCGACCTGTTGCGCGAGGTGAAGCCCGCCGACGTGATCCACGAGACGCGCGAATCGCCGGTGACCGGGCAGATCCTCGTCTTCACCGGCAGCCTCGAGACGCTGAGCCGCGACGAGGCCAAGGCACAGGCCGAGGCACTCGGCGCGCGCGTGGCAGCGTCCGTATCGAGCAAGACCGGACTCGTGATCGCCGGGCCGGGCGCGGGGTCGAAACTGAAGAAAGCCACCGATCTCGGCATCCGCGTCATCACCGAGGCCGAGTGGGCGGAGATCGTCGCCGCCGCGGACTGACGCCGGCCGCACGCCTCGTCGCAAGGTTGGTTCCCGGATCGACGAGATCGGTCGAATTGCGTTGCTATTTTGCAACGCAACACCGCCGAGTGCGTCTGTGACAATTCGCTACTCGCCAATGTCACATATCCGAAATATTCAAAGTGCAGGGCCGGATTAACACGACATGAAGTCGCGAAATCCAGAGCAAAGCGCTCAAAAGGGGTAATTACTGATGCGGAACAACCTTTTCCTGGGTGTGGCAGTGGTCGCGCTCGTCGCGCCGATGGCCGCGTCG
>NZ_LMLD01000011.1:530017-538070 GCF_001421825.1 Sphingomonas sp. Leaf38 | reverse complement strand
CTACGGTTGAGATCACGAGCGCGGCGACGGGTTCGCGTTCGACCGCAACCACCGACGGGTCGGGCACGTTCAACGTCAACGGTCTTCGCCCCGGCGGCCCCTACACCGTTTCCGTCGCTGCGGCCGGCTATGGCAGCAAGCAGGTGACCGACGTCAACATCACCGTCGCGCAGGCATTCGACCTCCCCGTCGAGCTGGCTACCGATGTCGCCGGCGGCGCTGACGAGATCGTCGTGACCGCCGCGAGCCTGCCCAATGCGCGGTCGATCTCGCAGGGGCCGACGACCGTCCTCAATGCCCGCGAGATCGCCAATATCGCCACGGTCAACCGCGACATCCGCGATCTCGAGCGCCGCGATCCGTTCGCCCGTCTCGACGACAGCCCCTCGGGCGGCCGTTCGGTTTCGTTCGCCGGCCAGAACGCGCGCTACAACCGCTTCACCGTCGATGGCGTGTCGGTCAGCGACAATTTCGGTCTCAACAGCGATGGCCTGCCGAGCCGCCGCTCGCCGATCCCGCTCGATGCGATCGGCCAGTTCCAGGCGCAGGTTGCGCCTTATGACGTCCGCCAGGGCAATTTCCAGGGCGGCGCGATCAATATCGTGTTGAAGTCGGGCACCAACGACTTCCACGGCACCGGCTTCTATTCGCAGTCGCGCGACGAGTTCGTCGGCAAGCGCACCAAGGACCTGCGCGTCAGCGTCCCCAACTTCAAGACCGAGAATTACGGCGCAGAGCTGTCCGGCCCGATCATCAAGGACAAGCTGTTCTTCATGGTCGCCGGCGAGCGCCTGCGCGGCGGACGCCCGATCGCCGAGGGTCCGACGGACAACAACGCCGGCACCAGCATTCCGGGCATCACCCAGTCGCAGGTCGACCAGATCAGCGCCATCGCCAACTCGGTCTATGGCTACAACACCGGCGGCGTGCTGCGTAACCTCGGCGACAAGGACGACCGCGTCGTCGCCAAGATCGATGCGAACATCACCGACAGGCAGCGTCTGTCGCTGACCTACACCTACGCGAACGACGCGATCAATTTGCTGCAGAACACCTTCCCGACGGCGCCGACCGGGCTTGGCTTGGCGTCCAACGCCTATGTTCAGGGCAACCGCCTGCACACCGGCGTCGCGCAGCTGAACTCGGAATGGTCGGACAGCTTCTCGACCGAAGTCCGCGGCTTCTACAAAAACTACAAGCGTATCCAGGATCCGTTGCTCGGCCGCGGCTTCGCGCAGTTCCGCGTCTGCACCAACCCTACGGCCACGGTTGCGGCGGCAGGGCTGACCGTCTCGCCGACCGCTTGCGAGAACAACGCCGGGACCGTGTCGTTCGGTCCGGACAGCTCGCGCCAGACCAACGAACTGCGTACCGAGACCTGGGGTGGCCTGGTCCAGGCACGTCTGACCATGAACGACCATGACGTCCGCGTCTTCACCGAGGTCTCGAGCGTCTCGATCTTCAACTCGTTCCTGCAGAACAGCGCAGGCAGCTATTACTTCGACTCGATCGCCGACCTGCAGAACCGCAATGCGGGGTCGTTTGCGTACGGCAACGCGATCGTGGGCAATAACGGGCTGTCGGCACTCGATCCCAACGCCGCCGCGGCGCAGTTCGGCTACCAGAGCTACACGTTCGGCGTGATGGACTCGTGGAAGGTGACGCCGACGCTGAACGTCAGCTTCGGCGCACGCTACGACCTGTATGCGATGGACGACAATCCGCCGCTCAGCTCCGCCTTCGCCGGCCGCTATGCGAACGGCGCGATCGTCAACGGCCAGCGCATCAACATCAACAACAACAGCGCGAACATCTCCGGGTTCGGCCTGTTCCAGCCGCGTGCCGGGTTCGACTGGAAGCCTGCACAGCGCGTCAGCATCCGCGGCGGCGGCGGCGTCTTCGGCGGCGGCACCCCCGACGTCTATGTATCGAACAGCTTCTCGAACACGGGCGTCCTGACCAATTCGTTTAGTGTCAGCCGCACCCTGACCGGGTTCAACGGCTTCCCGGCCGGCACCCCGGCTGCGACGCAGGCGGCAACTGCCGCAGCGCTGTTGACCGGCGTCACCGGGACGTCGGTGCCGACCGCGGCCAACACGTTCCTGACCAGCGGTTCGGCGCCGGCCAACGCGACGGTCAATGCACTCGACCCGAACTTCAAGATCCCGTCGCAGTGGCGCGCCACGCTGACGGGCGAGTACACCGCGAACCTCGGCCCGCTCGGCGACGATTGGGTGTTCGGTGCCGACCTTCTCTACTCGAAGGTTCGCGATCAGGTGTATTTCACCGACATCCGTTCGGTGCCGATCGCCGGTTCGCTGACCCCAGACGGCCGCCAGCGCTACCAGAACCTGATCGATGGCGGTGCGACCAGCACCAATACCAACACCGACATCCTGCTGACCAACACCAACAAGGGCCGCGCGTACATCGCCGTCGCACGTCTCGAAAAGGCATGGGATTCGGGGCTGAGCATCAACGGCAGCTTCACCTATCAGGACGTCAAGGACGCCGCGCCGGCAACGTCGTCGACCGCAGGGTCGAACTATTCCAACGGTGCGTTCGTCGATCCGAACAACGTCGCCTATGGCATCTCGAACGACCAGGTTAAGTACTTCTTCAAGTACGGCGTGAATTACGATCACGCCTTCTTCGGGGACTATAAGACCACGTTCGCGCTGTTCGGCGAATCGCGTATCGGCCACCCGTTCAGCTACACGTTCCAGGACTTCGGCAATAACGGCAGCGGCCGCGCATCAGTGTTCGGCACCACGGGCGTCAGCTCGAACTCCGGCACAGGCGGCAACCGCTATCTGATGTACGTACCGACGCTCGACGACGCGAAGGTCTCGTACAGCAGCGCGGCGGTCCGCGATGCGGTCAACGCGTTCATCGACTCGTCGGGGCTGGGCAAGTATCGCGGCAAGACGGCGCCGCGCAACGGCTTCAACTCGAAGTGGTTCACGCGTCTCGACCTTCACGTCGCGCAGGAAATACCGACTTTCGTCGGCGGCTCGCGTGTCACGCTGTTCGCGGACATCGAGAACTTCACGAACTTCCTGAACAAGAACTGGGGCCAGCAGCGCGAATACGTGTTCCCGTACAACACCCCGGTGGTCCGCGTGCAGTGCTTGCAGGCCGTGGTACCGACCGGCATCGCACCCGGCTCCGCCAATCCTGCCGGTGGCAACTATGGCGCAGTGGCGACCAACGCCGGACAGGCCTGCGCACAATATCGCTACTCGCCGGTCGGCGGCAGCGCGACGTTCTCGCCGCAGCCTGACCAGGTGTATGTGAACCAGTCGCTCTACTCGATCCGTATCGGCGCACGCTTTACCTTCTAAGCGGCGTCCGGCCCGATCGGTCGAACAAGGCCGCCGTTCCTTTCAGGGGAGCGGCGGCCTTTTTCGTGCAGCGCGCGAGTCGGGTACCGGGTGTCGGCTATGCTTTCGCTGCGATGCTCGGTTAGGCTTGGGCCAGATGGCCTGTTTTGGATGCGGAGGGGGCATTTGCGGCCGCGCGGGCGCGACGCTCGGTCCAGACCGCCCACTGCCATGCCGCGACGACCGCTACGGCCAGCGTCACGAGACGAATGGCCGCCAGCGCCACACTCGACCTTCCCTCGCCGACCATCTCGCCCGCCCGGATCAGCGGCAGGTGCAGCGCGTAGAGCGGATAGGAGATCGCCCCCAGACGCCCGGCCACCTGCGTGAGCGCAGGCGACAGAGTGGCATGTGCGGTCAGCCAGACCAGTGGCGGAAAGACGAGCGTCACGATCACCGGATCGAAATAGCGCAGGCTCCCGATCGAGCTCGCACCCAGCCACAGCACCAGTGGCAAGGCGACCAGCGACACGGTTGAAAGCCATCGGCCAGCCAGCGACCGGCGCTCCGGAGCAGCAAGGCTGGACGCGCCAACAGCGCGGGATTGCCACCACCGGCCGAGAACTATGCCGCAGAGATACGAGAAGGCGACCCGCACGAACCCCGCATACCAGGTGTGCCCGACATCACCGATCGCCAGACTGTGCTCGCGGTATACCAGCAGAAAGAGCCCGGCGGCCGTCGGCAGCAATAACGCGGCGCAGACGCGCGTGGTCAGTCGGTACAGCAAAGTCGCATGTACTGCATTGGCGACGAACTCGACCAGCAGCGACCATTGCACGCCGTTCAGCGGGAACACCGGAAACCGGCCCGCGAACACCGGCATGAAACAGAGCTGCACGAGCGTCTGCACCGCCAGCGCGGTGATCGGCACGCCGTCCAGCCCGGACACCGCCGCCCCCAGCACGATCCCCATCGCCATCGTCGGCCATAGACGCCGGATCCGCAGCGCCAGGAACGTCCTCGCGCGCAGCCCCTCACGCATCGCGCCCTCGTAACGGATCGCCAGGACGAAACCGCTCAGCAGGAAGAAAAAATCAACGGCGATATAGCCGTGCGCCCAGAATCCGGCCAACCCGTAGAAGAATTCCGCATGGTGAAGCATGACGAAGACCGCGGCTACACCCCGCAACAGGTCCAGCCCGACCCGGTGCCCGCCCGCGACAGAGGATGCCGCAGACGATCGCAGCGGCGCGGTTTCGGTGGTGGTAGGTATCGGATGCATCATCCTGACATAGCCCGCACCATGTTAAGATCGGACGAACCACACCTGTTTTGCGCATGCCTTGCGCCACGTGTAAGAGCGCAGGCCGATGGCTATCTCTCCTGCCCCGCCCCCCGGCTCCTCCGCCCTCAATTCGGCTCGGCGCCTGCCTTTCACCGCGCGGCCGTTCTTCGAGAACAAGGCGCGGGCGTTCTGGATCCTGCAGGCGGTCGGCTGGAGTGGCTATCTGTTGCTCCGCGGCGTCGTGTCGATCTCGAACGGGCTGTCGCTCGACGGGGTGATCCCGGTGATCGTCGAGGCGATCGTCGGCTATTGCATCACGCTGCTGCTCTCGACGATGTACGGTCAGTATCGGCGGATGAACCGGCTGGTCGGGATCTTCCTGACGATCGCGACGCTGGCCGCGGCCACGTTCCTGTACGCGGTGCTCGATGCGTTCACCTTCTCGTTCATCGCGACGTCGACGCCGGGGGTGACGCTCACCCGGCTGCTGGGATCGGTGTACGTGACCTTCACCGTGCTGTTCGGCTGGTCGGCGCTGTATTTCGGGATCAACTTCTACCTGATCGTCGAGCAGCAGATCGACCAGATGGAGCATCTGGAGAACCAGGCGTCGTCGGCGCAGCTGGCGATGCTGCGCTATCAGCTCAACCCGCATTTTCTGTTCAACACGCTGAACTCGATCTCGACGCTGGTGCTGCTCAAGCAGACCGAGCGGGCGAACGCGATGCTCAGCCGGTTGTCGTCGTTCCTGCGCTATACGCTGGCGAACGAGCCGACCGCGCACGTCACCGTCGCGCAGGAAGTCGATCAGCTGAAGCTGTATCTCGAGATCGAGAAGATGCGCTTCGAAGACCGGATGCGCCCCAAATTCGACATCGATCCGCGCGCCGAACGGGCTCGCCTGCCGTCGCTGCTGCTGCAGCCGCTGGTCGAGAATGCGATCAAATATGCCGTCACGCCGCAGGAAGAAGGCGCCGATATCTGCGTCGAAGTGCGGCTCGCCGGGGAACGCGTGCAGATCGCCGTATCCGATACCGGTCCGGGCTTGATCGAGGGCCGGATCGGGTCAAGCCATTCGACAGGCGTGGGGCTCGCTAATATTAGAGACAGGTTGGTGCAGGCATATGGCCCCGACCACCGTTTCGAAACCCGCTCCACGCCCGCTGGCGGCTTCTCGGTCGAGATCGAGATTCCGTATCAGCTTGAAGACGTGAACAGAGAGGCCGCATGACCATCCGTACCATTCTCGTCGACGACGAACCGCTGGCGATCCAGGGGCTCGAGCTCCGCCTTCAGGCGCATGAAGACGTCGAGATCATCGAAAAATGCTCGAACGGCCGCGAGGCGATTCGTGCGATCAAGACGCACAAGCCCGACCTCGTCTTCCTCGATATCCAGATGCCGGGGTTCGACGGCTTCTCCGTCGTGCAGGGTTTGATGGAGGTCGAACCGCCTTTGTTCGTGTTCGTCACCGCCTATTCGGATCACGCCTTGCGCGCGTTCGAGGCGCAGGCGGTCGATTACCTGATGAAGCCGGTCGAGGAATCGCGGCTCGCCGACACGATCGAGCGCGTGCGCCAGCGCCTGAGCGAAAAGCGCGGCGTCGAGGAAGTCGACCGGTTGCGCGAAGTGCTCGCCGACGTGGCGCCGGATGCGGCGGCCGACATGCCGGACGGCGACGCGGTATCGGCCAACCGGTTCGAGAAGCTCATCAACATCAAGGATCGCGGCCAGATCTTCCGCGTCGACGTCGACACGATCGAGCGGATCGATGCGGCCGGCGATTACATGTGCATCTATACCGGCGACAACACGCTGATCCTGCGCGAGACGATGAAGGACCTGGAGAAGCGGCTCGACCCGCGCCGGTTCCAGCGCGTGCATCGCTCGACGATCGTCAACCTGGACCTGGTGAAGCAGGTGAAGCCGCATACGAATGGT
Source organism: Sphingomonas sp. Leaf38 (assembly GCF_001421825.1). NCBI lineage: Bacteria > Pseudomonadati > Pseudomonadota > Alphaproteobacteria > Sphingomonadales > Sphingomonadaceae > Sphingomonas > Sphingomonas sp. Leaf38. Next base: position 531,518 of record NZ_LMLD01000011.1, on the reverse strand, counting down.
GAGTGCTTCCTGGTGCTCAACTCGGGTGCGAGCGTGAAGGTGTCGCGGTCGTATCGCGACGTGGTGGCGCGGTTCGTCCACTGAGGCTTGCGGCCGAGCGCGTGCCGCTGCCCCCCGTCCCGTCATCTTGACGAGAGTCAGGATGACGGGACGGGGGGGATCGGGCTGAGTTTCGGGAGGGCACCCTACCCAGTCCGTCCTTGCCGATCGAGGTCCCGACTTTCGTCGGGATGACGGGGGATGTGCTCTCCTCCGGGGGCGCCCTCGTTAACCAGTCCCTAAACCCGCGCGCGTAGAGCGGGCGGATGAAGATGTCGGGTTTCGGCCTTTATCCGCATGCGCTGATCAGCCTGCCCGCGTTGGTGATGGCGACGTCGTGCGTGCCGGCGGACCGGCCCGCGGCGATCGCGCGTGTCCAGCCCGAGCGCAACGCGCGCGCGTTGCTGGGGCGGATGGCATTGCATGTGCCCGACGACATCTCGGCGAGGATCGCGACGACGGCGCCCGATGCACCGCTCGCCGCCGCAGCCGCGTTCGTGGCCCCGCCCTTCCTCACGGCGCGCTCCGGCGACGATGCGGGTCGGGCGGCCGACTGCCTGACCGCGGCGGTCTATTACGAAGCGCGATCGCAGTCGGAAGAGGGCCAGCGCGCCGTTGCGCAGGTCGTGCTCAACCGCGTGCGCGACCGAGCCTTTCCGAACAGCGTGTGCGGCGTCGTCTATCAGGGTGCGGAGCGGCGGACGGGGTGCCAGTTCAGCTTCACCTGTGACGGGTCGATGGCGCGGGCGCGCGAACCGGGCGCCTGGGAGCGCGCGCGGGGGGTCGCGACGGCGGCACTTGGCGGGAGCGTGTACGCGCCGGTCGGGGCGGCGACGTCGTTTCATACCACGAGCATCCTGCCATGGTGGGCCTCCAGTCTCGCGCGGATCACGACGGTCGGGGCGCATGTCTTCTATCGCTGGCAGGGCGCGCTGGAGCGGGCGCTGACGTTTCGGCAGGCCTATGCCGGGGTGGAGCCGGCGTGGCGCGGTGGTGGGAGTACCAACGGTAGCGGCGTGACGGCGGTTGCGGCGCAGATTGCCGGGGTTTCGGTGCATTACGGCAATCGGGACGACGTCTCGGACGTGGATGCGGTCGCAAGCGTGGCCGCGGCGCCGGCGGATGCGGTGCACGGCGTGACGGTTCACCGGGGGGTGACCCGCTCGGTGTCGACGATGGCAAGCGCGAGGGACGTGCAGACCCGGTTGGTGTCGGGCGTTCGGGTTCATGTCGGCGGGCGGGCGTCTCCGACGCTTGGCGGTGGCGAGGGTTTGGACGCGGTCGTCTCGGACGAAAGCTAGCCTCTCCAAAAGCCGCCCCCCCGGCGAAGGCCGGGGCCCAATTGGGAAACGTCACTAACGGCGGGCGGTGCTCCGTTACGACGACCTCTCCATTTGGGCCCCGGCCTTCGCCGGGGTGGTGCTCGGAGGCTGGGTCAGTGACCTGATCCTCCCCCGCTAGG
>NZ_LMLD01000011.1:522666-529962 GCF_001421825.1 Sphingomonas sp. Leaf38 | reverse complement strand
GGGGGGGGAGGTTAGCGATAACGGCTGTTGCGTGTCCTCCCCCTCCGTCGCCTTCGGCGCCACCTCCCCCTGGCGGGGGAGGATCGAGACGGCATCGGACTGGGGAATCGCGCACGAACGCCGCCCCTTCCCCACTCTCGCAAAACCATGCTGCATCTGCTAACGGCAGCGCCATGCTGAACCTGAACAATATCACGGTGCGCCTGGGCGGACGCGTTATCCTCGATGGCGCCACGGCCGCGTTGCCGCCGGGCAGCCGCGTCGGGCTGATCGGGCGCAACGGCGCGGGCAAATCGACGATGGTGCGCGTAATCGCAGGCCAGCTCGAACCCGATGACGGCTCGGCCGACATGCCCAAGGGCGCGCGCATCGGCTATCTCGCGCAGGAAGCGCCGCACGGCGTGAAGACGCCGTTCGAGACCGTGCTCGAAGCCGATCTGGAGCGCGCCGCGCTGATGATCGAGAGCGAGACGAGCGAGGATCCCGATCGCCTGGGCGACGTGTACGAGCGACTGATCGCGATCGACGCCTACACCGCACCCGCACGCGCCGCGCAGATCCTGCTCGGGCTCGGGTTCGACGAGGACATGCAGGCGCGGACGCTCGACAGCTTCTCGGGCGGCTGGAAGATGCGCGTGGCGCTTGCCGCCTTGCTGTTCTCGCAGCCGGACCTGCTGCTGCTCGACGAGCCGTCGAACCATCTCGATCTCGAAGCGGTGATGTGGCTTGAGGATTTCCTCAAGGGCTATAAGGCGACGATCGTCGTCGTCAGCCACGAGCGCGATTTCCTCAACAACGTCGTCGATCACATCCTGCATCTGCAGGGCGGCAAGATCACGCTGTATCCCGGCGGCTATGACGCGTTCGAGCGCCAGCGCGCCGAGCGTTTGGCGCAGATCGAGGCGGCGCGTGCCAACCAGGCGGTGCAGCGCGAGAAGCTGCAGGAATATATCGCCAAGAATTCCGCACGCGCCTCGACCGCCAAGCAGGCGCAGTCGCGCCAGAAGATGCTGTCGAAGATGCAGCCGATCGCCGAGAGCTATAATGATCCGACTTTGTCGTTCGGCTTCCCCAACCCGACCGAGCTTCGCCCGCCGCTGATCACGCTCGACATGGCGACGGTGGGCTATGCCGATGTGCCGATCCTGAAGCGGCTGAACATGCGGCTCGATCCCGACGACCGGGTCGCGCTGTTGGGGCGCAACGGCAACGGCAAGACCACGCTCGCGCGGCTGCTTGCCGCGCAGCTGACGCCGATGGACGGCGAGATGGCGTCGTCGGGCAAGATGAAGGTCGGGTATTTCACCCAGTATCAGGTCGAGGAACTCGATCCGACCGATTCGCCGATCGAGCATATGTCGCATCTGATGAAGGGCGCGACGCCGGCGGCCGTGCGTGCGCAGCTCGGGCGGTTCGGCTTCTCGGGCGACAAGGCGACGACTCGGGTCGGCAAGCTTTCCGGCGGCGAGCGCGCACGGCTGGCGCTTGCGCTGATCACGCGCGATGCGCCGCATCTGCTGATCCTCGATGAGCCGACCAACCATTTGGACGTCGATGCGCGCGAGGCGCTGGTGCAGGCGCTCAACGCCTATACCGGCGCCGTCGTGCTGGTCAGCCATGACCGTCACATGCTCGAGCTGACCGCCGACCGGCTGGTGCTGGTCGACGACGGGACGGCGAAGGAATTCGACGGCAGCCTCGACGATTACATCGCGTTCGTCCTGAAGGGCGATGGCGGCAAGGGCGATGCGGCGTCGAAGGCCGACAAGAAGGCGGGCAAGAAGGCCGCGGCGGAGGCCAAGAGCAACGACGCGGCGCTGCGCAAGACGCTGCGCGAGGTCGAGGAGCAGACCGCCAAGTTCACCAAGGAGCGCAACGCGATCGATCGCGCGATGGTTGATCCGGCGACTGCGGAGCCGCGCTTCTCGCGGATGTCGATGGGCGACCTCAGCAAGCGTCGTGCCGAGGTGAATGCCAAGCTGGAGGCGAGCGAGGCGAAGTGGCTCGAGGCGAGTGAGGCGCTGGAGGGCGTGGCGGCCTAAGCTCCGCCCCGTCATCCTGACGAAAGTCAGGATCCAGAGTTACGCACGGTGGCGCCCGTAACTCTGGATCCTGGGTCAAGCCCAGGATGACGGGGTAGGTTTGAGTAAGCTTAGCCCTCGTCGGCGTCGCTCGCCGCGGGACGCTCGAACCAGGCCTCGACCGGGCCGACCAGCTTCAGCGTGAGCGGGTTGCCGTTGCGATCGACCTTCTTGCCGAGCGCGACTCGGATCCAGCCTTCCGAGATGCAATATTCCTCGACGTCGTGGCGGATGCCGTCCTTGAAGCGGATGCCGATGCCGCGCTCGAGCAGCTCCTGCTTGAAGAACGGGCTGCGGTGATTGATCGACAGACGATCCGGGGGCGTGTCGCCCGCTGCGGTGGTCGGCGTGTCGGTCTCGGGCGTGTTGGGCGTGTCGGTCATGGTCGCGCGTTTAGCGGCAAGCAGCGGGACCGCGCCACAAAAAAGCGGCGCCGGGATTGCTCCCGACGCCGGCCTTTGATTCTGCAGGGGGTTAGCTGCAGACCTGCACGGAGACGCGATCACCATAATAGGGATCGACCCGCCACTCGTTCCAGCACCGCGGACGATAATCCTCGCGGTAATAGGTCCGCACCGGTGGCGCATAATAGTTCACCGCCGGCGGCGCGTAATAGCCGCCATTGTAATAGCCGCGATCATAATAGCGGTTGCGATTGTTGCTGCTGGCGATCGCTGCGCCGACGCCGAGGCCGAGGATACCGCCGAGCACCGCTGCACCGGCCGCGTTGCCGCCGCCACGATGGCCGTGCCAGCCGCCGCCGTAGCCGCGGCCGTAACCGCGACCCCAGCGCTGCGCATCCGCAGGCACTGCCGCCGTCAGCGCCGTGGCCGCGAGTGCAACGCCCAAGCCTGCCTTCTTCAAAAAACCGTTCATCTTTTCGAACTCCGTTACTAGTTACGCCCGGTCCGCTTGGGACAAACGCATAAGTGTCCGACCGTGTTTCAGGCTTTGGGCGATTCGGCCTGAACCGGGTCGGAACGGGCTGTTAACCCACGGTATAGCTGCGGCGCTGGGCTTCGTTTACGAATTTGGGGTAGGGAGGCGGGATGCGCAGGACCATGACGATGCGAGCGATCGCCTTTGCCGTTCTGGCGGGCAGTGCGGTACTGATCGGCGGACTGGCCTTGTCGGGGTCGCCGGTGACGGTGCGCGCCGCGGAGGCGCCGATACGCGCCGCCAAGGCGCAGGTCGCGGCACCGGTGCGCGCGCTGCCGCCGAAGCCTGCGCCGGTCGTCGCCGCCGCCCCTGCCGACGGCTATGTCGTCAAGCGCGTGCTGGATGTGCCCGAGCCGCTACGCCACGGGGCCTATTACTGGGATACCGCAGGCGTACCCGAGGGGCCGATCGTGATCACCGTCGACCTCGTCGCGCAGACGCTGTCGATCTTTCGGGCGGGCTATGAGATCGGGACGGCGGCGGTGATCTATGGCGCGGACGAGAAGCCGACGCCGCTGGGCGTGTTCACGATCACGCAGAAGGACGCGCATCACGTGTCGAACCTGTACGGCGCGCCGATGCCGTACATGCTGCGGCTGACCAACGACGGCATCTCGATCCATGGCAGCGCGCTGATGGAGGGCAAATACGCGACGCATGGCTGCGTCGGCGTGCCGACCGCGTTTGCCAAGCTGATCTTCGGGCAGGTGAAGCTTGGGGATCGGGTGATCGTGACGAGTGGCGAGATGCTGGAACGCGGCGGGCGGATTACTGCGGCTTGAGGGGATGGGGTATACGCGCTCGCCGTACCCTGCCCTCACCTTTTACCGCCTGCGGCGTCTGCTCTCCCGGTGCGAGACGATTGTGTGCGCGCAATCATATCCACAAGGCAGCCCTTCCCCAGCGCAGGCCGGGGTCCAGTTGGGCGACGTCGCCAACGAAGGGCGGCGCTCCGTTACTGCGACCTTTCCACCTGGACCCCGGCCTTCGCCGGGGAGGGGCAGAGGTAGGGTACTAAACCGGATCGGGTGCTGACGCCTCGGGGCTTCGGGCGTAGTGGCGCGACCTTCGGTCTTTCGTGTCTAAAAAAAGAGGCCGGAGGTTTCCCCCCGGCCTCTTTCTCGTTCCACGGAGCGCGCCGCGGCGAAGCCGCGTCGTCGGACCTCGCTTTAGCGAGGCCGGCCGAGCTTGTAAGCCTGGCCGGCTTCGCCCTGCCAGGCTTACGCGCTCTGCTTCGCCCGGCTCGCCCGCTTGCGCTCGTTCGCATCGAGGAAGCGCTTGCGCAGACGGATCGACTTCGGCGTCACTTCGACCATCTCGTCGTCGTCGATATAGGCAATCGCCTGCTCCAGCGTCGCACGCTTCGGCGGCGACAGGCGAACCTGGTCGTCCTTGCCGCCCGAGGCGCGGAAGTTGGTCAGCGCCTTGGTCTTCATCGGGTTGACCTCGAGGTCGTCCGGCTTGGCGTTCTCGCCGACGATCATGCCCTCATAGAGCGCCTCGCCGTGACCCACGAACAGGATGCCGCGCTCTTCGAGCGGACCCAGCGCGTAGTTGTTCGCTTCGCCCGACCCGTTCGAGATGAGCACGCCGTTCTTGCGGCCTTCGATCTGGCCCTTGTGCGGACCATACTTCTCGAACAGCCGGTTCATGATCCCCGTGCCGCGCGTGTCGGACAGGAATTCACCATGATAGCCGATCATCCCGCGCGACGGCGCCGAGAAGGTGATGCGGGTCTTGCCACCGGTCGACGGACGCATGTCGGTCATCTCGGCCTTACGGATGTTCATCTTCTCGACGACGGTGCCCGAATGCTCCTCATCGACGTCGATGATGACGGTTTCGTACGGCTCGGTCTTCTTGCCGTCCTCGTCCTCGCCGAACAGCACGCGCGGACGCGAGATGCCGAGCTCGAAGCCCTCGCGGCGCATCGTCTCGATCAGCACGCCCAGCTGAAGCTCGCCACGACCGGCGACTTCGAAGCTGTCCTTGTCGGCCGCCTCGGTCACCTTGACGGCGACGTTCGACTCGGCTTCGCGGAACAGGCGCTCGCGGATCATGCGGCTCGTCACCTTCGTGCCCTCGCGGCCCGCCATCGGCGAATCGTTCACGGCAAAACGCATCGACAGCGTGGGGGGATCGATCGGCTGCGCGTGCAGCGGCTCGGTCACCGTGATGTCGGCGATCGTGTCGGCCACCGTGGCCACCGAAAGCCCTGCGAGCGAGATGATGTCGCCGGCCTTGGCTTCGTCGACTGGCACGCGGTCGAGGCCACGGAACGACATGATCTTGGACGCACGCCCCGTCTCGACGATCTTGCCGTCGTTATCGAGCGCGTGGATCGCCTGGTTGGTCTTCACGGTACCCGAATTGACGCGACCGGTGAGGACGCGGCCGAGGAACGGATCGCGGTCGAGCAAAGTGACGAGGAAGGTGAACGGCACGCCGGCGACTTCCACGGCCGGAGGCGGCACATGCTTCACGATCGTCTCGAACATCGGGATCAGCGTGCCTTCGCGCGCGTCCATGTCGGTCGAGGCATAGCCGTTGCGGCCCGAGGCGTAGAGCACGGGGAAATCGAGCTGGTCGTCGTTCGCGTCGAGCGACACGAACAGGTCGAACACTTCGTCGAGCACTTCCTGGATGCGCGCGTCGTTACGGTCGACCTTGTTGACGACGACGATCGGCTTGAGGCCGAGCGCCAGCGCCTTGCCGGTGACGAACTTGGTCTGCGGCATCGCGCCTTCCGACGAATCGACCAGCAGGACGACGCCGTCGACCATCGACAGGATGCGCTCGACTTCGCCGCCGAAATCGGCGTGGCCGGGCGTGTCGACGATGTTGATGCGGATGCTCTCGCTCTCGCCCGGGGGCGTCCAGTCGACCGAGGTCGGCTTGGCGAGAATGGTGATGCCACGCTCCTTTTCGAGGTCGTTCGAATCCATTGCGCGCTCTTCGACGCGCTGGTTGTCGCGGAAAGTGCCGGACTGGCGGAAGAGCTGGTCGACCAGCGTCGTCTTGCCGTGATCGACGTGCGCAATGATCGCCACGTTGCGGAGGCTCATGAATGTATTCTCTTGAAACGAGGAACGGGGTTGGCGCGCGCCATAGCGTAATTGTTGCGCCGCGGGAAGACCGGGCGGGTTCGGGGACTCACCACCCCTGCCGTCCTCCTGACGAAAGTCAGGACCCGGAACGACGGAAGGCAGCGTTTGTTACCCTGGGTCCTGACTTTCGTCAGGAGGACGGGGGTCGACGCCTATAGGCTCCGGCGGCGAGAATGGCACGCGGATCGCGCACCGCCAGCATCGCCCTTAGCGCGGCGTGCTTGTCGGGCGCGGCGGCATAATAACGCTGCCAGATCCGCAGCCCCATCCAATAGCCGAGCTCGGGCGGCCAGCCCGCGGGCGGCGTGGAGTAGTTGCCGATCCAGCGGGCATAGGCCTTGGCTTCGGGCGAGCCCTCGTCCGGGTTGTCCTTGTCGGTAAGGGTACGGGTGAGCGCGATATCGGCCTGCATCTGGCGCCAGAGTTCGGCTTCGCGCGGGGTCGCCCAGGCGGCGCGCGCGGCATCGGGTTCCTCACCGGTGACGAGCTGGGCGATGAAGTCCGCCGCCCCCTCGACGAGGATCGCGGCGAGCAAGGGATCGCGGGCGAGCGTCATGCCGGCATCCTCCTGGATCGCGTGCACCGTCTCGTGCGCGAAGAAATGGCGGAGCGTCTGGCGCAGTTTTTCCGGGGTCGGGGAGATCCGGCAGAGGACTTCGAGGCCGAGCACCTGTGCGCCGGGCTTGGCCGTGCCGCCCGAGGTGTTCGCGCCGAAGACGATATAGACCTGCGGGAGTTTCGCGTCGGGGAGCGCGCCGCGGAGGCCGAGATAGATCGATCGGAGATCGGCGGTGGCGGCCTTGGCGGCGGGAAGGCAGGTCTTGATCGCCTGCGCGTAGCGGGTGGGGTTGGCGGCGATCGCGCGCGCGAGCGTGTCGGCGTCGCCGATCCGGCCGGGGGTGAAGACGCCGATCCCGAAACTGCCCTTGTCGAGATAGTCGCGTTTGAGTTGCGCGGCGGTCGGCTTGCCCTTGGTCCTGGCGAAGAGGGCGGCGAAACGGTCGGCGTCTTCGGTGTGGATCGTCGCGGTGAGCGGGTCGGCGGGCGGCGGGCGGTTCGTGGCGGCCGCGGGGAGGAGCGCGAGCGCGAGGATCAGCGGGCGAAGCATGATGCGCAGCGTATATTGTGCGGGCAAGAGCGCCAGAGCGGATATCACAATCCTCCCCCGC
>NZ_LMLD01000011.1:516073-522642 GCF_001421825.1 Sphingomonas sp. Leaf38 | reverse complement strand
GGGGGGGGGGGGGGGGGGGGGGGGGGGGGGGGAAGGACACGCAACGGGCGTGTTCGCCTGCCGCCCCCTCCGTCAGGCTGCGCCTGCCACCTCCCCCTGGCGGGGGAGGATCGTGAGGTAGTGGCGATCGGAAAGCCCACTTAAGCCCCACCCCGGCGGAAGCCGGGGCCCAACTGGAAAGGTGGCAATGATGACGCGCTGCCAGCCGTTACCGCTGTTCCCCAATTGGGCCCCGGCCTTCGCCGGGGTGGTAAGACGCGGGAGAGATGGCTCCGCGAGAACTCAGAACCCCTCGAGCACGATCTTCCCCTTGGCGGTGTGGCTCTCGATCCGTGCATGCGCCTTGCGCAGGTTCGCCGCGTCGATCCGGCCGAAATTCTCCGCCAGCGTCGTTCGCACCGTCCCCGCGTCGACCAGCCGCGCGACCTCGTCGAGGATGCGGCCCTGTTCGGCCATGTCCGCGGTCTGGAACAGCGAGCGCGTGTACATCAGCTCCCAATGGATCGAGATCGACTTCTGCTTGAGCGGGCTGATATCGAGCGTCTCGGGATCGTCGATTAGCGCGAGCCGGCCCTGCGGTGCGATCAGCGTCGCGATCTCGGCGACATGCTCGTCGGTATGCGTCGTCGAGAAGACGAAGCCCGGCACGCCGAGCCCGAGCGCCGCGACCTGGTCGGCGAGCGGCTTGCGGTGATCGATCACGTGATGCGCGCCGAGATCCTCGACCCAGCTGCGCGTTTCGTCGCGCGAGGCGGTGGCGATCACGGTCAGGTCGGTCAGCTGCCGCGCGAGCTGGATCGCGATCGAGCCGACTCCCCCCGCGCCGCCGATGATCAGGATCGCGTTCGCCGCACCGGGCACCGGCTTGCGCACGTCGAGCCGATCGAACAGCGTTTCCCATGCGGTGATCGAGGTCAGCGGCATCGCCGCCGCCTGCGCCCAGTCGAGCGACTGCGGCTTGTGCCCGACGATGCGGTCGTCGACGACGTGATATTCGGCGTTCGTGCCCGGCCGGTCGATCGCGCCTGCATAGAAGACGGCATCGCCGACCGCGAACCCCGTCACCGCATCGCCGAGCGCGACGACGGTCCCGGCCGCGTCCCAGCCGAGCACCTGCGGCGTGCCGTCGGGATCCGCGCGGCGCTGGCGGATCTTGGTGTCGACCGGGTTCACCGACACCGCCTTCACTGCGACGAGCAGGTCGCGGCCGGTCGCCTCCGGCTTGGGCAGGTCGAGATCGACGAGCGACTGCGGATCGTCGATCGGGAGCGATTGGGTGTAGCCGATGGCTCGCATGCTGTGTCTCCTGGAATGTGGGGACAAAGCCGCCGACACCCCCTCCCGGTTCCCCTCAGTGCCACGCAGCAGTTGGCAAGCCGGGTGTATTATCTATATACGCCACTTGAACGCGGCGCGGGTTGCAGCCACCATGCGCTACCGAACGGAGACACTTGATGGCCACGACCCCGGAAACGCTGACTGAGCCGAGCCTGGTACTGACGCCGCCCGATCCGGTGCCGACCGTCGCCGCCGCCAAGGCCGCCGGGCTGGTACCCGTCGATGCGGGCGTGAAGTCGCAGCTCGACGAGCGCGTATCGGGGTTCGTCACCGATCTCGTCGCGCAGGACGTCAACAGCCCCGAGTTCGGCAAGCGCGTCGATGCGATCACCGCGATGGGGGCGAAGGAAATCCGCGAGGCGGCGGGCCAGTCGAACCGGTTCCTCGACCGCCCGGTAAGGGCGATGGATCAGGAAACGGGCGTCGGCAAGGATCTGGCCGAGCTGCGCCGCGTCGTCGAGGATCTCGATCCGGGCAAGAAGGGCAATCTCACCGCGCCGCAGAAGCTGTTCGGGATCATCCCGTTCGGTGGCAAGATGCGCAATTATTTCGACGGCTATAAATCGTCGCAGACGCACATCGCGCAGATCCTCAAGAGCCTGTCGTCGGGCAAGGACGAGCTGCTGATGGACAATGCCGCGATCGATACCGAGCGCGCGAACCTTTGGGCCGCGATGGGGCGGCTCGAACAGATGATCCATTTGTCGAAGACGATGGACGCGAAGCTCGAGGACGTCGCGAACGAGCTCGACCATAGCGATCCGGCCAAGGCCAAGGCGATCCGCGAGACGGCGCTGTTCTATACGCGCCAGCGCACGCAGGACCTGCTGACGCAGATGGCGGTGACGGTGCAGGGCTATCTCGCACTCGATCTGGTCAAGAAGAACAATGTCGAGTTGGTGAAGGGCGTCGATCGCGCCTCGACCACCACCGTGTCCGCGCTGCGCACCGCGGTGACGGTCGCGCAGGCGCTGACCAACCAGAAGTTGGTGCTGGAGCAGATCACAGCGCTTAACACGACCACCGCGAACATCATTGATTCGACCGGCAAGCTGCTGAAATCGCAGACCGCGCAGATCCATGAGCAGGCGGCGTCGGCGACGATCCCGCTCGAGACGCTGCAACGCGCGTTCCAGAACATCTACGATACGATGGATGCGATCGACGTGTTCAAGCTGAAGGCGCTCGACAGCATGAAGACGACGGTCGGCGCGCTGTCGAACGAGGTCGACAAGTCGCGCGGGTATATCGCGCGGGCCGAGGGGGCCACGCAGGGCCAGCTCGGCGGCCCGTCGCCGAGCGCGTTCAAGCTGGAGGCGATGTAACCGCCGTGAGCGAAGTCGACGACGCCATTGCCAGCGCCCGCGCCTCCTGGTCGCGCATTTCGGACGACCGGACGAGCGCCGTCATTCCGCGCGGGCCGTCGCGCGTCCGGTCGCGCCAGACTCAGGCGATCGGCAAGCGGCTGACGCGGATCGCGATCGCCGACGTCGCGATCCTGATCGCGGCGATGGTGATCGGCTGGATCGTGCCGCTCGGGATTGGTGGCGCGATGCTGGTGATGGCGTTGCTGGTGGCGGCGACAGTATTGTTCGCGGTGTGGCCGGCAGAGCGCGCGCCGACTCCAGAGCGGCTCGCCGCGGTCGACATCCGCACGCTGCCCGCGCAGACCGAACGATGGCTGGAGGCGCAGCGCCCCGCCCTCCCCGCGCCGGCGATGACATTGGTCGACCGGATCGGCCTGCGCCTCGAAACGCTGACGCCGCAACTCGCGACGCTCGACGCCAATACGCAAGAGGCGGTCGACATCCGGAAACTGATCGGCGAACAATTGCCCGCGTTCGTCAAGGATTACGAGAAAGTGCCGGCGTCGCTGCGCACGACTCCGCGCAACGGTCGCACGCCGGACGCGGAACTGGTCGACGGGCTGAAGCTGATCGAACAGGAAATCGGCGAAATGACCGCGCGCCTCGCACAAAGCGACCTCGACAACCTGTCGACCCGCGGGCGGTTCTTGGAGTTGAAGTACAAGGACTGACCAGTGACGCGCACTCGGCTCAGCGTGTGTCGCCGCAAGGCGCGCTTCGTGTCCGAAACCGACGCGCTGTTGGTGGCCCGGGCCGGACGCGTGCCGCTCAGGGTCTATCGCTGCGACCGGTGCCTACATTTCCACCTGACCAGCCGGACGAAGGGCAAACGCGTGTCAGGGTTTGATCGCCCCTGACACGTCAGGCTTCAAAAAAGCCGTGCCGATTTCGATGCGCTTGTGAGGCGCAGACTGGGGGGAAGAACGACGCCCGGCCGCGTTGCGGCGGAATAGCGTGCATGACCGTTGCCATCGACCGCGTAAGCGTCTGCGCGTCGGCGTAGCTCGGCGAACCGCAACTGAATCCTCTCCAACTTGCGCTGCAGTTCGTCACGATGTGCAGGGGTCAACGTGCCGCCATCCTCGGCCTGTTGCGCAAGCCCTTCCTGACGGAGCGCGATCAGCCGCGCCCGATGTCCGCTGTCGGCGGCAACGGTTTCCCCCGTTGGCGCATAGATCACCTGGTCGAGTACGTTGATGCGCGGCGCATCGACACCGTATGCGGGTAGACCGGGAGGGCCGGCAATTGCGGCCGTCGCGGCGAGAGCAATCCAAAGCATGGCGTCATCTCCAATATCGTCCGAGCGATAGTGTCGTAACGCGCCTGATAGTCAAGTCGCGTCAATGCAGGCCGAGTTCTCGACTTTATTCAGCCGTGTTCGAATAGAGCCAAATGCTGCCTAAGCCGCCGTTCACGTCAGTAAATTATGGGCGCGACTACCCAGACGGTCCACCGCTGCCTTGTGTATGCCGGGTGTCGAGGTCAACACGCCGAACGCCTGTGGCCGTGGCTTGTTGAACACCAGCGGCGCGCCGAGCGCATCGCTGACCGCCGCGCCCGCCTCGCTCGCGACCAGGACCGCGGCGGCGATGTCCCATTCATTGCCCCAGCGCAGCGTGGCGACGAGGTCGGCTTCGTCGGCGGCGACCATGGCGATGCGGAGCGCGATCGAGTTGGGTTTGTGGACCATGACGAGGTCGCGGTCGGCCTTGGGGAGCGCGTCTGTGGGTGTCCGGCTGCCGGGGAAGTCGGTGCGGGTGCCGGTCTGGAGGCGCACGCCGTTACGGGTGGCGCCCTCCCCTGCCACCGCGTGCCAGCGTTCGTCGCGCGATGGCGCTTCGAGGATGCCGATCACCGGGCGGCCGCGGTCGACCAACGCGACGGAGACGCACCAGCCGGGCCGCGCGCGGATATAGTCGCGCGTGCCGTCGATCGGGTCGACCACCCAGAGCAGGTCGTGCGCGAGGCGGTCGGCGTTGTCGGCGGTTTCCTCGGAGAGCCACCCCGCCTCGGGCAGCAAGGTCGACAGCCGCGCCTTGAGCATCCGGTCGATCGCGATGTCGAGTTCGCAAACCGGGCTGCCAGGCGTCTTCTCCCATCGCTGGAAGTCGGTGTCGAACCGGTCGAGCGCCATCGCGCCCGCCTCCTGCGCGATCCCCGCAACCGCGTCGGCCATCGCGCGCAGCCATGCCGGAGACCGCGGCGGGCCGCGGTAGCGCTCAGCCACTCGCCACCGTCATGCCCTCCACGCGCAAGGTCGGTACGTTGACGCCGTAGCGGAATTCGAGGTCGTTGGCGGGCGTCATCGCCAAGAACATGTCCTTCACGTTGCCGGCGATCGTGAACTCGGCGACGGGCGTGGTGATCTGGCCGTTCTCGATGCGGAAGCCGGCCGCGCCGCGGCTATAGTCGCCGGTCACGCCGTTCGCGCCGCCGCCCATGAGTTCGGTGACGTAGACGCCCGATTCGATGTCGGCGATCAGCGTTTCGAGCGGAACATGGCCCGGCTCCATGAACACGTTGCTGGTCGACACGCCGGGGCCGCCGCCGATACCGCGCGCGGCGTGGCCGGTCGGCTCGAGGCCGAGCTGGCGGGCCGAGGCGGAATCGAGCAGCCAGCGTTCGAGCATGCCGTCCTCGATGATCTCGCTCGGCGAGACGGGCAGGCCCTCGCCATCGAACGGGCGGGAGCGCAGGCCGTGCGGGCGGTGCGGATCGTCGCGGATGGTGATGCCGTGCGCAAACACCTGGCTGCCGAGCGAATCGAGCAGGAAGCTGGTCTTGCGCGTGATCGCCTGGCCGGAGATCGCGCCGAGCATGTGGCCGATCAGCGACCCACCGACGCGGCGGTCATAGACAATCGTGGTGGGCCCGCTGACGAGGCGGCCGGGATTGAGGCGCGCGACGGCTTGTTCGCCTGCGCGGCGGCCGATCGCTTCGGGCGATTCGAGATGCGCGCGCAGGCGAGCGCTGCTGTGCGCGTAATCGCGTTGCATGGCGCTGCCCTCGCCGGCGAGCACGCTGGCCGACACGCCATAGCCGGTCGCGGCGTAGGCACCGGCGAAACCGTGGCTGGTCGCGAGCGCCCAGACGCTGCGCGACGCGCTGGCGCCGCCGCCTTCGCTGTTCGAGACGCCGGGGACGGCGCGGGCGGCGTCTTCGGCTTCGAGGGCTGCGTCGCGGAGCTGCTCGGGGCTGACTTCGCCGCCGTCGTCGAGGCCGAGCATCGGGGTGATGCCGTGGAGCAGGCGGTCGGCGGGGGCGAGCCCTGCCCAGGGATCTTCGGGGGCCTCACGCGCCATCGCGACGGCGCGTTCGACGAGCGCGTCCATCGCGGCGGTCGACAGGTCGGAGGTGGAGACGCTGGCGGAGCGCTGGCCGACGAACACGCGCAGGCCGAGATCCTCGCTCTCGGAACGGCCGATATCCTCGAGCTTGCCGAGGCGGATCGACACGTCGAGCGCGGCGTCGGCGGCGAAGACCGCATCGGCGGCGTCGGCGCCCGCCGCCTTGGCGCGCTGGACGATATCGTGGGCGCGGTCGCGGGCTTGGTCTGGAGTCAGCATATCAGCGACTTAAGGATGCAGCGTCGTGCCGACAACCACGCAGGCCAGGAACATGAGCAGTCCGGCGAACCGGTTCGCGCGGAAACGCGCGAGTGCGGCGGTCCCTGCGCCCTCCTGCGTGTCGGGTTTGAGCGTGACGACCTGCCAGCCGAGGTGGAGCGCGACGGGGACGAGCGCGGCGATCGCGAGGGGATCGGGGCGGACGGTCCAGAACGCTGCGGCCCAGAGCGCGACGGCGGCGATGTAGAAGATCCCGACGCCGGCCTTCACATGGGTGCCCATGCGGAGCGCCGACGAG
>NZ_LMLD01000011.1:512342-516011 GCF_001421825.1 Sphingomonas sp. Leaf38 | reverse complement strand
CCCACGCGATCGAGCCCGCGTAGAGCAGCCACATCGGCGTATCGAGCGCGCCGGCGATGTCGCTCCAGCCGACCAGCAACGCCCAGGAGAAGACGATCCCGAGCCAGGCCTGCGGCCACCAGGTGATGCGCTTCATGAACGGATAGGCGGCGACGGGGGCGAGGCTGGCGAGTGCGACGATCGCGGCGAAGAAGGTGAGTTGCAGCAGGACGGCGAACCCGATCAGGCACAGCACGGCGAGCCAGATCCAGGCGAGCTTGATCGAGACGAGCCCGCTGGGAATCGGGCGAGCCCGCGTGCGCGCGACCTGCGCGTCGAGGTCGCGATCAACGATGTCGTTGAACACGCAGCCGGCGCCGCGCATCGCGATGCTGCCGAGGAGGAGCCAGAGGATCAGGTCCCAGCGCTGCACCGCGCCGCCGGCGAGTGCGACGCCCCAGGCGCCGGGCCAGAACAGCAGCCACCAGCCGATCGGCCGATCGAAGCGCGCGAGCAACGCGAGGCCGCGGAGCGTCGGCGGGAGGCGTCCGACCAGCCCTCGGTGTTCGCTGTCGG
This sequence comes from Sphingomonas sp. Leaf38, assembly GCF_001421825.1. Lineage (NCBI taxonomy): Bacteria > Pseudomonadati > Pseudomonadota > Alphaproteobacteria > Sphingomonadales > Sphingomonadaceae > Sphingomonas > Sphingomonas sp. Leaf38. The sequence continues at coordinate 515,456 of NZ_LMLD01000011.1, read as the reverse complement.
GGACGATTTCCGCGTGGCTCGGCTTGGTCTGCATGGCGGAGGCGTAGGAAGACGGCGTTTGGCGCGCAAGCCTTTGCCAGCTAGGGTCGAGGGAGTGGCGCGTTCGGACCATCTCATATGATCGGCCTGTCGGTCGCGGTCGGCCGCTTCGTCGAGGCGTTGTTCTGGGGAATCTTCCGTGTCGCCGGGGCGGTTGCGGGGGTGCTGATCCTTGGCGTCGTCGCGGCGGTACTGGCGTGGGTGGTGGCGCGGAAGATGTGGATGCGCCGGAAGCGCTGATAGGCCGCTCTTCGTGGCGAAGGCCAGGGGCCGATCCTTGGTGGTTGATCAGTACGTGCCGCCCGCCAATTGGCTGATCTAAAGAATGATCCGCTCGAAACTCACTCGCCCGTCATCCTGACGAAAGTCAGGATCCAGAGTAACGGACGGCGCGCTCATGACTCTGGATCCTGACTTTCGTCAGGATGACGGAGCTTGGGTGTGGCCCTGCTTGCCTAGAACCGTCGGTTGGCGCTCTTGGACGATGACGACTGGCCCCGCCCGCGTTTCCTCCCCCTTGATCGCATGAGAATCTAAGGACCGCGGTTCGTTCGCGATCCTCCCCCGCCAGGGGGAGGTGGCGCCGGAGGCGACGGAGGGGGAGGATACGGAACCGTGGTTCGCCCTTTCCTCCTCCTCCGTCTGGCAAGGGCCAGCCACCTCCCCCTGGCGGGGGAGGATTGGGACTCGCGCTTTTGTAGCACGCGCGTCACCATGCCAGAGACCGCCGCTCGCTCGTGCTCCTCCCCCTTGCCGGGGAGGATTGGGTGGCAACTCTTGCGCGGCCCCTCCCCGTGCCGGTACGGATTTGCTAGGGCACTCGCATGCCCGCAACTCCCGCCTGGCCGCCGCAGTCCACGCCGCGCCTCTTCGTCGATACGCCGCTCGCGATCGGTCCGCTTCACGTCGATGGGCCGGCGGCGCATTATCTCGTCGGGGTGATGCGGATGAAGATCGGCGATCCGGTGAAGCTGTTCGACGACCGGACCGGCGAGTGGGTCGGAGTCGCGTCGAGCGTCGGCAAGCGCGATCTGGTGCTCGACGTCACCACGCTGCTGCGACCGCGCGAGGACGTACCCGATCTGTGGCTGTGTGCCGCGCCGCTGAAGAAGGGCCGCGTCGACTGGATGGCGGAGAAGGCGTGCGAGCTCGGCGTCGCGCGGCTGCAACCCGTCGTCACGCGGCGGACGATCGTCGACAAGCCCAATACCGAGCGGCTGCGGACGCAGATGATCGAGGCGGCCGAGCAATGCGGGCGGACCGCGCTGCCCGAGGTGACCGAGCCGGTGAAGCTTGCGGCGCTGCTGCGCGACTGGCCCGAGAACCGCGCGCTGTTCTTCGCCGACGAGACCGGCGGCGTGCCCGCGCTGGAGGCGATGCGCGCGCGGCCGGGGCCGGCGGCGATCCTGATCGGGCCGGAGGGCGGCTTCGATACCGACGAACGCGAGGCGATCCGCGCGCACCCGCAGGCCGTCGGGGTCGGGCTTGGGCCACGTATCCTGCGGGCGGAAACCGCAGCGGGTGCGGCCGTCGCGCTGTGGATGGCGGCGGCGGGCGACTGGCGCCGATAACAGGACCGGGGCGCAATACCTACCGATTGGTCCGAATCCCCCCTAGCGGGCTCGTTCATCGCCGCGTAAGGCGCGACAATGACGACGATACCCGCTCCGAAAAAGACCAGCCCGACGATCGAGTCGCGCGACCAGTTGATCGCCAGCTTCGCCAGCGGCGAAAAGCCCAAGGACGCATGGCGGATCGGCACCGAGCACGAAAAGTTCGTCTATGCGAATAGCGACCATCACGCGCCGTCCTATGACGAGGCGGGCGGCATCCGCGCGCTGCTCGGCGAGCTGGAGCAATATGGCTGGACGCCGGTCATGGAGGGCGGCCCCGATGGTACGCAGAACGCCATCGCGATGTCGGGCGCGGACGGCAGCATCAGCCTGGAGCCCGCGGGTCAGTTCGAGCTGTCGGGCGCGCCGCTCGATTCGCTGCACGAGACCTGCGCGGAGACCGGGCGTCACCTGGAACAGGTGAAGGCGGCGGGCGAGAAGCTCGGCATCGGTTTCCTCGGGCTCGGCATGTGGCCGGACAAGACGCGCGCCGAACTGCCGACGATGCCCAAGGGGCGCTATGCGATCATGCTGCGGCACATGCCGCGCGTCGGCAGCATGGGGCTCGACATGATGCTGCGGACCTGCACGATCCAGGTGAACCTGGATTACGCGTCCGAGGCGGACATGGTGAAGAAGTTCCGCGTCGGGTTGGCGCTCCAGCCGCTCGCGACCGCGCTGTTCGCGAACTCGCCGTTCACCGAGGGCAAGCCCAACGGCATGCTCTCGTATCGCAGCCATATCTGGTCGGACACCGATCCGCATCGCACCGGCATGCTGCCGTTCGTGTTCGAGGATGGCTTCGGCTATGAGCGTTATGCCGAGTACGCGCTCGATGTGCCGATGTACTTCGTCTACCGCGAGGGCAAGTATATCGACGCCGCCGGGCTGTCGTTCCGCGATTTCCTGAAGGGCGAATTGTCGGTGCTGCCGGGCGAGAAGCCGACGCTCGACGACTGGACTGATCACCTCTCGACCGCGTTCCCCGAGGTGCGGTTGAAGACCTTCCTCGAGATGCGTGGCGCGGATGGCGGGCCGTGGAACCGGATCTGCGCGCTGCCGGCGCTGTGGGTCGGGTTGCTGTACGATCAGGGTGCGCTCGATGCGGCGTGGGATCTGGTCAAGGACTGGACGATCGACGAGCGCCAGAGCCTGCGCGACGGTGTTCCGAAGCTCGGCCTGAATGCGCCGATCGCGGGCGGCGGCACGCTGCGCGATATCGCGGGTCAGGTTCTCGACATCGCCGGCGCAGGGCTGTCGGCGCGGGCGCGGTTCAACCGGGCGGGCGACAACGAGACCGGCTTCCTCGATCCGCTGCGCGAGATCGTCCGCAGCGGCAAGGTGCCGGCGGAGATGCTGCTCGACAAGTATCACGGCGTCTGGGGCGGCGACGTCTCGAAGGTCTACGACGAGTCCAGCTTCTAACGTCTCCCCTCCCGCTCGCGGGAGGGGTCGGGGGAGG
>NZ_LMLD01000011.1:487928-512320 GCF_001421825.1 Sphingomonas sp. Leaf38 | reverse complement strand
GGGGGGGGGGGGGGGGGGGGGGGTTTTGGCCGCAGGCGCTTCGGGCACGGCGTGGGTCAGCCCCTCCCCTAACCCCTCCCGCAAGCGGGAGGGGAATCAGCCGCGCAGTTTTGCGAACAGCCGCGGGACGAGGCCGTTGCGCGCCATCCAGTCGTCATAGGCGCGATAGGCGGGATCGAGCTTCAGATGGCGCTCCTCGGTCTTGGCGCGCCAGTAATAGACGCCGCTCACCGCCGCCATCAACAGCGTGGCGCGAGTCGCGTCGACCATGCTGCCGAGCGTCAGTACGGGGATCGTCGACAGCCACCAGAACAGGTTCTTCGACAGATAGGCCGGATGGCGCGACACCGCATAGGGGCCGTGCGTGAGGATGCCGCGGTTGGTGAGGTTCGAGAACCGGAAGCCGAATGCCATCGTCGCCCAGGCGTAGATCGCGGTCAGCCCGACCAGGATCGCGCCGATCAGCGCGAGCAGGATCGGATGGCCCTGAAACCAATAGGCCCAGTCCGACGTGCCGGGATGATAATCGAGCGGACCGCCGGGGGTCATCAGGATGAACGGCGGATAGCACATCAGCGCGGGCAGCCACGCCGCCGCGAACGGGTTGGCGCTGCGGATGTGCGAATCGAGCGGGCGGAACGTCAGCAGATACCCCACCGTCGCGAACGCCACGTCGATCAGGAACATCAACGTCACCAGCCAGCTCGACAGCGCGACCGGATCGTGGAGCACGGTCGCCACATCGCCGCGGACGAAATCGCCGAACCCCGGCGGCACGATCGCCAGCATGAACGCGAGGAAGAACGTCTTCACCCCCCAGGCGCGCAGGTGTCCGTAAATCGCCTCGGGCTCCACCCCAGCCTGCCCGGTCATCCAGGCACCGAGATGCCAGGCGCCGTCGCGCGGATCGACCAGATAGCGGTCGATCCAGAGGACATAGGGGATCGACACGACGAACAGGATCGGCGCCGCGTTGGTAAAGCACCACATCGCAAACGCGAAATTGCCCTGCCAATAGAACCGCCCGGCGCCATAGATCACCGCAATCGCCGCCCATGTCGCCCATAAACCGGCCAGCTTGGTCAGGCTCGGGTCGAGCGTCTCGCGCCATGGCTTGCGCGCCGACCAGTCGATGCCGGTGGTCGAGCTCAGATGGACCTTGTCGACGAGCAGCGACCAGAGAATCATCGGCAGGCCGCACGCGGCGACGTTGGTCAGCGCCGAATAGGGCCCGTCCATCCCGTAATGCCGTGCCAGCCCGATCCAGACCAGCACGCCGACCAGCCCCGCCAGCCCCGCCCCATGGCTGACCGCGGATTTCGGTCGGGGATCGGGCGTGGCGGAAACGGCAATCGCTGGGTCGTGATCCATGCCCGAGGCCTAGCGTAAAATGGTAATGAAGCCATGAAGCATGTTCGGATGCGGTCACACGGGCGCTTGCGCCGAGTGCGCGGCGACGCTAGTTCCTTCGCTCGCTCCGGCACATCGGGCGGGTATAGTACAATGGTAGTACAGCAGCCTTCCAAGCTGAATACACGGGTTCGATTCCCGTTACCCGCTCCATTTACATCCAGAGCCAAAGCTCGCGATCATGGCGTTACGAGCCGCCCCAACAGCATTGCCATCCGCCGCCGCCCTTGCGTGGTCAGCCGGACGTGCGACCGGCGGCCATCGCGCTCGTCGCGCGTGCGGTCGACCAGGCCGGCGTCCTGCAGCATCGACAGATAGCGGAGCGCGGTGGCCGATGGCGATCGTGCACCGATGCAAACGGCGGAGACGCTGAGCTGGCGTTCCTCGTGTTCCGAGATGAACAGATCGAGCAGGATATCCCAGGCTGGCTCGGAAAACAGCGCATCGCCCAGAATGTCGGCGCGCATCTGGCGCACCTCGTAAAGGCGCTTCGCTATCTGCGCGAGCTGGGCCTGGGGTAAGACCGGGGCGAACGCACAGTCCTTGGTCTTGCGCGCGGGTGCGGCGATCGGGGTGGCGAGCGGCGTCAGCAGCGGCGCCAGGGCAAGGACGTAGGTCATGAGCACCTTTCAGAATGAAGGTTGTCCGAACGTGGGATCCTGCCGGCTCCAGTCGAGATCCCAGCCCCGCGTCCGGATCCGTTGCGAGTGCCGCATCGTACCGATCACCAGCACCAGGACGATGGGATAGCTCCAGGCCGCGGCGAGCACCGCGTAGACAAGCCGGATCACCTCGGGGCTGATCGCCTTGGCAAGATGCGCTCCGGACCCCAGCGCATGCAGCGCGGTGATCCAGGCTGGCCAGAACCGATCAGCATGCAGCGTGATGCCGATCATCGCCAGGAGCAGCAGCACATCGACGACCATCACGCCGACTTCCACCCCCGAGAACGGCGAAGGAAAGTCGCGCTGGAGCAACCCGGTCGACACGGCTGCGATCAGCAGCGCCAGTCCGGTCAATCGCTCCGGCGCACCGCCGCGCCAGAGCGCATATCCCGACGCTCCGATCTGGATCGCATAAAACACCCAAACTCGATCCAACGCGTATCTCCGAACCTGACGAAGCCGGACCGAGATCGGTCGTTCAGGCGACCGCCGCCAAGCGACGCGGCGTCTCGACGGTACCCTGCAACGCGCCTTCGTTGGGCGGGCACTTCGCGGTGTCGCCATAGCCATAGAATTGGCCAAGCCCGATGTCGGCACGGACATCGACCAGCGCGCGATGTGCCTCGACGAAGCGCTGACGCGCGTTGATCATGTCGAACGAGGCCTGCGAAACCAGCTGCAGGGCCGCGGTGCCTGTTCCTACCGGCAGGTTCGCGGCAACCCGCTGCTGAAGCAGCGTCGATACGCAAGACGCGGCCAGCATCGCCGCTTCGTCGACCGCCGTCTCGGCCTTCAGGAAGATGTCGGTTACCGCATCGGTGGCATCGCGTCGCTGTTTCAACATCGAAAGTCTCCCCGTTGGCCCCGAGCGTTCGGTGCCGTGTATGGGCGCAGCGCTGATCCGGGTTGCCCGCAACAGCGTGGTCAACGTCATCGCCATGTTCACGAGCGCCATCGAAGTGATGGCGATCAAGCCCACGAGCCCGACCAGTCGTACCAGCCTGTCGCCGACCGGAACCCGGTTGCGCGCCATACCCCTCGAACCGCTGCCCTGGGACAATCCCAGGAAGCGGCGAACAAGCCCCCACGGCTCGGTCGCAAAGATTCCTGCCGGTCGGACGGGGGGATTGGGAACGTCGAATGGTTCGGATGGGAGACGTTCGTATGTCGGCGGCACCGCCGGGGGATGATCCTGAAGGAGGGTATCCCCGCTTTGATTGCCACCGCCTTGCTCGTGCTGTTGGAGACGGCGCGCAGCTTCGAACCGGGTGCCGACGCCAAGAATCTGGACCGCGCGCTCGATCCGCTTGTCGATTGCCGAGGGCGACACGTTGAACCGCGCCGCGATTTCCTTCGAATTGTGATGCGTCAGCACCAGCCGCAGACAGGCACGCTGGGCTTCGGTCAACTGCTCGATGCGTCCTGCGGTCATGCCGCGATGGTAGCGCGAACGCGGCGCCGTTGCACCATTCACGTGCGTCAGGACAGGGTTTCCAAGCCGCGGCGGCGCAACGCGTTGAAAGAGCGAGAAAGCCTTGATGGCCGACTCGCTGGCCTAGCCCGATCGCCTGCCAATGACAGGCAATTGGGGGAACCTAGAATGTTTAGTACAGAGGCTCACGTCGGCGAAACGCATCGTCCGCCCGCCGATACGGGTGGCGAAGTCGGCGCCGTCGAGCGTCGTTTCGAGAGGTATCGGGAGATTAGCGGGCATGCGGGCAGGCCCCTCATTCCAGCGGGCGATCAGGGCATCTTCGAACTCGGCCTTGGCGCCACCGAATCCCATATCAAGGACGTCATCGACTTCGGCGCGGCGGCGGGCGGGATCGACGCGGACTGCGGTCGTGCGTGGATGGTTATTTCTATCACGTGGACAGACAAAGGGCCGGGGATTGCTCCCCGGCCCTTTGCCTTGGTCGTCTTGGTCGGAACGGAGGACCGGCAAAGCCGGCGCGTTCGTCGGACGGGACTGGTAGCCATGCCACCAGCCCGCCGGCCGTTCTGATTTTCTGTCCGGGGCAGCCTTCGCTGCCCCGGTCGAAGATCAGAAGTCCATGCCGCCCATGCCGCCCATGCCGCCGCCGCCGCCCATGGGCATGGCGGGCTTGTCTTCGGCCATTTCGCTCACGGCCGCTTCGGTCGTGATCAGGAGGCCTGCGACCGATGCTGCGTTCTGCAGCGCGGTGCGGACGACCTTGGTCGGATCGATCACGCCGGCTTCCACCAGGTTCTCGTAGGTGTCGGTCGCGGCGTTGAAGCCGATGTTCGAGTCGTTGCCGTCGAGCAGCTTGCCCGAAACCACCGCACCGTCATGACCCGCATTCTGCGCGATCTGGCGAACCAGAGCCGTCAGCGACTTGCGGACGATGTCGATACCGCGCGTCTGGTCTTCGTTCGCACCGGTCAGGCCGTCGAGAACCTTGGTCGCGTACAGCAAAGCCGTACCACCACCGGGGACGATGCCTTCTTCGACGGCTGCGCGGGTTGCGTGCAGCGCGTCGTCGACGCGATCCTTGCGCTCCTTGACTTCGACTTCCGACGAACCGCCGACCTTGATCACAGCAACGCCACCGGCGAGCTTGGCGAGACGCTCCTGGAGCTTCTCCTTGTCATAGTCGCTGGTCGTGTTCTCGATCTGCTGACGGATCGCTTCGGTGCGGCCCTTGATCGAGTCATGATCGCCGGCACCGTCGACGATGACGGTGTTGTCCTTGTCGATCGTGACGCGCTTGGCGGTGCCGAGCATGCCGAGCGTGACGGTCTCGAGCTTGATGCCGAGGTCTTCCGAGATCATCTCGCCCTTGGTCAGGATCGCGATGTCCTCGAGCATCGCCTTGCGACGATCGCCGAAGCCTGGTGCCTTGACCGCTGCGACCTTCAGGCCGCCGCGCAGCTTGTTGACGACGAGCGTGGCGAGCGCCTCACCCTCGATGTCCTCGGCGATGATCAGGAGCGGGCGACCCGACTGAACGACGGCTTCCAGGATCGGGAGCATCGCCTGCAGGTTGCTGAGCTTCTTCTCGTGGATCAGGATGTAGGGATCCTGAAGCTCGACGGTCATCTTCTCGGGGTTGGTGATGAAGTAGGGCGAGAGATAGCCGCGGTCGAACTGCATGCCTTCGACGACGTCGAGCTCGAATTCGAGACCCTTGGCTTCCTCGACGGTGATCACGCCTTCCTTGCCGACCTTCTCCATGGCTTCGGCGATCTTCTCGCCGACTTCACGGTCGCCATTCGCCGAGATGATGCCGACCTGCGCCACTTCCTTCGAACCCGAAACCGGCTTCGAACGCGCCTTGACGTCCTCGACGACCTTGACGACGGCGAGATCGATGCCGCGCTTCAGATCCATCGGGTTCATGCCCGCTGCGACCGACTTCATGCCCTCGCGGACGATGGCCTGCGCCAGAACCGTCGCGGTGGTCGTGCCGTCACCGGCTATGTCGTTGGTCTTCGAGGCCACTTCGCGCAGCATCTGCGCGCCCATGTTCTCGAACTTGTCCTTGAGCTCGATCTCCTTGGCGACGGTGACGCCGTCCTTGGTGATGCGCGGTGCGCCGAAGCTCTTGTCGATGACGACGTTGCGGCCCTTGGGGCCCAAGGTCACCTTGACTGCGTCGGCGAGGATGTCGACGCCGCGGAGGATGCGCTCACGCGCGTCACGACCGAATTTTACGTCCTTGGAAGCCATGTCAGCTGCCCTTTCAAAATGTGGAAGTTCACGAAGTTCACGCTTACGCAGGGGTCGAAAACCGCTCCCGCGCGCCTGAATCGGTGTTAGCCGACGATCCCGAGAATGTCGGATTCCTTCATGATGAGGAGATCCTCACCGTCGACCTTGACCTCGGTGCCCGACCACTTGCCGAACAGAACCTTGTCGCCGGCCTTGACGTCGAGCGGGGTGATCGTGCCGTTCTCGGCGCGGGTCCCGGTGCCGACGGCGACGACTTCGCCTTCCTGCGGCTTTTCCTTGGCGGTGTCGGGGATGATGATGCCGCCAGCCGTCTTCTCTTCGGCTTCGAGGCGCTTCACCAGCACGCGATCATGCAACGGACGAAAGTTCATGGGGTCCATGTCCTTTTGGGATTGTGACAGATTTCTGGCACTCAGGGATCCCGAGTGCCAACACCCGGCATATGTGGACGCCCGGGCGACATGTCAAAGGTTCCGCCGCGGAAATTTTTTCCGACTGGCGTGGTATTCGGGCACCGTGGCTGAAGAGCGGGTGCGCGCAGTGACAACGCCGACGTTGGTAGCACGGATACCGAAAAACGCCTCGCCGCCCGCGCCAATACGCCGTCATCCTCGCGAACGCGGGAATCGATACGGGCGGGCGTCACGATAGGAGCGCCGACGTTCGAGTCTATGGGTCCCCGCGTCCGCGGGGATGACGGGGTGGGCTGGAGTGGGGCCGCGCGGCGACGCCCCCTGTGTTGGCCTCGTAACACAGGCCATTTACGAAGCCCCACGCTTGCTCTAGCTCTCGTCCCATGACCGATACAGCTGCGCCGTCCTACGCCCCCTCCTACACCGATCCAGCCCGCCCCCCGCGGCGGAAGTGGCGGCTGGTGCGCGGGGTGTGGAAGCTGCTCGTCGCGATCAAGGACGCGCTCGTCCTGCTCGCGATGCTGCTGTTCTTCGGCCTGATCTTCGCGGCGCTCAACGCGCGGCCGGGGACCAAGGCGATCAAGGATGGCGCGCTGGTGCTCGACCTGAACGGGTCGATCGTCGAGCAGCCCGAGGAGCAGGCCGCGTTCGCCGCGCTGTCGGGGCAGAGCACGACTCGCCAGTTCCGGCTGCGCGACGTCGTGCGCGCGATCGACACCGCACGCACCGATGGCCGCGTGAAGGTCCTGGTACTCGATCTCGACAGCTTTGGCGGAGCATATCCCGCGGCACTCGGCGAGGTCGGCGACGCACTCGCGCGCGTGCGTGCGAGTGGCAAGCCGGTGCTCGCCTATGCGACCGCCTACACCGATGGCGGCTATCGCCTCGCCGCGAATGCGAGCGAGGTGTGGGTCAACCCGATGGGCGGCACGATCTTCATGGGCCCGGGCGGCAACCAGCTCTACTATAAGGGCCTGATCGACAAGCTGGGCGTCAACGCGCACGTCTACCGGGTCGGCCGCTACAAGTCGTTCGTCGAGCCGTACACGCGCGCCGACCAGAGCGAGGACGCGAAGGCGGCGAGCACCGCTTTGTACGGGACTTTGTTCTCGCAGTGGCGCGAGGCCGTCGCGAAGGCCCGCCCCAAGGCGCAGATCGCGCAGTTCATGAGCGCACCCGACAAGGTGATCATCGCCGCCAACGGCAACATCGCGCAGGCCAATCTGCGCGCGGGGATCGTCGACAAGCTCGGCGACCGGACCGCATTCGGCCGGCGCGTCGCGCAGATCGCCGGGTCCGACGACAAGAAGCCTGCGGGAAATTACAACAGCATCACCTACGACACCTGGGTGAAGGCCAACCCGCTGCCGACCGGCGGCGACCCGATCGGCGTGCTGACGATCGCCGGTGAGATCGTCGACGGCGAGAGCGGCCCTGGCAAGGCGGCGGGCAAGACGATCGAGAAGGCAGTCCTCGACGGGCTCGCCAAGAAGACGCTGAAGGCGTTGGTCGTGCGCGTCGATTCGCCGGGTGGATCGGTGCTGGCGTCCGAGCAGATCCGGCTCGCCATCCTCGAGGCCAAGCGCCAGAAGCTGCCGATCGTCGTGTCGATGGGCGGCCTGGCGGCAAGCGGCGGCTACTGGGTGTCGACGCCGGCCGACGTGATCTTTGCCGAAACCGGCACGATCACCGGCTCGATCGGCATCTTCGGCGTCGTGCCCACGTTCGAGAACGCGCTCGCCAAGATCGGCGTGACGAGCGACGGCGTGAAGACCACGCCGCTGTCGGGCCAGCCCGACATCACCGGCGGGACGACGCCGATGTTCGACGCGATCGCGCAGGCCGGCATCGAGAACGGCTACCGCGCGTTCGTCAGCCGGGTCGCCGCGTCGCGCAAGATGACGCCCGCGCGGGTCGACGCGATCGGCCAGGGACGCGTCTGGGATGGCGGCACCGCGCGGCAGATCGGGCTGGTCGACCGGTTCGGCACGCTCAAGGACGCGATCGATGAGGCCGCCAAGCGCGCCAAGCTCGATCCGGCCAAGGTGCATGCGGAGTATCTTGAGAAGAAGCCGGGCTTTCTCGCGACGATCGCGCAGGATTTTGGCAATGACGGCAGCGATGACGATGCGGGCGGCGGCGATGCGTTCGCGCATGTCGCGGCGGACCGTCGCCAGATGCTCGCGCGCGCGGTTGGCGACATGAAGCGGCTGGCGACGTCGGGTTCGGTCCAGGCGCGCTGCCTGGAGTGCGGCGGGATGGGGCCGACGACCGCGGGCTTCGGGGATGCCAGGCTGCTCGACCTGTTGCTGGCTCGGATCGGGTTCTGATGGTCGCCGCCTCTGCCAACGGGGGCGGCATCGTCATTCGCGCCGCGGGTCCCGAGGATGCGGCGTCGATCGCGGCGATCTATGCGCCGCACGTGCTGGTCGGCACCGTGTCGTTCGAGACCGACCCGCCCGATGCACGACAGATGCGCGCTCGGATGGCGGCATCGGACGGGCTGTACCCGTGGCTGGTCGCAACGATCGGCGCCGAGGGCGGCGTGCTGGCCTATGCCTATGCCGCGCCGTTTCACAAGCGCGAGGCGTACCGGTTCGCGTGCGAGACCACGGTCTATGTCGCGGACGCGGCGCAGCGCCAGGGTGCGGGGCGGCTATTGTACGAGGCGCTGATCGATACGCTGCGCGCGCAGGGCTTCACGCAGGCGATCGGCGCGATCGCGCTACCCAATGACTCATCGATCAAGCTGCACGAGGCGGTCGGGTTCCGGCGCGCGGGCGTGTACCGCGAGGTTGGGTACAAGAATGGCCGGTGGATCGATGTGGGTCATTGGCAATGCCAGCTGAATGACCCCGCGGTGCCGCCGGTCGAGCCGCGGCGCTTTGCGGATGTCGGCGTGGTGCGGGGGTGATTCCTTCGCCCGTGCTTCAGGCGCTCGCAAACTCCTGCCCCACCCCGGCGAAGGCCGGGGCCCAACTGGAAAGGTTGGAGTAACGGATCGCTACGCACATCAGCGACGTCCCCCATTTGGGCCCCGGCCTTCGCCGGGGTGGGGGTATGTGCGGGGGGCGATTGCGTGCGGGGCGATACCCCCTGCCCCTCCTTGTTCTCCCGCAAAGGCGGGAGCCCGGACTGGGTCCCCGCCTTCGCGGGGACACATGCTGCTAGCGCTGGAAGCGGGCTGCGTTAGCGACGCCCACCATAGGCCGGCAGCGCGAGGTGGAAGCGGATCGCGGCGGCGCGGAGTGTGAAGCCCGCGCTGGCTGCGATGACTGCGGCCCAGGACAGGGGCATACCGAGCAACACCAGCCCCACATAACTCGCCGACGCCAGCGCCGCCGCGGTCACGTACAGCTCGGGCCGCATCAGGATCGAGGGTTCACCCGCCAGCACGTCGCGGATGATACCGCCGACGCACGCGGTCATCACGCCCATCAGCGCCGCGGGCACGGGCGGCACGCCGTAGCCGAGCGCCTTTGCCGCGCCGTAGACCGCGTAGGCCGCCAGCCCGACCGCGTCGAACCAGCCCAGCGCCTCGCCCTTCCACCAGCGTTCGGGCGTCACCCAGATCAGCAGCGCCATGCCCAGGCACACGGTCGCCGCGCGCGCGTCGTGCACCCAGAAGACCGGCGCGCCGATCAACAGGTCGCGTACCGTGCCGCCGCCGACGCCGGTGATGAGGCCGAAGAAAACGAGCGTCACGAAGGTCTGCCCCCGCTTGGCCGCCGCCAGCGCGCCCGACGCGGCGAACACCGCGAGGCCGGCTAGGTCGAACCAGGGCGCCGCAACCGGCAGCAGCTGGGCGGGCAGGATCTCGACGGGCAGCGGGACGGGCAACATCGGGCCGGCGTAACCGCCCCGCCCTACAGCGTAAAGCACAAGCCTCGACCCGGCTCGCCAACCCTGAACGAAGATGAACGGGGTGTTGTTTTTGGTTCATGCAACCGGCGGTATAGTCACGTCGTTACACCAGCAGATCAATTCACTAGGGAGTTCAATCATGCGTAAACTCATTCTCGCTCTCGGCTGCAGCGCCATGGTCCTGCCGACCGTCCTGATCCCGGTTTCGGCCGCAGATGCGCGCGATCGTCGCGAATGGCGTGGCCGCGACGGCCGCGTCTATTGCAAGAAGAGCAACGGCACGACCGGCACGATCATCGGCGGCGTCGGCGGCGCGCTCCTCGGCCGCACGGTCGACACGCGCGGCGACCGTACGGTCGGCACGCTGGGTGGCGCGGTCCTCGGCGGTCTCGCCGGTCGCGCGATCGACAAGGGCACGAGCAACAACAATCGTCGTTGCCGCTAAGACGCCTCACTGACTGTCAGCGGCAAATTCGATGCCGCTAATTCGGTCGTCATGCGTTGGAGGAGGGCGTCGTGGGAAACCGCGGCGCCCTTTTTCTTAATCATACGAAGGATCACATGATGACCACACGCAGCGGTTCGGCAAAGTATGAAGGCCTTGGCAAGAGCGGCAAGGGTCATGTCTCGACGCAGTCGGGCGTGCTCTCCGACAGCCCCTACGGCTTCAACACGCGGTTCGAGAACGAGCCGGGCACCAACCCCGAGGAACTGATCGCGGCGGCGCATGCGAGCTGCTTCACGATGGCGCTGAGCTTCGCGCTCGCGGGCAAGGGCTATGAGGCGGGTACGCTCGAAACCTCGGCGAAGGTGACGCTCGACAAGGATGGCGACGGCTTCAAGATCACCAAGTCCGCCCTCACGCTGAACGCCAAGGTCGAGGGTATCTCGAAGGACGAGTTCGAGGCGATCGCCGCCGATGCCAAGGCGAACTGCCCGGTGTCGAAGGTGCTCAATGCTGACATCACGCTCGAGCATAACCTCGCCTGATTTCAATGGTGTAAGTCTTTCGGCCGGCTGAACGCGGTGTAGTTTGCGGTTCACGCAACTCCCGCTTCGGCCGGCCGTTCTCTGCGCATTGAAGCAGGAGACGAACAATGCGTATTGCCATTCTCTCGGCGGCCCTTGCCGCCACGGCGTTCGGCGCGATCCCCGCGACCGCGCAATCGACGGTCCGGGGCGCCAACCGCGAATATAACGACCAGGTCCGCGACGCGCGGCGCGACTATCGCCGCGACCTGCGGGATGCCGATTCGCGCGGCGACGTGCGCGATGCGCGGCGCGAGTATCGCGAAGAGGTGCGCGACGCACGCCAGGATCGCCGCGGCGACATCCGTGACATCCGCCGCGACAACGGACGCAACGGCAATTGGCAGCAATATCGCGGCTATGATTACAACCGCTACGAGCGGGGCCAGCGCGGCTATTTCGCCGACCGTTATTATCGCGACGGCCGCTATTACCAGGAGCGCCGCCTGGGTCGCAACGACCGCATCTATCGCGGCGGCAACGGGCGGTATTATTGCCGTCGCAACGACGGCACGACGGGGCTGATCATCGGTGGCCTCGCAGGTGGTGCGCTGGGCAACGTGATCGCGGGCGGTGGCTCGCAGTTGCTCGGCACGCTGATCGGCGCGGGCGGCGGCGCGGTGCTCGGCCAGTCGATCGATCGCGGCAACGTGCGCTGCCGCTGATCCGGTATAGTTGATCCGACAGAAGGGCCCGGCAGAAACGCCGGGCCCTTTTTTGCGTCAGATGATGCCGCCGCCAAGGCTGAGGCGGAGCGCGAAGATGATAATCAGGACGATGTTGAGGTTGCGGCCGCCGCTGCTCGAGGAAAGCGCGCCGACCGCCGCCCCGACGATCCCGATCGGGATGACGAGCCAGTTCATCCAGCCGAGCAGCGGAATGAAGGCGACGAGGCCGAGCACCAGGGTGACGAGGCCGATGAGGATGGAGACGAGGTTCAGCATGAGCGGAACATGGCGGCGGGCAGGCGTCGGAGCAAGATGGCGCGCGAAGACGGACCGGACAGCGCTGGATCTAACGACCAAGTCGACACAGCGGGGCGAACCGCGCGTAAAACGCTTTCTTCACCACCGTTCGCGCATAGAATGTTGGTGATGAGCGTTTCCTTCCGCCCCGCCCTCGTTCTCTTGCCGCTTGCACTGGCGTCGTGTGGACAGTCCTCGACCGACCAGCAGGATCTCAACAGCCTCGATGCCGAGCTGACCAATGGATCGGTCCGCGATCCGGCGGTGGGCGAATCGCTCGGCGCACAGATCATGGTGGATCCGCGTCTGACGCAGTCGGCGAATACCGATGCGGTGCGACCGGCACCGCGCCCGGATAACGGCGCGGTGCCGCCCGAGGGGCCACTGGAGGCCGATTCGGTCGATCCGAAGACGCTGCAGCGCGCGCCCGCGGCGTCGAACGACTGCCCCGAATGCAGGACGGCGAACGCGGCATTGACGCTTGGCGCGCTGGCCGAGGCGCAGAAAACCCCGGACGCGGGGGCGTGTGCGACCAAGATCGGCTATTCGGCGGGATGGGCGAACCGGTTGCCGGCGGACCTGCCGCTCTATCCGGGCGCGCGGTTGACCGAGGCGGCGGGGGCGGATCGCGACGGCTGTCGCCTGCGCGTCGTGAGTTTCTCGAGCAGCGCGCCGATGCAGAAGATGCTCGATTATTATTACACGCGCGCCCGGGCGGCGGGCTATTCGGCGGGGCATAGCACCGACGGGCGGCAGCATGTGCTGGGCGGGGTTCGGGGGAACGACGCGTATGTCGTGTATGTCACCGCGCGGCCTGGCGGCGGGAGCGATGTGGATATGGTGTCCAACGCTGGTCGGTGAGGGTCGGGTGGCGTTGGTCCGCGATTATGCCACCCCGGCGGAGGCCGGGGCCGAGTTGGGAAGCGCTGCTAACTGAGCGCGGCCCCTTGTCACTGCTACCTTTCCAATTGGGCCCCGGCCTTCGCCGGGGTGGATAGGGGAAAACTGCAGCTTCCCTCACCTGGGCTCCCGCGGACGCAGGAGGCCAGGCTGGATCCCCGCCTCCGCGGGGAAACAGGGTGGGACAGATGCTCGCGCGATGATCGCAAGCGGACGCGGAGGGAGCCTGCCTGTCCCCACCTCGCCCCTCGCCCCGGCCCACCTTTCCGTTCGACGCGATTCGCGCTAGGGCGCGGCGATGTTTCCCCTTCTTTATGTCATGGTCGGTGGCGCGGTCGGTTCCGGCGCGCGCTATCTGACCGGTCGCGCGATGACGGCGCTGCTCGGACCGGACTATCCGTTCGGTACGCTGGCGGTGAACCTGATCGGCGGACTGCTGATGGGCGTGCTGGTCGGCGTGCTGGCGCGGAACACCGCGTCGGAGGCGTGGCGCCTGCTGCTCGCGGTCGGCGTCCTGGGCGGCTTCACGACGTTTTCAAGCTTCTCGCTCGACGTCGTCACGTTGATCGAGCGGGGCGCGATCGGCGTCGCGTTCGGCTATATTCTCCTTTCGGTGATCGGCTCGATCGTCGCAGTATTCGCGGGTCTCACCGCAGTAAGGGCCATCGCATGACCGCGGGCAAAAACGATAGCGACTCCGGTTTTCGGGAGTTCAACGTCGGGTTCGACGATGACGGCATCCGGCTCGACCGGTGGTTCAAGCGGCATCTGCCCGACACGAGCTTCACGACGGTGGCGATGTGGGCGCGCACCGGCCAGTTGCGCGTCGACGGCGCGCGTGCGACTCCGGGCGACCGGATCGCGGCGGGCCAGATGCTCCGCGTGCCGCCGCCCGAGGCCGACAAGGCTGCGGCCGACGTCGACAAGCCCCGGCGCGTCCGTGAACGCGTGATCCTGTCGGACGAAGAGACCGAGCTCGCGCAGGGCATGGTCATCCACAAGGATTTCCAGGCGTTCGTGCTGAACAAGCCGCCGGGCCTCGCGACGCAGGGCGGCACCAAGACGACGCAGCATGTCGACGGGCTGCTCGACGGGCTCCAATATGACAATGAGGGCCGGCCCAAGCTGGTCCACCGGCTCGACAAGGATACGTCGGGCGCGCTGCTGGTGGCGCGGACGAGCCGCGCGGCGGCGTTCTTCGCCAAGGCGTTTTCGGGCCGTACCGCGCGGAAGGTGTATTGGGCGCTGGTGGTCGACGTGCCGTCGATCGAGGACGGCATGATCGAGCTGCCGATCGGCAAGCAGCCGGGTACCGGCGGCGAGAAGATGCACGTCGACGAGGCCGAGGGCGCACCCGCGCGGACGCGCTACCGCGTGATCGAGCGTGCGGGCAACCGTGCGGCGTGGGTAGAGTTGCAGCCGTTTACCGGGCGTACGCACCAGCTGCGCGTGCACATGGCGGCAATCGGGCATCCGATCGTCGGCGACGGGAAATATGGCGGCGCGGCGGCGTTCCTGACCGGCGGGATCTCGCGGAAAATGCATCTGCATGCGCGGCGCATCAAGGTGGATCATCCCGATGGCGGGTCGATCGACGTGACCGCCGGGCTGCCGACGCATTTCGAGGAAAGCCTGAAGCAGCTGGGCTTCGACGAGAAGCTCGGCGACGCGCTGCAGCTCGACGAGAAGACGCCGCCGTCGCGCGAGCAGATGAAGTCGCGGGCGAAGGCGCATGCGAAGTCGGTTCGGAAAGAGCGTAAAGGTGAGCGGCGTGGGCGCGGGGTTGTCGAGGACAAGAAGCCGGCTGGCGGTAAGCCGGGGGCGCCCAAGACGGGCGGGCCTCGGACGGGGGCCGGGTCGAAGTTCGGGGCGCCGCGGAGTGGGCCTCGGGTCGAGGGTGCCAAGCCCGGCGGCCGGGGGCGTTCGGGGGGGAAGCCGAGTGGGCCGCGTACGGGGCCGGGTTCGCGCTGATCTAGCGGACGGACCGGTACGCGAGCCACACACCACCCCGGCGCAGGCCGGGGCCCAATTGGAGAGGTTGCGGTAACGGAGCGATGCCCTCCGTTAGCACCGTCCCCCAATTGGGCCCCGGCCTTCGCCGGGGTGGAGCGGGTGTTGGGGGGGGCGGTCCTCCACTACCCGTTCCCCCGCGAAGGCGGGGGTCCAGGAGCCATGGTCGTAGCACTGCTTGATTCCTGGGCCCCCGCCTTCGCGGGGGAACAGTGATGGGGCGCGTGACTGCCTACCTCATCCACCCGCGCAGCAGCCGCCGCACGGCTTCGGTCACCGTCCCGAACACCATATGCGACGCGACGCTGTACAGATGCGTCGACGGCGCGGTCTTCCAGGGGGCGTTGCCAAAACCCACCGCGGGCACCGCTGCCTCGTCGAGCAGCGCGGTGTTCGCCAGCGCGAACGCAGTGCCGTACCCCGCCGTCACCGCCGGCCGGTATTCGGCCGCGACCGCGTAGACGATCCCCCGCCCTGCCCCGAGCGCGTAGTGCACCGCCTGCCCGGCGAGCGGCTTGCGATCGTCGGGGAGATCATGACCCACCACCACCTGAGAGACCTTGTCCGCCGCCTTTTCGGTCGCGGGTTCCGCGTCGCTGTCCGACGACGAGAGCGCGGCGACGCCCGCCTGGAAACGATCCATCACGAACGACGCGGCGAGCCCCGCGACCAGCCCTGCCGCAGCGGCGGCCCAGATGTTCGGGGTGTCGGTCGGTGCGTGCGCCATCGTGAATCTCCAAAAGTCTGCGAGACGAACCGTCGAGGACGAGGCGCGTTCCGGTTTGGCGTTCCCTCGTTCGCCCGGCTGATCTACGAGGCGGGGATGCGTTGGAAAATCCCATGATCCGCCTTGCCGTGTTCGATTGCGACGGCACGCTCGTCGACAGCCAGGCGAATATCTGCGTCGCGTGCGAGCGTGCGTTTCAGCAGGCCGGGCTCGTCCCGCCGCCGCGTGGCGAAATCCGACGGATCGTCGGGCTCAGCCTCGTCGAGGCGATGCAGGTGCTGCTGCCACAGGCCGGCGAGGCGCTGCATCGTTCGCTCGCCGCCGACTACAAGGCCGCGTTCCATGCGATGCGCGCGAGCGGCGAACTGGCCGACGAGCCGTTGTTCGACGGCATCGCCGACGTGCTGACGACGCTCGCCGACGATGGCTGGGTGCTGGGCGTCGCGACGGGGAAGTCGGACCGCGGGCTCGCGCACATCCTTGCCGCGCACGGGATCACCGACCGGTTCGTGACGTTGCAGACCGCCGATCGCCATCCGTCGAAGCCCGATCCGGCGATGCTGTTCGCGGCGATCGCCGAAGCGGGTGCGACCGCGGCGACGACCGCGATGATCGGTGATACGAGCTTCGACATGGCGATGGCGCGCGCGGCGCGGGTGCGCGCGGTCGGCGTCGCCTGGGGCTATCACGCGGTCCACGAACTGTCGGATGCGGGGGCGGACGTCGTCGCGAGCGCGGTGCCTGAGCTGCTGCATATGGTCGCGCGGCCATGACCGACCCGGAGAAACTGGCGCAGCGGCGCTGGTTCGTGCTGGTCGTCGTGCGGATGGCGGGGGTGGCAGGGGCGTTGCTCGGCCTGATCCTGATCGCGCGCGCGCATGACATGGGGCCGAAGATCCTCGGGACGGCGATCGTGCTGTCGGCGATGGCGATGATCGCGACCGTGCCGCGCAGCCTAGCGCATCGCTGGCGGAGTCCACCCCAATGAAGCGGTTCTGGAAAGACGTTGCGATCGATGCGGATCGCGTGGTGACGCTCGACGGCAAACCGGTGCGGACGCCCGGGCGGCGGCCACTGGCGCTGCCGACCGCGGCGCTGGCCGCGGCGGTCGCCGACGAATGGCGCAGCGTCGGCGAGACGATCGATCCGCGGACGATGCCGCTGACCGGCCTCGCCAATGCGGCGACCGATCCGATCGCGAACGATCCGACGCAGTTCGCCGCGCGGCTGGCGGCCTATGGCGAGAGCGACCTGCTCTGCTACCGCGCCGAGGGGCCGCCGTTGCTGGTCGAGCGGCAGGCGGCGGCATGGGATCCGCTGCTAGACTGGGCGCGCGGCCGGTACGACGTGACGTTCGCGGTGACCGCGGGGGTGATGCACGTTGCGCAGGCCCCCGCGACGATCGCCCGGCTGCACGAGGCGGTCGCGGCGTATGACGATTTCCGGCTGGCGGGACTGTCGCCGGTGGTGACGCTGACGGGATCGCTGGTGATCGGGCTGGCGCTGATCGAGGGCGAGATCGATGCCGACGCGGCCTGGGCGGCGGCGGGTCTCGACGAGGACTGGTCGATCGAAATGTGGGGCGAGGACTGGCAGGCGGCCGAGCTGCGCGAACTCAAGCGCCAGGAGTTCGCGCGCGGGGTGGCGTTTCTGGGGATGCTCTAGCCGTTCTCCTGCGAACGCAGGAGCCCAGGGTTACTAGGGATAGCGCCTGGTATCCTGGGCTCCTGCGTTCGCAGGAGCACCGGGGAGCTTAGCGAGTCAGGCGGCGGATGAAGCCTATCAGCCCCGTTTGCCGCGAGCGCTTGAGGCGTTCGGCGGCAAGGATCGTCTTCACGCCGCGGATGCAGCTGTCCACGTCGTCGTTGACCAGGACATAGTCATAACCGTCCCAGTGACTGACCTCGTTCGCCGCACGCGACATGCGCGCGTCGATCACTTCGGTCGAGTCGGTGCCGCGGCTGGTGAGGCGGCGGTGGAGTTCTTCCATCGAGGGCGGGAAGATGAAGACGCGGACGACGTCGCCACCGGCGATCTGGAACAGCTGCTGTGCGCCCTGCCAGTCGATGTCGAACAGCACGTCCTTGCCGGCCGCCAGCATCTCCTCGACCTGCGCGCGCGGGGTGCCGTAGCGGTGGTTGAAGACGTGCGCCCATTCGAGGAACTCGTCCTTCGCGACCATGTCGCGAAAGCCCTCGAGATCGGTGAAATGGTAATCCTTGCCGTCGACTTCGCCCGGCCGCATCGACCGAGTCGTCACCGAGACCGACATCTCCAGCTCGTGCTCGTCGGCGAGCAGGCGGCGCGCGATCGTCGACTTGCCGGCGCCGGAGGGCGAGGACAGGACGAACAGGACGCCGCGGCGACGGAAACCATGCGGGTCGGACGGAAGTGTGTGGGGCATGCGCGCCCTTGCCGCGGACTGCGCATGGGCGTCAACCCATGCGCGGCCCGCTTGTGTCATTCAGACGGCGGTCAGTAGCCTGCCTTGCGCGCCTTGTTGCGGTCATACGCCTTCTTGGCCGCATAGCCGCCGCCGAGGACCATGCCGAGCGGGCCCATGCGACGCAGTACGCTCATTGCGACCACGCCCTTGACCGCGCCCGATGCGCCGCCCGAGCCTTCGCGACGACCCATTTCGCGGCCAACCAATGCACTGATGATACGTCCGATCATGACTTAACCTCTCCGAAAACCTGGTCCTTGAGTTCCGCTGCACCGCGCAGCACCGCCCAGCCGATCGCGTAGGTCACGGCCAGCGGCACGACGATTTTGAGCACGTTGGCGGTCACCGCACCGATGATTGCGCCGTCCGCGTTGCCGTCATCGCCGCTAAGCGAATCGATGCCTGCGCCGATCAGCGCGCCTATGGTCGTTGCGCCCACGTAATTTCTCCTTCGCGTGTGGCGGGTTAGCGCGCGAGGGGCGTTTGGGTTCCCGCAGATGCGCCCCGCCCCCTTCCGTTCGCCCCCCTTTCCGTTCGCCCTGAGCGCAGTCGAAGGGTGTGCCGCAAGCGACGGTGCTTCGACTTCGCTCAGCACGAACGGAATTTGGGGGGGGCGTTATCGTCCGAGCATCGATTCGGGGATGACGACTCGGTCGAACGTCTCCGCATCGACCAGCCCGAGCGCGAGCCCCGCCCCCTTCAGCGTCAGCCCCTCGGCGTGCGCGTGCTTGGCGATCTTCGCCGCCGCGTCGTAGCCGATTTCGGGGGCGAGCGCGGTCACCAGCATCAGCGAGCGATCGAGCAGGTCGGCGATGCGGTCGCGATTGGGTTCGATGCCGTCGACGCAGCGCTCCGCGAATCCTTCCATCGCGGTCGCGAGCAGGTCGATTGAGCGCAGCACGTTCGCGCCGATCAGCGGCTTGAACACGTTCAACTCGAGATGGCCCTGCATTCCGCCGACCGTTGCCGCGACATGGTTGCCCATCACCTGGCCGGCGACCATCGTCAGCATCTCGCACTGCGTGGGGTTGACCTTGCCGGGCATGATCGAGCTGCCGGGCTCGTTGGCGGGCAGGTCGATCTCGCCGAAGCCGCAGCGCGGGCCAGAGCCCAGCAGGCGGATATCGTTGGCGATCTTGGTCAGCGCGACCGCGAGCGTGTTGAGCGTGCCCGAAAGGTGGACGAGCGGATCGTTCGAGGCGAGCGCCTCGAACTTGTTGCGCGCGCTGACGAACGGCAGGCCGGTGATCGTCGCCACCTCCGCCGCGAACGCATCACCGAAGCCGTGCGGCGCGTTGAGGCCGGTGCCGACCGCGGTGCCGCCCTGCGCGAGGATGACCATGCCGTGGCCGATCGCGGGCTCGATCCGGTGGCGGCAGCGATAGAGCTGGTGTGCGTAGCCCGAGAATTCCTGGCCGAGCGTCAGCGGCGTCGCGTCCTGCAGGTGCGTGCGGCCGATCTTGACGATGTCGTCCCAGGCCTTGGCCTTCGCATCGAGTGCGGCGTGGAGCCGGTCGAGCGCGGGGATCAGCCGCTGGGTCGTGGCGAGCGCGGCGGCGATGTGGAGCGCGGTCGGGAAGCTGTCGTTCGACGACTGGCTCATGTTGACGTGGTCGTTGGGGTGGACCGGCGACTTGCCGCCGCGCGTGCCGGTCAGCACCTCGTTGGCGCGCCCGGCGATCACCTCGTTGACGTTCATGTTCGACTGCGTGCCGCTGCCGGTCTGCCAGATGACCAGCGGGAACTGGTCGTCGAGCGTGCCGTCGATGACTTCCTGCGCGGCCGACTCGATCGCGTCGGCGATAGTGGCGTCGAGGCCGTGGGTGCGGTTCACGCGCGCCGCGGCCTGTTTGACGAGGGCCAGCGCATGGACGATCTCGATCGGCATGCGTTCGCGGGTGCCGAAGGGGAAATTCTCGACCGATCGCTCGGTCTGCGCGCCCCAATAGGCGTCGGCGGGGACTTCGATCGGGCCGATCGAGTCGGTTTCTGTACGGGTGGTGGTCATCTCGTACCTACTCCGTCATGCCGGGCTTGTTCCGGTATGACGCCGTAGAGTCGGGAGCGGCGGAGGCCAGAAGCCCGACATGGGAGTAAATCCCATGCCGTCGACCGCGCGGTGCGCGTCGGCCGGCCGTTCGCGTCGCTGTGCGACCGGCGATCAGCGTGCTGATCGCCTCGCTCCAGCCTACTTCTTCCGCTTGAAATCCACCGCGACGACGTTCGAGCCGTCCTCGATCGGCACCGCGGTGGGGCCGTCATTCTCGGGTTCGTCATGCTCGCCGAGCGCCTCGTCGGCGCCTTCCTGCGCCTGGAAACGCAGTTCGAAGCTGACCGCGGGATCCTGGAACGCGGTGATCGCCGAATAGGGGATCACCAGCTTCGACGGGACCTGGTTGAAGCTGAGGCCGATCGAGAAGCGCGTATCGTCGACGACGAGGTCCCAATAGCGGTTCTGCATCACGATCGTCATCTCGTCCGGGAAGCGTTCGATCAGCCGCTTGGGGATGTCGACTCCCGGCGCCTGCGTCTTGAAGGTGATGTAGAAATGATGCTCGCCGGGAAGCCCGCCGGCCTCCGACACGGAGCCGAGCACGCGGCCGACCACGGCACGCAGGGCTTCTTGCACGATCTCGTCGTACGGAATCAGGCTATCGGGCAGTCCATCGCTCATTCCCTCTGGGTAGCGGTATTCGGATGCCGGTCAAGATTGCATGCGCCGTACGGTCCGTTATGGGAGTCGGAATGCGCACCGCCACGATTTCCCGCTCCACCGCCGAGACGGCGATCGACGTTACCATAAACCTCGACGGGACCGGCGTTTACGACGTCGAGACCGGGGTCGGTTTCTTCGATCACATGCTCGAACAATTGTCGCGCCATTCGCTGATCGACCTCACCGTCCGCACCAAGGGCGACCTGCACATCGACGAGCATCACACCGTCGAGGATACCGGCATCGCGATCGGCCAGGCGTTCGCGCAGGCGCTCGGCGACAAGCGCGGCATCACGCGGTACGGCGATGCGCTGTCGCCGATGGACGAGACGTTGACTCGCGTAGCGCTCGATATTTCGGGGCGGCCGTGGCTGGTGTGGAAGGACCTGTTCTCGCAGACGCGCCTTGGCGGCATGGACACCGAGATGTTCGAGCATTTCTTCCACAGCTTCGCGCAGGCCGCGGGCATCACGCTGCACGTCGAGACGCTGTACGGCACCAACAATCATCACATCGCCGAGGCCGCGTTCAAGGGCGTCGCGCGCGCGCTGCGCACCGCGATCGAGATCGACCCGCGCAAGGCCGACGCGATCCCGTCGACCAAGGGGATACTGTGACGCTCGCGCTGATCGATTACGGCGCGGGCAATCTCCATTCGGTCGAGAACGCGCTGCGCACCGCGGGCTGTAGCGACCTGATCGTCACCGCCGACGCGGATGTCGTCGCAAAGGCGGACCGCATCGTGCTGCCCGGCGTCGGGGCTTATGGCGCGTGCGCCGCCGCGTTGCGCGCGGTGCCGGGGATGGTCGAGGCGCTGAACCGACGCGTGCGCGACGAGGGCGCGCCGTTTCTCGGTATCTGCGTCGGCATGCAGCTGATGGCCGAGGCCGGCGAAGAGATGGGGACGCATGCCGGGCTCGGCTGGGTCGGCGGGCGAGTCCGCCGTCTGGAGTCGGGCAGCAGCGACGCGAAGGTGCCGCATATGGGCTGGAACGACGTCGTCCCGACCACCGCGCATCCGCTGATCGAGCCGGGCGAGGCGTATTTCCTGCACAGTTTCGCGTTTGAAGGCGCCGATATCCTCGCAACCACCGAGCATGCCGGCGCGGTCACCGCGGCGATCGGTCGCGACACGATGATCGGCGTGCAATTTCATCCAGAGAAGAGCCAGCGCTACGGCTTGGCCTTGCTCGAACGTTTCCTGGAGTGGCGGCCATGAGCCTCATCATCTTCCCCGCGATCGACCTCAAGGCCGGGCAGGTCGTCCGCCTCGCCGAGGGCGATATGGACCGCGCGACCGTCTATGGCGACGATCCCGCGGCGCAGGCGATGCTCTTTGCCGATGCAGGTGCCGAGCATCTGCACGTCGTCGATCTCGACGGTGCGTTTGCGGGCGCGTCGGTCAATGGCGACGCGGTGCGCGCGATCGTCGCGCAGTTTCCGGGGCATGTGCAACTCGGCGGCGGCATCCGCACGCGCGCCAATGTCGAGGGCTGGTTCGATCTGGGCGTGTCGCGAGTCGTGATCGGCACAGCGGCACTGGAAGATCCCGACTTCGTGCGCGGCGTGGCGAAGGATTTTCCCGGCGGCATCGTCGTCGCGGTCGATGCCAAGGACGGCATGGTCGCGACCAAGGGCTGGGCCGACGTCTCGACGACCAGCGCGGTCGATCTCGCGCGCCGGTTCGAGGATGCGGGCGTGGCGTCGTTGCTGTTCACCGACGTCGGCCGCGACGGGATGCTCAAGGGCTGCAACGTCGAGGCGACCGTCGACCTTGCGCGCTCGGTCGACATCCCGGTGATCGCGAGCGGCGGGGTCAAGGGCATCGCCGAGATCCATGTGCTGGCGCTGCATGTCCGTGACGGGGTCGAGGGCGTGATTACCGGGCGGGCGCTGTACGACGGGCGGCTCGATCTCGCGGCGGCCTTGAGCGTGGCGAAGGCCGCATGAGGGGTCACGCGGAGACGCGGAGACGCGGAGATAGGGAAAGTTTTTCGCGCAGAGGCGCAGAGAACGCGGAGGTAGTGCGCGGCAGCATTCATCTTTTTGCTACCGGCGTCGGTATCCTGCGGGCTTCGCTGCTCCCCCTCTTCTCTGCGTTCTCTGCGCCTCTGCGCGAAATCGCCTTCTTAGCGGCTCCGCCGCGTCTCCGCGGCTCCGCGTCTCCGCGTGACCAAATTCTTCGGCCAACCGCATGACCGTCCGCGCCCGAGTCATCCCCTGTCTCGACGTCGCCGATGGCCGCGTCGTGAAGGGCGTGAACTTCGTCGAGCTGCGCGACGCCGGCGATCCGGTCGAGCAGGCGCGCGCCTATGACGCCGCAGGGGCGGACGAACTGTGCTTCCTCGATATCGGCGCCAGCCACGAGGGCCGCGGGACTATCCTCGACGTGGTGCGGCGGACGGCGGCGGTGTGCTTCATGCCGCTGACCGTCGGCGGCGGCGTGCGGACGGCGGACGATGCGCGCGCGCTGTTGCTGGCGGGCGCGGACAAGGTCGCGGTCAATTCCGCCGCGGTCGAGCGGCCCGAGCTGGTCGCCGATATCGCCGAACGCTTCGGCAGCCAGTGCTGCGTCGCCAGCGTCGACGCGCGGCGGTCGGGTGAAGGCTGGGAAGTGTTCACGCATGGCGGCCGACGCGCGACCGGGATCGACGCGGTTGCCCACGCGCTGAAGCTCGCCGACCTCGGCGCGGGCGAATTGCTCGTCACCTCGATGGACCGCGACGGCACGCGGAGTGGCTACGACCTCGACCTGATCCGGGCGATTTCGGACCGGGTCGGCGTACCGGTGGTCGCCAGCGGCGGAGTCGGCGGGCTCGACGATCTGGTCGCGGGCATCCGCGACGGGCATGCGAGCGCGGTGCTGGCCGCGTCGATCTTCCATTTCGGGCAGGCCTCGATCGGCGATGCGCATGCGGCGCTGGCGGCGGCGGGGATCCCGGTGCGGACCCCCGTTCGGTCGGCCTGATCCGATGATCGCCCTGCCCCTTGTCGCGGTGCAGTCGGGGCATAGCGGCATCGTCCATCCGCGCACCGGGCCCGAACTGTCGGACATCGCGCTCTTCGTGGTCGCGGTGGCGGGCGTGTGGATGGTACGGCGAGCGCTGCGCAAGCGGTTCGCAAAGACGGCCTCGACCAAGAAGGCCCACGTCGAGAAGGATTGACCCGCCTGCCGCGCTGCGTCAGCACGCAGCGCATGGACCCCGTATTCGACCGCCTCGAGGCGACCATCCGCGCACGCCGCGATGCGCCCGCCGACACCAGCTACACCGCCAGCCTGTTCGCACGAGGCCGGCCCAAGATCGCGCAGAAGCTCGGCGAGGAAGCCGTCGAGACCGTGATCGCGGCGTGCTCGGGTGACGACGCGAGCATCGTGCCCGAAGCGGCGGATCTGATGTTTCATCTGGCGGTGCTGCTCGCGGATGCGGGGCTGAGCCTCGACGACGTGCGCGCGGAGCTCGTGCGCCGCGAGGGGGTTGGCGGGCTGGTCGAGAAGGCCGCGCGGACCGGCTGACCTACTCCCCTTCCGCTTGCGGGAGGGGTCGGGGGAGGG
>NZ_LMLD01000011.1:464259-487900 GCF_001421825.1 Sphingomonas sp. Leaf38 | reverse complement strand
GGGGGGGGGGGGGGGGGGGGGGGCCATGATCGACGCGCTCCGCCGGGATCGGGAAGGCAAGCCCCTCCCCTAACCCCTCCCGCAAGCGGAAGGGGAATGTATGCCGATCGACGCCACCCAGCCCTATGACGACCAGAACATCTTCGCGAAGATCCTGCGCGGCGAGATCCCCTCCAAGCGCGTCTACGACGACGATTTCGCGATCGCGTTCCATGACATCAATCCGCAGGCGCCGACGCACCTGCTCGTGATCCCCAAGGGCGCCTATGTCTCGTGGGACGACTTTTCCGCGCGCGCGCCCGACGCCGAGATCGCCGGCTTCGTTCGCGCGGTCGGCACCGTTGCGCGCGCCGCGGGGCTGGTCGAGCCGGGGTATCGCCTGCTCGCCAACATCGGCCAGGACGGCCACCAGGAGGTTCCGCACCTGCACGTTCATGTCTTTGGCGGGCGCCCGCTCGGGCCGATGCTGGCGCGATAGCCCGGCTTTCCGCCACTAAAGGATTGCACGTAATAAAATTGCCATTAGGCTCGCTCGCTTGTGCAAGGGGGCCTGCCTGACCCGGCCCTCGCAATCCCCGGGGGTACCGAATTGATTTTTGGTCGCGTAAAGTCGCTGGATGCCATTCTGGCGACGGCAGAGAAAAAGGGTCTGGCGCGAACGCTCAGCGCGTTCCAGCTGACGCTGCTGGGCGTCGGCGCGGTCATCGGCACCGGTATCTTCGTGCTGACGTCCGAGGCCGCGCAGAAGGCCGGGCCGGGCATGCTGCTCAGCTTCGTCGTCGCGGGCTTCGTTTGCGCGGTCGCCGCGCTCTGCTATTCCGAACTCGCCTCGATGGTGCCGGTGTCGGGCTCGGCCTATACCTATACCTATGCGGTCACGGGTGAGCTGCTCGCCTGGATGGTCGGCTGGGCGCTGATCCTCGAATATGCGGTCGGCGCGAGCGCGGTCGCGGTCGGGTGGTCGAACCATCTCGCCGGGCTGCTCGACGGGATCGGCTTCCATATCCCGAGCGGGTTGCGCAACGCCGACGCGCTGATGGCGCACGTCCAGGTCGCGTTCGGCGCGACGCCCAACGCCGATCTGCAGACCGCGATGACGGTCGGCGGCTTCATGAACCTGCCCGCAGTGATCATCATCGCTCTCGTCACGTGGCTGCTGGTCGTCGGGACGACCGAGAGCGCGCGCGTCAACGCGGTGCTGGTGCTGATCAAGATCGCCGCGCTCACCGCGTTCATCGCGCTGACGATTCCGGTGATGAAGGCCGACAACTTCCAGCCCTTCCTGCCCTACGGCGTCGGCAATCCGCTCAGTTCATCGGGTGTCGGCGTGCTCGGCGCCGCGGCGTCGATCTTCTTCGCCTATGTCGGCTTCGATGCGGTGTCGACCGCCGCGGAGGAGACCAAGAACCCGCAGCGCAACGTGCCGATCGGGCTAATCGCCAGCCTCGGCATCTGCACGCTGTTCTACCTGCTCGTCGCCTCGGGCGCGATCGGTGCAATCGGCGCGAACCCGGTCACGAGCGCCGATGGCGGCGTGCTGGCGCCGGGCTCGGCCGAGATGGCGGGGCGCTGCGCCGCGATCGTCGCGTCGGGCGCGATGGAGCCTCTGGTCTGCTCGAAGGAAGCGCTCGTCCATGTGCTGCAGGTCATCAACTGGCCGATCATGGGCCGGCTGGTCGGCCTCGCGGCGGTGCTGGCGCTGCCGTCGGTCGTGCTGATGATGATGTTCGGCCAGACCCGCGTGTTCTTCACGATGGCGCGCGACGGGCTGCTGCCCGCGCGGCTCGCGTCGATCCACCCGAAGTTCCACACGCCGCATGTCGTCACGATCGTCACCGGCATCGCCGCGGCGATTGCGGCGGCGATCCTGCCGGTGGGCAAGCTTGCCGATTATTCGAATGCGGGCACGCTGTTCGCATTCATGATGGTGGCGATCTCGGTGATGGTGCTGCGCAAGACCGATCCCGCTCGCCGCCGCCCGTTCCGCACCCCCGCGGTATGGATCGTCGCGCCCCTCGCGATCATCGGCTGCGTCGGGCTGTATCTGTCGCTGCCGCTGACGGCCAAGCTGGTCCTGCCGGGCTGGGGCGCGATCGGGTTGCTGATCTACTTCCTCTACAGCCGCTCGCGCAGCCATGTCGGGCTGGGGCTCGACGATGGTCCCGATACCGACGACCGCGCGCCGCCGGGAACGCTCTGACGGCGGACGCGAAAAGGGCCCCGGGAAGAAATTCCCGCGGCCCTTTTTTTGTGTCTTCGGCAATCGTCATCCCCGCGAAGGCGGGGATCCATATCCGCAAGGCTTGGCGAGTCGATCGCGAGGCCAGCCATTATGGGTCCCCGCCTTCGCGGGAATGACGGTGTGGTGGGCTTAGCTCAGCCGATGTGCCTGGCCGCCAGCGCCTTCATGTCGACCATTGGGCGCGCGCCGACATGGCTGATGATCTCGGCAGCGCAGATCGCACCGAGCTTCAGCGAGGCGTGCAGGTCGTAGCCCTGCGCCTGGCCGTGAAGGAAGCCCGCCGCGAACAGGTCGCCCGCACCGGTCGTGTCGACGACCTTGGCGATCGGCTCGGCCTTCACTTCGGCGCGCGTACCGTTCTGGAGCGCGCAGGCGCCGTGCTCGCCGCGGGTGACGACCAACGTCGGAACCTGCGCCGAGATCCTCGCGACCGCCGCGTCGAAATCGTCCGTCTCGGCGAGCGCGGCGAGTTCATGCTCATTGGCGAACAGGATATCGATCAGGCCGTCCGACAGCAGCTGGCGGAAATCGCCGCCGTGACGCGAGATGCAGAACACGTCGCTGAGCGTGAACGCGACCTTGCGTCCTGCCCCGCGCGCGCAATCGATCGCGGCGCGCATCGCGGCGCGCGGCTCTTCGGGATCCCAGAGATAGCCTTCGAGATACAGGATCGCGCTGTCGGCGATCATCGCGGTGTCGATCGCCGCGGCGGGGAGGAACTGGCCCGCGCCGAGGAAGGTGTTCATCGTGCGCTGGCCGTCCGGCGTCACGAAGATCAGGCAGCGCCCGGTGGTCGGGTCGCCCGCGCGGACCGGCGTGGCGAACTCGATGCCGATGCTGCGGACGTCGTGCGCGAAGACCTGGCCGAGCTGATCGTCGGCGACCTGGCCGATGAACCCGCATTTGCCGCCGAGCGCGGCGATGCCGGCGACGGTGTTGGCCGCCGAACCGCCCGAAATCTCCATCCCCGGGCCCATCTTGGCATACAGCGCATCGGCTTCCTCGGACGAGAACATCAGCTGCATCGAGCCCTTGGCGACGCCGATCTCCGTGATGAACGCGTCGTCGGCGGTGGCGAGGATGTCGACGATGGCATTGCCAATCGCGACGACGTCGTAGGTGGGGTTGGGCAAGGCGAGACTCCGGGGGTGCGGGAAAACGCTTGCCGTAAATGCCGGGGGGGATTGGTGCAACCGGTGAGGGGGTCCGCCGCTCCGGTCAGGTCTCCGAAGAGCCGCCAGATCCACCTCCCCGGCGGAGGCCGGGGTGGATCATGGTTCGGGGAGCAGCGACGACCGACGGTCTCGCGGTCCCCACGGTTCTCGCCCTTCTGTTCCCTCAGTAACGCGGGGGGATAGGGTCACGCGCAGTGTCCGTGGCTTAGCTGGGCCCCAGCGTCCGCGGGGGAACTGGTGGGCGGCATGAGAAGCCGCGTTGACCTTCCGACCACCGCGCGCCATCCCGGACCCATGCTCCGCGCCCTCCTCCTCTCGCTCGGCCAACTCGCCGATCCGCCGATCCAGCGCGTGTTCGTGAAGTCGATGGTCGTCACGCTGTTCGTCTTCGCGCTGCTCGGCATGGGTACATGGTGGGGCACGCAGGCGGCCCTCGCCGCGTGGCTCGACTGGCGCGCCGACGGACTCGCCGCGGCGTTCGCGCTGTTCGTCACGATCCTCGCCTTGTGGCTGCTGTTCCGCGCGGTCGCGATCGCGGTGGTCGGGATCTTCGCGGACGAGGTCGTCGAAGCGGTCGAAGCGCGGCATTATCCCGCAGCGCTCGAGACCGCCCGCCCCGTCCCGCTCGCGCGCAGCCTCGCAATGGGCCTGCGCTCGGCCGCGCGCGTCGTGCTCGTCAACCTGCTGATGCTGCCCGTCTATGTGGCGCTGCTCGTCACCGGGGTCGGCACGGCGGCGGCGTTCTTCCTCGTCAATGGCTGGCTGCTCGGGCGCGATCTGGGCGACATGGTGGCGGCGCGACACATGGACGCGGCGGCGATGCGGGGCTGGCGTGCGACGACCAGGCCGGGGCGGTTCGTCCTGGGGCTTGCGAACACCGGCCTGTTCGTGGTTCCGATCCTCAACATCGCCGCCCCCGTACTGGGGGCCGCGATGGCGACGCATTATTTCCACGCGCGATATTCCCGCACCCAATCTTCCGGCAACCAATCTTCCAACAAGGGCCGAGCATGACGCGACAGACGACGATAGCGATCGCCTTGGCCCTCGGCGGCGGCCTCGCCGGGTGCGCGGCACCGGTCGCCAGGCCCGCGGTCGGCCGCCCCGCAATCCCCTATACGAGCGTCGGACTCGAGCGCGTGCTGGGCCAGGACGTCGCCGGGCTGACCAAGCTGTTCGGCCAGCCCGACGCCGACGTCCGCGAAGGCAGCGCGCGCAAACTCCAGTTCCAGAGCGGCATCTGCGTGCTCGACGCGTATCTCTACCCCAAGGGATCCGACGCGCCGCGCGTCACTTATCTCGACGCGCGCGAACCCGACGGCAGCACGATCGACCGCGCGAGCTGCGTCGCCGCCCTAACCCGCCGCGAGGGGGGACGGTAATCGCCGTCGCGATCCCTTTTTCGCTGCCTTCTTCCGACCCGCAAATCGTCGCAAAAAATAATTTCTGGCGGCTCTTGAACAGGGTCTCGGCTGAACCATCTTGCCGGCGCCGGACGCGATCTTTCGGTCCGGCGTCACCAGAGGGCACCGGCTCGGTATCCGGTGTTCCTCGTGCTCAGATTGCTCATGAGGAGGATTTGGATATGAGGACCAACTTCGATTTCGCTCCCTATCGCCGGTCGACGGTCGGCTTCGACCGGTTGTTCGATCTGCTCGAGACGACGGCACGGACCGAGGCCCCCGAGGGCTATCCGCCGTTCGACATCGAACGCGAGAGCGAGGACAGCTATCAGATCACGCTGGCCGTCGCGGGCTTTCGCCCCGACGACATCGAGATCGTCGCGCAGAACAACCAGCTGACGGTGACGGGCCGACGCCCGGACGATCGTGACGACAGCCGGTTCCTGCACCGCGGCATCGCGACCCGCGCGTTCGAACGCCGGTTCCAGTTGGCCGACTTCGTTCAAGTCCAGCATGCGAGCTTCGACAATGGGCTTCTCCGCATCGAACTGAAGCGGGAGGTACCGGAGGCCATGAAGCCGCGCCGGATCGAGATCGCGGGCGCCGCCGCCAACGA
Source organism: Sphingomonas sp. Leaf38 (assembly GCF_001421825.1). Classification (NCBI taxonomy): domain Bacteria; kingdom Pseudomonadati; phylum Pseudomonadota; class Alphaproteobacteria; order Sphingomonadales; family Sphingomonadaceae; genus Sphingomonas; species Sphingomonas sp. Leaf38. Next base: position 482,464 of record NZ_LMLD01000011.1, on the reverse strand, counting down.
TCGTATCGCGGAAACCAAAAGCGACCGCGACGCCGCATAAGACCCAGCGACGCTGCCGGCACGTCATGCCGGCAGCGTCCAAGCGTTACTGGTCCGGTCGTACGCGGACCGCGTTTCGCTCGGCCGGACTCGTACAGGTTTCTGCCCACGCATCGACGATCACGGGGTCGGTCTCGATCGGCGCCCGCAGGGCCTGCTCCTCCTTGAAACGCACGGCATCCAGCCGTGCCAATGCCCAGATTGCGGCCTCGCGCAGGACCGGGGCATCGTCGGCCAGCAGCTTTACGATCGGCTCGACGAGCATCGGATCGCCGCTGTTGCCCGCCGCGATCAGCGCGTTGCGGATCATCCGGTCGCGGCCGATGCGCTTGATCGGGGAGCCGGCGAAGACTTGGCGGAAGCTCGCGTCGTCGAGCGCAAGGATGTCCGCCAGTTCCGGGGCGACCAGCTCCGCCCGCGGGTGGAAGGCGAGGTTCGCATTCGCCGCGGCGGCGAACTTGTTCCAGGGGCAGACCGCCAGACAGTCGTCGCAGCCATAGATCCGGTTGCCGATCGCGGCGCGGAATTCGTGCGGGATCGGGCCGGCATGTTCGATCGTCAGATAGGAGATGCAGCGGCGCGCATCGAGCTGGAACGGCTTCGGAAAGGCGTCGGTCGGGCACGCGGTCTGGCACGCGTCGCAACTGCCGCAGCTGTCGACGCCGCCCTTGTCGGGCGCCAGGTCGAGCGTGGTGTAGATCGCGCCGAGGAACAGCCAGCTGCCGTGCTCGCGGCTGACGAGATTGGTGTGCTTGCCCTGCCAGCCGAGCCCGGCGGCTTCGGCGAGCGGCTTTTCCATCACCGGCGCCGTGTCGACGAAAACCTTCAGGTCGAAGGGCGGCAGGTCGCGTCCCGCTTCCGCCGCCAGCCAGCGCCCGAGCGCCTTCAACTGGCGCTTCACGACGTCGTGATAGTCGGGGCCCTGCGCGTAAACCGAGATGCGCCCTACCCCGCCCTCGTCCGCCAGCCGCAGCGGATCGTCCTTCGGCGCGTAGCTCATGCCGAGCGCGATCACGCTGCGCACCTCGGGCCACAGGCCGGCGGGGCTTTCGCGGTGGTGCTTGCGCTCCTCCATCCAGATCATGTCGCCGTGGCGGCCGTCGGCAAGCCATCGGTGGAGCCGTTCGCCCGCGCGCGGCGCGGCATCCGCTCGCGCGATTCCGCAGGCGGCAAAACCCAATTCGGCCGCTTTGGCCTTAAGGCGGTGTTCCAGCTTGTCTTGCGCCACGTCCGCCCGCTACCACGCGAGCACCCTCGGGAGGAAGATTGCGCGTGAACGATGAATGGGCGGTCACCGCGAGCGGAATCGTAAAGCGGTTCGGCGACCGGCGTGTGGTCGACGGCGTCGACATGATGGTGCCACGCGGCTCGGTCTACGGCGTGCTCGGGCCCAACGGCGCGGGCAAGACGACGACGCTGCGGATGCTGCTCGGGATCATCGAGCCCGACGAGGGGAGCCGCACACTGCTCGGCTACGACAATCCGCGCGATGCGAGCGACCGGGTCGGCTATCTGCCCGAGGAGCGCGGGCTGTACCCGGCGATGAAGGCGCGCGAGGCGATCGCGTTCCTGGGTGCGCTGCGCGGACTCGATTGGAAGACCGGGCGCGAACGTGCGGTCGTGCTGATGGAGGCCGCCGGGCTCGGCCACGCGGTCGACGAGAAGATCCGCAAGCTGTCGAAGGGCATGGCGCAGCTGGTGCAGCTGCTCGGCTCGGTCGTCCATCGGCCCGATCTGCTGGTGCTCGACGAGCCGTTTTCGGGGCTCGATCCGGTCAATCAGGAGCGGCTCGAGGCGCTGATCCTGGCCGAGCGGGACCGCGGTGCGACGATCCTGTTCTCGACGCATATCATGAGCCATGCCGAGCGGCTGTGCGACCGGCTGGCGATCATCGCCGGCGGCAAACGACGGTTCGAGGGGACGGTGGCGGACGCACGCGGAATATTGCCGCAGCGGGTTCACTACACGCCGCACCGCCCCGACCCGGCGATACGCGCGGTGTTGCCCGCGGACGCGGTGGCGGACGGGGATAGCTGGCGGTTCGAGCTCCCGGGCGAGGGTATCGAGAGCTTGCTCGTGCGGTTGATCGACGCGGGCTACGGGATTTCGGGGCTGTCGATCGAGCGCCCTGGCTTGCACGAAGCATTCGTCCGGATCGTCGGCCAGCACGGCGACGTCGCGAAGGAGGAGGCTGCATGAGCCGTTTTCGCCGGACTCTCCGCCAGACCTTCACGATCGCGCGGCGCGATTTCATCGCCACCGTCTTCACGCCGATCTTCCTGCTGTTCCTGTTCGCGCCGGTGATCATGGGATCGTTCGGCGCGATTGGCGGGTTGGGCGCGGCGAGCGTCAGCGGCGGCGCGCAGGACAAGACGCGGATCGTCGCGATCGTCCCCGCCGCGACCACGCGCCCGATCGCCGACGCCGACACACGGTTACGCGGTATGTTTCGCGACGACGAAGCCCCGCCTGAGCTGACCACCGTCGCGCCCTTGGCCGACCCGGCGGCACAGGCGCGCGCGGCGTTCGAAACCAAGAATATCGACGCATCCGCCGTTCTCTACGGCCCGCTCGATGCGCCGCAGATCCTGTACGGGCCGCGTGGCGCGCGATCGGCGGACTATCTGGCGACGCTCGCGCAGACGACGCTGGCGGCGCAGAAGCTCGGCGGCACGCTGCCGGCGATCGCCGCGACCAAGATGCCGGTTACGCGCTCGACGACGTCGGTCGGCGGCCAGCACCAGTCCGCGTTCTTCGCGGTGTTCGGGATCTTCTTCCTGACGCTGTTCCTCTCGGGCCAGGTCGTCGGGACGATGGCCGAGGAGCGCAACAACAAGGTGATCGAGGTGCTTGCCGCCGCGGTGCCGCTCGAATCGGTGTTCTTCGGCAAGCTGATCGGGATGTTCGGCGTCGCGGTGCTGTTCGTCGCGTTCTGGGGCACCGTCGTCACGCAGATCACGACGCTGATGCCCGCGGGCGCGGCGGCAGCACTGGGCGACCTGACGCCGGCGGTCGGCGGACCGACGTTCGCGCTGTTGTTCGCGGCCTATTTCAGCATGGCGTATCTGCTGCTCGGTTCGGTGTTCCTCGGCGTCGGCGCGCAGGCCTCGACGATGCGCGAGATTCAGATGCTGTCGCTGCCGATCACGATCCTGCAGGTGGCGATGTTCGGACTGTCGTCGGCCGCGGTCGCGCATCCCGGCAGCTGGATCGCAACGGCCGCCGAGCTGTTCCCGCTGTCGTCGCCGTTCGCGATGGCTGGCCGCGCGGCGAATTCGCCCGCGCTGTGGCCGCACCTCGCGGCGCTCGCGTGGCAGGCGTTGTGGGTGACGATCTTCATCACCGTCGGCGCGCGGCTGTTCCGGCGCGGCGTGCTGCAATCGGGGAGCGCACGGCCGTTCTGGCGACGGAAGCCCAAGGCGGCTTAGGGCGGCTCAATCCTCCCCCGCCAGGGGGGGGTGGCACCGAAGATGACGGAGGGGGAGGTAAGCGACCACCAATGCTCCGTGTCCTCCCCCTCCGTCTGGCAAGGGCCAGACACCTCCCCCTGGCGGGGGAGGATCGTGAAAGCCGAATCCGACGGTCCCTATTGACATAGGTGTCAGCAAAGCATTTCCTGTGGCAAAACACGGGAGAGAGACGATGGCGACTCTGGCGAGTGACGTGGCGCAACACGCGGTCGATCCGCTCGATGTGAGTCGTGCCGAACTCTACCGCGACGATCTCTGGCAGGCGCCGTTCGCCCGTCTGCGCGCCGAGTCGCCGGTGCATTATGTCGAGCACTCCGACTACGGGCCGTACTGGTCCGTCTCTACCTACAAGGGGATCGTCGAGGTCGAGTCGCTCCCCGACCTCTATTCGTCCGAGGCGGGCGGCATCACGATCGCCGATTTCGTTGCCGGGCGCGACGTCCAGATGCCGATGTTCATCGCGCGCGATCGGCCCGTCCATACCGGCCAGCGCCGCACCGTCGCGCCCGCCTTCACGCCGAGCGAGATGACCCGGATGTCGGGCGATATCCGAAGCCGCACCGCGGCGATGCTCGACAGCCTGCCGTGGAACACGCGGTTCGACTGGGTCGACACCGTCGCGATCGAACTGACGACGCAGATGCTGGCGATCCTGTTCGACTTTCCGTGGGCGGACCGGCGGAAGCTGACCTTCTGGTCCGACTGGGCGGGTGATATCGAACTGGTGAAGACCGACGAGCTGCGCCAGCAACGCCTCGTCCACATGTTCGAATGCGGCGCGTATTTCAAAACCCTGTGGGACGCGAAGATCGACAAGGACCCGACGCCCGACCTCATTTCGATGATGATCCATTCGGACGCGATGTCTCACATGGATCACAACGAATTCATCGGGAACCTCATCCTGCTGATCGTCGGCGGCAACGACACGACGCGCAATTCGATGTCCGCGCTCGCCTACGGCCTCGACAAGTTTCCCGAGTCGCGCGCCAAGCTGGAGGCGGACCCGGGGCTGATCCCCAATGCGGTGAGCGAGATCCTGCGCTGGCAGACACCGCTCGCGCATATGCGGCGGACCGCGACGGCGGACACCGAACTGATGGGCCAGCAGATCAAGGCAGGCGACAAGCTCGCGCTCTGGTACATTTCGGCGAACCGCGACGAGAGCGTGTTCGGCGAGGATGCGGATTCGATCGTCGTCGATCGCCCCAACGCGCGGCGGCATCTGGCGTTCGGGCACGGCATCCACCGCTGCGTCGGCGCGCGGCTCGCCGAGATGCAGATCGCGATATTGCTCGAGGAGATGGCCATACGCCGCATGCGCGTAAACGTGCTGGAGGAGCCGACCCGCGTGAACGCGTGCTTCGTCCACGGCTACCGCACGCTGCCGGTGGAGATCAGCAAATACTGAGCGTTGGCGTCACCTTATCGGTCGGTTCGCGCGTACCTATATCCGAACCATGGAGACCGATATGACCCAGGACCGCCGCGCTTTTCTCACGCTTGCCGGAGCGGGTGTCGCCGGCTTCGCACTCTGGGGGTGCTCGTCGCAGCCCGCACAGGCGGCCGAGCGGTTCGAGGTGACGCTGACCGACGCGCAGTGGCGCAAGAAGCTGTCGCCGGACGCGTATGACACGCTGCGCAAGGAGGGTACCGAGCGGCCCTATTCGAGCCCGCTCAACGGCGAGCACCGCGCGGGAATCTTCTCGTGCGGCGGATGCGGCCTGCCGAATTTCTCGTCGAAGACCAAGTTCGAGAGCGGGACGGGGTGGCCGAGCTTCTGGCAGCCGATGCCGAACGCGGTTCGGACCCGGGTCGATTCGACGATGGGGATGGCGCGGACCGAGGTGCATTGCCGGCGGTGCGGCGGGCATCTGGGACATGTGTTCGATGATGGGCCGAAGCCGACGGGGAAGCGCTATTGCATGAATGGCGATGCGCTGACGTTCAGGGCTGCTTAAGGACTTTCCGCCCGCGATGGGTGCCGCTTATCGCTAGTGAGCAAGAGCGTGTCTCCCCGCGAAGGCGGGGATCCAGACTGGGCTCCCGCCTTCGCGGGAGAACAAGGGGGCAGGACCGAGCGGCCCGTTTTGCGCTGTAACATCCGCGCGTCTTCGTAGCGGCTTCTGTGCGTCTGCACCTCCCCGGCGAAGGCCGGGGTCCAATTGGGAAACGTCGCTGATCGGCGTTGCGCGCCGTTACCGAAACCTCACCAATTGGGCCCCGGCATTCGCCGGGGGGGGGCTTCTTTAGGGTAGCGTTTGGGCGTCAAACTGTCCGGGGGGGGGATCAGTGCGAGACGTTGGGGCGGTAGCGGGCGCCGGACCAGCCTAGCACCACATCGCCCAGCAGAACCTCAGTTCGCCTCGTTCACCAGCGTGAAGATGCCGCGGGGGTCGGTCGGGCCGTGCTGGATCATGGCAAGCTGCGCGGCGTTGGCGCGCTGCGTTGCGGTGACGGTGCGCGTTGCGCTGGCCATCTGGAACGAGGGCTGCGCAGGCGCGTCGAGCGTGCCGCCGGCCGGGGCATGGCCCGAATAGATGAAGCCCTTGGTCGGATAGGCCGAGGTGCCGAGGCCGCCCTGCGGACCGTACCAGACCTTGACCATGCTCCAGTCGCCGGCGTCGGAGACGTCGACTGCGCGGACGTTGGTCTCGACTGCGCCGGGGCGCGACCAGTTGGCGTGGGTGAGGAGGACTTCGCGGTCGCTGACGACCTTCGAGACCATCGCGACATGGCCGACGCGCATCCGCGAGGTCGGCGAGAAGGCGAGAACCGAACCGGCCTTCGGGGTGTGGCCACGCTCGTAGCGACCCTCGGCCTGGCTCCACCAAGTGTTCGCGTTGCCGCGGATCTCGATGCCCGAAACCGAGCGGGCGAACGTCACGCACTGCCAGAACTGGGCCGCTGCCGGTGTGGCCGTCATCAGGCCGCATGATACTACCAGCGCAAAACGCGCTGCTAACGCCTTGAAATTCATCGAGACCCCCCGGCCAAAACCCGTTTGTCGCAGTCTGGCTACGGGAGGTTCGATTTAATTGAAAGCGCGCCGGGAACCATATCCGACGAAGCGTGTTGCCGCACCGACCAACGCCCATATTCGTCAGGCAGACTGGCTCAGTTCATGAGTTTCCAGCCGGTTATGCGGTCCACGGTGACCTGCGTGACCGCATGATAGCCCGGCCGCGCCTTGCCGTAGATGTCCATCGCGAGCTTATGGCCCCAGTCCCCTGAGTCCATCAGCTGCTGGAACAGCGGCGCGACGAATTTCCGTCGGCCCTGCGAGGTCAGGAACTGCTCGGCCGAGGCGTCGGCGGGCGCGTAATGATTGGCGAGCGCGAGTTGCAGCCAGGCGAAGCGGATCTCGGCATTGCCCGTGCTGTTCCAGCCGAATGCTTCGTCGAGCGCCTTCAGCCGCTCGGCGGGGAGTTTGCGGGGGAGCTGCGACAGGAAGCGCGTGATCTCCTGCGTGGTCGCCTTGCCCGGAACGCCGGACACGGGCCCGCCTGCCGCATAGGCCTTCGCCGCGGCATCGACTGCGGGGAACGCAGCGGACGTGACATGCACCGCGTTTGCCGGGATGCCGGGGCTGTAGACCCAGGTGTCGACGCCGATCGTCTTGGCCTCGGCGGGGGTGAGCAGCTTCGATTTCAGGTCGGCGAGGAAGCCCGCGCTGGTCTGCGGCTGGAAGGCGTGACGGTCGAAATAGCTGCGCAGATACGCATCCCAGCGTGCGCGGCCGACCTGCTTCTCGATCGTGCGGAGGAACGATGCGCCCTTGTCATAGGCAATCTGCGTCATGCCGTCGTCGGGATCGCGCGCCGCGTCGAGATCGAGGTGGAGCTGCGTGTCCTTCGCGGCCGGACCGCCGGCCTCCTTCACCGCGGCCATCATGTCGGTCCAGGCGAGATCGGCCTCCATGTCCGCGCGCCGCTTGCCGTACAGCGCCTCCATGATCCGGTTCTCGAAATAGCTGGTGAAGCCCTCGTTGAGCCAGAAATCGTCCCACGTCGCGTTGGTCACGAGATTACCCGACCAGCTGTGCGCGAGTTCGTGCGCGATCAGCGACACGAGGCTGCGGTCACCCGCGATCGCGGTCGGCGTGGCGAAGGTCAGCGTCGGGTTCTCCATGCCGCCGAACGGGAACGACGGCGGCAGGACCAGCACGTCGTAGCGGCCCCAGCGATACGGGCCGTACAGCCCTTCCGCGGCGGCGACGAACTTCTCGAGCTCGCCGAATTCATACGCCGCCTTGGGGAGCGTGGCGGGCTCCGCCCAGATGCCGGTGCGCGGGCCGGTCGACTTGAACGCGATATCGCCGACCGCGAGCGCGATCAGGTAGGGCGCGACGGGCTTGTCCATCTTGTACTGGAAGGTGCAGCGATCGGCGGCGCAGCTCGGCTTGCCGGTCGCGAGACCGCTCATGACTACGGTGAGCTGCTTGGGGACCGCGATCTTCGCCTCCCAGGTCTGGCGGATGCCGGGCGAATCCTGAGTCGGGATCCAGCTGCGGTTGAGGATCGCCTCGCCCTGGCTGAACAGGAAGGGCTGCTTCTTGCCCGCGGTCTGCGCCGGGGTGAGCCATTGCAGGGCCTTGGCGTCGGGGGACGAGGCGTAGGCGATGCGAATCTTTTTGGCGCCGTTCAGCGTGACGGTCAGCGGCGCGCCGTGGATCTTGTCGACCGCACCGACTTCGTAGGCGAGCGGTTTGCCGTTGGCGTCGGTGATGTTGACGATCTTCAGCCCGTTATCGTCGAGCACGAGCTTCGCGCCCGGTTTGGCCAGGATGTCGAGCGTCGCGATCCCGCGGATGACGTGCGTGTCGAAATCGGCGGCGAGATCTAGCGCGACGTGCGTGACGCGCGCCTCGGCGGGGCGAGCGTAGCTGTGCGGATCGCGCGCGTCGGGGGTGGTGAGGATCGGCGCGATCGTCTGTGCCACGGCGGGGGATGCAAGGACGAGCGTCAGGGCGGTGGCTAAAACGGGTGCGATACGCATGAAAACTCCGATGTCACCGTTCCCCGGCGGAGGCCGGGGCCCAGTTGGATAGGCCTTCGTAATGGCGCGCTAGCGGATCAACAACCGTCCCCCGACTGGGCCCGGCCTCCGCCGGGGAACGGCTAAAGTCATACCTACCGAACCGGGTCGGCCAGCCGCGCCAGCCGCGCCAGCCGTGCCTCATGCTCCACGCGCCCGAACGGAAAGCGGGAGAAGAAATACGCCGAGACGCAGGCGAGCACGACGTACAGCCCGGCATAGATCAGCGTCAGCCGGTCGATTGTCGAGACCGGCACTGTCCCCGGTGTCGCCTTGGCCGGGAAGCCCGCGATCGCCAGGATCATCCCGGCGAAGAAGATGCCGATCCCGCTCGTGCATTTCTGGACGAAGAACGAGCCCGCGAAGAACACGCCTTCGGACCGCCGCCCGGTCTTCGCCTCCGAATCCTCGACCACGTCGGCCATCATCGACGCGCCGAGGATGAACCCGGTGACGTTCGACGCGGTGCCGAGGATGAACAGCCCGAACAGCATCGGCAGCAGCGCGCGGTCGCCGACCTCGGGGAATACGCCGAGCATCCGCAACCAATAGGGCGCAGTGTTGAGCGCGGCGCCGAGCAGCACCGCGGCGAGCGCGACCCGGGGCTTGCTCCCCGCCCTGCCCAGCCGAGGCGCAGCGAGGAACGCGAGGAACACGCCCGAGAACAGCGCGAGGGTCAGGTAGACGAACACCGGCCCCTTGAAGCCCCAGACATAGGTGTAGAGATAATTCGACATCGCATAGCTGATGCCCTGGATCGTGTACGCGCAGACGCCCGCCGCCATCAGGATGGCGAACGCGCGGTTCTTCACGGTCTGGCGGAGTTCGGCGAAGGACTCGCGGAGGGTCTGCCGGGCGATCGGCGGGTTGGGGAGATGCCTGATCTCGTGGTGCGTGCCGAGCGCGGAGACGAGGATCGCGACGCCGATCGCGACCGCCCCCGCCAGCGCGAACTCGGCATAGCCCGCGCGGTTGAGCAGGCCGTTCGGGAACGCCGCGGTGGGGCTGAGGAAATACTGGTACGCCGACAGCAGCATCAGCAACCCGCCGACCCAGCCGAACAGATAGCGATACGCCATGATCCGCGTCCGCTCGTCGTAACCCGAGGTCAGCTCGGGGGTCAGCGCGACCGACGGTACCTCGTAGCAACTCACCGCGCTGCGCACGAGCACCGCCATCGCGAACAGCCAGACAAGCGACTGCGGCTGCGAGAGCATCACCGGCGGATTCCACAGCAACAGCCAGCCGATCATGATCGGCAGCGCCGACGCATACATCCAAGGGTGCCGCCGCCCCCACCGCGTCCGAGTCCGATCGGAGAAGAACCCGACCGCGGGATCGACAAACGCATCGATCAGCAGCGCCATCATGATGACGAGGCCGACGGTGGCGGAGGGAAGCCCGACGACCTGGTTGTAGAACAGCAGTAGGAACGTGCCGAACCCCGAATCCTTCACCCCGTACGCCACCGCGCCAAAGCCATAGCTCGCCATCGTCGCGGTCGACAGCCGCCGGGCCGGGGCAGTCATAAAGAGGCGGTCATTTCAGGCTGTCGAGGATCGAGAACAGCGACGGTTGCGCGGGGTCCCAGCTCGGCCGCGTGCCGATCGTCATGCCGCCATCGACCAGGATGTGCGTGCCGGTGATGAAGCTCGCATCGTCGCTGGCGAGGAACGCGACCGCCGCGGCGATATCGTCGCCGGTCCCGGGCCGGCGGATCGGCTGCGCGTCGGCGGCGATGTGCGCGATCATCGCATCGGCCTTGCTGGTCTTCGCCGCGTCGAGTTCGAGCATCCGCGTGAAGATATTGGTGACGATGAAGCCGGGGACGACCGCGTTGACGCGGATCGCGTGGCGCGCGAGATCGGCGGCGGCCTGCTTGGTCAGGTGGAGCACCCCGGCCTTGGCGGTGGAGTAGGCGGTCGGCGCATAGCCGGTGCCGAGCGCGGAGACCGAGGAGGTGTTGACGATCGCGCCGCCGCCGCGTTTCGCCATCAGCGGCGCGGCGTAGCGGATGCCGAGCGCGACCGAGCGGAGGAGGAGCGCCTGCGTGCGGTCCCAGTCCTCGGGCGAAATCTCGCCAATCGGATCGCGCGATCCGCCCGCGCCGGCATTGTTGAACAGGATGTCGAGCCCGCCTGCATCGTCGGCGGCCTGCATCAGCGCCTCGATATCGCCCGCTTGCAGCACGTCGGTACGCTGGAACTGGATGCGGCCACCGGATTCATCGGCGAGCGCGCCGCCCCCGGCCTCATCGATGTCGCCGATCAGCACGCTCGCGCCCTCATCGGCGAGCCGCAGCGCGGTCGCCCGGCCGATCCCCGATGCGCCGCCCGTCACGACCGCCCGCTTGCCTGAAAACCGCACCCACTCTCTCCTGTTTTGGCGAGCATAGTACGGCCTCCACCCTCGTCAATATGCGCGGCTTCGAATAACGGGTTTGCAGGAACGCCGCCGCGGCGATACCAAGCGGGCAAACATTCGGAGGATGCGTCATGGATACCACCACCCTGTTCCGGCTCGACGGCCGCGTCGCGCTGATCACCGGCGGCAGCCGCGGGATCGGCAAGATGATTGCCGCGGGCTTCGTCGCGCAAGGGGCCAAGGTCTATATCTCGTCGCGCAAGGCCGCGGCGTGCGAGGAGACCGCCGCCGAACTCGGGCCGAACTGCATCGCGCTGCCGCAGGACGTCTCGACGGTGGCCGGGTGCAAGGCGTTGGCCGAGCAGTTCGCCGAGCATGAGTCGAAGCTTGATATCCTAGTGAACAACGCCGGAGCGGCCTGGGGTGTGCCGTTCGAGGAGTTTTCGGAAGTCGGCTGGGACAAGGTCATGGACCTCAACGTCAAGTCGCCCTTCTTCCTCACGCAGGCGCTGCACGCCGCCTTGAAGGCGTCGGGCTCGCGCGAACGGCCGGCCAAGGTGATCAACATCACCTCGATCGATGGCCAGCGGCTCAACCCGTGGGAGACGTACAGTTATCACGCGTCGAAATCGGCGCTGATCTATCTGACCAAGCGGATGGCGGCGCGGCTGGTGACGGACTCGATCAACGTCACCTCGATCGCGCCGGGCGCGTTTGCGAGCGACATGAACAAGGCCGCGCGGGACCACGGCGATGCGGTGGCGGAAGGAATTCCGGCGAAGCGCGTCGGCGTCGACGAGGATATGGCGGGCGCGGCGATCTATCTCGCCAGCCGCGCCGGGGATTACGTGATCGGCGAGACGATCACGGTCGATGGCGGGCTGGTGCACGCGTCGCTGGGGACGAGCATCGACGCGTGACGGGCACACTTAACGCGGCGCCGTTCAACCCGGCGGCGACGGCTGAGACAGGGGGGCGATGGTGGATTCGGTAGAGGCGGGCTGCGTTTTCCCGTCCGGAGTCACCGCCGGTGCGCCGGGCGCCCCTGCCGGGGCAGTGCTCACGTTCGCTGTCGTAACGGGACGTTCCGACGGTCGTTGTTCCTCGGCACGTTTTTTCTCGATGTCCGCTGTTTTCGTGGCGATCGAGTCGTTCAACAGGTCCTTCATCCCCAGGAACGAACACAGCCCGGCATAGCGGATAACCTTGGACTCTGCGGCGAAGAACGTTCTTGGCGGCAGCTTCTCGTTTTGCAGCTTCATGCTGTCCTGCGCCGCCAGGACCAGACGCCGCATCTTGGCAAGATCCGCATCAACCATGAAGCTCTCGTCGTAATTCCGGAAGCTGGCGTTAAGGGCGTTGAACCCTACCGTCGATGCAGTAAGCGCCGCACTGCCCGCCTTGACAAGGTTCAACGCGCCGGCGACGAGCGTGCTGGTGTCGGTCGCCAGGCCCTTGCCGAACTGTCGCTTGCGCGCAGACAGATTCACCGACCGGAAGAACTCGTCACAATACACGTCGGACAGGGTCGTACCGGCATCCATGAAGCGCAACACGAGCTGCTGCTGGCCTTTCTGCTCTGTCGTCAGCAGCGTAGTGTAATCGGACTGTCGGAATGCGGCTAGCTTGTCGACAATTTTCTGACAGTTCGCGGCCGAAACTGGCCCATCGTTGCCGGACGACTTTTTCCTGGCGGCTTTTGTCGCAGCGTCCTTTGCCCCGGCATCACCATGGCATTCATACGCCTGCCGCATCTCTGCGATAAGCATCCGCTTCTCGTCTTTTGTTTCGGTGGGATCCGCCGATAACTTCGTGCGTAAGGACTCAGGTACCGAGCAACCGCTCAGCGCGACGACACAGGCTACCCCCAAATATTTTGTCATTACCCCCCCTTCAACATCGGCAGAACGCGACGCAACGACACTGGAGAGACTACAGGACGGAGCCGTTTATTCTGTCACGGTGAATACACCATGCGCCATTATCGCGACGCAATGTCTTTCGGGATCAAAATGGAGGGATAGAGGAGCGGGCTGCCGGAAGCCCGACTTACCGCGCGATTCCTCCCGCAGCTAAGACCGCCAGCGTCACCAGTTCGCTCGCAGTCGAGGTCATCGGCGCGACCTGGACGGGCTTTTCCATGCCGATCAGCATCGGGCCGATGACCGAGTCGCCCCCCAGCTCGCGCAAGAGCTTGGCCGAAATATGCGCGGACTGGAGCCCCGGCATGATCAGCACGTTCGCCGGGCCCGACAGCCGCGCGAACGGATAGTTCGCCAGCTGTTTCGGGTTGAGCGCCACGTCCGGCGCCATCTCGCCCTCATATTCGAACCCGACCTGTCGCCCGTCGAGCACCGTCACCGCATCGCGGATATTGTCGAGCCATTCGCCCTTCGGGTTGCCGAAGTTCGAATAGCTGAGGAACGCGACGCGCGGCTCATGCCCCATCCGCCGCGCGACCGCGGCGGTCTGTTCGGCGAAGTCGGCGAGTTGCTCGGCGGTCGGGCGCTCGTTGACCGTCGTGTCGGCGATGAACACCGTGTGGCTCTGTCCGACGAGCAGGTGGATGCCGAACGGCGTCTTGCCCGCGAGCGGATCGATCACACGGCGGATCTGGCGCATCGTCTCGCCGTATGTCCGCGTGATGCCGGTGATCATCGCGTCGCCCTCGCCGAGCTGGAGCAGCAGCGCGCCGAAGATGTTGCGGTCCTGGTTGACCATCCGCTCGCAATCGCGGCGCAGATAGCCGCGCCGCTGGAGCCGCGAATACAGGAAGTCGACCATCTTGGGCACCAGCGGCGAGACGCGGCTGTTGTGCAGCTCGAAGCTCTCAGGGTCGGTCACGCCCAGCGCGCGCAACCGCTCGGGCACGTCGTCGCGACCGACCAGCACCGGCGTGCCATAGCCGCCTTCCTTGAACGCGATCGCCGCGCGCAGCACGACCTCCTCTTCGCCTTCCGCGAAGATCACGCGCTTGGGATGCGCGCGCGCGCCCTCATACGCCATCGACAGCACCGAGGTGGTCGGGTTGAGCCGCGCTCTCAAGGAATGGCGATAGGCTTCGATGTCGAGGATCGGCTTGGTCGCGACGCCAGACGCCATCGCCGCCTTGGCGACCGCGACGGGGACGACCTCCATCAGCCGCGGATCGAACGGCGCGGGGATGATGTAGGTCGGGCCGAAGCTGTGACGGACGCCGTACGCCGCGGCGACTTCCTCGGGGACGCGTTCGCGCGCGAGTTCGGCGATCGCGTTGGCGGCGGCGATCTTCATCGCATCGTTGATCCCCGTCGCGCGCACGTCGAGCGCACCGCGGAAGATGAACGGGAAACCCAGCACGTTGTTGACCTGGTTCGGATAATCCGAACGGCCGGTCGCGACGATCGCGTCGGGACGCGCGGCCATCGCCAGCTCGGGGCGGATCTCCGGCTCGGGATTGGCCATCGCGAAGATGATCGGCGCGGGCGCCATGTCCTTGACCATCTCGGGCGTCAGCGAGCCTGCCGCCGACAGCCCGAGGAACACGTCGGCGCCGACCAGCGCCTCCGTCAGCGTGCGCGTCTCGGTGATCGCGGCGTGCGCGGACTTCCACTGGTCGACGCCTTCGCGGCCCTGGTAGATCACGCCCTTGCGGTCGCACAGGATGACGTTGTCGCCGCGCACGCCCATCGCCTTGACGAGCTCGGTGCACGCGATCGCCGCCGCACCCGCGCCGTTGACGACGATCTTCACCTCGGAGAGCTTGCGGCCCGTCAGCAGGCACGCGTTGATCAGCCCCGCGGCGGTGATGATCGCCGTGCCGTGCTGGTCGTCATGGAAGACCGGGATGTTCATGCGTTCGCGCAACGCCTGCTCGATGATGAAGCATTCGGGCGCCTTGATGTCCTCGAGGTTGATGCCGCCGAACGTCGGCTCCATCAGCTCGACCGCGTCGATGAAGCGGTTCACGTCTTCGGTCTTCAGCTCGATATCGATCGCGTCGACATCGGCGAAGCGCTTGAAGAGTACCGCCTTGCCTTCCATCACCGGCTTGCTGGCGAGCGGGCCGAGATTGCCCATGCCGAGGATCGCGGTGCCGTTCGAGATCACCGCAACGAGGTTTCCCTTGGCGGTATAGTCATAGACGGTCGCGGGGTCGTCGTAGATCGCCTGCACGGGCACCGCGACGCCGGGCGAATAGGCGAGCGCGAGGTCGCGCTGCGTCGCCATCGGCTTCGACGCGATGATCTCGATCTTCCCCGGCCGGCCTTCCGAATGGAACAGCAGCGCTTCGCGTTCGGAGAATTGGAGCGTTTCGTCGGACATGGCGGGGCCTCGCGGGGGGATCGTTAGGTTTGGAGGACCTTCTAGGCAGGTGGCCGGCGTTCGTCACCCCGGACACTTGCCCCAGGGCTTGGAGCTAACCACCACCCCGGCGAAGGCCGGGGCCCGAGTGGGAAGGCTGAAGTAAGGACGGACCGTCCTTTGTTACCGCCGTCCCCCATTTGGGCCCCGGCCTTCGCCGGGGTGGTTGTGATAAGCGGGGGTGGTGCGGATGAGGGCGGTTGGGGTGCGCAGCCGAGCCTCACGCCCCCTCACCCTCCCACGCTGCGCGCGGGCCCCTCCCTCTCCCCGAGGGGAGAGGGGTTTTACGGGGCGCGGCTTTTCGCTACCCGCACCGTGATGTCGCACCCCGCCCCTACCCCCATGATGACGCAGTATCTCGGCTTGAAAGCGGAGGCGCAGGACTGTTTGCTGTTCTACCGCATGGGCGATTTCTTCGAGCTGTTCATGGACGACGCGCGGACCGCCGCCGCGGTGCTCGACATCGCGCTGACCGCGCGCGGCGAGCATGAGGGCAAGCCGATCCCGATGTGCGGCGTCCCCGTCCATGCCGCGACCGTCTATCTGCAACGCCTGATCAAGGCGGGCCACCGCGTTGCGATCGCCGAGCAGGTCGAGAGCCCCGCCGAGGCCAAGGCACGCGGCGGCTCCAAGGCGCTCGTCGCGCGCGCGATCGTCCGCGTCGTCACCGCCGGCACGCTGACCGAGGAGGCACTACTCGACGCCCGCAGCGACAATTGGTGCGTCGCGATCGGCGAGGTCGGCGGCGGCGTCGCGATCGCCGCCGCCGACGTCTCGACCGGCCGGTTCGAAATCGTCGAGGTCGCCCCCGACGCGGTCGACGCCGAACTCGCGCGGCTCGGCGCGGCCGAAGTCGTCGCCGCGGAGGCGAGCGTGTTCGCGGAGGCCGCCACCACGCTCCGGCCCAAGCTCGACTTCGACAGCGCCGCGGGCGAGGCGCGGCTGAAGCGGCTCTACGGCGTCGCGACGCTCGACGGGTTCGGCCAGTTCGGCCGCGCCTCCCTCGCCGCGGCGGGCGGACTGGTCGCGTATCTCGAGCATAACGCCAAGGGCACGATGCCCTTCCTGCGGCCGCCGCGGATCGGCCGCGCGGCGGAGACGATGGCGATCGACGCGGCCACGCGCGAGAGCCTCGAACTCACCTGCACCACCGGCGGCGTCCGCAAGGGCAGCCTGCTCGACGCGGTCGACCGCACCGTCACGGGTGCAGGCGCGCGGTTGCTGGGGGCCGATCTCGGCGCGCCGCTGATGGACGCAGGCGCAATCGATGCGCGGCTCGATCTCGTCCGGCTGTTCCATGACGACCAGGTCGCGCGCGAGCGGTTGCGCGCGACGCTGCGCGCGCTCCCCGATATCGGCCGCGCGCTCGGCCGGCTCGCGGCGGGGCGCGGTGGTCCGCGCGATCTCGGCCAGTTGCGCGACGGGCTCGACGGCGCGTGGAGCCTTGGCGAGCGGCTCGACGGGATCGACACGCCGCCGCCGCTGCTGCGCGACATCGCGCCGCGGCTGCGCGGGCACGGCGCGCTGATCGACCTGCTCAAGCGCGCATTGGTGCCGTCGCCCCCGATCGAATCGTCTGACGGGGGATATATCGCGGCGGGCTATGACGCCGCGCTCGACGACCTGCGCGATGCGGGCGCGGGCGGCCGGCGCGCGATCGCCGCGCTGGAGGCGGAGTTCCGCACCACCACCGGCGTCACCGCGCTGAAAATCCGCCACAACGGCGTGCTCGGCTATCATGTCGAAGTGCCCGCGCGCGCCGCCGACCCGCTGATGAAGCCCGAGAGCGGCTTCACGCATCGCCAGACGCTGGCCGGTGTCGTGCGGTTCAACACGCCCGCGCTGCACGAGGTCGCGGCGAAGGTGTCACAGTCGGGCGCGCACGCGCTGGCGGCCGAGGTCGCGCATCTCGAGGAGTTGACCGCGCAGGCGCTGGCGGGGCGCGAGGCGATCGCCGCGACCGCCGATGCGCTCGCGCGGCTCGACGTCGCGGCGGGCCTTGCCGAACGCGCGGCGGAAGGCGCCTGGGCGCGGCCGTCGCTGGTCGATCACGCGTGCTTCGAGATCGAGGGCGGGCGGCACCCGGTGGTCGAGGCGGCGGTCGCGAAATCGGGCGACCGGTTCGTCGCGAACGACTGCAACCTGTCCGAAAGCTCGCGGCTATGGCTCGTCACCGGCCCGAACATGGGCGGTAAATCGACCTTCCTGCGCCAGAACGCGCTGATCGCGGTGCTGGCACAGGCCGGCTCCTACGTGCCCGCGACCAAGGCGACGCTCGGGCTGGTCGATCGGCTGTTTAGCCGCGTCGGCGCGTCGGACAATCTCGCGCGCGGCCGATCGACCTTCATGGTCGAGATGGTCGAGACCGCGGCGATCCTCGCGCAGGCAACGCCGCGCTCGTTCGTGATCCTCGACGAGGTCGGGCGCGGCACCTCGACCTATGACGGGCTCGCGATCGCCTGGGCGGTGGTCGAGGCGATCCATGAGGACAACCGGTGCAGGTGTCTGTTCGCGACGCATTATCACGAGCTGACGCGGCTTGCCGAACGCTGCGAGGCGCTGTCGCTCCACCATGTCCGCGCGCGCGAGTGGAAGGGCGAGCTGGTGTTGCTCCACGAGCTCGCCGACGGGCCGGCGGATCGCAGCTACGGCCTCGCGGTCGCGCGGCTCGCGGGCATGTCGCCGGCGACGGTGGCGCGCGCGAAGGCGGTGCTGGCCAAGCTCGAGGCGGGCCGCGCGAAGACCGGCGGGATCGCGGCGGGATTGGACGACCTGCCGCTGTTCGCCGCCGCGGCGCAGGTCGAGGAGGTCGCCTGCGACGTGCTGCGCGAGGATCTGGCGAAACTCGACATCGACGCGATGAGCCCGCGTGATGCACTGGACGCGCTGTACCGGTTGAAGGCGCTCGCCAGCGAGGGGTGACGCATCTGCCATCCCCAATCCTCCCCCGC
>NZ_LMLD01000011.1:389075-464220 GCF_001421825.1 Sphingomonas sp. Leaf38 | reverse complement strand
GGGGGGGGGGGGGGGGGGGGGGGGGGGGGGGGGGGGAGGACACGCGACAGACGTTTCCCTTTCCTCCCCCTCCGTCAGGCTGCGCCTGCCACCTCCCCCTGGCGGGGGAGGATCGCGCGGGGTGCGTTTCATGACCGCCGCCGCGTCCTAGTATCTCACGACCGCTCGATGCTACGCGGCGGCAGGATCAGTGGAGCGCGGACCTTGGGCGGACATCATCACGAGCATTCTCAAGGTCATGGCCACAGCCATGCCGGGCACGGGCATGGCGGGCACGGGCACAGCCACGCGCCGGCATCGTTCGACCGCGCCTTTGCGATCGGCATCGGCCTCAACATCGTCTTCGTCGCGGTGGAAGCCATCGTCGGCCTGCGGATCGACTCGGTCGCTTTGCTCGCCGACGCCGGGCACAATCTGTCCGACGTGCTCGGCCTCGTCGTCGCCTGGGGCGGGACGATGCTCGCGCGCACCGCGCCGAGCAAGCGCTTCACCTACGGGCTGAAGGGCTCGACGATCCTCGCCGCGCTCACCAACGCACTGCTGCTGCTCGTCGCGCTGGGCGCGATCGTGCTCGAGGCGTCGCAGCGTTTCGCCGACCCCGCCCCGACTGCGGGCCTCACCGTCTCGATGGTCGCGGGCATCGGTATCGCGGTCAACGCGATCACCGCCTGGATGTTCGCGCGCGGGCGCAAGGGCGACGTCAACATTCGCGGCGCGTATCTGCACATGGCGGCCGACGCGCTGGTCTCGGCGGGCGTGGTGATCGCCGGCCTCGTGATCTGGCGCACGGGGCTCACCTGGATCGATCCGGCGGTCAGCATTGTCATCGCGATCCTCATCTTCTGGCAGACCTGGGGCCTGCTGCGCGAGACGGTCGAGATGGCGCTGTCCGCCGTCCCCCGCGGCATCGCGTTCGACGATGTCGACGCGGCGCTGTGCGGCCTGCCCGGCGTCACCGAGATTCACGATCTCCACATCTGGCCGATGAGCACCACCGAACCCGTGCTGACCGCGCATCTGGTCATGCCCGGCGGCCATCCCGGCGATCACTTCCTGAGCGATACCCGAGTGATGCTGCACGACAGGTTCGGGATCGGCCATGCCACGCTGCAGGTCGAGACGGGCAGCGGCCATGCATGTTCGATGGCGGACGCGGCGACGGTTTGAACTTTTACGACGAGGGAAGTGTTACCCCGACATAGATCAGGAGCATTTACCCATGAAGAAGCATCTTATCGCCGCGCTGATGTCGGTCGCGGTTGCCGCTCCCGCGATGTTGCCGACCGCAGCGACTGCGCAGCGCAATGACGATCGCCGCGACCGCGACCACCGCGATCGTGACGGCCGCTGGGGTGACGACCGTCGTGGGGGCGATCGCAATTGGCGCGGTGACAATGATCGCAACTGGGATCCGTCGCGCAGCTACCAGAACGGTAATTACCGCGAGCGCCGGCTCAGCCGCAACGACCGCATCTATCGCGGCAGGGACGGCCGCGCCTATTGCAAGCGCAACGACGGCACGACCGGTCTGGTGATTGGTGCGCTTGGCGGCGGCGTGCTGGCGAACCTGATCGGCGGCGGGACGCTCGGTACGCTGGCGGGTGCCGGCGGCGGCGCGCTGCTCGGCCGCTCGGTCGATCGCGGCAACGTGAAGTGCCGCTGAGCCCTAGCCGATTCTAGAAATGACAACGGCGGCCGAGCTATCGACCGCCGATTTGTGTCTTCGCTTGATCCTCCCCCGCCAGGGGGAGGTGTCGCCGAGGGTGACGGAGGGGAAGGGCACGGAACAGGCGTTTCCCTTCCCGCCCCCTCCGTCCGGCTGATGCCTGCCACCTCCCCCTGGCGGGGGAGGATCAATTCAGTACGCGCGGGCGACCGCGAATTCGACCGCTTCGACCATTGTGTCCTTGGCCGCGCCGTCGGGAAACCCCGCGATCGAATCGATCGCGCGCTGTCCGTAATGCCGCGCGCGCGCGAACGTATCGTCGATCGCGCGCGTCGACCGGATCAGCCGCACCGCCTGTTGCAGATCGGTGTCACTGTCGCGGCGGCCCTCGACCGCGTCCTTCCAGAACGCGCGATCCTCTGCCGAGCCGCGCGCGTAGGCCAGGATCACCGGCAGCGTCATCTTGCCCTCGCGGAAATCGTCGCCGGCGTCCTTGCCCATCGTGTCCGCGTCCGAGACATAGTCGATCGCGTCGTCGACCAGCTGGAACGCGATGCCGAGGTTGCGGCCATAGGCGTCGAGCGCGGCTTCCTCCGCCTCGGGCCGCTCCGCAACGACCGCGGCTATCCGGCACGCCGCCGCGAACAACGCCGCGGTCTTGGCACCGATGATGTCGAGATAGCGCTCCTCGCCGAGATCGACCCGGCGTGCGGCGGTCAGCTGGTTGACCTCGCCCTCGGCGATCACCGCGCTGGTGGAGGACAGGATCTTGAGTGCTTTCAGGCTACCCGCCTCGACCATCAGCTCGAAGCTGCGGCTGAACAGGAAATCGCCGACCAGCACACTGGCGGGATTGCCCCAGATGATGTTGGCCGTGCGCTTGCCGCGGCGCAGGTCCGATCCGTCGACGACGTCGTCATGGAGCAGCGTCGCGGTGTGGATGAATTCGACCGCGGCGGCGAGCAGGTGATGCTGCGTGCCGGCATAGCCGATCAGCTGCGCGCTCGCGAGCGTCAGCATCGGCCGCATCCGCTTGCCGCCGCCCGCAATCAGGTGACCGGCGAGTTCGGGGATCAACGGGATTTCGGACTGCATCCGGCCGCGGATCACCGCGTTGACCTGATCCATGTCGCCGGACACGAGCCTGACCATCGGGTCCAGCGACGGCTGGGACTCGGGATTGGGACGTAGGGATTCGAGGCGGTGTACGGTGGCGCTCATCTTCCCGTGCCTCTGACGCCTATGCCCCGGCAAAGCAACCCTTGCTGCCTCTTGCCGATCCCGCATCGTGCCCGCAAAAGGCGCGGCGAACCAGTGAAAGGGTGCGTGCGTGGCTGACGAACTGCTGAACGGATACCGCCAGAGCATCGACAATATCGACGCGGCGCTGATCCACATGCTCGCCGAGCGCTTCAAGGTGACGCAGGCGGTCGGCCGACACAAGGCGACGCACGGCCTGCCCGCCGCCGATCCCGGTCGCGAGGAGCGCCAGATCGCCCGGCTCCGGCAATTGGCGACCGACGCGCAGCTCGACCCGGAATTTTCTGAAAAATTCCTGCGTTTCATCATAGACGAGGTGATCCGGCATCACGAACGCCTCGCGCACGAGCCGGGCTGAGGCGCGGACCGGCTGACAATCCCCCCCGCCAAGCGGAGGATCGCAGGACTTCCCGCCTGACCGTATGACGAAAACGTCATGCCTGCTCCACGTGTCGATCATCCGCTCGGGCGCAATCGGTTGCGAATGCCGTGGTTTCGCCGATCCTCACTCGCTTTTGTCGGACTCGCCGTGGCGGCGGTCGGCTTCATGGGCTGGCTCGGTTATTTCGGCGGCCCGGTATTCACCGATCTCGCGCCGAGCAAGCCGGAGCGTCGCTATGCGGTCGTGCTGCTGAGCGGAGACCTCGGGGTGAAGATCGGCATGGCCCCCCAGATCGCACGGCGGCTGGTGGCGGACGGAGTGCCCGTGGTCGCTGTCAACACGCTGACCTATCTGCGCAAGACCCGGACGCCAGCGGACATCACGACGTTGATCGCGCGCGCCGAACAACGCGCGTTGCGGTTCGGACATACCGACCGGGTCGTGCTGATCGGCCAGTCGTTCGGCGCGGACATGCTCCATGTCGGCTTGGTCGGACTGCCCCCACCGCTGCGCACGAAGATCGCCAGGGTCGCGCTGATCGTACCCGAGGACACCGTTCAGTTTCGCGCATCGCCGAGCGAGGTGTTCGACATCTGGACGCCGACCACCGCAGCGTTGCCGACCGCGCGCCGGCTTATCTGGGCGCCGTTGTTGTGCGTCCAGGGCGCCGACGAAATCGACAGTCTTTGCCCGCTGTTAACGCAGGCCAATGCAACGCGGGTCGCGCTGCCCGGTGGACATCCGCTTCACCGCGACGCCGACGCGCTCTACGACGTGATATGGCCGTTCGTGTCCGCGGGGTGAGGATCGATTGATGGTTGCTGCATTGTTGGCGCTCGCGGTGCTCGCGGGAGGCCCCGCCCCCGCGTCTCCTGTCGACGGAACCTGGCACAATCCGAAAAACAGCGTGGCGGTGAAGACCGGCGTCTGCCCCGACAGGACGGCTGGCGACACGCTGTGCGGCTGGGTCGTTCGCGCCGATGACGAGGCGCAGGCGGATGCGCGCGACGGTGGCACGCCGAAGCTGATCGGCGCGGCGCTGCTGCGCGACTACAGGCCCAGCGGGCACAACAAATGGTCCGGGGAGATTTTCGTCCCCGACATGGGCCGGACGTTCGGCTCGACGCTGACGCTGGTCGACGCGAACACGATCGCCGTGAAGGGCTGCCTGGTCGGCGGGTTCTTCTGCAAGACGCAGACGTGGCACCGCGGTTGACGCGCATGGCCCGGATACGCGACTGGATCGCACACCGCCGTGGCACGCTGATCGCGCTGGCGGTGCTGATCGTCGCAGTGATCGGTTTCGCGGCGATCCACAAGCTGACCGCCGAAATCCGGCTGTCCGAAGTGCGCGCGGCGTTCGCAGCGCTCGGCTGGCCCGAATTGTCCGCATCGATCGCGCTGACCATCGTCAGCTACATCGCGCTGACCTTCTACGACACGATCGCGCTGAAGGTGATCGGCCACCCGTTGCCATGGCGCACGGCTGCGGTCGCATCGTTCACGAGCTATACGATCAGCCACAATCTCGGCCTGGCGATGCTGACCGGGGGCTCGGCGCGCTATCGCGTCTATAGCCGCGCCGGTCTCGACGAGGCAGCGGTGGCACGCGTCGTGCTGATCGCGGGCGTGACATTCTGGGCGGGCGTCATCGCCGTCGCCAGCCTGTCGATGGCGATCCATCCCGGCATGCTGCCGATCGTCGACTGGACGATACCGCCGCTGCTCGAGCGAGCGATCGGAATCGCGATCCCGCTCGCGATGCTGGGGATCGTCCTGCGCTTCCGCCGTGGTGGCGCGCTCGGGCTGTTCGGCTGGCGGCTGCCGCTGCCAAACTGGCGACAGGCGCTGGCGCTGCTCCTGGTCTCGACGGTCGACCTCGCGGCGGCCAGCGCCGCGCTGTTCGTGCTGCTGCCCCACGCGTCGCCCGCGCTCTATCCGGTGCTGTTCCTCGGCTATGCGGTGGCGATCGTCGTCGCGCTGATCAGCCACGTGCCCGGCGGGCTCGGCGTGTTCGAGGCGGTCATCATCGCGGCGATGCCCGAGAACAACGCGACCATCCTCGCCGCGCTGCTCGCCTATCGGATCATCTACTATGTCGCGCCGCTGATCCTGGCGGCGGTGTTGATGGCGTTCCACGAGGGCAAGCAGTGGCGCGGCCGCGGGGCCGATCCGCTGACGATCGCGTTGCCGCTCGCGCCGCTGCTGCTGGGCGTACTGGTGTTCCTCAGCGGTGCGATGCTGCTCGTGTCGGGCGCGCTACCCGCGGCGCCCGGCCGGATGGACACGCTCGCGACGATCCTGCCGCTGCCGATCAGCGAGATGGCGCATGTCGCGGCAAGCCTCGTCGGCGTCATGCTGCTGCTGGTTGCGCTGGGGCTGTACCGACGGCTCGACGGTGCGTTCTGGGCGGCGCGGCTGCTGCTGATCGCAGGCGCGCTGCTATCGATCGCCAAGGGCCTCGATTACGAGGAGGCGACGATCCTGCTGCTCACCACCGCCGCGCTGCAATGGACAAGGGCGGCGTTCTACCGGCGGACGCGGCTGACCGCGGAGCCGCTGTCGCCCGAGTGGCTGGTCGGGGTCGGCGCGGCGATCGGCCTGTCGGTGCTGATTGGCTTCTTCGCCTATCGCCGGGTCGGGTATTCGAGCGATCTGTGGTGGCAGTTCGAGACCAACGCCAATGCCTCGCGCTTCCTGCGCACCAGCCTCGCGGTCGGACTGTTGCTGATCGGCGCGTCGATCTGGCGGCTGTTCGCGGCGGCGCCGGTGCCAGTGGTGCACGACATGCTGCCCGACGACGTCGCGACCGCGGCGCTTGCGCATGCCGACCGCACCGACGCGATGCTCGCCTTCACCGGCGACAAGCGCTTCCTGGTATCGGACAGCGGCGATGCGTTCCTGATGTACCAGGTCAAGGGCGCGAGCTGGATCGTGATCGGCGATCCGGTCGGCCCGTCGGAGGCCTGGTCCGAACTCCTCTGGGCGATCCGCGCGCGCGCAGACGCCGCGCAAGGGCGGCTGCTGCTGTACCAGATCGGCCTGCGCATCGTGCCGATCGCAATCGAGATGGGGCTCAAGCTCGTCAAATATGGCGAGGAGGCGACCGTCGAACTCGATGGCTTTACGCTCGAGACGCCCGAGATGCGCAGCGTGCGCAAGGCCAGCCGCGTGGCCGAGCGGGCCGGCGCCGCGTTTGCGGTGGTCCCCGCCGCCGAGATGCCCGCAATCATCCCAGAACTGCAGGCGATCTCCGACTGGTGGCTCGCCGACAAGGATCACGCCGAGAAGAGCTTCAGCGTCGGCCGGTTCGAGTCGGGCTATCTGGCGAAGTTCGACTGCGCGGTGGTGCGGATCGAAGGACGCGTGGTCGCCTTCGCCAACATCTGGGGGACGCCCAACAAGCAGGAACTATCGGTCGACCTGATGCGCCACGCCGCGGACATGCCGCAAGGTGGCATGGATTTCCTGTTCACGCGGCTGATGCTGTGGGGACACGAGCACGGCTATCGGCATTTCTCGCTCGGGATGGCGCCGCTGTCGGGGATCGAGGCGCGGCGGCTGTCACCGACCTGGTCGAAGGTCGCCGCGTTCCTGTTCCGCCACGGCGAGCGATTCTACGGCTTTGCCGGCCTGCGCGCATACAAGGAGAAATTCCGGCCGAACTGGACGCCGCGGTACATCGCGTCGCCGGGCGGCACGTCGCTGTTGCGCGGACTGATCGATTTGCAGGCTTTGGTGAGCCGGTAAGGCTTGCTAGGGCGCGCCCATGAGCTTCCTCCTCGCAATCGAAGGCGCCGACGGCGCGGGCAAGGCCACCGCCTCGGCGCTGGTGGTCGAACAGATGCGCGCCGCCGGCCGCACCGCCGACGTCGTATCGTTTCCGCGCTACACCGAAACGGTCGGCGGCTGGGCGCTCGGCGCCATGCTGGCAGGCACGCTGCCGCGCGGCACGTCGCCCAAGGCGGCGGCCGTGCTCTACGCGCTCGACCGGATGGAATCGCGCGATCACCTGCTGGCGACGATGGCCGCGAACGACGTCGTCGTGTTCGACCGCTACATCGCATCGAACATGGCGTATCAGGCGGCGCAGGTTCCCGCGGACGAGGCCGACGCGATGATGGCATGGATCGCCCATCTCGAGACGGGCTCGTTCGCGCTGCCGACGCCCGATCTGTCGGTGTATCTCGATACGCCTGCCGCGATTGCCCGCGGGCTGATCCTGAAGAAGCGCAAACGCTCCTACACCGACGATGCGTTCGATGCGTACGAGGCGGATACCGGGCTGCAGGATCGGGTACGTACCAATTATGCGGCGATGGCGCAGGCCGGACTGCTCGGGCGCTGGGCAACGGTATCGACTGTTGTGGACGGCGCGTCGCGCCCGCCCGCCGATATCGCGGCGGAGATCGTCGCGCTCCTGGACTGAAGCGCTCGCGCTTCCCGAACCCCGCCCGTGTGGCGCGTCGGTCTGGATCATTTTTCCATTTGCGATCAAGCCGGATTTTGCAGCGGATCAAAAATTCCGCATTGCAGCAAAATCAAACGCCATTACTTAGCACGCTAATGACTTCGCCCCGTGCTACACTGGAATCGTCCTACGCCCGAACGCTCCTGCCGCTCGCGCGGTCGTGGCGGCAGGCCGCGGATCGCGCGCTCCGCGATATGAGCGTTTCAGCCTCGACCGGCTGGGCACTGGTTCAGGTCGGCCGGCTCGGCGACGATGTGCGCCAGACCGATCTCGCGCATCAACTCGATGTCACCCAGGCCTCGCTGGTCCGCTCGATCGACCAGATGAGCGCTGCCGGGCTGGTCGAGCGCCACCGCGATCCCGTCGATGCACGCGTCAGCCGGATCCGTCTCACCGATCACGGCCGTGCGCTCGTGACCAGGATCGAAGCCAAGTTCGCGAGCCTGCGCCACGCCATGCTCGACGACGTGTCCGATACGGATCTCGCCACCGCGCTACGCGTCGCCGAACGGCTGGGCGCACGGTTCATGGCGGATCGCGCGCGATGAGCCTCGCCCGGTTCGGCGGCAAGGAGGCGCTCTTCTCCGCCAAATGCTTCGTCGCCGCGATCCTCGCTTATTACATCGCGCTGAGGATCGGCCTGACGCGCCCCTATTGGGCGGTGACGACCTCGTACATCGTCGCCCAGCCGCTTGCGGGTGCCGTCTTGTCGAAGGCGGTATTTCGCGTCGCAGGCACCGTGCTCGGCGCGATCGCCGCCGTGGTGCTGGTACCCAACCTGGTCAACGCCCCCGAACTCCTGTCGCTCGGCCTCGCCTTGTGGCTCGGGCTGTGCCTCTACGTATCGCTGCTCGACCGGACGCCGCGCGCGTATCTGTTCCTGCTTGCGGGCTATACCGCGAGCATCATCGGCTTTCCCGCGGTCAGCACGCCCGGCGCGGTGTTCACGATCGCCGCGCTGCGCGTGCAGGAGATCACGATCGGGATTCTCTGCGGCAGCCTGATCCACGGCTTCGTCTTCCCGCAGACCGTGACCGCGACCCTGCTCGCGCGGATCGATGCGATCCTGGCGGATGCCGAACGCTGGTCGCGCGATTCGCTGGCGGGGGCATCCGATGCCGCGCTCGACCGCGATCGCCGGCGGCTTGCACTCGACATCAACGAGCTGCACCAGCTCTCGATCCACCTCCCGTTCGACACCGCGCGCCTGTTGCCGCGCACTCGGACGTTGCGTGCACTGCAGGCGGAGTTGTCGATGGTGTTGCCGCTGGCCAGCGCCGTCGACGACCGTATCGTCGAGCTGAAACGTGGCGCCGACGCGCCGCGTCCCGAAGCGCTGGCGCTGATCGGGGATGTCCGCGAGTGGCTGCGCGAACCGCCCGAGGTCTCGCACCGCGCGGCAACCGCGGACGCACTGATCGCCCGCGCGCGCGCGCTGGAGCCACCCGCCGACGAGGCGCTGATCTGGCGCGATGCGTTGCGGCTCAGCCTGCTCGCAAGGCTTGGCGAACTGGTCGATGCGCACCGCAACACGCGCGACTTGCGCGACCAGATGCGCTCGCCGTCACGCGCGCCGGTCACCCCCGCCGTCGCCCGCCTGCTCGCCCGGATCGCCCGGCGACCGCTGCACCGCGACCGCGGCATCGCGTTGCGCGCCGCCGCGGGAACGGTCGCAACGATCCTGCTCGGCTGCGTGTTCTGGATCGGCACCGGCTGGGCGGACGGCGCCGGCGCGGTGCTGATCGCAGGCGTATGCTGCGCGCTGTTCGGTAACAGCGACGATCCTGCGCCAGCGATCATGGCGTTCTTCTACGGGACCATCATCGGACTGGTCGTCTCGGCGGTCTACGCATTCGCGATCCTGCCGCGCGTGACCGATTTCGTGACGCTGGCCGCGGTCCTCGCGCCGCCGATGCTGATCGGCGGGATGTTCCTTGCACGCCCGTCGACCTTGCTCGTGACGCTCGGCGCCTTGCTTGGCGGGTTGAATACGGTCGGGCTGAACGACCGCTTCGGCAGCGATTTCAGCAGCTTCATCAACGGCGGAATCGCGCAGCTGATCGGCACGTTGTTTGCGGTCGTCACGGTCGGACTGTTCCAGACGATCGGCGCGGACACCAGCGCGCGCCGACTGATCCGCGCAGGCTGGCGCGAACTGGCGGCGCGCAGTGATTCGATGCGCCGCCCCGATGCGGCGGGGTGGATCGCGCGAATGCTCGACCGGATCGGCTTGCTCGCGCCGCGGCTCGCATTGCAGGGCGAGGATCCAGGCAAACCGCTGCTCGACGCGCTCACCGATCTGCGCGTTGGCGTGGCGGTCGGCGAACTCAAGCAATTGCGGCTCGACGGCACGCCCGACGAGGCCGCGATGATCACGCCGGTGCTGCGCGGGATAGGCCTGCATTACCGCGCGCTGCGCCCTGACGAGCCTGCGCCGCCGGAGCCCGAACTGCTCGCCGGGATCGACACCGCGATGACCGGCTTGGCGACCAGCACGCCCGATCGTCCGCTTGATCGACGTCGCACCAGCGTACTCGCGCTGACCTCGCTTCGTCGCAACCTGTTCCCGCAGGCGCCAGCGCACGGGGCGCCGGCATGACCGGAGAGATTTCGATCGCCGGCGTCTATTTGCCGAGCATCCTGCTTCTCGCAGTCGCCGCGGTGATCCTCACCGGAATCGCCACCCGCCTGCTCGCCTTCGCCGGCGCCTATCGCGCGGTCACCTACCGACCGCTCGTCGACCTTGCCGTGTTCATCCTCATCCTCGGGCTGCTCGCCCTGCTCACCGGACCTTCCGCATGAATAGCCGCCTGAAATCGCTGCTCGCCCCGCTCGGCCGTTCCGCCGTCACGCTGATCATCGTCGCGCTCGCGGTGCTGGTCGCGCTATGGCTGTGGCAGCGTTACGAGACCGATCCGTGGACGCGCGACGGACGGATCCGCGCCGATATCGTCCGCGTGACGCCCGACGTGGCGGGTTTGGTCACCCAGGTCGCGGTGCACGATAACCAGGCAGTGAAGCCCGGCGACGTCCTGTTCGTAGTCGATCGCCCGCGCTTCCAGTTGACGCTGGCGCAGTCGGACGCCGCGATCGCGAGTGCCCGCGCGACGCTGTTGCAGGCGCGCCGCGAGGCGCAGCGCGATATGGTGCTGGGCGATCTGGTCGCCAAGGAAACGCACGAGCAGAATGTCGCGCGAGTCGCCACCGCGTCGGCCGCGCTCGCCCAGGCCCAGAGTGCCCGCTCGACCGCCGCGCTGAACCTTGCGCGGACGACGGTACGCGCGACGGTGCACGGGATCGTCACCAATCTCGATCTTCACCCCGGCGACTATATCGCGACTGGTGCGCAGGCGATGGCGCTGGTCGACACCGATTCGCTCCGAGTCGAAGGCTATTTCGAGGAAACCAAGCTCGGGAGCATCCGCGTCGGCGACCCGGTGATCGTCCACCTGATGGGCGAGCCGCAACCGCTGCACGGCCGCGTCGACAGCATCGCGGCGGGGATCAACGACAGCGAGCGGACAAACACGACCAATCTGCTGCCTAATGTGAACCCGACTTTCAGCTGGGTGCGGCTGGCGCAACGCATTCCCGTCCGCATGAAGCTGACTCAGGTGCCGAAGGGCACGCAACTGATCGTCGGTCGGACCGCGACGGTGACGGTCCAGCCGCGGGTCCAGCCGGGGGCGACGTCGTGATGCGCACGCGCTTGTCCCGCATCGCGCTGTCCCCCCTCCGTCACTGCCACGGCCCCCTCCGTCATCCTGACGAAAGTCAGGCTCCAGAGCCCAAGACGGCGTCACCTGTAACCCTGGATCCTGACTTTCGTCAGGATGACGGAGCAAGGGGGATGGACCCGCGCACCTGCCGCCGTGGGCTTGCCGCAGCGATGCTCGCACTCGCGCTCGCCGCCTGCACCACCGCCGGCCCGAACTACGCGCTCCCCGACGCCGCCGTCGTCAACCGTCCTTCCGCGCAAGGCGCCTTCGACAGCGGCACCGAAAAGGCGTTCGCCAACGCCCCGCTCCCCGATCGCTGGTGGCAGCTCTACGGCGACGCGCGCCTCGACGCGTTCGTCACCGAAGCGCTCGCCGCCAACACCGATCTGCGCGCTGCCGACGCGAACCTGCGCCGCGCCGACTCGGTCGTCGCCGAAGTCGCGGCGGGCCGGACGCTGTCGACCGCGCTCGGCGGCGGCGCCTCGCTCGATCGCCCGTACACGACCGGCAGCAGCCTGCCCGGTACGCTCGACTATAATCTCGGCATCACGCTCGCCTACCCGCTCGACCTGTCGGGCCGGATCCGCCGCGCGATCGAAGCGGCGCAGGGCGATGCCGAGGCGGTCGCCGCCGCGCGCGACAATGTCCGCGTCACCGTCGCCGCGGAGACCGCGCGCAGCTATGCCACCGCCTGCACCGCCAACATGGTGCTGGCCGCGAACACGCGCATCCTCACGCTGCAACGCCAGACGCTCAACGTGACTCAGCGGCTGCAGCGCGGCGGCCGCGGCACCGCGTTCGACGTGACGCGCGCTCGGACCGCGGTCGACCAGAGCGAGGCGTTGATCCCGTCGCAGATCGCGACGCGCACCGCCGCCTTGTACCGGCTCGCCACGCTGATGGGCCGCACCCCCGCCGACTATCCCAGGGACGTCGCGGACTGCGCCCGCCCGCCTGCGCTCACCCGCCCGCTGCCGATCGGCGACGGCAGCGCGCTGATCCTGCGCCGTCCCGATATCCGTGCGGCGGAGCGCTCGCTCGCCGCCGCCACCGCGCGGATCGGTGTGGCGACCGCCAACCTCTACCCACAGGTCAGCCTCGGCGGTTCCGCCGGGTTCACCGGCCCGGTCTCGTCGCTGGGCTCCGGCAATGCGTTCCATCTCGGCCTCGGCCCGCTGATCAGCTGGAGTTTCCCCAACCGCCCGGTCATCCGCGCGCAGATCGCGCAGGCAGGCGCGGCGGCGGATCAGGCCTTGGCGCAGTTCGATTCGACCGCGCTCGAGGCGCTGCGCCAGACCGAGACGGCGCTGTCCGCCTATGCGCGCGAAGGCGACCGCAACGCCGCCTTGCGCCGCGCGAAGGGCAGCGCCGCGCGCGCCGCCGACCAGGCGGGCACGCTCTACCGGTTCGGCCGCACCGATTTCCTGTCGCTGCTGACCGCACAGGCCGCGCTCACCACCGCGCAGGCCAACCTCGCCGCCTCCGATGCGCTGCTCGTCGATCGCCAGGTCGACGTGTTCAAGGCGCTCGGCGGGGGGTGGCAGGCATGAGGCTGCGTCGGCGCGGGCTCGCCTCGATCAACAGCGAGATCCGCGACGGCATCATGCCCGCCGCCGACACCATCGCGCGCGTTGCCAAGGATCCGGACGCGCTGCCGCATACGCCCAGCAACTATCGGATCACCGCGCTGATCATCGCCTGCGCGCTGTTCATGGAGCAGATGGATTCGACCGTGCTCGCCACCGCGCTGCCGACGATGGCGCGCGATTTCGGCGTGCCCGCGACCAGCATGAGCTCGGCGCTGACCTCGTACCTGCTGGCGCTCGCGATCTTCATCCCCGCGAGCGGACGCCTCGCCGACCGGTTCGGCTCGCGCACGATCTTCCGCGCGGCGATTCTCATTTTCGTCGGCGGATCGATGCTGTGCGGCCAGGCGACCAGCCTGCCGTTCATGATGGCCGCGCGCTTCCTGCAAGGCTTGGGCGGCGCGATGATGATCCCGATCGGCCGCCTCGTCCTGCTCCGCAGCGTCGCCAAGGAGGACATGGTCCAGGCGATGTCGTGGCTGATCATGCCCGCGCTGATCGGCCCGATCCTGGGGCCCCCGGTCGGCGGCGCGATCGTCACCTATCTCGACTGGCGCTGGATCTTCTATCTGAACGTTCCGATCGGCCTGCTCGGCGTGGTGCTGGTGACGCGCTTCATCGGCGAGGTCTGCGAGGACAAACCGGCAAAGTTCGACGTGCCCGGCTTCATCCTGTCGGGCGTGTCGCTCGGCTGCCTGTTGTTCGGGTTCGAGATGACCAGCCGGACCGGCGAGCTGCCGCGCGCGATCGCGCTGATTGCGGTCGGGCTCGTCGCGGGCCTCGCCTATATCCGCCATGCCAAGCGGCGCAGCGACCCGATCCTCGATCTGTCGCTGATGCGGATCCCCACCTTCCGGCTGTCGGTGATCGGCGGGTCGCTGACCCGCATCACGCAGGGTGCGCAACCGTTCCTGCTGCCGATGATGCTCCAGCTCGGGTTCGGGATGACCGCGGCGGCAAGCGGCGCGATCACGATCGCCGGCGCGATCGGGTCGCTGATTATGAAGAGCCTCGCACCGCGCGTGCTCCGCCGCTTCGGCTTCCGCAACAGCCTGATCGTCGGCGGTCTCTGCGCGAGCTCTGGTTACGCCGTCGCCGGGCTGTTCCGTCCCGACTGGCCGATCCCGGCGATCTTCGGCGTGCTGATGCTCTCGGGTTTCTTCATGTCGTTCCAGTTCTCGGCCTACAACACGATCGCCTATGACGAGATCCCGTCGTCGCGGATGAGCAGCGCGACCAGCTTCTACGCGACGTTCCAGCAACTGATGCTGTCGCTCGGCATCTGCGTGGGGGCAGCCTCGCTCCATGTCGGGATGCTGGGCACGGGTGCGACCCGCCCCGCGCTCGCCGACTTCACGCTGGCGTTTCTGGTGGTGACGGCGGTGTCGGCGTCGGCGACGATCTGGAACTTGCGGTTCGCGGTGGATGCGGGGGCGCAGTTAAGCGGGCACAAGGCCTGAGTTCAATCCTCCCCTGCAAGGGGAGGTGGCTGGCGCAGCCAGACGGAGGGGTGTCCCCCCCATCGATAGTGCGATACCCCTCCGTCAGTCCTATGGACTGCCACCTCCCCTTGCAGGGGAGGATCAATGGCCGCCATGCGCCGGCAGAGACGGTCGCGACAAGACCGACACATGCTCGCCGGGCTCCACGAACATCCCGTGCGACAGCGCCCAGCGCCCCGCCTTTTCGCTCGCGGTCAGCATCGTCAGGAACGGGCTGAGCAATAGCCCCAGCGTCACCGGCGCGAGCCACGCCGCGGTGACCGGCGCGAACGGCGTCACCAGCAACAGCGCGACGCCCACCCCGACATGCCAGCGATAGCGCGGCATCACATCGGCCAGCGACAGCTCGTGCGCATCGCGGTTCTGCGGCGCCCAGCCGGACTTGCGCCCCATCAGGATCCCGACCAGATCGATCGTCTGCGTCAGCGCGATCACCGGCGCGGACAGCATCGAGAACGGCACGTCGATCAGCACCGAGCGGACGATCCCGCGCCGCCCGCCGAACCCCGCCCGCCGCTCGGCATTCGAGAACGCCCAGATCACGCTCAGCAGCTTGGGCCCGAACAGCAGCAACAACGTCACCGCCAGCACCTGGAGCGAGGTCTGCGCCTCGACGATGTTACGCTCGCCGATCAGCGCCTGCACGACGCTCGTCGCGATCATCAGCAGCCACACCGGCGAGGTGATGAACGCCGACGCGCCCATCAGCAATTGCAGCCGGTTGACCCAGTGGAACCCCGACGACGTCAACAGGCTGAGATGCTGGATATTGCCCTGCGCCCAGCGCCGATCGCGCACCGCCGCATCGATCAGCGTCGGCGGATATTCCTCGAACGTCTCCTCGGTCATCAGCATGTGGACACGCCAGCCGCGCCGTCGCAGCAGCGCCGCCTCGACCATGTCGTGGCTCATGATGACGCCGCCGAACGGCGCGCGCCCGGGCAGGTCGGGCAACCCGCAGCTGGACGCGAACGCCTCGATCCGGATCAGCGCGTTATGCCCCCAGAACGTCGCCTCCGACCCCGACCACCAGACGAGGCCCGCGGTCGAGATCGGACCGTACAACCGGCTGGCGAACTGCATCCAGCGCTGGAAGAACGTCACGCCGTTGATCACCGCGGGCACGGTCTGGAGCAGCGCCACCGCAGGCCGGCGTTCGAGCACCTGCGCCATGCCGATGATCGTGTTGCCGCCCATCAGGCTGTCCGCATCGAGCATCAGCATATAGCGATAGCCGCCGCCGAACCGCCGGATCCACTCCGCGACGTTGCCGGGTTTGCGCCCGACATTCACCGCGCGGCGGCGGTAGTAGAGCGCGCAATCGAGCGTCGGGGCGAGCGCCTGCCAAGCGGCAATCTCGGACGCTTCCGCCGCCTCGCCAGAATCGCTCAGGATGAAGATATCGAACCGGTCGGCGACACCGCCCGCGGCGATCGCGCGCGCCATCCAGGCGATGCGTTCGAATACCGCCGCGATATCCTCGTTATGCACCGGCATCAGGATCGCGGTGCGGCCTTCGAGCGGTTCGGACTGGCGCGGCGTGGGCACGAACCCCGGATGCCCGCCCGTCATCAACAGCACGAAGCCGATCGCCGCGTTCATGAAGCCGAACGCGATCCACGCGAACAGCGGGAAGAACAGTGCCAGCAGCGCCGCGTCCCACAGGCTGAGCCCGTCGGCGAGCAGCGATTCCTGCACCGCGGACGACGCCGCGGTCGCCAGCAGCCCGGTCATCAGCACGAGGATGATCCGGCGCGCGAGCATGTCGTCCGACGACACGACCATCCCCGCCCCCGGTTCGGGCGCGGTCCAAGGCGGCGGCGGACCGTCGAACCGCTGCGGGAGCATCTCGATCGGCGATTCGCCGGGCATCATGGCCGAGGTCGACTGCATCAGAAGATCGGCGTCAGGACGGTTTCGCTGAGCGCGCGGCCGCCGCGCGTGAGGAACAGCCGGACGTCGGCAGGGCCCTGCGCATCGGGGGCGATGTCCGCCGTGATCCGCCAGCGATTCTTCTGGCCGACCACCGGATAGGCGGCGCTTGCGAGCACCTTGCCGCGGACGACGTCGATCTTGGGCGTGACTCCGCTCTGCCGATCGAGGCCGGCAAGCCCGTCGCCGAGGAAATCGACCACGAGCTTCCTTGCGCCCTTCACCGGCTCAGCGCCCGGTCGGCCCGCGATGCCCTGCCAGCAATCGACGACATGCGCCGCACTCGCGACCGCGGTCGGATCGGTCGATCGCCACGACAAAGTATAGTCGAACTGCAGCCGCTGGCCGGCCTTGGCAGGCGCCGCCGGCGTCCAGAACGAGACGATATTGTCGACCGTCTCGCTGTTGGTCGGGAACGCGTAGAGCATCACCGCGCCCTGGCCCCAGTCGCCCTGCGGCTGGACCCAGAGATTAGGCCGGCGATCGTAGAACGCGCCGTCATCCTGGTAATGATCGAAGTTCCGATCGCGCTGGATCAGGCCGAAGCCCTTGGGTGCCTGGTCGGCGAAGCTGTCGAGCGTCTCGTGCGGCGGATTGTTGAGCGGCCGCCAGATGCGCTCGCCCGCGCCGGTGAGCAGCGCGAGACCGTCCGAATCGTGGATCTCGGGACGCCAGTCGACCGCGGCGGCGCGATTGCCCTCGCCGTACCAGAACATGCTGGTGGCCGGCGCGATGCCGAGCCGTTCGATGTCGCGGCGGACGTTGAAGACGCTGGACACGCGCTGCTCGACGCCGGCCCCCGCGACGTGGCGCGATTCGAACCGGTACGCGCCGGTGACGCTCGCGCCGTCCATCAGCGCGTAGATCGTATAGGCATCGGCGCCGGTGCGCTCGATCCAGAATTCGGTGAAGTCCGGGAATTCCTCGCGACCGGGAAGCCCCGTGTTGATCGCAAGCCCGCGCGCGGACAGGCCGTACTGGTCCTGCGCGCCGGCGGTGCGGAAATAAGATGCGCCCTGGAACGCCATCCAGTCGCTCGTCCCGCCCGGCGCCATCGCGCGGAAGCCGGCGATGCCCAGCGCGGCGGCATGGCCTTCCTCCGCCTCGAACAGATCGCGCGCGAAGTCGATGCGGCGCGCCTGCCCGCCCTCGACGACGTTGATCGCGACGGGGGTGGGGGCGTAGCGGCCGAGCGGGAACAGGCGGATGCCGCCGGCCAGCGTCTTGTCGGCGCGGAAGCGGATGCTCCCGACCTTGTCGTAATCGATCGCGGCGGCCGCGGCGACCTTGGCGGGCGCGCTGTATGGCTTGGTCGCGAGCGTCGCGGCGCGTTGCTGGAGCGCCTCCCACGAGAACGGCGTCGCCTTGCCGGGCGCCGTTCGCATCGCCGCGGCGGCCTGCGGGAGGACACCCAACAGACCCAGCGCGGTCATCACTTCGCGTCGACCGATCATGCGGAACGCTCCCTTGTCGTCATTATGCTGCAACGCGGTAGCATAAGGCCATCGCGCGCGCGCGTCGACAGGTCCCGCCCCGGGCGCGCCCTATCGCTCGGCGCGGCGCCAGCGCGCGCTGATCGCGACCCGGTCGTGGATATGCCCGCCGACGATCACCAGCATCGCGCCGGCACTCGCGCAGAGAAACCCGATCATCGCGAGCAGGAACGCCAGCACGCCGGTTGCCGGATGCAGACGAACGAGCGCGTGGAGCGCGGTGACGGCGATCGCGAGCGACAGGACGCCGGCCGCGCGCAGGCTGAGATCGGTACGGAGGCGGCAAGCGTCGGTCATGCGACATCCCAGCTATCGCCACGCGCATATGCGTTCGAGATCGATATCGCGGGGGCACCATAGTCTTCGCATAGTGCGCGTGCGCCGACGTACGGCGATCACTGTGCCAACGCCCGTCATCCCCGCGGAGGCGGGGATCCAGATGCTCAACGGGATGAGAGTTGATCGCGCGTTCAGCCAGTATGGATCCCCGCCTGCGCGGGGATGACGAACGGAACTGGCTAAAAAGCTACCAACGCGCTCAGGCGTCGACGAGCAGCCGGTAGCCGACGCCGAGTTCGTTCGCGATCACGCTGCCGACACCGCCTGCGCCTTCCAGCTTCTGCCGCAGATTGCGCACGACGATGCGGAGATATTCGATCCGCCGGTCATGGTCCGTCGGCCACGCCGCCTCCAGGATCCTCTGATGAGTCACGACCCGGCCGGGATGCGCCGCGAGTGCCGACAGCACGTCGAACTCCTTGCGGGTGAGATGCGCCTCCTCGTCACCGCGCCGCACGAGCCGGTGCTCGAAATCGATCTCGACGCCGTGCGCGCGCAGGATCGTCGGGCGCGCCGTCGCCTCGCCGCGCCCGCGCAACGCCACGCGCAGCCGTGCGAGCAGCTCCTCGGTATCGAACGGCTTGGTGACGTAATCCTCGGCGCCGAGATCGAGCGCGGCGACCTTCTGGTCGGTCGCCTCGCGCGCCGACACGACCAGGACGATCGGATCGCCGAGCTTCTTCAACAGCGGCACCAGCTCCAGGCCGTCGCGATCGGGCAGCCCGAGATCGAGCAGTACCGCAGTCAACGGCCGGCTGCCTGCGACCCGCAACGCCTCGCGCGCGTCGACCGCCTCCTCGACGCCATAGCCCGCCCGCTCCAGCGTGTTGCGCAGCAGCCGCCGGATATGCAGCTCGTCATCGACGATCAAAATGGTCTGTCCGCTCACACATTCGCTCCATCGGTCTCGCGGACGAGCAGGGCCTTGGGAAAGCACAGCGAGAACCGCGCACCGGTCCGGTCTTCGCGGTTGCCGGCCTCGACGCCCATCCCCATCGCTTCGGCGAACGCCTTGACGATCGCAAGCCCCAGCCCGGTCCCGCCGATCGCGCGGTCGGAGCCTTCGAGGCGGCGGAACGTCTCGAACACCTCCTTCTCGCGGCCGGGCGGCAAGCCAGGCCCCTGGTCGATCACCGACAGGCGGAGCATCCCGAAGCGGTGCTCGGCGCGCACCACGACCGGCGTGCCCGGGTCGGCATAGCGCCCGGCATTGTCGAGCAGGTTGAGCAGGCAGTGGTGAAGCAGCTGCGGATCGATGCGGACCAGCGGCAGGTTCGGCGCGACGTCGAGGTCGATCGCATGCCCCTCGAGCACGCGCCTGGTATCGTGGACCGCGCCTGCGACCGCATCGGTCAGGTCGGTCGGCTCGAGCCGCAGCCGAAGCGCGCCCGCCTCGACCCGCGCCATGTCGAGCAGATTGCCGACGAACCGGTTGAGCCGCGCCGCCTCGCTCTCGATCGTGGCGATCAGTTCGGGGGTGACGCCGCGGTGCAGTTCTGCGGCTGCCGCCATCACCGAGGTCAGCGGCGTGCGCAGGTCGTGGCTGACCGACGACAGCAGAGCCTGCCGCAACCGATCGCGCTCGCGCACCGCATCGACGTCGCGCATCTCGACCTCCAGCCGCGCGCGTTCGAGCACCAGCGACGCCTGATCGACCAGGCTCATCAGCAGCGGCAGCTGGTCCGACCGCACCGGATCGCCGCCCACGTCGCGCGCGAGGCCGAGCACCGCCAGCGTCCGCTCGCCCGACCGCAGCGGCTGGAAGAACCATTCGGATGCCGCCAGCGTGCTCGACCCGCGCCCCGCCGGCGCGCCATTGTCATACGCCCATTGCGCCGCGGCCATCTCCATCGTCTCGAGCCGATAGTCCGCGCCGTTCGCGGCCTGCACCGCAAGGCCGGGGTCTTCGGCGACGAGGATCACCGTGCGCACGTCGAACAGCCGCCCGATCTCCTCGCAGATCGCGCGGGCGAGCGCGACCGGCTCGTTCAGCGACGTCATCTGGCGCAGGAACCCGGCGAGTGCCGCGTTGGTGCGCGCGCTGGCAGCGGCGATATCGGCCTGCGCGCGGACCCGCGAGGTGAGCTGGCTCGTCACGAACGCGATGCCGAGCAGCACCAGGATCGAGATCACGTTTTCCGGGTTGCTGATCGTCAGCGTGCCGGTCGGCGGCAAGAAGAAGAAGTTGTACGCGACCGACGAGGCGATCCCCGCGAACAACCCGGTGCGCAGGCCGAACAGGCTGGCCGCCGCCATCACCGGCAGCAGGTACAACAGCGCGACGTTGCCGAGGTTGAGGATGTGGAACAACGCGCTGGCCACGCCGGTGACGCCCGCCACCATCGCCGTCGTCCAGGCGTAACCCACCTTGCCGCCCCAGCCGCCGACATGTCTCCGCCGGCCGCGCGTTGTGCCCCCCTCCATCGGCAGGACATGCACCGCGATCCCCGGCGTCTCGCGCACCATCTGGTCGACGACCGAGCCGTGGCGCAGCTCGAACAGCCGCGAGCGGGTCGACTTGCCGACCACCAGCTGCGTCGCTCGCGCCTCGGTCGTGAAGGTCTTGAGGCCGTCGACCACCGAGGCCGCTGGGACGGTGGCGACGTCGCCGCCGAGCTGCGTCGCGAGGTTGAAGACGCCGGCGAGCTGGCGATGCTCGGCCTCGCCGAAACCCTGCGCGCGCGGGGTCTCGATATATACCGCGGTCCAGGGCGCGTGCATCGCATCGGCGATCCGCTTGGTCGCGCGGACCAGGCCGAGCGCGCCCGGCAATTCGCTGACCGCGACGACGATCCGCTCGCCGCCCGCCCAGGTGCCGCCGACGCCGAGCGCGCGGACATGTTCGAGCATCTGCGCATCGACGGCTTGCGCCGCGCGACGGAGAGCGAGTTCGCGCAGCGCGGACAGGTTCGACTTCGAGAAGAAATGCGCCAGCGCGCGCGTCGCCTCCTGCGGCAGATAGACCTTGCCCGCCTTCAGTCGCTCGATGAGCTCGTCGGGCGGGATGTCGACGACCTCGATCTCGGCCGCCTCGACGATGCTGTCGGGGACGGTCTCGCGGACGCGCACCCGCGTGAACGACGCGACGACGTCGTTGAGGCTCTCGATATGCTGGATGTTGATCGTCGAATAGACGTCGATGCCCGCGGCCAGCAGCTCCTCGACATCCTGATAGCGTTTGGGATGGCGGCTGCCGGGCGCGTTGGTATGCGCGAGTTCGTCGACCAGGACGAGCGTCGGCGCACGCTCGAGGATCGCGTCGAGATCCATCTCGTCGAGCGTCCGCCCCTCATAGGGGATCGGCTTGCGCGGCACGATCTCGTGCCCGCGGGTGAGTGCCGCGGTTTCGACCCGGCCATGCGTCTCGACCACGCCGATGACGATGTCGACGCCCGCGCGACGGCGTTCGGCGCCTTCGGAGAGCATCTCGAAGGTCTTGCCGACGCCGGGCGCGGCGCCGAGGAAGATCTTCAGACGGCCGCGACCCTCCTGCGACGCCTGTCGCAGAA
Source organism: Sphingomonas sp. Leaf38 (assembly GCF_001421825.1). Lineage (NCBI taxonomy): Bacteria > Pseudomonadati > Pseudomonadota > Alphaproteobacteria > Sphingomonadales > Sphingomonadaceae > Sphingomonas > Sphingomonas sp. Leaf38. The sequence goes on along the minus strand of NZ_LMLD01000011.1, from coordinate 442,361 downwards.
GGGCCTCGGGCGATGGTCGCGTGTCGTCGTTCAACGCGCGCCCGTTGCGTGTGGCCCGGTGGCGTCGAGGGCGCGGTTGAGCGCCAGAACGTTGACGCGCGGTTCGCCGAAGATACCGAATAGCGCGCCGTCGACGTTAGCCGTTACCAGACCGCGGACCTTGTCGGCAGCCACGCCACGGACGCGGGCGACGCGCGCGACCTGCGCATAGGCCGAGGCGGGCGACAGGTCGGGGTCGAGCCCCGAGCCGGACGCGGTCGCGAGATCGGCGGGCAGCGGCCCGGTCACACCTTCCGCGCGACGCTTGGCGACATCGGCCTTGGTCCGGTCGACGAGCGCCTGGCTGGTCGGCCCGAGATTCGACCCTGACGAGGCAAGCCCGTCATAGCCCTTGCCCGCCGCCGAGGGGCGAGTCTGGAAATAGCGATCGGTCGTGAACGCCTGCCCGACCACGGTCGAGCCGATCGCCTTGCCGTCGGCGACGACGAGGCTGCCGTTCGCCTGGGTCGGGAAAATCGCCTGTCCGATGCCGGTCATAGCGAGGGGATAGACGATCCCGAGCAGCAGCGCGAACAGGATCGTCATGACGAACGCAGGGCGAAGGGCGGAGGTAAGATCGGAGGTCATTCTGTCGTCTCCATGTGTCCCCGCGAAAGCGGGGACCCAGTCTGGGCACCCGCCTTCGCGGGTGAACAATTCCTTGAGGTCGGGGCAGTGGAGGTTGCTCCATACGACCCTACCCTCGGCACCTCCCCGGCGAAGGCCGGGGTCCAGTTGGGGAACGTCGCCAACGGCGCGAGCGCTTCGTTACGGCGACCTTTCCACCTGGGCCCCGGCCTTCGCCGGGGAGGTGGCAGTGAGCGGCGAGTCGGCTTGCGAGCCGACGTCAGATCAGGCTCGATCATCAGGCTAGGCCCAGCGCACCGACGAGCATGTCGATGAGCTTGATCCCGACGAACGGCGCGATCAGCCCCCCCAGCCCGTACACGGCCAGATTGCGCGCGAGCAGCGGGCCCGCCGCCATCGGCTTGTACGCGACACCCCGGAGCGCGAGCGGCACCAGCATCGGGATGATGATCGCGTTGAAGATGATCGCCGACAGGATCGCGCTTTCGGGCGAGCCCAGCCGCATCACGTTGAGCACGCCCAGCCCCGGATAGAGCGCGACGAACATCGCCGGGATGATCGCGAAATACTTCGCGACGTCGTTCGCCACCGAGAAGGTCGTCAGCGCACCGCGGGTCATCAGCAGCTGCTTCCCCAGCCCCACGATCTCGATCAGCTTGGTCGGATCGCTGTCGAGGTCGACCATGTTGCCCGCCTCGCGCGCGGCCTGCGTGCCGGTGTTCATCGCCACGCCGACGTCCGCCTGTGCCAGCGCGGGCGCGTCGTTAGTGCCGTCGCCGCACATCGCGACCAGCCGCCCGCCCTGCTGTTCCTTGCGGATCAGCGCGAGCTTGTCCTCAGGGGTAGCCTGCGCGAGGAAATCGTCGACGCCGGCCTCCGCCGCGATCGCCGCCGCGGTGAGCGGGTTGTCGCCGGTGATCATCACCGTGCGGATACCCATCGTCCTGAGCTCGCCGAAGCGTTCGCGGATGCCCGCCTTGACGACGTCCTTCAGGAAGATCGCGCCGAGCAGCCGCCCGTCCATCGCCACCGCCAGCGGCGTGCCGCCGGCGCGCGCGATCTCGTCGGTGATCCGGCGCAGCTCGGTTGCCGCAGCGGTCGCCCCTGCCCCCGGATTGGCCTTCAGGATCGAATCGACCGCACCCTTCTGGATCAGCGCGCCGTTCACCTTGACGCCCGAGATACGGGTCTGCGCGGTGAAGGGGATGATTTCCGCGTCCGCCGGGAGCGCGCTAGTCGTCACCCCGAACTTTTCGCGTGCGAGGATGACGATCGAGCGACCCTCGGGCGTTTCGTCGGCAAGGCTGGCGAGCAACGCCGCCTCGGCCAGTTCCTCGTCGCGCGTGCCGCCGACGCTGCGGAATTCGCTCGCCTGGCGGTCGCCGATCGTGATCGTGCCGGTCTTGTCGAGCAGCAGCACGTCGATATCGCCCGCCGCCTCGACCGCACGACCCGACTTGGCCAGCACGTTGAAGCGCACCAGTCGGTCCATCCCGGCGATGCCGATCGCCGACAGCAACGCGGCGATCGTCGTCGGGATCAGCGTGATCAGCAGCGCGGCGAGGATCGCGACGGGCACGCGGCCGCCCGCATAGCTCGCAAAGCCCGGGATCGTGCCGACCGCGATCAGGAAGATGATCGTCAGCCCGACGAGCAGCAGCGTGAGTGCGATCTCGTTCGGCGTCTTCTGCCGCTCGGCGCCCTCGACCAGCGCGATCATCCGGTCGAGAAAGCCCTCGCCCGGATTGGCGGTGACCTTCACGCGGATCTCGTCGGAGATGACGCGCGTGCCCGCCGTCACCGCGGACCGATCGCCGCCCGCCTCGCGGATCACCGGCGCGCTCTCGCCGGTGATCGCGGCCTCGTTGACCGAGGCGACGCCCCAGACGACTTCGCCGTCCGCGGGGATCAGGTCGCCCCCCCCAGCGCCACCGGCACTGACGAGGACGATGTCGCCCGCACGCAGCGCGCTGGCGGGGACGGACTCGACCTGGTCGCCCTTCATGCGCCGCGCGGTCAGCTCGGCCTTGGTCGCGCGCAGCGACGCGGCCTGCGCCTTGCCGCGGCCCTCGGCGAGCGCCTCGGCAAAGGTGCCGAACAGCACCGTCAGCCACAGCCAGACGACGAGCTGGATCTTGAAGCCGATGGACAGTCCGTCGCCGCCGACATTGACGAGGATCGTCAGCAGCGTGGCGACGACGGCGGTGACGAACATCACCGGGTTGCGGATCAACTGCCGCGGATCGAGTTTCCGGAAAGCGTCGCCGATCGCCGGGATGATCAAGTCGGCCGTGAACAGCGACTTGGTAGGGGTGCGTGCCATCTTGGCTTGTCCCGTCAGAAGGTTTTGCCGCTGATCATCGCGAGATGATCGGCGATGGGACCGAGCGCGAGGCTCGGCAGGAAGGTCAGGCCGCCGACGATCAGGATGATCCCGACCAGCAGGCCGATCCACAGCGCCCCCGTCGTCGGGAACGAGCCTGCGCTTTCGGGCGTGTACTTCTTCGCGGCGAGCGACCCGGCGATGGCGAGCATCGGTACGATGATGAAGAAGCGGCCGAGCCACATCGCGACGCCGAGCAGGCCGTTGTAGAACGGCGTGTTCGCGGTCAGCCCGGCAAAGGCCGACCCGTTGTTACCGGCCGCGCTGGTATAGGCGTACAGGATCTCGGTGAACCCGTGCGGCCCCTTGTTCAGCGGCCCCGCCAGCCCGTCGGGCAGCACCGCGCTGAGCGCCGTGAAGCCGAGGATGACGAGCGGCAGGATCGCGATCGCGAGCACGGCGAGTTTCACCTCCCGCGCCTCGATCTTCTTGCCGACATATTCGGGCGTGCGGCCAACCATCAGCCCGGCGACGAACACCGCGAGGATGGCGAACAGCAGGAAGCCGTAGATGCCCGCGCCGACGCCGCCGATCACGACTTCGCCAAGCTGGATGTTGAGCAGCGGGATCATCCCGCCGAGCGCGGTGAAGCTGTCATGCATCGCGTTGACCGCGCCGCACGAGGCCGCGGTGGTGACGACTGAGAACAGCGCGGATGCGGCGATCCCGAAGCGGACCTCCTTGCCTTCCATGTTGCCGCCTGCGACGCCGATGCCGTGCAGGATCGGGTTGCCCGCGGCTTCCTGCGCATAGGTGATGGTGACGCCGGCGAGGAACAGCACGAGCATCGCCGAGAGGATCGCCCAGCCCTGTTTGGTGTTGCCGACCGCCTTGCCGAACGTCCAGGTCAGCCCGAAGCCGATGACGAAGATCGACAGCATCTGCACCAGGTTGGTGAGCGCGGTCGGGTTCTCGAACGGATGCGCCGAGTTCGCGTTGAAGAAGCCGCCACCATTGGTGCCGAGCATCTTGATCGCTTCCTGGCTCGCCACCGGGCCGAGCGTCAGCGTCTGCTTGAGCCCTTCCAGCGTGGTGATGTCGACCGTGCCGGCCAGCGTCTGCGGCACGCCACTGGCGATGTAGAAGAGCGTCACGACGACGCAGATCGGTACCAGCAGATAGAGGGTGACGCGGGTCATGTCGGCCCAAAAATTGCCGATCGTCGCCTCTTTTACATTTGGGGCCGATCGCCGCGCGAACCCGCGGAACAGCGCGAACGCCAGCGCGATGCCGGTCGCGGCCGACAGGAAATTGTGGATCGTCAGGCCGAACATCTGGGCAAAGTTCGACATGGTGGATTCGCCACCATAGCTCTGCCAGTTGGTGTTCGTCGTGAAGCTGATCGCGGTGTTGAACGCGAGATGCGGGCTGAGCCCGGCGAGCCCTTGCGGGTTGCCGGGCAGCACGCCCTGCAGCCGCAGCACCGCATAGGTCAGCGCCATCAGCAGCGCGTTGAACATGATCATGTGCAGCGCATAGCGGCGCCAGCCCTGCTCCTGTTTCGGGTCGATCCCGGCAAGTTTGTAGAAGCCGGTCTCCACGGGACCGAAGACCAGGTGGAGCGGCGTGCGGCGCCCTTCGTACAGCGCGAACAGCCACAGGCCGACGGGCTTGGTCAACGCCAGCAATATGCCGACGAAGCCCAGGATCAGGATCCATCCTTCGAATGTCATGCGGACGCGCTCCTAAAAGCGTTCGGGACGGATCAGCACCGCCACGAGATAGAAAAGCAGCCCGAGCGCGACGATCGCGGCGAGCCAGAGGTCGAGGGTCATGGCTGCGTCCTCACGCGTGGTCGCACAGCCGGACATAGGCGAGCGTTGCCGCCACCAGTCCGAGCATGAACGCTATCCAAAGTAGATCCTGCATCGGTCGATCCTTCAGAAGGCGGCGGTGAGCGAGGCGACGATCGTGCCGTCGGCGATCGATCCGGTGCCGTCCTGCCCGCGCGAGAAGCTCGGCTGGAGATAGGCGGCACGGCGACGCGTGATGTCGGTGTCGACATAGCTGACGTTGAGAGTCAGGGTCTTGTACGTCGCGTCCGCCCCCAGCGACCAATCCCAATAGTCGCCGGTCGGCGCCGCGCTGGTCGCGTTGGGGCCGAGACCGTCATTGCCCCAGCTATGGCCGATATGCGCCTTGGCGGTCAGCGGCGTGCCGGCAATCGCGAACGCGCCGTCGCCGGTCAGGTAGAGATTGTCCTCCGTGTCGCCCGCATCGGTGTAGATGCTGGTCGCGGCCTCGGCGCCGGTGCGGTACCATTTGCCGAGCGCCTGCTGGCTGGGCGCATAAAAGGCGCTCGCGGTCAGCGTCGCCGGGCCGGTCGTGCCGCTCAGCTTCACATAGGGTTCGGCATAGTCGGTCTTCGACGCGCCGCCCGGATACATGTACCAGGTCAGCCCGACGTCGAGCGTCGCATTGTCGGCCAATTTGTGCTTGTAGCCGCCGATCAGATCGAGCTCCATGTTCGAGCCACCGAACGTCCCCCAGCCCGCCAGGTTGGAGCCCCAGGCGCCGACATAGACGCCGCTATCGTGCGCGATCGTCAGGCCACCCTGGATCGCGCCGTCCTTGTCCGACTGCGACACGCCGCGCAGCCGATAGTCGGTCGCGAGCGTGACCGAACCGCTGACGGTCACGGGCGACGGCGGGGCGGTGTCCTGCGCGACGGCGGGCGTGGCGAGACCGGTCAACAAAACGGCGGCGGCGGCGAAACGAAGACTGTGCATTGCTATCCCCATGCGCGGGCGGCCGAAAGACTGGCGCACCGCGAGGACTGGCAATTAGGCCTTGGCGACGTAGCAATTCGAGATCGATTGCCCGCGTCGCGCGTATGTTTCGCGTAGTATTGTCGGAATTATCGCGCGCTGCGACGCAGGAGTATCCACCCCGCGATACCCGACAGGATCGACCCCGCGAACACGCCGATCTTCACCGAATCCATCGCGTGCGACGCGCCGGCAAACGCAGGCCTGCATTGGCGAACCCGAACGCCGGCGCGATCAGGAAGCTCGACCAGGGCTGGAGCGCATGGTCGAGACGGTTCAACGGCGGCGGGCCGCCGCCCGTCCGCAGCGGGATCGTCAGCGCGATATGGCCGGTGTAGAACAGCGCGACCCGAGCAAGGCCAGGATGCCGAGCGCAAATGCGATGTCGGTCGCCGCCGGAATTGCCCAGCCGCGCCGATTGGCGGGTGTGTGCATGTTGACGAGCAGATAGAGGCACGCCGCACCACCACGCCCGCAGGCGCCGCGGTACCGGGCAGGATGCGCTCTCCCCAGGTCGAGAAATGCCCCGAGACGAACTCGCTCCCCACCTCCAGCCCGATCAGCAGGAAGAACAGCGCCATCGCGCCGTCGTTGATCCAGTGCTAGACGCTCATCCCGCCGACCGCATGGTGCAGCGTCGCGACATAGGTCGGCGCGAGCGGCGAACTGGCGACGAGCAGCACGGCGATCGCCGCGGCCAGCAGCACGATCGCACCCGCCGCATCGCCCGCAAGGAAACGCCGGATCGCGGTCAAAGCCCCTCGCCGCCGACCCATTGCGCGTTCGACAGGCGGCGTGCGAGATCCCAGCTCTGGACCCGGATATCGGGGACCGCGACCACCTCCCACAGCCCGCCGCGGGTCATCGGGCCGATGCAGTGGATGCGATCGTCGGGCGTGCCGTCGGCCCGGATCGCGCGCGACTGCGCATCGACGTCGACGCCCAGCCGCAACGGATCCGGCCGGATCGCCCCCGCCGCGAGCAGATGCTTCACGAGCGGCTCCCCGGAGCGCAGCAGATCGCCCTGCGGCCCGGTGCAGTTGACGATCCGCGCGGCGCGGGTGACGACGGGCACCGTCTCGCCGCGTGGTCGCCAGCGCAGCACGGCGTGCGTGCCATCCGCTTGCGCGGACACGATCTTGCCCGCCGCGACCGTCAGCCGCCCGGACCCGACGAGCGCCTCGACCCGCTCGGCGACGCGCGGTGCGAGGCGATGGCGATGGACGTCCCAATAGGGCCGCAGATGCCGAAGGAACCGTCCGCGCACCTCCTGCGACGCGGCCGCCCACAACATCTGCGTGACCGGCCGAAGCTCGTCCACCGCGCACCGCCAGCCTTCGACCGCGGCCCTTGCGCGAACGTGGCGGACGAGGTCGGTCAGACCGCCCTGTGGCTTGTCCGCGACACCGCGGTGGGCGGGTGCGCCATCGACATGCCGTCGCGGCGACAGCCCACGCCGCGACATCGCCAGGATGCGTCCCGCAAAGCCCTGCGCATCGAGCAACAGCGCCGCATCGATCGCGGTCAGCCCGGTGCCGACCAGCACGACGGTGTCGTCCGCGCCAAGCCCTTCGGCGAGATCGGCCGCCCACGGATCCGCGCAATACACCCCCGCCGGCAACGCGTCGGGCTTCAGACCCGGCGGCGTATGCGGCGGCAGGTTGCCGAGCGCGAGCACCGCGGTGTCGGCGGCGATCGTCCGCCCGTCTGCCATCGTCAGCGTGACGCCCCCTCCTGCCAACGGGGCACCGGCCACCGGATCGATCGCGCAGACCTCGCCCTCGACATGGACGAGCCGTCCGTCCGACTCGGCGATCGCCGCATCGAGCAGTTCGCGCAGATACGCGCCATAGGTCGTGCGCGGGACGAAGGTGGTACGGTCGCCCTTGCCATGCGCCTCCAGCCAGCGGACGAAGTGACCGGGGTCGTCGGGCAGCGCGCTCATGTTCCCCGCGCGGACGTTGAGCAGGTGATCGGGATGTGCCGCGCTGTACGCGACGCCGCGCGCGAGCTGCCGGTCGCGGCGCTCGATCAACGTGACGCGCGGCCCCTCGTGTCGCATGAGGTTGACCGCGAACAGCGCGCCGGAGAACCCGCCGCCGACGACGACGACATGATCCTCGGGGCCCGCAATCCGCGGCATCGTCGCTTGGTCGTCCATCTGTTCGCTCACCCGTTCCGTCGGGGAACGCCATGCCCGATCCGGCGCGGCGCGCCCAGCCCCCCGCTCATCCTCCCCCGCCAGGAAGAGGTGGCACCGCAGGTGACGGAGGGGGAGGACACGCAACAGCCGTTTCCCTTACCTCCCCCTCCGACTGGCAAGCGCCAGCCACCTCCCCCTGGCGGGGGAGGATCGATATTGGTCGCTTACGGTCGGAACGCACCGATCCCGGCGATCGCCATCTTCGGCTGCGCGGTCGCGACGCTGGTGAAGCCCAGCATCAGGTACCGCGCCTGGCGCGGCTTCGCGAAGGTGATGCGCTGCGTCGCGCGGGCATAGGCGATGTTGCCGAACTCCCCCTCGCCCGCGGGCGTCCAGGTCTTGCCGTCCTCGCTCGTCTCGACCCGGTAGCGCCCCGGCGGGCCCGCATCGGGCAGCGCCTGACGCGTCGGCGTCAGGCTGAACCCTGCGACCTGCTCGGCCTTACCCATGTCGATCATCAGCATGATTACGCTCGTGGGCGTCGGCGCAGGCGTCGTCCAGACGGTCGCGAGATCGTCGTCGAGCACCGCCTCCGCACCGGGCAATGTCGGCTTGAGCGCGCCCGCCAGCGATGTCTCGCCCGCGAAGTCCGGCTTGCCCGATTTCATCGCCAGGCTGTGCTGCGTTGCCCCCGCGATCGTCCACCCGGTCTTGGCGATGATCTTGTTGCCCGTCGCCTGCGACGCCACGACCGCAACCGGCGCAACGCTCAGGAACAGCGACAGCTCGGTGATCGCGGGGCACGCGGGTGCCTCGACGATCCGCAGCCGCACGCGGCGCGCGGTGACGGGCGCGGGCAGCCGGACGATCCGCTGGGCGCCGATGCACTCGTGCACCGCGACCTCGCGCCACGCGCCGTTCGCCTCCGCCACATCGATCGCGAACTTCGTCACGCGCACGCCAAGCGCCAGAGCCTCTCGGATCCGGATCAGGTCGAACCGGCGCCCCGGCGGCAGGTCGAGCACCAGCGAGGGCGTCTTCACCGCGTCCGGCGTGCTCCAATAGGTGTCGGGATTGCCGTCGAGCACGTTGGCGGCCGCAAACCGGGGCCCGCGAACCGCCGAAGCGCTCGCCACCGCGCCCTTCGCCAGATCGGTCCTGAAGCTCGCGCGCAACGCATCGCCGAACGATTTGAGCGAGGCGAGATCGGGCTCGGCGATCAGACCGCGACGATCGGGCGGCAGGTTGAGCATCATGTTGGTGCCGCGCCCGACCGACTCGTCGTGGAACTGCATCAGCCGCTGCGGCGACTTCACCTGCAGATCCTCGTCGGCGTGATAGAACCAGCCGGGCCGGATCGACGTGTTCGTCTCCGCCGGCCACCAGAGCGGCGCACCGCGCACGCCCGAATTGCCCTCGGCCTGGACATAGGGATGGTTCGGCATGGTCGGCCAGCAGGGGTCGCCCGCATGCCCGTCCTCGTTGCCGACCCAGCGGATATCGGCGCCGAGCGGATCGAAGGTGCACGCCATCGGCTGCAATTTGTGGACCAGCGCGATGATCGACGGCCAGTTATAATATTTCGGCGCATCGATCTTCCGCGCCTCGCGCGCGCCGCCATAATAGCCGTCGCCGCCGTTCGCACCGTCGAACCAGACCTCGAACAGCTCGCCGTAATTCGTGCACAGATCAGTCAGCTGCGCGCGGAAATAGTCGATGTACGCGGGCGTCCCGTAATCGGCGCGGTTACGATCCCAGGGCGACAGATACAGTCCGTAGGAAATCCCGCCGCGCCGGCACGCGTCGCCCAGTTCGCGAACGATGTCGCCCTTGCCGCCCTTGTACGGGCTGTTGCGGATGCAATGCTCGGTGAGCCTGGTCGGCCAGAGGCAGAAGCCGTCATGATGCTTGGCGGTGAGGACGAGGCCGGTCAGCCCCGCGCTCTTGGCCGCCGCGACGATCTGATCGGGATCGAACGCGGTCGGATCGAACAGCTTGGGATCCTCGTCGCCATAGCCCCATTCCTTGTCGGTCCAGGTGTTCAGCGTGAAGTGGACGAAGCCGTAGCGCTCGCGCTTGTGCCAGGCGAGCTGGCGGACGCTGGGCGTCGCGCCCCAAGGAGCAGGCGCGCCGACCGGGGCGGCGGCGTTCGCTCGGCCAGCGGCAGCGGTGGCAAGCGTTCCGGCGATCAACGCGCGGCGATTCAAATCCAAGGTCATCGCGAAACTCCGGTTGTTGCTGGCGGCCGATCCGCGGGGGCGCGGCCAAAATCACGGTTAGGCGTCGCGGCCATCTCGAACACAAGCCGTCCGCCGCGGACGATATCGGCATGCGCGATCCAGCTCTTCGTCCAGGGACGGCCGTTCCACGCCACCGACTGGACATATGGCCGGTCGGGACCATTGCCGCGTGCCTCGACGACCAAAGTCTTGCCAGCACCAACGCGCATCTCCGCCCGATCGAACAGCGGCGACCCCAGCACATAATTCGCGCTCACCGGATCGACCGGATACAGCCCGAGCGCGCTCAGCACGAACCAGGCGCTCATCTGCCCGCAATCGTCGTTGCCGATGATGCCGTCGGGATCGTCCTTGTACATCTCGGTCAGCAGCCGGCGGACCATGGCCTGCGTCTTCCACGCCGCGCCGCAATAGGTGTACAGATAGGCGACGTGATGGCTCGGCTCGTTGCCATGCGCATATTGGCCGACCAGCCCGGTGATGTCGGGCGGCGCGTCCTTGGGTAGCGTAGACGGCGCGTTGAAAAGGCCGTCGAGTTTTGCCTCGAACTTGGCATCGCCGCCCATCGCCGCGATCAGGCCGTAGACGTCGTGCTGGTTGAGGAACGTCGCCTGCCAGCCATTGCTCTCGGTATAATCGCGCCATTTGCTCGAATGGCCGAGCGCGATCGGATCATAGGGCGTCGCCCATGTCCCGTTCGCGAGCTTCGGCCGCGCGAAGCCGATCGACGCATCGAACACGTTGCGCCAGTTGCCGCTCCGCTTGCGCAACCGCGCCGCCTCCGTGCTCGCGCCCGCCGCATCGGCCAGATGCGCCGACGCGTAATCGTCATACGCATATTCGAGCGTGCGCGAGACCGACTCGAACACCGTGTCGGCGGGTATGTAGCCCATCGTGTCGTACGGCTTGATCCCCAGGCTGTTGTCGAGATTGGGCATCGCGAAGTCGAACGACCGCCGCCGCACGTTCGGCCACGCCGCGGCGTAGTTCGCGGGCACGCCCTTCGCGCGCGCCTCGGCCATCACCGACACCGAATGCCAGCCGATCATGCAGCCCGTCTCGACCCCCTGCAGCGGCCAGACCGGCGGACCGTACGCGCTCTGCTGCGTTTGCCGGATCAGGTCGCCGACGAGCTCCGCGGTGCGCTGCGGCTCGATCAGCGTGAGCAAGGGATGCAGCGCGCGATACGTGTCCCACATCGAGTAGCTGCTGTACGCGCGATCCTTCGTGGCGCCGTCATGCACCTTGCGATCTAGCCCGACATAGCGCCCGTCGACGTCGGAAAAGAGCGTCGGTGCGAGCTGCGCATGGTATAGCGCGCTCGCCATGATCGTGCGCTGCGCGGGCGTGCCCCCCTCGACGCTCACCGCGGCGAGCGCGGGCGCCCAGATCTTGGTCGCATCGGCACGGTAGCGATCGAAATCCCAATGCCGCGCCTCGGCCGCCAGGTTCTTGCGCGCACCCGCGACGTCGACCGCGGAGATGCCTGTGCGGATCACGATCGGCGCGGCGCCGGCGTCGTCATAATGCAGCACCGCCTTGACGCGCTTGCCCGCGACGCCCTTCGCGCCCGCCGCCTGCGCTACGTCGCCATCGCCGTAGAACACGATCCGGTCGGGCTTGCGCGACAGCTGCATCGCAAAGTGGATCCGCCGCCCCTTCGCCCAGCGGAACACGCGGCGGCTGCCGGTCAGCATCCCGGTCGCGTCGAGGTTCAGCGACGCATCGTCGATCAGCACGCCGTGATCCCATTTGTCGAGGATCAGGTGCGACAGATCGACCAGGATATGCCCTGCGCCCGCCGGGAAGACGTGACGCTGAATCCCCGTCCGCTCGGTCGCGGTCAGCTCCGCGCGCACACCCGATTCGAGCGTCACGCGGTAATAGCCGGGCTCGGCATGCTCGGCGGTGAAGCGCTGGCGATACCCCGCATCCGGATCGGCGAGCGTCCCCGGGGTCAGCTGCACTTTCCCACGCGTCGGCACGACCAGCACGTCGAGCATGTCGCCGATCCCGGTGCCCGACAGATGCGTGTGGCTGAAGCCCATGATCGACGTGTCAGTGCGGTGATAGCCCGAGCACGCATCCCAGCGCTCGACATCGGTGTCGGGGCTGAGCTGCACCATCCCGAACGGCAATGTCGCGCCCGGATAGGTGTGGCCGTGGCCGCCTGTGCCGACGAACAGATCGGGCGCGGTCGTCTTGGCCGGCGTGGCGGCGAACGTCGCGCGCGCGGTCAGCGCGAGCGCGCCGCTCCCGGCAAGGAGCATACGGCGGGAGATGGTCATGCGCGGACTCCGAGAAGTGCGGGGCGTTTGGCGGCGATGTCGACGATCAGCTCGCCGAACAGCCCGTTCGCCCAGGCGAACCACGACCGCGTGAACTTCGCGCCGTCGTCCTGGTTGAAGGATTCATGCATGAAGCCGGTGCCGCCATGCGTGGATTTCAGCGAGGCGAGGCTGCGCGCGACGGTCGCGTTGTCACCGGTCTCGAGCGCGTTCAGCGCGTGCATCACGATCGCCATCGGCCAGATTTCGCGCAAGCCAGTATGCGGGCTGCCGATCCCCTCCGCCGCCTTGCCGGTGAAAAAATAGGCGTTGTCCTTGCTCCAGGCGTGCGCGGCGGTGCGCCGCCAGAGCGGATCGTCGGCCTTTACCGCGCCGAGATAGGCGAGCCCCGACAGGCTCGGCACATTGGCGTCGTCCATGAAGATCGCGTTGCCATAGCCGTCGGTCTCGTACGCCCAGACGGGCTGGCCGTCCGCGCCTTTGGTCATCCCGTGCAGCCGCAACGCCGCCTCGACCTCGTCCGCCAGCGCGCTCGCATCCGCCGCCAGCGCCGTGTCATGCCGCGCGCGCGTTGCCAGTTCCGCGACCTGACGCAGCGCGCGCACCGCGAAGATGTTCGACGGGATCAGGAACGGCAGCACGCACGCGTCGTCCGACGGGCGGAACCCCGAATGGATCAGCCCGACCGGCCGCGACGGCGGACCATAGCCGTCGAGCGGCATGCTCTCGCCGACGATCGGCGACGACCGGCGGAAGCGATACGGCCCCGGCCCGTCCTTGCGCTGCTGCTCGCGAAACGTCCGGATCGACGCGCGCGCGCCGTCCGCCCACAGCGCGTCGAACGGCGCGGTGTCGCCGGTCGCCTGCCAATAGGCGTGCGCGATCCACATCGGGTAGCAGAGCGAATCCACCTCCCATTTCCGCTCGCCGACGCCCGGCTTCATCACCGTGTCGTCGCTGAGCGACCAGCTGAGATTGGTCTTCGCCGACGGGTCGTGCATGAACGCGTTGGCATAGGGGTCGATCAGGATGCACCGCGCCTGCCGCGCGATCAGCCCGCGGAACAGCGTTCGCAACGCCGGATCGCGCTTCGCCAGCGGCAGATACGGATGCACCTGTGCCGAGCTGTCGCGCAGCCACATGCAGTCGATGTCGCCGGTGATGACGAACGCATCGGGCTTGCCGTCCACGCTCCCCATGAACACCGTCGTGTCGAGCGTGTTCGGGTAGCAATTGCCGAACATCCAAGCAAGTTCGGGATCGCCGATCTTCGCCGTGACGCGCGCGATCTCCGCCTCGACCGCGCGGCTGATGTAGCGGCGAGCGGCGAGCTTCGGGCGCTTGCTGACGAACGACGGAGCGGCGGATCGCAGCGGTCCGGCGAGGCCAAGCGCCGCGGCGCCCGCTATGAGCATGCGGCGGTCTATCATTTCGGCAAATCCTTCGTTCCCGTCACGGTGAAGACGGTATCGACCCCCGGCCCGTCGCCTGGCTGGCCACCACCGATATGCAGCCGGTATTCGCCCGGCACGACGCGACGAGTGCCAGCCGTATCGACGCTGCTCATCCCCCGTGGATCGATCGTGAAGGCCACCCGTGCCGTCTGGCCCGGCTTCACTGTCTGCCGCCTGAACCCAACGAGCTGGCGTTGCAGCACCGGATCGTTGAAGCGCGGCTTCACCGCCGGCTCGGGTGGCACGAGATACGCCTGCACCACCTCGTCGCCCGCGATCTTGCCCGTGTTCTTCACCGGCACCTCGACCGTGACGCTCTCGCCCGCAGCAATCGTGCTGCGCAGCAATTTGGGTGCAGCATAGGCGAACTGGGTATAGCTCAGCCCATGGCCGAAGCCCCACAGCGGCGTGCCGGTGAAGTAGCGATAGGTCCGCTCGCGCATGTTGTAGTCGATGAACGCGGGCAGATCGCGCGTTTTCGCGTAGAAGGTCAGCGGCAGGCGCCCGCCCGGATTGTTCGTGCCCGTCAGCGTATCGGCGATCGCCTGACCGCCCGCCTGGCCCGGATACCAGCCGACCAGGATCGCGTCGGCATGCGCCTTCGCCCAGGTCAGCGCGACCGCGCTGCCCGTCATCAGCACGACGACCAGCGGCTTGCCCGTGGCCTTGGCGGCTTCGAGCAGCTTCACCTGCGCGGCGGGCAGTCCGATATCGGTCCGATCGCCGCCAGAGAAGCCGGCGACCTCGATCTGCAACGCCTCGCCCTCGACCGCAGGCGACAGCCCAACGAACGCGACGATCGCGTCGGCATCCTTCGCCGCGGCAACCGCCTCGGCGATCTGTGCATCGGCGGGCGCGGTCCAGGTCAACCGAAGCCCCTGATCCTCGCCGCTATGCGCCAGCTCTACGCGGATCGAATGCGCGCCCGCGGTCAGCGTCACCGCTGCCTCGACATTCTTGCCGCTGCCATCGTCGTCGGCGACCAATTTGTCGTCGATCCACAGTCGCGCGGGGTCATGCCCCTTGCAGTCGAAACAGCGCGGCACGTCGAGCCGGAACACATAGTCTCCCGCGGCCAGCGCGGTGACCGTACCGGTCCAGCGCACCGAGAATGCGGTCGGATCGATCCCCGGTGCGGGCGCGGTGCGATCCCAGTCGAAATCGATCGTCCGGTCCGCGCGCACCACCGGCGTGCCTGAGAAATCGCTTCCCCGGAAATACTCGCCCCGCAGCGACAGCGCGGTATCGGGCACCGGCACCGGTACGCCCTCGGCGATGCTCGATCCTTGCGCATATCGGACACCGCCAAACGCCGTCCGCAGCGCCGCGAGCGGCGTGACGGGCGCCGCCGCGGTCCCGTGATAATTCGCCTCCAGCACGTCGATGCTGTCGGCATTCGGCCCGATCACCGCGATCCTGGCCGAGGGTTTGAGCGGCAGCACGCCATTGTTCTGGACCAACACCATCGCCTTGCGCGCCGCCTCCAGCGCCAGCGCACGGTGCGCGGGCGTGTCGAACTCGGTCGGCTTGATTGTGTCCCATGGGCTCGTCGCGCCAAACGCGCCACCGAGCATCCGCCGCACCGCGAACGTCCGCGTCAGGCTCGTGTCGAGCGTCGCCTCGGGCACCAGCCCTCGGCGCACCGCATCGCCGAGCGCCGCGTAGGTGCGGCCGCAGTTGAAATCCATCCCCGCCGCAATCGCCGCCGCGGATCCACCCGCGGCATCGGGCCGGTAATAATGATAGTTCGCGATATTCCCGACCGCATCGCAATCGGACACGATCAGCCCCTTGAAGCCCCATTCCTTGCGCACCGTCTGGTCGAGCAACGGGGCCGACGCGCAGACCGGCACGCCGTGAATCGCGTTGTACGCGCACATCGTCGACAGCGCGCGCCCCTCGGTCAGCGCCATCCGGAACGCAGGGAGGAACGTCGCCTCGCGATCATGCGGCGAGATATCGACGTCGAACCCGTCGCGCCCCGCCTCCGGCCCGCTATGCGCGGCGAGGTGCTTCGGCGTGCCGATGACCTTCGGGTGCGCGAGATCCGGCCCCTGCAACCCGCCGATGAACGCAACGCCAAGACGCCCCGTCAGATACGGGTCCTCGCCATACGTCTCCTGCCCGCGACCCCAGCGCGGATCGCGGAAGATGTTGATGTTGGGCGACCAGATCGTCAGTCCCTGATAGCGCGCGCGGTCGCCCGCCGGCAGCGCGTTGGACTTTGCGCGCGCCTCGGTCGACACGACGTCGCCGACGCGCCGCAGCAGCGCCTCGTCCCAGGTCGCGGCAAGGCCGATCGCCTGTGGGAACACCGTCGCGACGCCGTTGCGCGCGAGCCCGTGCAGCCCCTCGTTCCAGTAATCATAGGCCGGCAGGTTGAGCCGCGGGATTGCCGGCGCGACGCTCTGCAACTGCGCGACCTTTTCGTCGAGCGTCATGGTGCGGACGGCCGGATCGACCGTCTGCGCGAGCGCCGACGACGCGAGCAACAGGCCGATCGGGGCAAGCGCGAGCCGCGCAACAGCCGTCATCCTGGGCTCGACCCAGGATCCAGGGCCACGGGCGGCGCGGTTCGTGGCTCTGGATCCCAGCTTTCGTTGGGATGACGGGGTGGTGATGCGCATCACGACTTCACCGCCGCGATACCCGCCAGTGTGCGGACCGTCAGCGCGCGTCGCAGCGCCGCCTCGGACTCCTTGGACGCTACAGTCACCGTGACACTCTCCCCCGGCAGCAGATCGAACGCATTGTCCGACGGCGTCGCCTCGAGCTTGCCGAAATCGATCCACACCGCGCGCGCCAGCTTGCTCGCGGTCAGCGTCAGCCGATCGCCCGCCCATGTCGCGGTCAGCCCCGGATCGGGCAGCGTCATCGTCTTGGGCGCCGCCGACACGAGCGCGCGCGACGCAACGCGGCCGTCCACGACCAACTCCGCCACCGCGATCGTCCGAGCAGGATCGCCGCCCGCGAACAGCGATGCATCGGGCAGGGTCGCGACCGGAGTCGCCGACAAAGGCGCAAGCGTCGCCGGCGTTTCGGTCGCCGCCAGCACCTTCCCGTCGACGTCGAGCGTCCGCACGCGCCACACCGCCTGCGTAGGCGTCGTCGCGTCGGAAATCAGGCTGATTTTGGTCGCGCCATCCTTATGCTCGGCAGCGATCGCGAGCGGCGCATAGAAATGCCGCGCGCGGAACTGCAGCGCCTTCCAGCGGCCGTAATAATCGATGCTCGCCCACGACGCGCCCGGCCAGACGTCGTTGATCTGCCAGAACAGCGATCCCATCGTCACCGGCCGGCACGCCCGGTGATGCAGCGCGGCGAGTTCGATCCCCTCGGCCTGCATCATTTGGCTGAGATATACGAACTCGGCGAAGTCGCGCGGCTCGCGGTACTTCTCGCGGATGTAGAACAGCAGCCGGTCGTTACCCTCGCCCTTCAGGAACTTCTGGTGCGCCTTCATCACCGGCGAGGTCGGCGAGAAGTCCGCGTCGGTCGCAAAGCTCCGGATCGTCTTCATCTCGGGCATCGACTGCAGGCCATATTCGGACATGAAGCGCGGGCAGCTGTCGAGATACGCCTCGACCGGTTTCTTGCCGCCCCACACGTCCCAGTAATGCCGGTCGCCATCGGTATCGATGTCGGGCTTGTCCTCGTAATTGTTGCTCGGCGAGCCCGGCCAATAGACCGCATCGGGATCACGGCGCTCGGCGGCATCGCGCAGCACGCGGTCGAAGAGCACCGCCATGCCGACGCCGATCCGCTCCTGCTCGTCCGCGCCGACCGCCTTCTTGTACGCGATCCGGTCGGACCAGTTCGCCCAGCCGCTCAGCACTTCGTTGTTGCCAGACCACAGCACGATCGAGGGATGCGCCTGGAGCCGGTCGACCTGTTCCTCCGCCTCGATCCGCACGGTCTCGCGGAACTCGCGATCGGGCGGCGTGACGGCGCCGCCGAACATGAAGTCCTGCCACACCATCAACCCCATCTGGTCGGCAAAGTCGTAGAATGCGTCGTCGAGATAATAGCCGCCGCCCCATATGCGGATCATGTTCATGTTGGCATCGCGCGCGCCGGCCATGACGGTGCGGATCTGGCTCTCGGGCACGCGCGCGGGAAACATGTCGAACGGGATCAGGTTCGCGCCCTTGGCGAACACGGGGATGCCGTTGACGACGAACGCGAACCCGCGGCCCTGTGCGTCCTTCTCGCGGCGCAATTCGACGGTGCGCAGGCCGGTGCGGCGCTGCGCGGTGTCGATCGTCGTGGTTCCGTCGGTCAGCGTCGCCTTCACGGTATAGAGCGGCTGCGCGCCATAGCCCGCCGGGAACCAGCGTTGCGGATTGGCGATGCTCACCGGCACCGCGACATGGCTCGCACCCGCCGCGACCGTGACGGTCCGCGCCGCCTGAGTCACCCGACCATCGGGCCCCGTCACCGCGACCTGCACCGTGACCGGCCGCTCCGCGCCCGCCACCACGTCGAGCTCGGCCGACAGCCGCGCTTCGGTCCTGGTCAGCGCTTCCTGCGTCACGCGAAACGCCTCGATCCGTGCGTCGTCCCACGCCTCGATCCGCGCGGGGCGCCAGATCCCCTGCGTGACGATCCGCGGGCCCCAGTCCCAGCCATATTGATACTTCGGCTTGCGGATATAGGGCGAGGTCTGCTTGCCCATCGGCTCGTCGCCATAGATCGAATCATATTCGCCGGGCAGCGGATTGGCGGTCTTGAGCACCATCGGCTGCAACGTGCGGATCGGCGACCGGAACGTGACGAGCAGGTCGTTCGTGCCGGGCTTTAGCACCGCCTTGACGGGCACGCGCCAGCGGCGATGCGCATTGTCCGCGGCGAGCAGCTTCACCCCGTTCAGCCGCACCTCGGCAAAGGTATCGAGCCCGTCGAACACCAGGTCGACATGATCGCGCGCGAGTTGGTCGGGCGTCATGCGCAGCGTGGTGCGATACTGCCAGTCGGTCAGCCCGACCCACTGGATCTTCGCCTCGTTGAGCCCCTTATACGGATCGGGCACGATCTTCGCCGCCATCAGGTCGGTCTGCGCGCTGCCCGGCACGGTCGCGCGCAACCAGCGCGCCGCCTTGGGATGCGCCTTCGCCGCCGCGGTATCGGCCGGATCGATCCGCATCGACCAGCCGCTGTCGAGCACGACGCTGGTGCGCGGTGCCGCCCAGGCCGGGGTCGCAGCAATAGCGGCGAGCAACAAAAGAGCCGTGCGCCGCATCACTTCTTCTCCAACAGCTGCATCGATTCGACCGCGTAGAACGGCGACTCCATCGACGCCGTGAACGTCAGGCAGATATCCGCATCGCCCTTCCCCTGCGGCAACGTGCCGCGGAAGGTCATGCGGTTGGGGCTGGTCGCCGGGTTCGGCAGCGGGAACGTCCCCGCGATCGCGCCGTCGCAGCCGCCGGTGTGCACCACGAGCTCGCCATACGTCGTCACCGCATAATGCCGCCGCAGCGCCTTCTCGTCATGCGCCAGCCCGTAATGCCGCGGCAGGCGGGCGACATCGACGGTGAAGCTCCGCGCGATATCGAGGGGCGCGGCGGGGTACATCGTGCATGTGTCGAAGATGTTGACGTTGAACACCGGCGTGTTCGCGGTCGCCTCCGACGTCAGCGGCACGCGCAGCCCGATCGCGCCATCGGGGCATGCGACGAGGTCCGAACTCGACCGGCGCAGCAGCGCGGCACGGCTCGTCTCGAACAGCCGCGGTTCCGCGGTCGGATGGCCATCGGTGGTGAAGGCGGCGGCGCGCACGATGGTGCCGGGTTTGAGCGACAACGGCGCGGCATAGGCCTTGGACCGCGCGGTCGGCACCTTGCCGTCGAGCGTGTAGCGGATCGTGCCATAGCCCGTCTGCGTCGCGAGCGTCACCGGCACCTTGCCGCGACGCAGCGCGTCGCCGCGCGTGCCGGCCATCGTGAAATCGACCGCGAAAGCGCTGTCGGCGGCGGCGATCCCGGCCCGGGCGTAGCGTCCCATCTGCGGTTCGAGACGCGACATGAATCCGTCGAAATCGCGAACCGACTTCGGCGACCACGTCCGCTCCGCCAGCGCCGACAGCCGCGGGAAGACCGCGTGTTCGACCTGCTGCGGCGTCACAAGATATTCGCTCCACGCGTTGATCTGCGCGCCCAGCACATGCTTCGCCTTGTCGGGCGCCACCCCCGCCGGCTCGGGCTCGTAAGCATACACCCGAGCGAGCGGCACGATCGCATCGCCGTTCGAGATGCGGCCTGGCGGTTCGTCGCTGCGATTGCTCTGCAGGCTGTCGAGATACATTATCGGCGCCGGGCTCAGCACCACGTCATGCCCCTGGTTCGCCGCCTCGACCGCGCCCTTCTCGCCACGCCACGACATCACCGACGCCGATGGCGGCAGCCCGCCTTCGAGAATCTCGTCCCAGCCGATCAGGCGGCGACCATGCTTGGCAAGATACTCGCCGAGCTGGTCGATCATCCAGCTCTGCATCTGCATCTCGGTCTTGAGCCCGAGCGTCTTCATCTTGGCCTGCACCGCGGGCGACCGCTGCCACTGGTCCTTGACCGCCTCGTCACCGCCGAGATGGATGAACTGCGACGGGAACACCTCCATCAGCTCGTCGAGGACATGCTTGATGAAGGTCATGCTGCGATCCTCCGGGCTGAACAGCCACGGGTTCACGCCCCAGTCGTGACCGACCGCAGGCCGATCGCCGAGCACACCGACTTCGGCGGGATACGACGCGACCGCCGCCTGCGCATGGCCGGGCAGGTCGATCTCGGGCACCACGGTGATCGCGCGCTCGTGCGCATAGGCGACCAGCGCCTTGAGCTCGGCCTGCGTGTAGAATCCGCCGACCTTCTCGCCCGGAGCACCACCCGCCGACGGCGGCGTCCGCCACGCGCCGATCCGAGTCAGGTCGGGATAGCGCTTGATCTCGACGCGCCAGCCCTGATCGTCGGTCAGATGCAGATGGAGCACGTTCATCTTCTGCGCGGCGAGCTGATCGACCATCGCGTACAGCGTCGGCATCGGCACGAAGTGCCGCGCCGGATCGATCATCAGCCCGCGCCACGTGAAGCGCGGCGCGTCGCGGATCGTCATCGCCGCGAGCACGACCGGCTTGCCGACCGCCGCATCGGGGCTGAGCAACTGCGCCAGCGTCATTGCGCCGTGGACGAGCCCCGCGTCACCGCTCGCCGCGATCGTCACGCCCTTCGCATCGACGCTCAGCACATAGGCCTCGTCGCCCGCCACGCTCGCATCACGCACGAACCGGATCGGCCCCGTACCCGCGTCGCTCGTCAGCGAGAGCCCGCGGACGATCTTCACCTGCTGCGCGAGCAGCTTGGCCGCGATCTTCGCGCCGGCATCGCCCGTGACGATCCCCGCCCCCTCGCCGATCGTCAGCGTGCCGGCCTTCGCCTCGATCGAGGCGGGCATCGGTATCAGCTTCGGCCCCTCGGCCACCGCCGCGGTCGAGGTCATCAGCAGCGCGAACACCAAAGGGCGGAGACGGATCATGTAGGGTCCTTCGGCATGTGCGCTGGGTCGGGGGGATAGACGGCCGAGCCGGCCTTGAACGGTTCATAGTCGCGGACGACGCCGCCTGCGCGCGCGCCCTCCGCGGTCAGGATATCGACGGTGACGGTGACGGGCGTGAGACGGCCCGACCAGCTGGCGGACCCCGTCGCGGTGCCCCCCGGCGCGATTACGGGAAGCGACTGTTCGCCCTCGCCGAGCACCACGCGATCGCCGCCGATCGCGCGCCAGTGCAACCGCGCACCGACCAGCGGATAGGAGGGCAATGCAGCCTTCGCGGCGCCCATGACGGTGGCGGTGAAGCCGGTCGGCGTCTCGCCCGCCATCGTCAGATCGACCTTCGCGGAAACGTCGCGGTTGGCCGCTTCCCACGCGAAATAGCTCGGGCGGCGCTGGCGATCCGCATCGACGAGGCCGTGATCGACATAGCCATCGGCCATGCCGGCGAAGAGGTTCTTGTTCGAGCGATAGTCCGCATAGCTCCAGAAGATCGCGCCACCGACCCAGGGCCGTGTCGCAAACGCCGCGAGCTGGTCCTTGAGATTGTCGGTGCGCGCCACGTCGGCGCTCGCGCTGTCCTTCGAGAACGGCCCCGGCCAGCCGAATTCGGAAATCACGAGCATCCGGTCGGGATAGGCCTTGTCGAACGCATCGAGCCACGGCCCTACTTTGTCCGCGCCACCGCTCCAGGTTCCGAAATAGGCATTGGCCATGACGAAGTCCGCCTCGACCAGCGCGGGCACGCGGACCGGACGCTCCGCGATCTGCGAGTCCGCGAAGGTCACGAACCGGCCGGGATCGATCGCGTTGATATGCGCCTTCATCGCACGCACGAAGGCCAGCCCCTGCGGCGTCGCAGCCTCGCTCTCGTTCATCACGCTCCACGCGAGCACGCTGGGATGATTGCCGCTTTCGGCGATCATCTCGGTCATCATAGCCTTCGCGCGGACGAGCAGCCGGGGGTCGCCAAGCTGCGCCGCGGTCATCTGCCAGATCGGGATTTCCGGGATCAGCAGCATGCCAGCGCGGTCTGCCGCATCGAACACGCTCTGCGGCTGCGGATAATGCACCGGCCGTGTCAGCGTGACGTGCAGCGCGTTCAAATCGCGCATGTCGTGCAGGATCGTGCCGCGTGTCTCTGCGGCGCCTTCCCACGGCGAATCCTCGTGCCGCGTGACGCCGGTCAGCCGCACCGCGACATCGTTGACGTAGAGTTTCCGGTCGCGCAGCGCGAGCGTGCGCAGACCGACGGTGTCTTCGCGCCGGTCGAGCACCACGCCCTTCTCGTCGCGCAGCTCGGCAACGATCCGATAGAGCTTCCCCGCGCCGATCTGCCACCGCTGCGGCTTGGCGATGATCAGCGCGGCATCGGACGTCCCCGCCGACGACCCCGCAACCGTCAAACCCGCGAAGGCCCGCGCGACCATGCGGCCATCCGGATCGATCGCGATCGTCGTCAGCGAATAACTATGCGGCGTCAGGTCGACATTCTCGATTGCGATGCCACTCGTGACGGTCGCGCTGTCGGCCTTCAGAACCTGCCGGATACGCTGGCGGCGGATCAGTCCGCGCTCGGCGATCCGCAGCGACACGTCGCGCGTGATCCCGCCGCTATGCCACCAGTCGTACCAGACGTTCCCCGAGCCCGCCAAGCGCATCGCATAGCCCGGGATCGTCGCGAACCCCGGCCGATCGTCGGCGGCGACGACGATCCGGTTCGCACCCGCCTTCAGCACCTTCGAAACGTCGAGATCGAACGCGGTGTGCCCGCCCTCGTGCGTCCCGACGAGCGTCCCGTTCACCCACACGCGCGCGGCGTAGAACACGGCGTCGAAATGCAGTTCGAGATGCTTGCCGATAATTGCGTCGGGCACGACCAGCGTCCGCGCATACCAGCCGACGCCTTCGGCGCCAGCGCCTCGCGTGGCTGGCCAGCTATGCGGGACGACCACGCTTTCCGCACCCAGCGGATCGCCGGCGAGCCATGCCGGATCGGCCGGCGCATCTTTCGCCAGCCAGAAACGCCAGCCGGCATCGAGATCGATCCGTTCAGCCAAGGCCGGCGACGGGAGCAGCATCAGCACGGCCAAAGCGAATCCGGCACGCCTGTGCCGGATCCGCTGCCGCACTGTCCTGATACATCCCGATATCATGCCGTAACTTTATACTTTCGGTCGCGACGGGACGGCGCGTCTTGCCACGCGCCACGCCGTCGAAAGCCGCTTCGTCCAGCCTACATGCGGAACGAGAGCGATGCCGAGAACGTCCGGCCGTTCTTGTAGAACGCGGTCGGGCGATCCGGCGTACCGTTATACTGGAGATACGTCTCGTCGAGCAGGTTCTGCGCGTTGACCGACAGCGTCACCGCCGGCGTCACGTTGAACCCGGCCGAGAAATCGAGCTGGTTGTACGGTGCCACCATCTCGCGCGAGCCCAGACGACCGATCGTCCGGAAATAGGCGGTGCGGTAGTTGTAGCTCAGACGTGCCTGGAACGGACCGCTCTCGAAATACGGGATCACGTTGACGGTGTGCTTCGACAGATACGGCAGGTTGAGCGCCGCACCGCTGACATCGACCGACGAGGTGTCGCTGTCCTGGTACGAATAGTTCGCCTGGAGCCCGAACCCGCCCCAGATCTCGGCCTGGCCCGAGACCAGCACGCCGTTGACCTTCGCCTTGGCGCCGTTGATCGGCTGGCTGACGTTGTAGGTCGTGATCCGGTTCTGCAGCGCGTTGAAGTAATCGACGTTCTGGCGCGAGCTGATGATGTAATTCTTGATGTCGCGACGGAACAGCTCGACCGCCAGCAGCGTCCCCGAACGCGGATACCATTCCGCGGTCAGCTCGTAGTTGGTCGACTCATATGGCTTGAGGTTCGGGTTGCCGCCGCCGCCGTCGAGAGTCGTGTCGTTCAGCGAGGTCGCCGCCGCCAGATCCTGATAGCGCGGCCGCGAGATCACCTTGGCCACCGCGCCACGCACGATTACCGTCGGCGACACCGAATAGGCGATGTTGAGGCTCGGCAGGAACTTCAGGTAATCGGTCACCGTCCGCGTCGGCACCGGCTGCGGATTGGCCACCCCACTCGGCGTCGTCGCATAGTTCGAGATGTCGCGGGTATAGACCATCCGGCCACCGATGTTGCCGCGGAACCCGCCCTGGTCGAAATTGGCCTGCGCATAGGACGCGACGACCGTCTCCTTGACCTTGGTCGACGCACCGATCTTGGTCACCAGCGGGCTGTTGATCGCCCCCGACAGGATGTCGATCACCGACTGCTGCGGCAGGTTGAGATAGCTGGTCGCATTGCCCATGCCGCCGCTGCCGTCGAACGTGCCGTCGGGCGTGACGAGCGCGGTCGCGCCGAGCTGCGCGATCGTCTGCGACGACTGGAGATACGTGTTGATGCCGCGCGCATCGATCCGGTTGATATGGTCGGTCACGCGGCTGCCGAGCATGATCTCCGTGAACGGACCGAAGTCGACGGGAATCGTCGCGTCGTAGCCGCCGAAGATGTCGCGGTCGGTGGTGACGCTGAAGTCCTGCCCGCCGATCTGTGCCGCGTTCAGCTGCGTGCCGTTGACGATGACCGGACGGCCCTCGATCTGCGCCGGGTTGTTGTTGGGGTTGGTGAAGTAGTTCGCCGGATTGGTCTGGTCGCCGACGAAGTTCACCGTCGAGCTGTTGTTCGTGAAGGCATAGCTGTACGGCAGCTTGGTCTGCACGTTGAACAGATATTCGGGGTTACGCCCGCCGACCGCCTTGCTCCAGCCGCCTGCGAACGACACCTTGGCGCCGCCATCGCCTTCGTAATCGGCGAAGAAGTTGATGTTGTCGGTCTTCAGCTTGGTCTTGCGGACCAGCGTGTCGAGCTGTGCGCTCTGGCTCCTGGCGGCGCCGAACGACGCCGCGTTGACCACGCCGTTGCTGATATTGGCCGACTGCAGCACGTCGCCGGTCCACGCGCCGGGGATCGTGTACATCGACTGGCTGTAGTTGTTGTAGTTGCCGTTGATGTGCAGACCGTTGAGCGTGAGGGTCAGCTCCGACGTCGGGCGATACTGCATCGTCCCCGACACGCTCTTGCGCTCGCGCGTCTGCTGGAAATAGGCATAGTTGATGCCGAACGGCGATGCCGCCTTGTAGAGATCGGCGATCGTGCCGCCGGTGATCGTCGCGCCGGGGCTCTTGAGGCTCAGCGTGCCGTCGGCCGCGCGGTTGACGAACGGGCTGTTGTAGGTGCCGTCCGCGTTCGGCGCGACGTTGTCATAGCCGAAGAACTCGACGCCTGCGCGCGTCAGGCTCTGCTTGTCGTAGGTCGCCGCGACCAGGACACCGAACGTCTCGTCCTTGTTCTTCCAGCTGTAGAGACCCGAGCCACGAACATTACCCTTGTCCGAGCGGTCGTTGTACGAATAGCCGCCCGAGGCGAAGATCGCATTGGCCTTCAGGTCGAGCGGACGGCGCGTGCGGACGATGACGGTGCCGCCGAGGCTGCCTTCCTCGATCCGCGGCTCGGGCGACTTGTAGACCTCGAGGCGGTCGACCAGCTCGGGGGCGAGCAGCGAATAGTTGAAGGTGCGGCTCGACGGGTCGTTGTCGTTGCCACCCCAGTCGGCCGAGGCGAGCGCATGGCCGTCAAGCAGCATGCGGTTGAGTGCGGGGTCGGTGCCGAGGATCGCGACCTTCTCGCCCTCGCCGAAGCGACGGTCGATGCTGACGCCGGGAATGTGCGACAGCGATTCGGCGACGTTGCGATCGGGGAACTTGCCGATGTCCTCGGCCGAGATCACGTCGACGACCGCGTTGGCCTGGCGCTTGACCGCGATCGCGCTGCGCAGGCTGCCGCGGATGCCGGTGACGACGATGTCCTGCTCCGCATCGACGGTGGCTGGCGCACCGTTCTGCGTGTCCGAGCCGGCGGGCGTGGTCGTCGGGGGCGCGTCTGCGACCTGAGCCATCGCCGACGGGGCGACGAGGGACCCCGCAAGACCGAACACGACCGCGCTCGACGCCAACAAAACCTGCTTACGGAAAACCATCGTCAAAGCCCCTTCCCAATCGACGCCGCAGCGCCATTCCGACCCGGAAAATCTCCGCGCCACCGCCATCCAACCGCTGGTACTGCTTTGGTTACTATCTGAGCAGCTTGGTATGAATATCGTATAACCAATTTGATTGGGAAATCCATCGGAAATTACAGTTTGGTTACCCGTCGATGGAACTTTTGCGATGACCCGCGTTTTCCGCGTTCTCAGGCGACTTAGCAGGGTTTTCCCGGCGCAATGCGGGTCTCCGGCCGCTGCGACGCAACGATCGCGATAATACCATTTCTTGCCTTTCGATCGCGATTTTGTCGTTGAACGCACCGACTCCATCGGCCAGACGTAATATAATTACGACCGATCGAAAGCCTGCGAATGACCCTCGAGATTTGCGTCGACGATATCGCTGGCATCGACTCGGCGGTTCTGGGCGGCGCCGATCGTCTCGAGCTGTGCTCCGCACTGTCGCTCGGCGGATTGACCCCGACGCCCGCGCTGATCGCGGCGGCGCGCGCGCTGCCGATTCCCGTCCATATGCTCGTGCGCCCGCGCGAGGGCGGGTTCCGCTATACGCCGCGCGAGGCCGCGATGATCGCCGCGGAAATCGCGACCGCCGCGGAGGGTGGGCTGGCCGGCGTCGTGATCGGCGCGAGCGGCGCGGATCATACGCTGGACGCAGCGCTTTTGGCGCGCCTCGTCGATCACGCGCGGGCCTGCGCGGCGATGCGCGGGGCACCGCTCTCGCTGACGCTGCATCGTGCCTTCGATCTGTGCCCCGACCTCCCCGACGCGCTCGAGACCGCGGTCGGGCTCGGGTTCGACCGGATCCTGACCTCGGGCGGCGCGGCCAGGGCGATCGACGGGCTGGCGATGCTCGCGACGCTCCACCGTGCGGCCGCCGGGCGGATCGTCATTCTGCCCGCCAGCGGGATCGATGCGGGCAACGCGAGTCGGTTCCTCGATGCCGGCCTGCGCGAACTCCACGCATCGTGCGGCGCCACGCTCGCGTCGACCGACTCCGCCACAGCTAGGTCCGAGGCGCGCGAACGCGAATTCGGGTTCGCTGCGGCCGATCGCCGGATCACCAGCGTCGACGGCGTTCGAAACTTGAAGTTGGTACTCGATCGTTTCGCTCGGCAAGCCGCTTGAACAGTACCAATATATAACGTATCCACCCTCTGCTGCCTGTCGCGATGCTCTCAGCATCCATACCGGCACCATCGAAAGTTGCCTTCATGTCCATTTCAACGAGCATTGGCAGGTTCCGGGATGGCAATCCTGCGCCGTTGTACGTCCAGCTCCAGCAGCTGATCCGCGACGCGATCAACCGCAACGTGCTGGCCAAGGACGATGCGCTGCCCGCCGAACGCGATCTTGCGATCGAGTATGACGTGTCGCGCATCACCGTCCGCAAGGCGATCGGCGGGCTGGTCGAAGAGGGCCTGCTGACTCGCCGGCGCGGCGCGGGCACGTTCGTCGCGACGCGCGTCGAAAAGAGCTTTTCGAAATTGTCGTCCTTCTCGGAGGACATGCAGTCGCGCGGTCGCACGCCGAGCAGCGCGTGGGTCAGCCGCACGATCGGCATGGTGACGCCGGAGGAATCGCTGTCGCTCGGTCTGTCGCCGGGCTCGGCGGTGTACCGGTTCCAGCGGATCCGCTACGCCGACGACACGCCGATGGCACTCGAATATTCGACGATCGCGGGCTATTGCCTGCCGACGATCGATGCCGTGCAGGACTCGTTGTACGAGGCGCTCGAAGCCGCGGGCAACCGTCCGGTGCGCGCGCTGCAACGCCTGCGCGCGGTGCATTTCAGCCCCGAGCATGCCAAGATGCTCGGCGTCGACGCGGGCCATGCGGGGCTGTTCATCGAACGCCGCGGCTTCCTGCGCGACGGACGGGCCGCCGAATTCACCCAATCCTATTACCGTGGCGACGCGTACGACCTCGTCGCCGAACTGAACGACATCTGACGCCGGCGCACGGGCGCCGGCCGGGGGGCTTACCGTGACCGAGACTATCGATACCACCGGCAATGCGGCGTTGCCGCAGACACTGATGTTCAGCGAGGCCGCCGAGGCCGCCGATGCGGTCGCCCGGCTGCTCGCCGCCAATCGCGACGCGCTGGCCGCGCTCGGCGAGCGCCTGCGCGCCGCGCCGCCCGCGGTCGTCGTCACCTGCGCGCGCGGGTCGTCGGATCACGCCGCGACCTATGGCAAATATCTGATCGAGACGCTGCTCGGCGTCCCTGTCGCCTCCGCCGCGCCGTCGGTATCGTCGGTCTATGCCGCGCCGATGGCGCCCGGCACCGCGCTGGTGATCGCGGTGTCGCAGAGCGGCCGCAGCCCCGATCTGCTCGCGACCGTGTCGGCCTATCAGGCGGCGGGCGCGCACGTCGTCGCGTTCGTCAACGACGAGGATTCGCCGCTCGCCGCGATGGCCGACACGGTGATCGCGCTCAAGGCCGGTCCCGAGCGCTCGGTCGCGGCGACCAAATCCTATATCTGCGCACTCGCCGCCTTCGCCGCGCTGACCGCGGCCTGGTCGCAGAACGAGTTGCTGATCAAGGCGATCGACACCTTGCCCGACATGCTCGCGCTCGCTTTCGGCGCGAACTGGACGTCGGTGGTCGACGCGCTGGCCGATGCCAACAACCTGTTCGTGATCGGCCGCGGCTATGGCTACGGGATCGCGCAGGAAGCCGCCTTGAAGCTCAAGGAAACCTGCGCGCTCCACGCCGAGGCGTTCAGCGCCGCCGAAGTCCGTCACGGACCGATGGCGATCGTCAATGACGGCTTCCCGGTGATCGCGTTCGCCACGTCCGACATGGCGGGCGACGGCGTGCGCGACGCCGCGGCCGAGTTCCGCGCGCGCGGCGCAGTCGTCTGCCTTGCCGATGCAAAGGTGAACGGCGACACCGATCCGGCCGCCTACACCGCGCATCCGGCGATCGAGCCGATCCTGATGATCCAGAGCTTCTACCGGATGGCCAACGCCCTCTCGCTGCGTCGCGGCCTCAACCCCGACGCGCCACTCCACCTCAGCAAGGTCACGAAGACGGTATGAGCGGCGTCGAAATGAACGAATCCCAGTTTCACGTCGTCAATGGCAGCGTCGTCACGCCGGACGGGCTGATGAACGGCGCGACGATCCGCGTCGTCGGTGATCGGATCGCGATGATCACCCCGCTCGAGCGCGCGCCCGCCGACGCGGTCGACCTGGGCGGCGGCTGGCTCGTCCCCGGCTTTATCGACACGCAGGTCAATGGCGGCGGCGGCGTCCTGCTCAACGACCAGCCGACCGTCGCGGGCATCGCCGCGATCGGCGCCGCGCACGCGCCCTATGGCACGACCGCGTTCATGCCGACGCTGATCAGCGATACGCCCGACGTGATCGAAGCGACGCTCGACGCGATGGACGCCGCGATGCTGGCCGGCGTGCCCGGCGTCGTCGGTGCGCATATCGAGGGACCGTGGATCAACCCGGCGCGCAAGGGCATCCACGATCCGGCCAAGTTCCGGCTGCTCGACGACGCGATGATCGAATTGCTGATCCGTCCGCGCAAGGGTCGCGTGATGGTGACGCTGGCGCCCGAGCTGACCGATCCGGCATCGATCGCACGGTTGGTCGCGGGCGGCGTGATCGTCAGTGCGGGGCATACCGATGCGGACTATGAGACGATGGTCGCGGCGGCCGGCGCCGGGCTGACCGGCGTGACCCACTTGTTCAACGCGATGTCGCCGCTGCTCCACCGCGCGCCCGGTGTCGTCGGTGCCGCGCTCGACGATCGCCATGTCTATTGCGGGCTGATCGCCGACGGTCTCCACGTCCACGACGCCGCGCTGCGGCTTGCGCTGAACGCCCGCCCGCATGACCGGCTGATGCTGGTCAGCGATGCGATGCCCTCGGTCGGCGCGGCCGACAAGGATTTCCGCCTGCAGGGGCGCCTGATCCATGTCGAGGACGGCAAGTGCTTCGGCGAGGACGGGACGCTGGCCGGCTCCGATCTCGACATGGCCGGCGCGGTCCGCAACCTGGTCGCCCGCACGCATGCCGACGTGCCGACCGCCGCGGCGATGGCGGCGACCAACCCTGCCGCATTCCTCGGCCTGTCGCACGAACGCGGCGCGCTTGCGTCCGGACTTCGGGCGGACTGGGTCGCGCTCACGGCCGGTCTGAGGCCCGCGGGCACCTGGATCGGTGGCCTCAAGATTGCCGACGGGATCTAGCATGACACCCCTCATCCTGACGTCGCCCCTCCAGGGCTGGGCATCGCCTCTCGAGGCGGTCCCCGACCCGGTCTTCGCCGAACGGATGATGGGCGACGGGATCGCCGTCGACCCGACCGGCGACTGCCTGCACGCACCGTGCGACGCGACCGTGCTGAGCATCCATGCCAGCGGCCACGCGATCACGCTGCGCACGCCCGAAGGCGCCGAGATCCTGATGCATATCGGGCTCGACACGGTCGCGCTCGGCGGGCGCGGGTTCAGCCCGTGCGTGGCCGAGGGCGCGAGCGTCCAGCGCGGCGACCCGCTGATCCGCTTCGATCTCGACCTGCTGGTCTGCGAAGCGCGCGCGGTGATCACCCCGGTGATCGTCACCAACCCCGAGCGCTTCACGATCGTTCGCAGCGAAACCGACAGACTGGTCGGCGTCGGCGAGGCGCTGATGACGCTTGAGCCGCGCGACGGTGCCGCCGATGTGTCGGTCGTCGAGGGCGACACCGTCCGCCGCACGATCGTCGTGCCTTTGGTCCAAGGGATCCATGCGCGGCCAGCCGCGCGGATCGGCGAGATCGCACGGAAATTCGTGTCCGAGGTGAAGATCACCAAGGACGCCCTCGTTGAGGCCGATCGGCCCGACGGCAACGTCCGCAGCCCGGTCGCGCTGATGGCGCTCGGCATAAAGCTCGGCGACGAGATCACGATCGCCGCCACCGGCCCGGACGCAGCCGACGCGCTTGCGGCAATTGGCGACCTGATTCTCGGCGGCATGGGCGAGAAGGCGGGATCCGCCCCAACCGCCCCCGTGTTCCCCCGCGAAGGCGGGGGCCGAGAAGCCACGGACGTCGGCGCTGCTGGGTCCTGGGCCCCCGCCTTCGCGGGGGAACAGGGAGCGAGAAAGCAGGCCACGACCCTCCCCGCCGACGGCCGCCTCCCCGGCGTCACCGCCTCCCCCGGCATTGCGATCGGCCAGGCCGGACTCTTCCGCCTCGCCGAGATCGCGGTCGTTCGTGAAGGCGCCGACGCCGCCACTGAACGCGCCGCGCTCGACGCTGCGCTCGCCACCGTCGCAGACCGGCTCGCCACCAAATCGGCGACCGCCATCGGCGCCGAGCGCGCGATCCTGACCGCGCATAGCGCGCTGCTCGACGACCCGACGCTCACCGACGACGCACACGCGGCGATCGCCCGCGGCGACAGCGCCGCCTATGCCTGGCGCACCGCGATCCGCGCGCAGGCCGATGCGCTCCACGCCACCGGCGATGCACGCCTCGCCGAGCGCGCCGACGACATGCTCGACCTCGAGCGGCAGGTGCTGCGCGCACTCGCCGGCGAAGACCTCGACGAACGCCTCAGCTTCCCCCCCGGCACGATCCTGCTGGCGGACGACCTGCTCCCCTCGCATCTGCTCGGCCTCGACACCGCGTCGATCGTCGGCTTCTGCGTCGAGCGCGGCGGGCCGACCTCGCATGTCGCGATCCTCGCCGCGACGATGGGCCTCCCCGCGCTGGTTGCGATGGGCCCAGCGCTCGCCGAGATCGCCGCCGGCACGCCGCTGATCCTCGACGCCGGCGCGGGCCTGCTCCACGTCGCACCCGACGCCGCGACGCTCGCCACCGCGCAGGCCGCGTTCGACGCACAGACCGAGCGCCGCCGCGCCGCGCTCGCCAACGCCGCGCGCGAATGCCGCACGCAGGACGGCGTCCGCATCGAGGCGTTCGCCAATCTCGGTTCGGCCGACGATGCCGAGGCCGCGGTCCGCAACGGCGCCGAAGGCTGCGGGCTGCTCCGCACCGAATTCCTGTTCCTCGAGCGCGACAGCGCACCCAGCGTCGAGGAACAGACCGCGGACTACCAGCGCATCGCCACCACGCTCGACGGCCGCCCGCTGATAGTCCGCCTGCTCGACATCGGCGGCGACAAGCCCGCGCCCTATCTGCCGATCGCCGCGGAGGAGAACCCCGCACTCGGCCTGCGCGGCATCCGCGTCGGGCTCGCGCACCCCGAGATGCTCGACGCGCAGTTGCGCGCGATCCTCGCGGTCCGCCCCGCGGGCCAGTGCCGCATCATGGTGCCGATGATCGCCAGCCTCGCCGAGCTGCGCGCCGTCCGCACCGCGCTCGACGCTGCCGCCGCCGCGATCGGCCACACCGATCACGTCGCGCTGGGCATCATGATCGAGACGCCCGCCGCCGCAATCACCGCCGACCTGCTCGCACAGGAAGCCGACTTCCTCTCGATCGGCACCAACGACCTGACCCAGTACGCGCTCGCGATGGACCGCGGCAATCCGGCGGTCGCCAGCGACCTCGACGGGCTCCACCCCGCGGTGCTGCGGCTGATCGCGCGGACCTGCGAAGGCGGCGCGGTCCACGGCAAATGGACCGGCGTGTGCGGTGGGCTCGCCTCCGATCCGCTCGCGGTGCCGATCCTGATCGGGCTCGGCGTCACCGAATTGTCGTCCGCGCCCGCGCTGGTGCCCGAGATCAAGGCGCTGGTCGCGACGCTCACGATCGACGCCTGCCGCGCGCATGCCGCGGCGGCGATGTCCTGTATCTCAGCCGCGGACGTGCGAACGCTCGCCCGGAGTTTCCGCCCATGAAGTCGCTGCTCGAAGCCCTCCAGCCGCTCGGCCGCGCGCTCATGCTGCCGATCGCGGTGCTCCCCGTCGCGGGCCTGCTACTGCGTCTCGGCCAACCCGACCTGCTCGACATCGCGGTGCTCAGCGCGGCGGGTGACGCGATCTTCTCGCATCTCGGCCTGTTGTTCGCGATCGGCGTCGCGACCGGCTTCGCGCGCGACGGCAACGGCGCGGCGTGTCTCGCGGGCGTGGTCTGCTACCTCGTCACCACGCAGGGCGCGCAGGCATTGATGACCGTGCCTGCCGACGCGCTGAAGGGCCTGACCGGCGACACGATCGCGCTCGCCACCGCGGCGTGGAAGGCCAAGGCGATCGCGCGGCTCGACGTGCCGATCGGCATCCTGTCCGGCCTGATCGGTGGGAGTTTCTACAACCGATTCTCCGCCATCGCGCTCCCCGAGTATCTCGCCTTCTTCGGCGGGCGCCGGTTCGTGCCGATCGTCAGCGGTCTCGCGGGACTCGCGCTCGGGGTGGTAGTCGGCCTCGGCTTCGGCGCGCTGAGCACGGGTATCGACGGGCTGAGCTACGGGATCAGCGGTGCGGGCGGGTTCGGCCTGTTCGCGTTCGGGTTGCTCAACCGGCTGCTGCTCGTCACCGGGCTGCATCACCTGCTCAACAACATCGTCTGGTTCGTCGCGGGCGATTACCACGGCACGACCGGCGATCTGCGGCGCTTCTTCGCGGGCGACCCGGAGGCCGGCGGCTTCATGGCCGGGTTCTTCCCGGTGATGATGTTCGGCTTGCCCGCCGCGTGCCTTGCCATGTACCATGCGGCGCTGCCCGAACGCCGGAAAGCGGTCGGCGGCATGCTGCTCAGCCTCGCGCTGACGTCGGCACTCACCGGCGTGACAGAGCCGATCGAGTTCAGCTTCATGTTCCTGGCGCCGGTGCTCTACGCAATCCACGCGGTGCTGACGGGCGTGTCGATGGCGCTGATGAACGCGCTGGGCGTCAAGCTCGGCTTCGGCTTCTCCGCCGGGCTGTTCGACTACGTGCTGAACTACGGCAAGGCGACCAAGCCGCTGCTGCTGCTCCCGGTCGGCCTCGCCTATGCCGCGATCTACTATGTGCTGTTCCGCACCGTCATCAAGCGCCTCGACCTCCCGACCCCGGGTCGCGAGCGCGATGCGCCGGTAGCGGCGGTGGCGGTCGCCAAGAGCGAACGCGGCGCCGCGTTTGCCGAGGCGCTCGGCGGCGCCGCCAACCTGACCAGCGTCGGCGCATGCACGACGCGGCTGCGGCTGATTGTCGCGGACCAGGGGGCAGTCGACGAGGCACGGCTGAAGGCGCTCGGCGCGCGCGGCCTGATCCGGCCCTCGGCCAATGCCCTGCAGATCGTGCTCGGTCCGATCGCGGATTCGGTCGCGGTCGAGATCCGCGACGCGATCGCGGCGGGTGGCGTCGCGCCTGCGGCGGTCGCTCCGCTGCCCGAGGTTGCCGACATCCGCCTCACACCGGCGACTCTGGCCGCGCTGGGCGGCGCGGACAATGTCGAGGCGGCGACGCAGCATGGCACGCGCCTGCGCATCCGCCTCAAGGACACCGACCGCGCGTCGGCAACTGCGCTCGAAGCGCTCGGCGTCCACGCGATCGCGCGCCCCGCCCCCGGCCTGCTGCATCTGCTGATGGCGCGCGAAGCGACGCTGGTCGCCGCACCGACGGCATAACGCATCTCCGCCATCCCGGACGATGGTCGGGGACGGCGGGGCAAGCAGGCAGCACGTCGCGACGAGGCTTGTCGTGCGGGGCGTCCCGCGCCAGAACGCGGCAACACCAAAAAGAAGGATGCCCCATGTCCGTCAAGATCATCGCCTTCGTCACCGTGAAGCCCGGCAGCGAGGACGCGTTTGTCGACGCCGCGCGCATTTGCGTCGCCGCATCGCGCGCCGAGCCCGGCGTGCTGCACTACGATTTGTGGCGCGAGGCCGATGGCGAGCGCCGCTTCGTGTTCAACGAGCTCTATGCCGACGACGCCGCGGTCCAGCAGCACATGGCATCGGACCATTTCAAGGCGTTTGGGCTGGCCGCGCGCGATCTCGCCGCCGCGCGCCCCGTGATCATCCAGACCCACGCGATCGACGTCGCCGAATAACCGGCACGGCGCGATGCGCGTGATCATGGCGGGGCTCGGCGACATTGCGCGCAAGGCCTATTTCCCGGTGCTGGCCGCGACGCCGGGGATCGAGCTCCATCTGGTCACGCGCGATCGCGCGGTGCTCGCCGCGCTGGGCGCGACGTACCGGATCACGCATCTCCACGACCGTCTCGACTCGGCGCTGTCCGCGGCGCGCTTCGATGCCGCGTTCGTCCATTCGGCGACGCCAGCCCACCCGGAGATGGTCGAGACGCTGCTTGCCCACGGTGCCGCCGTGCTGGTCGACAAGCCGCTTGCGGATACGTTCGACGCGGCCGCACGGCTGGTCGATCTCGCGCAGCGCCAGCGCCGCCTGCTCGCCATCGGCTTCAACCGCCGCTTCGCCCCCGATTATGCCGCGCTGCGCAGCGGCCCCCGCGCGTTCATGCTGATGCAGAAGCATCGCCACGCGCAGCCCGACACCCCGCGCCGCGTCGTGTTCGACGACTTCATCCACGTCGTCGACACGCTGCGATTCCTCGCCCCCGGACCGATCGCCCGGACGCAGATCGAGACGATCGTCCGCGACGGCCTGCTCAACGGGATCACGCTGACGCTCGCGGGCGAGGGCCATCACGCGATCGGCACGATGCAGCGCGACTCCGGGCTCGACGAGGAACGGCTCGACGTCATCGCCGCGGGCCGCCGCCGCTCGGTCCTCAACCTTGCCGAAACGCGCGACCAGGCCGGCACCGACACGCGCGCCCGTCGCGGCGACTGGACCCCGGTCACGCGCCAACGCGGCTTCGACGCGATGTGCGCCGACTTCCTCGCCGGCGTCCGCGAAGCCCGCCCGACTGCCGCCGAAGACATCCTCGCCACCCACCGCCTCTGCGAAGACATCGTCCGCCACGCGGAGGCGGTCGAGCGTTAGGAGCAACCGGTCTCCCACGTACTTTCCGGGTTTGGAGAGGTAAACGGACTGGCCGCTTTGAGGCGAACGCAGCGGCAAAGCGGACTTAGACTTAGATACAGTCACCAGTGGAGCAAACTGCGAGAAGCCCGGCGAATGGCAACGCAGGAATAGCGACGATGGTGTAAGCGACCATCATCCCAGCGGTGACCCGGTGCGACCATCCGGCCATCCGAATAGCTCCCATCCCTATAAGCCATGCTAGAAAAAGCATGATGTAGGCGAGAGCCACAGACCGATGTGAGAACAGGCCCGTGTGGGCAGCGAAAACCAGTAGCAAGGCTGGTGCCGTTATCATTGCGAGTGCAGCAATAATCGAACGCCCCATGCCGCATCCTCCCACGACCAAGCGGACCAATCAACGTCTAGTTTCGGGGGATGACAGTTCGACCATGAACGTCCGGCCATGGGCGAAACACGAACCGAAGCGCCGACCGGACGATCCCCCAAAAGACGACAATCCGTGTATAGGGGCGCCTCGACATCAACCGAGGGCCTTCCGTTTTGCAGATCGTTACCCTGTGCCTGTTCCTGTTGCTCGCCGTCGTCATCAGCGGGATGGCGTCGCGGATGCTGCCGTCGGCGTTGCCGCGGCCGCTCGTTCAGATCGCGCTGGGGGCTTTGGTCGGTATGGTCGCGCATGTCCGCGTCGAGCTCGACCCCGAATTGTTTTTCCTGCTGCTCGTGCCGCCGCTGCTGTTCCTCGACGGCTGGCGGATCCCCAAGGACGAGCTGTTCCGCGATCGCGGCGCGGTGCTCGGGCTGGCGCTCGGGCTCGTCTTCCTGACCGTGCTCGGCATGGGCGTGTTCATCCACTGGCTGATCCCGACGATGCCGCTGGGCGTCGCGTTCGCATTGGCGGCGGTCGTCTCGCCGACCGATCCGATCGCGGTGTCCGCGGTCGCGCAGAAGGCGCCGATCCCGAAGCGGATGATGCACATCCTGGAGGGCGAGGCGTTGCTGAACGATGCGTCGGGGCTGGTCTGCGTGCGATTCGCGATTGCCGCGGTGCTGACCGGCGGCTTCTCGCTCGGCGAGGCGACGCTGACCTTTGCGTGGATGGCGCTGGCGGGGGTCGCGATCGGCGTCGGCATCACCTGGGCGATCGTCGCGAGCAAGGCCGCGTTCGCGCGCCGGTTCGGCGACGAGACCGGCTCGAACATCCTGGTCAGCCTGCTGATCCCGTTCGCTGCCTATCTCGCGGCGGAACATGTCCATGCATCGGGTGTCCTGGCCGCCGCCGCCGCGGGGATCGCGATGACCTTTACCGGTGCCACCACCAGCGTCGCGGCAGGGACGCGGATCCGCCGCCGCGCGGTGTGGGACATGCTGCAATTCACGCTCAACGGCGTGATCTTTGTGCTGCTCGGCGAGCAATTGCCCGAGGTGTTCGTGCGCGCGCGCGATACGGTCACCACGACCGGCCACGTCAGCCCCTGGTGGCTGGCGATCTATGTCTTCGCCGTCGTGCTCGGCCTCGCGGTGCTGCGCTTCGGATGGGTGTGGGTGTCGATGCAGTTGACGCTGCTGCGCGCGCGGCGGCACGATGACGCCGCGGTCAGCCCGCCGCGCCGGATCATCGCGGCGATGTCGGCGGCGGGCGCACGCGGTGCGATCACGCTGGCAGGTGCGCTGACGCTGCCGCTCACGCTGAACGACGGGACGCCGTTCCCGGCGCGCGATCTGGTAATCTTCCTGGCGTCGGGCGTGATCCTGTCGTCGCTCGTGATCGCCGCGGTGGCGCTGCCGCTGCTGCTGCGCGGATTGAACCTGCCGCCCGACGAAGGCATCGCGGCGGCGCGCGACCGGGCCCGGCTGGTCTCCGCCAAGGCGGCGATCGCCGAACTCGATCGTGTCCAGCACCAGATGGCGGACGGGCGCGACGATCCGGATCGCTTCACCGACATCGCCGCGCGGCTGATGGACCAGTATCGCGAGCGGATCGACAGCCTG
This sequence comes from Sphingomonas sp. Leaf38, assembly GCF_001421825.1. NCBI lineage: Bacteria > Pseudomonadati > Pseudomonadota > Alphaproteobacteria > Sphingomonadales > Sphingomonadaceae > Sphingomonas > Sphingomonas sp. Leaf38. The sequence goes on along the minus strand of NZ_LMLD01000011.1, from coordinate 403,999 downwards.
GCGACGTTGCCCGAGGACCGTACCGGCCAAGCGGATGCGCCGATCGAGCGCGACATGCGGCTGGCCGCGGTCCGTGCCGAGCGCAATGCGATCTTCGATCTGGCGCGGCGGCGGGAAATCGGCGTGACGCTGGCGGAGCAGCTCGGCCGCGAGCTCGACCTGATCGACGCGCGTCTGTCGCGCCAAGGGCTTGCGTAGCACCGAAGAAACAGAGGTTTTGCGCTCCGCCTGTCCGTGTGACTGAAACCGGCGGAGCGCAGAAGGTACGCGTTACTAGGCGAATCCTCTGCGAACCGCTTTGCCGGACCCTGGTGAATTATTGGTGAACGATGGCGCCCCGCCCGTCCGTGCGACACTCTCGTATCCGGGCGGGGCGCCAAGGACGCAGCGCCATGAAGCGCGCATCACTAACTATAAGCTAGCATCAGATCCCCGGAGCGGAAGCACGGTCCGTCACGCGTCAGGCTCGCTTGGTCCGATATGTGTCCGAAACATGTCCAGCACCGCAGGCTTACTGCCGCGGAGACGCTGCGAAGAACGGAGCCTTCAGTTCTTCGCTGGTGTCTGCGCGTCAGCCGGTGCGGGCATCTTGAGCTTTCGCAGCCGGGCGATCACGTCGCGCGCGCCCGCCGGGGCGACCTGGAGGAACAGCGCGAATAGCGCCTCGTCGTCGAACGTCTCGAGCGCGGTGGCGATCGGCAGCGCGATCGCCTGACGGCTGCGCGCACCCGGTTGCGCCTCCAGCACGATCGTCCGCCACGCCATGCCGACCGGCGCCGGACCCGCGACGTCGGCGAACTCGCCCGGCACCATGTTGCGGATCCGCAAGCGACGCGTCGACGCGTTGGCGAACCATGCCGCGTCGCCTGCCGTCGCGATCTCCACCGCCAAATCCCGTCCGTTCATGACCTGCCTCATATCCCGTCGATCGTCACTGATCCCGCGCGGTGCTGCGGAAGCGCCCGCGATGCAACCCGGGGGCGGCGAAGCGGTCCGCACTGATGCCCGGATATCACAGCAGGCCTCCGCGGACCGCGATCGCGATATTCGCTATTGATAATAGTTATCAAGAACGGTAGCCGGCCTGCATTACGAAAGGGATCCCATGACACGACGTTTCGGCATAGCCGTCCTGCTAGCTTCGGCAGCGACCGCCGCCCCCGGGCTGGCACAGACCGCGCCTGCGGCGCCCGCCGCCAGCCTCGACACCGGGATCGTCGTCGTCACCGGCCAACATGCGCGCAACCAGGCGTCGTCGGGCACCAAGACGGACACGCCGCTGGCCGAGACCCCGCAGTCGATCAGCGTCATCACGAGCGACGATATCGCGGGTCGCAGCCTGCAGAACCTCAACCAGGCGCTGCGCTTCGTGGCTGGCGTCACCCCCGAGACGCGCGGCGCAAGCGCGGAAGTGTACGACCAGTTCAAGCTGCGCGGGTTCGATGCGCCGGTGTATCTCGACGGCCTGAAACAGTTCGGCAGCGCATCGGGCTATGCGGTGCCGCAGGTCGACGTCTCGCGGCTCGACCGGATCGAGGTCATCAAGGGGCCCGCATCGGTGCTGTACGGCCAGTCGAGCCCGGGCGGCCTCGTCGCCGAATCGAGCAAGCTCCCGCTCGATCAGGCGTTGTACGGCGCGATCAGCGGGACCTATGGCAATTACGATCTCTACCGCGTCGATGCCGATCTCGGCGGGCGCGCCGGCGAGGGCGTGCTATGGCGGATCAACGGCAGCGCGAACGGCGCGGACACGCAGCAGAAGTTCGGCAAGCGCGAACGCCAGACGATCTCGGCCGCGGTGACCGCGGGCGCGGGCAGCTCGACCAGCTTCACGCTGCTCGGCGCCTATTCGCACGATCCGTATAACGGCGATTACGGCGTGTTTCCGGCCAGTGGCACGCTGCTCGCAAACCCCAACGGCAAGCTGCCGACCAGCTTCGACGGGGGCGAAGCAGGCAACCGGTTCAGCCGCGACCAGGCCGCGCTCACCTACATCTTCCGCCATGAGTTGGGCGGCGGCTGGGCGTTCCGCTCGTCGGGCCGCTATCAATATGTGAAGGCCAATCTGGGGCTGATCTATACCGCAGGCGGGCTCGATCCGAGCGATCCGAGCGGCCAGACCTTCTCGCGCGCCTCCTATGCGTCGCGCGAACAGCTCAACAACTGGACGTTCGACAACCAGCTGAGCGGCACGGTCCAGACCGGGCCGATCAAGCACACGCTTCTCTTCGGCGTCGATCGCCAGGTCGCGCACTCGGCCCAAGTCGTGGCGTTCGGCGTCGCGCCGTCGCTCAACGGCTTTGCCCCGGTCTATGGGACGACGACGGTCCCCACCGCGCCGGAGCAGATCGGCGGTCAAAATCCGACGAACATACGGCAACGTCAGCAAGGCCTCTACGCACAGGATCAGATGTCGCTGGGCGACCTTCGCGTGGTGCTGAGCGGACGGCAGGACTGGGCGCGCTCCGAGCAGGTGGGCTTCGGCGTGAAGCCCGATGAGAAGTTCACCTATCGCGCCGCCGCGCTCTACACGCTGCCGTTCGGGTTGGCCCCGTATGTCAGCTATTCGACGTCGTTCGAACAGCAGCCCAGCCTGATCGAACGCAGCGACGGATCGCCGGGTCTCGCCGACCCATCGCTTGGCAAACAGCTCGAAGCGGGCGCCAAGTTCACGGTACCGGGGACGCAGATCCTGCTGTCGGGCGCGTGGTTCCGGATCGAACAGACCAACGTGCTTACCTCGACGCCGAACTTCTCGCGATCGCGGCAGACCGGTGGCGTGCGTTCGCAGGGCGTTGAGTTCGAGGGTAGCGCACCGCTGCCTTACGGCTTCGCTGCCCGCGGCGCGTTCAGCCGCCAGCGCGTCAAGGTCACCGAGGACGCCGACAACCCGGCTCGCGTCGGCCGGGGTCTGGAGACCGTCGGCCGTGGCGGCGCGTCGCTCGGGCTGGACTGGGCGGCGCCGGACGGCGCGCTCGCAGGGCTGACGATCGGCGGCGCGGTGCGGCATGTCGACCAGGTCTATGCCGGCGTCTCGCCGGGCGAGACGCAGGGTCGCAACAGCCCGTCCTACACGGTCTATGACGCGCTGGTCCGCTACGACCTGGAAAAGCTCGCGCCGTCGCTGCGCGGGCTGAGCCTGGCGGTCAACGGCGCCAACATCTTCGACAAGAAGTATCTGACGTCGTGCTTCGCCAACTATAACTGGTGCTGGTACGGCAACCGCCGCACCGTCCAGGCGACGATCGGCTATCGCTTCTAAGATTCCTTACACTGTGCGTGTGCGATCCTCTCCCGGCCGAGGGAGGATCGCTGCCAGAAAGTGCCGCGTTTGCCGATGCGTGCGGTAAATTCAGGGGGCGCCAGGCTGCCGCCCTCTGGAAAACCGGCTGCCGCGACGGCACTTGGGGCACGTCATTCCGGGCTCACCCCGGGTTGACGCGGCCACCCCGACGCCGTCACCCTCGTACGCGTACACGTAAGGACCCCGGTTTCCCCATGCAGCTTGTCATCGTCGAATCGCCCGCCAAGGCCAAAACCATCGAGAAGTATCTCGGCAGCGACTATCGCGTGCTGGCCAGCTACGGCCATGTCCGCGACCTGCCGCCCAAGGACGGCTCGGTGGATCCCGACGACCAGTACGCGATGACGTGGGAAAATTACGCCGACAAGTCGAAGCAGCTCAAGGCGATCACCGATCTCGCCAAGCTCGCCGACCGCCTGATCCTCGCGACCGATCCGGATCGCGAGGGCGAGGCGATTTCGTGGCACGTCCGCGAGGTTTTGCGGGCGCGCAAAGCGCTGCCCAAGGAGGTCGAGCGCGTCACCTTCAACGCGATCACCAAGGCCACCGTCACCGAGGCGATGAAGAACCCGCGCGAGCTCGACGACGATCTGATCGACGCGTACCGCGCCCGCCGTGCGCTCGATTACCTCGTCGGCTTCACGCTCTCGCCGGTGCTGTGGCGCAAGCTGCCCGGCGCCAAGTCCGCCGGCCGCGTGCAGTCCGTCTCGCTGCGCCTGATCGTCCAGCGCGAGCGCGAGATCGACGTGTTCAAGCCGCAGGAATATTGGTCGGTGACGGCCGAGATGGAGCATGACGGCACCGCGTTCCAGGCGCGGCTGACTCAGTTCGAGGGCAACAAGCTCGACCGCCTGTCGATCGGCAACGAAGGCGACGCGCTGCGCGCCAAGCAGGCGGTGCTCGACGGCAATTTCTCGGTCCAGACGGTCGAGACCAAGCCCGCCACGCGCAACCCGCCGCCGCCGTTCACCACCTCGACCTTGCAGCAGGAGGCATCGCGGAAGCTCGGCTTCTCCGCCGATCACACGATGCGGATCGCGCAAGGCCTCTACGAGGACGGCGCGATCACCTATATGCGTACCGACGGCGTCCAGATGGACGGCAGCGCGATCAGCGCCGCACGCCTCGCGGTCGCGAACCGCTTCGACGCGAGCTACGTCCCCGACAAGCCGCGCCAGTACCAGTCGAAGGCGAAGAATGCGCAGGAAGCGCATGAGGCGATCCGCCCGACCGATTTCGGCAAGGACAAGGCCGGCGGCGGCGATCATGCGCGCCTCTACGACCTGATCTTCAAGCGCGCGCTCGCCAGTCAGATGGCGTCGGCACGGATGGAGCGCACCACGGTCGAGATGGCCGACGGTACGGGGCGCAACATCCTGCGCGCCACCGGTCAGGTCGTGCTCTTCCCCGGCTATCTCGCGCTGTACGAGGAAGGGTCGGACGACTCCGCCGACGAGGACGCCCGCCGCCTGCCGCGGATGAAGGAGGGCGATGCCCCCGCCAAGAAGAAGGTCGACGCCGAGCAGCACTTCACGCAGCCGCCGCCGCGCTTCTCGGAAGCCAGCCTCGTCAAGCGGATGGAGGAGCTCGGCATCGGCCGCCCGTCCACCTACGCGTCGATCATCAAGACGCTGAAGGACCGCGCCTACGTCCGGATCGAGAAGAACCGCTTCTTCGCCGAGGAGAGCGGGCGGCTGGTGACGGCGTTCCTCGAACGCTTCTTCGAGAAATATGTCGGTTACGACTATACCGCCGAGCTCGAGGAGGAACTCGACGACGTCTCGGGCGGCCGCGCGCAGTGGCAGTCGGTGCTCGACGCGTTCTGGCGCGATTTCAAGCCGCGCACCAACGAGGTGATGGAACAGCAGCCCAGCGCGATCACCGCCGAGCTCGACACCTTCCTCGCGCCCTACCTCTTCCCCGCCAAGGCGGACGGCGGCGATCCGCGCCTCTGCCCGAATTGCGGCGAGGGCCAGCTCGCGCTGCGCGGCGGCAAGTTCGGCGCGTTCATCGCGTGCTCGAACTATCCCGAGTGCAAGTACACGCGCCGGTTCGCGCAACCCGGCGGCGAGGCGGAAGCCGATACCGGCCCGTCGACGCTTGGCGTCGATCCGGACACCAACCTGCCGGTCGAGCGCAAGTCGGGACGCTTCGGCCCCTATATCCAGATCGGCGAGGGCGAGACGCGGAAGATGGCGTCGATCCCGAAGGATATCGGCGAGCTCGATCTCGAATGGGCGCTCAAACTGCTGTCGCTGCCACGCACCGTCGGCACGCATCCCGAAACCGGCGAGCCGATCACCGCGGCGATCGGGCGCTATGGTCCGTATTTGAAGCATGCGGGCAAATATGCGCGGCTGACCTCGACCGCCGACGTGTTCGAGACGGGGATGAACGCCGCCGTGGTGAAGCTCGCCGAAGCGGCGGCCGGCGGCGGACGCACCGCGCGTGGCGCGCAGGCGCCGCTGAAGGTGCTGGGCAACCATCCGCGGACCGAGGCGGAGATCAAGCTGATGGAGGGGCGCTACGGGGCGTACGTCACCGACGGCACGACCAACGCGACGTTGCCAAAGTCGATCGAGAAGGACCAGCTGACGCTGGAAGAAGCCGCGTCGCTGATCGACGCGCGCGCGGCGGCGGCGCCGGCGACGAAGAAGAAGAAGGCGCCGGCCAAGAAGCCTGCGGCGAAGAAGGCCCCGGCGAAGGCGGCTGCGGCCGAGGCGAAGGCTCCTGCAAAGAAGGCTCCGGCGAAAAAGGCCCCCGCCAAGAAAGCCGCGCCAAAGAAGAAAGAGGAAGCCTAATTCCCCTCCCGCTTGCGGGAGGGGCTAGGGGAGGGATCGAAATACCCCACGAACGCGACGTTCGCGGTGATCCCCTCCCCCAACCCCTCCCGCAAGCGGAAGGGGAGCCTTCAGCTTACGCCGCGCGGCGTTGCGTCAGCTGCATCCAGTCCCGTGCGGCGCGCTGCGCCACCGAGATTTCGCGCGGCGTCATGTCCTCGGCGATTTCCGCGCGGCATTCCTGCGCGGCGACGTTCCCCGACACCGCCGCGAGGTTGAACCACTTGTGCGCCTCGATCAGGTCGAGGACGACGCCCGACGTTCCCGTCGAATACACCATCCCGAGTTCGTAGCACGCCCGACCGTCGCCGCGCGCGGCATCGGCCAGACGGCGTTGGATCGTACTATTCGCGTTCTTCAGACTGATGCCCATGGTCTTGCCCCCAATGTTCTTGAGGATAGACTGCCGTGATTCGGGCTACGAAATGGTTAATGGGTTAACAGGCGTTCTTTACAACTCTATCGCGATGTTATCGATCAACCGCGTGGCGCCCATCCGCGCCGCCGCGAGCAACCGCCGCGGACGATCGGCGGCGGGGTTATCCGCCAGCGTCTCGGCATCCGCCAGCGCGACGTAATCGATCGTGAACCCCGCGCCGACGAGCGTCGTCCGCGCATCGTCGAGCACCGACTCGACGTCCTCGCCCTTCGCGATCGCTCGAGCGGCCACACCCAGCGCGCGCGGCAGGGCCACCGCCTGTTTGCGCTGCTCGTCATCGAGATAGATGTTGCGCGACGACATCGCCAAGCCGTCATCGTCGCGCTGCGTCGGCACGCCGACGATGTCGATCGCGAAGTCGAGATCGGCGACGAACCGCCGGACGACCGCGAGCTGCTGGTAATCCTTTTCACCAAAATATGCCGCGTCGGGGCCGACCTGGTTGAACAGCTTCGACACGACCGTCGCGACGCCGTCGAAATGGCCGGGGCGCGCGGTACCGTCGAATCCGTCGCTGACACCCGAGACGCGAACCGTCGTCGCGAACCCGTCGGGATACATCGCCTCGACCGACGGCAGCCAGAGCAGGTCGCATCCGGCCTCGGTGAGCATCCGGATATCGGCCATCTCGCGCCGCGGATAGCGCGACAGATCCTCGTTCGCCCCAAACTGCTTGGGGTTCACGAAGATCGACGCGACCACTTTCGTCCCGGGCCGCTTCGCCGCCTCGATCAGCGCGACATGGCCCGCGTGGAGCGCCCCCATCGTCGGGACGAGCGCGACACGCTGGCCGCCCGCACGAAAGGCGGCGACGCTGTCGCGCAACGCATTCAGGTCCCGGACGATGTCCACGTGAAACTCCTACTCGATAAGTGCGGTCGCGGCTTCTATGAAGGGTGACAGTTACGATCAATAAGGAAACGCGCGTTGGCCACGGGCCCCGAACAGACCCCCGCTTCTACGCCTGTTGCCGCCCCTCTGCCAGCGGCAGCGTCGACGCACGTGATCGTGTTTGCCAACGAAAAGGGCGGGACGGGCAAGTCGACGACCGCGGTCCATGTCGCGATCGCGCTCGCCGCCAAGGGCGCGCGCGTCGCGTGTCTCGATCTCGACCATCGCCAGCGCACCGTCGGCCGCTATCTCGACAACCGCGCCGAAACGATGAAGCGCAACGGCTCGGTGCTGCCGATGCCGCGCCACGCGACGCTGTCGCAACAGAGCGAGGACCAGTTCGAGGATCTCTGGCATTCCCTGTGCGAGGGCTCGGACTTCCTGATCGTCGACACCCCCGGCCGCGACGATCCGTTCGCGCGCACCGCGGCGGCGCTGTCGAACACGCTCGTCACGCCGATGAACGACAGCTTCGTCGACTTCGACCTGATCGGACAGGTCGATCCCGAGACGTATCACGTCACCCGCCCCAGCTTCTATTCCGAGCTCATCTGGGATGCGCGCAAGCAGCGCGCGCGCGCCGATGGCACGACGATCGACTGGGTCGTGCTGCGCAACCGCCTCCAGCATATCGAAGCGCGCAACATGCGCCGCGTGTCGGATGCGCTGGCGCAACTGGCCAAGCGCGTCGGCTTCCGGATCATCCCGGGGCTCGGCGAGCGCGTCATCTACCGCGAGATGTTCCCCGCCGGGCTGACGATGATCGATGCGAAGGCGTTTGGCAGCATGGGCCTCGCCCACGTCGCCGCCCGCCAGGAACTGCGCGAGATGATGGCGGCGCTGCAGCTGCCCGAGGTCGTCGGGGAGCAGCCGTCGATGCCCGGCGTCGCTGCGTGAAGTGGATCGTCGCCGCCGTCTTCATCTGGCTGGCCTGGCATTATCTACGGCCCAAGCCGACGTCCAAATCTGAACGGGCCGTGGTGGCGGACGAAACCGAGGCGCGTTCGATCCTCGGCCTCGACCGCACCGCAGACGTGGACGCGATCCGCAGCGCGCACCGGCGGCTGATCGCCTCGGTGCATCCGGACCGTGGCGGCTCGACCGACCTGACCCGCCGGGTGAACGCCGCGCGCGACCTGCTGCTAAAGCGCGCGCGCTAACCCGTTCTCCTGCGAACGCAGGAGCCCAAGGTCGCAAAACGCTATCGCTCTTGGCTCCTGGACCCCCGCTTTCGCGGGGGCACAGCAGTGAGACGTAATCGGAGAGAGCCCATGACCCATCAGTTCGATCCGACCTCGCTCCGCGAATACGACATCCGCGGGATCGTGGGCACCGCGCTCGGCCCCGCCGACGCCGTCGCGATCGGCCGCGGCTTCGCCACCCGTATCCGCGAGGCCGGCGGCACGCGCGTCGTCGTCGGCTATGACGGCCGCCTGTCCTCCCCCGAACTCGAAGCCGCACTCGTTTCCGGCCTGACAGCCGGGGGCGTCGACGTCGTCCGCATCGGCCTCAGCACCTCGCCGATGCTCTATTACGCCGAGGCCACGCTAGAGGTGGATGGCGGCATCCAGGTAACCGGCAGCCACAATCCCCCCGAGTATAACGGCTTCAAGATGGTGCACGCGCACGCGCCATTTTTCGGCGACGCCATCCAGGACCTCGCGACGCTCGCCGCCTCGGGCGCCTGGAGCGAAGGCGCGGGCGAGGTCACGACCGCGGACGTGCTCGACGCCTATGTCGGTCGGTTGATGGCGGGCTTTGCGGGGGGCGCGTACCGGATCGGCTGGGACACCGGCAACGGCGCCGCCGGCCCGGTGATCGAGAAGCTCGTCGAGCTGCTGCCGGGTGAGCATCATGTGATCTTCGCCGATGTCGACGGCAATTTTCCAAACCATCATCCCGATCCTACCGAAGAAGCCAACCTTGCCGATCTCAAACGGCTGGTCGCGGCGAAGAATCTCGATTTCGGACTGGCCTTCGACGGCGACGGCGATCGGATCGGCGCGGTCGACGGGCGGGGACGCGTGATCTGGGGCGATCAGATTCTCTCCATTCTGGTCGAACCTGCACTCCGCGACCATCCCGGCGCACCGATCGTCGCCGACGTGAAGTCGAGCCAGGCGCTGTTCGACCGGATCGTAGAGCTGGGCGGAGAGCCGGTCATGGCGGCGACCGGGCACAGCCTGATGAAGCAGGCGATGGCGCGCACGGGTGCGCCGCTCGGGGGAGAACTGAGCGGTCACCTGTTCTTCGCGGGCGACTATTACGGCTTCGACGACGCGCATTACGCCGCGGTACGGCTGATCCGCGCGGTACACCTGTCCGGCCGTTCGCTGACCGCGCTGTGCGACGCTATGCCCGCGCTGGTGGCGACGCCCGACCTGCGCTTCCCGGTCGAGGACGCGCGGAAATTCGTCGTCGTCGACGCGGTGATCGCGCGACTGGAGGCCGAAGGCGCGGACGTGATCCTCACCGATGGTGCGCGCGTGACGACCGCCGACGGCTGGTGGCTGCTGCGTGCGTCGAACACGCAGGCGATGCTGACCGTCCGGGCGGAGGCGAAGGATCAGGCGGCGCTCGCGGCGTTGCTGGCCGAGGTCGATGCGCAGCTGGCGGCGAGTGGTGTGATCCGCACCGGGCGGCCCACCTAGAACGCCACCCCGGCGAAGGCCGGGGCCCAAGTGGAACGGTGGAATTAACGAAGCGCCGACATCGGTTAGCAACGTCACCCAATTGGACCCCGGCCTTCGCCGGGGGGGTGCAGTTGGATGGGGTGCCGCAGAACCGGACGGACACCCCGCGGTGCGCCGTGACGTGCAGTCTCCTCGTCATTCCCGCGGAGGCGGGAACCCATAATAGCTGGCCTCGCCACAGAATCGCAATCGTCCGGGGAATATGGATCCCCGCCTTCGCGGGGATGACGACAACGCGGGTATGACGACAATGCGGGGGATGTTCGCAGGACTTGAGGCGGCGACGACACATGATTGACACGCCATCCCCCTCGCCTACCGTTCGGCCACCACCCCCAAGGAGTCTCCCGTGGAGCGCCCAGTCGATGAATTCCGGTCCAGCACGCGCCGCTGGCTGCTCGGCAGCTTTGCCGGCTGGGGAACGCTGGTCACCTGCCTGGTCGGAATCGGCTTCGTCCTGATCGGCGTCCGCTGGCTCAGGAACCGCAGCGCGGCGTACGAGATCACCGACCAGCGGCTGATCATCAAACGCGGCATCCTGTTCAAGACGATCGACGAGGTCGAGCTCTACCGGATCAAGGACGTCCGGCTCGGCTATTCGCTGCTCAACCAGATGACCGACATCGGCACGATCACGCTCACCTCGAGCGACCGCACCACGAACGGCGGCGAATTCACGCTCCGCGACATCCCGATGGCGCGCGATCGCCGCGAGGGCCTGCGCACGCTCGTCGACTGCGCCCGCCAGCGTCGCGGCGTCCGCGAACTCGACGTCGAGGATACATACGCGCTGGATTAAGCGCGCTTTTGTCCCCACATGGCGGGCATGGCGCCCCCCTATCCCAAGCCCAAGCAGCAACCGCAGATGATCCGGGTCGTCGACCTGGAGACCACCGGCTCGGCCCCGCCCGCGCACGGCGTCTGCGAGATCGGCTGGCAGGACGTCGCGCTCGGCGAGGATGGCCGCTGGGAGATTTACGGCGAAGGCGGCAGCCTGCTCGTCAATCCCGGCCGGCTGATCCCGCCGATCACGCAGGCGATCCACCATATCCTCGACGAGCATGTCGCCGACGCGCCGTGGTGGCACGACTGCGCGCGCCAGGTGCTCGATCCGTGGCCGCGCCGCCTCGCGCTCGCCGCGCACCGCGCCGATTTCGAGCAGAAATTCTGCACCCCCGCGCTGACCCGCGACGCCGAGTGGATCTGCACGTGGAAATGCGCGCTGCGGCTATGGCCCGACAGCCCGAGCTTCTCGAACCAGGTGCTGCGCTACTGGCGCAAACCCCACGGCATGGAGCACGAACGCGGCCTGCCCGCGCACCGGGCTTTTCCCGACGCGTATGTCACCGCGTTCCATCTGCGCGACATGCTCAACGAGGCAAGTCTGGCGCAGCTGCTCGAATGGTCGCGCGATCCGGGGCTGATCCCGCGCGTCCGCTATGGCCCCGATCGCGGCAAGGAATGGTCCGAGCTCGATCACGAGACGCTGATGGCGTTCATGACCGACCGCGATCCCGATATCCGCTTCACCGCCAACCACGAGATGGACCGCCGCAGCGGTGGCGGCCGCGTCGGCAAGGCCAGCGCGCAGGACCTGTTGCTGTAGCTGCCTGTCCTGCCCCGCCAGGGGTAGAATGGTGGGTGTCACCACCCTTGCTCTGCGTCAGGGCAGTATCGCTGGCGTAACGACCGGCCTTACCGTAGATCGGCACCCTATGGTCAGCGTACGCCTGCAATTGCCTTCGTCCGAGGGGCGTGTCGCTCGCTGGCTCGTCGCGTTCATGACGCTCGGTTTCATCGCGCTCGCCGCCGCCGCGGTCGCGATCGGCTGGATCACGGTCCGCAACCGCACCTACACCGCCGATATCCTCCACACGCAGGACGTCCGCCAGGCGATCGCGACACTCCAGATCGAGATGGAGCAATCCGAGACCGCACGGCGCGGCTATATGCTCGCGGGCAAGCCGTTGTTCGCGACCGCCTATGCGCGGACCGCGGGCAATATCGTCCCGTCGATCCGCACGATCCGCCATCTCACGCGCGACAATGCCGCGCAGATCGCCCGGATAGACCGGATCGAGGCAAGCTTCGTCCAGTTGCGCGCGCTGCGAACCGAATCGGTGGCGCTGGTCGCATCGGGCCGGATCGCCGAGGCGCAGCGCCGGTTCGCGGTCGACGCCAGCGTGCCGCTGATGCGCAGCATCCGTTACCGGCTCCAGGCGATGGCCGCCGACGAGGTCCGCCTGCTCGCGATCCGCACCGGCCGCCAGCAGACCAGCAGCGCGCTGTTCCTCTCGGTGGCCGGGCTCGCCGCCGCACTGCTCCTGATCGTCGCGATCCTCGCGATCCTCGTGATCCGCCGCTACACCACCGATCTGGCCGGCTCGCGCGACAGCCTGCGCGATCTGAACGAGACGCTCGAGGATCAGGTCGCGACTCGCACCGCCGATCTCAGCCGCGCGAACGAGGAAATTCAGCGCTTCGCCTATATCGTCAGCCACGATCTGCGCTCGCCGCTCGTAAACGTCATGGGCTTCACTGCCGAACTCGCCACCGCCGCCGGACCGCTCGCCGAGTTGATCGATCGTGTCGAGGCCGAAGCGCCGCATATCCTGACGCAGGACGCCATGCTGGCCGCGCGCGAGGACCTGCCCGAGGCGATCGGCTTCATCCGCACCTCGACGCAGAAGATGGACCGGCTGATCAACGCCATCCTCAAGCTGTCGCGCGAGGGGCGTCGGACGATCGCGCCCGAGCATATCGACCCCGCGCAATTGGTCGACACGATCATCGGCTCGATGCAGCACATCGTCGACGATCGCGGTGCGGTCGTCCGCGTCGAGCGGCCGATGCCCGCGGTCGTCACCGATCGGCTGGCGCTCGAACAGATCCTGTCGAACCTGATCGAGAACGCGACCAAATATCTGAAGCCCGGCCGTCCCGGCGAGATCGTCGTGTGCGGCCACAACGAGCGCAGCCGCGTCATCCTGTCGGTGATCGACAATGGCCGCGGTATCGATGTGCGCGATCATCAGCGCGTGTTCGACCTGTTCCGCCGCTCGGGGCCGCAGGATCAGCCCGGCGAAGGGATAGGCCTCGCGCATGTCCGCGCGCTGGCCTATCGTCTGGGCGGCACGATCGACGTGCAGTCGACGCTCGGCGACGGCGCCACCTTCCGCCTCAACCTTCCCAGCGCCATGACGATTCAGGATAGCACGCCATGAACCAGCACCAGACCGTCGGGATCGTCATGATCGAGGACGACGAAGGCCATGCCCGGCTGATCGAGAAGAACATCCGTCGCGCAGGCATCCTGAACGACATCAAGCACTTCACCGACGGCACGAGCGCGCTCGACTTCCTGTTCAATGCGGTCGACGGGCCCGCCAAGAGCGGCCCGGCGATGATCCTGCTCGATCTCAACCTGCCCGACATGAGCGGGACCGACATCCTCGCGCGGATCAAGGCGGAGAACAGCCCGCTGCGCCGCACGCCCGTCGTCGTGCTGACGACCACCGACGACAAGATCGAGATCGAGCGCTGCTACGATCTGGGCTGCAACGTCTACATCACCAAGCCGGTCAACTATGAGAGCTTCGCGCAGGCGATCCGCCAGCTCGGGCTGTTCCTGTCGGTGATCCAGGTTCCCGACGCCGAGTGAGCGGGCCGAGCGTCCTCTACATCGACGACGACGCCGGGATCCGGCGGCTGGCGGCGCGTGCGCTCGAACGCCGCGGCTACCGCATGACCGTCGCCGAGACCGGCGCGGAAGGCGTGGTCAAGGCGGCGGCCGAGCGGTTCGACCTGATCGCGGTCGATCACTACATGCCCGGCATGGACGGGCTCGAAACGCTCGAGGCGCTGCGCCGGCTGCCCGATCCGCCCCCGGTCGTGTACGTCACGGGGTCCGAGGAAGGCCGCATCGCGGTCGCCGCGCTGAAGGCGGGCGCGGCGGACTATGTCGTGAAGACGGTGGGCGAGGATTTCTTCGACCTGCTCGACGCCTCGTTCGCACAGGTGCGCGCGCGCGCGCTGCTCGAACAGGAGAAGACGTCCGTCGAAGCCGATCTGCGCGCCAGCAACGCGCGGCTCGAGGCGCTGCTCGGCGAGGTGAACCACCGCGTCGCCAACTCGCTGCAGCTCGTCTCGGCGATGGTCCGCCTGCAGGCGACCGCGCTTACCGACCCGTCCGCGCGCGAGGCGCTGGAGGATACGCAGCGCCGCATCCAGGCGATCGCGCAGGTCCACCGGCGGCTCTACACGAGCAACGATGTCGAGAATGTCGACATGCAGGAATATCTCGGCGCGCTGGTCGACGAACTCGCCGAGACCTGGTCGACCGACGCGCTCCCGCGCGCGCTGACTCTGGTCGCCGAGCCGATCCGGCTGCCGACCGACCGCGCGGTGTCGCTCGGCGTGATCGTCACCGAACTCGTCACCAACGCGTGCAAATATGCCTATCCCACCAGCGGCGGCGAAGTCCGCGTCGTGCTGCGCCGGATCGACGACGACATCGTCCTGCTTGCGGTCGAGGACGATGGCTGCGGCATTCCGGAAGACGCGGTGCCGCGCGGGACAGGTCTAGGCACGAAACTGATCCGCGCGATGGCGCAGAGCCTGCAGACGATCGTCGAATACGACCCGACCCACACCGGCGTCCGCGCCACGCTGCGCGCCGCGGTCCGGTAGAGACGCTCAACCCGATCCTCCCCCGCCAGGGGGAGGTGGCGCCGCATGCGACGGAGGGGGAGGACACG
>NZ_LMLD01000011.1:370537-389048 GCF_001421825.1 Sphingomonas sp. Leaf38 | reverse complement strand
TGCCCTTCCCACCCCCTCCGTCAGGCTGACGCCTGCCACCTCCCCCTGGCGGGGGAGGATTGTAGGACTCACCGACGCGTTCGCCGACACGACGGACGTCGCATCCACCGCGCAAAATTCCGTTCGTGCTGAGCGAAGTCGAAGCACCCGCGCTTGGGGCACATCCTTCGACTTCGCTCAGGAACGGGGAAGAGTGCGGCCCTGTTAGTTCGCCGGCTCGGACAGCGGCGCGAACCGGGCGACCTGGTGGCCGACCAGTCGCAACTGCTCGATCACCGCGGGGTCGTTTGCCCCGCCCTCGTCGTCGAACTTCGTGACCTGCGTGTTGATTGCCGCCGCAAACGGGGTCGGCCAGCCGCGCAGCGCGTGGACGATCGAGCGGAGCGCCGCGATCGTGCTGCCCGTCGCCTGCCAGCCATAGGCGGTGGCGATCAGCCCGACCGGCATGTCGGCCAGATACGGCCGCCCGTCGCGCGCGGTTTCCTCGAGCAGGTCGAGCGCGTTTTTCACCACGCCCGAGATGCTGCCGTGATAGCCTGGGCTGGCGATGATCACCGCGGATGCTCCGCGCACGGCCTCGACGAATGCTCGCTCGTCCGCAGTCCGCGTCGTCGCCTTGGGATCGTAGAGCGGCAGCCGCGCCATGTCGGCGCCACCGAACATCTGCGTGCGATAGCCCTGCTTTTCGACCGCATCGAGCGCGATCCGGAGCGCGCGCTCGGTCGACGACACGCCGCCGATCGTGCCACCGATGCCAACGACCAGCGGGAAAGTCTCGGAAGCGGCCACGGTTTCATCCTGTTCGAACGTCATCGACATGCTCTTCCCCGTTTCGCCGCGCGATGACAACAGGCCTTCGCGCCGTTCCGGCTCGCGGACGCTGTCGCTAAGCCCCCGTACACGTTAAGCATGGCCATACGCCGGACGTGGGCACAGTCTTGCCCGAACTGTCGTAGAACGCTAATACACTTGATGTCCGCCGCTTGGCCGACCCGCTGGAACGACCGATGCGCCCCGATCCCTTCGATACCAACCGTTCCAGCGCCGGCTCGCAGGGTGACCGAGAGCCCTATGCCTATGAACGCGAACGGCTGAGCACCGAACGCGAACGCCTCCGCCAGAAATACGAGCGCGAGCGCGATGGTGACGCGTTCGAGCCGTATGACGATCGCGACGCGCCGCCGCCCTATGCCGCCCCCCGCCGCAAGCGTCCGATCGGCCGGTGGATCCTGCGCGGGCTCGGCATCGGCATCATCCTGCTGGTGATCGCGATCATCTGGCTGGCGATCACCGCGCCGCTGTCGAAATCGCTCCAGCCGCCGACGCCGCCCTCGATCACGCTCACCGCGGACGACGGCACGCCGATCGCGCGGCGCGGCGCGATCATCGGCAAGTCGGTCGATGCGGCCAAGCTGCCGCCGCACGTGACGCAGGCGTTCCTCGCGATCGAGGATCGGCGATTCTACTCGCACTGGGGCGTCGATCCGCGCGGTATCGCGCGCGCGGCGTGGGCGAACATGGGCTCGGGCGGCGTGCGCCAGGGCGGCTCGACGATCACGCAACAGCTCGCGAAGAACGCGTTCCTCGATTCGGACCGCACCGCGACGCGCAAAATCCGCGAGGCGATGATCGCGTTCTGGCTCGAGGCATGGCTGTCGAAGGACGAGATTCTCTCGCGCTACCTGTCGAACGTCTATTTCGGCGACAACACCTACGGGATCAGCGCGGCGGCCAAGCATTATTTCGGCCGCACCCCCGACAAGCTCAACGTCGGCCAGGCGGCAATGCTGGCGGGTCTCGTCAAGGCACCGTCGCGTCTCGCCCCCACCTCGAATCTCGAAGGCGCGCGCAAGCGCGAAGCCGTCGTGGTCGGTGCGATGGTCGATGCGGGCTTCCTCACGAAGGCGGAGGGCGACGCCGTCCGGCCGCAGCGCGTGCTCGGCAGCCGCCCGTCGCAACTGCCCAACGGCACCTATTTCGCCGACTGGATCCTCCCCGAGGCGCGCGACCAGGCGGGCGAGATCAAGACCGAGGCGACCGTCCAGACCACGCTCGATCCGAGATTGCAGCGCGCGGCGGAGCGTACCGTCGCACGCGCGGGGCTGCGGCAGGCGCAGGTCGCGCTTGTGGCGATGCGCCCGGATGGCCGAGTCGTCGCGATGATCGGCGGCAAGGACTACCGCAAGAGCCCGTTCAACCGCGCGACGCAGGCGCGGCGCCAGCCCGGCTCGACCTTCAAGCTGTTCGTCTATCTGGCGGCGATGCGTTCGGGCCTGACGCCCGATTCGACGATCGAGGACCGCCCGGTGACGATCGGCGACTGGACGCCCAAGAACAGCGACGGCCGTTATCAGGGGACGATCACGCTGCGCCAGGCGTTTGCGCGCTCGTCCAACGTCGCGGCGGCGCGGCTGACGCAGCAGGTCGGCGTCAAGGCGGTGATCAAGGCGGCGCGCGATCTCGGCATCTCGACGCCGATCCCGAGCGAGGCGACGATCGGCCTCGGCACCTCGACCGTGTCGCTGCTCGAACTGACCGCCGCCTATGCCGCGATCGCGCGCGAGCAATATCCGGTGCAGCCGCGCGGCCTCGCCGACGTGCGCGAGAAGGGCTGGTACCAGTCGCTGACCGGCGGCGCGACCGAGATCCCGTCGAAGATCCATGACGAGATGCTCGATCTGCTCGCCGCATCGATCCGGAACGGCACCGGGCGGCAGGCGAACCTGACGGTCGATGCGTTCGGCAAAACCGGCACGACCTCGGACAACAAGGACGCGCTGTTCGTCGGCTTCGCGCGCGACCTCGTGGTCGGCGTGTGGGTCGGCAACGACGACAACAGCTCGAACCCCGGGCTGTCGGGTGGCGGCATCCCGGCGCGGATCTGGCGCGACTTCATGCAGTCCGCGCTGGGCATCGCGCCCGTCGTCGCGCCGCCACCCGCGGTCGAGGAGGTCGATCCGGACGCGCTGCCGGCGGACGAGGAAGACAACTCCGTGTTGCCGCTGGGCGGCGAGATCGAAGGGATGGGCTTCAACCTGAAGATGGGCGAGGACGGTACGATCTCGGTCGGCCCCTCGCGCCGCGACCGCGAGCAGGGCCCGCCGCCCCGCGACGATCGCCGCCCGCCCGAGGACGAGCAGGGGTATGACGGGGAGCAGTAGTTCCGCAAACACCACCACCCCGGCGGAGGCCGGGGTCCAAGTGGAAAGGTTGCAGTAACGGCTCGCAGTCCTTCGTTACCTACCGCCCCCAGTTGGGCCCCGGCCTTCGCCGGGGTGGAGGGGACGCTCGGATCGCACCGCGGCACGCAGCCTCCCCGTTGACGCCATCACTGCATCGCAGCATGTCCTCCCCATGCGCTTTTTCTCCGACAACGCCGCCACGATCCATCCCCAAGTTATGGCCGCGATGGCCGCCGCCGACACGCTCGACACCGCCTATGCCGGCGATGCGTGGAGCCAGAAGCTCGATGGCCGCCTCTCCGCGCTGTTTGAAGCTGAGGTCGCGGTGCTCTGGGTCCCGACCGGCACCGCGGCCAACTGCCTCGCGCTCGCCGCGCTCTGCCCCCCGCATGGCGGGATCGTCTGCCACCGCGACGCGCACATCCAGAACGACGAGGGCGGCGCACCCGAATTCTACACCCACGGCGCGAAGCTCTTCCTCGCCGACGGCATCGGCGCGAAGCTGACGCCCGAGACGATCCGGACTGTCCTCGATGCGATCCCCGACGACGTCCACCGCGTCCAGCCGCACGCAATCTCGATCACCAACGCCACCGAATATGGCCGCGTCTACCAGCCGCACGAGGTCGCCGCGATCGGCGCGCTGGCAAAGGAGCGCGGGCTCGGCTTCCACATGGACGGCGCGCGGTTCGCCAATGCGATGGCGCGGGTCGGCTGCTCGCCCGCCGACATGACGTGGCGCGCCGGCGTCGACGCGCTCAGCTTCGGCTTCGTCAAGAACGGCGCGATGAGCGCGGAGGCGCTGGTCTTCTTCAAGCCCGACCTCGCCGCCGTCACGCAATACCGCCGCAAGCGCGCGGGCCTGCTGCTGTCGAAGGGGCGCTATCTCGCGGCACAGATCCTGGCGATGCTCGACGACGATCTCTGGCTCGCCACCGCCAGCGCTGCGAACGACGCCGCCGCCACGCTCGCCGCCGCAGCCGGCGACCGCCTCGTCCACCCCGTCGAGGCGAACGAAGTCTTCTTGCGCGCCACGCCAGAGGAAGCCGCAGCCCTGCGCGCGCGCGGCTTCGACTTCTACGACTGGGCGGCGGGCGAGATCCGCCTCGTCACCGCCTGGGACAGCCCGGCGGACGCGGTCGGCCTGCTCGCCGACGCGATCCGGGAGTTATGACCCCCGCCCCGCCGCTACCCCCGATCCAGTCGACCCGCGCGGCGGTGCTGATCCCGTTCGGCATCGTCACGCTGATCTGGGGCTCGACCTGGCTCGTCATCCGCGACCAGATCGCGGTGGTGCCGCCGAGCTGGTCGATCAGCTACCGCTTCCTCGTCGCCGGCATCGCGATGGCGATCTATGCGAGCATCAAGCGCGAGAGCTTCCGGTTCGACGCGCGCGGCTACGCGTTCGCCGCCGTCATCGGCGTCGCGCTGTTCACGTTCAACTTCAACTTCGTCTACCGCGCCGAGCATTATGTCACCTCGGGGCTGGTCGCGGTGGTGTTCGCCCTCCTGCTCGTCCCCAACGCGATCTTCGGCCGCATCTTCCTCAAGCAACGCCTCGGGCGACAGCTGATGCTCGGCTGCGCGGTGGCGATGGCGGGAGTCGCGTTGCTGTTCGTCAACGAGGCGCGGGTCGATCCGCATGGGCCGCGCTCGGCGACGATCGGCATCGTGCTGACGCTGTGCGGCGTGATGGCCGCCTCGGTCGCGAACGTCATCCAGGGCAGCGCGTTCGCCAAACGCTATCCGATGGCGCCCGTGCTCGCGATCGCGATGCTGATCGGCGCGTGCCTCGATGCGGCGTTCGCGTGGATCACCACCGGGCCGCCGGTGTTCGAGGCCCGCTTCGGCTATGTCGCGGGCATCCTGTACCTCGGCGTGTTCGCGTCGGCGCTCGCCTTCCCGCTCTATTTCAACGTCATCCGCGCGATCGGCCCGGCCAAGGCGGCTTATTCAGGCGTGATCGTGCCGGTGATCGCGATGCTGCTATCGACTCTGTTCGAGCGCTATCACTGGTCGACGCTGGCGGTCGCCGGTGCGGTGCTGTCGGGCATCGGGCTGGTCATCGCACTCAGCGCACGCAGGCCGGCGCGGTAATCGGGCCAGGCGGGCGTCCAGCCGAGCACGCGCTTGGCCTTGCCGTTCGCCACGCGCCGGTTCTCGTTATAGAATCCGCGCCCCATCGCCGACAGCTCGTCGAGCGTCACGAACGGCGGCGCGGGCATGCCCAGCAGCATCGCCGCGAACGCCACGACGTCGTTCTGCGGCGCGGGCACGTCGTCCGCGAGATTATACGCCCCCGCCGGCGCATCGAACCCGGCGATCACGCCCGAGACGATATCGTCGACATGCGCGCGGCTGAAGACCTGCCCCGGCTGCTCGATCCGGTGCGCCTTGCCCGCGCGCACGCGGTCGAGCGGCGAGCGACCCGGGCCATAGATCCCCGGCAACCGGAACGTCCGCGCGCCAAGTGCCAGCCAGTCCGCATCCGCCGCCGCCCGCGCGCTGCGCCGGCCGCCGCCGATCGGCGCGGTCTCGTCCACCCACGCGCCGCGCGCATCGCCGTACACGCCGGTCGACGACAGATAGCCGACCCACGCCCGAGTCCGCAGCAAAAGCGCGCCGTAGCGCCCCAGCACGGGGTCCGCCTCATGCTCGGGCGGGACCGACGACAGGATGTGCGTCGCCGCGGCGATCTCCGCGGTCACCGCGTCGGTATCGTCGAACCGGATCGAGTCGCCGCGACCGTCGCGCGTGGTGCCGACGACATGCCAGCCGTCCGCCGCCAATCGATCGCCGAGCCGCCCGGCGGTGTAGCCCAGCCCGAAGATCAGCAGCCTGCTCATTTCGTCGTCCCGGTCGGTGCCATCGGCCCCTTATACAAGGTCCCGAAATAATCGCCCGCATTCCACACCGGCCGCTGTGCGCCATCGGCGATCTCGCGCGCGATCCGGTAGTTCGCATCGACGAACCGCACGCCCTGATCCCACATAATCGGCTGCGACAGGTCGTCCGACGGCTTGTGGTAATTGTTCGCCATGAAATAGGCGACCGCGGCCTTGCCCGGCCCCTTCTGGCCTGGCCACAGGAACACCGCCGGAATGCCCTTCTGGACGAAACGGAAATGGTCGGAGCGGACGAAGATGCCCTCCTCCGGCATCGGATCTGGCGACAGGCCGACGCCGATCGCCGCGACCGCCTTCTGCACGATCGGGCCGATCGTCGAGCGTTCTGCGCCGAACACGACCATGTCCTCGAACTTGTAGGTCAGGATCGGCATGTCGAGATTCACGTCCGCGACGATCGAGGTCAGTGGCACGGTCGGGTGGTTGGTGAAATAGTCGCTGCCGACCAGCCCCTTCTCCTCGCCGGTGACGGCAAGGAACATGATCGTCCGCTTGGGCGCCTGCCCGCTCGCCGTGAAGCGCTTGGCCTCCTCGATCAGGCTGGCGATGCCGATCGCATTGTCGAGCGCGCCGTTGTTGAGCGCGTCGCCCTTCACAGGCTTGGTGATGCCGATGTGATCGAGATGCGCCGAGAGCACGACGACTTCCTTGCCGACCACCGGATCGCTGCCGGGGATCATGCCGACGACGTTGCTGCTGGCGGCGGGTACGAAGCTTGTCTTGGTGGCGACGGTCAGCGTGCCGGGCAGCGGCATCGCCATGAACTTGGCATTGTCGCCCTCGGCCTGCTTGGCGATCCGGCTCCACGGCATTTTTGCGCCCGCGAACAGCTTGGCCGCGCCGGCCATGCTGACCGTGCCGAGCGACGGCGCGCGGGGCGCATCGACCTTGCCGGTGCCGTCGGGGTTCGCCCACGTCATCCGCGGCGTCGCATAGGACTCCGCCAGCTTGGCGAATGGCCGCACCTTGGCCGAGCGCGGGCTTTCGAGCGTGATCACGCCGACCGCGCCCTTGGCCTGCGCGATCGCCGCCTTGGTGCCGCCCGAGCCGAAGAATGCGCGCTCCTCGCCACCGAACCGCGCGGGCGAGCCGCCGAAATAGGCGACGATCTTGCCGCGCACGTCGACGCCCTTATAATCGTCCTGGCCATATTGCGGCGCGTCGATGCCGTAGCCGACGAACACGACCGGGGCCGAGACGCTGGTTTCGGCCTTTGCGCCGTTCGCGGCGGGGACGTAGTCCTCACCGAACACGAGCGGCTGTGCGGGGCCGCGACCGGTCCAGACGAAATCGCCCTTGCTCGCCGCCTTGTAGCTGACCAGCGGCACCGTCTGGAGATAGCCGCCCGCGTCGCCACCCGGACGCAGCCCCGCGGCATAGAACTGCGCGGCGACATATTGCGCTGCGATGTCGAATTCGGGGCTCCCGGCCTCGCGCCCCTTCATCGCATCGGAGGCGAGGAACAGCACATGCGCCTTCATCGCCGCCTGATCCGCGGGCAGCGGGGCAGCAAGCTTTGCGTTCAACGCGGCAGTGGTCGGCGCCGTAACGGGCGCGGTCTGAGGCGCAGTCTGGGCAAGCGCCGACGTAGAAAGCGCGAGAACCGCGAGCGCGCCAAGGGGACGATACATCCGAAAATCCTAGCAAAGGGAACGTGTTGCAGCGACGTAGCATGCACCAACTCCCGCGCAAGCTTTGGGTCACCCGGGCGAAGACGTTGCCTACCGAGAAACACCTCCCCGGCGGAGGCCGGGGAGGTGCAATGTTCGGATGAATGCGAACCAAGCTTTGGCTGGCGATAGATCGGCGCGGCCCTATATTCGCAAGGATATGCTCGATCTCCAGAACAGTCTCGCCCACCCGCTCGTCATTCGTCGCGAGGATTATGCCCCGCCCGAATGGCTGGTCCCCGAGACGAAGCTGGATTTCGACCTCGATCCGTCGACCACGCGGGTGACGGCAACGCTGTCGGTGACCCGCAACGGCGATCACGACAGCCCGCTGCGGCTCGACGGCGCGGGGCAGAAGCCGCTGTCGGTCACGGTCGACGGCGTCGCGGTCAACGACTGGCGGATCGACGGCGAACAGCTGGTCATCCCGCTCACCGGCGCGGCGCACGTCGTCGAGACTCAGGTCGAGATCGCGCCCGATCGCAACACGCAGCTGATGGGGCTCTACGCGTCGGGCGGCAATCTCTGCACGCAGTGCGAAGCGGAGGGCTTTCGCCGCATCACCTATTTCCCCGATCGCCCCGACGTGCTCAGCGTCTATTCGGTCAGGATGACCGCGGACAGGACGCACTTCCCCGTGCTGCTCGCGAACGGCGATCCGGTCGCGCAAGGGCAGCTCGACGACGGCCGCCACTGGGCGACGTGGCACGATCCGTTCCCCAAGCCCTCCTATCTGTTCGCGCTGGTCGCGGGCGATCTCGCGGTCAACCGCGGCCGCTTCACGACGATGTCGGGCCGCGAGGTGTCGCTCGGCATCTGGGTGCGTGAGGCCGACCTGCCCAAGACCGACCATGCGCTCAAGGCGCTCGAACTCGCGATGGCGTGGGACGAGACGACCTATGGCCGCGAATATGATCTCGACGTGTTCAACATCGTCGCGGTCGACGATTTCAACTTCGGCGCGATGGAGAACAAGGGCCTCAACATCTTCAATTCGCGCTACATCCTGGCCGATCTGGATACCGCGACCGATTACGACTATGACGCGATCGCCGCGGTGGTCGCGCACGAATATTTCCACAACTGGTCGGGCAACCGGATCACCTGCCGCGACTGGTTCCAGCTGTCGCTGAAGGAAGGCTTCACCGTCTACCGCGACCAGGGCTTCTCCGCCGACCAAGGGTCGCGCGCCGTCAAGCGGATCGAGGACGTCCGCGGCCTGCGCGCGTCGCAGTTCCCCGAGGATTCAGGGCCGCTCGCGCATCCCGTCCGGCCTGAATCCTATCAGGAAATCTCGAACTTCTACACCGCGACGATCTACAACAAGGGCGCCGAGCTGATCCGGATGATGGCCGCGATCCTCGGCCCGCAGGGCTTCCGCGCGGGCACCGACCTGTATTTCGATCGCTACGACGGGACGGCCGCGACCTGCGAGGATTTCGTCACGTCGATGGAGGAAGGCGGCAAGGTCGACCTGACGCAGTTCCGCCTCTGGTATTCGCAGGCGGGCACGCCGCGCGTCTCGGCCAACCTGACGTACGAAACGGGCGTGTCGCCGGACGGCGATCGCGCGATGCTGCGGCTTGCCCAGCAGGTCCCCTCGACCCCCGGCCAGCCGGTGAAGTCGCCGATGGTGCTGCCGCTCCGCGTCCGGCTGTTCGGTGCCGATTCGGGCCTGCCGCTGACCGACGAGCGGCTCATCCTGTTCGACGATACGCTCGAGACGGTCGTGTTCGACGGCATCACCGAACGCCCGGTGCTGTCGATCAACCGCGGCTTCTCGGCCCCCGTGGTGGTCGAGAGCAATCGCAGCGCGGCCGATCTCGCCTTCCTCAGCGCGCATGACGACGATCCGTTCGCGCGGTACGAGGCGATGCAGCAGTTGATGCTCGATACCTTGGTCGCCTCGGCGGAGGGGCGGCCCGATCACGCAGACGTGATCGCCGCGGTTGCCAACACGCTCGACAATGCCGAGCTCGATCTCGCCTTCGTCGCCGAGGCGGTGCTGCTGCCGTCCGAAAGCTTCATCGGCGACCAGATGCTCGTCGTCGATCCCGAGGCGATCTTCCGCGCGCGCGAATCGCTGCGCCGCGATCTCGGCACGCAGCTCGAGACGCAGTGGCGCACCGCCTATGCGCGCGCCGACGGCCAGCCCTACGCCTATACGCCCGAGGGCAAGGGCCTGCGTCGCCTGCGCACCGTCGCGCTCGGCTATATCGCCGCGAGCGGCGCGGAGGATGCGGCCGACCTGGCGTTCGCGCAGTTCGAATCGGCGGACAACATGACCGACCGGATGGGCGCGCTGACCACGCTGGTGAGCAGCGAGTCGGCAATCCGCACCACCGCGCTCGACATCTTCTACAGCCAATATTGCGACAACGCGCTGGTGCTCGACAAGTGGTTCCAGGCGCAGGCGCTGTCGTCGCGCGACGATACCGGCGCGATCGTCGCAGGCCTTGCCGAGCATGCCGATTTCAGCCTGAGCAACCCCAATCGCGCGCGATCGCTAATCGGGGCGTTCGGTGCGAACCAGCGCGCGTTCAATACTGCGGATGGGAGCGGGTATCGGTTCCTCGCCGACCAGCTGGTCGCGCTCGACCGGCTCAACCCGCAGACCGCGGCGAAGCTCCTGCCGCCGCTCGGGCGCTGGCGGCGGTTCGATCCGGTGCGCGCCGGGCTGATGCGCGCGGAACTGGAGCGGATCGTGGCGACGCCGGGGCTATCGAAGGATCTGTTCGAGCAGGCGTCGAAAAGCCTGGAGGGGTAACCTGAATCCTCCCCCGCCAGGGGGAGGTATCTGGCCCTTGCCAGACGGAGGGGGAAGGGGAAACCGCTGTTGCGTGTCCTCCCCCTCCGTCGCCTTCGGCGCCACCTCCCCCTGGCGGGGGAGGATCACACGCCCCCCGTTCGTACTGAGCGAAGTCGAAGCACCTTCGCTTGGGGCATGCCCTTCGACTGCGCTCAGGGCGAACGGGAGGCGGAGTTCAAGTGACCTACCGCCGCGCGCCGAAGAATGCGCGCAGGATCCCCGCCGCCTCAGTCTCGGCAATGCCGGCGTAGATTTCGGGCCGGTGGTGACAGGTAGGCTGGCCGAAGAACCGCGGTCCGTGCTCGACCGCGCCGCCCTTCGCATCGGGCGCCCCATAATAGAGCCGCGCGATCCGGGCATGCGCGATGGCGCCGGCGCACATCGCGCAGGGTTCGAGAGTCACCCACAGGTCGCACCCTTCGAGCCGATCGCTGCCCAAGGCCAGCGCGGCCGCGCGAATCGCCTGGATCTCGGCATGCGCGGTCGGATCGAACAGGGTTCGCGGCGCATTGGCCGACACGGCGATGATGACGCCGTCCTTCACGATGACCGCGCCGACCGGAACTTCACCGGCCAGCGCGGCATCGCGCGCCGCGTCGAGCGCGCGGCGCATGGGGTCGGGGACGGGGAACATGGCGCAAAGCCCTGCCCGCCCCGTCCCGTCAGGTAAAGATCAGTTCGGCGCCTGGCTGTTGGCAGGCTTCTCGACGTTGATCGTCGGGACCGCCACCGTCTTGTTCTCGGTGCCGAGCGTGACCTTGGCCACGTCGGCCTGGAACTTCGGCGCCTGGACCACGCCCTGGCGGGTCTGATCGATGTTGATGATCCCGAAATACATCAGGCCGACCACGACCAGCACGACGATCGCGACCAGCGACAAGAGCGTACGCATAAGACATCCCCTTTTCTTGAACAGTTCGATAGCGTAACAACGTCGCCGAGCGCTGCCGGTTGCACAACACGTTTTACGTGAATCGGTTGACGAAAGCCGGCGTGCCAGCTATCCGCGCGCCTTTCCGGGGTTCCTCCCGACACTTGAATAGGTAATCACATGTCGCGCATTTGCGAACTGACCGGCAAGGGCCGGATGGTCGGGAACAACGTCTCCCACGCCAACAACAAGACCAAGCGCACGTTCCTGCCGAACCTGCAGAACGTCACGCTGCTGTCCGATTCGCTCGAAAAGGGCGTCAAGCTGCGCGTTTCGACGCACGGCCTGCGCACCGTCGAGCATAATGGTGGCCTCGACAACTGGTTGGTGAAGACCTCGGACGACAAGCT
Organism: Sphingomonas sp. Leaf38; assembly: GCF_001421825.1. Lineage (NCBI taxonomy): Bacteria > Pseudomonadati > Pseudomonadota > Alphaproteobacteria > Sphingomonadales > Sphingomonadaceae > Sphingomonas > Sphingomonas sp. Leaf38. The sequence continues at coordinate 377,200 of NZ_LMLD01000011.1, read as the reverse complement.
GTCGCTCCGCGTTCGCCGCCTGAAGCGCGAAGTCGTCAAGAAGATCGCAGCCTCGGCAGTCGCCGCCTAACAGCGACGGTTGTCGGTTGCCGCTCAGTAGAGCGGCGGTCGAGACGAACACCGCGGCCCGCCCTGCACCTCGCAGGGCGGGCCGTCGGCGTTTGTGCGGCTAGCGATCGAGCCGGAACTTCAGCAGCAGCGTCCGCTCGAGAACCATCTGGTTGTCGTCGGACACGAGCCAGACGATCGTCTGGCCATTCTCGACGGTCGTGTCGATTCCCTCGAAATTATCGTGAACCAGTGGCGCGTCGATCGTGGCGATCAGGGTGCCGCGGGCGATGCGCCCGGCCGCTACGTCGCGTGCAGCCACCCGCGAGATTCGCGCGGAAAACGTAAACGGCAGCCGGAACGCGCGATCGAGCACCAGCAGGTCGCCGTTGGGCAATGCGGTGACATCCGATGGATCTGACCGGCCATACGGTTCGTAGGCGAAGCGCTCCGCTGGTCCGGACCGCGTCGGATCGCCAGAGAAGATCAGCGCCTGCCGCGTGCGCAATCGTGTCCGCGCCGAACCGGACCAGTCCGCCGGACGGGCATGCGCTTCTTCGCTGATGACCACGAACCGCCCATCCGGCAGCCGCGTCATCGCTTCGGGGCCGCCGTTCCCCGGCCAGGCCCGCATCGCATCGGGGTTCGCACGCGCCTCATAGCGCGCGAACCCGGGCGCATAGCGCCAGATCATATTGCTGTTCTCGAACCCCACCCAGATCTGCCCCGTCTTCGGATCGATCGCCATCGATTCGCTGTCACGGTCGCGTTTTTCCCAGCCGATCCCGGGGCCCGCGGGCAGGTTCGTGAACGCGACCCGGTGCGGGAGCCAGTCGGCGCCCATGTCGAACTGGACGATGTTGCCGCCATCGCTCAGCAACGTGAAGCGATTGCCGGTCGCGGCCGGCGCGACATCGAGCGACGAGAATCCCCCGAACGCGGGGTCGCGGCTGTCGAGCGCCAAACCACCAAGATAGGTCAGCCCACCGACGCGCACGTGCCGCGGATTGGTGCGATCGAGCATCACGCGGGTCGCGGTGAGTTGCGCACGCTCGCCAAGCAGGTCGAGCCGGGCTTCGCCCGACCAGGTCGGCACGATTGCGCAGACGCTGACGCAAACGAACAGGGCAGTGATCAGGCGTCGCATCGCGCCCTCATAGGGCCCCGCGCGGTCCGCGGAAGCATGAACCGCGGATAACGGAGGCATTCAGGCTCGGCTCAATGCGAATCACCCATAAGCCTCTCATCGAGGATGGACGCACGGCCACCGCCGCCGCCGAAATCCCCAACGGGAGACGCACGATGTTCAAGACTTTTACCCTCGCCGCCAGTGCCCTCGCATTGGGTGCGACCGCCCTCGTTCCCGCCGCCGCCGATGCGCAGCGCTGGGGCTCGCGCTACGAGCGTGGCTACGATGGCTATCAGGGGGGCTATCGGGGTGGCTACCGCGACAATGGCTACGACCGTGGCTACCGCGAGTATCGCGGCAACGACCGCCGCTACAATGCGCGCAACCGCCGCGGTTGCGACAATACCGGCGGCACCGTCATCGGCGCGCTCGCGGGCGGCCTGCTCGGTCACACCATCGCCGGCCGTGGTGACCGGACGCTCGGCGCGGTCCTCGGCGCAGCGGGTGGCGGTCTGGCGGGCAACGCGATCGATAAGTCGGACAACCCCCGCTATTGCCGGCGGTAAGCCCGGCAACGGGCCGGTGCTCGCCGCGAAAGCGGCCGACCAGCCGCCGGCACGGACGGCGGGCAGGCAGCGCCTGACCCGACCGACGGCGGCTTTGCCGACGTCCCGCTCGTCTAGGCCCAACCAGTTTCCCAGTTCCCTCGCGTAGCGTATCGAGGGCGAGGGCCGGTTTCCCGTATGGAAGCCGGCCCTTTGTTCGTCTGCGCCGCGCAATACCCGCACCGACGAGGCGGGGCGTGACAATCCCACCGTCATCCTGACGAAAGTCAGGCTCCTAAGTCACGATGACACTGGTCGGTTACCCTGGGTCCTGACTTTCGTCAGGATGACGTCGGTGGTCTGGTCAGGCGATCCGCTCCGGCACTTCGGCGGCATCCTCCGCGATCGCCGCGCTCGGCGCGACGGCCTCCCATGGGAACACGAACCAGTCCTTGGTCACCGTCCGGTCGATCGTCCGCGCGCTATACTCGATCCGCTCGGCCGAGCTCACATTGTCGATCAGCATCGCGAACCGCACCGCACCGTCCACCGCACCCGCCGCCGCGAGCGCGCCGCGCAGGTGCGTGATCGTCCGCCCCGAATCGTTGATGTCGTCGAGAAACAGCAGCCGCTCGCCGTCGCGCGTCCGCTGGGCGAGTTTAACCAGCGGTTCGTGCGCGAAATCCTTCACCTGGCTGGAATAATCGACCGAGAGCGTCGGAAGGCCGATCGCATGGCTGAGGAACACCGCGGGCACGAGCCCGCCGCGGCCGATACCGATGATGAAATCGGGGGTCCAGGCGGTATCCTCGGCCAGCTTGGCGGCGAGGACGTGGATCGCAGCGACGAAATCGTCCTGCGGGATAGGGGTGAAGATCGGCATCGACCGATGCTAGCCGGTCGGGCGGACGACTTCACCCCAAAACCTGCCCCATCCCATCGTGTTTCCCCGCGAAGGCGGGGACCCAGACTGTGCTCCCGCCTTCGCGGGAGAACACGGAGGCGGCAGATGGCCCTTCAGGATCAGATCGTCTCCAGCGCCTGCTCGAAATCGGCGATCAGGTCGTCCGGATCCTCCACGCCGATCGAGATGCGGACGAGGTTGTCGGTGATCCCCAGCGCCTGCTTGCGCGCATCGGGCACCGACAGATGCGTCATGCCCGCCGGGTGGCTCGCCAGCGTCTCGGTCCCGCCGAGCGACACCGCGAGCTTGGCGATCTTCAGCGCGTCGAGGAACGCGAAGCTCTCGCGCTCACCGCCCTTGAGGTACAGCGAGAAGGTCGAGCCGCCGCCGGTGCAATGGCGGCGATAAATGTCGGCTTGCCGCTCCATGCCGGGCTCGTCTTCGAGGAAGCCGAGATACGCGACGCGCTCCACCTTCGGGTGGTGGCGGAGGAAGGCGCAGACTTTCGCCGCATTCTCGCCCGCACGGCTCATCCGCAGTTCGAGCGTCTCGAGGCTGCGCAACAGCATCCAGGCGGTGTTCGGATCGGTGATCGTGCCGATCGTGTTGCGCATCGTCCGGATCGTGTTGATGTGCTCCTTCGACCCGAGCACGCCGCCCGCGACCAGATCCGAATGCCCGCCGACATATTTGGTCAGCGAATAGACGACGATGTCCGCACCATGCTTGAGCGGCTGGAACCACAGCGGCCCGAGGAACGTGTTGTCGATCGCGATCGGGGGCTTATCACCCGTGAAGATCGCATCGCGGCTGGCGGCGACCGCCTCTACGTCGACGAGCGCGTTGGTCGGGTTCGCCGGGCTTTCGAGATAGATCAGCGCGACGTTGCCGGTCGCGGCCTCGGTCATCACCGCGTCGATCTCCTCGCGCGTCGCACCCGCCGGGAAGTCGAGCCACTTCACCCCGAACTTGCCGAGCACGCGGCCGATCAGCGTCTCGGTCGCCGCATAGAGCGGCCCCGAATGGACGATCGTGTCGCCCGGCTTGACCATCGCGAGGAACAGCGTCGCGATTGCCGACATGCCGCTCGAAAAGGCGAGCGCATCCTCGGCCTCTTCCCACACGCCGAGGCGATCCTCGAGAATCTCCTGGTTCGGGCCGTTGAAGCGCGAATAGACAAGCCCCTCGGCGCCGCCCGGACGCTTGCCGGTGACGCCTTCGAAATGGCGCTTGCCCGCCGCGGCGTTGGGGAAGACGAAGGTCGAGGTGAGGAAGATCGGCGGCTTCAGCGAGCCTTCCGACAGCGACGGATCATAGCCATGCCCCATCATCAGCGTCGACGGCTTCAGCTTTCGTCCGCCGATCTTCTCGACCTCTGGCTTGGGCGCGACTCGCGCGGCGACGCCGGTCAGGTCGGCTTCGGTCTCGGCGGGAATGGCGCCTGCATTATCGGGGGTATCGGACATTCATAAGCTCCTGCGTGGCCCGTCTGGCGCGGACCGATCTGTCGAGCCTAAACGAGCGATGCAGGATTTGGGACCCGTTACAGCCCGATGATGCTGATCTGGCGGCCATAAGAGGGTTCGTCACGATGGGTCGCGCGGCGGTAGCTGAAGAAGCGCTCCCGGTCGGTGTACGTGTCGAGCCCGAGCGCCTCGATCCGGCCGATCCCGGCGACCGCGAGACGGCTGACGACATAGGCCTCCAGGTCGAACTGATAATGGTCCGCGCGGCCATCCGCGAAGAAGCGCTCATTCTCCGGATCTGATTCGCAGAACCGGCGGATGAACGCGTCGTCGACCTCGTAGCTCGCGCGCGCGATGCACGGACCGACCGCGGCGACGATGCGGTCGCGGCGCGCACCGATCGCCTCCATCGCGAGGATCGTCGCATCGGTGACGCCGCCGAGCGCCCCCTTCCACCCGGCATGCGCCGCGCCGACGACGCCGGCGTCCGCATCGGCGAACAGCACCGGCGCGCAGTCCGCGGTGAGGATGCCGAGCGCCACGCCGGGTCGGTTGGTGACCAGCGCGTCGCCGCGGGGACGAAGCGCGTCGTCGAACGGCGCGATCACGGTGACCACGTCAGCAGAATGGATCTGGTAGAGCCCGATGAGCGTGCCGCCCGGCAGCACCGCCTCGCTCGCACGCCGGCGGTTCTCGGCGATCGCGGCGGGGTCGTCGTCGGAGCCGATGCCGACGTTGAGGCTCGCATAAGCGCCGGTCGACACGCCGCCGCGACGGCCGAGAAAGCCGTGGCGGACCCCGCCGAGCGACGTGGCGCGGATGACGTCGATGGTCATGCCGAACGATCTCCCCGCACATCCACCCCGGCGAAGGCCGGGGCCCAAATGGGGGACAATGCTGACAGAGGACGGCGCATCGTTACACCAACCTTTCCAATTGGGCCCCGGCCTGCGCCGGGGTGGTGCTCATTTGCGGCACTATTGATCATCACAGGACGAGCCGCATGATACGATCGTCGTCGGGCTGCTCGCCGACCATGAACACATACCGGCCGATCTCGACGAACCCATAGCGCTGGTAGAATCGGATCGCCCGCGCATTGTCGACATAGACGCTGAGGATCATTTCCGTCCGCCCGTCAGCCCGCGCGGCATCGATCGCCCAGTCCATCAGCGCGGGGCCGACGCCCGCGCCATGCTGGTCGGCGCGAACATAGAGCTGGTAGAGTTCGACCGCCGTGTCGGGCCAGTCGCCGGGAAAGGCGACGGGGCCGATCTTGGCGAACCCGACGATCGCCGCGCCGTCGGTGGCAAGGCGGATCGTGTAGCGCGGATCGCCGATCTGCGCAGGCAGCCCGTTCTCGCCAAACGCCTGGTCGAGAAACGTCGCGAGGTCCTGCGGGCGGTACAGCGTGCCGAACGTCTCCGTGAACGACTGCGTCGCCATCGCGGCGAGTGCCGGGCCGTCGGCGGGCACCGCGTCGCGATAGGCGATCACGCGCCCATCCCTGCGAACGCCGCCGGGGTCGGCCAGGACGGCGCGGTGATCGCGAGCGCTTTGAACAATGTCCCCATGTCGTCCATCAACCGGCGGCGATCCGCCGCCAGCGAGTCGGCACGCGCGGGCGCCGCCTTGGCGAGCGCCGAGGTCCGCGAATCGATGCCGAGCCCGCCGAGCAGGTCGCGCTGGCTGACCGGCCCCCAGGCGACCGCGCCCTCGGCCTGCGCGGCGGCCGCGAGCGTGGTGAAGTCGACATGCGCGGTGAGGTCATGCTCGCCCGGCGCCTCGAACGGGTTGGCAAACGCGTGGCCGCGGACCGCCTGCAGGCTGTCGCCGAGCGCTGGCCCCTCATAGCCATAGTCGATCGCGATCAGCGCGCCGCCCAGCCGGGCGATCCGCTGCGCGAGGCCGCGGACGATCGCCACGGCGGCGGGCGAGGTCTCCAGGATCGCGCCCGCAGGCGCATCGCGGAACGGCTCGGGAATGACCGCGTCGGGCAGCGGCTTGCCCGCGATCGGCAGGAACAGCAGGTCCTGCGCGGCGACGAGCCGCTCGTGCCACGCGTTTTCAGTGCCGGGGCGCTTGACGAGCTGGCGGATCGGCAGCGCGTCGAAGAACTCGTTGGCGACGACGATCAGCGGCCGATCGGTGGGCAGCGTGTCAAACGTGTCGTGCCACGTCGCGCCGGGGACCCGCTCGGCCTGGGCGGTGCGGAGCGCCGGACTGGTCTCGACGAAATGGACCGGGGGTTCGAGCCCCGCCTTCGCCATCGCGCGCGCTGCGTCGGCGGCGAGCGTCCCGCGACCGGGGCCAAGCTCGACCCACGCCACGTCCGGCCGCCCCGCACGATCCCACAGGTCCGCGCACCACAGGCCGACGAGTTCGCCGAACATCTGGCTGATCTCGGGCGCCGTAGTGAAGTCGCCGCCCGCGCCAAGCGGGTCGCGCGTCGCGTAATAGTGCGCGTTGGCGGCTGCCATATACTGCGCGACGGGGATCGGCCCCGCGAGTGCGATCGCGCGCGCGAGACGTTCGGGAAGGGCGGCTTCGATTCCCCTTCCGCTTGCGGGA
>NZ_LMLD01000011.1:323211-370474 GCF_001421825.1 Sphingomonas sp. Leaf38 | reverse complement strand
GGGGGGGGGGAGGGGAGTCAGGCGACGCTCTGCGTCCCCGCGATCGACTCGACCCGCACCCGACGCTTGGCCGAGGTCGCGACCAGGTACGCGCCGCCGACGATCATCGGCACGCACAGCCACTGGCCCATGTGCAGCCCGGTATGTTCGGCAAAGGCCCGCAGCTGCGAATCGGGTTCGCGGAAGAACTCGACGGTGAAGCGCGCGAGCCCGTAGCCCAGCACGAACAGCCCGACGAGCTTGCCCGGATCATACCGCGCCTTGGTCTTCCAGAACGCGAACCACAGCAGCGCGAACAGGAGGATTCCCTCCAGCCCCGCCTCGTACAGCTGGCTCGGGTGGCGCGCCGGCTCGATCATGCCGAACGGCACGGTGCGCTCGAAGACGATGCCCCAGGCGACGTCGGTCGGCTTGCCCCAGAGCTCGCCGTTGACGAAGTTGGCGAGCCGCCCGAAGAACAGCCCGAACGGGACGGCGCAGGCGATATAATCGTGCACGCGCAACCAGTTGAGCTGGTGCTTGCGCGCGAACAGGATCAGCCCGATCGAGGTGCCGATGACCCCGCCGTGGAACGACATCCCGCCGTCCCACAGCCGGAAGATCCGCAGCGGATGCAGGAACATCTCGGGCGCATAGAAGATCACATAGCCGAGTCGCCCGCCCAGGATGATGCCGAGCGTCGCGTAGAACACCAGGTCGTCGGCATGGCGCCGCGCCATCGGTGCACCGGGCTGCGCGAGCAGCCTCAGCAGATACCACCAGCCGAGCAGGATCCCGCCGATATAGGCCAGGCTATACCAGCGCAGCGTGAAGAATCCGATCGAGAAGACGTCGGGGTGCAAACCCAGATCCTCGAAGCGGATGTGACTGCCGACGGCAGCAGAAATGGTCGACAGGATCAAAGGCTTTTCCCCACGCGTTCGCCCCTGCATAAAGACGAGTAACGATAAGACCAAGTAGGAGAGCGATATGCGGACCGAGCTCGATGCGGCTATGGATTCCACGATGGCCGCGCTGACGGCGCCCGACGGCATGCTGGCACTCGGTTCGGCCGAGCGGTTCGGGGTCACGCTCCCGACGATCGCTGCCGCGCCGCCTGCGCTGAGTTACTATTTCGCGCATTATGCCAACGAGCATCGCGACGCCGTCTTCCTCGTCTCGGGCCCCGAGCGGCTGACGTTCGGCGAGGTCCATGCCGCGGCGGAGCATGTCGCGCGCGCGCTGGTCGGCGGGCACGGCGTGGCGAAGGGCGACCGGGTCGGGATCGCGATGCGCAATTCGCCGTCGTGGATCGTGCTCTACATGGGCATCGTCATGGCCGGCGGCGTCGCGACGTTGCTCAACGGCTGGTGGCAGGCGGAGGAACTGGAAGCGGCGATCCGCGACGTCGATTGCGCGCTCGTCTTCGCCGACCCGCCGCGCGTGAAGCGGCTTGCGCAGATCGCGGGCCTTGCCGCGCCGGTGATCGAGATCGACGATACGCGGCCGATCACTGAAGCGCTGGCAACCGTGCTCGCCAGGGACGATCATACCGCCGACCTGCCGCCGCTGGGGCCCGAGGATCATGCGACGATCCTGTTCACGAGCGGGTCGACCGGCCAGTCGAAGGGCGCGCTGTCCGAGCATCGCGCGATCGTGCAGGGCATCTTCAACTATCTCGGCCAGGCGATGATGATGATGGGCATCGCCACCGCTCAGGGCAATCCGCCGGTCGGCCAGCCGGTCACGTTGCTGACAATCCCGCTGTTCCACATCACCGGCGAAGTGCCGGTGTTCCTCCAGAGCTTCGCGATGGGGCGCAAGCTCGTGCTGATGCCGAAATGGGATGCGGGCGAGGCGATGCGGCTGATCGAGGCGGAGGGCGTCACCTATTTCGTCGGCGTGCCGCTGATGAGCTTCGAGATCCTCAACCACCCCGATCGTGCGAAGTACGACCTGTCGACCGTCACCGATTTTGCCGCGGGCGGAGCGCCGCGCCCGGTCGATCACGTTCGCCGGATCGACGCGGAGATGGGGGGCGGTGCCCCGCTGATCGGCTACGGCCTGACCGAGACCAACGCGGTCGGCACGGGCAACTGGCGCAGCAACTATCTCGCCAAGCCCAACTCCGCCGGCCGCGCGGGCGCGCCACTGGTCGATCTCGCGATCCTCGACGATGCCGGCCACCCGGTCGACCAGGGTCAGCGCGGCGAGGTGTGCATCCGCTCGATCTGCAACTTCAAGGAATATTGGAACCGCCCCGAAGCGACCGCGGCGGCGTTCACCGCGGACGGCTATTTCCGCACGGGCGACATCGGCTATCTCGATGAAGACGACTATCTGTTCATCGTCGACCGCAAGAAGGACATCATCATCCGCGGCGGCGAGAATATCTCGTGCCAGGAGGTCGAGGCGGCGCTGTACGAGCATCCGGCGGTGGCGGAAGCCGCGGTGTTCGGGCTGGCGGACGAGCGGTTCGGCGAGGTCCCCGGCGCGGTGGTCGTGGTGCGCGACGGCGAGACGCTGACGCCCGACGATCTCTGCGCGTTCCTCTACCAGCATATCGCCGCGTTCAAGGTCCCGCAGCGGATCTGGATTTCCGAACAGCCGTTGCCCAGACTGGGGACGGAAAAGATCGACAAGGTCTCGCTCAAGGCCACGTACCGCGCGCTGGCGTAGACGTCCCTCGCCCCTCCGGGGAGAGGGAGGGAGGAGCCGTAGGCGACGGAAGGGAGAGGGGCAGTGAGTCTCCCGGCACGGTCCCGGAGACCCACGCCCCCGCATCCGACGCTGCCGCGCCACCTTCTCCCCATGGGGGAGAAGGATTAGGGCGGTCAGCATGACGTTCAACCGACGTGGATTTTTGATAGGCGGCGGCGCAGGAATCGGCCTCGTCGTCGCCTGGGGCCTCTGGCCGCGCCGCTACGCGCCCACCCTCGTCACCAACCCCGGCGAAACCCCGTTCGGCGCGTGGCTCAAGATCGGCACCGACGGCCATGTCACCGTCGCCGTGCCGCAGGTCGAGCACGGCCAGGGCGTCTACACCACCCTCCCCCAAATCGTCGCGGACGAGCTCGGCGCGGACTGGCGCACCGTCGGCGTCGAACCCGCCCCGCTCAACCCGCTCTACGCCAACCCGGTCGGCCTGCACGACCTGTTCGAAGGGCTGTTCGACCGCCTTCCCGGTCGCGTCGCACAGCCGCCGATGCTGACCGGCGGATCGAGTTCGATCCGGATGTTCGAGCAGGCCTGTCGCGCGGCAGGCGCGAGCGCACGCGCGCTGCTGTGCATGGCCGCGGCAAAGCGCTGGGATGCCGACTGGACCGAGGTGGCCGTCGATGCAGGCTTCTGCACCCACGCGGGCAAGCGCATCCGCTTCGCCGAACTCGCCGAGGCGGCAGCGACCTTCACGCTGCCCGATCCGCTCCCGCTCGGGATCCAGGGCGCGGGCAAGCTCGCCGGCACGTCGGTGCCGCGGATCGACGCCGCCGCGAAGGTAAATGGCTCGGCGAATTTCGCGGGCGACGTCCGGCTCGCCGACATGGTGCATGCCGCGATCCGGCAGGGCCCGGTCGGCGGACGCCTGACACGGGTCGATCGCGCCGCCGCCGATCGGATCCGCGGCGTGCTGTCGGTGGTCGAAAACCCGAACTGGGTCGCGGCGGTGGCGACGACATGGTGGGCGGCGCACAAGGCGCTCGACGCGCTCGCGCCGCGGTTCGAAAATGCCGCTCCCCTCCCCGATACGCGCTCGATCGATGCGGCGCTGGACGCCGCGCTCGCGCGTCCGGGCACACAGGTGGCGTCGGTCGGCGATGTCGCGGCGACCTTCCAGGGCGCCAAGCTCGTCACCGCGACCTACCGCGCGGGGCTCGGCCTGCACGCGGGCATCGAGACGCGCAGCGCCACCGCGTCCTTCTCGAACGGCCGGCTCGAACTCTGGCTCGCGACCCAGGCCCCCGGCCTCGCGCGAACCGCAGCGGCGCGCGCAGCAGGTCTCGGCGAGGACTCGGTCGTCGTCCACCCGATGCTGATCGGCGGATCGTTCGGCGCGGCGCTCGAACCCGACATTGCCGAACAGGCCGCGATCCTCGCACTAAAGCTCAGGCGCCCCCTCAGCCTCGTCTGGTCGCGCGGCGAAGAGACGATCCACGGTCCCTATCGCGCGCCGGCGGTGGCGAAGATGGCGGCGCGGCTCGCCCCCAATGGCGCGGTTCTGGGCTGGAGCGCAAAAATCGCAGCGCCATCGACCGGGGCGGAGATGGCACGCCGGATGATGCCCGGGCTCGCGACCGAGGCCGCGCTGATCGGGGTGCGCGGCGACCGCTATGCCGTGGCCGGCGCGACGCCCGCCTATCGCATCCCGGCCTATGCGATCGATCACCATGCCGCCGAGATCGGCATCCCAACCGGCCACCTGCGCGGCGGCGCTCATGGCTACACCGCGTTCTTCACCGAATGCTTCCTCGACGAACTCGCGCATGTCGCACAGTCCGAGCCGATGTCGTTCCGGATCGGCATGCTCGGCAGCGCGCCGCGCCTCGCGCGCTGCCTGTCGACCGCGGCGGCGCTCGGCGGCTGGAACGGGGGTGTCGCGGGCAGCGGCCAGGGAATCGCGGCGCATGCCTTTCGCGGCAGCTACATCGCGGTCATGGCGGAGGCGCATCTGGGGGCGGACCAGCGCCCGGTCGTCGACCGCCTCGTCGCCGCGGTCGATTGCGGCGCGCAGATCAATCCCGACATCGTCCGCCAGCAGATCGAGGGCGGGCTGATCTTCGGGCTGGCCGGCGCGCTCGGCACCTCGACCGGGATTACCCGCGGGCTCGCCGACGCGCGCGGGTTCGACACGATCGCGCTGCCCCGGCTCGCCGACACGCCCGACATAACCGTCGAGCTGATCCGCAGCGAGGAGGCCCCCGGCGGCGTCGGCGACCTCGGCGTCCCCGCGGTCGCGCCGGCGATCGCCAACGCGCTCCATGCGTCAACGGGCTTTCGCATCCGCAATTTGCCCTTAAGACCGACGGCATGACCCTGCCCCCCGATCATCCGCCGATTCCTGCCCCCAAGATCGGCGTGCTGCTGATGAACCTCGGCACGCCCGATGGCCCCGATGCGAAATCGGTGAAGCGCTATCTCGGCGAATTCCTGTCCGATTCGCGCGTCGTCGAGATCCCGCAGATCGCGTGGCAGCCGATCCTGCGCGGGATCATCCTGAACACGCGCCCGAAAAAGTCCGCGCATGCCTATGCGCAGGTCTGGCGCGACGACGGATCGCCGCTCGCCGCGATCACCCGGTTGCAGGCGGACGCGCTCAAGGACGCGTTCGGCCCCACGGTCCTGGTCGACTGGGCGATGCGCTATGGCAATCCATCGATTTCGGACCGGCTTGTCGCGATGAAGGCGGCGGGCTGCGAGCGCATCCTGCTCGCGCCGCTCTACCCGCAATATTGCGCAGCAACGACCGCGACCGCGAACGACAAGGCGTTCAAGCATCTGGCCGGCCTGCGCTGGCAGCCGGCGATCCGGACGCTGCCGCCCTATTACGACGACACGCTGTATATCGACGCGCTGAAGGACTCGCTCGAGGCGGGGCTCGCCGCGCTCGACTTCACGCCGGACGCGATCGTCGCGAGCTTCCACGGGATGCCGAAGCGGACGTTGCAGCAGGGCGATCCCTATCACTGCCACTGCCAGAAGACCGCGCGGCTGCTCGGCGAGCGGATGGGACGCGAGCTGACGATCGCCTTCCAGTCGCGCTTCGGGCCGCAAAAGTGGCTGGGCCCAGCGACCGACGAGACGCTCGTCGCGCTCGCCAAGGCCGGCAAGACGAAGGTCGCGATCTTCGCGCCGGGCTTCTCCGCCGATTGCCTAGAGACGCTCGAGGAGCTGTCGATCCGCGGACGCGAGAGCTTCGAGGAGGCGGGCGGCACGCATTTCGCCTATCTGCCGTGCCTCAACGACAGCCCGGTCGGCGTCGAAATGCTGCGCAGCATTTTGGCACGCGAGCTTGAAGGATGGGTGCGGGCTGGCTAGCCTTCCGCAAAAGGACGAACCTAGGAGAGACTGATGGCACGCGTTGCAATTGTAACCGGTGGTACGCGCGGCATCGGCGAGGCGATCAGTCTCGCGCTTCAGGACATGGGCCTGACCGTGGCGGCAACCTACGCCGGCAACGACGACCGCGCCCGGGAATTTACCGAGCGCACCGGCATCAAGGCGTATAAATGGGACGTCGCCGATTACGATGCGTGTCAGGCGGGCTGTGCGCAGGTCGCCGCCGATCTGGGCGATGTCGATATCGTCGTGAACAATGCGGGCATCACGCGCGACGGCACCATCCTGAAGATGACGTATCAGGACTGGAAAGAGGTAATGGACACCAACCTCGGCGGTTGCTTCAACATGGCCAAGGCGGTGTTCCCGGGCATGCGGACGCGCAAATGGGGGCGGATCGTCAACATCGGCTCGATCAATGGACAGGCCGGGCAGTACGGCCAGGTGAACTATGCCGCCGCGAAATCGGGCATCCACGGCTTCACCAAGGCGCTGGCGCAGGAGGGCGCGCGGGCCGGCGTCACGGTCAACGCGATCGCGCCGGGCTATATCGACACGGACATGGTGGCGGCGGTGCCGGCGGACGTGCTGGAGAAGATCGTCGCGAAGATCCCCGTCGGGCGATTGGGTCAGGCGACCGAGATCGCGCGCGGCGTGGCGTTCCTGTGCTCGGAGGAGGGCGGGTTCGTGACCGGGTCGACGCTGAGCATCAATGGCGGGCAGCACATGTACTGACGGGCGCAGGCGCGGGAAACCGTGCCGCTGCCCGCAAGCGAAGCAAGCGGGCAGCGCCCGGCACGGCCGGCGGGTCGGTTCACCGAACCCGTCCGACGGCGGCTTTGCCGGCGGCGCTGCGTCGATGTCTACCGGGCCACCAATGACAGCTTTGTTTGATCCTGGGCCCCCCGCCTTCGCGGGGGAACTAGCCGCGTAGCGCTACTTGGACCGCCCCACAGCGTCCGTGAGCACGAGAATGCCACCGCAAAACGCCCAGCAACCTGCTCCCTCTCCCCTCCGGGGAGAGGGTCGGGAAGAGGGGCGCCGCGAACGCTACCCTTCCCAACTACCCCTAACCCAACCCCCTCCCCGGAGGCGACAGGGCTAGCGGCGCAAATTAGCCCTCACCCGTCGCTGGCGCGCTCGATATCCGCGCCGACCGCACTCAGTTTCTCCTCCAACCGCTCATAGCCGCGGTCGAGATGATAGACCCGGCCGACCGACGTCTCGCCGTCCGCTGCGAGACCCGCCAGGATCAGGCTCATCGACGCGCGCAGGTCGGTCGCCATCACCGGCGCCCCCACGAGCTTGTCGACGCCGCGCACCACCGCGGTCCGCCCGCGCACCTGGATGTCGGCGCCCATCCGCGCCAGCTCGGGCACGTGCATGTAGCGGTTCTCGAAGATCGTCTCGGTCAGGACGCTGGCGCCGTCCGCCTTGCAGAGCATCGCCATGAACTGCGCCTGCATGTCGGTCGCGAAGCCGGGATAGGGCGCGGTGGACAGCGTCAGCGGCTTCAGTCCGCCGTCCGCGGCGACGCGCACGCCGTCCTTGGTCGGCGTCACCGACACGCCCGCCTCGACCAGCGCGTCGAACGTCGCGCCCATGTCGGGGATCGCCACGCCGACCAGTTCCAGGTCGCCGCCGGTGATCGCCGCGGCGCAGGCATAGCTGCCCGCCTCGATCCGGTCGGGCATCACCGCATAGGTCGCGCCGTGCAACCGGTCGCGCCCCTCGATCGTCAGCGTCTCGGTGCCGATCCCGTCAATCGACGCGCCCATCGCGACGAGGCAGTTGCACAGATCGACGATCTCGGGCTCGCGCGCGGCGTTCTCGATCACGCTCGTCCCCTTGGCGAGCACCGCCGCCATGATCACGTTCTCGGTCGCGCCGACCGACACGATCGGGAAACGATAGCGTCCACCCGGCAGGCGGCCGCCCGGCGCGGTCGCCTTCACATAGCCTGCCGCCATCTCGAGCTCGGCGCCGATCGCCTCGAGCGCGCGCAGATGCAGGTCGATCGGGCGGTTGCCGATCGCGCAGCCGCCCGGCAGCGACACCGTCGCCTCGCCGCCGCGCCCGAGCAGCGGCCCGAGCACGAGGATCGATGCGCGCATTTTCCGCACGATGTCGTACGGCGCCTCGGTCGAGGTCAGGTTGCCCGCGCGGATCGTCATCACCCGGCCGAAATCCTCGGGCCGCGTCCCCTGGATCGCGGTCGACGCGCCGAGCTGGTTAAGCAAGTGGCCGAAGCCATCGACATCCGCCAGCCGCGGCAGATTGCGCAGCGTCAGCGGTTCTTCGGTCAGCAGCGCGCACGGCATCAGCGTGAGCGCGGCGTTCTTCGCACCGGAAATGGGCAGGCGCCCGGACAGGCGATTGCCGCCACGAATGAGAATACGGTCCATCCCGGGTGTCTATCGCGGCTGGCGTTCTGCGCAAGGCCACGCACGCAAGAACCCGACGAGGAAACACGGGCTCGGGACACCCGAATGCGCGCGCTTGATCGACTTTAATGCGCGGGAAACATAGCTTTGCTCTTTGTGCCCTCGAACATGGGGGACCATCACAGAGTGCCGGACAGCTGCTTCGCCGAACGCGTCGGCGATCTCATCGACTTGTCGATGAACGAAAGGGCTGCGTTAGCGCGGTTGGAGGAACGCCCGCGCGACCTGCGTCGCGGCGCGATCCTGCTGCGCGAGAACGATCCGCAGCCCGAGCTCTTCATCCTTCAGCGCGGCATGGCGATGAGCTATGTGCTGCTCGACGACGGCAGCCGCCAGATCCTTCGCTTCCTCCACGCCGGCGACATGCTCGGCGTGTCGGCGCTGGTGTATCGCGATTCGCCGGAAACGGTGGTCGCGCTGACCGATTGCACGGTTTGCCCGTTCGATCGCTCGGCAATGACTGCGATGGTGACCGATCATCCGCGACTGTCGGCAATCATCATGGTGATGAACCAGATGGAGAAGGTCGCGCTGACCGACCGGCTCGCGGCGCTCGGTCGCACCTCGGCCAAGGCGCGGATCGCCGCGTTGCTGATCGAGATGCACAACCGTCTGCGCCGGCGGGACCAGGCGATCGGCAACAGTTTCACGCTCGGTGTCACGCAGGAGGAGATCGGCGACGCCACCGGGCTTACCGCGGTGCACGTCAACCGTATGCTGCGCCAGCTCGAGGAAGACGGGCTGATCCGGCGCGAAGGCAGCCGGGTGACGCTGCTGAAGGAGACGCTGCTGGCACAGGCGGCGAATTACATCGATCGCTTCGACGGGCTCGACCTGCGCTGGTTACCCCCGGCCCGCTAGGGGTCGTCCCCTCTCCTCCCTCGCCGCGGAGAGGTGGCTGGCTCTTGCCTGATGGAGGGGGGAACACGAAACGGGGGTGGGCGCTTGCCTCCCCCGTCCGTCACCTTCGGCGCCACTCCCCCCTTGCGGGCGAGGATTGGCAGAGCCGGTACCGGTGACTTAGGGCATCACGCCTTTTCGAGCGTGCACTGTAGCGGGTGCTGGTTCTGCCGGGCGAAATCCATGACTTGGCTCACCTTGGTTTCGGCCACTTCGTAGCTGAACGTGCCGCATACGCCGACGCCCTTCTGGTGGACGTGGAGCATCACGCGCGTTGCAGCCTCCATATCCATGCGGAAGAACCGCTGAAGGCAGAGGACGACGAATTCCATCGGCGTGTAATCGTCGTTGAGCATCAGCACGCGATATGGTGTCGGCTGCTTGGTCTTCGCACGTGTCTTGGTCGCGATTCCCGCGCCCGTGCCGCCGGTACCATCCTCGCCATCGTCACGGCGCTCGGCCATCGATTTTACGGCCATCATTTGAGAGTTTACCACCATGCCGTCGAAATATGGCATCCCGCCCGGCAAGAGCAAGGGGGCGTCCGCAAACGACGACTGCAAAAGAGGCGGCAGCAGAAGAGGCGACCGTCGCGTGACGGCCGCCCCCATCTGTCTCACCGTGCTCCGACGCGTCACCCGACGGCGACGCGGCGCAGGCTCAGGCCGAAATCTTCATCTTGTCGGTCGCAACCGCGACGCGGTTCGAGATCGGCTGTGCGACCTCGCCGAACATCTTGAGCATCCGCTCGGTCGAGCGCGAGCCCTCGGCGATCATCGTGTCGAACGCGGTACGCGCATAATCGCTCTGCAACTTCATGAACTCGGTCGGCGACTTGGCGGCGGCGAGCGTCTTGGCGGCTTCGGTCGCGTGTTCGAACGAGGTCTTGGCGTAATCGGCAGCCTCCTGGCCCAGCGCTTCGACGTTCTTCGCGGCGATCTTCGACGACTCGACGAGCGCCTCGATATTGCCCTTGCCGAAGGCGACGAAATCTTCGGCCATCTTCGCCGACTTTTCCATCGCGCCCTTGGCCTGCTCGGTGAAATCGGTGGTGGTCGTGCCGCTGAACCCGTTGGTGAACAGGGACTTGGTCTTGTCGGTGATGCTCTGGATCGTTTCCATGATGGCGTCCTTTGTTTCGCTGGCTGCGGTTTCGGTAACTGCGGTTTCGGTAGCTGCGGCTTCGGTAACTGGAGCTTCGGTAACTGGAGCTTCGGTAACTGGAGCTTCGCCGACTGGAATCCCCGACGGCGCGGCGGCCAAGATCGGGGGGGGCGAGTCTGGCTGCGGCGATACAAAAGCGGCCGCGGGAGGTGAGTCGATCGCCGGCGTCATGGCGACCGGCATGGGTGCCGGTTGTGCCGGCTTGGGTTCTGCTTGCGCCGGCGTGGGGGCCGGTTGGGCCAGCTTGTGTGCGGGTTCTGCCGGTTTCACGGCCGGTGGTACCGGCTTGCGTTCCGGGGGTGCCGGCTGGGCGACAATCCGAGGAGCCTTCGCGGTGGCGACAGGCTTCGAACCGGGCTTGGCCGTCCGTTTCACGATATCCACCATCCACGCACCTCTCTTCGGAGTTATGTCGCAATCCTTATACACGAATTACGGCGCCGCACAAATAAATTGTGCACCGCACCATGACGTTAACGGAAGGTCGCGTTATCAGCTTTTAACGTACGTGCCGGGCGCGTCTCCGAGCGCCGCGAGCGATCCCGCGCCGGGTAGCCTAACCCCTTTTGCCGACACGGTTTTGGCATCGATCGCGCGGACCCATTCGACCCAGTCCGGCCACCAGCTTCCCTTGGTCTCGGTCGCCCCCGCGACGAAGTCCGCGAGCGTCGTATGCGGCGAGGGATTGGTCCAATACTGATACTTTCCGGCCGCCGGCGGGTTCACGACTCCGGCAATGTGCCCCGACCCCGCGAGCACGAATTTTAGCGGTCCGGCAAAGAGCTCAGTCAGCTTCCAGACGCTCTCGGCAGGCGCGATATGATCCTCGCGCCCCGCCTGGACATAGCTCGGCGTCGTCACCTTGGTCAGGTCGAGCGGCGTGCCGGCGACGCTGATCGCCCCGGGCTTCACCAGCAGATTGTCGCGGTAGAGATCGGTCAGATAACTCAGATGCCATTTCGCGGGCAGGTTGGTCGTGTCGCCATTCCAGTGGAGCAGGTCGAACGGCACGTAATCCTGGCCGAGCAGGTAATTCTGCGTGACGTAGTTCCAGATCAGGTCGCGCCCGCGCAACAGGTTGAACGTCGTCGCCATGTAGCGTCCGTCGAGAAACCCCTCGGGCGAGAGCGACGCGACCATCTTCAATTGCTCGTCGTCGATGAAATGCTGCAATTCGCCAGCCTGCGCGAAATCGACCTGCGCTGTAAAGAACGTCGCGCTCGCGACCTTCGCCGCTTCGCCGCGCGCGGCCAGCAGCGCGAGCGTCGCCGCCAGCGTCGTCCCCGCGACGCAATAGCCGATCGTGTGCACCGCGGGCACCTTCAGCGCGGCCCGCACCGTGTCGATCGCATCGACCTGCGCGGCGACATAATCGTCCCAGACCACGTCCTTCATGCTCGCATCGGCGGATTTCCACGACACCATGAACACCGTGATGCCCTGCTCGACCGCCCAGCGGATGAAGCTCTTCTCGGGCGTCAGGTCGAGGATGTAGAACCGGTTGATCCATGGCGGGAAGATGACGAGCGGCGTCGCCAGCACCTTGGGGGTGGTCGGCGTATACTGGATCAGTTCGTAGAGTGGCGTGCGCTTGACCACCTTGCCCGGCGTCATCGCAAGGTTGCGACCGAGCTCGAACGCGCCGTCGGGGGTGTGCGTCACCTGCCCGCGGGCAAGATCGGCCATCATGTTCTGCAGCCCTTTCAGCAGATTCTCGCCGCGCGTCTCGATCGTCTTCTCGATCACCTGCGGGTTGGTCAGCGCGAAGTTGGTCGGGCTCATCGCATCGACGAACCCCTTGGTCGCGAACCGCAACTGCTCCTTCTGCTTGGCGTCGAGCCCGTCGACCGCCTCGACGCTGCGCAGCATGTGATCGCCGATCAGTTCGTAGCTCTGGCGGATCAGGTCGAACACCGGCGCGCGCCACTGCGGCGCCTTGAAACGCTTGTCGGTAACCGGCGCGGGCTCGGCCGCCTTGGCGGGATCGAGGAACCGCTGCCACAGCGTGAGGCTCTCGCTCCAGAAATCGCGCGCGCGCGCCAGCGTGGCGGGATCGGTGAAGCCCGGGATCGCGGGGATGCCCTCCGGCGGCGCCTGCATCGCGGCGAGCCCCTGCTCCATCATCATCTGCTGCGCCCGGCCCATCACCCAGGTCCAGTGCTGGAGATCGGGCAGGCTTGGAGCGGGAGGAGTTTCGGCCATGACGTCCTCTTATTTTTCCGTAGCCTAGCCCAAGAGTGCCGGGTCATTCCATCCCTCTTTGCGATCCGGACAATCCAAAGGTTTCCGCATTCTTCCGAATGACGTAAGGATCGTGCGCCATCACACGAGGGTTCCATGTCCGAAGATTTCTACCGCATCAAACGCTTGCCCCCCTATGTCATCGCCGAAGTGAACGCGATGCGGGCGGCGGCGCGCGCGGGCGGGGAGGACATCATCGATCTCGGCATGGGCAATCCCGATCTGCCGCCGCCTGAGCACGTCATCGAAAAGCTCGTCGAAGTCGCGCGCAAACCCAGCGCGCACGGCTATTCGCAGTCGAAGGGCATTCCCGGCCTGCGCAAGGCACAGGCCAACTATTACGGCCGCCGCTTCGGCGTCGACGTCGATCCTGAGACCGAGGTCGTCGTGACGATGGGCTCGAAGGAAGGGCTCGCCAGCCTCGCCACCGCGATCACCGCGCCCGGCGACGTCGTGCTCGCGCCGAACCCGTCCTACCCCATCCACACCTTCGGCTTCATCATCGCCGGCGCGACGATCCGCGCGGTGCCGACCACGCCCGACGAGGCGTATTTCGAGAGCCTGGAGCGCGCGATGGCGTTCACCGTGCCGCGTCCGTCGGTGCTGGTGATGGGCTATCCGTCGAACCCGACCGCCGAAGTCGTCGACCTGGCCTTCTACGAACGCGTCGTCGAGTTCGCGAAGAAGCATAAGCTCTGGGTGATCTCCGACCTAGCCTATTCGGAGCTGTATTACGACGGCAAGCCGACCCCCTCGATCCTGCAGGTGCCGGGCGCGAAGGATGTCGCGATCGAGTTCACCTCGCTCAGCAAGACCTATTCGATGGCCGGGTGGCGGATGGGCTTCGGGGTCGGCAACAAGACGCTGATCGCGGCAATGACCCGCGTGAAATCCTATCTCGATTACGGCGCGTTCACGCCGATCCAGGCGGCGGCCTGCGCTGCGCTCAACGGCCCGCAGGATATCGTCGCGCGCAACCGCGAACTTTATCACAAGCGCCGCGACGTGCTGGTGGAAAGCTTCGGCCGCGCCGGGTGGGATATTCCAAGCCCCCGTGCGAGCATGTTCGCCTGGGCGCCTTTGCCGCCCGCCCTCGCGCATTTAGGTAGCCTTGAGTTCACCAAACAATTGCTGACTCACGCGCACGTCGCGGTGGCCCCAGGGGTGGGCTACGGCGAAAACGGCGAAGGCTATGTGAGGATCGCGATGGTCGAGAACGAACAGCGGCTCCGCCAGGCGGCGCGCAACGTGAAGAAATATCTCCAGTCGATGGGCGTGAACACGCCCGCGCGTGGCGCTGGCTAACCCCTTAGTGGATATCAATCTGTTGTATTCGGTGGCCGGCGTGCTCGTCGGCCTGATCGTCGGGCTGACCGGCGTCGGTGGCGGATCGCTGATGACGCCGCTGCTGGTGCTCGTCTTCGGCTTCCACCCGGCCACCGCGGTCGGCACCGACCTGCTCTACGCCTCGGCGACCAAGACGGTGGGCACGACCGTGCATGGCTGGCGCGGCACCGTCGACTGGCGAGTCGTGCGGCGGCTCGCGACCGGCAGCGTTCCCGCGGCGATCGCGACGTTGCTCGTGCTCAACTATCTCGGCGAGAAATCGTCGGACACCGGCCATGCGATCACCGTCGTATTGGGCGTGACGCTGGTCCTGTCGGCGGTTGCGACCTTCTTTCGCGGGAGGATCGTCGCGTGGCTCACCCCGCGGATCGGCACCGTCGGCGGCGAGCGTCAGGCAATGCTGACGATCCTGCTCGGCGCCGTCCTCGGCGTGCTCGTCTCGCTGACCTCGGTCGGTGCGGGCGCGCTGGGGATGACGGCCCTCCTCATCCTCTACCCGAAGCTGCCGATCAACCGGCTGGTCGGATCGGACATCGCACATGCCGTGCCGCTGACGCTGCTCGGCGGGATCGGCCACTGGATCCTCGGCTCGGTCGACGTCGACCTGCTCGTATCGCTGCTGATCGGATCTGTCCCGGGGATCGTCATCGGCAGCCTGATCGCGACGCGCGTGTCGGACCGCGTGCTGGTGCCGGTGCTGGCGACCGTGCTGGCGATCGTCGGTATCCGCCTGATCGTCTGACATGCGCCCGGGTTTCGCCTTCTCGACGCGGTTCCGCGTGCGCTATGCCGAGATCGACGGCCAGCGCATCGTCTTCAACTCGCGCTATCTCGAATATGCCGATGTCGCGGTCACCGAGTTCTGGGAGTGGACCGGGATCGCTACGGCCTTGCCGGAGGTGTGGCCCAGCACCGAGTTCAACGTGCGCCGCACCGAGATCGATTATCTGAAGCCGTTCCGCCTGGGCGATACGGTGGAGGCGTTCGTGCGGATCGAGAAGCTGGGCACGTCGAGCCTGACGAAACGTTTCGAGCTCGCGCATGCCGAGACGGGCGAGCTGCATACGGTGATCACCATGGTCAGCGTACACGTCGATCTGGAAACGGGGCGGCCGGTGCCGCTGCCGGACTCGATCCGCACGGTGTTGGTGGCGTTGCTCGCCTAGCAATCCGAAGACAGCATGTTCCCCCGCGAAGGCGGGGGTCCAGACTGGGCTCCCGCCTTCGCGGGAGAACAAGGAAGAAAGAGCGAAGGCAGCTTACTCAGCCGCCTCGGCCTCTTCCCCCGCAACCTCGCCCGGCAGCGCCCAGATCAGGTCCCCCTTCCCCAGGACGCGCCCGTCATGCGCGCGGACCGAGACCGGCTGCAGCGGCCGGCGATCGCGCGCGTCGACCAGGATCGGGAACGCCGGCACGCACGTCTCCCACCGCTCGCCCCATTGCCGGAGCGCGATCATCGTCGGCAGCAGCGCGAAGCCCTTGTCGGTCAGGCCATAGGCGATCTTGCGCCGGTCCTCTGGGATCGGCTGCCGCTCCAGGATGCCGTGCTCGACCAGCCGCGCCAGCCGGTTCGCCAGGATATTGCGCGCGATGCCGAGCTCCGACTGAAACTCCTCGAAATGGTGCAGGCCGTTGAACGCGGCGCGCAGGATCAGGAACGACCAGCGCTCGCCCATCGCCTCCAGCGCGGCGGGCAGGCTGCATTCCAGCAGGGGTTCGCGCAATTTGCCCATCACGTCATCCTCGTCCGGGGGCAAGCGTACCGCATATGCCGCAGAAGCGAAACGCCCCACGCATTCGCCACTCATGCAGCGATTAGATCACAGTGATCCGACGCTTTTTGTTGCCAAAAGTCCGTGCCCGGCCCCATCTACGATCCGTGTTGCGCCAATATGAACTGGTCGATCGCGTCCTCGACTACGATCCCGACGCCGACGAGGCCCTGCTGAACCGCGCCTATGTCTTCTCGATGCAGGCGCACGGGAGCCAGAAGCGCGCGTCCGGCGATCCGTATTTCAGCCACCCGATCGAGGTGGCGGGCATCCTCACCGACCTGCATCTCGATGCCGAGACGATCGCCACCGCGATCCTGCACGACACGATCGAGGACACGGTCGCGACGCCCGAGGAGATCGAGCGGCTGTTCGGGCCCTCGGTCGCGCGGCTCGTCGACGGCGTCACCAAGCTCAGCAAGATCGAGGCGCAGACCGAGAACGAACGTGCCGCCGAAAACCTGCGCAAGTTCCTGCTCGCGATGTCGGACGACATCCGCGTGCTGCTGGTCAAGCTCGCCGACCGCCTGCACAACATGCGGACGCTGCACCACATCGCAAAACCCGAGAAGCGCCGTCGCATCGCCAAGGAGACGATGGACATCTACGCGCCGCTCGCCGAGCGGATCGGCATGTACGAGTTCATGCGCGAGATGCAGTCGCTGGCGTTCGAACAGCTCGAGCCTGAAGCCTCCGAATCGATCAACCGCCGCCTCGAACAGCTCAAAAAGGGCGATGGCGACCGCATTGCGAAAATCGCGTCCGGCCTGAAGCTCGTGCTCGCGCGCGCCGGCGTCGAGGCCGAGATTTCGGGGCGCGAGAAGCATCCCTATTCGATCTTCCGCAAGATGTCGGAGCGGCACATCAGCTTCGAACAGCTGTCCGACGTGATGGCGTTCCGCGCGATCGTCCCGACCGAGGAGGATTGCTACCGCACGCTCGGCATCATCCACCAGCGCTGGCCGATGGTGCCGGGCCGGTTCAAGGATTACATCTCGACGCCCAAGCGCAACGGCTATCGCTCGCTGCACACCTCGGTGATCCATGCCGACAGCGCGCGCATCGAGATCCAAATCCGCACCGCCGACATGCACGCGCAGGCCGAATTCGGGCTGGCGGCGCATTGGGCGTACAAACAGCAGATCAACGGCAGCGACCGGCAGGTGAGCTGGATCCGCGACCTCGTCGAGATCCTCGATACGGCCGAAAGCCCCGAGGAGCTGCTCGAACATACGCGCATGGCGATGTACACCGATCGCATCTTCGCGTTCACGCCCAAGGGCGAGCTGATCCAGCTGCCCAAGGGCGCGACCTCGATCGATTTCGCCTATGCGGTGCATACCGATCTCGGCGACCAGGCGGTGGGTGCAAAGGTCAACGGCCGCGTCGTGCCGCTGTCGACGGTGATCGAGAATGGCGACCAGGTGCAGATCCTGCGCTCGAAGGGCCAGTCGCCGCAGCCGCAATGGCTGAACGTCGCGACCACCGGCAAGGCGCTCGCCGCGATCCGCCGGCATCTGCGCCAGAAGGAGCGAGTCGAACAGATCGCGCTGGGCCAGAGCCTTTACGAGGACATCGTCACGCGGTTGCCCGCGCAGATCGGCAACGATGCGCTGAGCCACGCGCTCAAGCGGCTGAAGCTGCCCGACGAGTCGTCGCTGATGGTCGCGATCGCGCGGCGCACGCTGTCCGACGCTGCAGTCATGGAAGCGCTGATGCCGGGGTCGGCGGGCGCCGACGTCACGCATGCGCTGGCGCCGCAATCGAGCGCGATCTCGATCAAGGGGCTGACCCCCGGCGTGGCCTATGACCTTGCGACCTGCTGCCATCCAGTCCCGGGCGACCGGATCGTCGGCCTGCGCCGCCCCGATGCGGGGATCGAGGTGCATGCGATCGACTGCCGCGTGCTCGGCGAACTCGCCGAGCGATCGGAGAACGAGACCGACTGGGTCGACGTGGCCTGGGGCGACGAGACCGAGGGTGCGGTCGCGCGGATATCGGTGATGGTGAAGAACGAGCCGGGCTCGCTCGGCATCGTCTCGACGATCATCGGCGGGCACAAGGCGAACATCATCAACCTGCGGCTCGATACGCGCGACAAGAGCTTCCACACCAACGAGATCGATGTCGAGGTGCACGACGTGCAGCAGCTGATGCGGTTGATGGCGGGGCTGCGCGCGGCGGACGCGGTGCACACCGTGGAGCGCGTGTAGAAACATCCGACGATGACGGCGGGCGCAGCGGACGCTAGACGGGGGCGATGAACCGTCCCTCTCTCTCGGCCCCGTCCCTTTCAATCGTCGTGCCCTGCTATAACGAGGCCGCGTGCCTCGACATCCTGCACGCCCGTATTTCCGGCGCGGCCAAGGTCGCGGTCGGCAACGATTACGAGATCGTGCTGATCAACGACGGCTCCCGCGACGACAGCTGGGACGTGATGCAACGCCTCGCCAGCGCCGACCCGCGGCTGGTCGCGATCAACCTGTCGCGCAACCATGGCCACCAGCTGGCGCTCACCGCGGGGCTCGATCTGTGCGCGGGCGAGCAGATCCTGATCATCGACGCGGATCTGCAGGATCCACCCGAGCTGCTGTCCGACATGCGCGCGGCGATGGCGGCGAGCCAGGCCGACGTGGTCTATGCTGTGCGCCGCCAGCGCGCGGGCGAGACGGTGTTCAAGAAGGCCACCGCCGCCGCCTTTTATCGCCTGCTGACGCGGATGACCGAAACGCCGATCCCGCTCGATACCGGCGATTTCCGCCTGATGAGCAGGCGGGCGCTGGATGCGTTCCTGAGCTTGCCCGAACAGGCGCGCTTCATCCGCGGCATGGTCGCCTGGATCGGCTTCCGCCAGGTCCCGTTCCCCTATGACCGCGCCGAGCGGCTCGCGGGCGAGACGAACTACCCGCTCGCCAAGATGATCCGGCTCGCGTTCGACGCGGTCACCGGCTTTTCGACCGCGCCGTTGCGGTTTGCCAGCCATGCGGGGCTTGCGCTGACCGGCGTGTCGCTGCTGCTGTTCGTCTATATCGCGATCGGCTGGCTGTCGGGCAGCGCGGTGCAGGGCTGGACCTCGACGATGCTGGTCACCGTGTTCCTGGGCGCGGTGCAGATGTTCGTGCTGGGGATGATCGGCGAATATCTCGGCCGGCTTTATGTCGAGTCGAAGCGCCGGCCGCTCTATATCGTGGCGGATATCGCTGGCCCGATCCAGGGCAAGGCGACGCTGGGGTTCCGCGCGGAGCCGGTCGACGCGGTGCAGGCGCCTGATGGCCCCCCGCCCGTTCGCCTCGACTAAACGAACGCTACCTAGTCGCTGCACCACCCCGGCGAAGGCCGGGGCCCAATTGGAAAGGTCGCAGTAACGAAGTGCACCCGCAGTCAGCACCGTCCCTTAATTGGGCCCCGGCCTTCGCCGGGGTGGTGCTTGCTTAAGATCCAAGATTCCTGCCCCGTCATCCCGACCCACCGCCAATCCTCCCCCGCAAGGGGGGGTGGCGCGAAGCGACGGAGGGGGAGGACACACAGCAGAGGTTGGCGCGTACCGCCCCCTCCGTCAGGCAAACGCCAGCCACCTCCCCCTTGCGGGGGAGGATCGAGGAAGCTTACCGCGGGACCGCCAGCGTCACGATCGACACCCCCGGCGTCATCGGCACGCGGCCGACCAGATGGCGTTCCAGCCGGAAGATTGTCTCGAACAGCGCGTTGACCGGCTTGGGCGGCGGGGAATCGTCGCTGTCGTCGCGCCCCGTCATCCGTCCGGCGATCCGGGCCGCCGCCGCCAGCGGGAACAGCAGCGAATTGAAATAGCCGAGCTTTTCGGGCGTGAGCCCCGCAGTCTCGATCGCCGCCTTCAGCGTCGCCTTCGAATAGCGGCGGTGGTGGTGGTTCACGGTGTCGTGCGCGCTCCACATCCACTGGTGCGCCGGTACCGCGATCAGGATCTTGCCGCCGGGCGCGAGGCAATCGGCCATCGCCTTCAGGGCCGCGACGTCGTCCTCGATATGCTCGACGACATCAAGCACCGCGATCAGGTCGTAATGGCCCCGCGGCACGCCCGGCAGTTCGGGCAAGGGCGCCGCACCGACCGGCTTGCCAAGCCGCTCGCTCGCAATCTCGCGCGCGGCGGGATCGATCTCGATCGCGTCGATGCTGCCGAACGCGGCCAGCATCGGCAGGTTGTGGCCGGTGCCGCAGCCGATCTCGAGGATCTTGGCGTCCTTCGGCAAAGCGCCGTAGCGGGTCAGGTAATCGGCGAGGATGTCGCGGCGCGCGCGGTACCACCAATGCGTGGAATCATGCGCGGCCATCCGGTCGTAGACGATGCGATCCATCAGTAATTCGCCCAGTTCGTTGGAAGCATCAGTTGAAAACCCAAAGGCGGTTGAGCACGAAGCTCAGGATCGCGGCAAGAAGCACCGCGGGGACCAACGGGACCCACGGGTGCAGGTGAAACAGCGCGGTGCCGATCCAGGTGACCAGCGCGTTGAGCGCAAGCCCCGCGCCCTGGACGATCACGAACTTGATATGCCGCCCCGCCCCGGGCTCCTTCGCATGCCCCCTGAAGCTCCAGCGGCTGTGCAGGAAGAACCCGACGACCACCGCGACGGCAAACGCGAACGGCACCGCCGCCACCGCCTGGCGTGGTGGAAAGACATACGCCGTCAGCGGCAGGTAGACGAGCGAATAGACCATGCTCGTGAAGCCGCCGGCAATCCCGAAGCGCACGAGCTGGCCGAGCACGCCGCTCGCCCGCATCTGCTCCACCTGTCGCCAAATCGCCTGCATGCCCGCCTTGTTCTTTACCAACACCGCGATAGAGCGACGCTTGAGATATGCCCGCGCATCTAGAGTGCGTGCGGGCCGGAGGAAAGCGTTTTGGATCAGGCACCACCGCGGCGGCATACGCTGCTCGACGCACTCGATCGGCATTGGATCGCCTTGTCGCTGCTGGCCTGGGTGGCGGTGGCGGCATGGTCGATGGTCGATCGCTGGGGGCAGGTCCGCTGGCTGTCGCTCGGCGATACCGACGACAACATGCGGCTGATGCAGGTCCGCGCGCTGCTCGACGGCCAGGGCTGGTATGATCTGCGCAACTACCGGCTGAACCCGCCGGTCGGGTTCGATATCCACTGGAGCCGGATCGTCGACCTGCCGATCGCCGGGCTGATCCTGGTCTTCCGTTTGTTCACGAGCAACAGCTGGGCGGAGCGGCTGGCGTGCGGGATCGCGCCGCTGCTGCCGCTGTCGATCGCGATGCTCGGCATCGGCGCGACCGTGCGCCGGCTGATCAGCCCCTATGCGTGGCCGCTCGCTATCGTGTTCATGGTCGGCGCGACCGGCACGATGCTGATGTTCATGCCCGAGCGGATCGATCATCACGGCTGGCAGCTGGCGATGCTGAGCCTCACGGTCGCGGGCCTGTGCGACACCAACGGCCGCCGCGGTGGCGCGATGGTCGGCATCGCCAGCGCGGTATCGCTGTCGATCGGGCTCGAGCTATTGCCCTATGCGGCGATGGCGGGCGCGATCATCGCGCTGCGCTGGGTATGGGACCGGTCGGAGGCGGAGCGGCTGTCGATCTATGCGCTGACGCTAGGCGGCGGCAGCACGCTCGGCTTCGCGTTGTTCGCGTCGAACGCCAACCGCGCGATGCGCTGCGACGCGCTGACCCCGGTGTGGCTCAGCGTGATGATCGCGGCGGGGATGCTGCTGTTCCTGCTCGCGCGGTTCGGCCCCGCGTCGCGCGGCGCGCGGCTGGCGCTGGCGGTGGTGGCGGGCGCGGCGATCGTCGCCGGGTTCGCGCTCGTCTTCCCGCAGTGCCTGGGCCGGCCGGAGGGCATTTCGCCCGAGCTGCAGCGCAACTGGCTGAACAATGTCCGCGAGGCCAAGCCGATCTACAAGCACAGCTTCCGCGTCGGCTTCGCGCTGGCGACGCTGCCGATCATCGGCCTGATCGGCGCGATCGTCGCCGCCTGGCGCGCGCGGCGCGATCCGCGCGCGGTCGGCTGGGCGGCGGTCGCGCTGTTCACCGCGTTCGCCTGCGCGATGCTGCTGTGGCAGGTCCGCGCCGGCCCCGCCGCGCAGCTGCTGGCGATCCCGGGGGCGACCGCGCTCGGCTGGCTGATCCTGCCGAGGCTGCTCGGCAACCGATCGCTGGCGGTGCGCGTGCTTGGCACGGTCGGCGCGTTCCTGATCGTTTCCGGGCTGTTCGCCGGGATGGTGATCCAGTATTTCCCGATCGACCGGCCAAAGCCCTATGAAAAGCGCGTCAACATGGCGACGGGCAACTGCCTGCGGACGACGGTGCTGCTCGCGCTCAACAAATACCCCGCGCAGACGATCTTCACCTTCGTCGACATGGGCCCGCGACTGATCACGATCACGCATCACGATGCGATCGCAGGGCCGTATCACCGCAACGGCGACGCGATCCTCGACGTCCAGCATGCGTTCGGGGGAACCGCGGACCAGGCACATGCGATCGTCAAGCGCCACGGCGCGACGATGATGCTGCTCTGCCCCAACGCGGCGGAATCGACCAACTACAAGGCGCGCAGCCCGAAGGGGTTCTACGCGGAGCTCGCCAAGAACGAGGTGCCGGCGTGGCTGACGCCGCTCCCGCTGCCGCGCAATTCCCCGCTGCGGCTGTTCAAGGTGGACTGATGCCCACCGCCGTCATCCCGACGAAAGTCAGGATGACGGCCTAGTGCAGCACCACCGACAGGCCATCCAGCACGAACTGCACCGCCAGCGCCGCCAGCAGCACGCCGAGCAGGCGGGTGATCACCGCCTCGATCTTGGCACCCAGGATCCGCATGATCGGCCCGGCGGCCAGCAGCGCGACCAGCGTCAGCAGCAGGATCGTCACCATCGCGGCGAGCACGATCGCCGAGCGCTCGAGCCCGCTGTTGCGGCTCATCAACAGCATCACCGACGCGATCGAGCCGGGCCCGGCGATCATCGGCATCGCCATCGGGAAGATCGACACGTCGTCCGCCTCGGGATCGCTCGCCACCTTGGCGGCGCGATCCTCGCGGCGCTCGGTACGCTTTTCGAACACCATCTCGAGCGCGATCAGGAACAGCATGATGCCGCCGGCGATACGGAAGCTCGCCAGGCTGATGCCCAGCCCTTTGAGCAACGCCTCGCCGAACAGCGCGAACACGAACAGGATCGCCGCCGACACGCCGACCGCGCGGATCGCCATCGCCCGCTTCTGCGCCGCCGACGCGCTCGCCGACAGCCCGGCATAGATCGGCGCGCAGCCGGGCGGATCGATGACCACGAAGAACGTGATCAGCGACGAAATATAGAGTTCGATCACAGGCTCGACCCCTCGATCGCGACGCCTTCGCGGCGCCCCGCCGAGACCAAGGTGTTGCGCAGCAGGCACGCGATCGTCATCGGCCCGACGCCGCCCGGCACCGGCGTGATCGCGCCCGCGACCGCGACCGCGCTCGCAAAGTCGACGTCGCCGACCAGCCCCGTCTCGGTCCGGTTGATGCCGACGTCGATCACGGTCCCGCCGGGCTTGAGCCAGTCGCCCTTGATCATCTGCGGGATCCCGACCGCGGCTACGACGATGTCGGCGCGGCGGATATGCGCGGGCACGTCCTTCGTCCGGCTATGGACGACGGTGACGGTGCAGCTTTCGCGGAGCAGCAGCTGCGCCATCGGCTTGCCGACGATGTTCGAGCGCCCGACGACGACCGCTTCAAGCCCACTCAGGTTCGGCAACACGCTCTTGAGCAGCAGCACGCAGCCGAACGGCGTGCACGGCACGAACCCCGGCAGCCCGGTCGCGAGCCGGCCCGCGTTGATCGGGTGGAAGCCATCGACGTCCTTGTCGGGATCGATCGCCGCTATCACCGCCTGCTCGTCGATATGCTTGGGCAAGGGCAGCTGGACCAGGATGCCGTCGATCGCCGGATCGGCGTTGAGCGTCGCGACCAGCGCGAGCAGGTCGTCGGCCGATACGTCGGCGGGGAGCCGGTGCTCGATGCTCTCCATCCCCGCCTCGCGCGTCGCCTTGCCCTTCGAGCGGACATAGACGCTGGAGGCGGGATCCTCGCCGACCAGCACCACGGCAAGGCCGGGCGCGCGGCCCGCCTGTGTCCGAAAGGCGGTGACGCCCTCTGCGATACGGGCCCGGAGGCCGGCGGCGAAGGCCTTGCCGTCGATGATGGTCGCGCTCATGCCCGCGGCCCATAGAGCGCGGACGCGATTTCCGCCAGCGTAGCGACATCGCCGGCGATATGAAGGCGCTTCAGCCGCGCGGTTTCGCCCGAGACGATCGTCACCGCGCGCTTGGGCACACCGAAGCTCTTGGCAACGAGCGCAACCAGTCCGGCGTTCGCGGCACCATCGACGGGCGCCGCCGCCAGGCGCGCGGCAAGATGCTCGGGGGTGCCGGCGGCGAGCATATCGCGGCCACCGCGCGGGGTTACCCGGACGGCAATCGCCAAGCCGTCACCGACCGCGCGCCAGGCAGCCGGTCCGTTCAATAAGCCGCGACGAGATAGTTCTGCGCGATGTTCGGGATGACGATGTTGGTCAAGATGTAGAGGATCAGCAGCACGACCAGCGGCGACAGATCGAGCGCGCCGAAATCGGGCAGGATCCGACGGATCGGGCGATAAAGCGGCTCGGTGATCTTCTGCAGCGCGTTCCACACCGTGCGGACGAAATCGCTCTGCGTGTTGATGACGTTGAACGCGATCAGCCATGACAGCACCGCCTGGATCACGATGACCCACCAGACGAGATTGAGCAGCAATTGGACGATCTGAAGAAGGGCGATCAAGGCGTGGGTCTCCGCTGGTGTATTGCTGATATAAGGGGGCGGAGGGAGAACGAGAAGGGCTGTGATGTCGCTGGACTGCGCGTAACGATTTCAGCCGCACCTGCCGCCCCAAGCCCCGTCATCCTGGGCTCGACCCAGGATCCAGAGCCACGAAGGCTACCTTTTGTGGCTCTGGATCCTGACTTTCGTCAGGATGACGGGGGTGAAAGGCGGCTCGTCCCCTACCGCGCCGCGCCCGTCGCGCTCACCAGCGTGCCCGCGCCCTGCTTGGTGAAGATCTCGAGCAGCATCGCATGCGGCACGCGGCCGTCGATGATCACCGCGGCGTCGACGCCCGACTGGACTGCGGCGACGCAGGTTTCCAGCTTGGGGATCATCCCGCCCGTCACCGTGCCGTCGGCGCGCAGTTCGGCGATCCGCGCCGGATCGAGGTCGGTCAGCAATTCGCCCTCCTTGTCGAGCACGCCGACGATATCGGTCAGCAGGAAGAAGCGCGCGGCGCCCATTGCCGCCGCGATCGCGCCCGCCATCGTATCCGCATTGATGTTGTAGGTGTGACCATCGGCGCCGATGCCGATCGGGGCGATCACCGGGATGATGTCGGCGGCGATCAGCGTATCGAGGATCGTCCGGTCGACCGCGATCGGCTCGCCGACGAAGCCCAGGTCGACATGGCGTTCGATCCCCTGGAGCTTGTCGGGCTCGCGACCATGGCCGACCTTCTGCGCGAGGACGAGGCCGGCGTCCTTGCCCGAGATGCCGACCGCGCGGCCCCCCGCCTGGCCGATCCAGCCGACGATTTCCTTGTTGATCGAACCCGCGAGGACCATTTCGGCGATCTGCGCGGTCTCCGCATCGGTCACGCGCAGGCCGTCGACGAAACGCGATTCGACGCCGAGCCGCTTGAGCATCGCGCCGATCTGCGGCCCGCCGCCATGCACCACGACCGGGTTGATGCCGACCGCCTTCAGCAGCACCATGTCCTCGGCGAAATCGCGCTGCAGCTCGGGGTCGCCCATCGCATGGCCGCCATATTTCACGACGAACGTCTTGCCCGCATAGCGCTGCAGATAGGGCAGCGCCTCGGTGAGCGTTTCGGCCTTGGCGAGCAGGGCGGGATCGGGCGTGTGATCGGTCATCCGCGTCCCTTAGCCAGTGCGGGGGATTAGCGAAAGCCGGACCGCATATCACCAATTCCGTCATCCTGACGAAAGTCAGGATCCAGGGTAACGGGCGGCGTCCCTCGTGGCTCTGGATCCTGACTTTCGTCAGGATGACGCAGGCACGGAAGTCAGGATGCCGGGCTTGGTGAAACGATTAGCCCCGGTCCAGCCACCGCCCGAGCTTCACGAAGAACGTGATCATGAACGGCACCAGCACGATCGACAGCACGACCTTGGTCAGCATCTGCCCCGCCATCAGCTCGACGATCGGCCGCGCGCCGAGGAACGAGATGGTGATGAACAACACCGTGTCGATCACCTGCGAGACGATGCTGGCGATCATCCCGCGCAGCCACACCAGCTTGCCCTCGCCGCCGCCGACCTGCCCCGCAAGCTTGGCGAAGATCAGCACGTTGAGCGTCTGCGAGATGCCGTAGGAGATCAGCCCCGCCATCATCATCCGCGCGCCCTGCCCGACGACGATCGGAAACGCGTCGACCGCGGGCGGGTACATGCCGGGATCGTGCGGCAGCGCGAGCACCAGCTGGATCAGCGCGGCGGACACCAGCAAGGGTATGAACCCGAGGCGGACCAGCAGCGTCGCGGTCTTCTGCCCGTGCAGCTCGGCGATCGCGCTGCTGAGCACGACCAGCAGCAGGAATGCGAAGATCCCCGCCTCGACCGCGAGCGGGCCGAGCGCGACCTGTTTGACCCCCAGCACGCCGGCGATGCACACCATGCCGCCATACAGCACGGAGAATATGAAGAGCGAACGCGGGAACGCGGGAAGGTCTGTATTCATCGCCGCGGACGCTAGCGAAAACGCGCGCGCCGTCAAATGACAAGCGGGGGCGAAAACCGGCCTGTCCTCAAATGACTGGCGACTAGCGCCCGCCCGTGTCATGTCGGCCGCTTGCGCAGCCGGGGGGCCGCGTGTGTCATCGTACGAGAACGCAGGGCGTCCATGGAAAGACTAGTCATCGGCCTGGGCGGTATCGCCGTCATCCTCGGCATCGCCGTACTGTTGTCGAGCGATCGCCGGGCGATCCGCCTGCGCATCGTCGGCGCCGCCTTCGCGCTGCAGGCGGGCATCGCCGTCCTCGTGCTCTATTCCAGCTTCGGCAAGGTCGTGCTCGGCGAGATGTCGGGCGGCGTCGCCAACCTGCTCGGCTATTCGCAAAAGGGCACCGAGTTCCTGTTCGGCAAGATGGCGACCCCCGAAATCGGCGGCCAGAGCTTCGCGATCGCTGCGCTGCCGGTCATCATCTTCTTCGCCAGCCTCGTCTCGATCCTCTATTATCTCGGCATCATGCAGTTCGTCGTGCGCTGGGTCGGCGGCGGGATCGAGAAGGTCATCGGCGTCTCGAAGGTCGAATCGCTGTGCGCCGCGGCGAACATCTTCGTCGGCCAGAGCGAATCGCCGCTCGTCATCCGCCCCTATCTCGCAGGCCTCACGCCGGCGCAGCTGTTCACGGTGATGACCAGCGGGATGGCCGGCGTCGCGGGCACCATCCTCGCCGCCTATGCGTCGATGGGGATCCGCATCGATTATCTGCTCGCCGCCAGCTTCATGGCGGCGCCCGGCGGCATCCTGATGGCCAAGATCATCATGCCCGACCGCGTGACGCCGCCCGAGGGCGAACTCGCGCTCGGCGACCTGCCCGGCGAAACGTCTGCGGGCGAACCCATGCCGCAGGCCACGCACGACGAGGAAAAGCCCGCCAACCTGATCATGGCCGCGGCGCAGGGTGCGCAGACCGGCGTCCGCCTCGCGGTCGCGGTCGGCGCGATGGTGCTGGCGTTCGTCGCTCTGGTGGCGCTCGCCAACGGCCTGCTCGGCGGGCTCGGCAACATGATCGACCTGCCCGGGCTCAGCTTCCAGGGCCTGCTCGGCTATCTCTTCGCGCCGATCATGTTCCTGCTCAACGTGCCCTGGAACGAGGCGGGCATCGCGGGCGGGCTGTTCGGGCAGAAGATCGTGCTGAACGAATTCGTCGCCTACATCTCGCTCGGCACGCAGCAGGGGCTGAGCGCACGCACGATCGCGGTGATCACCTTCTCGCTCTGCGGCTTTGCCAACTTCTCGTCGATCGCGATCCAGATGGCGGTGACGGGCAGCCTCGCCCCCAACCAGCGGCCGATGATCGCCAAGCTCGGCCTGCGCGCGCTGGCCGCGGGCAGCCTCGCCAACCTGATGTCCGCCGCGCTCGCGGGGCTGCTGATCAGCTGAGTCGCCCTCCTCTGTCATCCTGACTTTCGTCAGGATGACAGAGGTTGAGACGATAGGGCCGGGACGACACGGCGCGTAAAACGCAATCGGACCCGCCGCCTTTCGGCGACGAGCCCAACGACACTGCCTTTCGGGGGAGAGGAGGCAGCTCTCTTTTATTATAGTCGATTACGGCAGCATCACCGTGTCGATGACGTGAATAACGCCGTTCGACTGCATTACGTTGGCGATCGTGATCTTACCCTGGTGGCCCTTGCCGTCCATGATGCCCCATCCCATGCCGACCTTCTTGAACATCAGCGGCTCGCCCTGCACGGTGGTGTAGGTCGCGGTGCCGCCGTTCGCCTTCGCCTTGGCGGCGATGTCGGCCGCGGTGATCGTGCCGGGGACGACGTGATAGGTCAGGACCCCAGCGAGTTGCGCCTTGTTCTCGGGCTTGAGCAGCGTGTCGACGGTGCCGGCGGGCAGTTTCTTGAACGCGGCGTTGGTCGGCGCGAACACCGTGAACGGACCCGGACCCGACAGCGTCTCGACGAGGCCTGCAGCCTTCACCGCGGCGACGAGCGTCGTGTGATCCTTCGAATTGACCGCGTTCTCGACGATATTCTTGGTCGGGTACATCGCGGCACCACCGACCATCGGGTTGGTCTTGGCAGCAACGAGCGTGCTACCGCTGGCGACGACGGCAACGGCGACGATTGCCGTACGGAAAACATGATTCATGGCATCTCTCCTGCGCGGAGCCTGTGTGCGGCGCCACTGCCGGAGATACGCGCCGTCTGATGGAAGGATGCAGGCGCCATCAGATAGTTGCAACGAGTTTGGACCAAGCGGCGCTCTCGTCCTCGTACCGCCGCATGACCGCTAGGTCGGTCGCGATCGCGGTCTCCAGATCGACCTCGACCGAGCCGCTCCACTCGAACGTCGCATTGCCCGACAGCGTCACCATCGCCGCCGCATTCGCCTGCGCGCGGACGAGCCCGCCCTTGTTGAACACGGTCGTCTGCGTGTCGTACGCAATCCGCCCGGTCAGGCACGCGGCATAGGTCGACGCCGCCATCGCGCTGCCGCAACTGTCGGTGAGCCCAACCCCGCGCTCGAAGGTGCGCACGAAAAGGTCGCGCCCCCGCAGCTCGACGAAGCTGACATTCGCGCGATTGGGCAGCCAGTCGGGCGCGGCCTCGCACGCTCCGCCGACGCAGACGAGTTCGGCCTCGTCGATCGCGTCGACGAACGTCACGAGATGTGGATTCGGCATCGCCACTGCAGTGAACGCGCGCGGCGTCGGCAAGCCGGCGATCGGCGCGTCGACGACCCGGTCCACCCCCACCGCCATCGGCCATGCGGCGACGTCGAGCGAGGCCGGCCCCGCAATCTCGCGGACGGTATAGACGCCGGCCGCGATATCGGCATCGCGCACCACTACCGCATCGCTCGTCTTGAGCAGCGCGGTCGCGGTCTTTGTGCCCGTCGCGGCGAACCCCGCGCGCGCCACGCACCGTAGCCCGTTCAGGCACGTCTCGGATTCGCTGCCGTCGGAATTGAACATCCGCATCCCGAACGCGTGATCCGCATCGCCATCGGTGAGCAGCAACAGCCCGTCGCCGCCAACCGGGCCGTCGCGATCCGCGAGCGCACGCGCGACCGCCGCCCACGCCGCATCGCCGAGCGTCGACGCGCGCGCGTCGATCAGCGGGAAATCATTACCGGAACCATGACATTTGACGAGATCGAAGCGCATGCCTGCCATCTAGTCACGCGACCGCGTCAAAGCGAGCGCCTAACCGATCGCATACTGCGTCGCCACCCGATCGAGCGCGAGCGTCAGCACCAGCCGCCCCGCCCGCGCCGGCCATTGCAACGCCTTCTCCGCGACGGGCAGACCCTCGCCCGCGCAGACCACGCGCCACAGGATATCCGCGAGCCCCGGCCCCGCCGCCGCCAGCGCCGCGTCGAACCGCGCCTTTGCCGCGATCTGCGCCGATGTCGGATCGAGCCCGTTATGGCCGCCGTCATACCGGGCGCCATCGACCCGCTCCGCCCAGCGCATCGTCACGCTCGGCGCGATCGACGCGCGCTCGTAATCCGCGCGCAGACGCTCCCCAGCCGCGAACTGTCGCGCGTCGACCAGCCCGCGCGCGCGCAGCCACCCGAGCGGCGATTCGGCCAGATTTACCGTCACCGTCCGCCCGCGCCGAGCCCCCGACGGCAACGGCACGCCCTCCGAATCGATCGACCGTTCTACCAATTCGCGCATCCACCGTCTCCCTTACTCATAGCGATTGCCATATCGGCACGGTTGTAGGACAGAAGAATAACCCATCTGGTTTGGAGCCTGTCGATGATCACCGCCATCCGCGAAGTTCGCCGTGCCAAGGGCCTGACGCTCGAGGATGTCGCGCGGCGCTGTGTCCCGCCGACGACGGCGCAGACGATCGGCCGGCTCGAAACGGGCACGCGCACCGTCTCGGTCGGCTGGCTCAACCGCATCGCCGCCGCGCTGGGCGTCGACGCCGCCGATCTCGTCACGCTGCCCGACCGCGCTGACCTGCCCGTCACCGCGATCCTCGATGCGCGCGGCGCACACGCCCCCCGGCGCACCGCGACGGTCGCGCCCCCGCAGGTCGCATCGGGCCAGATCGCTCTGACGGTATCGTGTGGCATCGGCGACTATCGCGCGGGCGACGTGATCTGGTGTGCGATGGTCGCGCCAGAGGAGTTTGCGACCGCGTTCAACCGCGACGTGCTCGTCCCGCACCCCGTAGGCCGGTTCGTCTTCGGACGGCTGATCGGATGCGGCGACGGCGTCACCCTGTTGCCGCCGGGCGCGGGCACGCAGCCGCAGACGATCGAGGACCCCGCCTGGATCGCGGTCGCGATCCGGCTCGTCCGCGACCTGTGACGATCGAATGCAGGGATGGTGGGCGATGACGGGCTCGAACCGCCGACATTCTCGGTGTAAACGAGACGCTCTACCAACTGAGCTAATCGCCCCCTCTCGGGTCGACGTGCGATGCCAAAGCCCGGCGGCCGGGGCAAGCTAAAAGGGCGGGCACCGTCATGGAATCCGCAGATTCGCCCCTGTCGTGGCCAGGATATACCCCCGCATCGCCTCGCTTGCGCGCTCGGAAAGCGCCATGAACGCACGCCGCCGGTCGCGCATGTCGGGGCGGCGTTCGAACAGCCCCGTGTCGGTCATCCGCGCGATCCAGCGCAGCGCCGTCGTCGGCGCGACCGCGGCGGCGATGCACAGGCTCGACACCGAGACCCGCGCCTGTTCGAGTTCGGCGGCGTAGAGGTCGAGCAGCATGTCCCAGCCCGGATCCTCGAACAGCGCGGTGCCGAAAAACTGGTCGCGCAACCGCCGCGCGCGGATCGCCCGCCGGACGTCTGCAGCACTCGGCGTGGCGAGCGACGGCGGCGCGCCGTAGCGGGTCGTCCGGTCGCCGACGATCGGCGCGGCGGGTGCATCCCCCGCAAGCTCCGCACGGGTCAGCCGCGCGAGCGCCTCGGCGATCCGCGCGACCTCGGTGTTCAGCCGCTCCAGTCGCATGCCATCGGTCTCGCGCCCGGTATCGAACACGCCCGCAGGACTGCGCGTGCGCTCGACGGCGACCACGATGGCCGCCACGCAGTCCGCGACGCCGGGATCGACCAGCAGCGTCGTGCCGCCGCCCAGGGTCGCCGCCGAGACCGCATCGATCTGGTCGGCATCCAACGCGACCACCAGCGCGGCCTCCAGAACGGCCGCGCGCGCGACGATCCGCGGCAGATGGTCGGCAAGGAAGGCGGCGTCCACCCCCGCCGCCTCGACCACCACCACCTGCGGCGTGGCGTGAAGGGCGAACGGCGCCTGCCACCCGATCCGGGCGACGATCCGCCCGTCGACCGCCGCCAGCGCGGCGGCGAAACGGTCGGGTGCGCCCTCTGCCGTGATCAGGATCGCATCGATCCCGGTGTCGTACCGCGTATCGGAAGGGGCGTCGTCGAGTGGGGTCATGGCTATCTCCGCTGGGTTGCGAAGACTAGCCTCGGCGATCGCGAGAATTACACCCGAACTGGATCGAGTTTCGTTGAAGTTGGGGAACCTTCGCGAGACGAGGCCGATCGCCTAGTCGAGCGCCTTGACGATATCCTCGACCATCTTCTTGGCATCGGCGAGCAGCATCATCGTATTGTCGCGGTAGAACAGGTCGTTATCTACCCCTGCATAGCCGACGCCACCCATTGATCGCTTGATGAACAGCACAGTCTTGGCCTTTTCCACATCGAGCACGGGCATGCCGTAGATCGGCGAGGCCTTGTCGGTCTTGGCGGCGGGGTTGGTCACGTCGTTGGCGCCGATCACGAACGCGACGTCGGTCTGCGCGAACTCGCTGTTGATGTCCTCGAGCTCGAACACGTCGTCATACGGCACGTTCGCCTCCGCCAGCAGCACGTTCATATGCCCCGGCATGCGCCCCGCGACCGGGTGGATCGCGTATTTCACACGGACGCCCTCGGCCTTCAGCTTGTCGCCCATCTCGCGCAGGACGTGCTGCGCCTGCGCGACCGCCATGCCGTAGCCGGGGACGATGATGACCTGCTCGGCTTGGCTCATGAGGAACGCGGCGTCCTCCGCCGATCCGCGCTTCCACGGGCGATCGATCGCCGTGCCGCCGCCGCTGGTATCCGCAACCGCGCCGAACCCGCCGGCGATCACGCTGATGAAGCTGCGGTTCATCGCGCGGCACATGATGTAGCTCAGGATCGCGCCCGAGCTGCCGACCAGCGCACCGGTGATGATCATCGCGCTGTTGTGGAGCGTGAAGCCCATCGCGGCGGCCGCCCAGCCCGAATAGGAATTCAGCATGCTGACGACCACCGGCATGTCCGCGCCGCCGATCGGGACGATCAGCAGGAAACCGATGACGAAGCTCAGCAGCGTGATCGTCCAGAAGATCCACGCCGACTGGTCGGTGACGAAATACGCGATCAGCCCGAGGATACCGGCGAGCAGCGCGAGATTGATGACGTGGCGCCCCGGCAGCATGATCGGCTTGCCGCCCATGTTCCCGTTGAGTTTCAGGAACGCGATCACCGAGCCCGAAAACGTGATCGCACCGATCGCGACGCCCAGCCCCAGCTCGATCCGGCTGACCGGGTGGATCACCGCGAAGGGCTGGCCGATCATCGGCACGACGAGGTCGGAAATCCCGAACGCCTGCGGGTTGAGATAGGCCGCGACGCCGACCAGCACCGCGGCGAGCCCAACGAGCGAATGGAATGCGGCGACGAGCTGCGGCATCGCGGTCATCGCGATCCGGCGTGCGGTGACGAGGCCGATCGCCGCGCCGACGCCGATGGCGGCGAGGATCTCACCGACCGTGACCCAGTCGATCATCAAATCGTGCGGGTTCCCCAGCGGTACCGCCACCGAGCGCAACGGGACATGCGTCACCAGCGTCGTCACGACCGCGATCGTCATGCCGATGATACCGAAGCGGTTGCCGCGCTGGCTCGACGCCGGGCTCGACAGCCCGCGCAGCGCGAGGATGAAACACACCCCCGCGACCAGATAGGCGAGCGAAGCCCAGGGGCTGACCGTCAGTTCATGCATATCGCGTCCCCTCGCCTGGCGTGCCGCTCACTTGCTCGAAGCGGGCGCGACCGGCCGTTCCTTCTTCTTGTACATCGCCAGCATCCGCGCGGTGACCGCAAAGCCACCGAAGATGTTGACGCTCGCCAGCACCACCGCGACCAGCCCGAGCGCCTTGGCGACGCCCGAACCGGCACCGATCCCAGCCGCCGCGGCGGCAATCAGCGCGCCAACGATGATGACGCTGGAGATCGCATTGGTCACCGCCATCAGCGGCGTGTGCAACGCGGGCGTGACCGCCCAGACGACGAAATACCCGACGAAACACGCCAGCACGAAGATCGACAGGATCGCGATAAAGTCCATTATTCGGTTCCCAATTCTCTCACGCTGCGGCGCGTGTCGCCATCGACGGCCCGAAGCTCTCGGATCACGACATCATAATCTCGGGGTTTCATCGTCCGCTCCACAAGAGCCATAGACGCAACACTGCCGTACATCATTCCTCCCCGGCACGGGGAGGGGGACCGGCCGCAGGCTGGTGGAGGGGGCGGGCCGCAGACGACACGATCATCGTCACCACGGCCTCGATATCCCCCAGCACGTCGCCGGCGGCCACACGCAGCACCCGGTGGCCATTCTGCTCTAAAAATCGGTCGCGATCGGTGTCGCGCTGGAGGCGATCGCCGCGGCCGTGGAATTCGCCATCGACCTCGACCGCCAGCTTGGCAGCGGCGCAGTAGAAGTCGCAGACGTAGGGACCGATGGGATGCTGGTGCCGGAATTTGAAGCCGGTCTTCTGTCCTCGCAGATGCTCCCAAAGCAGCACCTCGGGAAGGCTCATCTTGCGGCGCAGTCGGCGTGCCAGCGATACTTCAGGACGCAGCATAGGCGGGACGCCCCCTCCACCGGCTGCGCCGGTCCCCCTCCCCGTGCCGGGGAGGAATATCACGACGTGAGCCGCGCGTTCACAATTTTGCCGCCTCGGGTCAGGCGGATCGCGTCGCCGATCTCGGCGTCGAGCACCGGTCGCCCCGCGTCCTTGTCCCAGAACGCGCTCAGGAAATTGAACAGGTTGCGGCTGAACAGCGCGCTCGCGTCCGCCGCCAGCCGCGACGGCACGTTGCGGTGGCCGACGATCGTCACGCCGTTCACGACGACCACCTCGCCCGCGACCGAACCCTCGACATTGCCGCCCTGCTCGACCGCGAGATCGACGATCACCGAGCCCGGCTTCATGCTGGCCACCTGCGCCGCCGAGATCAGCCGCGGCGCCGGGCGCCCGGGGATCAGCGCGGTCGTGATGACGATGTCCTGCTTGGCGATGTGCCCGGACACGAGCTCGGCCTGCGCCGCCTGATATTCGGGCGACATCTCGCCGGCATAGCCGCCCGTCCCCTCGCCTTCGATGCCTGCGACATTCTCGACGAAGATCGGCTTGGCGCCGAGCGACTGGATCTGCTCGCGGGTCGCGGCGCGGACGTCGGTCGCCGACACTTGCGCGCCCAGCCGCCGCGCGGTCGCGATCGCCTGGAGCCCGGCGACGCCGACGCCCAACACGAACGCTTTGGCCGCACTGATCGTGCCCGCCGCGGTCATCATCATCGGGAAGGCGCGGCCATATTCGGCGGCCGCGTCGAGCACCGCCTTGTAACCCGACAGGTTCGACTGCGACGACAGGATGTCCATCGACTGCGCACGCGTGATCCGCGGCATGAATTCCATCGCCAGCGCCTCGTACCCGGCCGCGGCATAGGCCTCGACGCGGGCGCGCTCGGCGAACGGGTTGAGGCTGGCGACGATCCACGCGCCGGGCGCGACGCCGCCGAGCGTCGCCGGGTCGGGGCCCTGCACGCCAAGCACGATGTCGGCCCC
This sequence comes from Sphingomonas sp. Leaf38, assembly GCF_001421825.1. NCBI lineage: Bacteria > Pseudomonadati > Pseudomonadota > Alphaproteobacteria > Sphingomonadales > Sphingomonadaceae > Sphingomonas > Sphingomonas sp. Leaf38. The sequence goes on along the minus strand of NZ_LMLD01000011.1, from coordinate 334,921 downwards.
CGCCAGCGTCGCCGCGCGATCCCCGACCGACGCGCCTGCGTCGGCATAGGCGGCGTCCGCGATCGACGCGGTCTCGCCGGCGCCCGTCTCGACCGCCAGCGTCGCGCCGAGCGCGATGAATTTCCTGACCGTTTCCGGCGTCGCGGCCACCCGCCGCTCGCCGTCCGCTTGCTCTTTCAGGACGGCGATCTTCATCGGTTTATGCGATCAGCCAGATGACGAGCGCGACGACCAGCGCGCACCCGACCGCGCCCCATTTCATCATGCCGGTCACGCTCGAATAGGTCGCCACATGCGCCTTCATGTCTCCGTTGCCGGCCATGGTTCCTGCCCCTGTCCTCTGGCCCCGATCTCGGGGCGTCATCCTCTATGACGGCGACCTTAACCCGCACATCCGAGATCGCCAAGCACGACATTTAAGGCGCCCTTTACTCGGCTGGGCTATTGCACGTACCGGAACGGGACAGGATTCGCCACGATGCGCAACGGGCAGCGCCTTCTAATGCTGATCGACGACGAACCCGCACAGCGACGGCTGGTGGCGGCACTCGCCGCGCGTGGCGGCTGGCGTGCGGTGTTCGCGACCGATGGCGAGATGGCGATCGCCACGCTCGGCACGCAGGACGGGATGCAGCTCGATGCGATCCTGCTCGATCATTCCGCCCCCGACGGCGACGCGACCGCGCTGATCGCCGAACTGCGCGAGCGTCGCCCCGCGCTGCCGATCCTGATGCTCACCGCCAATGGCTCGGTCGCGCACGCGGTATCCGCGATGCGTGCCGGCGCGACCGATTTCCTCGTCAAACCCCTCGCGCCCGACCGCGTCCTCGCCGCGCTGGAAGCCGCAGTCGCGGGCACTGCTGCGGGCGAGCTACGCCCGCTCACCGAGAAAATTCCCGCGCTGCTCGCGTTCGACGAGATCGTCGGCTCCTCTCCCGATTTCCGCGCCGCACTCGCAATCGCGGCAAAGGCGGCCCGCGCCCGCGTTGCGGTGCTGGTCGAGGGCGAAAGCGGAGTCGGCAAGGCGGTCGTCGCCGAGGCGATCCACGCCGCATCGCCGCGCGCCAAGAAGCCGATGATTACCGTCAATTGCGCGGCGATGCCCGCCAATCTGATCGAATCGGAGCTGTTCGGGCATGAAAAGGGCGCGTTCACCGGGGCGTTCGAGCGCAAGATCGGTCGTTTCCACGATGCCGATGGCGGCACGCTGTTCCTCGACGAGATCGGCGAGATGCCGTTGGAGGCGCAGGCCAAGCTGCTCCATCTGCTCCACACCGGCGAGGTCCTGCCGATCGGCGCGCGGCATGCGCGCGACGTCGACGTCCGGGTGATCGCCGCGACCAACCAACGGCTGCTCGACGAGGTCGAGGCGGGGCGGTTTCGTGAAGACCTGTATTACCGGCTGAACGCGGTCCAAGTGACGATCCCGCCGCTCCGCGAACGTACCGGCGACATCCCCGCGCTCGCCCGCCATCTGCTCGCGCGGATCGCCGAGCAACCGGGGTTGCGACCGCTCGGGATCACCGACGCCGCGCTGGCGCTGTTGGTCCAGTATGATTGGCCCGGCAACGTCCGCCAGCTCCAGAACGCCCTCTTCCGCGCGGCCGTGCTGTGCGAAGGCGCCGCGCTGACCGAGGAGGATTTCCCGCAGATCGCCGCGCTCGGCAATCGCCAGCGCGGCCCTGCGGCGGTCGCAGCGGGCGGCGGCGGCGTCACGCTGTTCCGCCCCGACGGCAACCTCCGCGCGCTCGAAGAGATCGAGGCCGACGTCATCCGTCTCGCGATCGGCCACTATCGCGGGCGCATGACCGAGGTCGCCCGCCGCCTCGGTATCGGCCGCTCGACGCTGTACCGCAAGCTCAGCGACCTGGGGATCGACAACGCGGCTTGAGGGAATGTCGGAGCCCGATGGAAAACGACCGTGCTACTGGTGGTCTTGGCGGAAGGAAGGCGGACCAGAGCACTGGCATGTTGGCGCAATGACAGACGATCCGGACCTCCGCTTCCTTGGCCTGTCTCTCTGGATCGATGGGCACCAGTTCCCTGACGCAGACGACTATTGGGACGCCAACTGGCTCTTAATTCGGGCCCGCATGGAAACAAACGGAGCCCGTGTCGAGTGCAATGGGCCGATCCTGATGACCGCCGATATTGGTAGGTTTCGGGATCAACTCGCTATCATGGTCAAGACGCTCAAAGGAGAAGCGGCTCTACAGCCGCTCGAGCCCGACCTCAAAGTCGTTCTAAGGATCTAGAGCAAAGGTCAGGTTGAGGCGACAGTAGACATTACGCCGGATCACATGACTCAGCAGCATTCTTTTACTCTCGATGCCGATCAAACCTATCTGCCAGCGCTGATTGATTCATGCGATGCGCTTTTGACGCGCTTTCCCATCAAGAACACAGCCAAGGTATGACCGAACAAAGGTTATTTGGCACTGCCAGGGGTGGGTAACGTTCGACAATGGGCGGTTGTTGTCAGCCAAGGAAACCCGTCACTCGCTCGGCAAACAGCGACTCTTCACCACCCACTGCATCGTGACGGTTCAGCATGCTCGCACAACCGCGCCGTCTGACGGCCAGCCTACCAGAGCACGCCCTTTTCGGGCGTCAGCGGCTCGGGTGCTGGGTCGCCGATCGCCTGGAGCAGGTCGATCTCGATCGTCCGGCACATCGCGTTGAGCGGCACGTCGTGGATCGTGTCCGCGAACGGGTCGACCAGGTCGTCGCCGATCTGCAGCACCGCCAAGAACATCAGTCCGGCGATCGTCGAGCCGACCGGCGTCGCGTAACCCAGCGTCTCGACCAGGCCGATCGGCAGCAGGACGCAGAACAGTCGGGTAAACAGGCTCGGGAAGAAGCGGTACTGGTTGGGGAGCGGCGTGTTCTTGATCCGCTCCATGCCGCCCTGCGCGTTGGCGATGTCGACCAGAATCGCCTCGAACTGCGTCTGCTGGATCGTGTCGATCCAGCCGTTGCGCCGTGCAATGTCGATCCGTCGGCCGGTACCGTCGAGCAGGCCATTGGCGATATTGGTACGCTCGAGCGCGAACGACGCCTCCTCCTTCGACAGGAAGCGCAAGACTTCGGGCGCTGGGGGCTGCTTGCGCAACTGACAGCGCAGCGCGTTCACATAGGCGATCTGGCGAAGCACGATCGTCCGCTTCATGTCGTGCCCTTCGGGCTCGGGCAGCATGTTGCGCGCCATACGCGCGAGGTTGCGCGAGGCGTTGATCATCAGACCCCACAGGCCACGGCTTTCCCACCAGCGTTGATAGGCAGAGTTATCGCGGAAGCCGAGGAACAGCGCGAGTGCGGTGCCGAACAGGGTCAGCGGCAGCGCGGGCGCGTGGAATGGCAGCACATAATAGGTGACCGTGACGATCACGTCCCAGACAAACAGGCCGAGCAGCGGGCGCCAGACCTCGCTCAGAATCTGGCTCATGCGGGGTGTTGCGGTAACGATCAAGCGGGCGGCTCCTTGTTCACGCGGCGTTTAATGCGCGAAGTCGCGTTTCGCTGCAATGCGGCGACAATCAGCCCCCGACAAGCGACTGATCGCGCAGCCCGCGCCAGATCCTGACCGCCTGCACCGTCTCGGCGACGTCATGGACGCGCAGGATCTGAACGCCCGCTTCCGCCCCCTTCACCGCCAGCGCGAGCGAGCCGCCGAGGCGCCGGTCGACCGGCGCCTCGTTCGAGAGCGCGCCGATCAGCCGCTTGCGGCTGGCACCGAGCATGATCGGGCAGCCCAGCCCGTGGAAGATCGCCAGCCCGTTGAGCAGCGCGAGATTCTCCGCGAGCGTCTTGCCGAAGCCGATGCCGGGATCGACGATGATCCGCGAGCGATCAACGCCGCCCGCGACGACTGCGGCGATGCGCGCCTCGAGCCAATCGAAGACGTCGGTCAGGACGTTGGCATAGCCGCCATCGCCATGACCGCCCTTTTTTGGATCGGGCGAGTGCATCAGCACGACCGGGCAGCCGCTCTTCGCGACCACACCGAGCGCGCGCTCGTCCCACAGCAGCGCGGCGACGTCGTTGACGATATGCGCGCCCGCGGCGAGCGTGGCCTCCATCACCGCGGCCTTGCGCGTGTCGACCGAGACGATCGCACCGGCGCGGGCGAGGCGTTCGACGACGGGGACGAGGCGTTTGATCTCGTCGCCTTCCCAGACCGCCGCCGCGCCGGGGCGCGTCGATTCGCCGCCCACGTCGATCAGCGTCGCGCCCGCCGCCGCCATGTCGATCCCGGCGGCGGCCGCCGCGGCGGGGTCGTCGACATGCTTGCCGCCGTCGGAGAAGCTGTCCGGGGTAACGTTGAGAATGCCGGCGACGACGGGCTGGTCGAAGCGGAGCGTGCGGTCGCCGAGCTGGAGGGCGGCGCGGGGGGCAATGATGGCGGCGTGGAGGCGAGCGGCGCGATCGCCGAGTGTCGGGACGTCTGCGACCGGGATCGTGCGTCGGGCGCGGCCTTCGATCACCTCATAGGCGGCGAACCACTGCATACCGCCCGCGAGGCGTGCGACGCTGCCGTCGGGATGGCCGATCGGGGTGTCGACAAACTGGACGGGGCGGAGGTGGAGGGTCATCGATCTATTCCGTCAGCGGGGCGTGTCGGATATGACCGTTCCCACCGTTGGCCAAGCGCGATTTGTTGCCCCGCGAAGGCGGGGCCCCAGACTGGGCTCCCGCCTCCGCGGGAGAACAGGTTCAAGCAGGACCGTCCGCTATTGAACGCAAGGTGGAGATCAGACGGTCGTCGCCAGCAGGTAGGTCTGGCGGAGATCGTCGATCGGCTTCAGCCCCTTGTCGCTCTCGTAATGCCAGAAGCTCCAGCCGTTGCAAGCGGGCGCGTTCTGCAAGGTCGAGCCGAGCTTGTGGATCGAGCCGATCGTGCCGCAATCGCTGAGCAGCGAGCCGTCCGCGCGGATCGTCGCGCGCCACCGCCGCTTCGAATCGGTCAGCACCGTGCCGGGCGTCAGATACGCATTCTCGACCAGCACGCCGAACGCGACCTTGGGCTGCGTGCGCGGGCTCATCATCGTGCGGATCGCAGATTCGTCGAGCGGCAACGCGGCCTCGATCCGCTCGTGCGCCGCCTCGATATAGTCGCCCTCGCGGTCGATGCCGATCCAGCTGCGGCCGAGGCGCTTGGCGACCGCGCCGGTCGTTCCGGTGCCGAAGAACGGATCGAGCACCACGTCGCCGGGCTCGGTGCAGGCCAGCAGGATGCGGTACAGTAGCGCCTCGGGCTTCTGCGTCGGATGGACCTTGGTGCCGTTCTTCTTCAGCCGCTCGGTCCCGCCACAGGTCGGGAATTCCCAGTCGCTGCGCATCTGGAGCTCGTCGTTGAGCGTCTTCATCGCGCGGTAGTTGAAGTGATACTTCGCCTTCTCGCCCTTCGACGCCCAGATCAAAGTCTCATGCGCATTGGTGAAGCGCGTGCCGCGGAAATTGGGCATCGGGTTGGTCTTGCGCCAGACGATGTCGTTGAGGATCCAGTAGCCGAGATCCTGCACCGCCGCGCCGACGCGGAAGATGTTGTGGTAGCTGCCGATCACCCATAGCGAGCCGTCGTCCTTGAGGATGCGGCGCGCTTCCTTGAGCCAGGCGCGGGTGAAGCGGTCATAGGCGGCGAAGGTGTCGAACTTGTCCCAGTCGTCGGTGACCGCGTCGACATGGCTGCCGTCGGGGCGATAGAGTTCGCCGCCCAGCTGGAGATTATAGGGGGGGTCCGCGAAGATCATGTCGATCGAGTTCGAGGGCAATGCCTGCATACGCTCGATACAGTCGCCGCGCAGGATTTGGTCGAGCGGGAGGACTGGCTGAACCGCCGGTTCCGCTGCCTTCTTCGCGCGCGGCCGCGCGATCGTGTCGATCAAACCCATGTTTTCCGCCCCTTATCACCCCCATAGCGGCGAAATTGTCCGACTCCGTCAAGCAAACAATCGTTAACGACGTTTCGGCGCGATTCCGTCGATGCGACCAATCGAGTCGCCGTCGTCCAGATATTGAGTCGTGGGAGACGTGCGGCTCAAGCCCTTGGGGTGTGGCGCGAAAGACTCAGTTCGTCGCTTCCTTTGCGAAAAGTCCCTCGCGCGCCAGATAGGCCGCGGCGACGGGGGCGAAACTGCGGCGGTGAATCGGCGTGGGGCCGTGGTCGCGGAGCGCCTTCATGTGATGTGCGCAGCCGTAACCCTTGTTCGAATGCCAGTTATATTCGGGGTGGACGTCGGCGGCGGCGATCATGATCAGGTCGCGCGTGTGCTTGGCGACGATCGAGGCGGCGGCGATCGACAGCGATTTCGCATCGCCGCCGACCAGCGGGGTGGCGGGGTAGGTCCAGCGCGGCAGGCGGTTGCCGTCGACGAGGACGTGGCCGGGCGCATGGCCGAGCTCGGTAGCGAGCGCGTCGACTGCGAGCGTCATCGCCTTCATCGTCGCCCAGTAGATGTTGAGCGTGTCGATCTCGTCGGGCTCGACGATGCCGATGCCGACGATCGCGCAGCCCTTCAGCCGCGCGCAGAGCCGTTCGCGTTCGGAGGCGGAGAGCTTCTTCGAATCGTCGATGCCGCGGGGGACGCCTTTGGCGGGCAGGATCACTGCGGCGGCGACGACCGGGCCGGCGAGCGGACCGCGGCCGGCTTCGTCGACACCGGCGACGGGGCCGACGCAGAGTTTTTCGTGTTTCATGCCGGGCATTTGCGGTCTTTCAACTGGTCGAATGGGCTGCCGCCGAGTGCGTGCCCCATCGGACCGTGCCCTGCACCCAGCCCCGGCGCGTGGGCAAGCGCGGCGCGGACGAACGCGATCGCGCGCGCGATGGCTGCGTCGAGCGGCATGCCCTGGCCGAGCCCGGTGGCGATGCCGCTGGCGAGCGTGCAGCCGGTGCCGTGCGCGTGGCGGGTTTCGATGCGGGGGTTGGTCCAGCGCGTTTCGCCGGCGTCGGTGACGAGGCGGTCGGTGATCTGCTCGCCCTCTGCGTGGCCGCCCTTGATCAGCACGGCCGGGCCGAGCGCGCGCACGGCGGCCTCGCCGCCGAGTGCGGTGAGTTCGGGGAGGTTGGGGGTGACGAGCGTGGCGATCCGCATGAGGCGGGCGAACGCGGCGATGGTCGCCGGGTCGGCTAGCACGGAGCCGCTGGTGGCGATCATGACCGGGTCGAAGATGATGGGGATGCGCTTGGCGAGACGACGGTCTTCCCCTCCTTGTTCTCCCGCGAAGGCGGGAGTCCAGACTGGGCCCCCGCCTTCGCGGGAGAACAGAGGGGTTAGGCGGTTGGCCACGGCATTGGCGGTTTCTGCCGAGCCGATCATGCCGATCTTTACCGCGTCGATGCCGATGTCGCTGGCCACCGAGTCGATCTGCGCGAGGACGATGTCGGTGGGCACCGGGTGGACCGCCTGTACGCCCAGCGTGTTCTGCGCGGTGATCGCGGTGATGGCCGTCATCGGGTGGCCGCCGAGCATCGTGACGGTCTTGATGTCGGCCTGGATGCCCGCGCCGCCGCCTGAATCGGAGCCGGCTATGATGAGGATTCTGGTGGTCATCGGCGGGCTGCGGGAAAAGTGAAGTATAGGAAGTATAAACGCTCGCGCGGTTTGCTCGTGAGGCGGTTTGGGGCCGCTGCACGGGGTTTGGCGAGGGTGGAGGTCATCTGCTGGGCTATGGCATAATCGTGGCGATGTAGGACAGGGCTATGCCCTGCCCCACCACCCCGGCGGAGGCCGGGGCCCAACCGGGAAACGCTGCTAACGGAGGGTAGCGGTCCGTTACCTGGACCTTTCCAATTGGGCCCCGGCCTTCGCCGGGGTGGTAGAAGAGTCTGGTTGCGGGAGGACCCTAGTGCCGCCTGCCCGCGGCGGGCTTCTGCGGGGGCGCTTCGCCGAGCCGCGTCGGGCGGTCGAGCAGTTCGCCGCCGCAGTTGGGGCAACGCTCGTCGAGCGCGTCGGCGCATTCCGCGCAGAAGGTGCATTCGAACGAGCAGATGAACGCGCCGGGGGCGTCCGCGGGGAGGTCCGCGGCGCAGCGTTCGCAGACGGGGCGCATCTCGAGCATCAGGCGGCTGCCTTGCGCACGGCGTCGCAGATCCGGTCGACGACTCGCTCGACCTGGCCGGGATCGTCGCCCTCGGCCATGACGCGGATCACGGGTTCGGTACCCGACGGACGGATGACGAGCCGGCCCTTACCCGCGAGTTCGGCCTCGGCCTGCACGATCACCGCCTTCACCGACTCGTCGTCGAGCGGCTTGCCGCCGCCGAACCGGACGTTCTTGAGCAACTGCGGCAAGGGCTCGAACCGGTGCAGCACTTCGCCGGCCGGCGCGCCCGAGCGCTTGACCTCGGCGAGGATCTGGAGCGCGGCGACGAGGCCGTCGCCGGTCGTCGCATAATCCGACAGGATGATGTGGCCCGACTGCTCGCCGCCGACATTATAGCCGCTCGACCGCATCTTCTCGAGCACGTGGCGGTCGCCGACCTTGGTGCGCACCAGCCCCAGGCCCTGTGCCGCCAGATGCCGTTCGAGCCCGAGGTTCGACATGACCGTCGCGACCAGCCCGCCGCCGGCAAGCCGCCCCTGCCGCGCCCAGCTGGCCGCGATCGTCGCCATCAGCTGGTCGCCGTCGACGATCGTGCCGGTTTCGTCGACCACGATCAGCCGGTCCGCGTCGCCGTCGAGCGCGATGCCGATGTCCGCGCCGCTCGCGACCACCGTCTCGGCGAGCGTTTGCGGTGCGGTCGAGCCGACGCCGTCGTTGATGTTGGTGCCGTTGGGCGACACGCCGATCGCGACGACGTCTGCGCCGAGTTCCCACAAGGCGGACGGCGCGACCTTGTACGCGGCGCCGTTCGCGCAATCGATCACGATCCGCATGCCGTCGAGGCGGAGATTCTCGGGGAAGGTCGACTTGGCGAAATGGATGTAGCGGCCCTGTGCGTCCTCGATCCGACGGGCGCGGCCGATCTGGTCGGAGGTCACGAGCGGCACGTCGCCATCGATCAGCGCCTCGATCGCGGCCTCGGCCTCGTCGGACAGCTTGTAGCCGTCGGGGCCGAACAGCTTGATGCCGTTGTCCGCATAGGGATTGTGGCTGGCGGAGATCATCACGCCGATATCCGCGCGCATCGACTGGGTGAGCATCGCCACCGCAGGCGTCGGCATCGGCCCGACCATGACCACGTCCATGCCGACGCTGGTAAAGCCCGCGACGAGTGCGGATTCGAGCATATAGCCCGACAGGCGCGTGTCCTTGCCGATCACGACGCGGTGCCGGTGGTTGCCGCGCTGGAAATAGGCGCCCGCTGCCATCCCGACCTTCATCGCCATCTGCGCCGTCATCGGCGAGACGTTGGTGGCGCCACGAATGCCATCGGTGCCGAAATATTTCCTTGCCATCGCTTGCACTTTCCGTCCGGTATCGGGTTCGCCATCGCTGATAGCGCGATGCAACACGAAGGGCGAGCATGTCGCAGGCAACACGGATTCTGATCGCCCTTGTCGGTGGTATCGCGATCGGCATCCTCGCCGCCGCGCTGGCGCCGACGCAGGCGATCGCGGTGACCGCGGTGACGCAGCCGATCGGGTCGGCGTGGTTGCACGGGTTGCAGATGGTCATCGTGCCGCTGATCGTCTCGCTGCTGGTCACCGGGATCGGTGCGACCGCGGAAGCCGCGCGCGCCGGGCGGATCACGGTGCGCGCGCTGGCGATGATGGTCGCGATCCTCTGGGCGGTGACGATCATGTCCGCGCTCGTCACGCCGTTGCTGCTCGAGGCGTGGCCGCTGCCCGCCGGCCTCGCGACTGCGCTGCGCACCGCGCTGACGACGAGCGCACCGATCGGGACGGTGCCGGGGATCGGCGCGTTCTTCGATACGATCGTGCCGACCAACGTCGTGGCGGCGGCGGCGGGCGATGCGTTCCTGCCGCTGACGGTGTTCGCGCTGGCGTTCGCGTTCGCGGTCACGCAGCTGCCCGACGCGCAGCGCAGCATCCTGACGGGGTTCTTCCAGGCGGTGGTCGATGCGCTGCTGATCGTGATCGGCTGGGTGCTGAAGCTCGCGCCGATCGGGATCTTCGCGCTGGCCTACGGAGTCGGCGCGCGGACCGGGACGGCCGCGTTCGGCGCGCTGGTGCATTATATCGTCTGCGTCTCGGCGATCGGCGTGGTCGTGCTGATCGCGGCGTATCCGGTCGGGATGATCGGCGGGCGTGTGCGGTTCGGGCGGTTTGCGCGCGCGGTCGCGCCGGCGCAGGCTGTGGCGATCAGCACGCAGTCGTCGCTCGCCTCGCTGCCGGCGATGCTGAAGGGTTCGGTCGAGCTGGGTGCCTCGCCCGCGACCGCGGGGATCGTGCTGCCGCTCGCGGTCGCGGTGTTCCGTGCGACCAGCCCGGCGATGAACCTCGCGGTCGCGCTGTACGTCGCGCATCTCGTCGGGGTGCCGATCGGGCCGGGGCAGCTCGCGGCGGGAATCGCCACCGCGGCGATCACGACGATGGGATCGGTGTCGTTGCCGGGGACGGTCAGCTTCATCGCCTCGGTCGCGCCGGTGGCGATCGCGATGGGGGTGCCGATCGAGGCTTTGGGGCTGTTCATCGCGGTCGAGACGGTTCCCGACCTATTTCGCACCGTCGGCAACGTGACGATGGATACCGCCGTCACCATCTCCGTTTCAGCGCGCAGTGACGCCAAGGAGAGTCCCCATGAAGTATCGCACGCTCGGCCCTGATTTCGAGGTTTCCGCGCTGGGCCTCGGCTGCATGCCGATGGCCGGTATCGGCAAGGGCATGTACGGCGAGGCAGAGCCGCAAGAGAGCATCGCGACGATCCACCGCGCGATCGAGCTCGGCGTGACGCTGTTCGATACCGCCGAAATCTACGGCCCGCTGATCAACGAGGAACTGCTCGGCACGGCGATCCGCGGCAAGCGCGACGGCGTCGTGATCGCGACCAAGTTCGGCTTCCGCTATGACGACAAGGGCATGACCGGGGTCGACAGCACGCCCGCCAACGTGCGGCGCGCGTGCGAGGGGTCGCTGAAGCGGCTGGGGGTCGAGACGATCGACCTGCTGTACCAGCACCGCGTCGATCCGGGCGTGCCGATCGAGGATACGGTGGGCGCGATGGCCGAGCTCGTCCGCGAGGGCAAGGTGCGGCACCTGGGGCTTTCGGAGGCTGGGCTCGATACGATCCGGCGTGCCGCGGCGACGCATCCGATCGCGGCGCTGCAAAGCGAATATTCGCTGTGGGAGCGCGGGGTCGAGGACGAGATCCTGCCGCTGTGCCGCGAGCTGGGGATCGGGTTCGTGCCCTATTCGCCGCTGGGGCGCGGGTTCCTGACGGGGCAGATCACCGCTCGGTCGGATTTGCCCGAGGGCGACTATCGGCGCAACGACCCGCGCTATTCCGACGAGAACTTCGCCAAGAACATGGAAATGGTCGCGGTGGTGAAGGCGATCGCGGATACGCACGGCGCGAGCCCGGCGCAGGTCGCGCTCGCGTGGCTGCTGGCGCAGGGCGACGATATCGTGCCGATCCCGGGGTCGAAGCGCCGGGTTACGCTGGAGGACAGCATGAAGGCGGCGGACGTTGCGCTGACCGCGGACGATCTGGGGAAGCTGGATGCGGCGGCGCCGAAGGGTGGGACGGCCGGGCCGCGGTACGGCGAGAAGGCGCTGTCGATGACGCGGATCTAACTACTCCCCTC
>NZ_LMLD01000011.1:321194-323190 GCF_001421825.1 Sphingomonas sp. Leaf38 | reverse complement strand
GGGGGGGGGGGGGGGGGGGGGGGGGGGGTGTGTCCCAAGAGCCGGACGCAAGTACGTACGTCGCGCCCTCCCCTAACCCCTCCCGCAAGCGGGAGGGGGATTTCGGGCTTACTGGACGCCGTGCATCCACTTCTTGATCAGCGGCGAGATCAGCAGCAGCAGCACGCCGATCCCGGCAGAGACCAGCCCGATCGTCCAGAACACGCCCGCATAGGTGTCGAGGCTGACCTTCAGGTTGGTCACCTGCCCGCCGACCGTCTCGACGCTCGCGACCTGTGCGACGATGCCCGCGACATATTGCGCGACCGAGATCGACAGGAACCACACGCCCATCATCAGCCCGACGACGCGCGCGATCGACAGCTTGGTGATCATGCTGAGCCCGACCGGCGAGATGCAGAGCTCGGCGAACGAGTGGATGAAGTAGAGCCCCGCCAGCCACCAGATCGCGACCTTGAACGTCGGCCCGACCATGCTCGCGCCCCAGACGAGGAACAGGAAGCCGACGCCGACGCCGATCAGCGCGATGCCGAACTTGACCGGGATCGACGGCTCGATGCCCCGGGCGGCAAGCTTGGTCCACAGGATCGACATCACCGGCGCGAGCGCGACGATGAAGAACGCGTTGAAGAACTGAGTCTGCCCGGCCGAGATGCTGAACAGGCCGAACACGCTGAGATCGGTGTTGCGATCCGCAAACAGGGTCAGCGACGAGCCCGCCTGCTCGAACAGCGTCCAGAACACGACGTTGAACACGATCAGCACCATCGCCGCGAGCATCATCTGGAACTCGCGACGCTCGCCGTTGACGAACGACCAGATCAGGATGCCCGGCACCGCCACCAGGAACGTGCCGAACAGCAATTTGCCCATCAGCGACAGCGAGACGATGTAGCCGATGATCCCCGATCCGGGGACCGGCGGCTCGGCGTTCATCAGGTTGACGAACAGCAGGTAGAAGATCGGGATGCCGAGCAGCGCGAGCGCATAGATGCCGAGCGCGCGGTCGGGGCCGCTGCGCACCGGCGGCTCGCCGTATCCGTTCAACTTGCCGCCATCGAACTGGATCAGCGTCCACGAGAACAGCATGCCGATCGCCGCCAGCCCGAAGCCGGCCCACCAGCCGAACGCGACCGCGAGGAACGGGCAGAGCAGCTGCGAGAACAGCGAGCCGAGGTTGATCCCCATGTAGAAGATCGTGAACCCGGCATCGCGGCGCTTGTCGCCCTGTGCGTAGAGCTCGCCGACCATCGTCGAGATGTTGGGCTTGAAGAAGCCGTTGCCGACCGAGATCATGCACAGAGCGAGCAGCATGATCGTGACGTAGAAGCTGCTGCGTTCCGCGCCGGACTCGAAGCCGCCCTTTTCGACCGTCCGCGCGGTCGATCCGTCGGCCGCGAGCAGTGAGACGGTGCCGTCGTCATTGCCCTTGATCTTCAGCTTGTTCGCGCCGTCGACGAGGTAGCGGACCTCGCTGTCGGCCTGTTCGACCACCTGGATCTCGTAGCGCTGGTTGGCGATGGTCGCATAGGGCTTGGCGGTCTCGCCGCCGAAGCACAGCAGCAGATAGCCCATCGCCATGATGATCGCGCCGAACTTCACCGCGCGCTTCGAGCCGAGATACTGGTCGGCGAGATAGCCGCCGACCAGCGGCGTTAGATACACCAGCGCGGTGTAGCCGCCGTACAGGCCGGTCGCCTCGCGATCGCCGAACACGAAATGCTTGGTGAGATACAGCGTGAGCAGCGCACGCATGCCGTAATAGCCGAAGCGCTCCCACATCTCGGTGGTGAACAGCCGCGCGAGCTGCCGTGGGTGCCCGAACCAGGTTTCCCCGGCGGCCGGATTGATATGGGTGATATCCGGCTCTCGCGGGGTATCCGCGGTCGGGGTGTCCACCATGCTTACGCTCCCTAATACTCGTTCTGGCCGCCGTCGGTCGCGGCGTCGTTATGTGCGCGCAACTTAACGACAAAGCCCGGACTGTAAATATCGC
>NZ_LMLD01000011.1:306842-321136 GCF_001421825.1 Sphingomonas sp. Leaf38 | reverse complement strand
CCCGCCGCTCGGGCAAGCCGCGCGACCTGATAGCGCCCGGCCCCGATTCCTATCAGCTGGCGACGATCCTCGAGATCGCGGCACGGACGCCCGATCATGGCAAGCTGGCGCCGTGGCGGTTCGTCGTGGTCGGCGACGACCACCGCAAGGCGCTGTCGACGCTAATCACCGACGCGTACCTCGCCGAGCGTCCCGACGCGTCGCGGCTTGAGCTGGAGTCGCTTGACCAGTTCGCGCACCAGGCGCCGACGCTGGTCGTCGTCCTGTCGTCGCCCAAGGAGAGCAAGATTCCGCTGTGGGAGCAGGAATTGTCGGCGGGCGCGGCGTGCATGAACCTGCTGCACGCGGTCCATGCCGAGGGGTTCGCGGGCGGCTGGCTGACCGGCTGGGCGGCGTTCTCGGATGCGGTGCGCGATGCGTTCGGTTCGCCGTCGGAGCGGATCGCGGGCTTCATGTTCATCGGCACGCCGTCGCGTGCGCTCGACGAACGGCCCCGCCCGGATATGGCACGGTTGGTAAGCCGTTGGGGATCCTAAGGACTCGACTATTCGCCCGATTGCTGTATTAGAACAGCATGACAGCGCTCAGCAGCGACGACAGCCCCGTATATATCCGTCTCCGCAGCACGATCGCCGCCGGGATTCTCCGAGGTGACTATCGCGCGGGGGACCAGTTGCCGTCGGTCCGCGCGTTTGCCGCCGAGCAGGGCGCGAACCCGCTGACGGTCGCCAAGGCGTATCAGAGCTTTCAGGATGACGGTTATGTCGAGGTCCGCCGCGGCGTCGGGATGTTCGTGATGCCGGGCGCGGCAGAGGCGTTGCGGATCGCCGAGCGCGAGAATTTCGTGACGACGCAGTGGCCGCGGATCCTCGGGCATATCGAGTTGCTCGGGCTGAACGCGCGCGACCTGCTGGAACGCGAGCGGGTCTGAACGCGCGCGAGCCGTTCGCCTGTGACCCAAATCCGTTCGTCCTAAATAGTCATCGAGCAGGCGCGACGCGGCGTATCGAGCGGACGTATCGAAGGACAGGTCGGCGCACGGAACCCATGCTTCGATACGCGCCCTCGATACGCTGCTGACGCAGCTACTCGGTCGCTACTCAGCACGAACGGAAGTTAGGTTGGAAGCCCCTTCCGGGCCTTCAGAACAGCCCTAGCGCGGCGACATCCTCGACGCTCAGGTCGATCCCGAACAACAGGCTCATGCGGATCCGGTACACGCGCGGATCGGTGATCTCGCCGACCGTCGTGTCGGTGCCCGACCGACGACGATAGTTGCGGCCAATCAGCGACGCGAAGCCATTGGGCAGGACGACGCTGGCGATCGGGGTGTGGGTGAAGCGGCTGGACGGCGCGGTCGACGTCCAGTGGTTGGACAGCGCGAGATCCGCGGCGAACACCGGCGCGAGCGTGAAGCTGTATTGCGGTTGGAACCCGTCGCCTGTCCCGCGGCCATCGGTGGTCATGTAATCGCCGTCGCGCAGCAGCATCCAGCCGCTGTCGGTCGCTTCCAGCCGGAAGCGCGCGCCATCGGGCGCGGTCGCCTCGGCGCCGTCCGCCAGCGGGAGGACCGGCGTGTAGCTGCCGCCGAAACCGGTGTCGGCGATCCAGTCCTGCCCTTCGATCGTGACGAGCGCGAAGGTGTGGGTCTGCGGTGGCGGTACGTCGGTCGCCGCGTACCAGACGCGCGCGAGCAGCGGGCGGGCGGTGAAGCCGAGCTCGGCGAGCGCGTCGAGGAACAGGCGGTTATGCTCGAAGCAATAGCCGCCGCGGCGCGCGGTGACGAGCTTGGCGAACACCGAGGCGCTGTCGATCGCGATGCCGCGGCCGAGCACGACGTCGAGATCCTCGAACGGGATTGCGAGGCGATGCGCGTGCTGGAGGCGGCCTAGACCGATCGAGTCGAGCGTCGGGCGCGCGGGCATGGCGACACGGGTGAGATAGGCGTCGAGGTCGAACATCTGGTTTTCTGTATCCCTTTTCCCGCCCCCCTTACCGTTCGAGCCAAGCGAAGTCGAAGCACGTGCGTGTGGGACCTGCCCTTCGACTTCGCTCAGGGCGAACGGACGGTGGGGAGGATCGAACGGGGGTAGAAGGCAATGTACGAGGGCGGGCCCCTACCCCACCCTGTCATCCTGGGCTCGACCAAGGATCCAGAGCCACGGACGCCGGTGCACGGGGCTCTGGATCCTGACTTTCGTCAGGATGACGGGGCTTGATTATGCCCCGCTCAGGCCGCGAACAGGTCCGCTTCGATCGCGTACAGCACCGCCGCGCTGGCGTTGGCTGCCGCATTCAGCCCCATCGCCTCGGGGACGATCTGGTCGAGGTAGAAGCGCACCGCCGCGGTCTTCATCCGGCCGAAATCGTCGGTGCCGGCAACGCCGCCCTGCCGCTCCATGAGCCAGCCGCAAGTCGCGACCGACAGCATCGTCAGGAACGGATAGCTCGCCGCGAGCTTGTCGTCGGCGTCGGCGGTCGCCAGACGACGCCCGATCGCCTCGCACGCGTCGACCAGCGCGAGCAGCCGCTCATCCTTCGCCTCCGCGCGGATGTCGGCGATCAGCGCGGCGAACGCGCCGCCATTGTCGAGGCCGAGCTTGCGCCCAACCAGATCGGCCGCCTGGATGCCGTTGGTGCCCTCGTAGATCGGCGTGATTCGCGCATCGCGGAAATACTGCGCGGCGCCGGTTTCCTCGACATAGCCCATGCCGCCATGCACCTGGATGCCGAGCGAGGCGACCTCGTTGCCCAGATCGGTGCCGTGCGCCTTGGCGAGCGGGGTGACGAGTTCGAGCCGGTTGCGCGCGGCGTGATCGCCCATGTTGGCGCGATCGACCTGCCCCGCCGCGTAGTAGACCAGCGCACGCGCCGCCTGGGTCTGCCCCTTCATCCGCATCAGCATGCGGCGGACGTCGGGATGCTCGACGATCTTGACCGACTCCTTGTTCGGCGAGCCCGCGCGCGCCGATTGGACACGGTCGAGCGCATAGGCGACCGCGCCCTGCGTCGCGCCCTCGGCGACCTGGACGCCCTGCAGCCCGACGTTGAGGCGCGCATTGTTCATCATCGTGAACATCGCGCGGATGCCGCCCAGCTCCGCGCCGATCAGCTCGCCGATGCAGTCGTCATGGTCGCCGAAGCTCAGCACGCAGGTCGGCGAGGCGTGGAGCCCCATCTTGTGCTCGATCGAGACGACGCGGACGTCGTTGAAGTCGCCCGGCGTGCCATCGTCCTTGAGGCGGTATTTGGGCACGAGGAACAGCGAGATGCCCTTGGTCCCGGCGGGGGCGCCGGGGGTGCGGGCGAGGACGAGGTGGACGATGTTCGGCGCCATGTCGTGATCGCCGAACGAGATGTAGATCTTGGTGCCCTTGATGCTCCACTTGCCGTCACCGAGTGGAGTCGCGGTCGCGCGGAGGGCACCGACGTCGGAGCCAGCCTGTGGTTCGGTCAGGTTCATCGTGCCGGTCCATTCGCCGGTCGCGAGATGGGGCAAGTACAGCGCCTGCTGCTCGGGTGAGCCGTGGTGCTGGAGCGCCTCGATCGCGCCGACGGTCAGCGTCGGGCAGAGCGCGAAGCCCATGTTCGCCGAGCCCAATGTGTCGAGCACCGCGGTCTGGATCGCGAAGGGAAGCCCCTGCCCGCCCCATTCCTCCTCGACGCCGATCGTGCCCCAGCCGCCCTCGACATAATCCTTGTACGCCTGCGCGAAGCCGTCCGGCATGACGACGCCTTCAGGGGTCCACTTTGCGCCGACGGTGTCGCCGGTGCGGTTGAGTGGGGCCCATTCGCCGGCGGCCAATTGACCGACGCCTTCGAGGACGGCGTCGACGACGTCGTCGCTGGCGGCGGCATAGCGTTCGGTGTCGGCGAGTTCGCCGATCCGCACGACATGGTCGAGCACGAAACGCTGTTCGGTGGTTGCTGGAGTGAAGGCCATCGCATCCTCTTATCGCTACGGTTTGGACCCGCTATACGCCTGTGGAATGACCCGTCCACACCCTCGGATTTTACCCTACGGCACGGCCGCGATCGCCGAAGCCGCCGCGCTGATTCGCGACGGCGGCATCGTCGCGGTGCCGACCGAGACGGTCTACGGGCTCGCCGCGGACGCGACCAATGCCGAGGCGGTGGCGCGGATCTATGCCGCCAAGGGGCGCCCGAGTTTCAATCCGTTGATCGTGCATGTCGCCGATCTGGCGGCGGCGGAGCGGATCGCGGTGTTCGATACGGACGCGCGCGCGCTCGCCGCGGCGTTCTGGCCGGGGCCGCTGACGCTGGTGCTGCCGGTGCGCAGCGGTTCGGGGATCGCGGCGCTGGTGACGGCGGGGTTGGAGACGATCGCGATCCGGGTGCCGCGGCACCGGGCGATGCAGGGGGTGATTGCCGCTTCGGGGCGGCCGTTGGCGGCGCCTTCGGCCAATGCGAGCGGGGGGATTTCGCCGACGATGGCAGCGCATGTCGCGACGAGTTTGGGGGGCAACGTTCCGCTGATTCTCGACGACGGTGCGACCGAGGCGGGGCTTGAATCGACGATCGTCGCAGGGCGGACGGTGCTGCGGCCCGGGCCGGTGACGGCGGAAGCGCTGCTAATGCACCTCCCCGGCGAAGGCCGGGGCCCAATTGGCATGTCGGATGTAACGGAGCGCGGCGCACATCATAGCCGCCCCCCAATTGGGCCCCGGCCTTCGCAGGGGGGAAATACAGTCACCGCGCCGGGGCAGCTCGAAAGCCACTACGCGCCGATCAAGACGCTTCGGTTGCATGCAATCGATGCGGAACCCGGCGAGTGGCTGATCGGGTTTGGCGACGTGGCCGGCGACGTATCGCTCTCCGCATCGGGAAACCTGGTCGAAGCCGCCGCGAAGCTGTTCGATCTGCTGCACGCCGCCGACGCGAACGGCAGTGCGACGATCGCCATCGCACCGATCCCTGCGCACGGCATCGGCGAAGCGATCAACGATCGCCTGCGCCGTGCCGCGCATCGCTGACTCCTGTTGCCCCGCGGAGGCGGGGGCCCAGAAGTCAGGTTGTAGTCCGGTATTGGGCCCTCCCCCCGCGTCCGCGGGGGAACGGCTATCTTACGCGTTCACCGCCGCCTTCGACCGTGCCGCGAAGCTCTTGCGCAGCTTCTGCAGCTTGGGCGGGATCACCGCCATGCAATAGGGGTTCGAGCGGCCCGAGGTTTCCCAGTAATCCTGGTGATAGCCCTCGGCCTCGTACCACGTATCCATCGGTTCGATCGTCGTGACGATCGGCTTGGGCGAGTCAGCCTGCGCGCGCTCGAGGGCCGCCTGCATCTCGGTCTTCTGTGCGTCGTCCGCCGGGAACATCGCCGAGCGATATTGCGTGCCGACGTCGTTGCCCTGCCGGTTCAGCGTCGTCGCGTCGTGCGTCGCGAAGAAGATGTCGAGCAGGTCGCCAAGCTTCAGTTGCTCGGGATCGAAGCCGATCCGGATCGCCTCGGCATGACCGGTGTCGCCGCCGCAGACCTGCTTGTAGGTCGGATTGGGCACGTGCCCGCCAATATAGCCGCTCTCGACGCTCTCGACGCCGATCACGTCCTTGAACACAGCCTCGGTGCACCAGAAGCACCCGCCGGCCAGCGTTACATAATCCGTCATCACGATCTCCTTTCTCCCAAGATAGGAAGTCGCTACCGCGCAACAAAGAGGAGATGCGTATGATCGATGGTCCAAAGCTCGACGGCAAGGTTATGGTTACCGGCGGCGCCGGCTATATCGGCAGCCACGCGGTGCTGGCGCTGCTCGACGCGGGATATGAGGTCGTCGTGGTCGACAATCTGGTCACCGGGTTCGACTGGGCGGTCGATCCTCGCGCTACGCTGGTCGAGGCGAACGTCGCCGACGACGCGACGGTGCGCGCGGCGATCGGGACGCACGGCGTTCGCGCCATCATGCATTTCGCCGGCTCGGTGGTGGTCCCCGAATCGGTCAGCGATCCGCTCAAATATTACCGCAACAACACCGCCGCCAGCCGCGCGCTGATCGAGAGCGCGGTGGTCGAGCATGTCCCCCACTTCATCTTCTCGTCGACCGCCGCGACCTATGGCACGCCCGAGAAGGTGCCCGTCGCGGAGGGCGATCCGACCGTGCCGATCAACCCCTACGGCATGTCGAAGCTGATGACCGAGGCGATGCTGCGCGACGTCGCGGCGGCGCACCCGATGAACTATGCCGCGTTGCGCTACTTCAACGTCGCGGGCGCGGATCCGCAGGGGCGCAGCGGCCAGTCGACGGTCGGTGCGACTCACCTGATCAAGATCGCGGTCGAGGCGGCCACCGGTAAGCGAAGCCATGTCGGCGTCTACGGCACCGACTTCTCCACCCCCGACGGCACCGGCGTGCGCGACTATATCCACGTCACCGACCTTGCCGCCGCGCATGTCGCCGCACTGGAAGTCCTGGTCGCCGAGCGTGGCAAGAGCCACACGCTCAACGCCGGCTACGGCAAGGGATTTTCCGTGCTCGACGTGCTCGATGCGGTCGACAAGGTCACCAACCGGACGATCGAGCGGCGGTTCGAAGGGCGGCGCGCGGGCGATCCGGCGATGCTGATCTCGGACAATCGCGCGATCCTGGAACGGCTCGACTGGACGCCGCGTCACGCCGATCTCGACGGGATCGTCCGCGACGCGCTGGCGTGGGAGCGCGCGCTGGCCGAGAAGGGCCGGTGAGACTGCGCTCGCTGCTGTTCGTGCCGGGCGACCGGCCCGAGCGGATGGTCAAGGCGCGCGGCCTGGGGGCGGACGCGCTGATCCTCGATCTGGAGGATTCGGTCGCGCCCGCGGGCAAGGCCGCGGCTCGCGCGCATGTCGCCGCGGCCCTAGCCGAACCGCGGACGGTGCCGCTGTTCGTGCGGATCAATCCGCTCGATTCGGGGCTGGCGGACGACGACCTCGCGGCGGTGCTCGCGGGCAAGCCGGATGGGATCGTGCTGCCCAAGGCGGAAGGCGCGGCCAGCCTCGCCGCGCTCGACGCCAGGCTGAGCGGCGACACCGTGATCCTGCCGATCGCGACCGAAACGCCTGCGGCGATCTTCATGCTAGGGAGCTATGGCGGCGTCACCGACCGGCTCGTCGGGTTGACCTGGGGCGCAGAGGATCTGCCCGCCGCGATCGGCGCGGCGACCTCGCGTGAGGCGGACGGATCGTACACCGCGCCGTATCAGCTCGCGCGGTCGCTTACGCTGTTCGGCGCGCATGCCGCGAGGGTGGCGGCGATCGAGACCGTCTATCCCGATTTCCGCGATCTCGACGGGCTTGCCGCCTATGCCGCGCGGGGGCGGCGCGACGGCTTCACGGGCATGATGGCGATCCACCCGAGCCAGGTCGCGGTGATCAACGCCGCGTTCACGCCGTCGGCCGAAGATCGCGCCAAGGCTCAGGCGATCGTCGACCTGTTCGCCGCAAATCCGGGCGCGGGCGCGCTGCAGATCGAGGGCAGGATGGTCGACGCGCCGCATCTGAAGGCGGCGAAGGCCGTGCTAGCGCTCGCCGCCGATTGAGGTGCGCACGCGCGCGGTCGCCAGCCACCAGGCGAGCGCCCACAGCGTGCCGAAGCTCCACCCGGCCAGCACGTCGCTCGGCCAGTGCACGCCAAGATACACGCGGCTGCAGCCGATCGCGCCGACCAGCAGGATCGCGACGACGAGCATGTACGCGCGAGTCGCGCGATCCTGCGTCACCTGCGAGGCGAGACCGGCGAGCGTCAGGTAGACGATCGCGCTGTTCGCCGAATGCCCGCTCGGGAAGCTCATATGCGTGACGGTGACGAGGTGCGTGACGATGTCGGGACGCGGACGCGCGACGTGCAGCTTGACCAGCTCGACGACGACGTTGCCGGTGATGCTCGACGCGACGATCGCGAGCGCGGTCAGCCAGAGCCGCTGGACGAGCAAAAGGCCCGCGACGATCACCACCACGATCGTCAGGACGATGCCACCGCCGAGCGCGGTGACGTCGGACGCGACCTTGGGCAGCCATGACGGCCCCCCCCAGGCGCGCAAGCCGAGGATGATCGACCGGTCGAACGCGAACGGCCAGTGATCGACCGCGAAACCGACGAGCAGGATGAGGATGATGCCGACCGCCGCGACCGACGCTCCTGCGAAAACCCTGGGCAGGTGGCGCCTTTCGCGATGCGGCGGAAGCGCGGCGATCACGGCCTCAGGGGAACGCGGTCGTTGTCCTGGATTCGGGCGGTCGGGTATCATGTCGCGTATCTAGCGACCGGGCTCGACCGGACAAGGTACGGCCGCACCGTTCGACACCCACTATCCCGATCAGCACGAGCAGCCACACGATCCGGCTCTGGTAGCGATCGGCCGGTCCCGACAGGATCCCGCAGATCGCCGCGTTGGCGACGACCGTGACGAGGACGAGGACCACCAACGCGGTCATGCGCCGATCGCCGCGCCGGATCGCCGCCCAGAGGAAGACCGGCGCGGCCAGCGACATCAGCAGCGCGATCACCCGGTCCGGCGCGATCGCCAGCCGCTGCAGCACCCCGCGTTGTTGCCGCGACGTATCGAACGCCCCGCCCGTGCCCGAGAAATACCGATGGATCTGCTGCACCACGAGCATGCGCGGGCGATACGCGACCATCCCGTCCGCGGCGCGCGCGTCGATCAGCTGATCGCGCCAGCCCAGCACGGCGATCCGCAGCGTCCCGCCGGGGTCGTCGTGGAGCACGCGTCGGGCGAACGCGCCCTCCTCGGCCCGAAACGCGACCGGGCTCGCAATCTCGAGCGGAGCGCGCGGACTGTCCGCGGCCCAGAGGTAATCCTGGCCCGGCTGGGGTCGCCGTGGATCGTCGACGAAGCCGCGAACGCGGCACAGTCGCCACGTCTCGGTCCGGCAGATCCGTGCGAGTACGGGTTGGCCGATCCCACCGTCGAAGGTTCGTGCGACCAGGAACTGGTTCGATTCCAGGCTGGGGCGGAAGCTGTCGACGACGATGAGGCTGACGGTGCACAGACCCAGAATCGCGACCAGCAACGCCGCCAGCGCCGGGATCACGCCCCGTACGGCCGCGCGCCCGCCGTCCTGCCAGAACAGCACCGCGCCGCCCGTGACGATCAGCGCGGCGGCAAGCGGAATATGGCTGAGATGCAGCGCGATCAGTCCGGTCGCGACCGCCGCCAACAGCCACACGCGCAGCTGCGTACCGGGCGCGAACAGCAGCAGGTACAGCGTCAGGGCCAAGAGCGACGTGAACAGATCGGGCATCACCTGCCCGGTGAACCACGGCAGGCTGCTCGACACCGCCAACACCGCGATCGTCACGATCAGCATCACCGCCGACCGCCGCATCGTGACAGCGACGAGCACCTGACCGATCAGCCAGGTCGCGAACAGCGCCTGCGCGCCGGCCACGGACCACAGACCCAACAGCCGCACGAACGGCGCGATCATCAGGCCATAGGTGATCGGCCGATCGAGCAGATAGCGAAATTCGGTCGCGACCCGCAGATAGCCGCCGCTGTCCGAAAAGAGCAGCGGATAGCCATTGGCGAGCGCGATCCACGTCAGCAGGAGGGCACCGATCCCGTGCGCGGCGATCCAGCCCAGCACGGGCCCCCGCGGCGTCGACCGGACGCCGGCTTCCGTTTCAGCAATGCGCACCAAATTCCCCTTGAGCGTCGAACGATACATTATGCCTGAGCGCGGGCGAAAAGGCCGCGCATGTCCTGCGCCGGGCGTCAGACGATTGCGCGGAAGGGGATGAACTTCGCCGCCAGCAGGATCGCCGCCAAGATCGCCCCGACCGCCAGGCTGGTGCGATCGGTCAGCGCGAACGCGACCGGATCGCTGTCGACTTCGCCCCTTCGCCCCATCATCCAGATCCGGTTGAGCCAATAGAGCAGCGGCAGCGGCAACAGCCAGAGCAGCGCCGGGCTGGCATAGCTGTTGCCGCGCGCCATCGCTTCGGCGAACAGCGCGAGCACGAGAATCGACACCATCCCCGCGGCGACGCCATTCATCGCCACGATCCCTTCGTCCGACGGGATGTAGCCGCGGCCGCTCAGCAGTTCGTGCGCAGCGCGCGTACTGCCGCGCAGCTCGACATAGCGCTTGAGATAGCCGAGGCTGAGGAACAGGAAGATCGAGAACAGCAGCAGCCAGAACGACACCGGCACCATAATCGCCGCAATCCCGACGATGATCCGGATCGTATAGAGACACGCGAGCGTCAGCACGTCGGCGATGATCGCCGCCTTCAGCCGGATGCTGTACGCCAGCGTCAGTCCGCAATAGCCGGCAAGCGCGACCAGGCTCGCCGGGCCGAGCAATATTCCGCCCAGCGCCAGCCCCAGCGACACGCCGACGACGGCGGCGGCGAGCGCGGTCGGGATCGTCAGCGCACCCCATGCGATCGGCCGATACCGTTTGCGGGCATGGCCCCGATCCGCATCGATATCGAGCACGTCGTTGACCAGATAGATGCTCGACGCGATCAGCGACAGGCAGACAAAGGCGACCAGCCCCCTGGCGATCTGGACCGGCTCGGTCAGCTGGCCCGACGTGATCAGCGGCACCAGCACGAGGATGTTCTTCGCCCATTGATGCGGGCGCGCGGCCTTTGCGAGCATGCGCAGCGTGCCGGACGCCGCGGCCAGGCGGACCTGCCCGGAGACTCCAGTGTCGATTCCCACGGTGTAGGCGGTGCGCGCGGCTTGCCAGAGCGGGCGATCGGCGGACGAGTCGCCGACATAGTCGAACGCCCGCCCGTCGAGCAGCGCGCGGATCGCCGCAAGCTTGGCCGCGCCCTTGCGGTTATGCCGGCGGCTGCTGGCGATGATCGCGTCGAACGGCCCGACGACGGCCGCGACCCGGCGCGCGGTGCGCCAATGCGCCGCCGTGGCGAGGATCACCGGGCGCCCGGCACCGCGCGCCGCGGCGATCACGCCGAGCACCTCCTCACGGTACGACAGCCGCGCCGCGTCGACCGGGACGCGCCTGGCGAGCACCGTCTTGATCGCCGCCGGCCCTGCCAGAAGGCATCGCAGGATGGCGAGCAGGACGGCGACGCGGCGGATGCCCCTGACCAAGGCTTCGATGGCGACGTCGCCGCGGATCAGCGTGTTGTCGAGATCGACGACCAGCGCCACGCCATCGCCCCGCAGCGCGTTCGGGCGCGTATCATCCTGATCCGACGCCATTGTTTTCTCGACGTTCACGCGATCCACCGGATACCGCCGAGACCTGCCGCCATGATCCGCAAAATTTCGTCGTCCCGCTGTGTCGCCACTATATCGCACTACTCGCACATTGCCGTTAAATAACGATTGCGCAGTCCCAATCATGGACATGTAGGGCAGGATTGCGCGCCACGAATTGACAGGCGGTGCGCGCACCCTAGTGGCGAAGACCTAGTAACGAAGATGGCGCGCATGTCGCCACCAGGGGGAACGCGGACATGCACGACGGCGGCGCGATACGGGATGCGGCCGCGCGCGATGTGCAGGCGCGGTGGGTCGCGATCGTCGCGCTCGTCCTGCACCTGTCGATCCTGCCCTACGACATCATGACCGGATTCCGCGCGTTCACTTGGGGTGATCGCGGGATGGAACGGCTGATCACGCTGAAGGGCTTTGTCGGCCAGCAGGGATCGACGATCGCATGGCTGACCGATGCGCCGATCGTACCGGGCGAATATCTGTTCGCGGCGCTGCCGTGGCGGCTGGGCGGACCGATCGGCGTGATCCTGGTCCAGATCGCGCTGGCGGTCGGCGCCGGCTGGCTGGTGGCGCGGATCGCGGGGCGGCTGATCCCGTGGCGACGCGCCGCGCTCGGCTGCGGGCTGCTCTATGTGCTGCTCCCCCAGAACATCGCCTTTCCGCATCAGCTGGTCACCGAAGCGATCGCGACCCCATTGTGCGTCGCCTGGCTCGCGCTCATTCTGGCAGGGGTGCGCGGCGGGCGGATCGCGCCGTTCCTCCTGGCGGGGCTGTGCATCGGCCTCGCCATCTTCATCCGGCCGGTGATCGCGGCGATGCTACCGATCGCCTTCGTCCTGGCGCTGCTCATGCCTGCGGCGCGTGCGCATCTGCGCACGCCGGGACTCTATGCGATGGCCGCGGTCGGCATGGCCCCGCTGCTGCTCTGGACCGCCTTGTCGTCGGCATATACGGGGCAGATCGGCTACAATAAGGGCGGTAGCGCCAATCTCGGCTGGAACCTGCAGAGCAAGGCGCAGATCACCGAAAAGGCCAACGGGATCAGCCCGCCCGCCGACCTGCTGGGCGGCGGCGGCATCTCGGTGCGGCGCTTTCTCGAGGAGGTCGCCCTGCACAAGCCGGCATTTGCCAAGGCGTTCCTGCTCGACACCGTCACGGTGTTCGTGCGCGGCAATTCGAGCAAGATCAGCGTCGATTATCTCGGCATCGACCGCAATCCGGCCGGCTGGCGTCACGAACTGATCTACGCGAAGGATGCGCAGCGCAGCCGGTCGAGCAACGTGCTCAACCCGGTCTATGTGATCGAGGCGATTGCCTCGGTCCTGACCGGTCTGTTCTTCGCGTTCTGCGTCTGGCAGGCGGTGCGGATCGGCTGGGATCTGGTCCGCGGACGGCCCGCGCCATCGCCCGAATGCGTCTTCCTCGTCATCATCGCTGCGGCGTGGCTGATCACGGTGTTCGTCAGCGCGCAGATCGTCAACGAGGCGCAGGGTCGGCTGCGCAATCCGGCCGAGGCCGCCTTCATCCTGTTCGCGGCGATGGCGCTGGCATCGCGCAATCGCACGCTCGGCGCCGCGACTGTGGTGTGATGCCGATGGTGGGTCCGCCGGGGCTCGAACCCGGGACCTCTCGATTAAAAGTCGCTTGCTCTACCAACTGAGCTACGGACCCCCGCCATCGTGGACCGCGCACCTAGTCGCGCGGGTGCCGTCGGTCAACCATCTGTGCCAATTGGCGGATCGTCCGATGGGTCAGCGGATCGCGCCAAGCGGGCACGAGGCGCGCGAGCGGGCCGAGCACGAAGCTGCGCGTGCGGAACGCGGCGTGCGGCACGGTGAGCCCGCGCGACGACCAGGTGCCGCCTGACCAGAGGACGATGTCGAGGTCCAGCACGCGGCTGCCCCAGCGGCGACCGGGGCGGCGGCCGAAGCTGCGTTCGATCCGTTTGAGGCGGACCAGGAGCGGGGCGGGGTCCTCCGGCGTTTCGATCAGCGCGACGGCGTTGGCGTAGCGGCGGTTCGACGGCCCGAGCGGTGCGCTGGTGACGGTCGGCGACCGTGCGACGACAGCGCCGAGTGCCTCCAGCGCGGCGGCGATCTCGCGCTCGGGGCTCCCGTGACGGCCGCGGCGATTGGAGCCGAGCGCGATCGCATAGATCGTCGGGGCGCGCGCGATCATCGGGTGCGGGGTTGCAGGCGACATTTGGTCCGCCTAGCGCAATCCTATGGATTCCACACCTTACCCCACCGAGCTCCCCGAAACCGACGACGAGGCCGGCGCGGTCGACGTCACGACGGTCTTCGCGCCCGTCGCCGCGCTGCCCGAGACCGAGCCGTCGCGTGATTGCCCGCTCTGCCCCCGCCTCGTCGGGGTGCGCGAGCAATTGCGGGCCGAGTTCCCAACCTGGTGGAACGCGCCCGTGCCCGCGTTCGGCGATCCGGCGGCGTGGCTCGGCATCATCGGCCTCGCGCCCGGCAAGCACGGCGCGAACCGCACGGGCCGCGCGTTCACCGGCGATTATGCGGGGCAGTTCCTGTACGAGACGCTGGGGCGGTTCGGGCTCGCCACCGGTACCTATGGCGCCAAGGCCGAGGATGGGCTGGCGCTCGACGGTGCGATCATCCTCAACGCGGTGAAGTGCCTGCCGCCGGAGAACAAGCCGACGCCGGAAGAAATCCGGACCTGCCGGCCGTTTCTCGAGACGCAGGCCGATGCGGTGCCGACCGCGCGCGTGTTCGTGGCGCTGGGGCATATCGCGCATCAGTCTGCGGTGAAGATGCTCGGCGGACGGCTCCCCAAGGCGCGCTTTGCGCATGGCGCGGAGCATGTGATGCCAGATGGGCGCATCCTGATCGATAGCTTCCATTGCTCGCGCTACAACGTGAATACGGGGGTGCTGACCGCGGCGATGTTCGACGCGGTGTTCGCGCGGGCGCTGGCGTTGCGCGAGACGGTTTGAGACGCGTCTCGTCATCCTGACGAACGTCAGGACCCAGGGTAACCGAACGCGGCCCTGCTTGGCTCTGGGTCCTGACGTTCGTCAGGATGACGGACGGACGCACTCAATCCTCCCCCGCAAGGGGGAGGTG
>NZ_LMLD01000011.1:286937-306811 GCF_001421825.1 Sphingomonas sp. Leaf38 | reverse complement strand
CGGTCGGGGAAACGTCTGTTCCGTGTCCTCCCCCTCCGTCACCTTCGGCGACACCTCCCCCTGGCGGGGGAGGATCTACCGGGTGTTACTCGATCACCCAGGCCTCGCCGGCTTTGGGCGTCCGAAAGCGGTTCGTGGCGATGTGCTCGCGGATCAGCGCCGCGCGGAGGCGCTCGGGCGGCTCGTCGATGCCTTCCGAGGTCAGTTCGAACGTGCCCCAGTGGACGCCGATCGCATAGGCCGCGCCGAGCTGTTCGAACGCGGTCACCGCCTGGTCCGGCCCGATGTGATTGTCCGTCTCGTTCCCTGCGAAATGATACGCGCCGATCGGCAGGATCGCGAGGCGGACGGGTCCTGCACGGCGCGCCTCGGTGGCCCAGCGCATGTCGCCAGGTCCGGTGTCGCCCGCGAAATACAGGGTGCCGCCGGGCAGCGTCACGGTGAACCCCGCCCATAACGTCGTGTCGCGGTCGCCCAGGTCGTATTCGCTCCAGTGATGCGCGCGCACGACGATCACGTCGATGCCGGGCCGCAGCGACACGCGCCCGCCCCAGTCGCGCGCTTCCGCATGGATGCCGTTCCGCGCGAGGATCTGGTCGTTGCCCAGGCCCGTCACGATCAGCGGCCTGTCGCGGTGCCACAGCCGGCGCATCGCATGCATGTCGAGATGGTCGCGGTGATCGTGGCTGAGCAGGATCAGGTCGATCTTGGGCAGGTCCTCCAGCCGCACGCCCGGCGCACGGACGCGCTTCACGCCGAGGAACTGGACCGGCGACGAGCGTTCGAGCCACATCGGATCGGTGAGGATGTTGAGCCCCTGCGTCTGCACCAGCACGGTCGAATGGCCGATCCAGGTGACGCGCATCGTCCGGCCCTCGACCTGCGCCGGCGGTCGCGACGGCGTGACGGGGATTTCGGGCCAAATGCGGTAGGGCGGCTTCACCAGATTGCGCAGCAGCGCGACCGGGCCCTGTTTCTGCTCGCCGATACTCCCCTGCACGCCGTCGGGGTTGAAGAAGCGCGTCCCGTTGAAGTGATCGCTTGGCGGGATAGTGTTCACCGACGGTATCGCGCACCCGGCGAGCAGTGCGAAAGCAAGCAGGATCGAGCGGGTGCGGATCATGGCGCGCTGACGAATATGTCACCCGACCATCAGCGTCCAGTCACGCGCGGATGCATAGACCGACCGCCATGGACGATGATTTCGAAGTGCGCGGGCTGCACGAGCAACTCTCGGAGGAGCGCGCCGCGGGCGGCGAGGCGTTCGACCAGCGGATCGCCTTGTTCACCGCGATCCTGGCGACGCTGGCGGCGGTCACCAGCTTTCTCGGCGGGCATACGCAGAACGAGGCGCTGCTCCACAAGAACGAGGCGGTGCTGATCAAGGCGCAGGCGTCAGATGCGTGGGGCTATTACCAGGCGGAGGATCTGAAGCGGCATATCGCGCAGATGGAGGTCGATCTCGCCCCGCCCGGGGTCGATGCGACGCGGATGGCGACGCACCGCGCGGAGATTGCGCGGTACACGGCGCGCGGGACGGCGCTGAAACGGGAAGCGGAGACGCTCGACCGGCAATCGGCGATGGCGAACGGGGAATCGGACGAGGCGCTTCGGCCGCATACCAAACTGGCGCTCGCGGTAACCGCGATCCAGGTGGCGATCGCGCTGGCGTCGATCACCGCGCTGACCGGGCGGCGGTGGTTGCTGTGGGTGGCGGCCGCGGCGGCGCTGGTCGGCGCGCTGCTGGCGGGGATGGCGTGGTTCTGATCTCTCGATCCTCCCCCGCCAGGGGGGGGTGGCACCGAAGGTGACGTAGGGGGAGGACACGGAACGGGGGGGCTCCTATCCTCCCCCTCCGTCTGGCAAGCCAGCCACCTCCCCCTAGCGGGGGAGGATTTGGATTCAGATGTCCTGGACGAGCCGCCCGTACAGATCGGGGCGGCGATCGCGGAAGAAGCCGAACGCGGCGCGGTGGCGCTTGACGATGTCGAGGTCGATCGTCGCGGTGATCACGCCCTCGTCCTCGCGGCCGAGTTCGGCGAGGATGTCGCCGCGCTCGTCGGCGATGAAGCTGGTGCCGTAGAAGGTCTGCCCGTGCTCGACGCCGACGCGGTTGGCGGCGACGATCGGCACGACATTCGACACGGCATGGCCGACCATGGCGCGCCGCCACAGCCGAGCGGTGTCGAGCGAGGTGTCATGCGGCTCGCTGCCGATCGCGGTCGGGTAGAACAACACTTCGGCGCCCATCAGCATCATCGCGCGCGCGGTCTCGGGATACCATTGGTCCCAGCAGACGCCGACGCCGAGCGTCGTCCGCCCCGCCTCCGATGCGTGCGGCCAGACCTTGAACCCGGTGTTGCCGGGGCGGAAGTAGAACTTCTCCTCATAGCCCGGGCCGTCGGGGATGTGGCTCTTGCGGTAGACGCCCTGGATGTTGCCGTCGGGGCCGATCATCGCGAGGCTGTTGTAATGATGCGGGCCGTCCGCCTCGAAGAAGCTGGTCGGGATCGTGACTTTCAGCGCCTCGGCGAGCGCCTGCATCGCGAGCACCGCCTTGTGTTCGCCCACGGGGGCGGCGTTGGCGAACAGGCCCTCATCCTCGACGCGGCAGAAATACTCGCCCTCGAACAGCTCGGGCGGCAGGATCACCTGCGCGCCTTTCGCCGCGGCCTCGTGGACGAGGCGTGAGACGTTGGCGATGTTGCGGTCGATGTTGGGCGTGAAGCCCAGCTGCAGTGCGGCGACGGTGATCTCTGTCATGGCGGCGCATATAATAAGCCGGGGCGCGTTGTGCGAGCCTTTCGCCTCGCATCGAGTGCCGCACGATCGCCGCCGCGGGGGAACAAGGCGCGCAGATTGACATGCCCCTGCCCGGTCCGACATGCGGCGGGGATGATGACACCCGCCCTCCCGCCAAGCTGGCAGACGCTCGCCGCCGAGCTCGACGCGCCGTATATGCGCGACCTCGACGCGTTTCTGGAGGCCGAACGCGCTGCGGGCGCGCGGATCTTTCCTGATGACGCCGACCGGTTCCGCGCGCTCGACCTGACGCCGCTCGATCAGGTGCGGGTCGTGATCCTGGGGCAGGATCCGTATCATCGCGAGGGGCAGGCGCATGGGCTCAGCTTTTCGGTGCGCGAGGGGGTGCGGACGCCGCCGAGCCTCGTCAACATTTACAAGGAGCTCGAGGCGGACCTCGGCATTCCGCGCGCGCGCCACGGCATGCTCGATCACTGGGCGGCGCAGGGCGTGCTGCTGCTCAACGCGGTGCTGAGCGTGCGGAGCGGCGAGGCCGCGTCGCACAGCAAGCGCGGGTGGGAGCGGTTTACCGATGCGGTCATCGCCGCGGTCAACGCGCAACCGAAACCGGTCGTGTTCCTGCTGTGGGGAGCGTATGCGCAGAAGAAGGCGGCGTTCGTCGACGATATCGCGACGGGCGGACGGCATCTGGTGATCGCGTCCGCGCATCCGTCGCCGCTGGCGGCACGGACCGGGTTCTTCGGATCGCGGCCGTTCAGCAAGGCCAACGCCTTTCTCGCTACCCATGGGCGCACCCCGATCGACTGGGCGCTGCCGGAGACCGACCGATGAGCGACGACTATATCTATGACGAGGCGACCGGCGAGTGGGTCGCGGGCGGCGCTGCAACGACCGACGCAGCGGCTGGCGGGGCGGCGGACGACGGCGCGGTCGTAGTGCGTGATTCGGTCGGCAACGTGCTGGCGGACGGCGACCAGGTGACGCTGATCAAGGACCTGACCGTCAAAGGCGCAGGGCAGACGTTGAAGCGCGGCACACTCATCAAGTCGATCCGCCTGACCGGCGACGCACAGGAAATCGACTGTCGGTACGAAGGAATCAAGGGCCTGGTGCTGCGCGCGGAGTTCGTCCGGAAGCGGTGACGCGCGACCTCGCCGTGCGTTTGCTCCACCCGATCTTCGCCGCGCTGGACGGGGTGCCGTCGTATCGCGCCCGTGAAGGTCGGCCGTCGCGCCGAGCTCTCGACCGCCAGCGCCTAGGCGGGCAGGACCTGGTTCGACTTGCCCGCCAAGACGCTGCCCGTGCGGTTCCGCCGGTCGGTTCCCGCGCGCCTTCGCCGCCGGGTGTCAGGTAAAGAACGGCGCCGCGATATCCGCGCGTACGCGCATCAGTCGCCCGGTTGCGCGGTCGAGCAGCGCCCAGGTCGTCACCGCCTCCAGCCTGACGCGGCCATCAGCCCCGACGAACCGCACATGCCGATCGAACCGCGCGCCTTTGGGTGCCCCCTCGACCCAGGTTTCCCCGACAACGGTCTCCCCCACGACGACGCTCCCGCGATAGTCGATCTCATGCCGCGTCACGACCCAGACATAGGCCAGCTTGTGGGCAGGCGGTGCCACCGCCTCCCAATGCGCCGTGGCGATGGCCTGGATCCACTGCACCCAGACCGCATTGTTCACATGCCCGAGCTCGTCGATATCCGCATCCTCGGCGGTGATCGAGAGCGTGAACCGGCTCACCCCGCCACGCCCAGCTGCCACAGCACGAACGCGTGTTCCTCCGCGCCCTCGCGCAGCGATTCGAACCGCCCCGACTTGCCGCCATGCCCCGCGCCCATGTTGGTCTTGAGCAGCAGGACGTTGTCGTCGGTCTTCATCCGCCGGAGCTTGGCCGCCCATTTCGCGGGCTCCCAATAGGTAACGCGCGGATCGTTCAGCCCGCCCGAAATGAACATCGGAGGATAGGCCTGCGCCTTGACGTTATCGTACGGCGAATACGACCGGATCAGCTTGAAAGCCGCCTCGTCCTCGATCGGATTGCCCCATTCGGGCCATTCGCCCGGCGTCAGCGGCAGCGTCTCGTCGAGCATCGTGTTCAGCACGTCGACGAACGGCACGTCCGCGATCACCGCGCCCCAGAGCTCGGGATCGGAATTGACCACCGCCCCCATCAGCTCGCCGCCCGCAGAGCGGCCCGCAATCGCGATTCTGCCCGCCGACGTCCACTTCGCGTCGACCAGCGCCTTGGCGACATCGACGAAATCGTTGAACGTGTTCGCGCGCTTCTCCAGCTTGCCGTCGAGATACCATTGCTGGCCGAGGTCGTCGCCGCCGCGGATATGCGCGATCGCATAGGCAAAGCCGCGATCGAGCAAACTCATCCGCCCGGTCGAGAAGCCCGGCGGGATCGCATAACCGTACGCGCCATACGCATAGAGGAACACAGGCGCCGACCCATCACGCACGAACCCGGCCGGATACACGATCGACACCGGAATCTCGGTCCCGTCGCGCGCGGTGATCTTCAGCCGCTCGGTCGCGTATTTCGCCGCGTCGTAGCCGCTCGGGATCTCCTGCACCTTGAGCATCGTCCGCTCGCCGGTATCCACGTCGTAATCATACACCGTCCCCGGCGTGACCATCGACTCATACCCAAGCCGCAGCACGGTCATGTCGTATTCGGGGTTGTTGCCAAGACCCGCGACATAGCTCGCCTCGGGGAAGTTGATCCGCTTGCCTTCGGTCGGCGTCTCGTACCGGTGGATCGCGATCTGATCGAGCCCGTCCTCGCGCCCGTCGACCACGAAGAAGTCCTGATAGCACTCCACCCCCGTCATGTAGTAATGCGGCGACGCCGGGATCAGCTCGGTCCACGCGCCCGGCTCCTCGACCAGCGCGGTGCACAGCCGGAAATTCGGATCGACGTCGTTGGTGTGGATGAACAGCGTCCCGTCATGCTCGTCCACGTCATATTCGCGCCCGACCTTCCGCGCGGACACGAGGATCGGCACCGCCAGCGGCTCGTGCGCGGGCAGCAGGTAGATCTCGCTTGTAACATGGTCGCTCGTTGCGATCACGATCCACTTGCGCGAACTCGTCTCGCCGACGCCGACGCGGAAGCCCTCGTCCTCCTCATGGAACAGCACGACGTCGTCGGCGATCGGCGTCCCCAGCCGGTGGAAGCGCGCATTGTCGGTGCGCCACTGCTCGTTCGCGAGGCCGTACAGGAAGCCCGCATCGTCCGCGGTCCAGACGATCTCGCTCAGCATGCCGGGGATCACGTCGGGCAAATGCGCGCCGGTATCCAGGTCCTTGACCCGAACCTCGAACCGCTCGCTCCCGTTATCGTCGATCGCATAAGCGAGATACCGCCCGTCATTGCTGATCGAGAACGCGCCGAGCCGGAAATACTCATGGCCCTCCGCCAGCGCCGGCTCGTCGAGCAACAGCTCGTCGTCACCGCCCGCGACGGGCTTGCGCCACCATTTCTTGTACTGCCCGCCGGTCTCGTATGCGGTCCAGTACAGCCAGTCGCCATCCTTTTGCGGCACCGAGGATTCGTCTTCCTTGATGCGCGCCTTCATCTCTTCGTAGATCGTGTCGACCAGCGCGGTATGCGGCGCCATCTGCGCCTCGAAATACGCGTTCTCGGCCGCGAGATACGCCAGCACATCGGCGTCATCGACCTCGGGATAGTTCGGATCCTTCAGCCACGCATAGGGATCCTCGATCGTCACGCCGTGCGTGGTGAAGCTGTGCGGGCGCTGGTCGGCGATAGGGGGTGTGGTCATGCAGCGGTGTTAGCCGCGTGAAGGGTGGAAGCCAACGCTCGTCCCATTGGACGGAAGCCCCCACTCCAATGTTTCCCCACGAAGGCGGGGACCCAGTCTGGGCTCCCACCTCCGCGGGAGAACAAGGCCTACTCCACCACCCCGGCGAAGGCCGGGGCCTAATTGGAGAGGTCGCAGTAATGGAGCGCGTGCCTTCGTTAGCAGCTTCACCCAATTGGGCCCCGGCCTTCGCCGGGGTGGTAGAAAACTTCGGTCGTGGCCCTGATTACTGTTTCCCCGCGAGAACAAGGAAGCAGGAGCGCCGTCCGAACACAAACGCGCGGCTATTCCCCGCGCTGTCACACGCAGACCATTTCTGGCAGAACGCGCCGCATCACCCCGACCTCGACCGACGAGAGACCCGCACAATGCCGACCCAGAACGACCGCGCAGCCGACCGCTTAGCCGCCCTCCGCGCCCAGCTAACCGCCGATAACCTCGACGGTTTCGTCATTCCGCTGACCGACGAGCACATGAGCGAATATGTCGGCGGCTACGCGCAGCGGCTCGGCTGGCTCACCGGCTTCGGCGGGTCCGCCGGGACCGCGGTGGTCCTCGCCGACCGCGCCGCGATCTTCACCGATGGCCGCTACACGATCCAGGTCCGCGAGCAGGTCGATGGCGCGCATTGGGACTATGCCGACGTCCCCCAGACCAGCCCCGCCGCCTGGCTCGGCCAGCACGCGCCGGCAGGCAGCCGGATCGGCTACGACGCGTGGCTGCATACCGGAACCTGGGTCGCCGACGCGACCACCGCGCTCGCCGACCGCGGCGCCACGCTCGTCCCGGTCACCGCCAACCCGGTCGACGCGATCTGGACCGACCGACCGCTCCCCTCGCCCGCCAAGCTGACCGTCCAGCCCGACCGGTTCACCGGCGCCTCGTCCGCCGAAAAGCGCGCCGCGATCGCCGACTGGCTGGCCGAGCACGATGCCGACGCGGTCGTCCTCACCGCGCTCGATTCAATCGCCTGGGCGCTCAACGTCCGCGGCGGCGACGTCGACCACACCCCCGTCGCGCTCTCCTATGCGATCGTGAGCGCGGACGGCACCACCGACCTGTTCGTCGCCCCCGACAAGCTCGACGACGCGGTCCGCCAGCATCTCGGCAACGCGGTCCGCCTCCACGACCGAGAGGCTTTCGCTCCCGCGCTCGGCAACTACGCCGGTAAGCGCGTCGCCGCCGACCCCGAACGCGCCGTCGCCGCGATCACGCAGGCGCTCCAGGCCGGCGGCGCGAAGATCCTCGCGCTGCGCGACCCCGTCGTGCTCGCAAAGGCGATCAAGAACCCGGTCGAGATTAGCGGCCACCGCGCCGCCTCCGCGCGCGACGGCGCCGCGCTTGCGCGCTTCCTGCGCTGGGTGGAGACCGATTGCGTCAAGGGCGGCCAGACCGAACTGTCCGCCGCCGCCAAACTGCTCGCCTTCCGCGAAGAGACCGGCGTCCTGAAGGACACGTCGTTCGACACGATTTCGGCGACCGGCCCCCACGGCGCGATCCCGCACTACCACGTCAACGAAGAATCGAGCGCGCCGATCGAACCAGGCCAGCTCTACCTGATCGACTCCGGCGGCCAGTATGCAGACGGCACCACCGACGTGACCCGCGTCATGCCGATCGGTGATCCCACGCCCGAGATGCGCGACCGCTTCACCCGCGTCCTGAAGGGCCATATCGGCATCGCCACCGCGGTCTTTCCTGACGGCACGATGGGCGGCCAGATCGACGCGTTCGCGCGCCGTCCATTGTGGGAAGCCGGGCTCGATTTCGGCCACGGCACCGGCCACGGCATCGGCGCGTATCTGGCGGTGCACGAAGGCCCGCAGCGGATCGCGTCGCCCAATTATCCCGGCGGCGCGGCGATGGAGCCGCTGCGCGCCGGCATGATGCTCTCGAACGAGCCCGGCTATTACAAGGCCGGCGAATACGGCATTCGCATCGAGAACCTGATCCTGATCGAACCGCGCGACATTCCCGGTGCCGACCGCGCGATGCTCGGCTTCGAGACGCTCACCTTCTGCCCGATCGAGCGCACGCTGATCGATCCCGCGCTGCTGACGACGCAGGAACGCGCCTGGGTGGACGGCTATCACGCGAAGGTGCTGGAGGTCCTGACCCCGGAAATGGCCGACGCGGCGGATCGCGCCTGGCTCGCCGCCAAATGCGCACCGCTTACTTGATCGGCACGTCCTCGGGCGCGGGCGCGGCGCTTACTGCCCGCGCCTGCGCCTTCCGGCGGCGCAGGTTTTCGCGCAGCGCGGCGGCCATCCGCTCCGCCTTCTCGGCCGCCTTTCGATCCCGATCGTCCATAAATCCGCCCTACATTGCCGCACGACCGCTTGACAACCGCGCCGCCCTCGTCTCTTAGCCCCACTCCGCCGGCAGCGATGCCGACGAGTGCTGCCGTAGCTCAGTGGTAGAGCGCATCCTTGGTAAGGCTGAGGTCGTGAGTTCAATCCTCACCGGCAGCACCATTTTTTTATGACTCGGCCACCCTCAGGGGTGCCTGGGCGGGGCCCGGGCGTCGCGCCGCGATCGCCATCGCCGCCCCATCACCATCGCCGAACCGCGTCATCATGCGCCGGTACAGTTCAGCGGCGCTCGCAAGATCGGTCCCTCGCAAGATCGGTCCCTCAAGCGTCAAACAGGCGACGCAGTCCGACGGGATATTGCCCCGCGGCGTGGACGACGGGACGGCAATCTGGCCGATAGCAAATCTCGGTTCGACGCCAGGCTTACGCAGCACTGCGTCAGCTTGGGCTGTAGACGCCTCGTTCAGTTCGATCGCACCGGCTTCTGTATTGCGCGGACCGACGCCGACCATGCCGATGCCGCACCGTAAGCCCGGTCTTGCGGGGCCTAGTATTTATGCACCCGATGAACTGCCGACAAGACTAGCAACCTTTAGGAAAATTCGCTGGTTTGTCGTTTGGGATCAACAGGGTGTCGGCCACTCGGGCTGACTGTGTGACCCCCACCATAAGGGGCTTTCATGTCACAGCGTCACAATTTTTCACGCGCCGGGCTATTTGTCGTCGGCATCGCGACGATCTCGCTCGCCGGTTGCGTCAATCCGTCCGCCAAGATCGCGACGTCGCTCGAAGGCTATGGCTTCCAGCCTGCCCAGTCGCAGTGCGTCGGCGATCGGCTCGAGGCCAATCTCTCGCTCAGCCAGCTTCAGCAACTCGGCCGCGCCGCCAAGGCATCGCGCCAGGGCGACACGACGCCAGGCCGCTTGACCGCCAGCGATTTCGTCCGCGTATCCGCGCAGGTGAAGGACCCGAAGGTTCCGCTGGAAGTCGGCAAGGCCGCTGCAGCCTGCGGCATTCTGACCGATCCCGCCTCGCCACTGTAATCACGCCAACCGCGCCGCTGCACCCGCCCGAAACGGCGGGGCGGCGGCGTCATGCAAGACACGTCCCGGATGGGCGTTTCAGGAACACCACACATGCAAGACGTAACCTATGCGGGCGATACGGTCGTATCGAATACCCGCGATTTCGGGGCGCAAGCCTGGAGCTATGTCGAGATCTGGACACCGCGGATCATCGCGGCATTGATCATCCTCGTCATCGGCTGGGCGATTGCCCGCGCCGTGAAATGGGGCGTGGCGAAGCTCGTCAACAAGACGCCGCTTGCGCTGCACGCCAACGAGCCGAACGCCAGCCCGCGCAACCCGACCACGATCGGTGCACAGGTCGGTGATGCCGCCTATTGGGTGGTCCTGCTGATCGCGCTCTTCCTCGCGACGCAGCCGCTCGGGCTTGCTGGCGCGACCGGCCCGCTGGGGGACATGCTGCAGGGCTTCGGCCAGGCCGTCCCGCGGATCATTGGTGCCGCGCTCATCTTCTTCCTCGGTTATGTGCTTGCCAAGGTCGCCAAAAAGGCGATTGAGGCGGTCATTACGGCCAGCCATGTCGAGCGTTTCTCGACGCATGTCGGCGCCACGTCGCCGACCGACCCGACGATGCTGCCGCGTACCATCGGCGGCATCGTGTTCGCGCTGATCATCATCCCGGTCTCGATCGCGGCGCTCGACACGCTCAACATCGCGGCGATCTCGCAGCCGGCAACCGCCATGCTGCGCATCATCCTCGACGCGATCCCCCATGTCATCGCTGCCGGCATGATCCTCGCCGTTGCCTATGTCATCGCCAGGTTCGCATCGCGTCTGTTGACGCAGTTCCTGGCCACGACCGGCTTCGACCGGACGATCGGGTCGATCGGCATCTTCGGCAACGCGGAAAACCGCGCGCTCGGCACGACCGGTCCGTCGTTCGTGCCATCCAAGACAGTCGGCACCGGCGCGTTCGTCGCGATCCTGATCTTCGGTCTGATGGAAGCGTTCCGCCAGCTGAACTTCGCCGATGGCTCGCAGATCATGGCCGAGGTGCTGACGCTGTTCGGACAGGTCGTGTTCGGTGCGATCATCATCTTCGCATCGGTGATCATCGCACGGTTCGTGGCGCATGCGATCGAGCGTAATGGCGATCAGGGCACGCGCGTGGCGGCACCAGTCGTGCGGATCGCGATCATCGTGCTCGGCACCGCGATCGGCTTGCGCTTCATGGGTCTGGCTGACGACATCATCAACCTGGCATTCGGGTTGCTGCTCGGTGCGATCGCCGTCGCCTTCGCCCTGGCGTTTGGCCTGGGTGGTCGCGACGCGGCCGGGAATGCCGTCAAGCGGATGCTCGACGGTACCAGGTCGACCGACGACCGCGACGATCGGACGATCGACGGCGACCGTATGGCGACGTCGGGTCTGGCTTCGACGCGCACTGCCTCGGACAGCGACCCGGTCCGGAAGGACGATCGCCAGGACGCCCACCAGGACGACCGCCAAAACGACCGGATCGACGCGCGGGACCCCATCGACCGCCCGTTGATCTGACCCTCCCTTCCCCAGTAAACGCAAGGAAACCGCGTATGAACACCGATACCCTCAACGGCACCGCCACCAACGTCGGCGGCAAGCTCAAGGAAACGCTTGGCGGCGCGATCGGCGACACGTCGCTGCAGAGCGAAGGCGCTGCCGATCAGCTTGGCGGCACCATCCAGAAGAGCGTCGGCCAGGCAAAGGATGCCGTCGAAGACTCTATCCGCCCGGTGCTCGACTATGTCCGCCAGTTCTCGAAGGAGCGCCCCTTCACCGCAGCAGCCGTAGCCGGCGTGCTCGGCATCGCGGTGATCAACACGCTGCGCGGCAAGTAATACACCTAACGCCGAACTGATGCGCGGGGCAGCGTTCGCCGCCCCGCGCCTCTTCCCATCTACCGATGGACGACAGCAACCCCGGCACGCAGCATCGGCCCGACGCTGTACGTCGGCGGATGGGCGATGTCGCAGCTCTGGCTGTTCTGGATCGCACCGCTGAGGCGTGCCGCGGGAGCCGGGCTTCTCGGTCGCCGGCTGTTCGCGCATACCGATGAAGATCAGTCGCCCGGGCCGATTGGGGATACCCCGGTCGAACTGCTGGTCGCCGACGATCGCTGTGCCACACGGGGCGCGCGGTGAAGCAAGCTGCATCACCGGCGCTGGACACCCCGTCGTCCGATGAACCATGATTACGGCCCGAACCCGATCAGCCTGTTGGTCTTGGGCGAGTGTCCCGGGTTCAGTGCCCCGAAGCGTTCGAGAAGACGTTCATCACAATGACGCCCGCGACGATCAGGCCCATGCCCGTGATAGCGGCCGCATCGAGCTTTTGCCCCTGGAACGCCCAAGCGACCGCCGAAATCAGGACGATGCCGGTGCCCGACCAAATAGCATAGGCGATTCCTGTCGGGATCGTTCGGAGGGTCAGCGACAGGAAATAGAAGGCGATGCCATAGCCGATCACGGTAACGACGGTCCACGGCATGCGGGTGAAGCCATTCGACTGTTTCATTGCCGACGTGGCACAAACCTCGGAGACGATCGCGATCGCGAGCATGAGATAGTTCATACACGGCCTATTAGCATAGCGAATGCGGCCAATGTGCGACGTTTGCACCCCGGGCGGAGTCCCGCTTTTGGCGGTCGCCATTCGGCCGCGCGAGCAACCGACCCGCTGACGGCGATTCGCTGGCCGCTATCGACTCTCGGACGTCAGATGTCTGCTGATCGAGCGGTAGAGCGGCGCTCGGGCCACCGATCCGGGCGCTGATCGTCGAGAATCCCTGGTCACCGGGGTCGCCGGTTCTGGACGCTCTTCATGCGATCGCCGCCGCTGGTCCGACGTGGAATTTGCTGTCGGTGGCACCCCGAACATGCGCCGGAACGCGTGCCCGAACGCGCTCTGTGACGGGATGCCGTCTTTGCGCGGTCCGGCGCATCCCGCCGGATGCGATAGGCTCTATGCAGTCCAGGGAATCGTGATAGCCTCCCCGCCAGAGCAGGATGACCTGCCGACTTGGAGAGTGATGCATGGCAAACCACGGCGCAGCGCACGGGGATACGCGCAAGGACCATCAGGGGCTGATCTACATGATCGCCGGCGGCATCCTCGCCTTGGGGTTGGTATTGATGGCATTTTACGACCGTGCGGATGATCCAATGCCGATCGCGTCGGTGCAGAAACCGGCGCTTACCGCGCAGCACTGATCCTCGGATCGTCACCGCACGGCGGTGATGGATGGGGGATCCGCGCGGCGCGCAGTGCGGTCGAAGATGAGGATCGGCGCGTCGCGGTACACACCCGTGGTGCGCAGGCCGTAGCCCAGCCGTTCGGCAAGCCTGATCGAGGGGGCGTTGGCGGGATCGATGATGCAGGTCGTCGCGGGGATCCGCGCATCGGTCCAGGCGAGGATCGCGGCGAGCGCTTCGGAGGCGTAGCCTTGGCTATGCGCGTCGCCGGTCAGCGTCCAGCCGACTTCGGGACACGCGTCGATCGAGGGCACGACCGCGCGGCGTGCCTCGATCAGGCCGAGCTCGCCGATCAGGCGACCCGTGGCGGTCTCGCGGGCGATCCAGCTCCCATAACCGAACATCGTCCATTGGCCGACCGAACGGAGCAGGCGGATCCAGACGTCCTCGCGCGATCGGGGTTGTCCGCCGATCATCGTGTAGACGCGCGGGTCGGTCCACATCGCGGCGCAGTCCTCGAGGTCGGTGGTGGCGTGGCCACCCAGCGTCAGGCGTGCGGTGGTCAGCATGGGGGCGGAGCGGGACGTCTGCATGGACGTACCGATACCGCGATTGGCAGGCGGAGGGGAACACCCCTCCCCCCTTCCCACGGCGACCAAGCCGCGCACGCACGCCTTCGATCGTCCCCCGCCAGGGGGAGGTGTCGCCGAAGGTGACGGAGGGGGAGGACACGCAACAGGCGTTTCCCTGACCGCCCCCTCCGTCTGGCAAGCGCCAGCCACCTCCCCCTGGCGGGGGAGGATCATAGGGGAGACCGGCAACGCAGGTTGTCTTCCGCCGTGATTGCTTCGCAAAGCCTGTTTTCGAGGCTCGCGCTTTGCGCTAGTCGGAGGCATGGCATCGACGATCTCCTGCGACGTCGCGATCGTTGGCGCGGGTTTGGCCGGCGGGATGATCGCGCTGGCGCTCAAAGCGAAGCATCCGGCGCTCGACGTGCGACTGATCGACTCAGCGCCGGTCGTCGGCGGCAATCATCTCTGGTCGTTTTTCGGCAGCGATGTCGCGCAGGCCGATCGCTGGCTCGTCGCGCCGCTCGTCGCGCATGCGTGGCGCGGCTATGACGTGCGGTTTCCGGCGCATGCGCGGACGATCGACGCGACCTATTATTCTATCGAGAGCGAGCGGCTCGACCGCGAGGTGCGGCGCGTGCTGCCGCCGCACGCGCTGATGCTCGGGCGCAAGGTCTCTGGCGCGAGCGCGACCGCTGTGGTGCTGGCGGATGGCGACCGGATCGAGGCGACCGGCGTGATCGACGTGCGGGGCCCGGGCGACCTGTCGCTGCTCGATCTGGCGTGGCAGAAATTCGTCGGGCGCGAACTGGTGCTGAGCGCGCCACACGACAGCCCGGTACCGATGGTCATGGACGCGACCGTGCCACAGATCGACGGCTATCGGTTCGTCTATTGCCTGCCGTTCGCCGCGGACCGGATGTTCGTCGAGGACACCTATTACAGCGACACGCCCGATCTCGATGTCGAGGCGCTGACGACGCGAATCCATGATTATGCCGACGCGCGCGGCTGGGCGGTAGCGCAGGCGGCGCGGCATGAATCGGGCGTGCTGCCGGTTGCGATGGGCGGCGATTTCGAGGCGTATTGGCGCTCGGGCGGCGCCAAGGTCGCCAAGGCCGGGATGCGCGCGGGGATGTTCCATCCGACCACGGGCTACTCGTTGCCCGACGCGGTGCGGACCGCGGCGATGATCGCCGGTCTCGGCGATTTCTCGGGCGCGGCGCTGCACGAGGCGACGCATGCGATGGCGCGGGCGACGTGGAAAAGCCGCGGCTTCTACCGGATGCTCGACACGATGTTGTTTCGCGCGGCGGAACCCGAGGAACGCTATCGCATCCTCGAGCGCTTCTATCGCCTATCGCCGTCGCTGATAGGCCGTTTCTATGCCGGACGCTCGACCCTCTCCGACAAGGCGCGGGTCCTGACCGGCAAGCCCCCCGTCCCCATCGTGCGCGCCGTCCGCGCCATCGCAGGCAGTATGTCATCATGAAGACCGCAATAGTCATCGGCGCAGGGTTTGGCGGGCTGGCGCTCGCGATCCGGTTGCAATCCGCGGGCGTGCAGACGACGATCGTCGAGAGCCGCGACAAGCCCGGCGGGCGTGGCTATTATTGGGAACGCGACGGCTTCACGTTCGATGCGGGGCCGACCGTCATCACCGATCCCGATTGCCTGCGCGAACTGTGGGTGCTGAGCGGGCACGAGATGAGCGCGGACGTGACGCTCGATCCGGTGCTGCCGTTCTACCGGCTGAACTGGCCCGACGGGACGAATTTCGATTATACCAACGACGACGTGCAGATGCGCGCCGAGATCGAGAAGCTGCATCCCGGGGACTGGGCGGGCTACGAGAAGTTCCTCGCCTATTCGGCGGGCGTCTTCCACGAGGGCTATGAGAAGCTCGGCCACGTCGCGTTCCTCGACTTCGGGTCGATGATCAAGGCGGCGCCGGCGCTGGCGAAATACCAGGCGTGGCGCTCGGTCTATTCGATCGTGTCGAGCTATGTGAAGTCGGAGAAGCTGCGCGAGGCTTTGAGCTTCCACACGCTGCTGGTCGGCGGCAACCCGATGACGACGAGCGCGATCTATGCGCTGATCCACAAGCTGGAGCGCGATGGCGGCGTGTGGTTCGCGCGCGGCGGGACCAACCGGCTGGTCGCGGCGTTGGTGACTCAGTTCGAGCGGCTGGGCGGCGTGCTGCGGCTCGACGATCCGGTAACGTCGATCGAGACGCTTGGCGACCGCGCGACCGGCGTGACGACCGCGAGCGGCTGGTCGGGTCAGGCCGATGCGGTCGCGGCGAACAGCGACATCATGCACACCTATCGCGACCTGCTCGCGACGTCGCGCAGTGCCAAGCGCAAGACGGGGTCGCTCGAGCGGAAGAAATATTCGCCGTCGCTGTTCGTGGTGCATTTCGGAATCAAGGGCACGTGGCCGGGCATCCCGCACCACATGATCCTGTTCGGGCCGCGCTATAAGGGGCTGCTCGAGGACATTTACGACCACGGCGTGCTGTCGGAAGATTTCTCGCTGTACCTGCATCATCCGACCGTCACCGATCCTTCGCTGGCGCCGGAGGGGCATTCGACCTTCTATGCGCTGGCGCCGGTGCCGCACATGGGGAAGTTCCCGGTCGACTGGGACGAGATCGCGCCGATCCTGGAAAAGCGCATCCTCGACGAGATCGGGCGGCGTTTGATTCCCGATATCCACGAGCGGATCGTCACGAAATTCTCGTACGCACCGAAGGACTTCGCGCAGGATCTGAATGCGCATCTGGGCTCGGCGTTCTCGCTCGAGCCGGTGCTGACGCAGAGCGCGTATTTCCGCGTGCACAACCGCGACGAGCATATTCCCAACCTGTTCTTCGTCGGCGC
This sequence comes from Sphingomonas sp. Leaf38, assembly GCF_001421825.1. Taxonomy (NCBI): domain Bacteria; kingdom Pseudomonadati; phylum Pseudomonadota; class Alphaproteobacteria; order Sphingomonadales; family Sphingomonadaceae; genus Sphingomonas; species Sphingomonas sp. Leaf38. The sequence continues at coordinate 290,201 of NZ_LMLD01000011.1, read as the reverse complement.
GGGGACGCATCCCGGCGCTGGGATTCCGGGAGTCGTCGGGAGCGCGAAGGCGACCGCGCGGCTGATGCTAGAAGGCGAGAAGTGACGCAGCGGCGTGGGGTGCGATGGTTGGCGATGGCGTAATGCCGTCTACCCCACCCATCGCGCCGTTGCCGCGACGATAGCGTGCTGCCGAGATCAAGCTTCGACGTGTCGTGCCGGGACGATATGGTCCGGAATGGAAGTTGTTTGAGGACCATCCCCTCCCCACCCGTCACGCACCCCGTCCAGATGCCGCCTATCTTGTTTTCAGACCGCCGAAACGGATGGGTCGTCGATGGTAGCGCGCCGACGATCCCCTACCCTTCCTGTCGAGCGGCCGCTCTGACCACGCAGGAAGGATCACGACATGACGATCAAGGTAAACACGCAGGACTGGAACGCACTGACCGCCAGCGAGCAAAGCGAGATTTCGAGCATTATGAGCGCGCATTTCGACGGCGCGACGATCGAAGCGGCGGACGGCGGCACCGCGATAGCCGACGTCGGCGGCTTTTGCACGATACTCTGCAACGCGGCCGAAGCCGCCGCGACCGCACTGTGCAGCAAATTGTCGGGCACCGCGCAGCAGGTCTGCGTTATCGCAGCGCAAACCGGCGGCGATCTGTGCCGGTCGAGATGCTGAGCGACTGACCGTTCGAACCGACCCTGATCGGTCGGTTCGAACACCGCCTTGGCCACCACCCTCGCCACCGCACCTGCCACGTCGTCGCGCAGGCACCAGCACGCTTGTGGCGCGGGCGTGCATCCCTTAGCGGTGCGCTATGAAACGTCTTGCAGTCTATTGCGGGTCGGCGACGCCGGCTGATCCCCTCTATATCGAAGGCGCGCGCGCGCTGGGTCGGACACTGGCCGAGCGCGGGATAGGCCTCGTCTATGGCGGCGGACGGACCGGGCTGATGGGGGCGATCGCCGACGGCGCGCTCGAGCGCGGCGGCGAGGTGATCGGCGTAATCCCGCAGGCGCTGGTCGATGCCGAGGTCGCGCATCGCGGGCTGACCGAACTCCACGTCGTGCAGGGCATGCATCAGCGCAAACAGATGTTTACCGATCTTGCCGACGGGTTCGTGACGATCCCGGGCGGGACGGGGACGATGGACGAGTTGTGGGAGGCGCTGAGCTGGGCGCAGCTTGGCTATCACGCGGATCCGGTCGGGCTGCTCAACACGGCGGGCTATTACGACCATCTGATCGCGTTCTGGGAGAAGATGGGCGAGGTCGGGTTCCTGCGACCGCAGCACCGCGATCTGCTGATCGTCGCGGATACGCTCGACGGGCTACTCGACCGGATGGCGCAGCATGTGCCGACGCAGCCGATCGTGCGGATGAACGCGTCGGATCTGTGAGCGTCTCGAGGTCTCACAATACCCTCCACCACCCCGGCCAAGGCCGGGGCCCAACTGGGGGACATGCGTTGGTGAGCGTTGCGCGTCTTAACTGCGGCCTTTCCGATTGGCTTCCGGCCTTCGCCGGGGTGGTAGAGACTGGCGTGGCAGCATGACCTCCGCCCTCCCCACCCGCGCGGACACCGTTGCGGCGGCCAAGGAGTCCATCGCGAAGGGCTCGAAGAGTTTCGCCGCCGCCAGCCTGTTGTTCGACAAGCCGACGCGCGAGCGGGCGTGGCTGCTCTATGCGTGGTGCCGGCGGTGCGACGATATTGCCGATGGGCAGGATCATGGCCACGGCATGACCGTCGTCGCGGACGCCCCCGCGCGGCTGATCGCCTTGTCCGCGATGACCGAGCAGGCGCTGGCGGGCGAGGTAGTCGGCGAGCCGGCGTTCGATGCGCTGCGGATCTTCGCGGCCGAAACGCGGCTGCCCAAGCGGTTCGCGCGCGATCTCGTCGCCGGTTTTGCGCTCGATGCGGAGGAATGGCGGCCGCGGTCGGAGAACGATCTCTACAAATATTGCTACCACGTCGCGGGCGTCGTCGGGTGCATGATGGCGGTGGCGATGGGCGTCGATCCCGACGACGAGGATACGCTCGACCGCGCGTGCGACCTGGGGATGGCGTTCCAGCTCGCCAACATCGCGCGCGATATCGAGGAGGATGACCGCGTCGGGCGCTGCTATCTGCCCGAAGAGTGGCTGGTCGAGATGGACTTTCCGCCGGGCCAGCACATGAAGCCGCCATTCCGGTCCCGGCTCGCCGTGCTGACGAAGCGGATGGCCGCGCGGGCGGCGGCGTTCGAGGCCAGCGCGCGGCAGGGGACGCCGGCTTTGTCGTTCCGCTCGGCCTGGGCGGTGTTGTCGGCAGCGGGGATCTACGGCGCGATCGGGCGGACGGTGGCGGCACGCGGCGAGCGTGCGTGGGATCACCGCGTGACGACGTCGCGGGCACAGAAACTGGGCTTTATCGCCAAGGCGGCGCGAGAAGCGGCGCGGCGGGACCATCTGTACCCGCGGACGCCGCGCAATCCGGGGCTGTGGACGCGGCCGAGGTAGCTGATCCCCTACCACTGCCCCCATACCCGTTCGGCCTGAGCGGAGTCGAAGGGACGGTGTTCGGGATCTGTGCTTCGACTTCGCTCAGCGCGAGCGGAAGGGGGAAACTGCGCCGACCGACTGTCAGCCGAGCGGCGGATCAGCCGCGCGTCTTGACCTTGCCCGTCGTTGCGAACTGCGCGCCTGCGGTGCGACAGTTGGCACCGATCATAGGATAGGGAACGTCGGTGTTCCGCGCGAGCTGGTCGGGCAGCGCCGCACGGCATTGCGCCATCGTTGCATAGCGAGCAGGAATGACGCGTGCCTCGGTGCAGGCCGTGTTGCCGTCACCGCAGCCCATGATGGCCATGACGTAGAACAGCGGTTCCATTTCATTCTCCAGGGGATCGCGGTGGCCGACGCTGGACACGGTAACAAAAGCGACGAAGTGGCAGGATTGTTCCCCCAACTGGTTTCGCCAGGGCTTGACTGCTCCTACATCGCGTCGATCCATGCCACCTGATACTTACACCTCCACCCGCGCGGACCAGCCGCTGCTGCCGACGCTCCGCCGTTTCCTGCCGTTCCTGTGGCCAGCCGGGCAGCCCAAGCTGAAGGCACGGATCGTTGTCGCGATGCTGCTGGTGATCGCGTCGAAGCTGGTCCAGGTGTTCGGCGCGGCGTTCACGCTGAAATATGCGGTCGACGCGATGGCGGGGAACGACCGCGGTGCGCTGACTCTCGTCGTGCTGCTGGTGGTCGGATATGCGGCGTCGCGGTTCGGGACGACGCTGTTCGACA
>NZ_LMLD01000011.1:273747-286890 GCF_001421825.1 Sphingomonas sp. Leaf38 | reverse complement strand
GTTTCGGCACCTGCATGCGCTGAGCCTTGATTTCCATCTGTCGCGGCGGACGGGCGCGGTGACCAAGGTGGTCGAGCGCGGCACCAAGAGCATCGATACGATGCTGTACTTCCTGCTGTTCAACATCGCGCCGACACTGTTCGAACTCGTGCTGGTGCTCGGGCTGTTCTGGACCAAGTTCGGCTGGCCGCTGGTTATCGCGACGGTCGTGATGGTCGCCGGCTATATCGCGTTCACGCGGATGGTGACCGACTGGCGCAACGCACTGCGCGCGCGGATGAACGACCTCGATACCGGCGCGGTCGCGCATGCGGTGGATTCGCTGCTGAACTTCGAGACGGTCAAGTATTTCGGCGCGGAGGAGCGCGAGGCGAAACGCTACGACAGCGCGATCACGGCGTATTCGGAAGCTGCGGTGAAGAGCGAGAATTCGCTCGCATGGCTGAATCTCGGCCAGGCGCTGATCACCAACCTGATGCTCGCGGGCGGCATGGGGTTCGTCGTGTGGCGGTGGAGCCGCGGCGAAGCGTCGGCGGGCGACGTGGTGTTCGTGTCGACGTTGCTCGCACAGCTGTTTCGCCCGCTCGACCTGCTGGGGATGGTGTATCGCACGATCCGCCAAGGCGCGCTCGACATGGCGGCGATGTTCGACCTGATCGATACGCCCGCCTCCGTGATCGATGCGCGGGATGCGCCGGCGTTGACGGTGACCGCGGGGCATGTGCGGTTCGAGAATGTCTCGTTTGGTTATGACGCCGGCCGGCCGATCCTGCGCGACCTCGAACTCGATGTGCCGGCGGGATCGACGCTCGCGGTGGTCGGGCCGTCGGGGGCGGGCAAGTCGACGCTCGCGAGGCTGCTGTACCGGTTCTACGATTTGACGGGCGGGCGGATCACCGTCGACGGGCAGGATATTGCCGAAGTGCGCCAGGCGTCGTTGCGCGCCGCGATCGGGATCGTGCCGCAGGACACGGTGCTGTTCAACGACACGATCGGGTACAATATCGCCTATGGCCGCGAAGGCGCCGAGATGCCCGAAGTCGAGTCGGCGGCGAAGGGTGCGGCGATCGCGGGCTTCATCGAGCGCCAGCCGCTGGGCTACGCGACGCGGGTCGGCGAACGCGGCCTGAAGCTGTCGGGCGGCGAGAAACAGCGCGTGGCGATCGCCCGGACGTTGCTCAAGAACCCGCCGATCCTGATCCTCGACGAGGCGACGTCGGCACTCGACAGCCGCACCGAGGCCGAAATCCTCGACACGCTAGAGGCGATCGAGCGCGGTCGCACCACGATCGTGATCGCGCACCGTTTGTCGACCGTGGTGCATGCCGACCAGATCGTCGTGCTCGAGGCGGGGCGCATCGTCGAGAAGGGCACGCATGGTGAGCTGCTGCGCCGGGAGGGCGTCTATGCGGAGATGTGGAATCGCCAGGCGCAGGAGCGTGCGGGACAGGATGACGGGGCGCTGGCGGCGGAGTAGTTGGGGAATTTAACCTCGCGCGGCCGAGTTTTCTGCTCTGCCAGCGCGGGGAAATGATCGAGCCCGGCTAAGCGGGGATCGCGGGATCGAGTTCGCGCAGGCGCGTCTCGATCGCGGTCGAATATTGATAGATATGCGTGAGATCGGACAGCAGATGGCGCGTCTCGTCCTTCCCCGCGAACATCCCGAGATATTTGGTCGTGATGCCGTTGAAATGCATTCGCGCAATCGTCTTGCGATTATTGTCGTCGAGCAGGATCGCGCAATAGGACTTCGCATCTCGGACGATGACGCGCTTCGGATCGATCAGCCGCGAGGCGATCGCCTGGATGATGTGGAAACCCGAAATTTCCTCCTGCGTCGTGACGATGCCGTCGCCCTCCGACGGGTCGTCATCGGCGCCGACGGGCAGATCCTCGACCGGGCTCGACGCCTTCAACGCCGAGGAAAGCCGCTCGTTGACGAAATCGCGGATCAGCGCGGCAATCGCGGGGGAGAGCAGCTTGGCGAACCCGTCCTTGATCGCGGGTGTCAGCCGGCCGCCGTGCACGCGCTGCGCCATCATCCGGACGAACTCGTCGGAGGGCTCGGCGAACTCCTTTTCCAGTTCAAGACGGATCAGCGACTGCGTCTTGAGGCTGCCCGCCTCTTGGACGATCTTGTCGATGTCGAACGCCGCCTTGGTGAACTTCTCGAGCGTGCGGATGTCGCCAGGCTTGATCGCGTCCATCGTGAAGGTGAAAAACGGCTGGTCGTCCATCTTGTTCGGGCGTTCGATATCCGAATAGAATTGGTAGACGACGCCGTTGGTGAGGACCGCAAGACGGGCATCGGTGACGCTGAAATAGCGGAACAGTTGCCCGGCGTGATTGACGTTAAGTTGCACCGAGGACGGCTTGCACTCGGTCAGGATCGAGACCTTACCACCGGCGCAGATCGCATAGTCGACCTTCTCGCCTTTCTTGGTGCCGACATCGGCGCTGAACTCCGGGACGACCTCGGATGGGTTGAACACGTCGTAGCCGAGTGACTGCAGGAACGGCATGACCAGCGCGGTCTTTGCCGCCTCTTCTGTCAGGAGAACCTCGCGGTGCTCGATCGTCCGTTTCTGCAGTTCGGCCAGCCTGATGCTCAGTTCCATGTGCGTCCCCCCGGGTGAACATGGGAGGATGCGGGCGCGCGGGCCGGCGGTCCATGGCCCGCGAGCGACAGACTGGCCGGAACTCGACCGAGTTCGCCTAGCCGCAGGTCAGTCGGACCTGTTTCGCGGGCTGGTCGAACACGATTTCGGAACAGTGGTCGAGCACGTCGGCGCCGAGCGTCAGGCGGTCGTGTTTGGGGTCCCGCTTGCGCTTGGCGGTGACGACGATCTCGTCGGGGTCGGGCGGGGCGGCGTCGGCCTCGCGGATCGACACGGCGCTGCCGACGTCGCTGGTGCGGACGCCGAGCGTTGCGAGCCGCAGCGGACCGACCGCGAGCGGGTCCGCGAGAGTCATCGTGCGAACGGGGCGGGTGATGCCGAAGGCGATCTCGACACGCTCGGCGGTGCCCGTGAGCGTGCCGCGCTGCGCCTCGGCGATCAGCGACGCCGCGTTGGCGGTGACCGTGGTGCGCGGATGATAGGGATCGAAACGGACGCGGATCGGCTGGCCGCCGATCATGATCTGCGCGAACACGCCCGACAGCCGCCCGAACAGCCCGCCGCCATCGACCATCGGTAGTGCGACCGTCCGTTCGCCTGTGCGGGGTGCGCGCAGCGCGATACGCACGACGGGTTCGGGAAGCGACCCCGGCCCGATGCTGCCATCGCCGACGGTCGCATAGACACGCCCGACCCAGCGACCGTCGGCAGAGCCCTGTTTGGGGCTGGGGAAGCCGACCCGGCGCTTCACGTGGGTTCCACCGAACGTCATCGGCCTGACCGTCGTGGCCTGCATCGCGCCCTGCCCGCCGACCGAATAGCCGAGCTCCATCATGCCGCCCTTCAACGCGAGCCGGTCGGCCGCGGTGGTGGTCATCAGGACCAGCCCGGGCGCGGCCGGATCGACGCGGAGCGTGACCGGCGCGCCGTCGATCGTTGCGGCGATCAGACCACCGACCGGCACGTCGCGCACCGGCGGCGGCGTGTCCGCGGCAAGACCCGCACTGCCGATCGGGACGAGCGCGACCAGCAGGAGCGCCGCGGTGCCCCCACGCAAAACAGAGCCGTTCATGCCTTCTCCCTCAACTGATCGCGGTGGGTGTCGCACATCGCAGCCGTGCCGCAACGCCATTTGCCACGAGTATGAATGTATGCGTGCCCTCGACGCAGCGGCATGCGACGCCTAGATCGGCTAGGATGCTCGACCCCCTTCCCGATCTCCAGCGTATCTTTGGTTTCCCCGAGTTTCGCGGCGTGCAGCGCGACGTCGTCGACCGGGTGCTCGCGGGGCAGCGCACGCTGGCGGTGATGCCGACGGGTGCGGGCAAGTCGCTATGCTATCAGCTACCTGCGACGATGCTGGAGGGGACGTGCGTCGTCGTCTCGCCGCTGATCGCGCTGATGCACGATCAGTTGCGCGCAGCCACCGCGGTCGGAATCAAGGCGGCGACGCTGACCTCGGTCGATACCAATCGCGAGGAGACGATCGCACAGTTCCGCGCGGGCGATCTCGACCTGCTCTACGTCGCGCCCGAGCGGGCCTCGAACGAGAGTTTTCGGAATCTGCTCGGCCAGGCGAAGCTCTCGCTGTTCGCGATCGACGAGGCGCACTGCGTCAGCGAGTGGGGGCATGATTTCCGACCGGACTACCGCCTGCTGCGGCCTCTGCTCGACAGTTTTCCCGACGTGCCGCGGCTCGCGCTGACCGCGACCGCGGACGCCCACACGCGGGCGGATATCCTGGAGCAGCTCGGGATTTCGCAGGACGGCCTGATCGTGTCGGGGTTCGACCGGCCGAACATCCGCTATGCGATTTCGGGGCGCGACAACGTCAACCGGCAGATCGCCGACATCCTCGAGAAGATCCCGGGGCCGGGGATCGTCTATGCGCAGACGCGCGCGGCGACCGAGAAGCTCGCCGAGGCGCTCGGGCGCAGCGGACGGCCGACGCGGGCCTATCATGCCGGGCTCGACCCGCAGGTGCGCGCGAAGAACCAGGCGGATTTCGTCGCGAGCGAGGATATGGTGATCTGTGCCACGGTCGCGTTCGGGATGGGGATCGACAAGCCCGACGTGCGGTTCGTCTGCCATGCCGGGCTGCCGAAATCGATCGAGGCCTATTATCAGGAAACGGGGCGCGCGGGGCGCGACGGCGATCCGGCGATCGCGCACCTGTTCTGGGGCGCGGAGGATTTCGCGCGCGCACGCCAGCGGATCGGCGAGGTCGAGCCCGAGCGGCAGGCGGGTGAGCGACAGCGGCTGACCGCGATGGGTGGGTTGGTCGAGACCGCCGGGTGTCGGCGCCGGATCCTGCTCAAGCATTTCGGCGAGGACAGACACGAGGATTGCGGGAATTGCGACAATTGCCTCGGCAATGTCGATGCGGTGGACGCGACCGAGACCGCGCGTAAATTCCTGTCGGCGGTGTTCCGCACCGGACAGATGTTCGGCGTCGGCTATATCGAGGGGATCCTGACGGGCGTGTCGTCGGAGCGCAGCCTGATGAACGGGCATGAGGCGCTGTCGGTGTACGGGATCGTCGATGGCGACGAGGTGGCGTTGCTGAAGCCCGTGTCGCGCGCGCTGATGCTGAAGGATGCGCTGCGCACCAATCCGCATGGCGGCCTCGAGTTCGGGCCCGCGGCCAAGGCGATCCTCAAGGGCGAGGCAACGCTGTCGGTGATCGTACCGCCCAAGCGCGAGCGGCGGCGCAAGGCAGCGGCGGGTGCTGTGCCGAACCCGGTCGACGATCCGCTGTTCGAGGCGCTGCGCGTGCGGCGGCGCGATCTGGCGAAGGAAGCGGGCGTTCCGCCGTATGTGATCTTCCACGATTCGGTGCTGCGTGACATGGCGGCGCAGCGGCCCGCATCACGCGCGGCGCTCGCCGTGCTGTCGGGCATTGGCGCGCGCAAGCTCGACGCCTATGGAGATGCCTTTCTGGCAGTTATCCGCGAGTCCGCATGATCCGGCACATCAACGAAAGCATTTCGGTCTCCCCGCAGATCGCGGTCGAGCACGTCGCGGAGATCGCCGCGGCGGGCTATAAGATGATCGTCAACAACCGGCCGGACGACGAGGATGCGGGGCAGCCTTCGGGCGACGCGATCCGGGCGGCGGCCGAGGCGGCGGGGCTGAATTACGTCGCGATTCCGGTGACGCATGCGGGTTTCTCGCATCCGCAGATCGACGCCATGACGCAGGCGCTGACCGCGGCGGACGGGCCGGTGCTGGCCTATTGCCGGTCAGGGACGCGGAGCTGCAATCTGTGGGCGCTGGCGGCGGCGAAGGCGGGGCGCAACCCGAACCTGTTGCTCGCGCAGGCCGAGGACGCAGGCTATGACCTGCGCGGGATTCGGCCGATGCTGGACGCGCTCGCAGGGCCGCGATGACACCTGCGATCGTCGGCGGCATCGGGGCCGCCGTGGTGGTCGGGCTCGCCGGTCTGTGCTGGATCGTGATGCGGATGCGGCGCGTCGTGAAGATCGAGACGCCCGAGGAGGCGGCCGACGCGGCGCAGACGCAGCTTGCCGGGTTCGCGGTGGCGGGCGCCGTCGTCGGGGCGGATGGCCAGGGCGCGCTGGCGATCGCCGACGACGGGCGCGTGGCGGCGGTGAAGCGGATCGGCAAGCGATTGGCGGTACGCGAGGTTTCGTGGCGGACGGTGCGCGCGACGCGCGAGGGAATCCTGGTCGAGACCGGCGACCGGGCGCTGGGGGCTGTCATGCTCGCGCAGGTCGACGTGCTGGATATCCGGCGGTTGGCCCCCAAGGGTGTGCGGGTTTGACGAACCTAATGCCCGTTCGTCCTGAGTAGCTGCTGAGCGTGTCGAAGCGGCGTATCGAAGGATAGGTTGGCTCTCGGGGCCTGTGCTTCGATACGAGCCCTCGATACGCGCCTTACGTCGCTACTCGGTCTCTACTCAGCACGAACGGGTGGGGGTTGGGCTAGTCCTATCGGGCCTACATACCACCCCGGCGGAGGCCGGGGTCCAATTGGCGAGGTCGATATAACGAGGGATGATCCGTCGTCATTGCCGTCCCCCAGTTGGGCCCCGGCCTTCGCCGGGGTAGAAAGCATGTACCCCCGTCGCCTTGCTTGGTCCTGAGCGTCCGCCTTCACGGGAGAGGCGCGCCCTGCTCTTCTCGCTGGACTCGGTCGAAGTACTACTTCGACCGACAAAAAATGGCCCGGTGTGTTGCCACACCGAGCCAAGGTTGTCCGCAGGAGGAACGTCGTGGGTGCGGGCTCGGGTGGCCCGCTACCGATTGGTGTTGGCGATCAGTTGTACGCGCGCTCGCCGTGCTCGCCGATGTCGAGACCTTCGGTTTCGACTTCGCGCGAGACGCGCAGGCCGGTCAGCGCCTTGGCGACGTAGATCGCGATGACGGTACCGACAGCCGCCCAGACGATCGTGGTGGCGACCGCCGCGACCTGGACGAAGAGCTGGTGGCCCATGTCGAAATCGGGCTTGCCGGGGCCGCCGAGCGACGGGGCGTAGACGATGCCGGTGCCGATCGCGCCGATCATGCCGCCGATGCCGTGGATGCCGAACGCGTCGAGCGCATCGTCATAGCCGAGCTTCGGCTTGAGGAAGGTCACCGCGTAATAGCAGACCACCGAGGCGACCGCGCCAAGGATGATCGCGCCGAACGGACCCGAATTGCCCGCCGCCGGCGTGACCGCGACGAGCCCGGCGATGATGCCCGAGCAGAAGCCGAGCGCCGAGCCCTTGTGGCCGTTGACGCGCTCGATCAGCATCCAGGCGAGCCCAGCCGATGCGGTGGCGACGAAGGTGTTGAGCATCGCGAGCCCGGCCGAGCCGTTCGCCTCGAGCGCCGAGCCGGCGTTGAAGCCGAACCAGCCGACCCAGAGCAGCCCGGTGCCGATGCCGGTCATCGTCAGCGAATGCGGCGCCATGCGCTCGGCGGGGTAGCCGATCCGCTTGCCAAGGATGAGCGCGGCCACCAGCGCCGAGACGCCCGCGTTGATGTGGACCACGGTGCCGCCGGCGAAATCGAGCGCGCCCATCTTGAAGAACTTGCCGCCCGATGCCCACACCATGTGCGCAACCGGGAAGTAGACGATCGTCAGCCATACGATGGCGAACACCATGACGGCCGAGAACTTCATCCGTTCGACGACCGAGCCGAGCACGAGCGCGATGGTGATCGCAGCGAACGTCATCTGGAAGCAGATGAAGACATACTCGGGGATCGCGACGCCCGCGGTGAAGGTCGCCGCGGTCGAGTCGGGCGTGATGCCGCGGAGCAGCGCCTTGCCGAAGCCCGAGATATACTCGCCGCCGCCGTCGCCGAACGCCATCGTATAGCCGTACATGACCCACAGCAGCATCGCGAGACACGCGACCGCGCCGATCTGAGTCATCGTCGACAGCATGTTCTTGGCACGGGTGAGGCCGCCGTAGAACAGCGCGAGGCCGGGGACGATCATCATCAACACCAGCAGCGTCGACGTCATCATCCAGGCGGTGTCGCCCTTGTTCACGGTTGCCACCACGGGTGCGACCACGGGCGCCACGGCGGGTGCGGCGACGTCCTGCGCCCAGGCGGGGGCGGCGGCGATCATCGCGGCACCGAACCCGAGGACCGCGGAAGCGGCCGTCTTCATGTTATGCTTCATCTCGTCCCCCCTCAGAGCGCTGAATCGTCGGTTTCGCCGGTGCGGATGCGCACCGCCTGCCCCACGTCGAGCACGAAGATCTTGCCGTCGCCGATCGCGCCGGTGTTCGCCGAGGCCTGGATCGCCTCGACCACGCGGTCGGACAGGCTGGCGGCGCAGACCACCTCGATCTTGATCTTGGGCACCATGTTGGTGCTGTATTCGGCCCCCCGGTAGATTTCGGTCTGGCCCTTCTGCCGGCCGAACCCCTTGACCTCGGTGACCGTCATGCCCGCCACGCCGATCGTGGTGAGCGCTTCGCGCACCTCGTCGAGCTTGAACGGTTTGATGATGGCAATGACGAGTTTCATCGCGCCCCTTCCCCTTGTTACGGAAGGTCCCTCGCAATGTGCGTGCCAGTTGGGCCATCGAGGGGGCAAGGCGTGCGCGGCGGGCGGGCAGCGGTGAGGTTGCGGTTAAAACTTGTGCAGTGCGGTGGCCATGCCTGTTTTATGGGCAGGCACGCTCTTTCGTCATTCCCGCGGAGTCGGGAACCCATATTGGCTAGCGTACGTGATACGCGTGGAGGTGAGCCAGTCTGGGTCCCCGCCTTCGCGGGGATGACGGTTGGTATCGAGCGTTTCGACCTCAGTGGCGGAAGTGGCGCATGCCGGTGAAGACCATCGCGAGGCCGGCTTCGTCCGCCGCGGCGATGACGTCGGCGTCGCGGATCGAGCCGCCGGGCTGGATCACTGCCGTGGCGCCTGCTTCGACCGCGGCGAGCAGCCCGTCGGCGAACGGGAAGAACGCGTCGGAGGCGACTGCCGAGCCGATCGTGCGCGGGGTGGACCAGCCGGCCTTGTTGGCGGCGTCCTTCGCCTTCCACGCGGCGATGCGCGCGGATTCGAGGCGGTTCATCTGGCCCGCGCCGATCCCAGCGGTGCTGCCGTCCTTGGCATAGACGATCGCGTTCGACTTGGTGTGCTTGGCGACCGTCCAGGCGAAGCGGCAGTCGATCAGTTCCTGCTCGGTCGGCTGGCGCTTGGTGACGACGGTGAGTTCGCCCGGCGTGCCGTTGTCGCGGCCCTGGACGAGCCAGCCGCCGGCGATCGACTTGGCGGTGAGGCCGGTGCGCGCGGGATCGGGGAGCTCGCCGGTGAGCAGCAGGCGGAGGTTCTTCTTGGCGGCGAACAGCGCGATCGCGTCCTCGTCGGCATCAGGGGCGACGACGACCTCGGTGAAGATGCCGGTGATCGCGCGCGCCGTCTCGGCGTCCAGCGTACGGTTGACGGCGATGATGCCGCCGAATGCGGAGACGGTGTCGCAGGCGAACGCGGCGGCATAGGCCTCGGCGAGCGTCGCGGCGGTCGCGACGCCGCAGGGGTTGGCGTGCTTGACGATGACCACCGAGGGGTCGGCGTCGCGGAACTCAGCGATGAGTTCGAGTGCGGCGTCGGCGTCGTTGAGGTTGTTGTAGCTGAGCGCCTTGCCCTGAAGCTGGCGCGCCTGGCCGATCCCGCGAACGCTGCCCGTCGCCGTGTAGAAGGCGGCGGACTGGTGCGGGTTCTCGCCGTAGCGAAGCGTGTCGCCGCGCTTGAGCGTGATCGGCAGGGTGGCGGGGAATTCCTCGGCCTGGTCGACGGTGCCGAACCACGTTGCGATCGCCGAATCATAGGCGGCGGTGGTGGCAAAGGCCTTGGCGGCCAGTTTCTTGCGGTCTTCGAGCGTGGTGGTGCCGCCCGATACCAGCGCATAGTCGGCGGGATCGGTGACGATCGCGACATAGGCGTGGTTCTTGGCGGCCGAGCGGACCATGCTGGGGCCGCCGATGTCGATGTTCTCGATCACGGTGTCGCGGTCGGCGCCCTTCGCGACGGTCGCCTCGAACGGATAGAGATTGACGATGACGAGGTCGATCGCACCGATCGCGTACTCGGCCATCGAGGCGGCGTGGCCGGCGTCGTCGCGGACCGCGAGCAGGCCGCCATGCACCATCGGGTGGAGCGTCTTGACGCGGCCGTCCATCATCTCGGGGAAGCCGGTGAGTTCACTCACGTCGCGCACCGTGAGCCCCGCAGCGCGCAGCGCGGTGGCGGTGCCGCCGGTGGAGACGAGCTCGACGCCGTGGCTCGCGAGCGCCGTGCCGAGATCGAGGATCCCGGTCTTGTCGGAAACGGACAGGAGCGCGCGCTTGATCGGGATGCTGGTCATGAGGGTCTTTCGTATTCCGGGGGGCCACCGTGCGGCGGTGCCTTAGCGTCGGTTGACGTTGGGGAACAGGGGGCGAGACGCTCACGCGCCCTCTCCCCGCGTCATCCTGACGAAAGTCAGGACCCAGGGTACCAGACGACCGCGCTTGTGGCTCTGGGTCCTGACTTTCGTCAGGATGACGCGGGGTGGGATGACGCGGGGTAGGATGACGGGGGTGGGGTAAAGACCGTCAGGCCTTCTTCAGCGCCCAGCTTACGCTCGCACCGCCGGCCGCGGCTTCGCCGGTTATCATCAGCTGTTGCGTCGCGACCGGGCGGCCGTCGGCGTCGATCCAGACGCTGTCCTCGACCACCAGCGCGCCGCCGCGGCAGCGGAACTGCCAGAGCGCGCCGCCCGGCAGGCGAAGGATCGCGCCGAGGCCGTCGGCGGTGGGCGACACTTGGACGCCTTCGCCGAGATGGAAGCGGATCGCGAACAGCGACAGGCCGACGCGGCGTTTGCGCCCCTGCGGCAACAGCGCATCCTCGCCGCGCAGTTCGCGGCCGTCGCCGGTGAGCATCAGCTGGCGGCGGTGGAGGAAGCCCCAGCGGCGGACATAGCCGTCATGGCTCGCCTCGATCCGGCTCGCGGCCTCGGATTCCTGGCGGCTGAGTTCGACTTCGCCGACGCCGCGGCCGAGCGTGCCGTCGGCCAGGATCGCGGTCGAGTTGCTGTCGGCTATCGTCAGCGTCGAATGCGCCGCGGTCGAGCGCAGCCCCTCGACCATCGCGGGCGGGAGTTGCGCGATGCCCGCACGCGCACCGCCGCAGTTGACGACGATCCGCGCCGGACCGTCGGAGAATTCGAACGCCAGCGTCGACGCGCAGCCGCCCTCGACGAGCCGCGCGATCGGCGGCGGTGCCGCGTCGACGATCAGCACCGCGGTCCCGGCCGCGAGGCGTTGATAGCCCCAGTCGCGCGCCTGGCGGAGCGGACGCGTGCGGACGCCGCTGGCCTCGATCACCGCGGCGACCTGCGTTTCGCTCGCCGGGCCGCCACCCTGCCAGCTCGACAGACCGCGATCGGCGTGCGCGACGCCGAGCAGCGCCGCGACCATCCGGGTGAGCGTGACCGCCACCGTCTCGGGCAATTCGGCGCCGCGCGCGGCGTAGCTTTCCTGGAGCAACGTCAGCAGCTGGATCGAATCGAGCAGCATCGCCGGACTGCGCGAGACCGAGCCGCCATCGTCGAACAGACCGGTCCCGAGCGCGCGGAGCAGCCCGGCTTCGCCGAATGCCTGGCGGGGTTCGCCGCCGGGGATGAGCAGGCCGGCGGCGACGACCCCGCACCACGCGGCGATGCGCGGGGCGCCCGCGGGGGCCTTGTCGGCGGTACGATCGAGGTGGAGCGCGCCCTTGGCGAGCGCGTTGAGCACCTTCGAGCGGTAGATTTGGTCGGACGACGACAGGATCAGCGGCGCATGCGCGGTCCAGGCGAGGATCCGCCTGCCCCACATGTCGGGCCGCCACGCGATCCCGCCCTGCGTGTCGGCGTGCGCGGTCAGCCAGAGGCCCATGAGATATTCGGCGATCGGCGCGCCGCGCGAGCGGGTTGCGACGGTCGACAGGTCGCGCAGCCACGCGAAACTCTGCAGATACTCGGCAAAGGGTTTGGGGAGCGGCTTGGCGAGATCGAGCGTCTCGATATCGCGCGCTTCGCCGCGGAACAAGAGCACGCCCTCCAGCAGCATCGTGCCGCGCGGGATGTCGCCGAGGATGGGATCGTCGGGGACCGCGATCAGCTTGAGCGGGTAGCGCCCCTTGAGCCGCAGCGTGTGCAGCGGGGTGCGCCACGTCAGCCGGTGGAAGCGCTCCGCGAGGCGGTCGGCGAGCGACAGCCCCTTGTCGCCGCCGAGACGGATCAGGCGACGGCCTTCATCGATCCCGTCGGGCGCCGACTCGGTCACGACATCGCGCGTCAGATCATGCGGTTCGTTCACCCCCGCAACGCGGCGATGTTGGCAGCATAATGATCGGGGCCGCCGCGGAAGACCGAGGTGCCCGCGACGAGCGCGTCGGCGCCCGCCTCGATACAGCGCTTGGCCCATTCGGCATCGACGCCGCCATCGACCTCGAGATCGATCGCACGCCCGCTCTTTTCGATCATAGTGCGGATCGCGGAGATCTTCTTGAGCTGGCTCGGAATGAAGCTCTGGCCGCCAAAGCCGGGGTTGACGCTCATCACCAGCACGAGGTCGACCATGTCCATGAGGTAGTCGAGCATCTTGGCGGGCGTGCCGGGGCAGATCACGATTCCGGCGCGCTTACCGAGCGACTTGATGTGCTGGAGCGAGCGGTGGATGTGCGGCCCCGCTTCGTAATGCACCGTAATGCAGTCGGCACCCGCCTCCGCGAACGCGTCGAGATAGGCGTCGACGGGCGAGATCATCAGGTGGACGTCGAACGGCTTGGTGGTGACGCCGCGGACCGACTTCATGACCGCGGGACCGAACGAGATGTTGGGGACGAAATGGCCGTCCATCACGTCGATATGGATCCAGTCGGCACCGGCCTTGTCGATGGCGCGGACTTCCTCACCGAGCTTCGAAAAGTCGGCGGAGAGGATCGAGGGGGCGATGCGGACGGGTTGCATGACTGTGTCCTAGCGCGGGATTCGGTTGGTGCGAAGGCCTTCTATCCTCCCCCGCCGGGGGGAG
>NZ_LMLD01000011.1:264802-273708 GCF_001421825.1 Sphingomonas sp. Leaf38 | reverse complement strand
GGAAACGGAACAGCGGTTGCCCTGTCCTCCCCCTCCGTCTGGCAAGTGCCAGCCACCTCCCCCTGGCGGGGGAGGTTCTGTCAGGCGCGCTTCAGGCGGGCGATGAAGAAGCCGTCGCAGCCACCTTGCTCGGCGAGCATGCCGGGGAGGGTGCGGACGGTGCCGGCTTCGGTCGGGGTGATGCCGGCGGGGAGTTCGGACTGGTCGACCGGCGCGATCGTGTAGTCGCTGCGCGCCGCGAGGAACGCATCGAGTTGCGCTTCGCCTTCCGACGGCTCGAGCGAACAGGTGGCGTAGACGAGCGTGCCGCCGGGCTTCACCCAGTCCGCCGCGCGGGCGAAGATGCGCGCCTGCAACGCCGCGGTCTCGGCAATGATCGAGGGGCGGACGCGGTGGAGCACGTCGGGGTGACGGCGGAAAATGCCGGTCGCGCTGCACGGCGCGTCGATCAGGATCGCGTCGGCGGGCTCGGTCGGCGCCCATTCGAGAATGTCCGCGTTGACGACTTCCGACTTCAGATGCGTGCGATACAGGTTCTCGCGAAGGCGCTTGATCCGGCTCTGCGAATTGTCGACCGAGGTGACGGTCCAGCCTGCTGCGGCGAGTTGCAGCGTCTTGCCGCCAGGCGCGGCGCAGAGATCGAGGACATGGCCCTCGCCCTTCCCCAGCAAGCGTGCGGGCAGCGAGGCGGCGATGTCCTGCACCCACCACGCGCCGTCGCCGAACCCAGCCATGTCGGGGACCGAATCGTGGTCGCCGAGACGAATATGGCCGGGCATGAAGCTCTCGCCGCCGAGCTTCTCGCGCCAGCCTTCGGTTTCGGACGGGTCGGCGATGGTCAGGTCGAGCGGCGGCACCTGGGCGATCGCGCGGCCGGCGGCGTCGACCATCTCCTCGCCCCAGGCGGCTTCCCAGCGGAGTTCGACGGGGGCCGGCAGCGTCGGGACTTCGGGGAGCAGCATGTTGGCGCGGAACAGCGTCCCGAAGACGCCGTGGACGAGTTTACGCGGGCCGCCGTCGACCAAGGGCAGCACGGTCGAGATCGCGGCGTGCGACGGCGTGCCGAGGATCAGCACCTGGACGAGTGCGATGCGCAGCGCCATCCGCGCCTTCGCATCGTCGGGCAGGTTGGTCTTGGTCACCGAATCGATCATCGCGTCGAGATCGGGCAGCCGGCGCAGCGTCTCGGCGGCGATCGCATGCGCGAGGCCGCGATCGGGGCCGTGGATCGCGCGCGTGGCGGCGGGCAGCGCGGATTCGAGCGACTCGCCGCGGCGGAGCACGGCGTCGAGCAGGCGGAGTGCTGCACGGCGGGTGGGGACGCCGAGCGGCTCGGGGGCGTGGGTGTAGTCGGGCATGTGAAGGTCCTTCGCGTTCGGTTTGCCGCGTGGCACTTGTGGCAAAACGACGCGGCGCGCCCCATGTGGCGGTTACGACGCCAACACGCAAATCCGGAGAGCCGCGATGGGCCAGCGCCCCGATCATGTGAAACCACCCGAATATCTGGCGAAGACCACGCCGGTGCCGAAACCCGAGGCGATCGTGCCCGACAAGGACCCCGAACCGCGCGATCCCACGCGCTATGGCGATTGGGAGCTGAAGGGCATGGCGATCGATTTCTGAGGGTTCTGTATACCGCGACGCCCGCAACGGGAGATACCACCCCGGCGGAGGCCGGGGCCCAGTTGGAGAGGTCGTCGTAACGGAGCGCAGTGCTTCGTTAGCGACGTTTCCAAACTGGACCCCGGCCTTCGCCGGGGTGGTAGGTGAGGCAAATCTGCGGCAGCGGTCCTGACGCACGCGGAACGAATAGCCACTCGGCGCGTCGCGGTGGGATGAGGGGATTCTTCGGGAAACGCTGGGTGAAAATCACCGGCATCGTCGTCGCGAGCGCGCTCGTGCTGGGGCTGGTGGGGTTGGCCGCCTTCCCCTGGGGGTCGCTCAAGGGCGTGATCCAGCGGCAGCTCACCGCGCGGTTCGGGCGGCCGGTGACGATCGGCGGGATCGAGCGCGTCGATGCGTTCGGGTTCAACCCGACGATCCGCATCACCGACGTGCGAATCCCGCAAGCCGACTGGGCGGGCAAGGGCGATTTCGTGCGGTTGCGCGAGGCGGAGGCGACGTTCTCGGGGCTCGCACTGCTCAAGGGCGCGTTCGGGCCGCGCGATGTGAAAGCGCGCGGGCTGCGCCTCGTGCTCGTCCGCGACAAGCATGGCCGGACCAACTGGGAGCGGCCCGGCAAGCCCAAGAGCGGCGGGAGTTCGACCGATCTCGACGCGCTGACGATCAGCGACAGCGTCATCGAATATCGCGACGACAAGCAAGACCGTTTCGTCACGGCGCACTTCGTATCGGATCCGGTCCACGGGATCCGCGCGACCGGTAGCGGCACGATCCGCGGGGCGGCCGTCCGGATCGCGGTCGCAGGGCCTTCGGTGGCGAAGTTCCAGGGCAAGCCTTGGCCGTTTACCGCGTCGATCGATGGCGATGCGCTGTCGATCAGCGCGAAGGGCCAGATGGACACGCCGCTCGATACCGACGCGATGAGCCTCGACGTGACCGCGCGCGCGACCGATCTGAAGCTGATCGACGCGGTGATCGAGGCGGGGCTGTTCCGGACGGAGCCCATATCGTTCAGCGCGCATGTCCGTCACGACCAGCCGAAATGGACGGTGACGCAGTTGAAGGGCGTGGTCGGGCGCTCGGATTTCACCGGCCACGTTACGGTCGACAAGCAGGCGGGGCGCAGCAAGGTGGACGGCGACATCGTCTCGCGCCAGTTCGATTTCGGCGATCTGGCATCGGACCGGGGCAAGGCCGAGGGCGCCGCGCTGGAACGCGCGATCGGGCCGCGGCTCGTGCCCAACACGCGGATCGATATCGGCAAGATCGACACCACCGATGCGCGGATGGGGTTCCGGATCGGGCGGATCGTCAGCGGCAAGGGTGCGTCGCCGATCCTGTCCGCCAGAGGCGTGCTGGCGATTGACCACCAGCTGCTGACGCTGAGCGATCTGGTCGCGCGGCTGCCGCATGGCAACGTCACGGGACGCGTGACCGTCGACCAGCGCGGCGACCGCAAGGTGCCCACGGTCGATATCGACCTCCGGCTGCGCGGCAGCAGCGTGCAGGATATCGCGGGCGGCGGCGGCGATTTCAGCGGCAATGTCAGCGCGCGCGTGCGGCTGAAGGGACCG
The DNA here is from genome assembly GCF_001421825.1 of Sphingomonas sp. Leaf38. NCBI lineage: Bacteria > Pseudomonadati > Pseudomonadota > Alphaproteobacteria > Sphingomonadales > Sphingomonadaceae > Sphingomonas > Sphingomonas sp. Leaf38. The sequence continues at coordinate 270,511 of NZ_LMLD01000011.1, read as the reverse complement.
GGCGAAACGATCCGTGCGGCGGTCGGGCGGTCGAACGGTACGATCGGGTTCGTCGCGCGCGACGGGCATTTGCCGCAGGGGATCGCGGCGGCGCTGGGCTTCGATGCGGCGCGCGCGTTGCTGGCCAAGGATGGCGAGCGCGCGGGTCTGCGCTGCGTCGTGCTCAGGCTCGACGTGACGCGTGGACGCGGGCGGGTCGATCCGATGATCATCGACACGACCGCCAGCCAGTTGCGCGGCCAGGGGAGCGTGGTGTTTCCCGGCGAGACACTCGACATCCGGCTGACCGGCACGCCAAAACAGCATGCGCTGCTGCGGTTGCCGGGGTCGGCCTACATGACGGGGACAATCGAGCGGCCGCATGTTACGATTCCCCCCGAGGTGAAGTCGGTCGGGAATATCTTCAAGGCGATTGGCCGCGCGATCACGGGGAAGCAGGGGCCGGTCGCGGGGGACGCGGATTGCTCCGGGCTGGCAGCGCGGGTGCTGCGGTGACCCTCGATCCTCCCCCGCAAGGGGGAGGTGGCTGGCACTTGCCAGACGGAGGGGGCGGTAAGCGACACGTCGGTTCCGTGTCCTCCCCCTCCGTCGCTTCGCGCCGCCTCCCCCTGGCGGGGGAGGATCTTAGGTCAGCCCGCCTCGCCCTTGAGCGGCCGCGCGAGCAGGTCGCCGATCACGTCGCTGACGGGCGCGCCTTCCAGCAGGCGGCAGACGGCCTCGGTGATCGGCATGTCGACGCGCGCGTCGCGGGCGGCTTCGCGGAGGACGGGGGCAGTGAAGGCGCCTTCTGCGACGGTGCGGCGGTCGGCGAGCAAGGTCGCCGCGGAGCCGCCACGGCCGAGGCCGACGCCGAGCGAGAAGTTGCGTGAGCTGGTCGATGAGCAGGTGAGGACGAGGTCACCCAATCCTGAGAGACCGGCGAGCGTTTCCGCGCGCGCGCCGCGGGCGAGGCCGAACCGGGTCATCTCGGCGAACCCGCGCGCGATCAGAGCGGCGCGTGCGTTCTGGCCGAGGCCTGCGCCCTCGACCACGCCGCAACCGATCGCAAGGACGTTCTTCACCGCGCCGCCGATCTCCGCCCCCGCGACGTCGGTCGAGACGTAGGTGCGGAAATGACGCGCGGCGAGACGCGTCGCGAGCCGCTCGCCAAGGTCGGCATCCTCGCACGCCAGTGTGACCGCGGTGGGCAATCCTGCGGCGACTTCGTGCGCGAAGGTCGGGCCCGAGAGAACGGCGATCGGTGCATCCGGGTGAACCGCGCGCGCGACTTCGCCGACGAGCCGCTTGCTGCCCGCCTCGATCCCCTTGGCGCACAGCACGAGCGGGATGCGGCCGACCGGCGCAGCGGCGAGGACGCTACCGACATGCTGCGCGGGCGCGACGACGAGGATCGCGTCCATGGCGGCGAGCGCGGCGAGGTCGGCGGTCGCGCGGATCGTCGGCGAGAGCGCGACGCCCGCCAGGAACAGCGCGTTCTCATGGGTCGCGTTGATCGAGTCGACGACGGCGGTTTCGCGCGCCCAGAGAATCACGTCGCGGCCTTCGTGCGCCGCGACCTGCGCGAGTGCCGTGCCCCAGGCGCCGCCACCGATGACCCCGATCTTCATGGCAGAGGCGTTCATGCCTTCACCCCCGCGCCACGCACCGCTTCGGCGTTGGGGTCGAGCGGCCAGCGCGGGCGCGCGGCGACGTCGAGCGGATCGGTGAGGCCCGCGGCGAACCGCTCGGCCCCCGCCCAGCCGATCATCGCGGCATTGTCGGTGCACAGCCACAAAGGCGGCGCGACGAAGCGGAGACCGTGTGCGCTGGCGAGCGCCTGCAACGCGCCACGCACCGCGGTGTTGGCCGCGACGCCGCCGGCGACGACGAGCGCGGTAGCGCCGTGCGACGTACGCAACGCCTTGGTCGTGCGATCGATCAGGCAATCGACCACCGCGGCCTGGAACGAGGCCGCTAGATCCTCGGGCGAATATTGCCCGACGACGCGTGCGACCGCGCTCTTCAGCCCGGCGAACGAGAAATGCGGTTCGGCCGAGCCTTTCAGCGGACGCGGCAGCGGGACTGCCTTCGGATTGCCAAGCGCGGCGGCGCGTTCGACCGCGGGGCCGCCGGGAAAGCCCAGGCCGAGCAGCTTGGCGGTCTTGTCGAACGCTTCGCCGGCCGCGTCGTCGATCGTCGTCGCCAACCGCCGATACGCGCCGACGCCCTCGACCAGCAGCAACTGGCAATGGCCGCCGGACACGAGCAGCAGCAGATACGGAAATTCGAGGTCCGGGTCGGACAGCCGCGGCGAGAGCGCATGACCTTCGAGGTGGTTGACCGCAATCAGCGGCTTGCCCGCGGCGTGCGCGAGCGCCTTGCCCGTGACGAGCCCGACCATGACGCCGCCGATCAAGCCCGGCCCCGCGGTCGCGGCGATCGCATCGACTTCGGCGAGCGTCAGCTTCGCATCGGCGAGCGCCGCGACGATCAGCGGCTCGAGCGCCTCGACATGCGCGCGCGCGGCGATTTCGGGGACGACGCCGCCGAACGGCGCGTGCGCGGCCTCCTGTCCGAGCAGCCTGTGCGCGAGAACCTGCCGGTCGCCGGTGACGAGCGCGGCGGCGGTTTCGTCGCAGGAGGATTCGATGCCGAGAATGATCATCATGGCTCTGTATATGGGTGCGCGAAGCTTGTCGAAGCCCCACCCTTTCTGCATGGCGCCCGGATGACTCGTTTTCGGCTCGGTACGCGGGGGTCGCCGCTCGCTCTCACCCAGGCAGGCCTGGTGCGCGACGCGCTGTGTACGGCGCATGGCTGGTCGCCCGACGATATAGAAATCGTCGTGATCCGCACCACCGGCGACCGCGTGCAGGATCGCGCGCTGGCCGAGATCGGCGGCAAGGCGCTGTGGACCAAGGAGCTTGATCGCGCGCTGCACGACGGCGACATCGATTGCGCGGTGCATTCGATGAAGGACGTCGAGACGATCCGGCCGCAAACGCTGAAGATCGCGGCGATGCTGCCGCGCGCCGACGTGCGCGACCGGCTGATCGGCGCGGAGACGCTGTCCGACCTGCGCCAGAACGCGGTGGTCGGCACGAGTTCGCCGCGACGGCGCGCACAGATGCTGCGGCTGCGGCCCGATCTGGAGATCGTGCTGATCCGCGGCAATGTCGACACGCGGCTCGGCCGGGTAACGAGCGGCGAGATGGATGCGACGTTGCTGGCCGCCGCCGGGCTCGACCGGCTCGGGCGCGACGACGGCCATGCGATTCCGACCGACGTGATGCTGCCCGCGCCCGCGCAGGGGGCGGTCGGGATCGAGGTGCTCGCTGGACGCGCGGCGGGCGGGATGGTCGCGGCGATCAACCACCGCGATACGAGCCTGTGCGTGCTGACCGAGCGTGCGCTGCTCGCGCGGCTCGGCGCGGACTGTCACTCGCCGGTCGCGGCGCTGGCGTCGCTCGCGGGCGAGACGCTGACGCTCCGCGCCGAGCTGATCGCGGAGGACGGCGCGTGCGACGTCGCGGGATCGATCGAGGGGACGGTCGACGACGATCTCGGAACGGCGCTTGCCGAAGACCTGCTGACCCGCGCGCCCGCCAGCGTCCGGCGGCTGTTCGCGGCATGACGCCGCCATGACCCGCATGGTCGTGGTGCTGCGGCCGGAGCCCGGCGCCACGCGCACCGCGACCGCGCTGCGGGCGCACGGGCTGGCGGTGCGGCAGGTTCCGCTGTTCGCGGTCGTGCCGGTCGATTGGACGCCGCCCACCCCGACCGGGTTCGACGGGCTGTTGCTGACGAGCGCGAACGCGGTGCGGCATGGCGGGGCGGGGCTGGACCTCTTTAAGCGGTTGCCGGTCGTGGCGGTCGGCGCCGCGACCGCGGCGGCGGCAGCCGAAGCGGGGTTCGCGGTCGCGGTGACGGGGGACGACGACGCACGTGCGGTCGTCGCCGCGGCGCGGGACCGCGGGTTCGCGCGGTTGCTCCATCTCGCGGGGCGCGAGCGGGCGCCGACCGAGGACGGGGTCGAGGCGGTCACCGTCTATGCCGGCGATGCCGTCGCGGTGGCGGCGGACGTCGTGCGATCGTTCGACGATGCGCTGGTCCTGGTGCATTCCGCGCGCGCCGCGACGCGGCTGGCCGAGCTGGTCGACGACGCCGGCGCGGACCGCGCGCGCATCGCATTGATCGCGATCAGCCGCGCGGTCGGCGACGCGGCCGGGACGGGCTGGGCCGCCATCGCGATCGCCGCCGCACCGACCGATTCCGCGATCGTCGCGCTCGCGGCCGCGCACGCCGACACGCGCGCGATTGACCAGCGCACGCGCGGCGGGGATAAGCACGCCATGAGCGACTACGTGCCGACCGATCGCCCACGGGCACGCGGACCCAAAATGGGTGTCATCCTGGCCTTGATCGGCCTGGCGTTCGTCGCCGGGCTCGGGCTGATGGGCTATGCCGTCCGCACGCTGCCATGGTTCGCCAATCTGCAGGCCAGCAGCGCCGCGTCGACCGCCGCAGCGCAGAAGCTCGCCGCGAGCAGTTCGGGCTATATCCCGTCGCAGCCGCTCGGCCCCGACGGCCAACCCCAGGCTAATCCACCAGTCGATACGACGGTGCTGGCGACGCGCGAGGCGACTCTGGCGGCACAGTTGACCGCGCTCGAGGCGCGCGCCGCGGCGATTACCACGGACGCCAGCGCGGCGGGCGGGCAGGCGACACGCGCGGAAGGGCTGATGGTGGCGTTCGCCGTGCGCCGTGCGCTCGATCGCGGGGTCGGGCTCGGCTATCTCGAGGAGCAGTTGCGGCTGCGCTTCGGCCAGGCGCAACCGCGTGCGACGACGTTGCTGATCCAGACGGCGCGCCAGCCGGTGACGCTGGAGGATCTTCGCCAAGGGCTCGACACGATCGCCCCCGACATCACGACCTCGACCGGCGAAGGCTGGCTCGACACGATCCAGCACCAGATCGATTCGCTGGTGGTGCTGCGCAAGGCCGGCACGCCCTCGCCGATGCCGACCGATCGCCTCGCCCGCGCGCGCCGCCTGCTCGAAGCCGGCCAGGTCGAGGCGGCGCGCGCCGAAGTCGCGCGTCTGCCCGGCGCGGCCCAGGCGGGCAACTGGATGGCCGCCGCACGCCGCTATGTGGTGGCGCGCCAGGCGCTCGACGTGATCGAGAACACCGCGCTGATCGGCCAGGCGGGGCAACCTCAGCCCGCCCCGGTCGTGATTCCGGCACCGGTCATCGTGACGCCGGCACCGGATCCCGCGGGCGGCGTCTAACCGGCCGGCCAGCAGGTCGCCAGGCGCAACGGTCGCTGGCGTCGGGCGGGGATACCGGGTGCCAGTAAGTTCGGTCGCGGGGTCGGTTGCGCTCGCGGTGGTGATTTCGATCACGGTGGTACCGTGGGCGGTATAGTCCAGTGCGCGCTTCTGCGGCCATTCCCCCGATAGACCGTCCCGCGCATCGCTTCAGGGTCCAGCCGCCAAGACCGGTTCTGCTGGTCATGCGCGCGACGTCGGCGTTGCGATTCCGGATGTCGCGCCATGACGCGCGACGCCTTTCGCACACAAGCAAAAACCCCGACGACCGAAGCCGCCGGGGTTGCGTACCGCGCGCAACGGGTGCGCGCGGATCCGACCGGCATCGACATCCTCGGGGGGGCGATGCCGATGCCGATACTCGGATTACTGAAGCAGCTTCAGGACGCTCTGCTGGCTCTGA
>NZ_LMLD01000011.1:263621-264782 GCF_001421825.1 Sphingomonas sp. Leaf38 | reverse complement strand
CTGGCTGAGCATCGCGGTCGACGCCTGGCTGAGGATCTGCGCCTTGGCGAGCGCGGTCGTTTCGGCCGAGAAGTCGGTGTCTTCGATACGGCTCTTGGCGTCCGACAGGTTGGTCGCGTTCGAGGTCAGGTTGTTGACCGCCGACTGCAGCTGGTTCTGCGACGCGCCGAGCGATGCGCGACGGTTCGAGACGAGCGAGATCGCCTTGTCGTAATCATCGAGGCCACCCGTTGCAGTGACCGCGCCGCCAGCACCAACGTTGACCACCGTTCCCACGCCACCCGTGGTGACGTTGTTGGTATCGGTTGTGGCCACTGCACTGAGATTGGTGCCCAGGTTCAGCTGGATCTTACCGGTGGTATCGGCGCCCGCCTGAATATCAACCGTTGCACCGCCGGCGACATCAGCGCCCGCCCCAGCCCTGCCGTCGAACAGCTTGACGCCGTTGAACTGGCTATTCTTGAGAACGTTGTTGATCTGGTTTGCAAGAGCGTTCTGCTCGGCCTTGATGTTGGCCTTGTCGCTCGTCGAATAGGTGCCGTTGCTCGACTGTACCTCGAGTTCACGCATACGCTGCAGGTTGTTGGTGACCTCGTCGAGTGCGCCTTCCGCGGTCTGCGCCATCGAGATGCCGTCGTTCGCATTGCGAATGCCCTGGTTCATGCCCTTGATCTGCGCCGTCATCGACGACGAGATCGCCAAGCCGGCGGCGTCGTCCTTGGCCGAATTGATGCGCTTGCCGGTCGACAGACGCTCCATCGATGTGGCCAACATGTTGGAGGCCTTGGTCGAAGCATTGGTCGCGCGGAGCGCGGAAACATTGGTGCCGATGACAGTCATTGTGAAACTCCAGTGATCTTCGGCGATCCCCGCCGCCCCCGTGGCGAAGGGCCGTGCCGCCACATTAGGTAACGGCCAGCGCGCCGCGGACTTAAGTGAAACCGGCTAATTTTTGCCGTTTTTTCTTTGGTTTACAAAACCTTGCCGGCAAGTCGGCGGGCGCTGGGAAACGCAAAACCCCTCGCCAGCACGCAGCTGTCGAGGGGTTGGGATGCGCTATCGTCACGGCGGATCCTAACGGCGCCGTCACCCTAAGGGGGCGGTGCCGGCGCCGCGGAGCGGGATCAGCCGAGCAACTTCAGGACGCTCTGCTGGCTCTGG
>NZ_LMLD01000011.1:250830-263597 GCF_001421825.1 Sphingomonas sp. Leaf38 | reverse complement strand
CTGGCTGAGCATCGCGGTCGACGCCTGGCTGAGGATCTGCGCCTTGGCGAGCGCGGTCGTTTCCGCCGAGAAATCGGTGTCCTCGATGCGGCTCTTGGCGTCCGACAGGTTGGTTGCGTTCGAGGTCAGGTTGTTGACCGCCGACTGCAGCTGGTTCTGCGACGCGCCGAGCGATGCACGACGGTTCGAGACGAGTGCGATCGCGTTGTCATAGTCCGCCAGTCCACCCTTGGCGACCACCGCGGTCGGCGTGGTTTTGTCGACTACCGATCCGACGCCCCCAGTCAACGAAGTACCACTGACGGTCGCTTCTGCTCCTAGATCGCTACCCAAGTTCAGCGAAATGGTGTCGCTTGAATTCGCTCCCGCCTGGATGGAAACTTTTCCGCCAGCGACAGGTTGGGTGAGGACGGTGGTCCCATCGGTATCGTAAACGGGGCCCCTTGCGCCAACGCTGCCGTCAAACAGCTTGACGCCATTAAAGGTCGTATTGGTCAGCACGTTGGAAATCTGCTTGGCCAGGGCATCCTGTTCCGACTTGATGTTGGCCTTGTCGCTGGCCGAGTAGGTGCCGTTGCCCTTCTGGACTTCAAGTTCGCGCATGCGCTGCAGGTTGTTGCTGACCTCATCGAGCGCGCCTTCAGCGGTCTGCGCCATCGAAATGCCGTCATTCGCGTTGCGAATGCCCTGGTTCATGCCCTTGATCTGAGCGGTCATCGACGACGAGATCGCCAGACCGGCGGCATCGTCCTTGGCCGAATTGATGCGCTTGCCGGTCGACAGGCGCTCCATCGACGTGGCCAGCATGTTGGAGGCCTTGGTCGAGGCGTTGGTCGCGCGAAGCGCCGAGATGTTGGTGCCGATGACAGTCATGAGAATCTCCGTGATCTTCGACGATCCGCGCCGCCCCCATGGCGAAGTGCCGATCCGTCGAGTGAGGTAACGGCCGCTTCGGGACAGACTTAAGCAAAAAGATTCAGCCCCGCAGCGACGCGACCCGCCGGCTCAACCGCGCCTCACAGGGGTCAGCGCATAGGGGCTCGCGCGCGCAAACGCGGCGCGCACGTATGCCTGCGCGAACGCGCCCGGAAATAATCTGCCGGTCGACGGCAGGGTTTAACCGCGAATTTACCACCCTTGGCGCATTCCCCGAATCGTCCAGGGGGAACACCATGCGTTCGATCTTTCCATCAGCTGCAGTCACTTCGCGGAAATACGCGCTCGTCTCGTCGCTGCGGGCGCAGGGCTTCGGCGTGGGCTCGTTCGAGACCAGCCAGCCAGCGCCGAACGACCTGTTCCTGATCGCGGATGGCGAGGGTATCACCGCTCCCGCCCGCACCGTCGTGATCGGCTGCGAAGGCCGCCAGGTGACGCCGTCGCGGGATGGTGCGCCTGCTCGCATCAGCTTTGCCGCGGAGGACACCGCGGTCGGCAACGGCTTCGCGCGTGCGCTGATCGGCGGTCCCGAGATGCCGACCGCCGCCGACCCCGAATCGCTCGCGTTGCTGGCGCTGGCCGAGCGCGTCGCCGCCGCCGACATCACGGTCCTTATCAACGGCCCGACCGGCACCGGCAAGGAAGTGCTCGCCCGCGCCATCCACAACGGCTCCGCACGCAAGGACAAGCCGTTCATCGCGATCAATTGCGCCGCACTCCCGGAATCGATGCTCGAGGCGCTGCTGTTCGGGCACCAGAAGGGCGCGTTCACCGGCGCGTCGTCGGGGGGGGACGGCTTCTTCCGCGCGGCAAACGGCGGCACGATCCTGCTCGACGAGATCGCCGAGATGCCGCTCCAGCTGCAGGCCAAGCTGCTCCGCGTGTTGCAGGAGCGCGAAGTCGTGCCGCTCGGCGCCTCGGTGCCGCAGCCGATCGACGTCCGCGTCATCGCCTGTGCCAACCGCGATCTCCACGCCGAAGTCGCCGCGGGCCGGTTCCGCGCCGATCTCTATTACCGCCTCGCCGTGTTCCCGCTCGCGACCAAGTCGCTCGCCGAGCGTCCGCAGGATATCCCCGCGCTCGCCGCCACGCTGATCCTGCGTCACGCCGGCAGCCGCACTGTCATTCCCTGGCCGAGCCATGCGGCGATCGAGCAGCTGATGCTGCACGATTGGCCCGGCAACGTCCGCGAGCTCGAGAACGTGATCCAGCGCGCGCTGCTGTTCTGCGGCGGCGACACGATCGAGGCGAACCACATCGTGTTCGACCGCCCCGTGTCGATGACCTTCCAGCGCACGGCACCGGTCGTCTCGCTCGCGCCCCTAGCACCGTCGGAGCCCGAGACGCCCCCCGGGACTCTGGGCAACATCGTCCAGATGAGCGAGTTCGCCGCGATCCGCGAGACGCTGAAAGCCTGCAACGGCAGCCGAATCGAGACCGCCAAGCGCCTCGGCATTTCCGAACGCACGCTGCGCTATCGCCTCGCCAAGGCGCGCGAGCAGGGCGACGATATCGGCAACGTGCATAATTGGGCCGCCTCGGCATGAGCGGCGTCAGCGGAATAGGCGGCGGCGCGATGAGCGTCGACCGCGTCATGGCGCTGCGTTCGCAGATTCTCGAACGCAACCAGGCGCTGTCGCGCGCCGGGGCGAGCGGCGCCGTAGCGCCGACCGAAACGGTCAAGCCGACCAGCTTTGCCGACACGATGGAAACCGCGCTGAAAAGCGTCAACGACGGCCAGACCCAGGCCGCCAAGCTCAGCGAAAGCTATGAGCGCGGCGAAACGGTCGACATCGCGAAAGTGATGCTCGCCCGCCAGCAGGCGTCAGTCGGGTTCGAGGCGACGTTGCAGGTCCGCAACAAGCTGCTGTCCGCCTACAAGGATATCATGAGCATGCCGGTCTGACATGAGCACCGCACTCATCCCCGCTTCGTCTGGTGCAACCGAACGGTTCGCCAATCCCCTCCAGCAGATCAAGGGCGTCATGGCGCAGCCGGCGGTTCGCCGCTCGCTGCCGATGGCACTGATGGTCGGCCTGATCGCCGCCGCCGCGCTGGCGTGGATGAGCCTGTCGACGCCGACGCAGAAGACGCTGTTCAGCGGCCTGCCCGATTCCGACAAGGCCGCGGTCACGTCCGCGCTGACCACCGCCAACATCAAGAGCCATATCGACGAGGGCACCGGCGCGCTCACCGTCGGCGAGGACGATTACAGCCGCGCCAAGATGCTGCTGGCGGGCCAGGGCCTGCCCAAGGCGGCACCGGGCGGCTATGCGATCCTCGACCAGCTGCCGATGGGCGTCAGCCGTGCGGTCGAGGGCGAACGCCTTCGCCAGGCGCGCGAATCCGAGATGGCGAAGTCGATCGAGGAGATCGACGCGGTCGCCGAGGCGCGCGTGCACCTCGCCATGCCCGAGGCGTCGGTGTTCGTCCGCGACAACGCCGCGCCATCGGCGTCGGTGATCCTGAAGCTCCAGGGCGGGCGGTCGCTGAGCGAGGCGCAGGTCGCCTCGATCATCAACCTCGTCGCCTCGTCGGTGCCCGGCATGAAGCCCGAGGCGGTGACGATCGTCGACCAGATGGGCGCGCTGCTCACCAAGGCCGGCGGCAGCGACGGCGCGGGGGCTGCCAGCGACGCTCGGATCGATATCCAGCGTCGGATCGAGGACAAGTATCGCACGCAGCTGATCGCGCTGCTCACCCCGCTCGTGGGCGCGGGCAACTTCACCGCCGAGGTGCAGGCCGACGTCAATCTCGACGAGAGCCAGGCGACGCGCGAAAGCTATGAGAAGCAGGGCGTCCTGCGTGCCGAGACGGGCAACTGGACCGGTAACCAGAAGGACGGCGCCGCGGGCGCTCCCGGCGGCATCCCTGGTGCGCTGAGCAACACGCCGCCGGCCGCCAGCACGCTGTCCGCCCCGCAGGCCGCGACCGGCAACCCCGGCGCGCCCGCCGGGCAGCCCGTCGCCGGCGGCCCCGCACCCGACGCGATGAAGCAATCCGACCAGTATCAGCGCGCCTATGATCTTGGCCGCGAAGTGTCGGTCACGCGTGCCACGCCCGGCGGCGTCAAGCGCCTGTCGGTCGCCGTCCTCCTGCGCGATCCCGAAAAGGGCCGGCGGACCGCGATGGAGATCAACCAGATCACCGATCTCGTGAAGAGCGCAGTCGGCTTCGACCAGGCGCGCAACGACAACGTGACGGTGATCAGCCGCAAGTTCGCCGGCGTCGATGCCGCCGCCGATGCCGGCCCGTCATGGTACGACAATGCGTGGCTGCCGGTGCTCGCGCGCAATGGCACCGCGATCCTGATCGCGCTGCTGGTGCTGCTGCTCGGCGTGCGGCCGATCGCCAAGGCGCTGATGAAGAAGCGCGACGACGCCGGCGCGCGCCCCGCGCTCGGCCAGCCGATCGGCGCGGCCAACGCCGATGGTATGACGGTCGCCGCGCCGGTCAGCCTCGATCAGCTCGAGAACACGCGCGGCTATGACGACCGGATCGGCGCGGTCCGCGGCTTCACCCGCGACAATCCGACCCGCGCCGCGCTCGCGGTCCGCGACATGATCAAGGCGGACGCGAAGTGACCGAGGTTGCGCTCCGCACCTATACCGGCGTCGAGCGGGCCGCGGTGCTGATGATGCTCGTCGGCGAGGAAGAGGCCGCCGCCATCCTCCAGAAGCTCGAACCCGAAGAGGTGCGACAGCTCGGCGCAGCGATGTTCAAGGTCGCCGACGTGTCGGAGCAGGAGGTCGAGGACGTGCTCGACGATTTCGTCGACCGCGCGCGCGAGCGCACCGCGATCGGCTTCGACCCGCGCCCGCAGATCGAGGCGGTGATGAACCGCGCGCTCGGCCCCGAAAAGGCGGAGAGCGTGCTCGCACGCATCACCCCGCCCGAGGCCGCGTGCGAACTCGAACTGCTCGACTGGCTCGACGCGACCGAGATCGCGGCGATGATCGAGAAGGAACATCCGCAGATCGCCGCCGTCCTGATCGCCAACCTCGACGCGTCGATCGGCGGTCAGGTGCTCGAACTGCTGCCCGACGCGGTCCAGCCCGACATCCTCCACCGCATCGCCCGGCTTGGCCCGATCACACCCGAGGCGGTCGAGACATTGAAAGTCGTGCTTGCCAACCGTACCGCCTCCGCGCCCGGCTCGGCCGGCGTCACGCTGGGTGGCACGCGCGAGGCCGCCAAGATCCTGTCGGGCGCGCGAAAGGCGACCGAACAGCGCGTGATGCCGAAACTGTTCAAGATCGACCGCGAAGTCGCAAAGGCGATCGAGGAGGCGATGTTCGTCTTCGATAACCTCCTCGAACTCGACGACAAGAATCTCGGTACGCTGATCCGCAACGTCGACAGCGAAATTTTGACCAAGTCCTTGAAGGGCGTCGACGAAGGCGTCCGAAACCGCTTCCTCGGCTGTATGTCGGCGCGCGCCGCCGACGGCATCCGCGACGAGATGGAGGCGCGCGGGCCGATGAAGCTCGCCGAAGTGCTCGAGGCGCAAAAGGCGATGATCGCGATCGCGCGTGGGCTCGCGAAGGACGGCACGATCCAGATGGGCGGGGGCGAAGACGATTATGTCTAACGGATTCACCGCCGGCTTCGCGTCGCGCCACACCACCACCGCGCACATCCTGGCCGGCGCGTTTGCGCCACCCTCGGGTTTTGCCGCCGCGGATATCCGCGAGCGCGCGAGCGTCCGCCACACGCCGAATTTCGCCGCGCCGAGCTTCAGCACGGAACCCAAGCATTTCAGTCCGGCGGACAAGGACGTGAACCCGACCGCGGGCTGGGATCCGCTCGATCCGGCGAGCGAATCGTCGTTCATCGATCCGCTCGCCGCGGCGCATGCCGCCGGGTTCGCCGAAGGACTCGCCGCCGCGGCGCTCGCGGCGCAGGAGACCGCGAACCGCGACGGTGCGCTGCTCGGCGACCTCGCCACCGCGCTCGGCGCCGACCGGATCGACCGCGAGCGGGTCGCCGCGCAACTCCGCCAGACCGTCCTGTTGCTCGTCTCGAAGCTCGTCGGCGAGGTTGGTATCGCGCCGGACATCCTCGCGGGTCGGATCGAAACCGCTGCCGAACTGCTGGCCGACTCCGCCGAATCCGCGCTGCTGCGCGTCCACCCGGACGACGTCGCGCTGCTCGAAGGCCGGCTGTCGAAATCGATCTTCGCGGCGGGGGATCCGAGCGTCGCGCGCGGCAGCTTCGTGCTCGAAAGCGCCTCGACGATCGTTGAGGATGGCCCCGAGCTCTGGATCGACCAGCTGGCGCAGGCGATCGACCGCGTCCCGGTGCCCCGCTGATGCTCAATCGCTTTACCGCCGATTATCTCGAAACCCTCTCCAACACCGATTTCGTCGCCAAGCCAAAGGTTTCCGGTCGCCTCGCCTCGTTCGACGGGCTCCTGATGGAAGCGGTCGGACTGACCCTGCCGGTCGGCACCGTCTGCCAGGTCGGCGAAGGCGCGGCGAGCGTCGAGGCTGAAGTCATCGGCTTTCGCAACGGCCGGACGTTGATGATGAACCTGGGCGGCCCCGCCGCGCTCCTTCCGCGCGCGCCGGTCAAGCCGATCGGCGCGCCGGGCGAAGCCGAAGTGGGTGCCGCCATGCTCGGCCGCGTCGTCGATGGCGCGGGCAAGCCGATCGACGGGCTCGGCCCGATCCGTGGCGCGGGTCGCTGGCCGCTGGCGGGCAAGCTACAGTCGCCGCTCGATCGCGGGCGGGTGCGCGAACCGCTCGACGTCGGCGTGCGCGCGATCAACGGCCTGCTGACGATCGGCCAGGGCCAGCGCGTCGGCATCATGGCGGGCTCGGGCGTCGGCAAGTCGGTGCTGCTGGGCATGATCGTCCGCGCCGCGCAGGCCGACGTGATCGTCATCGGCCTGATCGGCGAACGCAGCCGGGAAGTCGCCGACTTCCTCGAAACCAAGGTCGCCGGCACCGCGCGGAAGCGATCGGTCGTCGTCGCCGTCCCCGCCAATCACTCCCCCGTCCTCCGCATCCGCGGTGCCTTGCGAGCGCACGCGATCGCCGAATCCTTCCGCGATGAAGGAAAGAAGGTCCTGCTGATCATGGATTCGCTGACCCGCGTCGCGCATGCCGGTCGCGAGATCGGCCTCGCGCTCGGCGAGCCCGCCTCCGCGCGCGGCTATCCGCCTAGCGCGATTGCGATGCTCCCGAACCTGATCGAGCGCGCCGGCGTCGACGTCCATACGGGCGGGTCGATCACCGCGATCTACACGGTGCTGGCAGACGGCGACGACGGCAACGATCCGGTGGTCGATTCCGCACGGTCGATCCTCGACGGCCACATCGTCCTCAACCGCCATCTTGCCGAGCGCGGGATATACCCCGCAATCGACATCGGCCCGTCGGTCAGCCGCGTCATGACCGACATCGTCCCCTCGCATCACGCCAAGGCCGCGCGGACGTTGCGCCGCCACCTCGCCACGTACGAGGAAAACCGCGATCTCGTGCTGATGGGCGCGTACCGAAACGGTGCCGATCCCGCGATCGACGCGGCGATCGCATGCCATCCGGCGGTCATGGAATATATCCGCCAGGACGCCGACGAAAACGTCTCGCTCGACGACGCGGTTGCCGAACTGACCGGCGTGTTCGGCGGCTGACATGGCGGATGCCCGCAGCAAGACGCTGGCGCGCATCCACCGCGTCCGCACGCTCCAGCTGGGGCTGACCCGCGCCGACGAAGCGCGCGCGCACGACAAGTTCGCCAGCGAACAGGCGCTCTCAGGCCGTATCGCACGTCTCGCCGAGGCCGTCGCGCCGGTTCATGAAACGCAGGTCGCCGTGTCGCTCGGCGCGGCCGCGCATTACCGCGACCGCCTGCAACAATCCGCCAACGCCGCCGTCGAGCGCGTGCAGGCCGCGGAGTCTCGTGTCGCGCGCGCGACCGAGGCGACACGTGCCGCCAAGCGCGACCAGAGCGCGGTCGAAAAGCTGCTCGCACGCGCCGATGCCGATGCGGTGCTGAAGGCGATCCGCGCGATGGAAGACGCGCCCGCCTTTCGGAAGGTTCGGCACGATCCTTGCTGAATAACGGGCAGACGCCCGAACGCGAGTGCCCGAATGATCCAGACCGCGACCCTTTCCCCTTCCGCTCCTCTCCACCCGCGCACAGCGTCTGCGAAAATGGGCGGCAAATCGGGTGATTTCGCCGACTCCTTCGACATGGTCAGCGACGAGGCGAAACCGGATTCCACCGCCGCAGCGCCGGAAGATGAGCCGCGGCAGGATGACGCCGCGACCGGCAATGGCTTGCCGCTCCCCGGTATCGTAGCCGACCCCGCATTCGTGTGGACGCCGATCATCGCGACGCCGGTTCCCGTTTTCCCTGCTTCGCCGGCTGTCATGGGCGTTGCGGATGCGACCGGCACGCCGTCGGCGATCGTGCACCGGCCGGTATTCACGCAGATGACGCCTCATGCCCCAACGGCAACGCCGACGGCGACGCCGGCACCGACGCCAGCGTTTACCGAGCTCCATGCCGCCCCGCCCCCAACGCTGACGCCGCCCCCGCCCCCGGCGCAGGCAGGCGGCACGCCCGCGATGCAACTCGCGGCTGCGATCATGGCCGCGGTGCCGCCAGCGAGCGCGAGCGCACAGGCCGTGGACACGCCGACCACGGCTGTGACCGCCACCGACATGGTGCGGTGGACCGCGCCCGCTACGTCCCCCGTTATCCTCGCCGCGCCACGACCCGACGTCCAACCCGGCATCGTTCCGGCGCAACCCGGTACGGTCGCCTCGGCCGCGATGGTGTTCGGCGCGGCGATCCAGGCGGCGACCGGGAAACGCGACGAGCCCGACATCCCCGCCGCCCCCTCCGATACGCCGCTGACCCCGGTGGGTGCCGCCGCGACGCATGAGATCAAGGTCGCCGATACGCAACAGGCGCCGCTCGACATGCGCCAGGAGCGCTGGCCGCACGCGATGATCGAGCGGATCGAGATGCTCCGCGACGCTGCCGATGCGGTCGACACGCGCATCCGCCTCGTCCCCGACGCGCTCGGCGCGATCGACGTGAGCGTGAGAAAGGACGGCGACGGGGTGCGCGTCCACTTCAGCGCCGAACAGGCCGCGACGCGGACGTTGCTCGCGGACGCGCAACCGCGGCTTGCAGACCTTGCCGAGGCGCGCGGGTTGAAGCTTGCACAAGGATCGCTCGGTGACGCCGACCGCGGCGCACCGCAGCAGCGCTCGCCGACGCCTCCCCAAACCTCGAATCGTCTCGCATCGGCCTCGACCCTGATCGCGAACACGCCCGACGACATCCGAATCGCTTGAACCGAAGGACCACGACACCATGAGCGACACAAAAGAAACGCCTGACGCCGCGCCGAAGAAAAAGGGCAAGATGAAGACGATCCTGATTGGCGGCGTGGCGCTGCTGGTGCTGGTCGGCGGCGGCGTCGGCGCAGGCGTCTACGCGTCGAACGCAGGCCTGCTTGGCGGCGGTCATGCCGCGGCGGCTGACGACGGCAAGCCCAAGCTCGTCCCCAAGAGCGAGCAGAAGCATGCAACCGAGGGCGGCGAAGGCGGCGGTCATGGCGGCGACGAGGCTGCGCCCGAAAACCATGGGATGAAGCCCCCCGCAGGGCAGGGCGGCGACAAATACGCCTCGACCTACTACCCGCTGGAGAAGGATTTCACCTCCAATCTCCAGGACTCGGTGCACTTCGTCCAGGTCGGCGTCGCGGTCTCGACGCCCTATGACGACACCGTCATCACCAACCTGAAGACCAACGACATCGCGGTCCGCTCCGCGATCCTGATGGCGCTCGGCGACACCACCGAGGAGCAGGTGATGAGCAGCGACGGCAAGCGCCAATTGCAGGTCAGATTGGCCAAGGCGATCAACGATACGCTCAAGCAGAAGGAAGGATTCGGCGGCATCGGTAACGTTTACTTTACCAGTTTCGTCGTTCAGTGAGGCATGGTTAACGAGGCCTCAGCAAAGACACGCGAGCGACGCGACCGGGATCGCTCCGGCGCACCCAAGGACGGCGTGCTGCATCAGGGCGTGCTGGGCGGGGCCAAGCTCAATCCGTTCGGCGACCTGCATTCGTTGCAGCATCTCTCCGCCCGGTTCGCGCGCGGCCTGCGCGGCGTGTTCGAGCCGCTGCTGCGCCAGGAGGTCCGCTGCTGGGCCGAGCCCTTGGTCGTCCAGCGCTTCACCGACTACCGCGCCGAGCGCAGCGACGCGCTCACCGCATGGCTGCCGCTGATCATGACGCCGGGCATGGCGCAGGCGCTGTGCATCATGGACGGCAAGTTCGTGCTCGAGATGCTCGACATGTTCTTCGGCGGCACCGGCGCCGCGCCGCACGTGCTGCCGAGCGAATTCTCCCCCGCGGCCGAAGCGATGGTCGCGCGGATCGGGCAGATGATCGCAACCCCGCTCAAGACCGCGTGGGAGCCGATGGCGCGGTTCGACTTCCTGCCGACGCGTGTCGAGGTGAACCCGGCGATGATCGCCGATCTCGACGGCGAGGATGCGATGATCGTCACGCGCTTCGGCATCGCCGCGGGGAACGCGAAGCCGGTGTTCCTCGACCTCGTCTACCCCGTCTCCGCGCTGAAGCCGCACGCGCCGTCGCTGACCGCCAAGGTCGTCGGCAAGTCCGCCGAGCCCGATCCGGCGTGGCGCAACGAGCTGACCCGCGCCGCGATGAACGTGCGCTTCCCGATCCGCTCGGTCCTCGCCGAACCGGTCGTCAAGCTGACGATGCTGATGGATCTGAAACCCGGCGACGTGATCCCGATTACCATCTCGGGCGACGTGCCGGTGATGGTCGGCAACAACCGGCTCGGGTGCGGCACAGTCGGTACGTCCAATGGCTTCGCCGCCATCCAGCTCACCTCGATTACCCGTTTCGACGAAGGATTTGCAGCATGAACGACATGACCGGAGGCTTCCCTGTTGATGCCGCGGTGGCCGCCAATTTCCGGCTGCTCCAGGATGTCGACGTCAAGCTGACCGTCGAGATCGGCTCGACCAGCCTGACGCTGCGCGAACTGCTCGCACTCGGCGAATCCAGCGTGATCGAGCTCGATCGCCAGGCCAACGAACTGCTCGACGTGTTCGTCAACGGCACGCTGATCGGTCGCGGCGAAGTCGTCACGGTCGGCGAGCGCTTCGGCGTGCGGATGACCGAGCTCGTCAGCCCCGACAAGCGCGGCTGATTTCGATGCTCTGGACCTATATCCTCAAGCTCGTCATCCTGCTGCCGCTGGTGTGCGGCCTCATGTTCGGCTGCCTGTATCTGTGGCGCAAGTTCGAGAGCCGCATGCCGGGCAAGCCGTCGACCCGGCTGATCGGCGTCAAGGAAACGATGATGATCTCGCCGGGCCTGCGCCTCGCGGTGATCGATTTCGAGGGCCGCCGGCTGCTCGTCTCGGTCGGTCGTGGCGGCGTGCACCTGATCGACAAGGTCGACGCATGACCGCCGCTGTTCGTCCGACGGTGACCCGCAAGGGCTCGGGCCCGGCCTTGTTTGCCGCGTCGACCGCCAAACCGTTTTCCCGCGCACGCGGAAATCCAGGAGCCACGAACGGCGCGCTGCTTGGTCCTGGATCCCCGCGTTCGCGGGGAAACAGCCTAGTTTGGATAGGGCTCGCCCTTCTCCTCGCCCTCTTCCTAGCCATGCCCGCCTTCGCCCAAGCCGTCCCCGCCCCGACCAACCCCGCGGTCGGCGACGCGGTCGATCGCGCGCTCGGCCAGCTCGGCGGACAGGCCGCAGGCAATACCGGCCAGAGCGGTTCGCTGTCGCTGTCGCTGCAAGTCCTCATCATCATGGGGCTGCTCACGGTCCTGCCGGGCATCCTGCTGATGATGACCAGCTTCACGCGGATCATCATCGTGCTCGCGATCCTGCGCCAGGCGCTCGGGCTCCAGCAGACGCCGCCGAACCAGGTGCTGCTCGGCCTGTCGCTGTTTCTGTCGTTCTTCATCATGGCGCCGACGATCAGCCAGATCAACACGACCGCGATCCAGCCCTATGCCGCCGGGCAGCTGGCCGGCACGCAGATGATCACCACCGCGGGCGTCCCGCTCCACGCATTCATGGTGAAGCAGACGCGGATCAAGGACGTGACGATGTTCGCGCAGATCGCCAAGTCCGGACCGTACGCGTCGTCCACCGACATCCCCTTCTCGGTCCTGCTCCCCGCCTTCGTCACCTCGGAGCTGAAGACCGCGTTCCAGATCGGCTTCCTGATCTTCCTGCCGTTCATCGTCATCGATCTCGTCGTCGCGACTGTCCTGATGTCGCTCGGCATGGCGATGCTCAGCCCGACGATCATCTCGATGCCGTTCAAGCTGCTGCTGTTCGTGCTCGTCGATGGCTGGGCGCTGACGATGGGCAGCCTCGCCAACTCGTTCGCGACCTGAGACCATGGATGCGCAATATTTCCTGACCGTCGCCAACCAGACGATGTGGGTGCTGGCACTCGCCAGCGCGCCGATCCTGATCCCGGCGCTGCTCGCGGGGCTGATCCTCGGCATGATCCAGGCGGCGACGTCGATCAACGAGCAGACGCTGTCGTTCGTGCCCAAGCTGGTCGTGGTCGCGGTGTCGATCCTGATCTTCGGTAGCCTGATCCTCGGGTTGCTGAGCGATTTCACGATCGGGATCTTCGAGCGTATTCCGGATCTCGTTAAGTGAGGCGCAGCGCCAGCGCGGCGACGTCCGCGCGCCCAGCGCAAGCCCGGCCGGCCTTGGCACAGCCAAGGACCGACGACGCGGCTTTGCCGCGGCGCTGGCACGCCGAACATGCGACCGTCTCTTCTGCTCCCCTTCC
>NZ_LMLD01000011.1:170764-250765 GCF_001421825.1 Sphingomonas sp. Leaf38 | reverse complement strand
GGGGGGGGAGGGGGATTTAGTCGTGCTGGGCTTCGGGCTTTCGATCGAGCCGCAACTCTGGGCGCTCGTGTTCGTCATGATCCGCATCGGCGCGACGTTCATCGCCGCGCCGGTGTTCGGGTCCGTCTCGGTGCCGCTGACCGTGCGCGTCACGCTGTCGGGCGCGATCGGGTTCCTCGTGCTCGCCGCCCACCCGATCGTCCCGCCGCAACAGATCTTCGCGGTGACGACGATCCTCTCCGCCGCCGCCGAGGCGCTCGTCGGCCTGGCGCTCGGCTTCGTCCTCCAGATCGCGTTCGCAGCACCCGTCATTGCCGCCGAGGTCATCGGCGGCGCGATGGGCCTCGGCTTCGCCTCCTCGATCGACCCGCAGAACGGCAAGTCGTCGCCGGCGCTCGGCCAGTTCTTCTCGATCATGCTGACGTTGCTGTTCCTGTCGGTCGACGGCCATCTGATCCTGATTGACCTGCTCGTGAAGAGCTATGACGTCCTGCCCCCCGGCGCCGCATGGATCGGCGTCGAGCGGCTGAAGGCGATCGCGTTCTTCGGCGGCTACGCGTTCCTCGCCGGGCTCTTGCTCGCACTCCCGGTCGGCTTCCTGCTGCTCTGCCTCAACATCGTCGTCGGCATGTTGAGCCGCGCCGCGCCCTCGCTCAACCTGTTCGCGGTCGGCCTGCCCGCCAGCCTCGCGGTCGGCGTCATCACGCTGGCGATCGCGTTCCCGACGATGGGCGATTACATGCTCGTCATCGTCCGCGAAGGCCTGGCCGCCACCGAAAACCTGGTGCTCGGCTGATGTCCGAGGAAGGCGGCGAAAAAACCGAAGCCCCAACCGCCAAGCGCAAAAAGGATGCGGTCGAGAAGGGCGACATCCTCAAATCGCGCGACTTCGCCACCGCGCTCAGCATGCTCGCCGGCGTCGCCTGGCTGATCTACGCCGGCCCGACGCTGATCGTCGCGTGCAAGGCGATCATGACCTCGAGCTTCCAGTTCACGCATGCAGACGTCGAGGATTTCGCGCCCTGGCGCCCGCTGATGGAGGCCGGCGGCAAGCTCGCACCGTCGCTCGTCACCTTGTTCATCGTCAGCATCGGCGCGGCGATCCTGAGCCAGGCGGGGCTCGGGTCGCTCGGCTTCAACGGCGGTCTGCTCGCGCCCAAATACAGCCGCGTCGATCCGGCCGCGGGGCTCAAGCGGATCTTCGGCGCGAATGGCTGGATCGAGCTCGGCAAGTCGCTGCTGAAGGTGATCCTGCTCGGTACGATCGGCGGCTGGATGCTGTGGAACGCGGCGCATTCGACGATGGGGCTCGCCTCGTCCGCGGATCTCAACCAGGCGCTGTCGACGCTCGGCGGGATCTTCAAGGGCATCCTGATCGCGATGGCGTTCGGGCTGTGCGCGATCGCGGGCATCGACCTGCCGATCCAGATCATCCGCCGCCTCGGCAAGATGCGGATGTCGAAGCAGGAGGTGAAGGACGAGCACAAGTCGACCGAGGGCAATGGCGAGGCGAAGGGCCAGATGCGCGCGAAGATGCGCGCGATGGCGAGCGGGGGCTTACGCAAATCGGTCGCGGAGGCGCATGTCGTGCTGACCAACCCGACGCACTTCGCCGTCGCCCTCCGCTATGATCGCGGCAAGGACCAGGTGCCTGTGGTCGTCGCCAAGGGCCGCGGCGCGACCGCACTGGCGATCCGCGAACTGGCCGCGGAGGGGCGCGTTCCCGTGCTCGAATATCCGATGCTCGCGCGCGCCGTCTACTACACGAGCAAGGAAAACCAGGAGGTCCGCGACGACCTGTACATGGCGATCGCGACGGTGCTTGCGTTCGTCTTCGGGCTGAACGCGGCGGCCGGCGGTACGGCCGCGGGCGTCCAGCCGTTCGTCACCGTGCCCAAGGACGCACGGTTCGACGAAAACGGCATGAAACAGGCCTAAAGATCCCCGGCGAACGGTCGTTCTTACAGATGCGCGCGCACGTGCAGGGAATTCGCCATGGTAACATCGACCAGCAGCACGACGGCCACGCCGACTCCGACACCCACGCCGACCGCACAAAGCGCAGTCAACGCCGCGACGCAGGCGCTGCTGACCGGGCTCAGCGCAGGCTCGGGCGTCGATACTGGCACGCTGGTCACGTCGCTGGTCGGAGCGCAGTTCGCCGCGCGCACCGCCGCGCTGAAATCCAAGTCGGACACGCTCACGTCGCAGATCTCGGGTGTCGCCTCGCTCAAGAGCACGATGACCGGTTTTTCCACCGCGCTCGCCAATCTGGTGAAGGGCGGCAGCCTGCAGACCCAGCCGACCAGCTCGAACGCCGCAATCCTGTCCGCCACCGCGCAGTCGGGCGCGAAGCTGTCGGGCCTGTCCGCCAGCGTCACCGTCACGCGCCTCGCCACCGGCCAGGTCGCGCGCACCAACACCCCCGTCCCCGCCACCGAGCGCGCGACCTCGCTCGGCACCGGCGCGCTGACGCTCAAGATCGGCACCGCCGACGCCATCGCGATCGATATCGGCGACGGCAGCATCGATGCGATCGCAGCCGGCATCAACGCGTCGAAGAAGGGCGTCACCGCCTCCGTCGTCACCGATGCGCAGGGACGCGCGTTCCTGTCGGTCAAGGGCGCGACCGGCAGCGACAACGCGTTCACGCTGAAGGGTACGGACAGCGACGCGCTTGACATCGGCGGCACTGCGACCAACACGAGCCTGGTCTCGACCGCGCAGAATGCGCAGATCACCGTCGACGGGATCGCCGTCGAGCGCCCCGGCAACACCGTCAGCGATCTCGTCGCGGGCGTGACGCTGCAGCTTAACGCGGTGTCGACCGTCCCCGTGTCGCTGACCAGCACCGCGCCGACCGACGCACTGACCCAGGCGGTGAACGACGTCGTCACGACCTATAACGAAGTGCTCGCGACGGTCACCGCGCAGACCGATCCGATCACCGGCAACCTGCGCGCCGATCCGGCGGCAAAGTCGCTGCTGAGTTCGCTCAAGGCGCTGACGTCGAAGCCGCTGGTCGGCGGCGCGGTCGCCGGTCTCCCGCGGACGCTGTCGGAGCTGGGCGTCGCCACCAACACCGACGGCACGCTGCGCGTCGACAGCGCGCTGCTCGCCAAGCAGCTTGCCGCTTATCCCGACACGATCGAATCGATGTTCGCGCCGTCGGGCACCAACGCGCTCGGCCTGTCCGCGGCGCTGACCGCGCTGACCACCAGTGCGACCAGCACGCTGACCGGCCTGGGCGCATCGACCGTGCGCTACACCGCGGCGCAGTCGGACGTCACCAAGCAGCAGGACAAGGTCACCGACCAGTCGGCGCAGCTCACCACGCGCCTGACCCAGCAATATGCCAGCATGAACGCGCGCGTGTCGGCGTATAAATCGACGCAGACCTTCCTTACCGGCCAGATCGCCCAGTGGAACAAGACTTCGTGACCTACGCCTCCACGCTCGCGCGCGACCCGTTCGCTACCTACCGCCAGATCGACGCGGTCGGCCGTACCGCGACCGCGGACGGCCCGGCGCTCGTCCAGCTGCTCTACAAGGAACTCGTCGCGGCCTTGCGCGCCGCCGCCTGGGCCTGCGAAAAGCGCAAGTTCGCGGTCAAGAGCGAGCGGATCACGCGCGCCACCGCGATCCTGTTCGCGCTCGAGGCGGGTCTCGATTTCGAAAAGGGCGGGCAGGTCTCCGAGACGCTCGCACGGCTGTACGGCGGCGCGCGCAAGACCGTCATCAACGCCTCGCTCGGCCATGACCCCCAGCCGTTCCGCGACTCCGCCGATATGCTCGATGAGATCGCCCAGGCCTGGCGGACCGCCAGCGCCGCCTGACCGCTAGCGGCGGAACCAGTGGCGCAGGGTAAAATACGCCACGACGCCCACCGCGATCACCACGCAGGCCGCCGCGATCGCATCGAACGCCCAGGGCTCCTCGGCATAGGGCAGGCCCTTGACGTTCATGCCGTAAAGACCGGTGAGGAACGTCAGCGGCAGGAACACCATCGCGGCGATCGAGATGATCAGCGAGCGATTGTCGATCTGCTCCGCGCGCATGTCGGTCAGCGTCTCGTGGATCAGCGCGGAGCGTTCGCGGATCGATTCGAGCTCCTCCGCCATCCGCGCGGCGCGATCCGCCGCCGCCGCGAGATGGAGGCGATCGTCGTCGGCGAGCCAGTCGCCGGGCAGCGCCGCCAGCTTCTCCAGCGCGGCGCGTTGCGGGCTGAGGAAGCGTTTATAACCGATCGCCGCCACGCGCACCTTGCTCACAGCACGGCGCAGTTCGAACACGCGGTTGGCGTCGAGCTGCTCCTCGCAATCGTCGAGTTCGTCGCCGAGCGTCGCCACGTCGGGATCGAGATCGGCGGTGATCGCGGTCGCGAACGCCGCGATAAGGTCGCCCGGATCGCGGACCTCGCCGCGCTCGACCATCTTTTCGACCTCGGCGACCGCGATCAACGGTTTACGCGTGACCGAGAAGACCCGCCCCTTCACCGCCCAGATCCGGACCGAGGCGAGCAGATCGGAGGTGTCGAGTTCCTCCTTCGATCGCCCACGCAGATTGAGGAATGCGCCGTCGCCGACCGCCTCGCAGCGCGGCCGGGTTTCGGTCGCGGTCAGGGCGTCGACGACATAGTCTTGCAGCTTGGCCTCGTCGCGCAGCCAGGTCTGCGCATGCTCGGCGGTGGTCGACAGATGCACCCAGACGAGGTCCGCGGTGCAGCCTAGCGCGTCCTGCACGTCGATCCGCGCCGCCTTGCCGTCAACAATGCGAAACCCGAAGCCGCTCAAAGCGCCATCTCAATCTCGATGGATAGCCCGGTACCGGGATCGGCGGGCATCGGTGCACACAGCCGCGCGGCATCGGCACGCGCCCGGTCGAGGATCGCCGCGGGGGCGTCGGGGCCATGATAGACCCGGTCCGCACTCGCCAGCGCGCGCGCCTGCCGCAGCGTCAGGTCTTCGGGATCATCGGACAGCAGCACCAGCGTGATCGCCACGTCGCGCGTCGCAGCGGGGGTGCCCGTCGGCGCCAGCCACGCATCGACATCGTGCGTCGTCGACAGCGGATCGAGCAGCCCGCCCGCCGCCATCGCGGTCGCCAGCGCGCGGCGGCGCTCGCCCATGTCGGGCCAGCGCTTGCGCAACGCGCCGCGCGCCGCCTGCAACGCCAGCGCGAGCCTGCCGAGATCGCCCGGCACGAGCGCCTCGAGTCTCTGCCGCAACGCCGCGGCCAGCCCGGCCGACACGCCGCTCGTCCCGATCGCGATCAACACCGGCGCGCGGTCGACGATCGCCGGCAGCGTGAAGTCGCACAGCGCCGAGCGGTCGACCGCGTTGACCAATATCCCGCGCGCCTTCAGCCGCGCGACCGCCGCCAGCGCCTCATCCTCCTCGTCGATCGCGACGATCGCGAGCGAGGCTGTGGCATCCTCGCCGACGACGCCGGCGCCGGCGCGGTCGAGCAACCGCCGCTTCGCATCCGCTGCCTCGCCTTCCCCCAGCAGGATCACCGGGCGCCCCGCCAGTCGCACGAACAGCGGCAGGCTCTGGAGCGGTGGCGGCGACAGCGGAGGCGCGGGATTCACCGCTTGAGCCATTCCGGCACGCGCTCGGCGGCCAGGATCGTCTCGGGCTGGATCCGGTCGGCGACCACCGCGAACCGATCGCCGTCGACCAGCACTTCGGGCACCAGCGCTCGGCTATTGTAGGTCGATGCCATCGTCGCGCCATACGCGCCCGCGGTGCGGAACACGCCGAGATCGCCCGACTTCACGACGTCGATATCGCGCCCCATCGCGAACGTGTCGCCGGTCTCGCACACCGGCCCAGCGATGTTGGCGGTCATCCGCTCGCCGGTCGGCGCGACCGCGACGAAGTCGTGATACGCATCGTACATCGCGACGCGCGCGAGGTCGTTCATCGCCGCGTCGACGATCACATACGGGTTCACGACGCCCGGCTTCACCCAGATCACCTCGGTCAGCAGCACGCCTGCATTGCCCGCGATCACGCGCCCGGGCTCAAACATCAGTTCGACGTCCCAATCGGCGGTCGCGCGCGCGACCATCGCGCCATACTCGGCCGGGCTCGGCAACACGTCCTGGGGCTTGTACGGGACGCCCAGGCCACCGCCCAGATCGACGCGGCTGATCCTGTGCCCGGCCGCGCGCAGTTCGGCGACCAGCTCGCCGATCCGCGCATAGGCGGCTTCCAGCGGCGCTAGGTCGGCAAGCTGGCTGCCGATGTGGATCGCGACGCCGCGCAAATCGAGGCCGTCATGCTTCGACAACCGGTCGAACATATCGACCGCCTGGTCGATCGCGACGCCGAACTTGTTCTCCTTGCGCCCGGTCGAGATCTTCGCGTGCGTTCCCGCGTCGACGTCGGGGTTCACGCGCAGCACTGCTGGCGCGCGTTCACCGCGAGCATGCGCCAGCGCGGCGAGGACTTCGCCCTCCTCCTCCAGCTCGAGATTGAACTGGCCGATCCCGGCATCGAGCGCCTGCGCCAGTTCGCGCCGCGTCTTGCCGACGCCCGAGAAGACGATGTCCGACGCGGGGATTCCCGCCGCCAGCGCGCGCTGCATCTCGCCCGCAGAGACGACGTCGGCGCCATAGCCTTCGTCGGCCAGCACGCGGAGCACCGCGACGTTGGGATTGGCCTTGATCGCATAGGCCAGGTGGACGCGGCCCGCGGGCTTCAGCGCGTCGCGAAACACCTGCGCATGGCGGCGGAAGGTGGCGGTCGAATAGACATAGACGGGGGTACCGACGGCCTCGGCGATCGCCGGCAGGGCGACGTCCTCGGCATGCATCACACCGTCACGATAGGCGAAATGGTTCATGGATCAGGTCTTCAATTGGGAGGCGGCAGGTCGAATTCGTCGCTGCGACGCTCGTCGGACTTGGTCAGCAGCTCATCGCTGCGCTGCGGGCGTTGCTGCGTGGTGGGCGTGAGCAGCTGCGCGGCGGTCGGCCGGGTCTTGGCACCATAAGGCGCGACCGGGAGAGTCTTGCCCTCCGCGGGCACCAACCCGTCCGCCGCGCCGCAGCCGGCCAGTGTCAGCGCCAACCCCGTCAGTGCGAGTAACCGTTTCATGCCGTTTCTCCCCGTGCGGCGCGGATCGCCGCGCGCACATTGTCGGGCGCAGTGCCGCCGAAGCTGGTCCGGCTGGCGACCGACGCGTCGACCGAGAGCACGCCGTACACGCGTTCGTCGATCCGTGCATCGATTGCCTTCAGGTCCTCGATCGGCAGCGCGTCGAGCGCAACCTTGCGCTCTTCTGCTAGCTTCACCGCGCGGCCCGTCACATGATGCGCCTCGCGAAACGGGAGGCCCGCCTCACGCACCAGCCAGTCGGCAAGATCGGTCGCGGTCGCAAAGCCCGACTCCGCCAACCCGCGCATCCGGTCGGTGCGGAACGTCGCGCTCTCGACCATCCCGGTCATCGCCGCGATCGACAGCGCGAGCAGGTCGTGCGCCTCGAACACCGGCGGCTTGTCGTCCTGCATGTCCTTCGAATAGGCGAGCGGCAGGCCCTTCATCGTCACCATCAGCGCGGTCATGCAGCCGAGGATACGCCCCGCATGCCCGCGCACCAGCTCGGCCGCGTCGGGGTTGCGCTTCTGCGGCATGATCGAGCTGCCGGTCGACCATTGATCGCTGAGCGCGACGAACCCGAACGGCTGCGACGCCCACAGCACGAACTCCTCGGCGAGCCGCGACAGATGCAGCGACGTCTGCGTCGCCGCGGTCAAATATTCGATCGCGAAATCGCGGTCGCTGACCCCGTCGAGCGAATTGGTCATCGGCCCGTCGAAGCCGAGCGTCGCGGCGGTCATCTCCCGGTCGATCGGAAACCCCGTTCCCGCCAGCGCCGCCGAGCCGAGCGGCGACCGGTTCATCCGCGCGCGCGCATCGGCGAACCGGCCGACGTCGCGCGACATCATCGCATGATACGCCATCAGGTGATGCCCCAGCGTCACCGGCTGCGCGGACTGGAGATGCGTGAAGCCGGGCATGACGCTCGCCGCATGCTCCTCGGCGCGGGTCAGCAGCGCCCCCTGGAACCCGGCAAGCGCGGCCAGTGCCTGGTCGATCGCATCGCGCACCCACAGCCGGAAGTCGGTCGCGACCTGATCGTTGCGCGAGCGCGCGGTGTGCAGCCGCCCCGCGACCGGGCCGATCGCGTCGGCGAGCCGCGCCTCGGTCTGCATGTGGATATCCTCGAGGACCAGATCCTCCTCGACGCCGTTCGCCGCGTAATGCGCCGCCACCGTGTCGAGCCCGGCCGAGATCGTCGCGGCATCCTCGGCCGAAACGA
The DNA here is from genome assembly GCF_001421825.1 of Sphingomonas sp. Leaf38. Classification (NCBI taxonomy): domain Bacteria; kingdom Pseudomonadati; phylum Pseudomonadota; class Alphaproteobacteria; order Sphingomonadales; family Sphingomonadaceae; genus Sphingomonas; species Sphingomonas sp. Leaf38. Next base: position 242,437 of record NZ_LMLD01000011.1, on the reverse strand, counting down.
TGCCCTGCTTGCCGAGCATCGCGACATGCGCCTTGGAGCCCGCAATATCCTGCTGCCAGAGCCGCTTGTCGAAGGGAATGGAGGCGTTTATCTCGCGCATGACCGCCGCCGGGCCCTCGGCGAACCGCCCACCCCACATCGAATTGGAACCGTCCATGGTCTTGCGTCCTGTGTTCACTTCGCGCCCAATCGTCTGTCTCGCGGGACTGGGCCTGCTGGTCGCCGGCTGCGATAGGAAATCGCCCGCGCCGGAGCAAGCAAACGTCGCCGTCGCCAATGCGGCGTCTGCCGACGAGGTCGCGCCCGGCCCTGCCCCCGACGAGGCGACCGGCCCCACGGCAAGTACCGAAAAGCTCGACCGCAGCCACAAGGGCGAGACCGGCCCGACCGGCGCCTTCACCGCGCCCGACGGCAAATCGGTGACGCTGGCCAGTTTCAAGGGGAAGCCGCTGCTGCTCAACCTGTGGGCGACCTGGTGCGCGCCGTGCGTCGCCGAGATGCCCACGCTCGACGCCGCCGCCAAGTCATTGGCCGGCAAGGTCCAGGTCATCGCGGTCAGCCAGGACCTGCAGGGCGCGGAGAAGGTGACGCCATTCTTCTCGGCAAAGGCGTTCACGACGCTCAAGCCCTATCTCGATCCCAAGCTTGGCCTCAGCCTCGCCTATCAGGCGAACCTGCCGACCACGATCCTCTACGATTCGGCGGGCAAGGAAGTCTGGCGGATGACCGGCGGGTACGAGTGGAACACCCCCGCTGCGGCCAAGCTGATCGCCGAGGCGTCGTAAACCACTGCGCCCTTGGGGATTGTGCCGACTCGCCTTGGTGACGAGCCAAAGGTTGATGGCGAGCCGGCACGTCGACTTAACGCACGAATGCGCAAAAGACGTGCAAACCGGATACAGAATGGTTCAAATGCGACGGACCGAGCCGATCGACGGGCGCAGATACGCGGCCTTTGGCGCGAGCCGGTGGCGAGCGTTGCGGTTTCGGGCTGTTGCTTGCAGAGGCAACGACGTTTTAGGGACAGGCGCGATCCGGTGTCGCGTTGGCCCGTCGTCGTTCGCATATGATGGTTTCGGCCCGATCAAGAGCCCGATGAAAGGGGGATGACATGGACGAACCCCGCATCGATCGGCTGTCGAACCGCCACCGCGACGTGCTGCGCGGCGTCGCCGCGTTGCGCAAATCCAAGCAGATCGCGGCCGATCTCGGCATCGCACCGGGAACGGTCGACGGGTATATCGCCGAAGCCGTCCGCATCCTCGGGGCGACCGACCGTGGCGAGGCCGCGCGCATGCTCGCCCAGCACGAGCTTAAGGCCTCTCCGCCTCTGGATACGCCCCCCGGACAATTCGGGGGGCAATCTCCATGGGTGGTCTCTTCGCCGCAAACCGTGACAGAGATCGCCACGCCGGTCGTCGAGCCGGAAGCGGTCCACGACACCGGCATACACACGCCGATGTCGCTCGCGGGACTGCTTCCGATCAGGCGTGCGGGGCAGCGGAACAACGACCTTCCGGTCGCGGCACGCTTGCTCTGGATCCCGGCTATCGCAGTGATCCTCGCGGTCGGCTTCGGCATGCTCGCAAGTGGTCTCAAGGTGCTCGCCGAGCTGATCGAACGGCTGGGGCACCTGTCTGGCTAATCGATCGAAGAGGCCGCACCGGCGGATAGTCTGCATGAACACCCAACTCACGCGTACCGGTACCGACATCGGCATCCTGCTCAACCGGCTCGAGGCGCAGCTGACCGAGGCATTCGCGATCTGCTCGCAGCTCGCCATGGCCTCGACGACGTTCGGCGGTAGCGCCGGGCTCACCCCTCGGATCGCCCAGCCCGTCGTCCAGGAGCTCGGCGGCGCGATGGCCGCGATCGCGCAGGCGCAGGGCCATGCGATCGCCGCGCACCGCAGCGCCGAACGGATCGGCAAGTTCGTCGGCTTCGGCGATGGCCTTCCCAAACCCGACGAGGCGTTCTTCGCGGGGGCGGATGGCAGCCACCTCTCGGTCGTCGCGCAGGCCGCCTGACCGCGAAGACGGTGGCGCAGCCGTGATCCACATCCTGATCTATTATGCGGTGGCGCTGGCGACCTGCTCGTTCGCGTTTCGCCATGGCGGCATGCCCGAGCGCGCCGTCGCGGTCGCATTCCTGCTGGCGGCGATCGGCTCGAGCATGCTGGCATTCACGGCGCGGCCGGCGTTCCGCTCGGTCGATGGGGCCCTTCTGTCGGTCGATCTGGTGCTGCTTGCCGGGCTGGTCGCGGTCGCATTGTTCGCGAACCGGTTCTGGCCGATCTGGATCAGCGCGCTGCATCTGCTGGCGATCGCGGTGCACGGGGTCAGGGCATATGATCCATCGCTGGTACCGTGGATGTACGCCGCCGCGATCAGCAAGATCGCCTATCCGATGCTCGCGCTGCTGGTCGCCGGCACCGAGCGTCACCGGCGCCGCAAATCGTCATACGGGATCGATCCGGACTGGTCGATCCCGTCGGGGCCGCACTGACCCTGGCCCTGGCCCTGGCCCCAACCCCGGCACCGACTTCAAGATATGAAAGACGCCCATGAGCGATCACCTTCGCCTCCGCTACGAGGCCCCGTGCGATGGCCCGACCGCGACCACATCGACGACCGCATCGGTACGGGATGCGTCGTCACCGACCGAACTCGATCGCGCGCGCGCGCTGATCCGTCAGCGCGATGCCCGCTCGGCTGCATTCGCCCCCGTCCGCCTGCTGTTCCAGGATCCGGCATGGGATATCCTGCTGGGGCTGTTCGTCGCCTATGAGAAGGGCACGCCGCTGACGATCGACGCGGTAAGCACCGCCTCTGGCCTCTCCGACGTGGCGATCCGCCGCTGGTTGCTCGCGCTGGAACATCGCGGCCTGATCACCTCCTGGCCGCACGACGCGGATCTCGCGGCTCGCTCGCTCGGCCTGACCGACGCTGCCCTGACGATGATGCTGCAGTTTCTCCAGGATATTTGAGTCGATTCGGCGCACATCCTCCGTTCATTCATTTTCAACGGCACGCGCTGTAGGGGTGACGGTGGACGCGGAGGATGTGGTTGATGCGGTTGTCGGTTTTGATGAGCGTGTACAACAACGCGCCGTTCGTCGAACGCGCGGTCGCGAGCATCCTCGACCAGACGTATCGCGATTTCGAATTCATCATCGTCAACGACGGCTCGACCGATGGCTCGACCGAAATCCTGCGCCACCTCGCCGCGACCGACCCGCGAATCCGGCTGGTCGAACAGGAGAATCGCGGTCTCGTCGCCAGCCTCAATCGCGGTTTCGCGATGGCGCACAGCGACTGGATCGCGCGGATGGACGGCGATGACGAATCGCTGCCGCACCGGTTCGCGACGCAGCTCGAATTTCTCGACCGGCATCCGGATCACGGCGTGATCGGCACGCAGATGGTCAATGTCGACGAACAGGGCAGGACGATCCGCCTGACCAACGACTATCCGCGCGACGCCACCACGTTCCTCGCGGCGATGGAACTGCTGCCGCTGATGAGCCATCCGAGCGCGATCATCGCCAAGGCGGCGTTCGAGAAGGTCGGCGGCTATCGCAAGATCTATCGGCACTGCGAGGATTACGACCTGTGGCTGCGGCTGTCCGAGGTCACCAAATTGTGCAGCGTCGACGAAATCCTGTATCGCTATTGCGTCAATCCCCAACAGGTCACCTTCCAGCATCTGCTGCATACCGCGATCGGCGCCGCGGTCGCCTGGCAGGCGCATCTCCAGCGCAGCAGCGGCCGCCCCGACCCGACCGAGGGCCTGTCGGCGCTGCCGGGTGTCGATCATCTCGACGAGCTGGACAGGATTTTCGGCATGCCGGGAATCGCGCGGAAGGTGCGCGCGCGCGTTGCGCCGAAGCTGCTCTATTCGCTGCCCGCCCTGACCTCGGGCGGCGCCCGCCTGATCGGCGACTATGTGGCGGAGGGCGGCGATCGGCGTCCCGCGACGCGTGCGGTCGCGCGGATGCTGCGCTACGGACAAATCCGCGGTGCGGGACAACTCGCGGGTAATCTCGCCCGCTCCTATTTCGCACCAAGGGGCAAATAATGGCGGTACGCAAAGCCGCCTTATGGTCGGTCAGCGGGCAATGGCTGGTGTTCGCCTTCAATTTCGCGGTGAGCGTGTATCTGGCGCGCTATCTGCTGCCGCCCTCTGCCTTCGGCACCTTCTCGGTGGGTTTCGCCGCCGCCGGCGTGATCTCCAATCTGCAGGATTTCGGGCTCAACCGCTACGTCGTCCGGTCCGAGGAATTGACCGATCGAGTGCTCGACACCTGCACCACGATCACGCTGTGCGTCGGCGTCGCGATCAGCGCGACGATCGCCGGGCTGAGTCTCCCGATGGCGTGGTACTACGCCAATCCGACGCTGATCCCGATCATGCTGCTGATCGCCGCCGCCTTCCTGCTGCTGCCGTTCAACACCGTGCCGATCGCGCTGTTGCAACGCGCGGTCGATTTCAGGACGCTTGCGTTCATCAACATGGCCGCCGCCGCCGCCAACGCCGCCATATCGGTGACGTTCGCGTTGTGGGGGTATGGCCCGATCGCGCTGGCGCTCGGCTTCCTCGCACAACAGGTCGCGCGCGCGACGATGGCGCAGTGGCTCGGCCCCCGGCGGGTCCGCCTGCGGTTCAGTTTCGAGGGCGCACGGCCGATCGTCTCGTTCGGCTCGGGTACCACCGTGCTCGCGGTCAGCGGCGCGATCGGCACGCGCTCACCCGATCTGATCATCGGCAACGTGCTGGGGATGCATGCGGTCGGCCTGTTCGGGCGCGCGGCGGGCATGGTCGATGGCTTGCGCACCCTGCTCGACGGTGGCCTGGCCTCGGTCTTCTTCAGCCACTTCGCGCAACTGGTGCGGGCCAAGAAGACGCTCGACCAGCCCTATCTGGATCTGGTCGGTTGCTACACGAGCGTGTTGTGGCCGGCGATGCTGCTGCTGTCGCTGCTGGCCACACCGATCGTGACACTGATCTACGGTGAGGGTTGGGGCGAGGCTGCGCAGGCGCTTCGCTGGGTCGCACTGAGCGAATTGCTGTTCTTCGCGCTGCCGCTCCACACCGAAGTGCCGCTGATATCCGGGCATCTCCGCGAGTTGTTGATCCGCAACCTGATCGACACCGCGGCGGCGCTGATTTGCCTCATCTGCCTGGTGCGGTTCGGGCTGGAGGCGGCGGCAGCGGCGCGGCTGGTCTATGCGGTGATCTGGTACATGATCTATATCGGCATGATGCGCCGGATCGTCGGCTTTGCGGGCCGCGCGCTGGCGCTGATGTACGCGAGAAGCGCGGTGGGCACGCTCGCCGCCTGCCTCCCCGTGATTCTGCTGGTGCGCGACGGCGAACTGCTCTCGCTTCGCACCGCGATGGCCTCGATCCTCGGCATCGCGCTGTGGGTGGTCGCGCTCGCCCTCACAAACCACCCGACCTGGCGGGAGATCAGCCGCGCGCTCGGCGACCTGCGGCTTTCGCTGGCGCGTCAGGCACGGACATGACGCGTTTCGCCCACCGCGCCCGCCTTTATCAGCAAAGGACCGCCGCTTGAAGATCGCCGCCTTGATCCGTGCCTATCATCGTCCCGACCAACTCGCGCTGCTGCTCGACCGGCTTCAGGGAGAGTTGTGGATGCCGTTCGTCCATATCGACCGCAAATCGGACATCGCGCCGTTCGCCGCGCTGCGCGACAAGGCGACCTTCCTGGACGATCGCGTACAGGTGAACTGGGGCGGATTGAGTCAGGTCGAGGGCGTCCTGCGGCTCTTGCGCGCCGCCTTTCGCGATCCGACGATCACGCATTTCTATCATATGAGCGGGCAATGCTATCCGGTGAAGACCGACGCGCAGATCCGCGACCGGATCGCCGGTTTTCCCGCGGGCTCGGCCAATCTCATGGAGCTGACCGCGATGCCGGTGAGCCACAAGCCGCTCGAACGCTATACCCGCTACTGGCTGCACGACGTGCAGAACCCGATCGCCTGGCGGATCCTGCGCAAGGTGTTCCCGCGCCTGCCCGACCGATCGCTGAGCAAACTGCGCGGCATCCACCTGTATGGCGGCGGCGCGTGGTGGCTGTTCGAGCGTGAGGCCGTCGCCAAGATCCTGCGGTTTCTCGACGAAAATCCCTGGTATATGCGGTGCTTCCGCTACTCGGATTGTCCCGACGAGATGCTGCTGCATTCGCTGATGGCGCCGCTCGGTATCACGATCGGTGGCGATGCCCCGACCGCCGACATCTGGGTGCAGGGCAAGGCGCATCCCGAGACCGTCACGCCGACGATCCACCAGCAGTTCGTCGAGAGCCCGGCGCTGTTCGGCCGCAAATATATCGACTTTCATCCGGCCGCGGTCCCGGCGGGATCGACCATCATTCCCAACGTCGACTGACGCGGCCGCGCAACCCCGCGCGGCGGGTCGACGCCGCCCGGCTACCCATGCCGAACGGTGACTAATGCCGAATTAAGTATCCGGGATTTTACCGGATGCCGCGACCCCCACCGCCCCCGATAGGTTCCGGTCGCAGCGCGCCGAGGCCGCGCATTCGGGAGGATTCGATGACCGGCATCTACACCAACGTCGCGGCGCTTCGCGCGCAGAATGCATCGCGTCTCGCCCAGACATCGCTCGACAAATCCATGACGCATCTCTCGACGGGCAAGCGGATCAATTCCGCCGCCGACGATGCCGCCGGACTGGCAATTTCGACGTCGATGACTGCGCAGATCAGAGGAATGAACCAGGCCGTCCGCAACGCGGTCGACGGGATCAGCCTGATCGAAACGGCCGACGCCGCGCTCGGCGAAGTTACGGATATGGCGCAGCGCATTCGCGAACTGACCGTCCAGTCGGCATCGGGCACCTACACGGTGGCGGACCGCGCCAACATGCAGACCGAGGTCACGGCGCTTGCGACGCAGATCGCGGCAACGCTGAAGGCCACGTCCTTCAACGGGCGAAGTCTGTTCAACACGCAGCCCGCAAATTCCGACCCAAGCCGCGGACCGATCAACGAGGGAACGTCGATCGCGCTGCAGATTGGTCCGGATACGCGCGATACGATTGCGGTTTCGATCCCGCCCGTCACGACGAACTATTATCGGGTCGTCAGCGATGCGCGGCTCACGCGACCGGCTGTCTACGCCGGCGAAACGACGCATCTGATCACCTTCGACGACTACACTGCGGACGCACGCGTCGGGGGGCGCGCCGTCACGCTGGACGATATCGGCTTCAGCCCCCCGCAACGACCGGGCGACAGCTGGTACAGCGACGCACTCGCCCGCTACCCCAAGTGGAAGTCGTTTACCTTCACGGACGAGATGAACGTGACCAACCCCTATCGAACCGCCAATACGCTGAGCCGGGTCGACGATCTGATCGCCTCGATCGGCACCGTCAGGGCCGGCCTTGGCGCCTCGCAAAATGCCATCCAGGCCAGCGTGAACAGCATGACGAGCGCCACCACCAACCTGACCGACGCCCGCTCTCGCATCGAGGACACGGACTTTTCGGCAGAGACGGTCACTCTGGCGAAGGCGCAGATCCTGAATCAGGCATCGACAGCGATGCTGGCGCAAGCGAACCAGAGCCAACAGGACGTGTTGAAACTGCTCAAATAGCCGGTGCCCGGTGAAAGACCGACGGCGCTGAATCGAGCCTGCAGCCGGTACGCGGCGCGACCAGCATGCCCTAGCCCGTCAATGCCGGCGGCGACGTCGCCGGACCGGGTATGATCCGGGCGACGTCTGAAGGCAGGTTGCTCCGCGCGTCACCCCGTCTGGTTTTTCGCCGCTGCCCCGTCGAGCTTGTCCTGGGTGCGGGTTTCGAAGTCGCCGGCGTCATGGCGTTCATGGAGTTGGCTGGCGGGATCGCCCATGATCCGGTTGACCATCCGCCCGCGCTGGACCGCCGGCCGCGCGCCGACCAAGTCGGTCCAGCGCAGGACGTTCGTATAGTCTTTGACCTGAAGGAAGTCGGCGGCATCATATACCTGGCCCGTCACAAGCGCGCCGTACCAAGGCCATACCGCCATGTCGGCGATCGAATAGTCGTCGCCACCGAGATACTGGCTTTCACCCAGCCGCCGATCCAGCACGTCGAGCTGGCGTTTGACCTCCATCGCGAAACGATCGATCGCATATTCGATCTTCACGGGTGCATAGGCATAGAAATGCCCGAAGCCGCCACCCAGCATCGGCCCCGCCCCCATCTGCCAGAACAGCCACGACAGCACCTCGGCGCGCCTGGCGACATCGGTCGGAAGGAACGCGCCGAACTTCTCGGCGAGATAGACGAGGATCGATCCCGATTCGAACACGCGGATCGGTTCAGCGCCGCTGCGGTCGACCAGCGCCGGGATTTTCGAGTTGGGATTGGCATCGACGAAGCCGCTGCCGAACTGGTCCCCGTCCATGATCTTGATGAGCCAGGCGTCGTATTCGGCGTCGGTATGACCGGCGGCGAGCAGCTCCTCGAGCATCACGGTCACCTTCACGCCGTTGGGCGTTGCAAGCGAGTAGAGCTGGAGCGGGTGCTTGCCGACCGGCAGGTCCTTGTCGTGCGTGGCACCGGCGATCGGGCGGTTGATGCTGGCGAACCGGCCTCCGCTCTGCTTGTCCCAGGTCCAGACCTTGGGCGGCGTATATTCGGCGGTCTCGGTCATTCGGGGTCTCCGCTATCTCGTGTCTGCAGCGGCGAACTGCGCCGTTGTCGGGCCATACGCAAGCGCGGAGCCGGATGCCGGCTCACGCCGCTGGCCTCCGCCGGATACGGTCATCAATCTGTCCTCGTCGCGCGCCATCCCGGAAAGCGCGACCGACATCGGGCGCGACTGCGACGATGTTGATCGCCCCTTCGCGGCACGCAAAATGACGGCGAATTGATCGAGATTGCCTTTGTCGGCGCATGCGGGGGGAACGGACAGGGTCCTGCATCGTCCGGCAGGAGGATATCTCGCGAGGCTTCATGACCGGACCTACATTGGTGTTTCTCCATGCGCTCGGCGCCAGCGCGCGCGAATGGGAGCATGTCATCGACAGTCTTCCCGAATACGCGTGCGTCGCGCTCGACCTGCCCGGATTCGGCGGCGCTGCAGGTGCCGGTCATGCCGACGTCGCCACGATGACCGATTGGCTGGCCGACGAGATCCGATCCCGCCGACTCGTCCGGTGCGTTGTTGTCGGGCACAGCATGGGCGGCAAGATCGCAACGCTGGTTGCGGCCCGCGCGGCAGCGGGGGAGACGGGTCTGTCGGGCGTTCTCGGCGTCGTTCTCGTCGCGGCATCGCCCCCCGCGCCCGAACCGATGGACGACGATCGCCGGGCGCAGATGATCGGCTGGTTCGCCGATGGCCAGATCGCACGTGACGATGCCGCCACCTTCGTCGACGCCAATACCGTCGCGCCGCTCCCCGATCCGCTGCGTGCATCGGCGATCGACGATGTCCTCCACACAAGCCGGGAGGCGTGGCTTGGATGGCTCGAGCGCGGCAGTCGCGAAGACTGGCGCGCCGCCGCCGGAAAGATCACCATTCCGGCATTGATCGTCGCTGGCGGCGAAGACGGCGATCTCGGTGAGGATGCCCAGCGGCGGCTCAACGTGCCGCATTATGTCACGTCCGAAGTGCGGGTGGTGGCCAACGCGGCGCACCTGATCCCCTACGAACGCCCCCAAGCGCTTGCCGCCCTGATCCGCGACCACGCAAGCGAAGTTGCGGCGTCTGCGCTACCGACCGCGTTCGCGCAGATCCTCGGCTCCGCCCGGGTCAGCAAGAGGACGCGCCGGGTGATGCTGGAAAGACTGCGCCCTCCCCGCGACGCTGCGCCCTGGAGTGATGCGCACCATGCCACGCTTGCTGCGCTGATCGCGCAGATTCTGCCGGATTGCGGTGCCGACCACCGCTTGGCGCAGCGTGTCGCAGCCGGCGTTGCCCAAGGGGACGGCGATGGCTGGCGGTTCGCCGACTTGCCGGCCGATAACGATGCCTGGATCCGCGGCCTGGCGACATTGCGCAGGATGACGGGTGGTGTCGCCGCGCAGGACACGCACGTCAGCGCCGGCCTCCTTGAAACTGTTGCCAAGGGAGAGGCGGGTATCGCGGATGACGAGGCGTATCTTTCGCCCGAGCAGATGAAGTTATGGTTTGAGGACGTTCGCGCGGAGGTTGTCCGCGTCTGGATGTCGTTGCCGACGACGATGGCCGCAATCGGCTATGATGGATTCGCCGTGGGCGGCGATGCGCATCGCAAGCAGGGGTACACGCGCACCGCCGCCGACGATGTGGAAAGCTGGCAATCCGCACCGGAGCGCGCGGCATGATGCCCCTTCGCACTGCCGGCGCTCGCAATGCCACGACGGACATCGTCGATGCGGTCGTCATCGGCACGGGCGCCGGTGGCGCGCCGCTCACCGCGCGTCTCGCTAAAGCGGGTCTGTCGGTCGTTGCGCTTGAGGCCGGGCGTGCGTTCCACCCGGACGAGCATGTCGCCGACGAGGTCGCGGCCGACATTTACTGGATGGAGGAGCGACTGAGCGGTGGTGCGAACCCCACCGCGTTCGGCGCGAACAATTCGGGCATGGGCGTCGGCGGGTCGACGCTGCATTGGGGTGCCTTCTGCCCCCGCCCCGACCCGCGCGATCTGCAGTTGAAGACGCTGACCGGCGAGGGCGCGGACTGGCCAGTCGATCATGCCGCATTGATCCGCTACATCGAGGAAGTGGAGCAGTTCACCGGGGTTTCGGGGCCGGCACGGTATCCCTGGGACCAGGACCGCCACTACGAGTATCCACCGGTGGAGCGCAATGCCGCAGCCGACGCGATGGCACGTGGCTGCGCGGCGGTCGGCATAACCGCGACCGACGCACCCGCCGCGCTGGTGTCGCGCGATCGCGATCAACCGCATTGGGGACAGCGGCAGGCCTGCGTGAATTGCGGCGCCTGTCATCAAGGCTGTCGCAACGCCGCCAAGACGAGCATGGACACCACGTACCTGCCGCTCGCCGCGGCGCATGGTGCCGAAATCCGCGCCGGGTGCCGGGTATTGTCGTTCGAGTTCGACGGCAGCGGCCGGATCAACGCCGTCGTCTATCTGCAGGATGGTGAAGAGCGTCGACAGCGCTGTTCCGCGGTCTTCCTGTGCGCAGGTGGCGTCGAAACACCGCGCCTGCTGCTCAACCTCGGCATCGCCAATTCGAGCGGTCAGGTCGGGCGAAACTTCATGGCGCATGTCGCCACCCAGGTCTGGGGCCGGTTCGATGCCGATATGCGGATGAACCGCGGCTATCCGTCGTCGCTCATCAGCGAGGATATGTTGCGGCCTGGCGATGCCGACTGCGCCGGTGGTTACCTGATCCAGAGCCTGGGGGTACTGCCGGTCACTCTCGCCACGGGTCTCGCGCGCGGCGCCGGCATGTGGGGCGAACGACTCCAGACGATCCTGCGCAACTATAATCGGCTGGCGGGGATCGGGATCAACGGCGAATGCCTTCCCCATCCGGACAATCGCCTGACGCTTGCCGACGAGGCCGACGCCTTCGGCCACCGCAAGGCGCGCATCGACTTTAGCTACCATGCCAACGAACACGCGATCGATCGCCACGCCCGTCGCACGCTGACCGACATCTGGACGGCGGCGGACGCGAAGGACATCTTCGCCGTCGATCGCTCCGCGCATACCATCGGCACCTGTCGCATGGGGCATGACGGCGGCGAGGCGGTGGTCGACGCGGACGGTCGCAGCTTCGACATTCCCAATCTGCTGATCTGCGACAATTCTATTTTCCCCAGCGCGCTGGCGGCGAACCCCGCGCTGACGATCATGGCGCTGTCGCTGCGTACCGCCGACCGGTTCCTGGAGTCCGGCGATTGAGGACGTCGCGACCAGTGCGACGGCGCAAGGCCCAGCCCCTCGTTGCGGCGACGGTCGCCTCGATGACGGCCTAGCGCGCCGGATCGACATGCGCGGGTCGTTGCCGTCGGGCCTTATGTCGAAACGAGCGGCACTTAACGGTCGTCGAATTGTTCGATCAGCAAACCAGTAGGACACGCTTCATGACGGTAAATCCCCGCAACATCCATCCGACCAGCTTTCCTGGCGAACCGCAGCAGCCAAGTCCTGGGCTCGTCGCGAACATGAAGACCAAACCCGACCATGGCGAGGACAGCTATGTCGGCAAGCGTCTGCTCGCGGGCAAGGTGGCGCTCATCACCGGCGGCGACTCGGGCATCGGCAAAGCGGTCGCAATAGCTTATGCGCGGGAGGGCGCGGACGTCGCGATCTCCTATCTCGCGGTCGAGCAGGCGGATGCCGAGGATACGCAGGCCTGGGTCGAAAAGGCGGGGCGGCGCTGCATTTTGATCCCCGGCGACATTCGCGACCGCGATCACTGCGCCGCGCTGGTGGCCAGCACGGTGGCAGACCTCGGCGGGCTCGACATCTTGGTCAACAACGCCGCGCAGCAGACCATGAACGAAGAGCTGGACAGCATCGACGACGACGAGATGCAGGCCGCGTTTGCCGCCAACGTGTTCGCGATGATCCGTCTCGCCAAGGCCGCGGCGCCGCACATGAAGCCCGGTGCCGCGATCATCAACACGACCAGCGAGCAGGCCAAGGTCGCGACCAAGAGCATGATCGTCTACGCGGCAACCAAGGGCGCGATCTCCAGCCTGACGGTCGGATTGTCCAATCTGCTGATCGCCAAGGGCATCCGCGTCAACGCCGTGGCACCCGGCCCGATCTGGACCCCAATCCAACCGATCGCCAAGTCGACGGAGGAACTAGAGAAGCTCGGCCAGGATACGCCGCTGGGTCGGGCCGGTCAGCCCGCCGAACTTGCCCCCGCCTATGTCCTCCTGGCGTCTGCCGAGGGGAGCTACATGACAGGCGCGGTGATCGCGGTGACCGGCGGGGTGCCGGTCAGCTGATCGTCGGTTCGGGCGATCGGGCGGTGGCGTCGGGCATCTCTCGTGTCACCCGCCGCCGCCGCTTGGTCCCCGAGTTTTTCAGACATTGGCGTGCCGGATCCGCCACGCGACCGCAGTCTCAGGCCGCGGCGATCCACGCATCGACCTGTTCGGCCAGCACGCCGAGCGGCAGCGCGCCATGCGCCAGCACGACCTCGTGGAAGTCGCGGATGTCGAAGCGCGCGCCCAGTGCGGCTTCCGCCTTGCGCCGGAGCGCCGCTATCCGCTGCTGCCCGACCATATAGCTCGTCGCCTGGCCGGGGTTGTTGATGTAGCGATCGACCTCCTTGACCACGTCGCGCGCCGAGAGCGGCGCGTTCTGCGTGAAATAGGCGATCGCCCGATCGCGGCTCCAGCGCTTGGCATGCATCCCCGTGTCGAGCACCAGCCGGCACGCGCGCCACACCTGAAGCGCCAGCATCCCGAGTTCCGAATAGGGATCGCGATACGCGCCCATCTCCTTGGCGAGCCGTTCCGAGTACAAGCCCCAACCCTCCGTGTACGCGCCATAATAGCCGAAGCGGCGGAACTTGGGCACGCCCGTCAGTTCCTGCGCGCGGGCGATCTGGAAGTGATGCCCTGGCGCGCCTTCGTGATGCGCAATCCCCTCGACCTGCGTCTTCTGCACCTGCGTCATGTCCGCGAGATTGACGTAGAAGATGCCCGGCCGCGAGCCATTGGGCGCGGGCTGGTCGTAGAAGGCGACCGCGGCGGTCTCCTGCCGCCAGGTCTCGACCGCCCTGACCTCGAGCGGGGCCTTTGGCAGGCGACGAAAGAAGCGCGGCGCGGCGGCCATCGTCTGCGCGATCGCGGCACGCGCATCGGCGAGGTAGAGTTGGCGGCCGGCATCGGTGTTGGGATATTTGAACTTCGGGTCGGACCGCAGCGCGGTGAACAGGTCCTGCAACGATCCGGCAAAGCCCGCCCGCGTCATGACCGCGGTCATTTCGGCGTGGATCGACCGCACCTGATCCAGCCCAAGCTGATGGATCTGCTCCGCCGTCATATCGGTGGTGGTGTAATAGGCCAGGCGCGCCTGATAATAGGCGTCGCCGCCCGGCAAACTCCAGGCGCCGTCATTGCCCTTGGCGAGCGGCTCGATCTCGTCGAGCGCGGCAAAGAGCAGGTCGAAGCCCTGCCGGAACGGGCCTTTCAGCGCCGCGACGACATCCCCGATCAGCGCGGTCTTGACGGCGTCTGTCACGGCCAGCTTGCCGACCTTCGCCTTGAAATCGGTGAGCAGGCTGCTGTCCGCGCCGCTATCGAACGGCGCACCGGTGATCACCTGGCGCGCATCGCCACGCGCGGGCGCGAACACCATCTTTGGCGGCACGATGCCCTTGGCCGCCTGCTTCCGCATGGTGGCGGCGACCTCCCGCATGACACGCAGCGAATCGCGCACCCGCGCCACGTACGCCTGCGCATCGGCCACCGTGGCGATGCTGTGCTGGTTGATGAGGAACACCGGAATATTGCCCGCCGGGCTGCCATTCGTCGACACCGGAAAGACATAGTCGCGGAACGCGAATTGACGCCGGTCCGTGGCGACCTGTGCCTCGAACAGGCGGTAGCTCAGCCGCGCGTCGGGGCCGAGCCGATCGACCGCGAAACTGCGGTGCAGGTCGGCGAGTTGCGCATCCGCCAACGCCTGCGCGCGCCGCGCGGCAGCGTCGGTATAATCGTCGAGCCGGTCATAGTTGGTCTTCAGGCCGAGGCTGGTCTGCGTCTCGGGACTGAGCGCGACACTGGCATCGAACGCGGCGTCGAGAAAGCGCAGGAGCCGCGCATCGTCATTGGCGGGACCGGTCGCCGCGCTGGCGATCACGGGCCGGATCAGCGGCAGCGTCGTGCCCGCCATCAGCAGTCCTACAAACGCGCGCTTGGTAAGCATCACAGCATCGTCCTATCGGTTACGCCCCAGCGCTACCCGCCACCCCGCGTTCCTGCAATGATCGACACCGGAGGATTCGCCGCGGCAAACCGCATGGTTTTACAAGGTCCCGAGAATTCAGGCCCGGATACTGCGAGACCAAGGTCGGCTCGCCCCTCTCTCATGGGCCACAGAATAAGATGGATATCGCAGCGGCACGTGCCAGGCACACCGGCGCACGGCTTGGCCTATGCGATCATCGGGCCAATCTACCGTCACGCCGATATGCTCGACGGCGATACCGAAGCCGCGGGTGCAACGGACCAAGGACAGCGGGGATTTGCCAGTGCTGTCCCTCGATCGAAGGGCGCGGTCGTGAAGCCCGGATTTCCGTCCGCCACGGACTGCATCGCGGCTCTAGCTTTCCCGTCGCAGGAAAATCCACATCCCACCATCGCTGGCCGACTGGATCTTCACCGTAAGTTCGCGGTCGCGGTCGTCGAAATCGCCGATATGCGTGAACTCGGCATTGAACGTACCCACACTGACCGCGCGTTCGGCGGCGGATCGAAAACTCTCGGTGTTCATGCAGGGGGCAATCTGGGTGAAGAAGTTCAGGCCGATCCGGGGGCGTGCACCAAAACCGGAGAGGCGCGCCTCGGCTTCGCTGAACAGAACGACCGCCCCCTTGGGATCGAGCCGGATCGCGCCGAAGGGCAGCGCATCGATCTCCTTGACCTCGAGCCGCTCGACAGCCCGTGCGAGGTCCGGTTGATCGAAGCGGACGCTCATGGCCTATTGCCCCTCTGCAGGATCGGTCTCGTCAAAATTGACGACGGCGATCAAACTTGTGACTTCGGCTCCGTCTTCGGAACAGGGGAGCAAAAGCCGTTCGAAAAAGGAGGTGTCTTCCGATCCGAAGTCGAAACGCGCAAAGTCGTAGGTGGGCTTTCGCGATCGCACGCAGCGCCGATACGCCCCTTCCTGCGTCATCTCGCTATCGTCGCCGGTGCCATCGATCCGCCACCACGTGAAATCGGTTTCGGCCCGCCGGCTAAGTTCTGCGCCGACCTGTACCAGTTCGAAGGTCATCGGCACGTACGTCTGATCGACCACGACCTCGGCGACGAAATCCCGTTCGTCACGCGTGATGGGCACGCGGTTTAGCGCCGGCAACGTCTCGCCCGATCGCTCGCCTCGCCACTGCGTGAGCACGCGGTTGAGGACGGCGGACTTGAACCGCGCGGCCATGCTATCGAGCGACGCATCACGCGCGTCGAGGCGTTGTGACCGTTCGACCATATCCAGCACGGCCTTTGACAGTTGCTCGGGGAGAAATGGCTTGAGCAGCACGGCTTCGTGCGCGACGCCGGTGAGATTGAACTGGCCGCTAATGAACAGAATCGGCAGATTGGGCCGCACCCCGCGCGCGCTGGCGATGAATTTCACAGCGCCCGACCCGGCAACGCAATAGTCGATCACGATGAACGCGAGCGGCTCGTCATGAACACGACGCTCCATGCCGTGACCGACGCAAACGGCCCGCCGCTCAGCTTCTTCATGACTGCCAGACAGGTCAGCGACTATATCGGTGCGGCCGCATTGCTCGACGATCTGCCCGAGGCGCAATCGCTGCTCGGCGGCCGCGGTTACGACGACGACTGGTTCAGGGATGCCTTGCGGGCAAAGGGCATCTAGCCACGCATCCTAGGTCGGAGGTCTCGGCTCGAGCCCGTCAAATACGACAAACGCCGCTACAGGCGCCGTAGCCGTATCGAGATCATGTTCGATGAGCGAGAATGATACGCCGCTCGACAAGGACCCGCAGGATCTGGAAGGCATGCCGTCCGCGCTCGCATTCGCCGCGCACATAGTGCTCGACCTGAACGGCTGCAAACCGCCGCCTGGACTTTCTGGCAGGCCGCCGGAACCACGGGGCATTCCGGAGCCGGATCGAATTGGGGGCTGATCGAAACCGACGTGCATTTGCCCGCCACCTGCATGATCAGATTTATCTTATGCGCAATTATTGGGCGGTGGCGCAGTTCAGCCGTTACATCAAACCCGGCTACAAACTGATCGCGGTCGACGATCTCGACACGGCGGGCGCGATCTCTCCCGACGGGAAAAGGGTGTGCTCGTCCATGTCAATGATGGACTGAACCCCCGCGCGCTCGATCTCCCACGCGGCTGGCCTGCACAGATGGCCCTCACCAACTCGAAAAATGTTGCCAACTGCATGGCAGGCACGATCGTACCGCCACGCGCGATCGTGACGGTGTTGCTCACCCGGAAGGTCGTGCGAGGATCATGCAGCGCCGGACGCTGATCGCGCCCGATACGGAAAAGCGTTTTGACATCCTATCATCTGGTCGGCGTTGTGGCCGTGACCATCATGGTGACGGCTCGATTTTGCGGCGCGACCTCTTCTTCGGCGGTCATGTCGAGGATGGGCCGGCCGGTTGCAGCCCAGTGGACACGACGTACGCGTGTATCACGGCCATTGCCGCCCACGCCGTCGCCCCAGCTGTGGTAAACATACAGCATGGTGCCGTCCGCATCGGTGGTAAACGCGCCATGTCCCGGTCCCTGCTCATAGGCACGATAATCCGTAACGCCCGGCGGCATCGGCATGCTCTTTTGAAGCGGCGCGCCATATTTGTGCCAAGCGTCGATGTCGGTGAGATCGGCATGCGCGTCGGCCCATACCCCGCCGACGACATAGGTCGGGCTGACACCCGAACTTGAATAGGCCAGCGTCACGCGTCCGTCGTGGAGAGTGGCAAAAGCGCCTTCGGCCAGATTCTCCTCGAACGAGAGATCGGGAACGATGATGGGCCTTGGTTCTGACGTCAGACGCGCGGGATGAGCGGGATCGACTTTGGCGATCCAGGTCAACGGATCTCCGAGCGTCGCCGACGTGGATAGATATCGCTGCGACCAAGTGTAATAGCCTTGTCCATCGGCCTCGAAATACGACATATCCAGACTGATATTCTTCTGGAACGCCGCCCGACCGAGCGGTGAGCCATCCTTTTTGCGAACGGCGGCGGGCTTCGACCAGTCGGCAGGATTGCTGGGATTTCCGCCTTCCCGAAGCTGCATCACATGCGCATCGACGGTGGACCAATCGCCCCGTTCGCTCGACTGGTCGTCGGCCGGATTGAAGCACGGCGCGAACAGGATGCTGAGCCGGCCGCCTATCTCGTGCAGTTCCGGTGCCCAGTAGCAGCCGGCGATCACCCGCCCTTCTGCGGTGCGGTCTTTCCTCGTGGTGCGATTGAGAAGGTCCACCTCGAGCTTTCTGCCGCCATTGGCATCGGCCAGCGCGGCGATGCTGTCAGCCGTGCGCAGGGGTAGATGAACCGATCCGACATTGTCGTTGCCGGTGTCGTCGGTGGCAACGAACAGATATTGGCTGATGCCGGCATGATCGTAGCGAAAGATGGTCGGATCCGCCCGATTATACGCGAAGATCGACGGGTAGACCGGCAGGCGTACGGTTCCCCGAATCGCATGCGTGCCACCGCGGGCCCGAGCCAGACGCCGAAGGTCGTCGGCATCCCAGTCGACCCCGCGCGTTGCGGTCGATCCATCTGAGTACGTCAGCCGGACGCGGGCGCGCGTTGCCGCAGCAATATCACCTGCGGCGATCGTTTGTGCATCGACCGTCGCGGCCGTGTTGACGACGCGCCCGAACCGATGCGCGAGGGCGTTCGCGGTTTGGCCACTGACGGGAAGACTGCTCGCAGCCTCGGCATCGGGAAGGTTCGCACGCGCGCTGTCCGCTGCATGCCCGAAGATCGTCGCGACAAGACCTGACCGTGTCGCGCCCACGTTACCGGTCGAAACTATCCGCGAAACGCGGCCACCATCGCCAGGATAGAAGGGCGTGACAATTTTCTGCGTCCGAGCCAGATCCTCGACCGTCGTCCAGCGCGCGTCGCCGGCGCGATCCCGCCACGCCACGACGTAGCGGCGGGCCGACGAGTCCCACACCGCCATGGGTTTGACGACCCCACCCGTCGTCTGCAGATCGACCAAGCCCAACTCGGTGAAATTTCCCGGTGTCACGGGATCGGCCTTGAAGACGAGGGCGGCGGACGTTTGCGAAGGATCCGCGGTGGCTGTCATCTGCACTTGCGTCCCGATGACGCCAAGGCTTCCATCGGCAAAATAGAACAGGGACGGATCGACGATACCGCGCAGTGCCACGTGATCGACGCCGGTGTGCTCGCCCCTGGCGAAGATCACGCCATAATTCTCGTTGAGCGGTATCGGCGCGGCTCCATCGCCCCCAAGCGCGAGATGCACGCTGCGCGCGATGACGGGTTGATTGGCGTCGTGCGCGCTCGTGGGCGTACGACCATAGGCGTACAGGAGTTGCATATCGCGCCCGAGTACTTGCACCGTGAAGCGCTTCACGATCGATCCGCCTGCGGGCTTCACGATGGTCCCGGTCAAGTGCATCGTTACCGGTTCTGCGCCACCGTTCGTCAGGACTCCCCCATGCAGACCCGGCCAGTCCGAGGCCCAAACGACGCGCGCGCCGGCCGGCGCCGGCAACCTGGTGTCGGATGCCACAACGGATGGAACGACCCAGGCTTCGCCCATCAGTCGAGATTCATCGCCTTCAGTTTTAGCCGATGCCGGAGAGGCCTTGGAGGGCACATCGGAAACGCCCCATCGAGCGGCAAGGGCTTCGCGCTCGCCTGTTGTAATCGCGAGTACGGAGCCGTGGCGGGGAGAGGCCGGTAGCCGAAAACTCTTTGGGTACGTCCAGCGGACATCTCCTGAAAGAGAGTTTGTCCCAAGCGGAATATAGCCGACGCCGCCGTAGTTATCGACCCACACATAATAGCGAAAACCGCCGGTATCGCCTGGATTCGCCACGAATGCGCTCGGCCCTTCGACTTCGGGCGTGCCGGCTGTCCGCCCGATACAGCGCGCGATCACGGACCATTCACCAGAGGTGCCGGCCGCTCGCAGCGATGTCGAGCGCTGGCCAAGGATGTCAGCGGATGCGCAGCCCTGTGCCTGTGTCCCTTTGACGAAGCGGAAATAGTCGTCGCCGTCCTTCAACACCGTGGCGTCGATCATTCCCTTGTTTCGGACGAGGCCGGGCACGTCGGCGGCCTTCAGCCACGGCACGGGCGTGGTGAAGCTACGAAAATCGCGGGTCGTCGACATGAGGATCTGCGGTCCGTTGTCATCGGCCTTGGTCCGGACAGCGTCCTTGAACATAGTCGACGTCCAATATACCACGTACGCGCTGATCGTTGGATCGTAGCTCGCCTCGGGTGCCCACGTCATGCCCGCACGCGGTGTGTTTACCTTGACGTGGCGTTGCTTGCCCCAGTGCACCAGATCGGCGGATTCCCATATTTCGAGATAGCTGCTACCTCGGTCGGTGGCGCCCCCCCACCCGGTGCGCCCCGTCGAGAGATCGGTTGCCAGAAGGAAAAATCGATCTCCTTCCGCCGAGCGCATGATGAAGGGGTCGCGCAGTCCGCGCGTACCGAATGTTGATTCCAACACCGGCTTGGCGTGGTTCAGATCCTGCCACTGCAACGCGTTGTTGCCGTCAGATATGGCGAACCGCAGCTTTTCGCCATCGATCGAATCCCCTGTGAAGTAGACGAAAAGATAGGCCTCCTTCACGGCCTTGCCCGGTGTACGTGCGGCTGCAACGGGCAGGTCGAGAGGCGCGGCTGCCGGCACCGCGCCATCCGCCGCGACACCGGCCTTTGGGGGAAGCGAGGCCGGTTGCCTTTCGAGCATCGGCGAGACCCTACCCCCAACATCGGAGATCGACACCGTGCCGTCTGCAACACGGAACGGCGCATCGCCGCCCCGCCCGCTCGCGGGAACAGACTGCCCACCGGCGGGTGACGGTGCGGCTGACCGATGCAATGCCTGCGCGATCGAGGGCCCGATGCTTACGATCAAGACAAACACCGCCGCTGAGGTCAGGCCATGTCGCATATATTCTCCCTTGCAGGTCCTCCTGCCGACGAACGACTGCTTATGTCAGACTATTGCCGGTCGCCAAACTCATTCGCGTTGTGGTTGCTCCAGAAGCGGAAGCGCACACCGGCAGACAGCAGCCTCGCCTCCCAGCGAACGTCGCGAGGGTATTTCCGCGACTTCACCTTGCTATGGTCGGGCGTCCGAAGCAGGTTCGTGGCATCCATTGTCAGGGTGACATGGTTGTGCACGTTGTAGCTTGCAGGCAGGTCGAGGCGACCTACCGCATCCGAATAGACCGTGGTGAATACGCCGGGAGCACCGAGGCCATCGACGTTGGCACTCCTGTAATCATACGCCAACCGCACGCTTGCGGGACCAAGTTCGTACAGGCCGATGATGTTGAAGCTGTATTTCGAAACGCCCGGCACCGTATTGCGCCCGCCCGCGAGATTGGCGGCCGCGGGCACAATCTGCTCGCCGTCGATATAGGTGAGGTTGGCCTGCGCGCCGAGACCGCGCAACGGTCCGGGCAGGAAGTCGAAGAACGTGGTAGCGGCGCGCGCTCCAGCCTTTCGTTTCCGGGATAAGCAAGGCAAAGCAGCCGCATGGATACGATCGGTAAACCAGTCCGCGAATGGCACGGCGTCACGAGGCGGATTTTCGAGACTGAGATTGTACCGAT
The DNA here is from genome assembly GCF_001421825.1 of Sphingomonas sp. Leaf38. NCBI lineage: Bacteria > Pseudomonadati > Pseudomonadota > Alphaproteobacteria > Sphingomonadales > Sphingomonadaceae > Sphingomonas > Sphingomonas sp. Leaf38. The sequence continues at coordinate 220,924 of NZ_LMLD01000011.1, read as the reverse complement.
GGGTGAACCCGCGGTACTCCGCGGTCTGGTGGCGGACTGGCCGGCTACCCTCGCAGGATCGCGTACGGAGCGCGACCTGGTCGCCTATCTGGCGTCGCATGACTCGGGCACGCCGCTGTCTACCTATGTCGGCGCCCCCGCCATTGCCGGCAAATTCTTTTACCGCGACGACATGAACGGCTTCAACTTCGACCGCGGGACGGCGCCTTTCCGTGCCGTGGCCGATATGTTGCTCGGCGATCTGACGTCGGGAACCGGTCCATCAATCTACAGTGGCGCTGCATCCGCGGTGGAACACTTCCCGACATTCGCCGCCGACAACCCGATGCCGCTGCTCCCGCCGACGACATCCCCCAGGTTGTGGATCGGTAATGCGGTGACGGTATCGACGCATTACGACACCGCGGACAACATCGCCTGCGTGACTGCGGGCCATCGCAGCTTTACGCTGTTTCCCCCCGAACAGGTCGCGAACCTGTATGTCGGGCCTTTGGAAAACACGATTTCCGGCCAGCCCGTCAGCATGGTCGACCCGTTGGCACCCGACCTGGACCGCTTCCCACGCTATGCCCTGGCAGTCGGAACCGCGCGATCGGCGGTGCTGGCGCCCGGCGACGCGATCTATGTGCCGACGATGTGGTGGCATCACGTCCGCTCGACCGAGCGCTTTAACCTGCTCGTCAATTACTGGTGGAGCCCACCGAACGATGCGTCCGCTTTCGAAGCGTTGATCTATGCGATGCTCGCCATCCGAAATCGGCCGGCCGCAGAGCGCCGGAACTGGCGGGCATTTTTCGATCATTATGTGTTCGACGCCGACGCGGCCGACGCGGACCACCTGCCGGCCCATGCACGCGGTATCCTGGGGCCCAGCAGCCCCGACAGAACGGCGCTCATGCGCGAGTTCCTCCAGCGGGGACTGGGACGACGAGCATGACCGACCGGCGACACGCCCGGCTGACCGTCAGCCTGTCCGGTACGAACCTCGAACGCGCGGCGGATTACAACCAGCGCGTGGTGTTGCAGGCGATCCGCCTGCGCGCCGTGACGACCCGGCAGGAACTGGTCGCGGTGACCGGTCTGACGCCGCCGACGATCGCAACGATTTCCCGCCGCCTGATCGCCGCGGGCCTGGTCCAGATCGTCGGACGCCTGCAACAGGGGCGCGGGCAGCCTGCCGTGCAATTGGCAATAGATCCCGATGGTGCGTTCGGCATCGGCATCAACATCGACCGCGACCATTTGACCTTCGTCGTTCTCGATCTGGCGGGAAATGTCCGCGCGCGCGTGTCGCAGGACATCGCCTATGCCCTTCCCGACCAGGTCCGAACATTTGTCGCCGAGGCGGTAACGACCTGCTGCGACGACCCTCGCGTGATCGTCGACCGGATCGTCGGCGCAGGTATCGCGGTTCCCGAACCATTCAGCAAAGCTGGCTTTCATGATCAGCCCGCTGGCTACTCCGTGTGGAACGACCTCGACGTCGCAGGCTTGCTGGCGGACCTGATGCCTTGGCCGCTGCATGTCGACAACGATGCCGCAACTGCGGCGTTGGGCGAACTGGAGTTCGGTTCGGGCCGCAATTGCCACAATTTCTTTTACCTGCTGATCGGTGCAGGGCTTGGCGGCGGACTCGTGATCGATGGAAGCTATTACAGGGGCGCGTCCGCCAGAAGCGGGGAGGTCGGCTATATTCTGAGCCGGGTTCCCGCCTCGAGCGGAAAGTCGATCGAAAGCCGCGTGTCGCTTTCCGCTTTGTACGATCGCCTGTCGGGCGCCGGATGCAAAAGTGGAACTCTTGGTGCACTAGGCTTGGAGGACGTTCGTGCGAAGACCGTCATCGACGCGTGGATTGCCGAAGCTGCCGAGATGCTCGTCGATCCGATGATCGCGATCAATTGCCTTATCAATCCACAGGCGGTGCTGGTGGGAGGTCGTTTGCCCGAACCGCTGATCGATGCCTTGGTCGCGGCCTTGACGAACGCGCTTGCCGGCTACGCCGCAGATATGCCGTCGATCGCGCCGATCCGGCGTGCCGCGATGGCCGCCGACGCACCGGCGGTGGGCGCGGCGTTGCTGCCGTTCAGCGATCTCATGCTGCCCTCGGACGCCATTCTGATGAACGTCGGGCGCGACTGATCGCGTGTCGTGAAAATCAAAATTAATATTGATTGACGACGCCTCCCAAGTGGTTTGAAACGCGACCAATCCCGCAAGACGGGAACCGGGGAGAGAATGATGAAGACGAAGCTTTCGGTCGCCAGCGTCCTGGCGCTGCTGGGTGGCACCACGGCGATCGCGCAGACGGGGCCGGTTTCGCTCTCTCCCGTCGCGCATGCCGAGACATGGGCAAAGGTCGCGGCGAAGCCCGCGCTCGATCCCAAGCTCGAAACCAGGATCGGCGCCATCCTTGCTGCCATGTCGATCGAGGACAAGGTCGGGCAGATCATCCAGGCCGATATCGCGACCGTAAAGCCCGAAGACCTCAAGACCTACAAGCTCGGCTCGGTGCTGAACGGCGGGAATTCGGCGCCCAACAACGACGAACTGGCACCGCCGGCGGCATGGCTGAAGCTGGCCGACGCATTCTACGACGCCTCGATGCAGCGCACCGACGGTCGGCCGAAAATCCCGACGATCTGGGGGACCGATGCGGTTCACGGCAACAACAACATCGTCGGCGCCACCCTGTTTCCGCACAATATCGGGCTGGGAGCGGCCCGCGATCCCGCGCTGATGGAAAAGATCGGCCGCATCACCGCACTCGAGACGGCGGCGGCCGGGCTCGACTGGAGCTTCGCACCGACACTCGCGGTCGTGCAGGACGATCGGTGGGGGCGCACCTACGAAAGCTATTCCGAAGAGCCGGGCGTGGTCGCCAGCTATGCCGGCCCGGTCGTTACCGGCATCCAGGGCAAGGTGGGTTCGCCAGATTTCATGACGCCAGGCCACGTCATCGCGACCACCAAGCATTTCGTCGGCGACGGCGGCACGGGCGGGCGCGATCAGGGCGATACCAAAGTCTCGGAGGTCGTGCTGCGCGACGTTCACGCGGCGGGATACCCACCCGCGATCGAAGCCGGCACCTTGACCGTGATGGCGAGCTTTTCCAGCTGGAACGGCGAGAAGATGCACGGCAACAAGACCTTGCTGACCGACGTGCTGAAGGGCCGGATGGGCTTTAACGGCTTCGTCGTCGGCGACTGGAATGCACACGGCCAGATCTCCGGGTGTACCAACGAAAGCTGCGCGGCCGCAATCAATGCCGGCCTCGATATGTTCATGATGTCGGGCGACTGGAAGGCGCTGTACCGCAACACGCTGGCGCAAGCTAAGTCGGGCGAAATCGTGCCGGCGCGTCTCGACGACGCGGTTCGTCGTATCCTGCGCGTCAAGATGCTCGCCGGGAGCTTTACCGCGGGCAAGCCCTCGACGCGACGTTATGCCGGACAGTTCGGCCTGATCGGCTCGGCGGAAGGGCATGCCATCGGACGCCAGGCCGTCCAGGAATCGCTCGTGCTGCTCAAAAACAACGGGGGTGTTCTGCCGCTCAAGCCCAAGGCGAATATTCTTGTCGCCGGTAGCGCCGCCGACGATGTGGCGCAGCAGGCGGGCGGCTGGTCGATCACCTGGCAGGGCACGGACGTGCCGAAGCGCGGCTTCCCCAATGCGACGTCGATCTGGACCGGCATCGACCAGGCCGTACGCGCCGGCGGCGGTACCGCCACCTACTCGCCGACGGGCGCCTATACCGCGAAACCCGACGCCGCCATCGTCGTCTTCGGCGAGACCCCCTATGCCGAATTCATGGGCGACCGACCGACCCTGGAATATTCACCGGGCGACAAGAGCGATGTCGCGCTGCTCCGCAAACTGAAAGCGGCGGGCATCCCGGTCGTCGCCGTTTTCCTGTCGGGCCGCCCGATGTGGGTGAATGCCGAACTCAACGCGTCGGATGCCTTCGTCGCGGCGTTTCTGCCGGGGAGCGAAGGCGCGGGCGTCGCCGACGTGCTGTTCGCCGGCAAGGACGGCAAACCCGTCCACGACTTCCGGGGCAAGCTGTCCTTCTCATGGCCCAAGCGTCCCGACCAGTATGTCCTGAATGCCCGCGATCCGAACTACGACCCGCTGTTCAAATTCGGGTACGGCCTCACCTATGCGGATCGCGCCGTGGTAGGCACATTGGACGAGACGCGTCCCGCCGGCATGGCGGTCGACGCGGGCGGCGTCTTCTTCACGAAGGGGCGCGTCCCCGAAGCGTGGAGCCTGTCGCTCGGCGAAGGCAGCAGCGGATCGACGCGCATCGTCGGCAATAGCGGCCGGAGCCCGGGTGGCGCGCTGACGATCGCCGGTATCGATCGCAATGCGCAGGAGGACGCCCGGCGGTTCAGCTGGACAGGCAAGCACGAGGCGGACGTCAGGATCGAGGCCAACGCGCCGCTCGACATCGCCCGCGAGGCGAATGGAGAACTAAGCATGATCGTCCAGTTCCGAACGGATGCGAGCCCCGTGTCCGCCGTCGCGCTCTCGATGGCCGGCCCCGGCAAAACCGCTACGGTCCCGATTACCGGCATTCTACAGGCGGCACCGATCGGCGAATGGAAGTCCTTGGCGATTCCGCTAAAATGCTTCGTCGCCGCCGGGATCGATCCGCACAAAATCACCGAGCCTCTCATCATCTCGACCGCGGGGAAAATGACGCTCTCGATCTTCGACGTTCGTCTGGCGCATGCCGATGGGCCGGTCGCGGCGTGCCCGACCCGCTAGATCGGCGTTTCAGATAGCGGCGCAGTTCGCGCGGATATAGTCCGATTGCGACGGCATCTGCGCGATCGTCTGGCGGATCCCCAGCCGCATCCGCTCCACGGCCTCGACGAGCTTTGATTCGTCGAGGCCGTCGACGATCGGATCATAGCCTTCGGGCGTGATGCCCTGCCCCAGCATCACCGCGACCCAACTCGCGAGCGAGAACAGTTCGTCGTCATAGCGGAAGAAGCGGCCTTTCGCGCGGAACAGCTCGGTCTTTCGGCGCAGGCTGTCGGGCACGGTCATCGTCCGCACATGGTTCCAGAACGGAGAATCGTCCCGCGTCGTCGCGTGATAATGCAGGATGATGAAGTCGCGCACGCCGTCATAGGCGCTGCCCATCAGGCGATCATATTCGCCGGCCTCAACCTGGAGAAACCGTCGATCCGGGAACAGCGCGAGAAGCTTCGCGATCCCGGTCTGGATCAGGTGGATCGAGGTCGATTCGAGCGGCTCCAGAAAGCCGCCGGACAGGCCGAGCGCGACCACGTTGCGGTTCCAGAACCGCTTGCGCCGCCCCGTGACGAACGCCAGACGGCGCGGATCGGCGATCGGCGGCCCTTCGACGGTGGAGAGCAACGTCGCCTCCGCATCCTCGTCGGAAATATGCGCGCTCGAATAGACATAGCCGTTGCCGGTGCGGTGTTGCAGCGGGATGCGCCACTGCCAGCCGGCATTTCGCGCCGTCGAGCGCGTGAACGGCGCCGGGTCGCCGATGTTCGCTGTGGGGACTGCAACGGCGCGATCGCACGGCAGCCAATGACGCCAATCTTCATACCCGGTCTTCAGCGCGCCTTCTATCAGCAGGCCGCGGAAGCCCGAGCAATCGACGAACAGCTCGCCTTCGACGCGCCGGCCGCCGTCGAGCGTCAGGCTCTCGACGAACCCATCTTCGCTACGCAATCCGACATCGACGATCCGCCCCTCGATACGCTCGACCCCGCGCGCTTCGGCATAGGCGCGCAAATATCGGGCGTAGAGCCCGGCGTCGAAATGGAACGCATACGGCAATGTGCCGAAGGGCGACCGGGGATCGGGCGATTGCCGCGCGAACCGCCCCGCCGCCGCCGCCACCGCGCACGGCGCATAATGCCAGATATCGGCGCACTGGCCCTGTTTGGCGAGCTTGAGGAAGAACTGATGGAAGCTCAGCCCTTCGATATCGTGTCCGAACTGGCCGAAGGGGTGAAAATAGCGCTCGCCGATCCGCCGCCAGTCGACGAACTCGATGCCGAGCTTGAACGTGCCCTGCGTCTTCGCAACGAAATCATCCTCGTCGATGCCCAGCATCTGGTTGAACGTCGCGATCGTCGGAATCGTCGCCTCGCCGACCCCGACGGTGCCGATCTCTTCGCTCTCGATCAGACGAATACGCGGCTGCCCCGCCCCGCCCTGCCTGCTGCCGAGGAACTTGGATAGCGCCGCCGCGGCCATCCAGCCGGCGGTGCCGCCGCCGACGATGACGACCTCGCGGATGCTGTGTTCGTTCATGCGTTCGTCCTCAAGCTCGCCAGGTAGGCGCGATGGGTCGGCGCGGCGGCGACCGCCGTCGACAACCGCGCCCGAAAATCAGCCATCGCGGCGCGCGCGCGTGTCGGGTCGACCGCCACGGCCAACACGTCGCCGCGCTGCGGCAGGATGCCCTGCCCGAGCAGCACCGCGTGCCAGCTGTCCCGATCGAAGCTCTCGCCATCGCGGATCGGCAACCGTCCCCGTTCGCGAAACAGCGTCAGCGTCTCGGCCAGTAACGGCGGCAATGCGACGTCACGCGCGGCTTGCCAGAACGGCTCAGGTCGATCGGACGTCGCATAGTGCAGGATCAGGAAATCGCGCAGGCGATCCGCCTCCTGCCCCGTCTCGCGGTTGTAATAAGCGAGCTCGACCGCGTCGAAATCGCGATCGGGCAGCGACGCGACGAGCCGGTCGATCTGCGTGTGCAGCACGTGCAGCGGGGCGGCTTCCAGCGGCTCCACGACGCAATGCGCCTCGCCGATCGCCACGACATTGCCGATCCAGGCGCGCGATCGCCTACCGCTCTGGAACCACCGGACCTCGCCCGGTTCGTGGCGCGCCCCGCTTGCGTAAACGATCGCCGTATCGGTTCTGCCGGGCAGGCACGACGTCAGGCGCCACCCGCCATCGATCGCTTCGACCTGCTCCAGGGGTGACAGGAAAGGTTCGAAAGGCGCGGCATCCGGTTTCCCGAGCGCCTGAACGACGCTGTCGCACGGCAGCCACGGCGACCAATCCTGCCAATCGTCGCCGAACTGGCCGATGAGCCGCGCGTCGCCGTTGGTCGCGTCGATGTAGAGATCCGCCTCCAGACGCCCACCATCGTCGAGATGAAGCGCCGTCACGCGGTGGCCGTCCACCTCCGCGTGCCGCATCCCGCTGGCCGTCACCACGACGCCCAAATGTCGGGCATAAGCTTCGATGAACCGGCGATAGACGCGCGGATCGAGCTGCAGCCCGTTGGCATAGCCACCGAGCATGTCGCCGCGCGGCGGGATGAACCGTCCCGCTGCCGCCAGCGCAGCGGCCGGGGCGAAGCTGTCGAACGGCTCCATTCCCCCCAGACCTGCCCAGAGCGTGGCAAAGGGCACTCCATCGACAGGCATCCCGGCGGGGCCATAGGCGTGCGTATACTCGGCGCCGCTCCACCCCGAGAACCGGGTGCCGAGCCGGATGCCCGCGCCGGTCCGCGCCACGACGTCGCGCTCGTCCAACCCGATGTCCGTGTGGAACTCGCCGATCGACGGCGATGCCCCGCCGAACAGATCGACAAATCCGGGACGCAGGTCCGCGACCGGGATCACCGCGACCGAGACATCGGGCACCCGCGACTTCAGCGCCGCCGCCGCGCTCCAGCCCGCAACGCCGTCACCGACCACCGCGATCGTTCCGATCCGCCTGTCGCTCATGCCGCAGCCGCGCCCGATTGCGCGATATAGGCGGCGTGATCGGGCATGGTCATGACCGCGTCGCGCGTTTCGGTGCGCAACCGTGCCAGCGCCTGGGCGAGCGCGGCATCGGACGGCCGATCCGCACGCTGGTCATATCCCGCCGGCACCACCCCCTGCCCCAGATACACCGCGATCCAGCTCGGCTCGAGGAATACGCCCTCCCGATAGGTCATCACCCGCCCCCGCTTTCGGAACAGCGCCAGTTTCTCCGCCAGCGTATCGGGCACCGCCATCGTCCGCACATGATCCCAGAACGGCGAATCATCGCGCGCCGTCGCATGGTAGTGCAGGATCAGGAAGTCGCGGATCCGGTCATATTCCAGATCGACCACCCGGTTGAACGTATCGCGGTCGACGGGCGAGATCGGCGTGGCGGGGAACAGCTCCAGCAACTGGGTGATCGCCAGCTGGATCAGATAGATGCTCGTCGATTCCAGCGGCTCCAGGAACCCGCCGGCCAGCCCAACGCCAACGACGTTTCCGACCCAGCTACGCGCCCTTCGGCCAGCCTTGAAGCGCAGCATGCGCGGGTCCGCCAGCGACGTGCTTTCGATCGACCGCAGCAAGGCGTCCTGCGCCGCGCCATCGTCGATATGCGCGGACGAATAGACATAACCGTTGCCGACCCGGTGCTGGAGCGGAATACGCCACCGCCAACCGGCGGGCATCGCGGTCGCCGTCGTATAGGGCTTCAGCGTCCCCGCGTCGGCGCAAGGGACCGCGACCGCACGGTCGCAGGGCAGCCAGTGCGACCAGTCTTCGAACGGCTCGCCCATGGCCTGTCCCAGCAGCAGCGAGCGGAACCCGGAGCAGTCGACGAACAGGTCGCCCGTCATCCGCCGGCCATCCCCGAGCACGACCGCGACGACATCGCCCGTGCTGCTTCGTTCGACATCGACCACGCGTCCCTCGGTGCGCGTCACCCCCTGCCGCTCGGCCCGCGCGCGGAGAAAGGGCGCGTAGCGCGTCGCGTCGAACTGATACGCATAGCCGAAGGTCGACAGCAGCGATCGCGGATCGTCCAGCGGCGGCGCGAACTTCGCGTGACGCGCCGCGACGACCGGCAGCGAATAGTCCGGAAGCGTGGCGATCTGGCCGGCGCGGCTGAGATAATGGTGGAATCCCACCCCGTCGACGTCATGCCCGAAGGCCCCGAACGGATGGATATAGCTGTCGCCGATCCGCGCCCAGTCGCAGAACTCGATGCCCAGCTTGAACGTCGCGCCGGTCGCCCGCATGAACTCGGCCTCGTCGATCCCGAGACGCGTGTTGAACGCGCGGATATGCGGCAGCGTCGCCTCGCCGACGCCGACGATGCCGATCTCCTCGGACTCGACGAGATGCACGTCTGCAACGGTCGGTCCCGCGACGGCGGCCAAGGCCGCAGCGGTCATCCAGCCCGCCGTGCCTCCGCCGATAATGACGACCCTGATCGGAACAGGCCTGATCGGTACGGGCCTGATCGGTACGGGCTGCGGCGGGTTGATGGCACATTCCTCTCTCTTGCCAAGGCTGCACGGTATTACCGTGTCGGGGCAGTGTGACCTGTACGCAACAGACTAACGAAAATCAAAACAGTTAAAGCCGTGGTGCGCAGGTTTGCCATTGCTGTCGCGGCGAAACGGAGGCTAGTCCGACATAATCACCCGCGTTTTGCGGGAAAGAGAGCCGGTGGACATCTGAAGCCGGCCTTGGGGAGAGTCTGAATGCACGTCAACGCCTCGCGTAGCGCATCGCTATCGTTCGTCCGCTCGCTAGGTATCGGCGCGTCCGTCATGGCGCTCACTGCCAGTGCGCAGTCCGTCGCGCAGACGGTGACCCAGCCTACCGCCCCCACGACCAACAGCCAGGACGGCGGCATCTCGCGCTCGACCGATCCGGTGGTCGCTGGCGCTGCCGCACCCGACGCGCAGACGGGGACACCTGCAACCGGGCAGGATCCCGTGGCGGCCCAGACCGACGCCGCGACCGGCGACGAGATCGTCGTCACCGGCATCCGCGCCAGCCTGGCGAACTCGCAGGGGATCAAGCGCGATGCCGACACCGTCGTCGACGCGATCACCGCCGAAGACATCGGCGCGCTGCCGGATCGCTCGGTAACGGAGGCGCTCCAGCGCGTACCCGGCGTGTCGATCAGCCGCTTTGCGGCGGGCAACGACTCCGATCACTTCTCGGTCGAGGGATCCGGGATCGTCATTCGCGGGCTCAACTACGTCCGCTCGGAATTCAACGGTCGCGACAGCTTCTCGGTCAATGGCGGCCGCGCGCTCAACTTCCAGGACGTCTCGCCCGAATTGCTCGGCTCGGTCGAAGTCTATAAGAACATGACGGCCGACCAGATCGAAGGCGGGATCGCCGGAACGGTCGTCCTCAACACGCGCAAGCCCTTCGATAGTAAGGAACCGGTCGTCTACGTGTCTGCGGACATGAATTATGGCGACTTTTCAAAGAAGGGCTCGCCCGCGATTTCCGGCCTCGCCTCGCGGAACTTCGACACCAACATCGGGCGTTTCGGTGTGCTCGTTGGTGGGTCGTATTCGCAGCTCTTCAGCCGCGCAGACGGTTTGCAGGTCACCAACTACCAGGCCCGCTTCAACGGATCGCAGGATATCAACGGCGACGGGGTAACCGAAACCGACACCCTGGCAGGGCTTGCCCCGGGCCAGGTGGCCTACGCGCCAGTGGGCGCCGGCGTCCGCACGCAGGACTTCAACCGCGAGCGCATCGGTGCGGCCGGCGCGCTGCAGTTCGAATCGAACGACAAGTCGCTGCTCGCCACGCTGCAGTTCGTCCGCAGCGACGCACGCCAGACCTGGGGCGAGCGCACGGTGGAAACCGTCTCCGACGGCATCGACCGCGCAACGGCGCCGCGGCCTGGCACAAACTACACCTTCGGCGACGACGGTCTTTTCGAGACCGGTACGATTTCGCTCGATCGCGGCTATGTGCCTGCCGGCGGTCAGCAGCGCGGCATGGTCACGCAGCTTGCCAATCGCGGCGTGAAGACGCGGGCGGTCACCAACGACTTCGGCGGTAACGTAAAGTGGCAGGCAACCGAGAAGCTCGCGTTCAACTTCGATGGCCAATATGTGAAATCGACCACGAAGCAGACGGATATGTCGGTGTATGGATCGACCTTCGCCGACGTCGCGCTCGATCTTACGGGGAACACGCCCGACATCAGCTTCCTCGCCCCTAACGGCGCGAACAGGCAGGCGTATTTCGCGGATCCGGCGAACAGCTATTACCGGGCGGCGATGGACCATTTCGAGGACAACAAGGGCAATGAATGGGCGTTCAAGGCGGACGCGACCTATGATTTCGGCGACGACAGCTTCCTAAAGAAAGCCAAGGTCGGCGCACGCTATGCCGATCGCGACCAGACGGTGCGCTACTCGCTGTATAACTGGGGCGTGCTGAGCGAAGTCTGGGATGGCTCCGGCCCCGTAACCTTCGCCGATACCAATCCGAACAGCTACGGCTTGTTCAGCTTCGACAACGTGTTCCGTGGTGACGGTCCGTCCGAACTTGGTGCGAACTACATCAATGGGAACGCAGCATCGAGCTATGATGCGGTCGCCGCACAGGTGCAGGCGGTCAACGCGATCTGGCGCAATCAGAAGGGCGCGAATTCCGGCGGATGGACGCCGGCTGGCCAGCGCGCTGGTGTGATCGCGGGCACGAGCTTCCTGCCGAGCGAGGTCTACACCAATTCCGAAGAGACCAAGGCCGCCTATGCCCGGCTCGACTTCGGCACACAGGGCAACGATCTGTTCGGCGGCCTGAAGGTCTCGGGTAACATCGGCCTGCGCTACATCCAGACCACGGACAAGGCGAACGGCTTCTTCACCTTTCCGACGCGCAACCAGATCATCGGCAGCGCCGCCAGCGTCGCGACCTTCTGCGGTCAGCCTGCACAGACGAGCCCCTTTTGCGGTCTGACCTCGGCACAGCAGCAGGATGTCCTGACGTTTTCCAACGGGACCGCGATCAACCAGACGACACGCAATCGCTTCGATCATTTCCTGCCGAGCTTCAACCTGAAGGTTGGCGTCACGCCGAACCTGATCTCGCGCTTCGCCTATTCGAAGGCGATCTCGCGGCCAGGCTTCGAACAGTTGCAGAGCACGACCCTGATCGCACCGACCAGCGGCCTTTCAGTGTTCCAGCTCGAAGGCGGCAGCCGCAACTCGAACCCCTTCCTGAAACCCGTCGAGGCGAACCAGTTCGATCTCACCGCGGAATGGTATTTCGCGAAAGTCGGGTCGTTGACCGTGGCGGCGTTCTATAAGGATCTGTCGAACGTCATCGTTGCCAACGTCGCGCAAACCCGCTCGATCACGAACAACGGCATCACGCAGAACGTGCTGTTCGTGGCGCCGCAGAACGCGGACAGCCACAGCAACATCAAGGGCTTCGAAGTCGCCTACCAGCAGACCTATGATTTCCTGCCGGGGCTGCTGTCGGGCTTCGGCGTGCAGGCCAACTATACCTTCGTCGATCCGTCCAACATCCCGCAGGGCCGTGGTGCGCAGGCCACCTCGCCGACCACCACGATCGACGTATCACGCCTGCCGCTCGAAGGGCTCTCGCGCCACACGATCAACGGTGCGCTGTTCTACGAGATGGGCCCGTTGTCGCTGCGCGCCGCCTATAATTGGCGCTCGCGGTACCTGCTGACGATCCGCGACGAGATCGCCCCGTTCCTGCCGATCTATTCCAGCGCGTTCGGGCAGCTCGACGGGACGATCCTGTACTCGGTCAACGACAACTTCAAGATCGGCTTCCAGGGGGTCAACCTCCTCGACAGCACGACGAAGACGGAGTCGGTCATCAACGCTGCGGGCCTGCGCGCGCCGCGCAGTTACTTCAAGAATGATCGTCGATTCTCGCTGACCACGCGGATGAAGTTCTGATCCCGGCGCAGGCCTAATATTGCCGCCACGTCTGCAGCTCCCTGTCATCGCCTACGCATCGGGGAGCTGCACTGTGCGGATCGTTATCGAAAGGAACACATCCGTGCTCTTCAAATACGTGTTGGGTACGGCTGTAGCCCTCGCCACGCCTTCGCTCGCTTATTCGCACGATGGCGTCGGTAAAGCGTTGGTGCAGACGTCCGACCGTACGACGATGCCGACCGGCCCGGCGTGGCGCACCGCATCGCGGCTGCACCGCGGCGTGAACATCGTCGGCTACGACCCGTTGTGGAACGATCCGCAAAAGGCACGGTTCAAGCCGCGCCACTTCCGGATCATCAAACAGGGCGGGTTCGATTTCGTCCGGGTCGTGCTCCAGTCGTTCAGACACATGGATGCCGCAAACCGGCTCGATCCGAAGTGGCTCGCGACGCTCGATGGCATCGTCAAGAACGCCACCGCCGCCGGCCTCAGCGTCATTCTCGACGAACACGATTTCAACCTGTGCTCGGAAGCGCCAGACGCGTGCGAACCCAGGCTGATCGCGTTCTGGAAGCAGATCGGCGCACGGTATCGTGACGCGCCCGACAGCGTATTATTCGAATTACTGAACGAGCCGCACGCGCCATTGGATGGTCCCCGGTGGAACCTGATGCTGCGCAGGCTCATTCCCGTCGTCCGGGCGAGCAATCCAGGCCGGACGCTGGTGATAGGGCCTACCCGCTGGAACAATCTGGACGAACTGCCTGCGCTCGAACTGCCCAAATCCGACCGGAACATTCTCGTCACCTTCCACTCGTACGAACCGTTCCAATTCACCCACCAGGGCGCGCCTTGGGCGTCGGAATCGGCCGGACTTAAAAACGTCCCCTTCACGCCCGCCGACGAGGCTCGGATCAAGGCCGACTACGACAAGGTCGGTGCATGGTCACGCGCGAACGATCGTCCCGTCCTGATGGGCGAGTTCGGCGCCTACGAGAAAAGCGGCACGCCGATCGAGGCCCGCGCGCGTTACACCGCGACCGTCCGCCGCGAAGCCGAGGCGCATGGCTTCCCCTGGGCCTATTGGCAGTTCGACAGCGACTTTATCTTGTACGACATCGACAAGGATCGTTGGGTAGAGCCGATCCGCAAGGCGCTTGTCCCGACGCGACGGTAGGGTATCCGACCGGACCGAAGTGATGGCGACGGCGCAAGATCGCCCCGGTGTTCGAAGAAGGAGCGCGCATGACGTACGACGCGACGCACGGCTCTGGCGGGCATGGGTAGTGGCATGGCCGGAACGACGCTGCCCGTCTTTGCACGGCTGCCCGACGATAGCGTTTTTCTGCTCAGCTACTTCACCGACAAGGACGGAGGCCGCGACGGGCTGAAGAATGGCTCCGTTGATCGAAGGCCTTTCGATCAGGTTGAAGTCGGAGCTGTAGGGCCGGAGGAACACAATCCCGGCCCCCGCAGCCTCGATCAATACGAGGGCGCTGTCGCTTGTGGTTGGATAATCTATCCGTGATCACCCCATCGGCGCAGCGGAGATTGGGCCCGAGCACCTGACCGACATAGGCCGCGAACCCGTTCCCGTTGATCGGCAGGTCTAGCACCATCCGCGCGATATCGCCCACCAATTCCCCCTGTGACGCGCTTCGCAACATCGGGCGATATCGAGACGTAATGTTTTGGTAGAGTTTAGAAGGACCAATGGCTGAGAGGATCCATATTCAGGCGTCCCCGCCCCCTTCCCAGCTTCATAACTTCGGCCGCGCGTTCATCTCCGCGTTACGACCGCTTTCAACGCCTGCCCCTGCGAACTCGAATGTCGCGACCGGGCGATAGTTAGGAAGCCGGCTGTCCAAGTCCGAGTTTTGTACGCGATGAGCGGCGGACGGCTTTTGCGGGAGGCTCAGGCACGGGATGAGCGGCGACGCTACGTCGAACCGGAGATGCCAATCCGGATTCCTCATTCCACAGAACCAGGATTGTAGCGATCGGTGCGGCAGTGAGGATCAACAGGAAAAGGCCCATCAGCCATTCGTTGGTCTCTAGCGGCTGCGAGAAGCTACCGCTGGGCTGCATTGACGGGTTAGGTCGCATCGGGCGCCTGCCGGCTTTCCTGGGGTGAAACGGGCGGTCCGCGGTCGCTCCGTGGGCAGACGGTCTGATCTGCGTGCGATCATAGGCGGCGCGTGCGTCCTTCTTTCCCAAAACGGCATACGCCTCGTTGATCTCTTTCGCACGCGCCGAAACATCCACACCATGATTGGCATCGGGGTGATATTGACGGAGCAGCGCTTTCCACGCGGTGTGGATAGTGTCGCGACTTGCCGTCGAAGACACCCCTAGAACAGAATAATAGTCGGGTGAGAGAGCCATCTAGCCGTTACTTGCGGCGAAAACGCGAAAAAGGAAAGTCCGCCTGCCGCGTGATATTAGCCGGGCCTTCCTCGGTGATCCAAAGGGCGGCTTTAGGCGCCAACAGTCAGATGACTACCATTCCCATCCGCAACTTCGTGCTTTCGACGACACCACGCCGCCTCCTCGGCGCTGACCCAAAAGTCGACATTCGCGCGCCCTTCCCCGCTTACTGACTACTGACCCCCGCGCTCACTGAGCTTGGCGAATGATCGTCCGTCATGGATGTCGTGAATGGGGAAGGAATCCCGGCCGTCAGCTTTCGAGTTTTGATCGTCGTAAGCGGACGTTCGTTCAGGCACCGGCGCGGCGCTTTGTAGTCCGCTAACGTTTTGGAAAGTGAAGAGGCAGCTTGCGCGATGCCTATGGCAGCGGCCCGCTGCTGGAGGCTATATTTCAACGCGAACCGCCACAGACACTGAACGCCGCGGTGCTCGCGCATATCCGGGCGCGTCACGCCGTGGACGCCGCCAATGCGGAGAATCTGATTGCCGCGCGAGAGCCGTCCCCCAACGAACAGTACCGGCTTCCGCCGGAAACACTCGGGTATATGCTGCGCGGCGTTTTCGACGGCTGGCGCCGGGCTATGGACTTCAACGAACTCGCGATCCTTACGGTGGGCGACCGGCGGCTTACCCCGCAAGCGCGGGAATTGCTGATCGCCAGCCTCGAGCGCAACGTCCCGGCCTGACCTAGGCGGCTACCGCCCGCGTCTCGAGAGCGCCAGGATCGGCGATCGTGATCGCACGACCGCCGGGAAGCCGGATGATGCCAGCACTTTTCAAATTCGTCATCTGGCGGCTAACGGTTTCGATGGTCAGGCCGAGGATGTCGGCGATCTGGCCGCGCGATAGCGGCAGATCGAACGTGACCGGCCCGCCCGCGGTGCCCCTGCACCCGGTCAATGCAGCGCGCGATGCCATGTCCATCAGGAAGCCCGCGACCTTTTCAGCCGCCGACGTCCGGGCGAGCGTCAGCACCCGCGCGCGCGCCACGTTGAGCGCGGCGAGCGTCCGCTGAAGCAGCAGGCGCTCCATCCGTACATGATCGGTGAGGACGCGCTCGAAAGCGGCGCGTTGAAATATACACAGTTCCGAATCGGTGAGCGCGGTAATGGTGAAGTCAGCACGGCCCGCATAGGGCTGCCCGACGAGATCGGCCGCGTAGAGCAGACCAACGATCTGTTCTCGGCCGTCCTGCGTCGACGCGACCAGCTTGAGCACGCCGGACAGCAGGTTGGCACAGATGATGCTATCGTCACCCGCCCAAATTACGGTCTCGCCGCGCTTAACACTGTGTTTGCGGCCGATCGTATTCAGCGCGGCCAGCTCGTTATTCGTCAGGCTGCTGCACAACGCTTCGTCGCGAACCGCACAGTCTGCGCAAATGGTCGTGCTGAGCATCCCGCTATCATAGCGGTCTGATCTAAAGAAACATGCATCAATTCGGCGGTGTAACAAGGAGCCCTGTAAAGGCGATCTTTCCGGGCCCTCCTTGTCACGGGTTGGCAAGGCCTTCGACATCGTCCTCGATCGGCAGATGAAACTCGTGCCAGATGCCGTTGAGGACGCCGAAGCCGACCGCGAGACCTAGGCCCAGGGCCCAGCTGAAATACCACATGCTAACTCTCCGAATGGATCAGGATTCAGTAGAAATCGGGGTTGGTCGCGACCTCCTGCGTGGTCACCCGGCCGAACATCACCTTGTACGCCCAGGCGGTGTAGGCGAGGATCAGCGGCAGGAAGATCGCGGTGACGAACAGCATGATGCCCAGCGTCTTGGGCGTCGATGACGCGTTCCACACCGTCAGGCTGGAGTGCATGTCGATGCTCGACGGCAGGATATACGGGAACATCGACAGTCCAACGGTGGCGATGATCCCGATCGCCGAGGCGGACGACCCCGCGAACGCCGCCGCTTCCCACCGGCGATGGATCCCGACGAGCGCCAGCAGCGCGCCGCCGAAGCCGAGCACCGGCGCGACGAGCATCCAGGGGTAGGTCGCATAATTGGCGAGCCATGCCCCGGTTGCGATCTCGCTGGTGGTGCGCAAGGGGTTGGACGGGCCGAACGGATCGACCTCGCCGACGATGCGGAAGCCGATATCGGTGAAGGCGACGAACGCCCAGCCCGCGGCGAACAGCAGCACCGACAGGATGCCGGCGACCGTGCCGAACCGCTTGGCGCGGGCATGGACTACGCCGTGCTCGATCTTGATCGCCAGCCACGCGCTGCCGTGCAGCACCAGCATTGTGACCGAGAGCAGCCCACATAGCAGCGTGAACGGCGTGAACAGCCCGAGGAAGCTGCCGTCGAAGAACGCGCGCAGGTCGCTGTCCAGCCGGAACGGCGCCCCCGACAACACGTTGCCCACCGCCACGCCGAACACGAGCGCCGGCACGAACCCGCCGACGAACAGGGCCCAATCCCAGCGCGAACGCCATGCCGCGTCGGGGCGTTTGGAGCGGTATTTGAACCCCACCGGCCGCAGGATCAGCGCCGCGAGCACGAGGAACATCGCCAGGTAGAAGCCCGAGAAGCTGACCGCGTAGACGAACGGCCAGGCCGCGAAGATCGCGCCGCCGCCGAGGATGAACCACACCTGGTTGCCCTCCCAGGTGGGACCAACCGAGTTGATGACCATCCGCCGTTCGGCGTCGGTGCGGGCGACGAAGGGCAGCAGCGCCGCGACCCCCAGATCATAGCCGTCGGTCAGCGCGAAGGCGATGAGCAGCACCCCCATCAAGCCCCACCACAGGATGCGCAGCGTTTCGTAATCGAACATCGTATTGTCTCCTGTCAGGCGGCAACGGGCAGCGCGGGGATGTCGCCGGGTGCGGGCTGCGGGTCCTCGTCATGCTCGAACGGTCCCTTGCGGATCGTTTCGAGGATCAGGCGGACCTCGATCACCGCCAGCGTGCCGTACAGCGCGGTGAAGCCGATGATCGTCGTCCACAGCGCGCCGCGGGTCAGCGAGGAGGCGGCGAGGAAGGTCGGCAGCACGCCCTCGATCGCCCAGGGCTGGCGGCCGATCTCGGCGAGCATCCAGCCGAGCTCGATCGCGATCCAGGGCAGCGGGATCGCGATCACCGCCAGCTTCAGGAACCAGCGCGCCTGCATGTGCAGCCGCAGCGAGGTGAGCACGAACGCCGCGCCGAACAGCGCGATCATCACGAAGCCGATCGCAGCCATGATCCGGAAGCTCCAGAACATCAGCGGCACGTTGGGCACCACGTCCCAGGCGGTGGTGGCGATCAGCTGCGGGCTGGCCATCCGCGGATCGGCGACATGCGCCTTGAGCAGCAGCGCATAGCCGAGATCGCGCTTGTGCGCCTCGAACCGGGCGCGTTGCGCGAGGTTAGTCGGATCGGTCTTCAGCCGCTCGACCGCGTCATAGGCGACGACACCCGAGGTGATCCGCTCCTGCGCCTTCAGCACCAGCTCGGACATGCCGGTTACCGTGCCGTCCAGGCTGCGCGTGGCGATCAGGCCGAGCACCCAGGGGATCTGCACCTCGTAGCGCGTCTCGCGCGCGGCGACGTCGGGGATGCCGAACAGCGTCAGCCCCGCAGGCGCGGGCGCGGTGTGCCAGGCGGCCTCGATCGCGGCGAGCTTCATCTTCTGGTTGTCGGTCAGCACATAGCCGCTCTCGTCGCCGAGGATCACGACCGACAGCGACGCGGCAAGACCGAACGCGGCGGCGACCGTCATCGATCGGCGCGCGACCGCGGTGTACTTGCCCTTCAGCAGCCAGAAGGCCGAGATGCCGAGCACCACCACCGACGCGCAGACATAGCCCGCGCTGACGGTGTGGACGAACTTGGCCTGCGCGATCGGGTTGAACAGCACCGCGCCGAAGTCGGTCACTTCCATCCGCATCGTCTCGGGATTGAACGCGGCGCCGGTCGGGTTCTGCATCCAGCCATTGGCGACCAGGATCCACAGCGCCGACAAATTGGTGCCCAGCGCCACCATGAAGGTGACGATCAGATGGCCCAGCTTCGACAGGCGGTTCCAGCCGAAGAACATGATGCCGACGAACGTCGCCTCGAGGAAGAACGCCATCAGGCCCTCGATCGCGAGCGGCGCACCGAAGATGTCGCCGACATAATGCGAGAAATACGACCAGTTGGTGCCGAACTGGAACTCCATCGTCAGCCCGGTGGCGACGCCCAGCACGAAGTTGATCGCGAAGATCCGCCCCCAGAACCGCGTGATCACGCGCCAGATCGGCCGGTTCGTCATGACATAGATCGCCTCCATGATGACGAGCATCATCGACAGCCCCAGCGTCAGCGGCACGAACAGGAAGTGATAGAGTGCGGTCAGCGCGAATTGCAGTCGCGACAGATCGATGACCCCGAGGTCCATGGACAGTCTCCCACCGGTCGATGCGCCGGTTCTGCGTGTTCGATAGGAGGCGCGTGCGGACTGAACATTGATCGCGGTCAAAGACGGCGAGAACGTCGGCAGGCGACAGCGACGGCCATGAACGCAGCATCACCGGACAGGATCGCGACGCGCGCGCGCACGCATTGGCTCAAGACGGCGACCCGTGACGGGGGCCGGGTACAGATCTCGACCGGGCTGCTGCTGCTCGACAGCGTGGTCGCGATCGGTTTTGCGGGCGGGCTTGCCGGCGCCATCGTCGCGATTCCGGCCGGCATCGCCGCCATACTGCCCTGGGCGATACTCGCCGCACTCGCCGGTGCCGCGCGCGGCCTTTTCGCGATGCTGTCGGCGCGCAGCGGCGCGGCGGGCGCCGAACAGGCGAAGGTCCGCGTGCGGGCCCGCGTGGTCGCCGGCGCGCTGCACCGCGATCCCGCCACCGCGATCACGACCGGTGCCTTCATGACCGCGGTCGTCGACGAGGTCGAAACGCTGGAGGGCTATATCGCGCGCTTCCTGCCCGCGCGAAAGGCGGGCGCGGTCGCCCCGTTGCTCATCCTCGCCGCAACCGCGATCGCCAGCCCGATCGCCGCGTGCATCCTGATCGCGACCCTGGTGCCGTTCGTCTTTGCGATGATCGTCGCCCCCGGCCGCGCGGTGCAGCAGGCGTCGGCGGCGCTGCGCGAAACCTTTGCGAGCCTTGCGGACGCCGCGCCCGAACTCCGCTGCTACGGCCTCGAGACATGGGCCGCGGACAGGGTCGACGCGCAGAGCCGGGTGCTCGCGGCGGCGCAGCGCGCGCACGCGAACGCCGCCGGCTGGTTCGAGCTGCTCCACGCCGCCGCGGTCGGGGTCGCCGCCGCGGGCGCGGTGACGGTCGCCGCAGGATCGGGCGCACCGCGGGCCGCACTCGCGGCGCTGGCGGCGGCAATGACGATCGATGCCGCCGGGCCGCTGCTGCGCGCGATGATCGACCGCGGTCGCCTCGCCGAAGCGCAGGTCCGGCTCGGCGCGGTCTTCGCGGCACCCGATCAATGCCGCCCCGCCGCTGCCCTGAGCGACCCCGCCCCGGCGATCCGCTTCGCACTGCCGGCCCGCGACTGCATAGCGCCCGCCGGCACGCGGCTGGCGCTGGTCGGCGCGTCGGGGATCGGCAAGACCACGCTCGTCGAGCAGTTGATCGGGCTGCGGCCGATCGCCCCGCACACGCTGTGGCTCGGCGGCGTCGACGTCGCGACGATCGCGCCCGCCACGCGCCGCACGGCCTTCGCCTGGGCGCCGCAGGATGCGATGCTGCTGTCGGGCAGCGTCCGCGACAATCTGTTGCTCGCAAACCCGCAGGCGGACGACGCGACCCTGTGGCGCGCCCTGCACGATGCGGTCCTCGACGATCGCATCCGCGCGCTCGATGCCGGGCTGGACAGCTGGATCGGCGAGAATGGCGCGCGGCTGTCGGGCGGCGAGCGCCGCCGGCTGGCGGTGGCCCGCGCCTATTGCGCGGCTGCGCCCTGGCTGTTGCTCGACGAGCCGAGCGAAGGGCTGGACGCAGCGACAGAAGCCTTGCTCGCCGAGCGGTTGGTGAATCGGGTCGACGCGACGGGCCAAGGCGTGATCGTCGTCAGCCATCGCCCGGTGCTGACGAAGATCTGTACGCAGCGGCTGGACCTCGGCGTGACCCTGGCCGCACTGCGCAACGCAGCCTGATCGGCGTTAAGCCCCCGCCCATACTGCCAGCCGCGCCGCGTCGAGGTTCGCGACCGTCCGGCCCCCCGGGCAGCGCGATGATCCGCGCGCCGCACAATGCCGTCATCTGTCGACTGACCTTCTCGATCGTCAGGCCGCGCACCGCGCCGATCTCGGACCGGCTGACCGGCAGCTCGAACCGCGGGCCCGCGCCGCCGGTGCGCCGCGCCATGTCGATCAGGAACGTCGCGATCCTCGCGCTGGCATCCTTGCGCCCCAGCATCAGTATCCAGCGTCGCGCCTCGTCCAGCGTAGCGAGCGCGCGACGCAAAAGCAGTCGTTCGGCCGCAGGATGGGCGTCGAGCGCGTGGCGAAGCGCGGGTAGACGCACAGGTCCGCGTCACACAGCACCTGCACCGTCTCGCTCGCGCTTTCGGTGCAACGTCAGATGGCACTGCTGAAGCGTCCTGTCGCGGTTTGCCGATAGCTGTCGAGCACGCTGGCGATCGTCCGCGCATAGGGCAGCACATCTGCCGCGGACTGCAGGACATGGCCCTCCCGTTCCAGCAGTTCGAGCCGCTCGAACGGATCGAGCCGCGCACGAATCGAGTCGAGCCCCGCAACGGACCCGAGATCGACGATCCCGCGCGTCAGGATCGCCTCGATCGCGCCACCCTGGATCTGGTCCTCCACGATCCGCCGCAGCCCCCCGCGTCGTCGCGAAACGGCCCGCGCCGATCCGCATCCCGTAGCGGCCGGTATTCTTCTCGTTCTGCACCAGCGCGCCTGGAAACTCGCTGATCGAACTGGCGTCGAGCCCGATCAGAATCCGCGCCGGGTCCTCGGTAAAACCCCGGCAATTGCGGTATAGCGTGCCCGCGCCGGTTGTTCGCGCCAGCGCATCGGCGGGCCGGGCGAAGACCGCGGTATAGCCTGCAGCGGTCTGTACGCCGTGCGACAGTGCCGACTGCTAAAACCGGGTCTGAGAATCCGCCAAGTCGCTCGCGTCGATCCGACGCTGGCGCGGCACGAGATGTGGGACATGCGCATAGCCGAACTCTCCGAGCCGGTCCGGGCCCATCGCGATGCTGTCGCGCAACGTCGCCTGCAGGCTCGCCTCGGACTGGCCGGGTAGGTCATACATCAGGTCGAAGTTGATCGGATCGACGCCCGCGCCACGCAGCGAGGCTATCGTGCGGTGGATGTCCTCGACCGGCTGGACGCGACCGATCGCCGCCCGCACGCCCGTTAAACGTGGCGGTTTGCGTCCCTTACGTCCTAACCTGCAGGAGCGGCACTCCAACGGTGCCCAACGAAATGCTATTGAGAGTTGATTGCAATTACGCATAGCTACTTCTACTGCCTCTTCAAAGGGGAATAGAATGAAGGTCGCATTGGGCATGATCGCCGCCTGTGTCACGTCGACAGGCATAGCGAGCGCGCAGGAAATACAGGCCCGCGAGGGTGCGGACGACGCCCGGCGGAGAGATATCGTAGTAACGGCTGCGCGCACGACCCTGCCGGCTAGCGCCCTGCCCCTGACCGTCGACGTGATCGACCGCGAGACACTGTCGCGTCAGGTTGCAGTCTCCGGTTCGGTCGTCGACGCGATATCGGCACTGCTGCCGGCCTTCTCGCCGACACGGGAAAAGATCACCGGCTTCGGCGAAACGCTGCGCGGTCGCTCGCCGCTCTATGCCATCAACGGCATTCCGCAGAGTACGCCGATCCGCGACGGCGCACGCGACGGCTATACCATCGACCCGTTCTTCATCGACCGGATCGAAGTGATCTACGGCTCCAACGCCTTACAGGGCATTGGTGCGACGGGCGGCGTGGTGAATCAGGTCACCGCGAGCGCGCCGAAGCAAAACGGCTGGAGCGGACGCACGCTGCTTCAGGGTAACAGCGGCGACGGTTTCGCAGGGTCGTCGCTCGGCGGGAAGATCGCCGGCCTCGTCACCATGCGCAGCGGCCGGTTCGACGCGACCGGCGGCATCGCCTTTGAGCGGCGCGGCGTCTTCGTCGATGGCCGCGGGCGGCGCATCGGCCTCGACGGCAACCAAAGCGAAATTCAGGATACGGACAGCATCGCCTTCTTTGGTCGGGTGGGCGTCGATCTGTCCGACACCGCCCGGTTCGAGGTAATCGTCAATCGCTTCAAGCTGGAAGGCAACAACCACTATGTCGCGGTCGATGGCAACCGGACGCTGGGCATCCCTGCCACCAGCCGGAGAGGGGAAACGGCCGGACAACCCTCCACCGGCCTGGCCGAGATGGTGTCGGCATCGCTGACCGACGGCAATTTGATGGGCGGGGCGTTCACGCTCCAAGGCTTCTACAATCGGACCAGCGACACGTTCGCCGGCGGTATCCTCGCCACCTTCCAGGACGCGAGGATCGCTCCTGCCGGCACGCTGTTCGACCAGTCGCGCAACGTCTCGCGCAAGCTCGGTGGCAAGATCAGCTATGAACGCGCGGTACCGGGGCTCGAGGCGCTGACGCTGACCGCCGGGTTCGACGCGCTGATCGATCGCACCAAGCAGGATCTGGTGCAGACCGGCCGCACGTGGGTGCCGCGGACGGATTTTCGCAGCCTCGCGCCGTTCGGCCAGGCCAATCTCAAACTGTTCGACGGCATCGTCAGGATCGCAGGAGGCGTCCGGTACGAGAACGTGCGGCTCGATATCCCCGACTATACGACGCTTGCAAGTGCCGGTTCCCGGGCCGTTATCGGCGGCAAGCCATCATTCAACCGCGCGCTGTGGAACGGCGGGTTCGTGCTGGAGCCGGTCAAGGGTATCCGCGCCTATGGCAGCTATGCCGAGGGCTACACGATCGCCGATATTGGTCGTGTCCTGCGCGGTATCAGCCAGCCTAATATCCGGATCGCCGACTTTCTAGATCTGACCCCCGTGATCTCGAACAACCGCGAGATCGGCGTCGAAGTGAAACAAGGGCCACTGGACGCCAGCGCGACCTATTATTGGTCGTCGAGCGATCTGGGTCAGGTGCTCGTCCGCAGCAGCGATGGCTTCTTCAACGTTGCACGACAGCCGATCGACATCGAGGGTCTGGAACTGAACCTCGCTGTTCGCACCCCGCTGCCCGGTCTGAAGGTCGGCACCGGTTTCAGCCATCTCAACGGGCGCACCGACACCAACGCCGATGGCATTCTCGATGCCGATCTGGACGGCGCCAACATCTCGCCCGATCGCCTCAATCTCAACCTGGATTACAGCCACGGCCCCTTCAGTGCGCGTGTACAGGGGCGCTACTACCTGTCCCGTCGTTTTGAGGGACAGCCGATCGCCAACGACTTCGTCGGTTATCGGCTGTTCGACGCGTATGTCGCCTACGAGCTATCGGTAGGCCGCGTAATGCTGAGCGTTCAGAATGTCGGCAATACCGATTACGTTACCTACTACAGCGATACGCAGGGTCCGACCGACAATGCGCGCTTTTACACGGGGCGGGGCCGCAATTTCACGTTGAGCTGGCAGGCCGGCTTCTGATGCGCATCCTGTCCCTGCTGCATCGCTGGATCGGCGCGATCGGCGGTCTGCTGCTGGGGGTACTGGGGCTCACGGGTACGCTGCTCGTCTGGCGCAACCAGCTGACCTTCGTGGCGCACGCTGGCGATCCAGTCCGGGCCGATCCGGGATCGCTGGCCTTGGCGGTCGGCGCCGTGACGGACGCGTCGTCCCAGATCGACCGCATCACGTTCGCAGGCGACGGTCTGGGCGTTCATCAGGCCATCTTCGCAGACGGCAGCGGTGCCTATATCAGCCAGGCCGGCGTGACGGTCGACCGCTGGTCCTCGTCATGGCAGCGACCGGAATTGTGGGTGTTCGACCTGCATCATCGCCTTCTGGTCGGCGATGCCGGCGAGACAATTACCGGTGTCGCCGGGCTTACGGGCCTGTTCTTCCTCATTAGCGGGATGATCCTGTGGTGGCGGATGCGCAGCCGCTTTCGCCTGCGGTTGTGGCCTGCGACGATGAAGCCCGGCGCAATCGTCCATCACCACCGGGACATGGGCGTCGTGACGGCGCCGTTGCTGCTCGTGTCGCTGGTGACGGGCATTCTTATGATTTTTCCCGCGTTGGGTGGGCCCTTGCTTGCCGAAACACGCCCGGTCGCACCCAAAGTTCACAGTTTCCGAGTCACGCCATCCGCGCATGACCTGAAGCCGCTTTTCAAGGCTGCTGCCGCGATGTTTCCCGGTGCCGAATTTCGCCGCCTGCAAATGCCGCGCAAGACCGGCGCTCCCATCATCCTGCGCCTCCGCCAATCTTTCGAATGGACCCCGAACGGACGGACGTTCGTGTACGCCGATCCGGTTAAGCTGACGATCGTGGCCTATGACGATCCGGCGGCCCGGGGAAAGGCGGCATCGATCCGCGAGAAACTCTATCCCGTGCACGCTGCCAAAACGGGCGGCATTGCATGGAAGGTCGCCATGACCGTGTCGGGCATCGTACTGACGCTGCTTGGCAGCCTCGCGGTGTACGGCTTCTGGCGGACGAAATGGAACTTGGGCCAGCGCAGGCGGAGAAAGCGAAAGGTCGCTTGAACCATGACGTCCTTAGAATGTTTTAGGCTCGAATGACCGGCTGGTTACGGAGCTAGAGACCCACAAGTGGACATTCCGTAGTCCTCTTGGGCTTCCCAACTTCAGACGCTGACGTGCCCCCCGCCTTTCATCCAGCTGGAACCAGAGACCGACCGTTGTTGTCGCGCAGGAGCGCTGACGTGACCCCCGTTTTTGCTCCAGTTGGAGCTAGAGTCCGACCCCGGAATGGGACGGACAGATGAAGCGAAAGCAGTTTTCGGAAGAGCAGATCATTGGCATCCTGAAGGAAGCCGAGGCAGGTGTGGTGGTGACGGATCTGTGTCGTCGGCACGGGATGTCTAGCGCCACCTATTACGCCTGGAAGGCCAAGTTCGGCGGTCTGGAGGTGTCCGATGCTAAGCGGTTGCGGGCGTTCGAGGAGGAGAACGCGCGGCTCAAGCGACTGCTGGCGGATACGATGCTCGACAACGCAGGTCTGAAGGACCTGCTCTCAAAAAAATGGTGACGCCTGCCGCGAAGCGGGAAGCAGTCGCGCATCTCCAGACGGCGCTGGGGATGAGCGAGCGGCGGGCGTGTGCTGTCGTCGGGGCGGATCGCAAGAGCATGCGGTATCGCTCGAGACGGGCGGATGATGGCGACCTTCGGTCGCGTCTGCGTGAGCTGGCGCAGCAGCGCCGACGGTTCGGCTATCGGCGGTTGCACATCCTGCTTCGGCGGGAGGGCATCACGATCAACCGCAAGAAGACCCAGCGGCTTTACCGCGAGGAAGGTCTGACAGTCCGTCGGCGGAAGGGACGAAAGCGCACCGTCGGCGCGCGGGCACCTGCGCCGGTCCTGGCGCTACCCAACCAGCGCTGGAGCCTGGACTTCGTTCATGATCAGATGGCCACGGGGCGGCGGTTCCATATCCTCAACATCGTCGACGACGTGACACGCGAGTGTTTGCGGGCTGTGCTCGACACGTCGATATCAGGCAAGCGGGTGGTGCGCGAGCTGGGCGACCTGATTGCCGAGCGTGGCTCGCCCAAGATGATCGTCAGCGACGATGGCACCGAGCTGACCTCAAACTCGGTGCTGGCGTGGTCGGGCGATGCCGGCGTCGAGTGGCACTATATCGCACCGGGCAAACCGACGCAGAACGGGTTCGTCGAGAGCTTCAACGGTCGCATGCGCGACGAGCTACTCAATGAGACGCTGTTCTTCACGGTCCGCCAGGCGCGCACGATCCTCGCCCGCTGGGTCGAGGACTACAACACTGAGCGGCCACACTCCTCGCTCGGCTACGCCACACCGGCCGCCTTTGCCGCCGAACTCGAAAAGCAACGATCGGGTTTAAACCCGACCGTTGCTTCACCCGCGCTCCTGCGCGACAACAACGGTCGGTCTCTGGTTCCAGCTGGATGAAAGGCGGGGGTCACGTCAAGATTGACGGGCGCTGGCCATGGCGGAACGGACAATCCAATGAAAGGGCTCAACGAGGGACGAATCAGCAAAAGTAACATGGACCGCCGCCCCTCAGTCAGGAAAACCGGTTTCTCGACGTCCAGCCGCTCCACCTGCATTCCCTTTCCTGACGCTTGTTCATCGGGCTAGGCAGGATCGTTATCAAGCGTAGCGACTCCCATCATCGGATGCATTACGAAGGTCCAGCCGTCGCCGCCGACAATCATCAGGCGTAACGATTGCCGATCTGCGGTGCCAAGCAGTGACGCCGCTCCTGACGAAGCAGGCAATGTGACTGTCCTGCCATCCTGAAGAATGCCGGTTGCCCAGCCGCGCCGTCCGCTGCGGATCTCGCTGGCCATGCGTTCCAACGCCGTCTCGAGCGCAGTGCGCGCACGTTTTCCTGTAACCCATGCATAACCGCCTGCCCCCAATTCTTGGATAGTTTCTAAGGGTTGGCTCGGGTCTGGAGACCGCTGTTTGACAATCCGCCGGGATTTTTCCTTTAGGGTATCAAGAGGACGCACACCCTCCATACTCATCATGCGCGCAAACTCATCCATCGCTTCTTCCTCAGTGATAGCGCTCCGAGCGCATGGGTTTGGCCACTGGTTCCTGCCTGTTGAGGGATCGCTTAGGCAAGGCGTTGCTGGCCGCTGGGCAGCCATACCCCACCAAGTGGATCGGCGTTGAATTCCTACCGCCGTCGTGTATCCGTATCGCACCACAAAAAGGGTTGATCATGAAGAAATTTTTTGCTGTCGCCGTCGTTACCGGTCTGCTCTCGCTCGCAGCTTGCAACACCAGCCCGCGCGAGCAGGCGGCCGATAAGATCGAGTCGAACACTGAAGCCGTCGCCGATAACCTCGAAGACGCCGCCGACGCCACGGGCAACGAAGCAGCTGAAGCGAGCCTGGAGAACAAGGCCGACGCAGTGCGCGCGACAGGCCAGAATCAGGCTGAAGACATGCGGACCAACGACCCGGATACCAATCTTTCGAATGGCATCTAACAGACCGAGCGCTTAGAACTGCAGGCAGGTTGCTCCCAAGCGGCTTGCCAAATTAGGGCATTCGAGGCGACTTGGATGCCCTTCTTACGTCTCGGAGTAAGCGCCAGGGCCGTTGGCAGCTGTAGCCATCCGACTCACCATGCACGATCCAAACGGTACGACTTGAGACATGCTCCCACGCTTTCGGAGAGCTCGTGAATATGATTGGCCCGCTGCATGGAAGACGATAGCTGGCATTCGGGGGCCCTTCCCCGCTTCCGAAACCTACGCATCCATTCATTATCCAGATGAGCTCGGCAGCATCTTGATGTGGGCCACATCATTGCATGGTTTCTGCTAGCGCGAAGCCATCATAAAGGTAAGGTGCAATGTCCTTAATCGGAGAAGATGGTTGGTTTTGAAGCATATGCCGCTTGTTGCCCTCCTCGGCGTCGTCGCGATCGGGAGTGCGGTTGCTCGCCAGACTGCGCAGCCGACAGCGGCAGTGCCAACGGATAACACCGCGGCGACCAGCTACGGCGCCTGGGGCTTTGACATGACAGGGATGGATCGTAGCGTGAAGCCGGGTGATGACTGGTTCCGCTTCGTCAATGGTGCGTGGGCGGACCGAACGAAGATCCCGCCGGATCGATCATCCTACGGTGCCTTCGCGGTTTTGCGCGACATTTCTGAGCAGAGGCTGCGTAGCCTCATCGGCCGCTATAGCGCTTCCGACACCGCGCATCCCGACCGGATGAAGGCAGCAATCCTTTACGCAGGGTTCATGGACACCGCCACTGCAGAGAAGCTCGACGCCGCACCGCTGACCCAGCGACTGGCGCCGCTGAGGGCTGCTACGTCGAAGGACGACATCGCACGGTTCATGGGGCGCTCGCTCGGCGGTTTTGGCGCCAGCTTCTTCGCGCCCGGCGTCAACGACGATGCCAAGCAGCCAGACGTGTACGCCCTCTATTTGCGGCAGTCCGGCTTGGGCCTCGGCGATCGCGACCTCTATATCGACGGCAAGTTCGCTCCACAGGTTGCGCGGTATCGGCAATATGTGACGCAGATGCTGACTCTTGCGGGATGGCCCGACGCCGAGGCCGCGGCGGGGAACGTCGTGGCGATGGAGACCAGGCTCGCGCAGGCGCACTGGACGCGCGCGCAGAGCCGCGACCGCGACAAGACCTACAACCCGACGACGCCCGCGCAGTTGGCGAGCCAGGCACCCGGTTTCCCCTGGGCGACCTTCTTCGAGGCTGCCGGCGTCGACGCCGCCAACCGCGCGATCGTGGCGCAGAACACCGCCTTCCCCAGCATCGCCAAGGTGTTCGCCGAGAGTGACCTCGATACGCTGAAGGCGTGGGAGGCGTTCCGCATCACCGACGACATCGCACCACTCCTTTCGAAGCGCTTCGTCGACGCGCAATTCGAGTTTCGCTCGAAATTCCTGAACGGCCAGCCGCAGCAGCGCGAGCGCTGGAAGCGCGCGGTGGCGTTCGCCGAGAATGGCGTCGGTGAGGGAATCGGGCGGGACTATGTCGCGCTCTACTTCCCGCCTGCGTCCAAGGCGAAGATGGACCAGCTCGTCCGCAATTTGCGCGTGGCGTTGGCTGGGCGAATCCGCAATCTAAGATGGATGGGCGCTGCCACGAAGGAGCAGGCGCTCGACAAGCTCCGGGGCTTTAACGTCAAGATCGGCTACCCAGACAACTGGCGGAACTATGCCGGCCTCGAAATCAAACCGGGCGACCTTGTCGGCAACGCAGAGGCCGCGCAACGCTTCGAATGGGATTACCGGCGGGCACGGATCGGCATTCCGGTCGACAAGGCTGAATGGGGAATGACGCCACAGACGGTCAACGCCTATTATAACTCGGTCAAGAACGAGATCGTCTTCCCGGCCGCAATCCTGCAGCCGCCCTTCTTCGACCCAAGGGCGGACGACGCCGTGAATTATGGCGGCATCGGCGGCGTGATCGGCCATGAGATCAGCCACGGCTTCGACGACCAGGGCCGAAAGTCGGACGGCCGTGGCGTTCTGCGCGACTGGTGGACGGCGGAGGACGCGACCAAGTTCGAGGCACAGGCGGCAAGGCTAGGCGAACAGTACGAGGCGTACAGCTTCGACGGGCTGCCCGGCATTCACATCAATGGCCGCGCTTCGATGGGCGAGAACATAGGCGATCTTGGCGGGGTGCTGATCTCGCTCGACGCGTATCACACCTCGCTAGGCGTCAAGGCTGCCCCCGTGCTTGGCGGCTTCACCGGCGATCAGCGCTTTTTCCTGGGTTGGGGACAGGTTTGGCGGACGCTGTTCCGGGACGAGGCGCTCCGACAGCAGCTGGTCAGCGACCCGCACTCGCCGGGTCAGATCCGTGCGGTGAACCCGCTACGCAACGTGGATGCTTGGTACGCCGCGTGGAAGATTGACCCTGGCCAGAAGCAGTATCTCGCACCGGCCGACCGCGTACGGATCTGGTAACAGTGCCATCCGCCCGATAACTACGGCGCGGCGGCAAACGGGTAGCTCAGGATTTGAAGTAACTTGCTCCACCTATTCGTCTGCCAGCGATACTCATCGGCGCGAAGACTCAGTTGTGGACGTGCACGGCGAGAATTTCACTTCCCAACTTTGGCCCTTCGTTCATGGGGACGTGGGCCCATGCCGCACGCATTCCCCACGGCCGGGCGGCACGCCAGATTTCTCGAAAAAGATGGTGAACCGATAAAATCGGCTTCGGAGATCTCCAGCTAGCGGCGTCTGACATATCCTCTGTGCTGGATATATGGAAAACGATTCGGCTATTGCTGCACTTACCGCTCTCGCACGGGGCACTCGCCCCGACGTTTTCCGCCTACTGGTTCGCCACGAACCAGATGGGTTGGCCGCCGGCGAAATCGCACGCCAACTTAAGGTGCTGCAAAATACTATGTCCGCGCATCTTGGCATCCTCTCTCGTGCCGGCATCGTCCGTTCCGAACGGCGTAGCCGCTTGATCGTCTACCGCGCCGATCTGGACGGGCTGCGCACACTAACCCTGTTCCTCGTCAAGGACTGCTGTGCTGGCTACCCGAACTATGCGCGCCGCTTCTGGCCGAACTCACCCCATGCCGCTGAAAGGATGCCTCGTGGCCGTCGATATCGTGATCTATCACAACCCCGAGTGCGGCACGTCGCGCAACACGCTGGCGATGATCCGCAATGCCGGCATCGAGCCGCACGTTGTTGAATATCTGAAGACGCAGCCTTCACGCGCGCTGCTTGTCGAGCTTATCAGTCGCGCTGGAATCACGCCCCGCGATCTGCTGCGCGAGAAGGGGACACCCCATGCGGAGCTCGGTCTTAGTGACGCGGCGCTATCAGACGACGCGCTGGTGGACGCCATGTTAGCGCATCCGGTTCTCATCAATCGGCCGCTGCCGTTGTGGACATCAACGTAGCGGCCGACCGTGAGCAGTGGTGGCCAGGTGCGCCGACGATCGACCTGAACCCGCAGGGCAGGACGCAGAACAAGAAGTATCGCGCTTTGGTGCCGGTTCTCCCAACGCTCGATCGCTGGCTGCGCGCCGAATACGCGACGTTCATGGACCTCAAGCCGGAAGACCGCGCCGGCCGCGGCTGGCTGGTCAACTACCACGGCCGTCCCGTCCAGGACGTCGACCGGGCATGGGACGCGATGCTTACGAAGCTCGGACTGCCGAAGGGCCGCGATTGGCGCTCGTACCTGTTGCGCCACAGCGTCGCGACGCTCGCGCGCAACCGCGGCGCTACGAAGTGGGACCTAGAGGGCTTCATGGGTCACAGCGACGGCAGCCAGACCGAGGTCTACGCGATTGGCGAATTTCCCAGCGTCGTCACCGCACTGACCGGCATTTTACCGACCTTGAACGTCTTGCCCCCGGTGCATTGCACCGAACCTGCACCGAACAGCCAGACACCGCAGCGCAGGCCGGAGTGATAAAAATGTGAGGTAAAACAATCACTTGTCGCCTGGAAAAAATGGTGCCGCTTACAGGACTCGAACCTGTGACCCCCGCATTACGAATGCGATGCTCTACCAGCTGAGCTAAAGCGGCCCGACGTTGGATGTCTCCGGTCGAGGTGGCGGCGCTTAACAGGGGATCTGGGGGCTGACAAGCGGTTTGCACGTTTACGCGGCGTTTACCACGGGCGGTGCACAAGCGGGGCGGTGACTTGGGGACGCTGGCATGGATACGGTACATGGGCTCGACAGCGAGAAGAACGATGGTCCGGATGGCATCGTGGCGCTTGCGGGGAACGGCGGCGACCGGGACGGTAGCGCCGACCCCGACGCCCATAGCCGTACCGGCGAATCGACCGATGCCGGGGTGAACGACGTGATGTTCGATCTCGGCGGCGACGAGCGGCGGATGCATGTGCGCGCCTATACGCACTGGGTGTCGCTGCTGGACGGACGGCCGTACCCGTCGATCGCCAACCTCGAGCCCGAAACCATCACCGATTTCGGCCCGCACAGCGTGCTGCTCGATTTCAGCCACGGGATGGGCGATCCGCGAATCGCATATCTCGGTCGTGCGCTGCGCGAGGAATGCGGGCTGGAGGGGCCGATCGCGACGATCGCCGACGTACCCAGCCGGTCGCTGCTGTCCCGTCTTACCGATCATTACCTGCAGATCATCGCGAATCGCGCGCCGATCGGCTTCGAGGCGGAGTTCGTCAGCAGCCGAGGCCGGACGACGTTGTACCGCGGGATCCTGATGCCGTTCTCGTCCATCGGCGACACGATCGATTTCATCTACGGCGTCATCAACTGGAAGGAACTGGCGGACGACACCCTGCAGGCGACGCTGGCGGCCGAACTCGATGCCGCCGCGCGCGCGACGCCGCCGTTGCCGGCCAAGGTCGCACAGGTCTGGGCCGATGGTCCGAGTGGCGGATTCGCAAGCGAGCCGACCACGCCGGTCGTGCCCGAACTGGTGTTGGACGATCCGATGCCGGCGGACGATGTCCTTGCGGGGGCGCTTGGCGAGCAACTGGCGATGGCGCGCGAAACTGCCGCGCAGGCCCGCGCTGCCGAAGCGCGCAGCCGCGCCGCACTGCACCGGGCGCTTGGTCGCGCGCATGATCTCGCTGTGTCGGCGGCGCGCGACGGCGACGACTACGCCGCATTGCTGTCGGCTGCGTGCCTGCCGGGTCATGGAACGGCGCTGACGCAGATCGTCGCGCTTGTGTTCGGACCCGACTTCGACGTGGAGCGACGGACCGCGTTTGCGCACGTGTTGGCACACGCGCAGCGTCATCAGGTGCCGATCGGCGGAATGACAAGCTTTATCAGCGGATTCGGCGGCGATCTCGCTGCAATCGCTGCTGCCGAAGTCGCTGCGACTTAGGTGCAGCGCAGCATATTCCTTCGCACCTGCCACAAGCCTTGAGATAGCCGGACGGCGGGCGCATAGGCCCTGACCTATGGCGAACCAATCGTTGAAGACGCTCACCGACACCCTTGCGGGCCGGTTGACCGAACGGGCCCTTCCGGGCGAATTGAAGGACTTCGGTGCGAGCGAGGTCGCGCAGGCCGCGGCGTTCGTGGCCGCGACTGCCGCGCACCGCGATGACGGTGCGCCGGCGATCGCGATCGAGCCGATCAGCGCGGACGATACGCGGCGGCGGATGCGGCTCGCGATCGTCAACGACGACATGCCGTTCCTGGTCGATTCGATCGCGGCGGCGATCGGTGCGCAGGACATCGCGGTCGATCGAATCATCCACCCGGTCGTCCGGACGACGCGGACCCCCGATGGCACGCTGCAGGCGATCGACGCGGATGGCCAAGGCGCGGGCCGCCCCGAATCGATGATCTATCTGGAGATGGAGCGTGCCGACGCGCGCGACCGTCGCGGGCTGATCGAAGACCTTACCGCGGTGCTGGCCGACGTGCGGGCGGCGGTAACCGACTGGCGCGCGATGCAAGCCGCGCTCGACGACGATATCGCCAAGCTGCCCGAGGGCGAAGGTGCGGCGCTGTTGCAGTGGTTCCTGAGCGGGCACCTCACGTTGCTCGGGCACCAGATCTGGCATCGTGACGGGAGCGGTCACGCCGCGCTCGGCATCGCGCGCAACGACCACCGCGT
The DNA here is from genome assembly GCF_001421825.1 of Sphingomonas sp. Leaf38. Taxonomy (NCBI): domain Bacteria; kingdom Pseudomonadati; phylum Pseudomonadota; class Alphaproteobacteria; order Sphingomonadales; family Sphingomonadaceae; genus Sphingomonas; species Sphingomonas sp. Leaf38. The sequence goes on along the minus strand of NZ_LMLD01000011.1, from coordinate 186,634 downwards.
GCCGATCCTCGCGGAAGCATCGCGCGCACTCGCGATCAAATGGTTCGAGGCGGGCAACGATGCGCCACTGTTGCTCAAGTCCAACCTGATCTCGACCGTCCACCGCGCCGTGCCGCTCGATCTGGTGCTGGTGCCGGTGATGGAAGGCGCGACCGTCGCCGGGCTGTCGATCTATAGCGGGTTGTGGACCAGCGCCGCGCTGGCGGCGATGCCGCGCGACGTGCCGGTGCTGCGCGCGCGGCTGGCGGCGCTGAAGAACAAGTTCGGGTTCGATCCGCGCGGCCACGCCGGCAAGGCGCTGACGCATGCGTTCACCGCGCTCCCGCATGACCTCGTGATCGCGTTCGCCCCCGATGCGCTCGAGGATCTGGCGCTGACCGCGATGAGCCTCGCGGATCGGCCGCGGCCCGCGCTCGTGCTCGTCGAATCGGCGCTCGGCCGGCACCTGTTCGGGTTCGTCTGGCTGCCGCGTGACGACGTCACGACCAGCCGCCGGGTCGCGATCGGCGACATGCTGGCCGAGGCGGCGAATGCGAGCATCCTGAACTGGTCGATCGCGCTCGAGGACGGCGAGGTCGCGATGATTCGCTACACGCTCGATCTGCGCGGGGAAGGCCGGATGCCCGACGTCGCGCCGCTTGCGCTGCGGTTGCAGCGGATGGTGCGCGGCTGGGTGTCGGACGTCGAGGCCGCCCTGGTCGAGACGTTGCCGCCAGCGCGCGCCGCGCGCCTCGCGCTCAAATGGGCCGCCGCGTTCCCCCAGAATTACCGCAACCTCAGCACTCCCGCCGAGGCTGCCGAGGATATCCAGCGGATCGCTGCCCTGACCGATCCCGCCGCGCGCGGTGTGCGGCTGGTCCCCAGCGACGTCGGTGCCGATCCGCAGCTCAAGATCTACAAGCTGGGCGGCGCACTGCCGCTGTCGGACGCCGTGCCGGTGCTGGAAAACTTCGGCTTCCGCGTGATCGGTGAACTCCCGACGCGGCTGCGCGACGACAGCGTGCCGTTCGTGCATGACTTCGTGCTGGAGGCCAATGACGCAGCGCAGCAGAGCGATGCCGGCATTCTGGAGGGCGCGATCGCGGCGGTGCTGGAAGGCGCGGCGGAGAATGATGCGTTCAACCGGCTGATCGTCGAACTCGGCATGCGTCCCGAAGCCATCGTGCTGTTCCGCGCGTGGTTCCGGTATCTGCGTCAGGCCGGGCTCCCTTACGGGCTGACCACCGTCGTCGATGCGTTGCGGCGTGCACCGAAGGTCGCGGCGGCGCTGATCGCGCGCTTCACCGCGGTTCATCATCCGGAGCATCCAGGCAACGCGATCGAGGCGGACCAAGCGATCGAAGCCGGCCTCGACGCGGTGACTGCGATCGACGACGACCGTATCCTGCGCGCCTATCGCAACCTGATCGCGGCGACGCTGCGCACCAACGCGTTCACGCCCGCCGCGTCGGAGGCGCTCGCGTTCAAGCTCGACAGCCATCTGATTCCCGGCCTTCCCGCGCCCGTGCCGTGGCGCGAAGTGTGGGTCTATTCGCCACGCGTCGAGGGCATCCACCTACGCGCCGGCCCGGTCGCGCGCGGCGGCCTGCGCTGGTCTGATCGTCGCGACGATTTCCGCACCGAGATCCTCGGGCTGATGAAGGCGCAGCGCGTCAAGAACGCGGTGATCGTGCCGACCGGCGCGAAGGGCGGCTTCTATCCGAAACAGCTCCCTGCCCCGTCGAACCGCGACGCATGGCTCGCCGAGGGGACCGAGAGCTACCGGATCTTTATCCGCACCTTGCTGTCGATCACCGACAACATCGTCGAGGGCAAGATCGTCCATCCGGACGGCGTGACGATCCTCGACGGCGAGGATCCGTATTTCGTCGTCGCGGCGGACAAGGGTACCGCGACGTTCAGCGACGTGGCCAACGCGCTCGCGCTCGAACGCGGATACTGGCTCGGCGACGCGTTCGCGAGCGGCGGCTCGGTCGGCTACGACCACAAGGCGATGGGCATCACCGCCAAGGGCGCATGGCTCAGCGTCCAGCGGCACTTCGCCGAACGCGGCCTCGACGTGCAGAGCGAGAGCATCACCGTCGTCGGCTGCGGCGACATGTCGGGCGACGTGTTCGGCAACGGCATGCTGCTGTCGAAGACGCTGAAGGTCATCGCGGCGTTCGATCACCGCCACATCTTCCTCGATCCCGATCCCGATCCGGCGGCGAGCTGGACCGAGCGCAACCGGATGTTCGCGCTGCCGCGGTCGAGCTGGGCGGATTACGATGCGACGCTGATCTCGAAGGGCGGCGGCGTGTTCGCGCGCACCGACAAGATCGTGAAACTGTCGCCGGAGGTGCAGGCTGCGCTCGGCGTGACGGTGAGCGAGATGGAGCCGGGTGCGCTCATTTCGGCGATTCTCAAGGCGCCCGCCGACCTGCTCTGGTTCGGCGGTATCGGCACCTATGTGAAGGCCGCCTCCGAGGCGAACGTCGCGGTCGGCGATCCGGCGAATGACCGGTTGCGCGTCAATGCCGAGGATCTGCGCGTGATCGCGATCGGCGAAGGCGCGAATCTGGGTGTCACGCAGGCCGCACGCATCGCGTTTTCGGCGCGCGGCGGGCGGATCAACACCGACTTCATCGACAATTCGGCGGGCGTCGACTGCTCGGATAACGAGGTCAACATCAAGATCGCGCTCAACCGCGAGATGATCGAGGGCCGGCTCGAGTACGAGGATCGCAACACGCTGCTCGCCAGCATGACCGATGACGTCGCGCACCTCGTGCTGGAGGACAACCGCCTGCAGACGCTGGCGCTGTCGATCGCCGAGGCGGATGGCGCGGTGGCGATGCCGAGCTATGTCCGCGTGATCGAGATCTTCGAGAGCGCCGGCCGGCTCGACCGTGCGGTCGAGGGCCTCGCGTCGAACGACATCCTGCTGCGTCGCGGCCAGGATGGGTTGGGGCTCACGCGCCCTGAACTGGCCGTGCTGCTGGCGACCGCCAAGCTCGGGTTGCAGGACGCGATCGAGCATGGCGACATCGCCAAGGACGACGCGTTGAAGCCCGACCTTCACGCCGCCTTCCCCGCGGCGATGCGCGAGCGGTTCGAAACGGCGATCGACGAGCATCGGCTGCGGCCCGAGATCGTCGCGACCAAGCTCGCCAACCGGATCGTCAACCGACTGGGCATCCTCTACCCGTTCGAACTGGCGGAAGAGGAAGGCGCGGCGATGGGCGATATCGCGGCGATGTTCGTCGTCGCCGAGCGCCTGTTCGACCTGCCGGCACTGTGGGCGGAGATCGAGACGGCCGTCATGCCCGAGGCGGCGCGGATCGCGCTGTTCGACGAGGTGGCGGTCGCGACTCGTTCGCAGATCGCCGATCTGTTGCGCGTGTCGGCACCGGGGACGGCACCGGGCGACGTACTCGCGCGACTGGCGAAGGGCATCACGCAACTCGACAGCCAGACTGCGGCGTTGCTGCTCGAGGAGGCGAGTGCGCAGAGCAGCCGTATCGCGGGCCAGCTCGAAGCGGTCGGTGCACCAAGCGATCTGGTGCGCAAGGTGGTGCGGTTGTTCGAGATGGACGGCGCGGTCGGGCTGGCCGATCTCGGCGAGCGGATGACGCTCGACGAGGCGGTCCTCACACGTGCGTTCACGCATCTCGGGCAGGCGCTCGGGCTGGACTGGGCGCAGGCGAACGCGGCGCGGATCAGCCCGACCGATCCGTGGGAGCGCCTGCTGATTGCCGGCCTTGCGCGCGATTTCCAGCAGCTGCGGCTGGAGTTCCTCGCGCGTCGCGGGGCGCAGGATCCGCAGGGTGCTGTCGAGGCCTGGCTGACCGCGAACGCAACGCGCGTGGCGCAGTTCAAGGCGGTGATCGACCGCGCGCGGCATGCCGCGGTCCCGAATGCGGCGATGCTGGCGCAGATCGCCGGGCAGGCCCGGGTTCTGCTAGGCCGGTAGTTCTTGCCCTCTCCCTTCAGGGGAGAGGGAGGGGCCCGCACGCGCTCGCGTGTGGGAGGGTGAGGGGCATGAGGCTCGGGACGCGAACCCCACAGCCCCTCACCCTCCCGTCGCCTACGGCTCCGCCTTCCCTCTCCTCAAGGGGAAGAGGGACAAGCATTACGCCCGCGCCGCCTTCTTGGCCGCGAGCTCCGCCTTCCAGCCGCGCGCGCGCCACCACATGATCACCCCGGTCACCGCGAGCACCGCGGGCAGGATCCCGCCGAGGAAGATGATCGCCTGCCACAGCGCGCCCATGTCGGTGCCGTCGTGGATCCGTCGCATCCACCGCGCCACGCCTGTCTGCGGCCGTGCGGGCGCGGCCGTCGCGCCGCCGGTGTCGTCGGCGATCTTCACCCCGACCGGCGTGCTGCCGCGCGCGAACGTCACCGTCCAGTCGGCGCTGAGATCGGTCGGCCACGTGACGCTGCGCAACGGCGCGCCGCCGGCGAGAGACCGCGCCTTGCCGATCGCCACGGCGAGCGGCTGCGCCGGTTTCGCGAGCGGCTTCGCGCGCATCATCGCGCCGCGATCGGGACCCCCGCGCGGCCGCGACGCCTCGCCGGTGATCTTGCCGAGGAATTGCGGGAACGCGATCCACGCACCGGTCAGCGACAGCACGAACAACGGTAGCGCGATCCAGAAGCCGAACAGGTGATGCAGGTTCGTATCGGCGTTGCGATGCCGCCGGTAGCGCAGCCCGCGCGTCCATTTGCCGATCGTCGGCCACCACAGCCACAGCCCGGTAAAGCACGACACCATCATCGCCACGCCGATCCAGCCGACGATCGACCTGCCGACGCCGGGCAGTTGCAGGCTGCCGTGCAGGACGTGGAGGAACCGAACCAGCCCCCCGTTCGACGCCGACACCTCCAGCACGCGCGCGGTCGGCGGATCGAGATACACCATCGTCCGTTGCGGCGGGCCCGGCCGCTTAGGCGCGCTGCCCGCAGCGGCGGCGGCAACCACGACGGGTCCGCCATCCGTAGGCATGGTCAGCTGCGCGATCCGCTCGCCGTGCGTCAGCCGGGCCGCCGCCGCCGCGACATAGGCGTCCGGGTCGCGCACCGTCGTTCCCGACACCGCATAACGGCTTGGATCGACAATCCGGTCGAGCGCATCGTGCCACACCAAAGCCGCGCCGCTGAGCGACAGCGGAATGATCAGGACAGCCAGGATCAGCCCGATCCACTTATGGACCTGGAACCACGCGCGTCGCATCGCCAGCTTATTCATCGCATATTCCCCCGTTCGTGCAGCGTGGCATGGCGGGCCTACGCAAGTCCATCCATCCCCTTTCCGCGCGTGCCTAGACATCGGCCCAGCGGCGTAGCAGATTATGATACACGCCGGTCAGCCGCACCGTTGCCGGATCGCCCTGCCCCTGCGCGGCCGCGACCGCCTGGACGCCCTGGTCGAGGTCGAACAGGATCCGTCGCGCACCGTCGTCGCGGACCATCGACTGCAGCCAGAAGAACGACGCCACCCGCACCCCGCGCGTCACCGGCGCGACGCGGTGCAGGCTGGAGGCGGGATAGAGCACCATGTGCCCCGCGGGCAGCTTGACCGATTGCGGCCCGAACTGATCCTCGATCACCAGCTCGCCGCCATCATAGCCGTCGGGATCGGCGAGGAAGAGCGTCGCCGACAGGTCGCTGCGGATGCGGAAGTCGGAGCCGCGCTTGATCCGGACCGCAGTGTCGACGTGCAGCCCGAAATCCTGCCCACCGGCATAGCGGTTGAACAGCGGTGGGAAGACTTTCAGCGGCAGCGCGGCGGCGACGAACAGCGCCGACTGGCCGAGCGCATCGAGGATCATCCCGCCTGCCTCGCGCGCCGCGACGGAGTCCTCGGGCAATTGCTCGTTGCGCTTGGTCAGCGCGCTTTGGGAGCCGGACGTCGCGTTGCCGTCGATCCAGTCTGCCGCGTCGATCAGCGCACGGATCCGCGTAACGCCAGCGGGATCGAGCACGTCGGGGATCGCGATCAGCACTGGCCACCCTCCCGCAGCGCCGCGACGCCACGCGTGCGGAAGGCCGGGATCGCGCTGGACGCGAGCCACGCCTCCGCCTTGGCGAGAAACGCCGCATTTCCGCGCTGCCCAGCCTGTTGCAGCCACCCCAATGCCATCTCGATCTCCCCCGCCGCCCCGAGCATCCGCGCGTGATTGAAACACCCGCGGAAATCGCCGCCCTCGGCCGCCCGGGCGTAACAGTCGGCGGCGCGGTCAAGATCGCGATCGCACGCCCACCCGTCTTCGGCAAAGCTGCCGACGAAGTTGAGCGCCTTCGCACTCGCCAATCCCGAGTCCATCGCCGCCACGCGTTTCAGCCACGCCAGCGCGGCCGGCTTGTCCTCGGCCACGCCGTCACCCAGCGCGAGCAAGGTCGCATAATTGTACATCGCCCAGTCGAGCCCGCGCTCGGCCGCGATACGGTAGCATTCGGCGGCGCGCGCCTTGTCGACGCGCGTACCCCAGCCGAGATCGTAGCAGCGCCCGACCATGTTGAGCGCCATCACGTGATGCTGCGCCGCGGCCTTGGTGAACCAACCGAGCGCCGCGACGGGATCGGCGGCGACGCCGGTGCCGTCGAGCAGCATCTGCCCATAGACCGCCTGCGCCTCCGCGACGCCCGCGTCCGCAGCCTCGCGCACGAACGCCGCGCGCTCGTCCGGACTGCCGGAAAGGCGCGCGGCGATGGCGTCGGGCGTCAACGTATCGATCGCCGTCACGGCCACCCCTTTTTAGAAACGCAGGTTCACGGTGCCGAACACCGTACGGCCGGCCGCTATCGACGCATAATGGCTGGTGAAGGTCTGCGAGAAATAGGTCTTGTTCGTCAGATTCTGCGCGTTGACGCTGAGGTCGATAGTGTCGGTCAGCTTGTAACTCGCGCGCGCATCGAAGCGCCAGTAATCGGGGATGCTGCGCGTCAGCACCTTGGTTGCCGGATTGACCGAGACGACGCCGGCATCGTTCTGCGTTGCGGTGCGGTTGTCGGCATAGCCACCGATCTGCTCGTCCATGTACAACGCGGTGCCACCGATCTGGAGCCGCTTGGTCACGTCGATATTGGTCGTCGCTGTAAAGCTGTTCTTGGCGGTCTGCGGTACCTGCTTGCCGGTGTTGACCGAGACCACACCAATCGTTCGTGCAGGCTGGATGCCGGGACGCGCCGCGGCGGTCAGCGTCGTGAAACCGCCGTCGATGATCTTGGGGTCGAGATGCGTGAACCCGCCGAACACGGTCCAGCCGGGCAGGATCGTCCCGCTGACGTTAAACTCGATACCGCGGATCCGCGTCTCGCCGATGAACGATGCGGTGTTGGTGTCGTCGAGCACGCGCGCGTTGGAAATCTCGGTCTGGAACACCGCGGCGCCGAGCTGGAGCTGCTCGCCGAACAGGCTGGCCTTGGCACCCACCTCGTACGACTTGGTTTTTTGCGGATTCAGCAAGTTGAGCACCGCCGCGGAGATCGCATTGTCCTCGCGGCCCTCGCCGAGCAGGCTGTTGGGGGGTGTGGCGGCGGTCGCGTAGCTTGCGTACAGGCTGGTTTCCGACGTCGGCTTGAAGACGAGGCCGGCCTGCCAGTTGAACAGATTGTCGACCCGCTTGATTCGCGTTTGCTGGGCACCTGGCAAGGTAACTGTCGACTGGAAGCGATCGTAGCGCGCACCGAGGTTCAGGATCAGCGCGGGCATCAACGTGATCGAATCGAACGCGTAGACCGCCTTGGTATTTGCGTCGTTCTGCGTCTCGGTCGAGGGCGCACCCTTCACGATGGGCGTCTGGGTGGTCGACGTATCGCTCGTGTAGTTGACCCACGGCGCATACGGATTTGGATCGAACAGGCTGACGCAGTAGGACCGCGCGATCGTGACCGTGTCGCAGCGCGGGCTGATCGTCGATCCGTTCGCCGACACGAACGTCCCGCGCCGCGTCTTCTCCCAGGAGATTTCGGTGCCGAGCGAGAAGCTGTGCTCGATACCGCCGGTGTTGAACTTCCCGTACAGGTCGGTCTGGTCGACGATGCTCTCGCTATAGCCATAGCGCGTGTTGCCGCGCGTCCAGACATAGCCGCCGCCCGTCACCTTCGTACCGCCCGTGATGGGATTGACGCCACTGGTTGCCGTCGCGGTGGTGCCATAGACATTGCCCTGGCTGTCATCGGGCAACGTGAAGATGAAGCTTTGCGAGCTGTGCGTGTAGCGTGCGGTGTTACGTAGCGTGATGCCGCCAAAATCATGCTCGACGCGGAGCGTCGCCTGATTGGTGGTCGCATCGCGGAAGTCGCGCGCCGCCAGCCCGTAGAAGGTCTTGCGCGAGACATAGCCGGTCTGGCCGCTGGCGGTCGTCACGGTGCCGAGCGCGGGCTGGGTCGTGACGTTGCCGGTGCCGGGATGATTGGCGATCGTGTAGAGATAGGGGATGCCGCTGTCGGGCAGTTCCTCGCTCTCCATATGATAGAAGCTCGCGGTCAGCCGGGTCGGCGTGCCGAGCCCGACCGCGAACGACGGCGCGATGCCCCAGCGTTTCTGCCAGATCGCATCACGTCCTGCGACGTCCTGATCATGCCACATCCCCTCGATGCGGAAGGCGGCGGTGTCGGAGACCTTGAGGTTCACGTCACCCGTGACGCGCTTATAGTCCGCCTCGCCGTAGCTGGCGCCGAGCGATCCGAAGGTGTCGAGCTGCGGCAGGCGCGACAGGATGTTGATCGTGCCCCCCGCCGAGCCGCGACCGCCGAGCGTCGAATCCGAGCCGCGAACGATCTGGACCGAATCAACCGCGAATACTTCGCGCGTCTGCGACGCTAGATCGCGGACGCCGTCGACATAGATGCTGCCCTGGCTGTCGAACCCACGGATGAAGGGACGGTCGCCGATCGGATTGCCACCCTCCGCCGCGCCGAAGGTGATGCCGGGCACGGTGCGCAGCGCGTCGGCGAGGCTGTTCGAGCCGGTCTGCTCAATCACTTCCTTGGGCAGGACGATCACCGACCGCGGCGTGTTGACCAGCGGCGCGACCTGCTTGGGGCCTTCGTCGTGAATGCGCTGGCCGTTGACGAGGATTTCCTCGCGCTGCTGCGCATCCGTCACTGGTGCCGCCGCCTTGTCGGCATCCGCCGCATAGGCCGGCGCGGTCGCGAAGGCACCGACGCACGACAGAGCAAGGAACGCGGGCACGGAGGACGAACGCGGCAACGATGCGCGCGGCGACGGTAGCGACATGGACAAACCCCTTTGTTCTTGAGGGGCTCGCTATTGAGAGTCGTTCGCACTGTCAACGCTAATGCGAGTAGTTCTCAACGCAAATTAACGAAGAGCCATGTTCTCAACGCGCTAGCAAGATTGGGCGGATCGTCTGCGACAATGCGAATGGCGTCGATCTCGGCGACGAGCGCCGACAGCGGCAGCGCGAGACGCGTGGCCGCGGCTTCGAGCGCCTGCCAGAAGACGGGTTCGAGACTGATCGAGGTCTGGTGGCCAGCGATGGTGATCGAGCGTTTGACGGGGCCGTGGAAGCCGCCGGCTGGCGCCTCGATCACGCGGCGATCACTCGGTGTCGAACAGCGACGCGAGCTGTTCGATGATCGTCCCGCCAAGCTGCTCGACATCCATGATCGTCACGGCGCGCGCATAATAGCGGGTGACGTCGTGGCCGATGCCGATCGCGACGAGCTCGACCGGCGACTTGCTCTCGATCCAGCCGATCACCTGGCGCAGATGGCGTTCGAGGTACGAGCCCGAGTTCACGCTAAGCGTCGAATCATCGACCGGCGCGCCGTCGCTGATCACCATCAGGATGCGACGCTCCTCGGGCCGCGCGACCAGCCGCGCATGCGCCCACATCAGCGCCTCGCCGTCGATATTTTCCTTAAGCAACCCCTCGCGCATCATCAGCCCGAGCGAGTTGCGCGCGCGCCGCCACGGTTCGTCGGCGCGCTTGTAGACGATGTGACGAATGTCGTTGAGCCGCCCCGGCTGCGGCGGACGCCCGGCGGCGAGCCACGTCTCGCGGCTCTGTCCGCCCTTCCAGGCGCGCGTCGTGAAGCCGAGGATCTCGGTCTTCACACCGCAGCGCTCGAGCGTGCGCGCGAGGATGTCCGCGCTGATCGCCGCGATCGAGATCGGTCGTCCGCGCATCGATCCCGAATTGTCGATCAGCAGGGTCACGACGGTATCGCGGAAATCGGTCTCGCGCTCGGCCTTGTAGCTCAGCGACAGCGTCGGGTTGACGATCACGCGCGCCAGCCGCGCGGCGTCGAGAATGCCCTCCTCCTGGTCGAAATCCCACGACCGCGACTGCTGCGCCATCAGGCGGCGCTGCAGGCGGTTGGCAAGCTTCGACACGGTCGATTGCAGATGCACGAGCTGCTGGTCGAGATAGCCGCGCAGCCGCGCCAGTTCGTCCGCGTCGCACAGCTCGGTCGCGGCGATCACCTCGTCGAACTGCGTCGTCCACGGCTTGTAGTCGAACGCGCCGCCCATGTCCGCGAAGGGGCGGTTCGGGCGGACCGGCTGCATCCCCTCCTCGCCATCGTCGCCTGGCTCGCCGTCGATGTCGTCCATCGACTCGTCGCTCTGCTCCTGGCCGTCGCTTTCCTCGTTCTGCTGCTCGGCCTGTTCGCCGCGCGCCTCGACTTCGCCCTGGCCGTCCTCGCCCTGGTCGTCGCCTTCGTCGCCCTCGTCCTGCTGCTGCTCGTCGGTGCCCTCGTCCTCGGAGCCGCCCTCGTCGCTCTCCTCGGGGACCTGATCGCCTTCGACGAGTTCCAGCTCCTGCAGCATCTTCCGCGCGAGACCCTGGAATGCTTTCTGGTCGTCGAGCGCGTAGGCCAGCGCGTCGAGATCGGTCTTGCTCTCGATCCACTCACGCACCAGCGCGAGCCCGGGCGCGGCGATCGCGGGCGAATCCTGCCCGGTCAGCTTCTCGCGCACCATCAGGCCAAGCGCGGTCGACAGCGGCACTTCGTCACGATTGCGCGCACGCGTGATCGGATCGGCGCGGAGCCGAACGTCGAGCGCACGATCCAGATTGTCCGCGATCCCCGCATAGCCGCGCGACCCGAGCGCCTCGATCCGCGCGGTCTCGACCGAATCGAAAACCGCGCGGGCGACTGCTTCGACCGGTGCGGCGCGGTTGTGCAGCGCGATGTCGTGCAGCTTCAGCCGCAGCGCGAAGCCATCGGCGAACCCACGCGCCTCCGCCACCTGCTCGGCCGGCAAGGCGCGGGCGGGCATCGGCACCTTGATATGCTTGCCGCTCTGCGTCGGCGCGTCCGCGGTGAAGGCGAGCTCGACCTCGGGCTCCTCCGCGATTGCGCGTGCCGTCCCGGCCAGAACCGCCTTAAAGCGATCGAGAGGCGTTTCGTTCGCCAAAAGCTTACGCCTTGCCCACCACGCTCTCGGGGAGATCCTTGCCGAACACGCGCTGGTAATATTCCGCCACCAGCGGCCGCTCGGCCTCGTCGCACTTGTTGAGGAAGCTCAACCGAAATGCGAAGCCGACATCGCCGAAGATCAGCGCGTTCTGCGCCCAGGTGATCACGGTGCGCGGGCTCATCACGGTCGAGATGTCACCGTTGACGAAGCCCTTGCGCGTCATGTCGGCGACGCGGACCATGTTCTCGACGACCTTCTTGCCGTCGGGCTTGTCATATTCGCCCGACTTGGCGAGTACGATCTGCGCCTCGACCTTGGCGGGCAGGTAGTTGAGCGTGACGACGATGTTCCAGCGATCCATCTGGCCCTGGTTGATCTGCTGCGTGCCGTGATACAGCCCGCTGGTGTCGCCGAGGCCGACCGTGTTGGCGGTCGCGAACAGGCGGAACCACGGGTTCGGGCGGATCACGCGGTTCTGGTCCAGCAACGTCAGCTTGCCCTCGGTCTCCAGCACGCGCTGGATCACGAACATCACGTCCGGGCGCCCTGCGTCATATTCGTCGAACACGAGCGCAGTCGGGGTCTGAAGCGCCCAGGGCAGCAGGCCTTCGCGGAACTCGGTGATCTGCTGGCCGTCCTTGAGCACGATCGCGTCGCGACCGATCAGGTCGATTCGGCTGATATGCGCGTCGAGGTTGATGCGGATGCACGGCCATTTGAGGCGCGCCGCAACCTGCTCGATATGCGTCGACTTGCCGGTGCCGTGATAGCCCTGGACCATCACGCGACGGTTATGCGCAAAGCCGGCAAGGACGGCGAGCGTGGTGTCCGCATCGAAGACATACGCCGGATCGAGATCGGGAACGCGCTCGTCGGCTTCCGAGAAGGCGGGCACTTCCATGTCGGAATCGATGCCGAACATCTCGCGCACCTTGACCATGCGGTCGGGGGCGTCGAGGATCGTGGTCTCGCGGCTGTCGGGCTGGGTATTCGGGATATCGGTCATGTTGGCCTCGTGTTCCCGGTAGCTCTAGGCCAAGCGCGGGCTGTTACTCAACCGCCGCTGTACGATTGGTCGGGCGATTGACCGGATGAGTTAGACGAACCGCCGGGATAGCAGCGGGTTCCGGATCGGGCGGCGTGAAATCTCGATCAGAGTAAGCATGCATCATACCGCACGGCCGTCATCCGAGCGAACGCCGGAATCCCACAACCGTCATCCCAGCGAACGCTGGGATCCAGAGCCCCACTCGATTCCATGCTCGGCTCTGGATCCTGGGTCGAGCCCAGGATGACGGAGTGGTTACGCGAACGCGGCCGCGCCCTTCAGATGCTGGTACGCGGCGATCACCTTCTGCAACTCCGATTCATGCGCACGGTCGCCGCCGTTGCGATCGGGGTGATAGCGGCGCACGAGTTCGCTGTAGCGTTTGCGCAGCGTGGTCCGGTCGGTGTCCGTCCCCAGCCCGAGCACGCGCAACGACCGTCGTTCGCCATCGGATAACACGCGACCGTCCTTGCGCGCTGCCGCCATCCGTTCCCCGAAGCGCGCACCGATCGCGTCGATCGGGTCGGCGAAGTCCGCCCATTTGGGCGGCGTGTCGCCGCCGCCATGCGCGAACGCACGCGTCTCGCGCTCCCAGCCCGCCATCGGCCGCTGGGCATGATGGATCTCGTCCGCGGTCATCCCGTCGAAGAAATTATAGCCGGCGTTGAACGCGCGGACATGCTCGAGGCAGAACCAGCGGAACTGCGGCGGCCCGCTGTCACTCGGCCCTTCCAAAGGCGGCGCGCGAAATTCGCCCGGTCCTTCGCAATCGCGCCACATGCAGACGCGCCCGGTCCCTTCCACGCGGCCGTGAAAGCGCGGGCTGGGGCGTTCCTTGCGATTGTTCTCACCGTCTTCGCTCACTGGCTCCCCGCGCTTTCCGAAACGGGCTATATAGGTTCGATGACAGACCTCGCCACCGGCTCCGTACAGGACCAGATCACCGCGCGCCTCACCACCGCGCTCGCGCCCACGCAGCTGACCGTCGTCAACGAGAGCGGACTCCATGCCGGCCACATGGGCGACGACGGCACTGGCGAAACGCATTTCCGCGTCGAGGTGGAAACACCGGCATTCGAAGGCCTTACTCGCGTCGCGCGGCAGCGGCTCGTGAACCAGGCGCTCGCCGACCTGTTGAGCACGAAGATCCACGCGCTCGCCATCAAGGCCCGCGCGCCCGGGGAGCTCTGATGGCGTACAAGCTCTGGTACTGGCCCTCGCTCCAGGGACGCGGCGAGTTCGTCCGCCTCGCGCTCGAAGGGGCAGAGATCGCGTATGAGGATTGCGCGCGCGGCGTAGGCGAAGAGGGTTTGCTCGCCGATCTGAACGACCGCACCGGACGGACGCCGTTCGCGCCGCCCTATCTCGAACTCGACGGGCTGGTCATCGCGCAAGTCGCCAACATCCTGCTGTATCTCGGCGAGCGGCATTCGATCGCGCCGTCGACCATGGCCGACCGGCTGTGGCTCAACCAGTTGCAGCTGACGATCGCGGACCTCGTCGCAGAGGTCCACAACGTCCACCATCCGGTCGCGATGATGGACTATTACAACGACCAGAAGCCCGAGGCCGCGCGCGCTGCCAAGCAGTTCCGCGAGGAGCGCCTCCCGAAATTTCTCGGCCATTTCGAGGATGCGGCGCAGGCAAACCCGGGTGATTGGCTGATCGACCATAAATGGGGCTATGCCGACACCTCGCTGTTCCAGATCGTCGAGGGGCTGCGCTACATGTTTCCGCAGCGGATGAAGACGCTCGAGCCGGAGTATCCCAATCTTATCCGCATACACGATCAGGTCGCCGAGCTGCCGGGGATCAAGGCGTATCTGAAAAGCGACCGCCGGATCGCGTTCAACACCGACGGCATCTTCCGCCATTATCCCGAACTGGATGCGGCATGAGCATGCCCGAATCCTCCCCCGCCAGGGGGAGGTGGATCGCGCAGCGAGACGGAGGGGGCGGGAAGCGATGACCGCTGTTCCGTGTCCTCCCCCTCCGTCAAGCTTTGCCTGCCACCGCCACCTGGCGGGGGAGGATTCATGAGCGGGCGCACACCGCGCCCTGCCGCGCGGATCCTGCTGGTCGACGGTGAAGACCGCGTGCTGATGTTCCGCTTCACGCCCGACGATCGCCCGCCGCTATGGTGCACGCCCGGCGGCGCGGTCGATCCGGGCGAGAGCTATGCCGCCGCCGCGCGCCGCGAGCTCTGGGAGGAGGTCGGCCTTGACATCGACTGCGGCCCCGAGGTCGCGCAACGGACGATCGACTTCCTGACCTTCGACGGCGTCGAGGTCACCGCGGACGAACGCTATTTCCGGGTCGACGTCGACACGTGCGACGTGAAGGCGGGCAATCTCACCGAACAGGAGAAGCAACTGCTCGTCGGTCACCGGTGGTTTTCCCGAAACGACATCGTCGCGCATGACGAAACCATCTATCCAGCAGATCTGGTCGACCTTCTCGACGCCTCGGAACCTGCCAAGGGATAGCGCACATGCTCGATGATTTCGTTCTCCAGACCATCCTGCCGTCGACGCACGATCTGGGCGGGTTCAAGGTCCACCGGACGCTGCCCAACAAGGAACGGACGATGGTCGGCCCGTTCCTGTTCTTCGACCAGATGGGCCCCGCGCATCTCGAGGTCGGATCGGGCATCGACGTGCGGCCGCATCCGCACATCAACCTGTCGACCGTCACCTATCTGTTCGACGGCGCGATCGACCACCGCGATTCGCTCGGCACGCAGGCGCGGATCGAGCCCGGCGCGGTCAATCTGATGACCGCGGGCCACGGCATCGTCCATTCCGAACGCTCGCCCGGCGACGAGCGCGCCGGGGGGCCGACGCTGTCGGGGATCCAGACCTGGCTGGCGATGCCCGAGGCGGTCGAGGAGATCGATCCCGCGTTCGAGCACGTCACCAAGGCGCAATTGCCGGTGATCGATGCGCATGGCGCGCGCTCGCGGATCATCATGGGGAGTCTGTGGGGCCAGACCGCACCGACCACGACCTATTCGGGCACGATCTACGCGGACATCGCGCTCGATCCCGGCGCGAGCGTGCCGATCGATGCGGCGGCGGAGGAACGCGCGATCTATCTCGCGATGGGCGAGGCGACGCTGGAGGGCGTGCCGCTCGAACCACAGGTGCTCTACGTGCTGCGTCCCGGCATTGCGGCGACGCTCCGCTCGGCGACCGGGGGGCGTGCGATGCTGTGCGGCGGCGACGCGTTCACGAGCCCGCGCCACGTCTGGTGGAACTTCGTCAGCTCCAGCCGCGACCGGATCGAACAGGCGAAACGCGACTGGAATGCGGGCAATTTCCCGAAGGTGCCCGGCGACGAGAAGGAATGGATCGAGATCCCCGCGGTCCCGAAGACCGTCAGCTACCCCTGAGAAATCCTCCCCGCCAGGGGGAGATCGCGCAGCGAGACGGAGGGGGAGGACACGGAA
>NZ_LMLD01000011.1:109840-170742 GCF_001421825.1 Sphingomonas sp. Leaf38 | reverse complement strand
CGTTTCCCTTTCCTCCCCCTCCGTCAGGCTGACGCCTGCCACCTCCCCCTGGCGGGGGAGGATCGAAAATGCATCTGGCGCTTGTCCCGACCCCCGCGGTACCGCACACTCCCCAAAATTGGCGCAGACCAGATCGGCCCCCGAACCAGAAGGGGCCGACGAGCGGGAGAGAAAGACATGACCGAGCTGCAGAGCCTCCGACTATCCACCGGCGTGGACCTCGACGTCGCGATCAGCGGCGATCCCGCGCATCCACCCGTCATCCTGCTCCACGGCTTTCCCGAATCGCACCGCACCTGGCGTAACATCGCCCCAGACCTCGCGCGCGACCATTATGTCATCGCCCCCGACCAGCGCGGCTATGCCCGCTCGTCTAAGCCCGAGGGCGTCGCCAGCTACACCCCCGACAAGATCGTCGCCGACCTGCTCGCGCTCGCCGATCACCTGAAGATCGACCGCTTCACGCTGGTCGGTCACGACTGGGGCGGCGCGGTTGCCTGGATGGCCGCGCTCCAGCATCCCGACCGGATCGAACGGCTGGTGATCGTCAACGCGCCCCACCCGCTCGTCTTCCAGCGGACGATCTTCGACGATCCCGAACAGCGCAAGGCGAGCCAGTATATCCGCCGCTTCCGCGACACCAGTATCGACCAGGGGCTGACCGGCGCGGGGCTCGAGAAATTCCTCGGCTCGACCTTCGCACATCATGTGACGCAGGCGATCGCGGGCAAGGACAAGGCCGCCTATCTCGACGAATGGTCGCAGCCGGGCGCGATGACCGCGATGCTCAACTGGTACCGCGCCAGCGCGATCGTCGTGCCCGCAATGGACGAGACGCCGCCGCGCCCCGCCTTCCTCGATGCGCCCTTCCCGCCGATGCGGATGCCGGTGCTGGTGATCTGGGGCATGCGTGACACCGCGTTGCTGCCGAGCCAGCTCGACCTTGCCGACTATGTGCCCGAACTGACGATCGAAAAGGTCGATGCCGGGCATTTCGTACCTTGGGAAAAGCCCGAGGCGGTGATCGCCGCGATGCGCCGCTGGGGGATCTGAAAGACGCCAGCGCCCCTGCCGCTACCTGTCTGCTTCCTGACCACCGCATTCTGAAAGCATTCAGCGGCGAGGGAGCAAAACCTGTGTCATGCCGTTTGATACGGCGTTGAAGACAGGAGAGCAGTCATGCGTAAGATGATCCTCGCGGCCGTTGCCGCCGCCACTTTGGTTCCCACATTCGCCACCGCGCAGAGCTATGGCGAAGTTCGCCGCGACCAGCGCGAAGTCCGCCAGAGCCAGCGCGAACTCCAGCAGGCCCGCCGTTATGGCGACCGCGGCGACATCCGCGAAGCCCGTCGCGAGTTGCGCGAAGACCGTCAGGAGCGCCGCGAGGACTGGCGTGACTATCGCCGCACGCACGGCAACGTCTACCGCCGCCCCGCTTATGTCGGCCCGCGCGGCTATCGCTATCGTCCGGTAAGCGTCGGCTACCGCTTCGCGCCAAATTACTATGGCCGTCAGTACTGGATCAACGACTATCAGACCTATCGTCTGTCGCGTCCGGCCTATGGCTATCAGCGCTGGGTCCGCTACGGCCGCGACGTCGTCCTGGTCGACACGCGCAACGGTCGCGTCGCGCAGGTCAACAACGGCTTCTTCTACTAAGCCGATCGATGCCGGCCGGGAGAAATCCCGGCCGGCTCAATCCTTGTCGTACGCGCCGCGCCGCATGACGTAATCGCGAGTCTCATAGGGGGCGGAGAGCCCTTCGACCCAGGCACCGTGCGCATGCGTCAGCGCCACCAGTTCCATCGCTCGTTCGCCCGGCCAACCGCGTACGCGCACCTCGTGCCGGTGCAGATCGCGATTGGGCTCCATCATCACCCAGCCGAGCGGTCGCTCGGCCGTCGCACGTGCCCCCGCCGCCTCCATCGCGATCCGAATCCGCTCGCGCGACGCCGCGGGCAGATACTGCCACACCACCGAATGCATCAGCACGCGCGTGACGCCCTTGCGATGCGGCTCGGCCAACCGCGCCTCGACCCAGTCCGCCGCATCGCCTTGCACCAGATCGACGCCCTCCTCGCGCACCATCGCGATCGCCGCCGCGAGCCGCGCCTGCCGCTCGACCGCATCAACCCAGACATACGCCTCGAGCCGCGCCGCCGCGACAGGATCCGCGACATCCACCGGCTGAATGTCGACGCCGCGAGTCGACTCGATCGCGACCGGCGCGGTTTGCGGCGGCGCACCCCGCCATTCGGGGCGGATCGTGACCGGCGATGCCGATGGCCCGACCGCCACGCCGCCAAGATCGAACCGATAGCGGTCGATCAGAAGGTTGAGCCCCGCGCTCGATCCGATCTCGAGCAGCTCGAACCGCGGCCCGTATCGCTCGGCCAGATGCAAGATGCCGGTCATCATGCCCGCCGACCGCGCCGCCTCGTTGGTCTGCGGCGGCCCGTCGAGCCACGGCAGCAAGACCGCATCCTGCGTAACGAGCGTCGCCTTCACCGTGGCCGCAACGCGCGTTGGGTCGGTCTGCGCGCCGGAAAACACCGCCGAAAGCGCCGGGTCCACGCCCGCCCGGTGCAGCGCGTGCAAGCCGCCGACCAGCCGCAACGCCAGCGCATCGGCGACCGGCTCGCCCGCCCAGTCGAGCGCCCGCCGCCCCGTCGCGCTGTCGCGATCGAGCGCGTGCGCCAGCGCCGTGCAGACCCGCGCCGTCACCGGCGCGTCCATCGCGGTGCAATAGCCCGCCTGGATGTCGAAGCATGCGCGGTTTGCCGGTTCATTTGCCATGTGCAGGTTGTTGCACCCGCCAAGCGCCACCCGTAAAGCCCGGCGCGTGCCTGACTCCCAGATCATTATCGCCGTCCCCAAGGGACGCATCCTCGCCGAGGCGCTGCCGCTGCTCGCGCGTGCCGGCATCCATCCCGAAGCGTCGTTCTCGGACGAGAACAGCCGCGCGCTCCGGTTCGCGACCAACGATCCGGACATCTCGCTGATCCGGGTTCGCGCGTTCGACGTGGCGACCTTTGTCGCGCACGGCGCGGCGCAGCTCGGCATCGTCGGTTCGGACGTGATCGCGGAGTTCGGTTACTCGGAACTCTATGCGCCGGTCGACCTCGGCATCGGCCATTGCCGGCTGTCGGTCGCGGAACCCGCCGAGATGGCGGCGAAGGACGATCCGCGCGGCTGGAGCCATGTCCGCGTCGCGACAAAATACCCGCACGTGACCGCGGCGCATTTCGCGGGCCGCGGCGTGCAGGCGGAATGCGTGAAGCTCAACGGCGCGATGGAGCTGGCCCCGACGCTCGGCCTCGCGCCGCGCATCGTCGACCTCGTCTCGTCGGGCCGCACGCTGCTCGAAAACGGGCTCGTCGAGGTCGAGACGATCATGGAGGTTACCAGCCGCCTGGTGGTCAACCGCGCCGCGATGAAGACGCGCGCACGGGTCGTGCCCTTGGTCGAGGCGTTCCGTCGCGCGGTCGAGTCGCAGGAGCAGGCCGCATGATCCGCCTTTCCACCACCGACGTGGACTTCGCGACGCGCTTCACCGCGCTCGTCGAGGACCGCCGCGAATCCGACGCCGGCGTCACGCAGGACGTCGCCGCGATCATCGCCGCCGTCCGTCGCGATGGCGAGACCGCGATCCGCGACCTCACGCACAAGCACGATCACCACGACCTCGAGAGCACCGGCTGGCAGATCGACGCCGCCGACTGCAAGGCCGCGTTCGACGCGCTCGACCCCGAGTTGCGCACCGCGCTCGAACTCGCCGCGACTCGCATCCGCGCGTATCACGAGAAACAGCGGCCGCTCGACAGCGACTCGGTCGACTCGGCGGGCGTCCGGCTGGGCGCGCGCTGGTTGCCGGTCGACGCCGCCGGCATCTACGTCCCCGGTGGCCGCGCCGCCTACCCCTCCTCGCTGCTGATGAACGCGATCCCTGCCAAGGTCGCCGGCGTCGGCCGTCTCGCGATGGTCACGCCGACCCCGGACGGCCAGATCAACCCGCTCGTCCTCGCCGCCGCGCACCTCGCCGGTGTCGACGAAGTCTGGCGCGTCGGTGGTGCACAGGCCGTCGCCGCACTCGCCTATGGCGCGGGCCGGATCGAACCGGTCGACGTGATCACCGGCCCCGGCAACGCCTGGGTCGCCGAAGCCAAGCGCCAGGTCTACGGCGTCGTCGGCATCGACATGGTCGCGGGCCCGTCGGAGATCGTCGTCGTCGCGGACGCGCTCAACGACCCCGAATGGACCGCCGCCGACCTGCTCAGCCAGGCCGAGCACGACGTGACGACGCAGTCGATCCTGTTCACCGACGATGCCGCCTTCGCCGACAAGGTGGCGGACGCGGTCGACCGCCAGTTGCGCGATCTTGCCACCGAGGCGGTCGCGCGCGTCGCGTGGGACACCAACGGCGCGATCGTCGTCGTCGATACGCTAGCGGACGCGATCCCACTGGTCGACCGGCTTGCCGCCGAGCATCTCCAGCTCGCCATCCCCGATCCGCAGGGTTTCTTCGACCGCATCCGCCATGCCGGCTCGGTGTTCCTCGGCCGCTACACGCCCGAGGCGATCGGCGATTACGTGGCGGGCCCGAACCACGTCCTGCCGACCGGCCGCCGTGCGCGGTTCGCCAGCGGGTTGTCGGTGCTCGACTTCATGAAGCGCACCAGCTTCCTGGCGCTCGACGAAGCCGCGTTGCGTGAACTCGGCCCCGCGACCGTCGCGCTCGCCAATGCGGAGGGTTTGCCCGCGCATGCCAAATCAGTGGCGCTGCGGCTTCGCCTCAACCACTGATTTTGTTCGCGCGGAGGCGCGGAGGTGTCGACCTCGCCGCGCAGTGGCCCTTCGATCACCGGCCGATGAGGAGATCGGAGCGGCTGCGCCGCACGCAACACCTCCGCGTCTCCGCGCCTCCGCGCGAACCAATCTTCTTCGCCTAGACACAGGCGAAACGCTAAGGGCTGACACGCAAGCCCCCCGCGCGTACAGGCAACCGCTTATGTCCAGAACCGCCCCCCGCACAAAGGCGCGCGCCGCCGCGCGTCTCGCCGCCGTCCAGGCGACCTACCAGCATGAGATGGAGGGCACCGCGATGCCCGTCCTGCTCAACGAATTCCACCAGCACCGGCTCGGCGCGACGATCGAAGACGTCGAATATGCCGAGGCCGACGTCGACTTCTTCGACGACCTCGTGACCGGCGCCAACGCGCGCGCGGGCGAGATCGATGGGCTGATCGAAGGCAAGCTCGCCAAGGGCTGGACGCTTGCGCGTCTCGACAAGCCGATGAAGGCGATCATCCGCGTCGGCACGTACGAACTGCTCGCGCGCAAGGACGTGCCCGTCGCCGCGGTCATCAGCGAATATGTCGACGTCGCGCATGCCTTCTACGACAAGCGCGAGTCGGGCTTCGTGAACGGGTTGCTCGACGGAATCGCGAAAGAGGTTCGGGGCTGAACGCTCGTCATCCTGCGCTCGACCCAGGATCCAGAGTAACGGCGCGCATCGTTCGTGGCTCTGGATCCTGACTTTCGTCAGGACGACGGCAGTGCTTGGGGAGCAGCAATGACCGAAGCCGAGTTCATCGCCGCGCTCCGCCGCCTCCCGCTCCACCCGGCGGCGCGTAGTCTCAACGACGACACCGCGCTGCTCGATGCAGGCCCGCTCGTCATCACCACCGACACGCTCGTCGAAGGCGTGCATTTCCTGCCCAGCGACCCGCCGCAGGACGTCGCGTGGAAGCTGGTCGCGACCAACCTTTCCGACCTCGCCGCTAAGGGGGCGATCGCCGAAGGGATCCTCCTCAACTACCCCTTGGGCGACGACGCGTGGGACCCCGCCTTTGTCGACGGGCTCGCCGACATCCTCGCGGCGTTCGACACGCGGATCATCGGTGGCGATACCGTCACGCTGCCGCCGGGCGCGCCGCGCATCCTGACCGTCACCGCGTTCGGCAGCGACGCCGCCGCGCCGGCGCGGGGCGGTGCGCGCGCCGGCGATGCGCTCTACGTCACCGGCACGATCGGCGACGCCGGCGCAGGGCTCGCCATCGCGCTCGGCGAGGACGGCCCGGCCGAGCTGCTGGCTGCGTACCGGCGCCCGCAGCCGCGCCTCGCCGACGGGCGCCTGCTCGCGCCGCAGGTCCATGCGATGATGGACGTGTCCGACGGCCTGCTGATCGACGCCGCGCGGATGGCGCGCGCGAGCGGGCTCGCGGTGGCGATCGACCTCGCCTGCATACCGTTGTCGCCTGCCTATCGTGCCTTTTCGGGCGACCGGATCGCGGCGGCGACCGCAGGCGACGATTATCAGCTCCTCTTCGCCGCGCCCGAAGAGTTCGTCACGGATGCGACGCGGATCGGCGCGTTCTCGTCCGGCGCGGGCCTTACCCTCCACGACTCGGGCACGCCCGTCCCGCTCCCGGCAAGTCTAGGCTATGAGCACGCCCCGCGGGGATAACTTGCGCAATACCCCTGCACTGATAGGCTCCGGACATCGGGACTCGGCAAAGCCGAGACCGGAGGAGGAACTGGAAAAGGGATAGCGCCGTATGACGACCGTCTATTTGGCCATGATCTGCGGCGTCATTGCCGTCCTATATGGGTTCGTCACGAGTCGACAGGTGCTCGCCGCCTCTCCCGGCAACGCCAAGATGCAGGACATCGCCGCCGCCATCCAGGAAGGCGCGAAGGCCTATCTCGGGCGGCAATATACCACGATCGCGATCGTCGGCGTCATCGTCGCGGCGATCCTTCTCCTCACGCTCGGCATGATCTCGACGATCGGCTTCGTCATCGGCGCGGTGCTGTCGGGCGTCGCGGGCTATGTCGGCATGAATATCTCTGTCCGCGCCAACGTCCGCACAGCCGAGGCCGCGCGCACGTCGCTGCAGGCCGGGCTGACGATGGCGTTCCGGTCCGGCGCGGTCACGGGCATGCTCGTGGCAGGCCTAGGCCTGCTCGCGATCAGCGCGTTCTTCTGGTATCTCACCGGTCCCGCGGGCCACGCCCCCAACGACCGGGTCATCGTCGAGGCGCTGACCGCGCTCGCGTTCGGCGCATCGCTCATCTCGATCTTCGCGCGTCTGGGCGGCGGCATCTTCACCAAGGCGGCGGACGTCGGCGCGGATCTGGTCGGCAAGGTCGAGGCGGGCATCCCCGAGGACGATCCCCGCAACCCCGCGGTCATCGCCGATAACGTCGGCGACAATGTCGGCGACTGCGCGGGCATGGCCGCCGATCTGTTCGAGACCTATGTCGTCACGCTGGGCGTCACGATGATCTCGATCGCGCTGCTAATCCAGGCGAGCGGTGCCGAGCTGATGCGCCTCATGACTCTCCCGCTGCTCGTCGGCGGCGTGTGCATCGTCACCTCGATCATCGGCACGTACATGGTCCGCCTCGGCGGCGGCACCATCATGGGCGCGCTCTACAAGGGCTTCTTCACCTCGACGATCCTGTCGATCCCGGCAATCTATCTCGCCACGCAGTACGTGCTCGGCGATCTCCACCGCGTGATCGGCGGCGCCGGCTTCCTTGATCCCGCCACCGACGACCTGACGACTCAGGCCGCGCCATCGCTGACGCAGAGCTTCACCGGCATGGACCTGTTCTGGTCGATGATGATCGGGCTGGTCGTCACCGGGCTGATCGTGTGGATCACCGAATATTACACCGGCACCAACCACCGCCCGGTCCGGTCGATCGCCAAGGCGTCGGAGACCGGCCACGGCACCAACGTCATCCAGGGGCTTGCAATCAGCCTCGAATCGACCGCGCTGCCGACGCTCGTCATCGTCGTCGCGGTGATCGTCGCCTATCAGCTCGCCGGGATCATCGGCATCGCCTTTGCCGCCACCGCGATGCTTGCGCAGGCGGGGATGGTCGTCGCGCTCGACGCCTATGGTCCCGTCACCGACAATGCGGGCGGCATCGCCGAGATGGCGGGCCTGCCCGACGACGTCCGCCAGCGGACCGACGCGCTCGACGCGGTCGGCAACACCACGAAGGCGGTGACCAAGGGCTATGCGATCGGCTCGGCGGGGCTCGCCGCGCTCGTGCTGTTCGGCGCCTACACCACCGATCTCGCGACCTATTTCCCCGACGTCACGGTCGATTTCAGCTTGAGCAATCCGTACGTCATCGTCGGGCTGCTGCTCGGCGCGTTGCTCCCCTATCTGTTCGGGGCGTTCGGGATGACCGCGGTCGGTCGTGCCGCCGGCGCGGTCGTCGAGGAGGTCCGCGAGCAGTTCCGCACCAATCCCGGCATCATGCTCGGCACCAGTCGCCCCGATTACGCGCGGACGGTGGACCTCGTGACGAAGGCGGCGATCCGCGAGATGATCGTGCCCTCGCTGCTGCCGGTGCTGTCGCCGCTCGCGGTGTATTTCATCATCACCGCGGTCGCGGGGCAGGCCGCCGGCTTCGCGTCGCTCGGCGCGATGCTGCTCGGCGTGATCGTCTCCGGTCTGTTCGTCGCGATCTCGATGACCAGCGGCGGCGGGGCCTGGGACAATGCCAAGAAATATATCGAGGACGGTAACCATGGTGGCAAGGGCTCGGAAGCGCACAAGGCCGCGGTGACGGGCGACACCGTCGGCGATCCCTACAAGGACACCGCCGGCCCCGCGGTGAACCCGATGATCAAGATCACCAACATCGTCGCGCTGCTCTTGCTCGCGGCGCTGGCCGGCGGCGGTATCGGCTGATCGAGCCTAATCGCCGAGCGGCGGGGTACGCCGCCTGCTCGGCGATCGTCATCGCAAGCGCGCCGCCGCCCCGCTCGAACCCTCGAAGGACATGAGCGGTGCCCCTCGCCGGAAGACTCCACAACGGAGCAAATCCGACGACTACGGATGCATCTCGCTTGGACGAACGGCAATGTGTCCCCGCATCCTCGGGTCATGCGAAACCGGCCCGAAAACCATCTCTTCTACGGCGACAACCTTGCCGTCCTTCGCAAGGAGGTCGCCGACGAGAGCGTCGACCTGATCTATCTCGACCCGCCGTTCAATTCGAACGCCAATTACGGGATCCTGTTCAAGGAGCCCGATGGACGCGCGTCGAACGCGCAGATCGAGGCGTTCGAGGATACCTGGCACTGGAACGAGACCGCGGAAGACGCCTTCGACCAGGTCGCGCGGAGCGGCAACACCAAGGCGTTCGACCTGCTCAACGCGATGCGCGGGTTTCTCGGCGACAACGACATGATGGCGTATCTGGCGATGATGGCGGTCCGCCTGCTCGAACTGCACCGCGTGTTGAAGCCGACCGGCAGCCTGTATCTCCACTGCGATCCGACCGCGAGCCATTACCTGAAACTCCTGCTCGACGCGATCTTCGGCAAGCGGCATTTCCAGAACGAGATCATCTGGAGCTATCGCCGCTGGCCGTCGGTGTCGCACCGGTTCCAGCGGATGCACGATTGCCTGCTGTTCTACACCAAGCGCGAAACCGGCAACCTGTTCAACACGCTCACCGTGCCGCCCTCGCCAAGTTCGCAAAAGCGCTGGAAGGGCGCGCTGCAGAAGGTGACGTTCACCGCGGACGGCGCGCGCAATCCGACGCAGGAATCGGGCCTGTCACCGGGCGTCGCGATGAACGACGTCTGGGACATTCCGATCATCGCGCCGGTCTCGAAGGAGCGGCTGGGCTATCCGACGCAAAAACCGGTGGCGCTGCTCGAGCGGATAATCGCCGCGTCGTCAAACGCGGGGGACGTGGTGCTCGACCCGTTCTGCGGCTGCGGCACCGCGGTGCACGCCGCGGAAAAGCTCAAGCGGCAATGGATCGGGATCGACGTCACGCATCTCGCCATCTCGCTGATCGAAAAGCGGATGAAGGACGCGTTCCCCGCGGTCACGTTCACCGTCGAGGGGACGCCGAAGGACCTCGCCTCGGCGTATGATCTCGCCTTGCGCGACAAATACCAGTTCCAGTGGTGGGCGGTGTCGATGGTCGACGCGCTCCCGTTCGGCGGCCGGAAAAAGGGCGCGGACGGCGGGATCGACGGGCTGATCTATTTCAACGACCACGATAGCGCGTCGGGCAAGATGGTCACGCACCGCGCGATCGTCTCGGTGAAGGGCGGGCTCAACCCCGACACCGCGATGGTCGAGACGCTCGCCGCGACGATCGCGCGCGAAAAGGCACCGATCGGCATCCTCATCATGAACGCCAAGCCGACGCGCGAGATGGAACGCCGCGCGGCCGCCGTCGGAATCTACCGTGCCGGTGTCGACGAGGCGTTTCCCAAACTCCAGATCCTGACGCTCGCCGACCTGTTCCAGGGCAAGCGGCCGCGCATCCCCAATGTCGACCGCGCCGCCTTCCGCCGCGCCGCACGTGAGGCGACCGTGCACCAGCCGAGCCTGTTGTGACCGCTGCGCCGCCACCGCTCTGGCAATGACAGGACTCCCTTGTTTCTCTCCCACGGAACGCCGATATCCGAATCACACAAGCGGGCATGGGCATGACGCCTGTGACCGCGCTTCGGCCCTGCTTTCCTTTTTCGCGAACCTGCGGTAAGGGCGCTCGTCCCGAAATTCCCCCAATTCAGAGATTATATTTGGCCAAGGAAGAACTGCTCGAGATGCGCGGCCGCGTGGTGGAACTCCTCCCCAACGCGATGTTCCGGGTTCAGCT
Source organism: Sphingomonas sp. Leaf38 (assembly GCF_001421825.1). NCBI lineage: Bacteria > Pseudomonadati > Pseudomonadota > Alphaproteobacteria > Sphingomonadales > Sphingomonadaceae > Sphingomonas > Sphingomonas sp. Leaf38. The sequence continues at coordinate 160,092 of NZ_LMLD01000011.1, read as the reverse complement.
CGAAAACGACCACGAGATTCTCGGTCACACCGCCGGCAAGATGCGCAAGAACCGCATCCGCGTGCTGGTCGGCGACGAGGTGCTGTGCGAACTCACCCCGTACGACCTGACCAAGGGTCGCATCACCTACCGCTTCAAATAAGCCCGTGGGCGCCTCGGCGCCCGCCGCTTGCTGTTACGAGGCATTAATGGTGGTCCCAGCACTCGTCTTGGCCTCTTCCTCGCCCCGCCGCCGCGACCTGCTCGCGCGGCTCGGCGTCGTACCGTCGCGCGTGGCCTCGCCCGATATCGACGAGAACCCGCGCAAGGCCGAACCCCCGCGCGCCTATGCGCTGCGTCTCGCGGTCGAGAAGGCCGCCGCGGTCGCACGGGCGGAGGGCGAGATCGTCCTTGCTGGCGACACGACGATCGCGCTTGGCAGCCGCATCCTGCCGCCTGCCGATACGCTCGACATTCAGCGCGACCTGCTCGGCAAGCTATCGGGGCGGCGCCACCATTGCCTGTCCGCGGTCTGCGTGATCGACGCGACCGGCAAGGTCCGTACGCGCATCGCCGACACGATCGTCGCGTTCAAGCCGCTCTCGGCCGCCGAGATCGACGACTATCTCGCGTGCGGCGAAGGTCTCGGCAAGGCCGGCGGCTATGCGATCCAGGGCCGCGCGGAGGCGTTCGTGCGCTTCCTCTCGGGTAGCCATTCGGGTGTGATCGGCTTGCCGTTGTTCGAAACGCGCGCGCTGCTGAAGACCGCGGGCGTCGCGCTTGCCTGATACGGGGCCTGCATGGCTCTACGAAGCCGGCATCGGCGAAGCGCGGGCCGCGCTGGTGCAGGACGACCGGATCATCGAGGCCGCGATCGAGCTCGATGACGGCAACGCGCTGAAGGTCGGCCTCGTCGCCCGCGCCCGGCTCATTGAGCTGCTGCCGGGCCGCCGTGGCCGCGTCACGCTCGACGCCGGCGACGCGCTGATCAACCACCTTCCGGCAGGCATCACGCAGGGCGCCGGCCTGACCGTCGAGATCGTCCGCGACGCGCTGCCCGAAGCGGGCCGTGCGAAGCTCGCCAAGGCCGTCCCGAGCGACCTGCCCCCCTGCCCCGCGCCGACGCTCTATGAGCGCCTGGTGGCGACCGGGCTGCCCATCCACAGCCCCCGCGCGCACGAACCCGACGCGCTTGAGGCGGCGGGCTGGTCCGAACTGCTCGACGAAGCGGTAAGCGGCGAGATCGTCTTCCCCCTCGGCGCGCTGCGCCTCTCGCCGACGCCGGCGATGACGTTGTTCGACGTCGACGGCGCACCACCGCTGGATACACTCGCGATCGCCGCCGCGCATGCCGTGGCGCGGGCGATTCGCCGCCACGGCATTGGCGGCTCGATCGGGATCGACTTCCCGACGCTTGCCGGCAAAGCGCAGCGCACCGCCGTTGCCGTGGCAATCGACGAATTCTTGCCGCAGCCGTTCGAACGGACCGCGATGAACGGCTTCGGCTTCCTTCAGATCGTCCGCCCGCGCCCGCGCGCGTCGATCCCCGAAATCCTGCGCGCCGATCCGGTCGGTGCAGCGGCCCGCGCGACGCTGCGGACGCTCGAACGCACGCCGCCGACCGCGTCGCGCCGCCACACTTTGCCTGCCACGGTCCATGCACGCCTGCTGGCGCGTCCTGCGTGGCTGGCGGACCTCACGCGGCGCACCGGCGTCGTCCACGACCTGGAGAGCGCCCGATGACCGCGACTGCCTCGACCGTCACATGTCCGATCTGCGACCAGCCTGCGGTGCCTGAGTACAAGCCGTTCTGCTCGAGCCCCCACCGCGACCGCGACCTGTTGCAGTGGCTCGGCGAAGGCTATCGCATTCCTGGGCGCGCAATCTCGCAAACGGGGCTGGACAGCGCCGAAGACCCCGACTAAACGCGCCCTTCCGATCGCAAGGTCGGACGCTTCTCCGGTCCCAGACCGGACGGGCCCGGATAGCTCAGTTGGTAGAGCATGCGACTGAAAATCGCAGTGTCGGCGGTTCGACCCCGTCTCCGGGCACCATTTTTTCCCACTCCCGTTCGTGCTGAGTAGAGACCGGGCAGCTGCGTCAGCAGCATATCGAGCGCGCCTATCGAAGCATGGGTTCCGCGCGCCAACCTGCCCTTCGATACGCCGTCTCGATACGCCGCCTAAGGCGACTGCTCGACGGCTACTCAGGACGAACGGCAGGGCGCTCGGACGCCGACGCGGTCGGTTTAGCGAACGATCCGCGTGACATGGCCCATCTTCCGGCCGGGTCGGGCGGCGCCCTTGCCGTACAGGTGCAGATGGGCGCCGGGTTCGGCGAGGAGCTCGGCCCAGCGATCGGCGTCGTCACCGATCAGGTTTTCCATCGTCGCGTCACGCCCGGTCAGCGTCGTCGCGCCGAGCGGCAGGCCGCAGATCGCGCGGATGTGGTTTTCGAACTGCGAGCATTCGGCGCCTTCGATCGTCCAATGTCCCGAATTGTGCACGCGCGGCGCCATCTCGTTGAACACCGGGCCGTCCGCGCCGACGAAGAACTCGCACGCCAACACGCCGACATAGTCGAGTTCGGCGGCGATCCGCTCGGCCAGCGCGGCGGCTTCCCCGGCCTGCGCCAGCACCGCAGCGGGTGCAGGGACGGTCGAGTGGCGCAGGATCGCGTCACGGTGGACGTTCAGCGGCGAATCGTAGCGCTGGATGCCGCCATCGAGGCCGCGCGCGATCAGGATCGAGAATTCATGGTCGAACGGCACGAACGCCTCGAGCACCGCGGGGCCGCCGATCGCGTCCCACGCCGCCTGCGCCGCGGCGGGCGTGTCGATCTTGACCTGCCCCTTGCCGTCATAACCGAAGCGCGCGGTCTTGAGGATCGCGGGGGTCCCGATCGCCTCCAGGCCCGCCTGCAGGCTTTCGAGGCTGTCGACCGCGGCCCAGGGGGCCGGACGGCCGCCGACGCTCTCCACGAAGCGTTTTTCGCCGATCCGTTCCTGCGCTACGCGGAGCGCGCGGGGGCTCGGGTGGACGGGAACGCGGTCGGCGAGCCATTCGACCGGGTCGACGTCGATATTCTCGAACTCGTAGGTCACGACGTCGCACGCGTCGGCGAAGTCGGCCAGCACGATGCGGTTGTGATAATCGGCGCGCGTCATCGTCGAGGCGGACTGCGCGGCGACGCTCTCCTGGTCAGGCGCGAGGATGTGCGTGTGATAGCCGAGCTGCGCCGCGGCGGTGGCGAGCATGCGGCCGAGCTGGCCTCCACCGAGGATGCCGATGGTCGATCCGGGGGGCAGCGGCGTCATGTCAGCGTCTTTCGGGATATCGGCTTTAAGGCGGCGTCAGGCGGGGTCGGTGGCGACGGCGTCGGTCTGCGCGGCGCGCCAGGCCTTGAGGCGGGTAGCAAGCGCCTCGTCCGCGGTCGCCAGGATCGCGGCGGCGAGCAGCGCTGCGTTGATCGCGCCGGGTTTGCCGATTGCGAGCGTGCCGACCGGGATGCCGCCGGGCATCTGGACGATCGAGAGCAGGCTATCCATGCCCTTGAGCGCCTTCGATTCGACGGGCACGCCGAGCACGGGCAGATGCGTCATCGACGCCGCCATCCCGGGAAGGTGCGCCGCGCCACCCGCGCCCGCGATCACGACCTTCAGGCCACGGTCGGCGGCGGTCGTCGCATAGTCGTAGAGGCGTTGCGGGGTGCGATGCGCGGAGACGACCCTGGTCTCGTGCGCGACGCCGAGCGCGTCGAGCGTCTCGGCGGCGTGGCGCATCGTCTCCCAATCGGAGGTGCTGCCCATGATGATGCCGACTAGAGCCACTTCCGCCCCCCGATTCAGGAAGCGCCGTGCCTAGCGACGAGCGCGGACAAGGGCAATGTCTTGGTGGACGCCGTGGGAGTGGACGACCGACATCGGGCTTTCGCGTCGCACGAACTGCACTTCCCCGGCGAAGGCCGGGGCCCAAGTGGGCAACATTGCTAACGAAGGACGGTGCTCCGGTATCGCCACCTTCCCAATTGGGCCCCGGCCTTCGCCGGGGTGGTATCGCTCACCAGAAGCTGCTTACCTCTCGCTCAGATAATAGCGGTCCGTCGCGGTCAGGTCTGCGTCGAGTTCGTAGACGATCGGCTGGCCGGTCGGGATCTCGAGGCTGGTGATCTCCTCGTCGGGGATGTTCGAGAGATGCTTCACCAGCGCGCGGAGCGAATTGCCGTGCGCGGAAATGAGGACGCGCTGGCCATCCTTGAGCGCCGGCGCGATCCGCGCATCCCAATAGGGGAGGACGCGCGCGATCGTGTCCTTGAGGCTCTCGGTCTTGGGAATCGCGATGCCGTCATAGCGACGGTCCTTCGACAGGTCGAAGGCGCTGCCATCGTCGAGCACGGGCGGCGGCACGTCGAAGCTGCGGCGCCAGATATGGACCTGCGCGTCGCCGTGCTTGGCCGCGGTCTCGGCCTTGTCGAGCCCCGTCAGCCCTCCATAATGCCGCTCGTTCAGACGCCAGTCCTTCTCGACCGGCAGCCAGAGCCGGCCCATCGCCTCGAGCGCGATGTTGAGCGTCTTGATCGCGCGCGTCTGGAGGCTGACGAAGGTCTGGTCGAAGTCGAGACCCTTGGCGGCCATCAGCTCGCCCGCGGCCTTGGCCTCCGCCTCGCCCTTGGCGGTCATGTCGACGTCCCACCAGCCGGTGAAGCGGTTCTCGAGGTTCCAGGTGGACTGGCCGTGGCGGATCAGGACTAAGGTCGGCATTCGGGCTCCTGCGATGGTAAGGAAAGGGGTGTTTCGCCCTCCTATCCGTCATCCTGACTTTCGTCAGGATGACGGGATTAGATTTCGTCGATCATCCCGGCGAGCGTCTCCAGCATCGCGTGCGCCAGCCGCTTCGACCGCTCGGGCGACCAGCCATATTCAGCATCGGCGTTGGCGTCGTGATCCTTGAACGGCATTTCCAGCGTCATCGACACCGCGCCGAAGCGCTCGGCGACCTGGTTGGTCGACATCGACAGGTTCGCCGTGCCCGGTGCGGACTTGGGATAGCCCTTCTCGGTCTGGAAGTCGGGCGTGTGCGCCGCGAGCCGCCGGCCATAGTCGTAGAATTTCTCGCCGTGCGCATCGGTCCAGGACGGAATGCCTTCGAACCCTGCGATGAAGTTCGCCGGGATCGCCTCGTCGCCATGGATGTCCATCGCGACGTCGACACCGGTCAGGTCCATCGCGTTGCGCACGCACAAGACTTCGGGGCTCTTCTCGAGGCTGGGCGTGTGCCATTCGCGGTTGAGGTTCACGCCGACCGCATTGGTGCGCAGATGACCGCGCCGCGTGCCGTCGGGGTTCATGTTGGGGACGATGTTGAACGTCGCCTTCGCCAGCAAATCGGCCGTGACCGGATCGGCCGGATCGGTCAGCCGCTCGAGCGCGCCTTCCATCCACCATTCGGTCATCGATTCGCCGGGATGCTGGCGGCCATAGATCCAGACCTGCTTGGGCCCCGACCCGATCGTGAAGCAGTCGATCGCCTGCCCGTCGAGCGACTGGCCGAGCTCGCTGTGCGCGACGCCCGGCAGCAACGCGGTACGCGCCACCAGCGCCTCGTGCATCTCCATCGTGTACGGCGCGAAATAGGCGAACCAGGCGAGATCGGTCTCCGCGGCGAAGTCGAACTCCAGCACGCCATCCGCATAGCGCGTCTCGATCATCCGCCACGCCCGGCGATCGGTGCTGGCGCGCGTCTTGTAGCCCGGCCAGCCGAACGGATAGGCCGACTTGCCCGCATTGAGGATGCGGTAGGTCAGCGTCCGCCCGGCCGCCCCCGCCACGCGGAAATAGAACCACTGGAAAAAGTCGGACTGGAAGTCCGTGACGATCTCGAGGTCGATTCGATCTCCGTCGATGGCGACAATGCGAATGTTGCCGCCATCGAAAGCGGCGTTGATGGTCGGGTTCATGGCGTTTGCGTTCATTTCACCTGAATAGTGCGACCGGACTCGCCGGGGAACCCCATGAACAGCGCGCGCGCGAGCTTGTCGGCCTGGATATCGGTCCGTGCGTCGTCCTTGCGCGCATCGGCGAACGACTGCGCGCGCCCCTCCCAGACCGGCGACTGGTCCGCGCTGCGCTTGATCGTCACCGACAGCTCGGACACGAGGATCGCGGTGCTCCCGCCGCCACCGATCGGGAAACCAACGCCGCCGCCTAGCCCCACGCCGCCGCCACCACGACCGCCGCTGAACCCGCCGCCGCCGAGGCCGATGCTGATCGGCGACCGCTTGGGCGGCCCTGCCTGAGTCGTGCGCGTGAAGCCGACGGTCGCGACCAGCAACGGCTTCGCGCCCGCCATCGGCACGCTATAGCCGGCCTTGAGCAGTTCGCCCTGCACGGCGGCGGCATAGGTCTTGAACTCGAGGCTGGCGGGGCCGCCACCGGTGAGCGGCTGCACCGCGATCGTACCGCGGTCGATTGGTTCGCCCAGATGATAGCGCAGCACCTCGGTCGGCGGCAGCGACGGGCCGGTCGCGCACGCGGTGAGGGATGCGCCTGCCAGCGCCAGAACCAGGATCGAACGAACCGCCATCGGGACTTCCTTAGAATGTTGCGCTATAGTAACGCTCCGACCAGCCGAGTGGGTTCCCGGATGGTATGAGCGTGTCCGTTGCTTGACTTGGACACCCCCCGCCATTAGGCGATCCCGTCTTTCCGCACACCTAGATTTGAAAAGAAGCGAATCGATCATGAAGATCCGCAATTCCCTGAAGTCGCTCAAGGATCGTCACCGCGATAACCGCGTGATCCGTCGTCGTGGCCGTACCTACGTCATCAACAAGACCAACCGTCGCTTCAAGGCACGCCAGGGCTAACGCCCGACTTGCCGAAGAAGGGGAAGACCGCCGTCATTTTCGACGTCGGTCGTGTCCTGTACGACTGGGATCCGCGGATCCTGTACGAGCGCCTGATCGGTGACGATCGGGCGCTCGACGCGTTCCTGCGCGACGTCGTGACGATCGACTGGCACTTCCAGCACGACGCTGGCCGCGACTTCGCCGACACCTCGGCGGAGCTGGCCGCGTTGTATCCGCAGCATGCCGCGTTGATCGCCGCCTGGGGGCCGCGATTCAACGAGAGCATCGGCGCAGGTATCGCTGGTATGCACGAGATCGTCGCCGAGCTGGACGAAGCCGGCGTACCGCTGTTCGCGATCACGAACTTCAGCCACGAGTTCTGGCCACCCTTCCGCGCGCGTGAAGCAAGGCTGTTCGACCGGTTCCGCGATATCGTCGTGTCGGGCGAGGAGAAGATGGTGAAGCCCGACGCGGCGATCTATCGACTCGCGCTGGCGCGATTCGGGCTGGCGGCGGAGGACGCGGTGTTCGTTGACGACAATGCGGCGAACGTGGCGGCGGCGCAGGCGTTGGGGATCGAATCGGTGCTGTTCACCGACGCTGCGCATTTTCGCGCGCGATTGGTCGAGCTGGAGCTCCCGATCGCGGCCTGACCTACCGCTGCCTGCGTCAAAGTTTGTTTTCCCGCGAAGGCGGGGACCCAAGTCTCGGTTCCCGCCTTCGCGGGAGAACAGGGGATTACCGCCCTCGCCTATCCGCAATCACCGGTCGAGCGAGACCGACTGGCGCAAATTGGCGATCGCGGTTTCCTGATCCGGGACTGGCGGCTCCGGCACCATTCCGCCCTCGAAATCGTCCGTGACCGTCACGGTCGTCCCCAGCGTCGTCACCCCGAACAGCTGCTTGGCAAAGCCGAGCGGAACGCGGATACAGCCGTGCGAGGCGGGAAAGCCCGGATTGCGACCGGCATGGATCGCGATGCCGTCCCACGTCAACCGCTGCATGAACGGCATCGACGCGTCGTCGTACAGGCTCGATTTGTGGACCGCGTTCTTCTGCAGGATCGGGTAGGTGCCGAGCGGGGTGTCCTTGCCGTCCTTGCCGCTGGAGATCGTCGTCGCGGCGATCATCGTCGACCCGCGATAGACGAACGCGCGCTGTTCCAGCAGGCTGATAACGATACTGACCGGTTCGCTCGACCCCGTGTCCTTCCAGATGAACTGATTCGGCGACAGCTCGGTCGCGGCCTGCTCGATCGGCATCGCGGCAATGGCGGCGGCGGATGCACCCAGCGCAGGACCGGCAACCGAGCCCAGCACGATCGCTAACCCCAATGCCTTTAACGACCGCGTCATCCCGCTCATCTTACCATCCGTTTCCGAGTCTCGATCCGCCAGTCAACGCCCGACTGCGGGTAATGTGCCGACGCGATGAGTCGACGAACCGACCCCAAGCCGGGGTAGTTCGAAGGAACGGACCCACAACCAGTGGAAATGGTTGCAGAATATTCACCGAAAATCGGCTATAGCCATGCCTACGGGAACTGGGGCAATTTCGGGAAAATCGATGCACGACGAGCAAGGTCTTGTGCGCGAACGACGCGCGCTTCTAAAGAACGGTTTGGTTTTGGCGGGGGCACTGGCGGTACCGGGGGCGGTATCCGCAACACCACATATTGCACGGGCGTTGACCGCACGTGATCTGAAACCAATGACGCAGCCGCCGCTGCCGCGCACCACGGTTGCGGTGACGTCGCCGCGTGTCGTCCGGCCCGATCTGCTGCGCCAGGCGATGGCATCGCTCAGCCGCCACGGCAGCCGCATCCCGAACCGCGACCGGATCGCGATCGCCGATTTCGCGGCGCCGTCGGGCAAGCCGCGTTTCCACTTTATCGACTTGGCCAGCGGGCGCAGCACCTCGCTGCTGGTCGCGCACGGCAGCGGCTCGGATCCGGCGCATACCGGCTATCTCGAGCGCTTCTCGAACCGCTTCGGCTCGAACGCCTCGTCCGAGGGCGCATTCGTCACCGATGATTATTATGTCGGCAAGCATGGCCGTTCGCAGCGGCTGATCGGGCTCGATCCGACCAATGACAACGCGCTCGACCGGGCGATCGTCGTCCACTCGGCCTGGTACGCGAACAAGGACATGATCGAGAGCCACGGCATGCTTGGTCGCAGCCAGGGTTGCTTCGCGGTCGGTGAGCGCGATCTGGATCAGGTGTTCGCGCGGCTCGGTGCCGGGCGGATGATCTACGCGGCGAAGGTCTGAGGCCCGAGGGTTGCGGCGCTCATGGGTGGCGCAACCCTCGATCCGGCCATGACCTGATCGACGATTTTCAGACCCACTTCGTTCTGCCACAGCCACAGGCCGTTCGCCTGCCCGGTGAAGCTGCACTCGCCACCAAGCGGCCCCGACGGTACGAACCCCGCAGCGAGACCGATGCCGTAAAGCCCGGCGATCGGCATGCCGTCGGCGTCGACGATCCGGCACTGGTCGTCGACCATTGGCCGACCAGACTGTGCCGCGAGCGGGATCGGGCTGCCGTCGCGGTCCGCGACCGGGAGTGCGATCGGTCGATAGCCGAGTGCCGCAATCACCAGATCCGCGTCTTCGATGACCGCGCGCGCCGCGATATCGTCATCGCCCGTGATCTGGTGCAGCGTGACGCGCGGGTCGGGCACCCGACCATCGACCGCGAGCATCCGTAACACCAGATCGCGCGCCTCCAGCCGGAAGCCGGCGAGGCGATAGACGAATCCCGACCGCGAACAGATGTCGTCCGCGTCGAATTCCGTAAAACCCTCGGCGTGCGCTGCCGCAACCGAAGGATAGAAAGGGCGCAGCGGCCGACGGTGCAGCACGGTGATCGCCCCCGCCCCGAACGGCAGAGCGGGCTGGTTCTTGAGCAACAGCGCGACGGTCGTCATCGCGCTGGTCGATCCGCCGATGACCGCGATTCGCGGGGCACGTATCCCGGCCAGCAGATCGGCGACCTTCTCGGTACCGCCAACCAACAGGACATCTTCGGACTGAAGCAACCGTCCGCTGGCAAGATCGACCAGCCTCGTGCCGGCGACATGCTCAGCGGCGAGCCGGTCGAGCGGCTGGTGACCGCCGGTTGCGACGACGACGTTGCGAGTAAGCTGATCGAAGACATGACCATCGGACACGCGGCGAAGCTGCACGCTCCACACGCCGTCGCCGACGCGTTTCGCGCCGAGTGCCTCGTGACCGGTCAATACCGTGCCGCCATTGTCGCGCACGATATCGGCGAGGCGGTCACCGATCGCGCGCAGCAGCAATCCGACCTCGGTCAACGGCACGCCCAGCGCGCCCTCATGCGCCGCGACCGCACGCGCGGCAGGATGATCGAGCAGACGGGCGAGTTCGGGATGCACGTTGTCGCGCACCGCGGTCAGAAAGGTCTGTGCGGTCGAATCGGAGGTGATCGCATAGCGCCCGAGCCGCCCGCCACCGATCGCGCCGCTGCGCTCGACCACCATCAGCCCCGAGGCCGCGAGCTGGGGCAGCAGGCCGCGCTTGGTCGCCGAGGTCAGCATCGCCGTCCCCGCCGGGCCCCCGCCGATGACCATCACCGACAGCACGGCGCCGGTCGAGCCGCGCGCGGACGCACGGCGATCCAGCGGCTGGACAATCGCCGCGCACGCTCGCGCCAGCGTTTCCGCGGCGCGCTGCGCATCGGCGACGCTCATCGCATCGGTGATCGGCAGCGACAGCATGCGCCCGGCGATCTTGTCCGCGACCGGGGTGCGCTCGATCATCGCAGTCGCCTGGAACCAGGGTTGTTCGCCCAGATGCGGACTGAAATACCGGCCACAGCCGACCCCTTGCGCCTCGATGCTCTCGACGATCTCGTCGCGGTGATGCGCCAGGCGCTCGGGCAGCAGCACCGGCATGAACTGCATCGCCCGACGCTGCCCCGACACCGACTGAAACTGAAAATCGGGTAGCGTTTCGCGGTACGCCGCCTCCAGCGCGGCGCGATTCGTCGCGATCGCGTCAATCTCGGCCAACTTGGCCCGCGCCAGGATCGCCAGGATCTCGGGCAGCTTCGCATTGATCCCCGGCAGCGTGGCGCTACGCCCGCCCTCGAACCCGAAATTGCCCATCGAGCGAAGCGTCGCGATCAGCGCCGGGTCGCCGCTGTGGATCAACCCGCCCTCACCGACCGCGAACGTCTTGGTGGCGTGCATCGAGTGCACGACCGCAAACGGTGCGCGCGCGCCAAATCCTTCGCCGGCGTCGTCGAGCGTTCCGAGCGAGGACGCCGCGTCGACCACGACACCGACGCCATAGCGCTTCTGGAAATCGACATAGCGATCGAGGTCGATGGCGTTGCCGAACGTCGCATAGGGCACGATCACGCCGATCCGCTCGCCATACTGATCGAGCAACCGCTCCTCGGCTTGCGCACACGCCGCCCAGTCGTCGGGATCGATATCGCAGATCAGCGGCGTCAGCCCGGCCCATGCCGCCGCCTGCGCGGTCGCAGCGAAGGTGAGCGCCGGCATCAGCGCAAGCGTGCCTTGCTTCGGATTGAGTCCACCCGTCCGCATCCCCGAAGCGTGGCGGATCGCCAGCATCAGTCCGAGCGTCGCATTGCCGACGGCAAGGCTCGCACCGTGGCCGCCAAACAGCTGTTCGGTCACGCCCGCCTCGAACGCACGCACCTCGGGGCCATTGTTGCTGAATACCCCCGATTCCTCGACGCGGCGCAACGCATCGAGATGCTCGCTCAGCCGTGGTGGGTTCGGCGCGATCAGGGGAAGGCGTTTCATCGGCGTTCCGGTTCGTTGTGAGCCCATTCTATGACCCATGGCGTACTAAGAACCAGTTACGCGACCAAAGGCCAACCTATATCAACCCGTACTTTCCTTACATCGTCCGATGGCGCGACCGGAAAAGATGTCGATCCGGTCGCGCATAATCGATCAGCGCACCAATGGCAGGTTGATATAGCTCTCGTCAGGTCCGGCGATCGTCACTTTCTGCGTTGCCTTCACGTAATCCTTGGGCTGCGCAAAAAAGATGTTCGGGACGAAGGTCTGGGGATTGCGATCGTAGAGGGGGAACCAGCTCGACTGCACCTGCACCATGATCCTGTGCCCCGGCAGGAACACATGATTGGTCGTCGGCAGCGCGAACTTGTATTTCAGCGGCACGTTCGCGGCGATTGGCTTGGCGACCGCCAGATCTTCGCGGTAGCGCCCGCGGAAGATATCCATCGCGACCGACAGCTGATAGCCCGCCATCGCCTTGTCACCCGGATTGACGTCCGGATACACGTCGATCAGCTTGACGACCCAGTCGCTGTCGGTGCCGCTGGTCGACGCGGTCAGGTTTACCTCCGGCACCCCCGCGATCGTCGTCGGCGCGGTCAGCGCATCGGTCGTGAAGGTCAGCACGTCGGGGCGGCCCGAGACCGCGCGCTGATCGTCGACCAGCCACTGTTTCCACGTCGATCCGCTCGCATAGGTCGGCAGCGTCGGGCGCACGCGGTAGCTGACCGGCGCCGCCGGATCGGAGATATAGTCCGCGGTGGTCGCCGCGCCGCCCGCCGCCTGGAAGCCTAGCGCGCCGCCGGGCTTGAGGTAGAGCGGCGTGCCCGCGGTGGGTTCGCTCGGCCAGCGCTGGAGCTTCTGCCACTCGTTGCGGCCCGACTGGAACATCGTGACGGGTGCGACGTCCATCGCGGGCTGGTCGCTCTTCAGATAATGCGCGAGGAACGGCGCGAGCACGTGCCAGCGCCACCATTTGGCGGTGTCGGCATCCCATTTGATCGCGCCCAGCGCGCTGCCGTCGCGCACCTCCTGCCCGTGATACCAGGGCCCCATCGACAGATAGACCATGTCGTTGGCAGTATCCTTGGTCTCCAGCGCACGGTAGACCGCGGGCGCGCCGTAGATATCCTCCTGATCCCACAGCCCGCCGACGATCAGCGTCGGCACCTTGAGCGGCTGGCCCGCGAGCACGGTGTCCATCGCCTGGCTCGACCAGAACGAGTCGTACGCCGGATGCTGCGTGATCTTGCGCCAGAAGCCGAGCTGCTCGAGCCCCTGCGCCTTGCCGATCGCCCCCGCCGAGCCACCCTTCAGGAAATAGTCGTAATCGTCCGCGGTGTCGGTGATCCACGGCGTGCCCGCGTCCTTGGTCGCTTCCTGGCCGAGGATGTAAGGCATCATGGCTTCGCGGAACGCGCCGTTGTGAAACCAGTCATCGCCGCGCCAGCCATCGACCATCGGGTTCATCGGCACCGAGACCTTGAGTGCGGGATGCGGATTGATCAGCGCCATCAGCGGCAGGAAGCCGTCATAGCTGATCCCGCTGATCCCCACGCGGCCGTTCGATTCGGGGACGTGCTTCACCAGCCAGTCGATCGTGTCGTAGGTGTCGGTCGAATCGTCGGTCCTGGTCGGGTTCTGCGCGGTCCCGGCGCGCGCGGGATTCATCATGTAGATGCCCTGCGATCCGTGCATCCCGCGGACGTCCTGGATGACACGGATATAGCCGGCCGCCGCGATCACGTCGCCCGCGCCGTCGCCATGCTCGAGGATGCCCGCATAGGTACCGCTGTCGACCTTGGTCTGGCCGTCGGCGTCGTAGGGCGTGCGCGTCATCAGGATGCCCGCATCCTTCGCGCCCTTGGGGACGATGATCACCGTGTGCAGCTTCACGCCGTCGCGCATCGGGATTTCGACGACCGTGCGGACGTAGTCGTAGCCGGTGTCGCGGGGCGCCATCTTGGCGGGGCGTTCGTCGTAAGTCTGCGCGGTGGCAGCACCGGGAACGGCGGTCGTCGCCAGGAGCGCAGCAGTGGCGCAGGCACCGAGCAGACGGGTCATCGATAGCATGTCTTCTTCCTTCCCTCCCGGATTGAAAAAGCAAAGGCCCGCCTTTCCGTATCGGAAAGACGAGCCCTTCTCACGTCATTCTACGGCAGATGCGCGTGACCGTCAGGCGGTCCGCGTGCCGGTCAGCGGGAAGCTGCCGAACGCGCCGGCCGCGACGCTGCCCTTGAGCATGTCGTCCTCGACGGTCGCCTTGCAGTCGAGCGTCATCGGCATCGGCACGGTCATGCTCTGCTTCCAGGTGATCGTGTCGCCCTCGACCTCGCCGGTGACGTCCATGCCGCCCATCGCACCCGACACCGCACCGGTGAAGGTGCTGCCGGCGCTGTTCACGGTCAGCGTCATCTTCTGGTCGCCCAGCGGCGACTTGACCACGCAATCCCAGCTGCCATCGACGTTCGCCATTGTATTTCTCTCCTGAGTCACAGCTCTGATCACTGGGCGCCGGCAACCGACGCCGCGGGGATGACCTCGACCGGCAGGCCGATGCTGTCAAGCTGCGGCCGCACCGTCTTCGCATCGCCGACCACGACCCAGATCGTCTTCTTGGGATCGAGGGCCTGCTGGATCGCGGTGTTGAGCTGCGGCAGGGCAAGCCCCTGGTAACGCTGCGTGATCGTCGCGTAATAATCGTCGGGCCGCTTGAGCAGGTCGTTCTGTTGCATCGCACCCAGCACTGCGTCGGACGTCTCGAAATTCCCCGATAGCGAGCGGATCGCGCCGTTGATGGCGCGGTCGAACTCGACCTGGGTCATCGGCTCGTTGCCGAGGAACGCCCCGATGTCGCTGCGCAGCGCGGCGATCGACGGACCGGTCTGGTCCGCCTGCACCGGTGCCGACAGGATGTACGGCGCGGCATATTCGGACTGTTGGAAACGACCCGATACGCCGTACGACCAGTGCTTGCTCTCGCGCAGGTCCATGTTGACGCGGCCGAGGAAGCTGCCGCCGAGCGCATCGTTCGCGGTCACGATCGGCAGCAGGTCCTGCGTGCCCTTCAGTCCGGTCGGCACGCCCGCGATGATCACCGACTGCGGGCTGTCGGGCCGGTCGATCAGCACGATCTTGGGCGCGGACGGCGTGACGCTGGTCGGGAAGACCTTGGTGCCCGCCATGCCGGTCGGACGCCATGTCCCGAACCGCGCGTCGAGCGCCGCCTTGACCTCGGCGAGCGGACGATCGCTGACGACGAAGATCTTCGCCTTGTCCGGTCGCAGCCACGCCTGCTGGAACGCGACCAGATCCGCGCGCGTCAGCGCCGCGACCGCCTTCGGGTCGCCGCTGCCCTGCGCCTTGGCATAGGGCGAGGTCGGCCCGAGCAGCTTGGGCAGGACGCGCGTCGCCAGCCCCTGCGGGCTCGTCAGTTCCTGCGCGATCTGCGCGAGTTGCTGGTTCTTGACGCGTGCGACCTCGGCATCGGCGAAGGCCGGGTTCTGCGCGATGTCGGCGAACAGGTCGACCGCGGGCGCCAGGTTCGCGCTCGGCACCTGCAACGACAGGAACGTCCGGTCGTTCGACGCACCCGAGCCGATCTCGGCGCCCAGGCGCTCCTTGGCTTCGGCGAGCGCGACCGAATCGCGCGTCGGCGTGCCTTCGTCCATCATCGACAATGTCAGCTTCTGCGTGCCGAGCTTACCCGGCACGTCCGCCGCGACGCCGGCATCGAAGCTGAGCACCGCCTGTGTCACGGGCACCGCATCGCGTTGCGCGTACACCACCTCGATGCCGTTGGTCAGACGCGTGCGTTCGACCGGCGGGAAGCTCAGACCCGCAACCTGGCCGACGCTCGGCAGCGGTCCGCGCGTTCCCTTGAACGGCACGTCGGGTGCAGGCGCCACGGCGACCTTCGGCGGGACGGCGGCGTTGGCATAGGCATCGCGCGCGCCCGGCACGACGGTCAGCGAATAGGCGGGACGCGACAGCCACTTCACCGCCGCGGCACGCACGCTGGCGGGCGTTTCGGCCGCCAGTTGCAGAAGCTGTTTCTTGTAGAAGCCCGGATCGTTCGAATATAGCGCGCCCTCGGCGAGCGTCACGGCCTTGCCGCCGAACCCCCCGACCGATTCCAGCCCTTCCATCTTCCGCGCAGCCGTCGTCGTGGCAACGCGGCTAACCTCGTCGGCGGTCGGACCGTTCTTGAGGAAGTCCGCGAGAATCTCGTCGATCCGCTTGTTCACCAGCGCGGGGTCGACGCCCTGCCGGACGATCGCCTGGATCTCGAACATGCCGAGCTGGCTGAAGCTGCTGTCGTTCGCCGAGATCCGCGTGACCAGCTTCTCCTTCTTGACCAGCGCGGTATCGAACCGGCTGCTGGCCAGCCCGCCGAGAACGCCTGCCGCAACCTCCAGCGCGGTGCCATCCTTGTCGTTCAGGCCCGGCACCACCCAGTTGCGGCTGATCATCACCGCGGCGACCCGGTCCTTGATCGTCTCGCTCACCGGCGCGGGCAAGGTCGGGATCGGTGCCGGCGGGACGATGCTCTCGGCGCCCCTCGCAATGCCGCCAAAATACTTCTCGGCGAGGCGTTTGCCGGTCGCCACATCGACGTCACCCGCGAGCACCAGCACCGCGTTGTTCGGGCCGTAATGATCCTTGAACCAGTCCTTCACCGTCTGCAGCGACGCGGCATCGAGATCCGCCATCGACCCGATCGTGGTGTGACCATAGGGATGCGTCGCGGGGAACAGGCCCTCGGTGATCTTGTATTCGGTCAGGCCATAGGGCTGGTTGTCGCCCTGGCGCTTTTCGTTCTGGACGACGCCGCGCTGCTCGTCGAGCACGCCCTGCGTGATCGCGCCGGTCAGATAGCCCATGCGGTCTGATTCGAGGAACAGCGCGCGGTCGAGCGCGGCGGTCGGCACCGTCTCGAAATAATTGGTGCGATCATAATAGGTCGTGCCGTTGAAGTCGGTCGCGCCGACCTGTTTGAGCGGTTCGAAAAAGTCCCCAGGCGCATTCTCCGAGCCGTTGAACATCAGATGCTCGAACAGATGCGCGAACCCGGTCTTGCCCTTGGGCTCGAACTTGGAGCCGACATTATACCAGACCGATACCGCCACGACGGGCGCCTTGCGATCGGTGTGGATGACGACGCGGAGGCCGTTCTTCAGCGTGAATTGCTGGTAGGGGATATCGACCGACTTGACCAGATCGGCGACCGGCGCGGGCTTGGCCATGGGTGGGGATTGCTGCGCCTGTGCGGCGGGAACCAGGAAGGCCGCAAGCGATACGCCGGCCAGTACGGAAAATTTCGACATCATGTGCAACATCACCCCGGTTTGTCTGCGACCGGCAGCATACGCACGTCGCCCCGCACGGCAACCAGGATCGCGAAATCAGTCGGTAACGGGGCAATCTGCCGGCGTATTTTCCGCATCGCCCGGGGATGGGCTGGACCGCCAGATAGACGATGCTCAAGAACTGGGCGGCGTTGGACGCGTCGACGTCCTGCATGCCGGCTCCAAACGCCACGACCGTGTGTCGCCCGTCGACGAACGCCCATGACCAGAGCACGGAACTTTGCGTCGCGCGCCGGAGGCGAACCTGCGCGCTGGTCAGCAGCAGGCGCGTCCCGGCAGGCAAAGCGCGACGCGTGAGGTGCCGTTCGCGCCCGGCGGCGAATAAGGCCCGCTGCCGCGACCAGACGACCGCGCCGTGATATGCCACGCGCGTGAGGCCTCCTTGTGTTGCGCATCGGCCCGGGCAGCGTTGGCGACCCGCAGGCCTATCAGTCATCAACCCCGCCGGACACGGCCGCATCGCCGCGCCGACATAGGTGTCGGGATCGGCGGTGTCGGAATCGGAATTTGGCTTGTGCGCCGCGCTCTATCCAAAACGCTGCGTTCGGCGTGCCGCACCAACGCCTGATCGCGATCCGGTGTCAGGACGACGTCGCTTAAGTCGACTTTAGCTTATTATACGGCAGAGGGACTTTCTGGGTGCATTGTGCGGCGGTACCGGCCGGCAGGTCTCCTTCCAAAGGTTCAGGGCAGCACGTGTTTCTACAGGACGATCAGGAGTTCGGAACGGCCGGCGGCGCGATCGCGCGTGCGCGAACGACGCGGGTCTTCCCGTCGATCGCCGACCCGCGACGTGAGCCTAATCTCGGGCGCGTCGGGGTCGGCCGGATCGACTGGGTGCCCGATCTTGGCGCGCGGATCGGCAGCCTCGACTGGTGGCGGGGCCTCGCGACCTGTGCCGCGCTGTGCGCGGTGACCTGGGCGCTGTCGCCCGGCATCAAGCCCTTGGTCGGCGCGGTCCCCGCGCCGCTCGCCGGGGCGGAATGGGAGGAGGCGCGCGCGCAAGGCATCACCGCGATCGCACACGGCGCGACGACCGGACGACGGATGGCCGCCAACGACCTCGTCGCGCCGCTCGCCGAAGCGCCAGAGCGACCGACGATCGACCTGTCCGCGACGCTCGGCGACGGCGACCGGCTCGACCGTGTGCTGATCCGGTCGGGCGTCGGTCGCGGCGATGCCGAGGCGGCCGCCGCGCTGGTCGCGCAGGCCGTCCCGCTCGATGCTATCGGCGCGGGGACGCGGATCGCGCTGACGCTGGGTCGACGTCCCGACCGCACCGTGGCGCGGCCGCTCGAAGCGCTCGATTTCCGCGCACGGTTCGATCTCGGCCTGGCGCTGAAGCGGACCGCCACCGGGCTGGCGCTGCAGCGCAACCCGATCGCGGTCGATACGACCCCGCTGCGGATCCAGGGACTGGTCGGGTCGAGCCTGTACCGGTCGATGCGCGCCGCGGGCGTGCCGGCCAAGGCGGTCGAATCCTATATCAAAGCGATCGCGTCGCGCCTGTCGATCGGGCGCGACATCGGCGCCGCCGACAGCTTCGACCTGATCGTCGAGCGCCAGCGTGCGGCCACCGGCGAGACGCGCATCGGCGACCTGCTGTTCGCCGGGATCGACCAGGGGCGGCGCAAGGTCCAACTCGTCCGCTTCGGTCCCGATGGCGCCGGGAGCGGCGCGGCGGAGGACGATCGCGACGCCACCGATACGGCACGGGCGGGGTGGTTCGACGCCAATGGGCAAACCGAACGGCGTGCGGTGTCCGGCATGCCCGTCTCGGGCCGCATCACCTCGAGTTTCGGATTGCGGATGCATCCGCTGCTCGGCTTCACGCGGATGCACAAGGGCCTCGATATCGGTGCCCCCTATGGCGCGCCGATCCACGCGATGACCAACGGCATCGTCGCGTTCGCCGGGCGGACCGGTGGCTACGGCAATTTCGTCAAGCTGATCCATGGCGGCGGGATGGCGAGCGGCTATGGTCATATGAGCCGGATCGCGGTCGCGTCGGGCACGCGTGTCCGCCAGGGGCAGGTGATCGGCTATGTCGGCTCGACCGGGATGTCGACCGGCCCGCATCTCCACTGGGAAGTGTGGAAGAACGGCGCGGCGATCAATCCGCGCAGCGTGTCGTTCGCCAGCGTCGCGCAACTGTCCGGCGCGAGCCTGCGCGCGTTCCGCGCAAGGGTGGCGACGCTGCTGGCGGTGCGGACGGGCGGCTGAGGCGATCGATCGCTTTCCCGCCGCCACGCGGGATGCGGACCCGCTTACGCCTTGCCCGCCAACTTCGCCTTCAAATCCGCGAACGCGTTGGCGGGGCGGAACTCGTCCTCGCTGATCACCCCCGCCGCAGCGAGTGCCGCCGCCGCATTGGGTCCGCGCGGGAACGGATCGATCGCCAGCGCCAGCGTATCCGCCGTCGCCTCGCCCAGATCGATCGCGCCACCTTCGATCGCCACCGTGTCGAGCGCGTCGTCGGACAGCTCGACCTCGTCGCCCTCCGCCACCAGTTGCTCGACGAACAGCAACGCGACGGGTTCGTCGATATGCGTATCGAGCGGCTCGTCGGTGACCGAGCACGCCTGCACCGCTGCCCCCGTCACGCGCCCCTTCACGACGATCCCGCCTTCGGTGCGCTTGATCCCCAGCCGCGCTTCGAGTCGCGTTATCGAGAGCAGCGCGAAGCGCGTCGCCAACGCCGCGCGCTCATCCGCGTTGGCGACGATCTCGACGATCCGCTCGCGCTCGCCGATCGTATCAAGGCGTTCGGGGCGGCTGAATTCGGTCTTCACGGTAGGTCTCCTGCGAGCAGATAGGGCATCGGCGTGGCGGCCAGCGCGCCGTTGAAGGCCATGACCGAGTCGCGCACATGCGCGAGCGCAGCCTCGTCCGGCGCGGTACCGCGGTACAGGTTGCGGACCAGCGCCGGGCCGATATCCCCCGCTGCCAAACCGTCGCGATACGCGCCGAGCCGACCGCCGAGCATGCTCATCATCTTGCCGATATGCTTGCCGACGATGATGTCGCCGATTCCGATCTCGCGCAATTGCCCGTCCATGTCGTCGACGAAGCGCTCCGCGAGCCGCGCCGCGGGATCGCCGCCGGCCGGATCCGCCTCGAGCCGCAGCATCACGATGGCGAGCAAGGTGGCGATCATGTCGAACCGGCCATCGACCGTGTCGGGCACAGCCCCGTCCAGATACCAATGTTCCGCGCGCGCCCGGCGCACGACCGCGGT
Organism: Sphingomonas sp. Leaf38; assembly: GCF_001421825.1. NCBI lineage: Bacteria > Pseudomonadati > Pseudomonadota > Alphaproteobacteria > Sphingomonadales > Sphingomonadaceae > Sphingomonas > Sphingomonas sp. Leaf38. Next base: position 139,858 of record NZ_LMLD01000011.1, on the reverse strand, counting down.
GTATAACGGCAACGCTTCGTCCGGCTTCTCGCCGAGCAGTCTTCCCAACCAGCTCAATCGCCCGTCCTTAAGATCGTAACCGCGCTTCGGCTTGTTTGCCCGCGCAACCTCGCATATCGAGGCGATCGGCGGCCGATGCAAATGCGTTCGCCGGTGTTCCGCGTTACCCAGTCTCGGCAGAGTATGCCCCGGGAGAGTCTATGAGCGTCGTTTCCACCCGTATCGTCCAGATCGCGGCCCTCGGCCTCGTCGCGTCGGCGAGCGCGGGCTGCACCCAGCTTCGCTCGCATCAGGGCTATGTCGTCGACACCGACCTCGTCAACTCGGTCCAGCCTGGCGTCGACAATCGCCAGTCGGTGCTCCAGACGCTCGGCAAGCCGACGCTCGCGGGACAGTTTGATCAGGGCGACTGGTATTATCTGGCGCGCGACAGCCGCAACCTGGCGTTCCGCAATCCGCGCCCGAACGCACAGATCACGGTGCAGATCAGCTTCGACCAGAAGGGCACCGTGACCGCGATCCGTCGCGGCGGGCTCGATCAGGTCGCGTCGGTCAAGCCGTACGGCAAGACGACGCCGACGCTGGGGCGCGAGCGTGGGTTCTTCCAGGATCTGTTCGGCAACATCGGTACCGTCGGCGCGGCGGGTGGCGGCAGCGGCGGTGGCAGCAACACCGGCGGCGGCGGCCGCGATCGCCCGTAACCGGGATCGGTACGCGTCACGGATAAGCGGTCGCGCGGCCGTTTGAAGACTAACGCGGCCGCGGTGACCGTCGTCGCAAACATCCGTTTCGGATCTGACTGAATCCGAAACGGATTCATGCCCGTGTACCCTTCCGATCGGGGGTGGGCATGGTCGAGTCGTTATGGATTGTCGACGGTGTCGCACGGGAAACCTTGCTGTTTGCGGGCGTCGGACTGTTTCTCGGCGGCCTCGACGATCTGCTGGTCGACCTCATCTTCATCGCGCACCGGATCCGGCGGGGTCGTCAGCCGCCGCTAAGCCTGGCGACGTTGCCGCCGCCCCGTCGCTCCGGCCCGATCGCGGTATTCGTCGCGGCGTGGGACGAGGTCGCGGTGATCGGTGCGATGCTATCGGCCGCGCTCGATCGCTACGACCATGACGATTACCGGATCTATGTCGGCCTGTATCCCAATGATCGCGGCACGATCGACGCGGCGGCGCGCGTGGCCGAACGCGATCCGCGGGTCCGCCTCGTCATCGGGGCGCGCAACGGGCCGACCACCAAGGCCGACTGCCTCAACACGCTGTGGCACGCGCTGTGCCGTGACGATGCGCGTGACGGCCGGGCCAGCAAGGCGATCGTGCTGCACGACGCCGAGGATGTGGTGCATGCCCACGAGCTGCGCGTCTTCGACAGCCTGATCGACCGGTATGAGGTGGTGCAACTGCCCGTCCTGCCGCTGGTCAATAGCGGCGCTAGACTGGTCTCCGGGCATTACGCCGACGAATTCGCCGAGTCGCACGCCAAGCAGATCATCGTCAGGACCGCGCTTGGCGCCGCGATGCCGCTTGCCGGGACCGGTTGCGCGATCGACCCGGCGATGCTGGCGAAGATCGCGCAGGATCGCGGCGGCGATCCGTTCGATTCGACCAGCCTGACCGAGGACTATGAACTCGGCCTTCGCCTGGCCGAAATCGGCGCGCGCGGTATCTTTGCGCGGGTCGCGGTCGACGGTGCCGGCACGGTCGTCACGGTCCGTGCGTATTTTCCCGGAACGATGGCCGAATCGATCCGCCAGAAGACCCGCTGGATGACGGGTATCGCGCTGGCCGGCTGGGATCGGACCGGCTGGGCGCGCCCCTATGCCCTGGCCGACCACTGGATGCGGATGCGCGATCGCCGCGCACCGCTCGGGGTCTTGATCCTTGCGGTCGCCTATCTCGCCATACCGGTCTGGGGCGTATCGCTGATGCTCCACGGGGTGTGGGGCGACGCCATGCCCTACACCGACCGCGCCAATCCGCTGGCGACGGGGCTGTTGATCGCCAACACCGCGTTGCTGGTCTGGCGGCTGGCGATCCGGATGCTCTTCACGGGGCGAAGCTATGGCCTGCACGAGGCGGTCTGGGCATTGCCACGCTTCTTCGTCGGCAATCTCGTGTCGCTGGTCGCCGCCCCGCGCGCGGTGCTGCGCTATATCGGCATGCTGCGTGGTGCCACGCCGGTATGGGACAAGACCCGTCATGAATTTCCCGACCTGCTGGCGGTCCCCGCACCGCCGGGCCCTACGGTCTTCGCAGCAGGGAATCCGCATGATCCGGACGTCGTCACCGCTCGCGCAGGATGACGGGCGGGCGCCCCCTCCGTTTTCTTGCGCTGGCGCTTGGGGGATGGGTAGTGATCCGGATCGCAGTGCTGCTACCCGAAATCCGGGCGGTGCCTGCCGCAGACGTCATTCCGCGGTTGATCGCGGCTCTCGTCCCCGATGTCGCTGCCACCGGTCTTGCGCAACGTCACGCCGCTCCATCCTCCGGGCATGCTCGCACCAGCCCGCGGCTGGTGATCCCGTCGCCGCACCCGCAGCCGCAGCCGCAGCCGCAGCCGCCCCGTCGCCTAGAACGGCCGCCCGAGGCCAGCGTCATGATTCTAGCTGCGCGTGTCGCACCGGATCGCCGGATCGATCTGATCCCATCGCCCCGCGCACCACCAGCCCCGCTGCGGGGAACGAGCCGGCTGACCGGCAGTGCGTGGCTGCTCGTCCGCGGCGGCCCGGCGGGCACCGTATCGGGTGGCCAGCTTGGCGCGTCGCAGGGCGGCATGCGGTTCACCTACGCGCTGGGCCGACACCGCCGCGTCGCGCTTGCCGCGCGTATCGCCGCCCCGCTCAAGGGGCGTGGCCGCGAGGTCGCGCTCGGCGTCGAATGGCAACCCCTGAAGCTGCCGATCCGCGTGGTCGCCGAACAGCGCCTTGTCCTCGACGGCGGTCGCGGCGGGCCGACGGTCGGCGTGATCGCCGGCTATGGCCCGGCCGACATCGCGCCGGGCATCCGGATCGAGGCATATGGTCAGGGCGGCGTGATCGCGCGCGCGGGCGTCGAGGGATTCGTCGACGCATCGGCCCGCGTCACGCATCGCGTCGGCAAGATCGGTGACGCGCGTATCGATATCGGGATCGGGGCTTGGGGCAGTGCGCAGCGTGCGGCGGCGCGGTTCGATATCGGACCATCGGTCGTCGCGACGCTGCCGATCGCGCGCACATCGCTTCGCCTGACGCTCGACTGGCGCGAGCGGCTCGCGGGCGACGCGCGTCCGGGGTCGGGACCGGCGCTATCGATCGGCAGCGACTTCTGAGGCTTCATCCGATCGGTGCCGAGTCGAGCCTAGCCCCGCGCGCGCAATCCGGTGTAACGCTGCCCGCGTGGATCTGTATCTCCCCGTCGCCAACCTGTCGGTCAATGCGCTCGTCATCATTTTGCTCGGCGGCGGCGTCGGGCTGTTGTCGGGGATGTTCGGGGTCGGCGGCGGCTTCCTGACGACGCCGCTGCTGATCGTCTACGGCATCCCGCCGACCGTCGCCGCGGCCTCGTCGGCGAGCCAGGTGACCGGCGCCAGTGTCTCGGGCGTGTTCGCGCATTTCCGGCGCAAGGGGGTCGATACCAAGATGGGCGGGGTGCTCGTCGCGGGCGGCATCCTCGGCTCGTTCTTCGGCGCCTGGCTGTTCCGTCTGCTCCAGCAGAGCGGCCAGATCGATACGGTGATCGCGATCGTCTATGTCGTCATGCTTGGCTCGATCGGCGGCATGATGGCCAAGGAATCAATCGGCACGATCGGTCGCGCGCGCACCGGGCGCCCGCCCAAGGCGCGCAAGCGCCGCCATCACCCGCTCGTCGCCGCGCTCCCGCTGCGGACGCGCTTCTACGCGTCGGGGCTCTATATCTCGCCGCTCGCGCCGCTGCTGCTCGGCTTCTTCACCGGCATCCTGACGATCCTGCTCGGCATCGGCGGCGGCTTCATCCTCGTCCCCGCGATGATCTACCTGCTCGGCATGGCGACCTCGGTGGTGGTCGGCACGTCCTTGTTCCAGACGCTGTTCGTGACCGCGGTCGCAACGATGGTCCACGCGACGACGACCAAGGCGGTCGACATCGTTCTCGCCGGTCTGCTTCTGCTCGGCTCGGTGGTCGGCGCGCAGATCGGCGCGCGCTTCGCGACCAAGTTCCGTCCTGAATATCTTCGCCTTGCGCTGGCGGTGATGGTGCTGCTGGTCGGCGCACGCATCCTGCTCGGGCTGGTCTGGCGGCCCGAGGAAATCTTCTCGGTCGCGTTGTCGTGAAGGTCGGGATCGTGAGCGCCCGGACCGTGAAGGCCTCGATCGTCCTGCTGGCCCCGTTGCTGATGGCGCAGGCCAAGCCCGTGCTCGTCCCCGACGTGTCGCAGCGCAATATCGAGATCGCCTACAGCTTTACCGGTGCCGAACTGCTCCTGTTCGGCGCGATCCTCTATCCCGGCGGTCGCCTGCCTACCGACGAGCAACCCACCGACATCGTCGTCGTCGTGAAAGGTCCCACCCAATCGATCCTGATGCGCGAAAAGGAAAAGGTTGCCGGGATCTGGGTCAACGCCGCGCGGCTGCGGTACCGGTCCGCTCCCAGCTTCTACGCGATCGCCTCATCGAAGCCGATCGACCGCCTCGTCGATGACCGAACGCGGGCGATCTACGAACTCGGGCTCGACAGCCTGCAATTGTCGCCCGCGTCGAGCGCGCCCGCCGACACGCAGGACCGCTTCCAAAAGGGTCTTGTCGACCTCAAGCGTCGCGCCGGATTATATTACGAGGCGCCGCGTGCGGTGGAGATCACCGATGACGTCCTCTACCGGGCGCGGGTCTCGATCCCGGCGCGCGTGCCGGTCGGACGCTTCACCGCAGAGACCTTCCTCATCCGCGATGGCCGCGTACTGGCGGCGGCGGTACGCGACATCGACATCCGCAAATCCGGCTTCGAACGCTTCGTCGCTCGTGCCGCCGACCGGTCATCGGTCGTCTATGGGCTGGTCGCCGTCGCGCTGTCGGTATTTCTTGGCTGGGCGGCCGGCTGGATCGCGCGCCGCGTCTAGTCCTTGCGCCAGACAAAGCGTTAACGCCGCAGTCACCGGATATTTACGCCTTTGCTGCCAGACGGTTGGTAATGACTGGGACCGTAGTGACTGGGGATAGTGCCAGAATGAGCGATATGCCGGGACCAGACTCGTTCCTGCGCGCGACACCGCTGACGGGCGGTGCGCCCGCATACCGTGCGCCGCTCGCACCGATCGGCGTGGTGTTTGCGATCGCCGGCTCGAGCAGCCGCGTGCTGATCGACCGCGCGTCGATCGGCGCGCTGTGCGACGATCCCGATCCGGTCGTCGGCGCGGCGGGTCAGGTCGGCAGCCAGGTCAAGATGCGCGTCGGCGGATCATGGCTGGTCGCCAATATCCGTTCGCTGAAGCTCGAGGACAATGCCGGCACCTGCATCGCCGCCGAGATCGACTTTCTCGGCGAAGGCGATGAGGAACGACTGACCGGCAAGCTCCACCGGTTCCGCCGCGGCGTGACGCGCTATCCGATGCCGGGGTGCGAAGTGTTCGCGATCACCACCCCGGATCTGCAACAAATCTATGCCGCCGAGGACCGCGCGAACATCACAATAGGCACGGTCTATCCCACGGAGGACATCCGCGCCGCGCTCTACGTCGATGCGATGCTCGGCAAGCATTTCGCGCTCGTCGGGTCGACCGGCACCGGCAAGTCGACCAGCGCCGCGCTGATCCTCCACCGGATCTGCGACCTTGCACCGCAGGGTCATATCGTGATGATCGACCCGCACGGCGAATATGCCGCGGCGTTCAAGTCCAATGGTGCGCTATACGACGTCTCGAACCTGCAGATGCCGTACTGGCTGATGAATTTCGAGGAACATTGCGAGGTGTTCCTCACCACCAGCGGCGCCGCACGCCAGTTCGACTCGGATATCCTCGCCAAATGCCTGCTCGCCGCCAAGGCCAAGAGTCGCCTCGGCCAGGAAATTCCGAAGCTCACCGTCGACGCGCCGATCCCGTACCTGCTCAGCGACCTGACGACGATCATCAGTGCAGAGATGGGCAAGATGGATCGCGCCGGCGACATTGCGCCCTATCTCCGCCTGAAAACCAAAATCGACGAGATCAAGGCCGATCCGCGCTATGGCTTCATGTTCTCGGGCATGCTCGTGGCGGACACGATGGCGAATTTCCTCGCGCGCATCTTCCGCCTGCCCGGCGACGGCAAGCCGATCTCGATCATCGACGTCTCGGGCGTACCGTCGGAGATCACCTCGGTGGTGGTCGCCGTGCTTGCCCGGATGACGTTCGATTTCGCGATCTGGTCGCGCAACGAGCCGCAACGGCCGATCCTGCTGGTCTGCGAAGAGGCGCATCGCTACATTCCCGCGGGTCGGGAAACGACCAGCTCGGTCGGCCGAATCCTTGGGCGGATAGCCAAGGAAGGGCGCAAATACGGCGTGTCTCTGGGCCTGATCACGCAGCGTCCGTCGGATTTGGCGGAAGGGGTGCTGTCGCAGTGCGGCACGATCATCGCGATGCGCCTCAACAACGACCGCGATCAGGCGTTCGTCCGCGCGGCGATGCCCGAAGGCGCCCGCGGTTTCCTTGATTCGATCCCGGCACTGCGCAATCGTGAATGCATCATCTGCGGCGAAGGCGTGACGATCCCGATCCGCGTGAGCTTCGACGGTCTCGACGAATCGAAGCGCCCGGCCTCGGGCGATCCGATGTTCTCGGCACTGTGGCGCGACGTCGGCCATGAAGACCAGATCATCGCCCGGACGATCCAACGCTGGCGTGCGCAGGGCAAATAGACCGGCCGCCAGCGTGGCGCCGCGTCAGTCGGCGTCGGGACCGAGCGTCGGATCGAGATCGCGCGGGCGGATGAAGCGCGTCAGGCGCGCGCTGCCAGACGCAATGTCTTCCCAGCTACCGGCCTCGAACTGAAGCTCGGCAATGCTGGCGGTCGGGTATTTGTCCTCGACCGCATCGCGTAACGGATCCGCCGCGTCGGCAACCAGTAGCAGGACGAGGTCTTCGAGCCCCGGATTATGCCCGACCAGCAGCGCGCGCTCGGCGTCGGCCGGAAAGCCGTGCACCACGTCGAGCAACGTCGCCGCCGACGCAAGATACACGCGGCGGTCCAGGACCGGTGCGATCGTCCGGCCATAGCCCGATTCGATCTGCGCCAGCGTCTCCGACACGCGCACCGCGGGCGACGCGATCGCGTGGTCGAACGTCAGTCCCAGCGTCCGCATGTGGCGGCCGACCATCGCCGCGGCACGCTTGCCCTTGGCGTTGAGCGGGCGATCGAAATCGCGGGCGACCGGATCGTCCCAGCCGGATTTGGCGTGGCGCAACAGCGTCAGCGTCTTCATGGCAATCCTCAAGCCGGTTCGCGGCTTTCATGCCCTACCGGAGCCCTTGAGGAAAGCCGGCTCGCCACTCGGGCCACCGCTTCCTCGAGCGTCACGCGCGCGATCGGCACGCCCGGCGGGAACGCGGCGAGCAGGCGCGAGGGCATCGCCGCCGACAGCATCACGAACACGCCCGAATCGTCGGCGCGGCGGATCAGCCGGCCGAACGCCTGCGCGAGCCGCGCGCGGACGAGCCGGTCATCATAGGCCGAGCCGCCGCCCGCAAGCCGCCGCGCGGCGTGGAGCACCGACGGTTTCGCCCAGGGCACGCCCTCCATCACCACGAGCCGCAGCGATTCGCCGGGGACGTCGACGCCGTCGCGCAGCGCATCGGTGCCGAGCAGCGAGGCGCCCGGATCGTCGCGGAAGATGTCGACCAGCGTGCCGGTATCGATCGGATCGACGTGCTGCGCGTGGAGCGGCAGGCCTTCGCGCGCGAGGCGATCGGCGATCCGGCCGTGCACGCCGCGTAGCCGCCGGATCGCGGTGAACAGCCCGAGCGTCCCCCCGCGGCTGGCGACGATCAGCTGCGCATAGGCGTTGGCGAGCGCGCCGATATCGCCGCGCTTCACGTCGGTGACGATGAGGACTTCGGCTTGCCGGGTATAGTCGAACGGGCTTTTCGCCTCGAACCGCGCGGCCGGGCGCAGCAGGTGCGGCGCGCCGCTGCGCGCTTCGGCCACCTCCCAGTCGCCGCCGCCGGTAAGCGTCGCCGAGGTGACGAGCGCGCCGTGTGCGGGCTTCAGCACGATCTCGGCGAACGGCCGCGTCGGGTCGAGCCAGTGGCGGTGGAGGCCGATGTCGAATTCGCGGCCCTCGATCCGGTCGACCGCGAGCCAGTCGACGAAATCGCCATCGACCGGTCCGCCGACCCGCGCGAGCAGCGACAGCCACGCCGCGACCGTCTCCGCGCGCCAGCCGATCGAGGCGATCGCGCCCTCGACGCGCGCGCGGGCGGGGCCGTCCATCCAGTCGGGCGCTTCGGCGAGCACCGCTTCGAGACGACGGCCAAGCGTGACGAGCGGACGGACGAGCGCGTCGAGCGCGGCGGCGGCGGGCGCGGCGGCCTCGATCAGCGTCGCATCGGGTTCGGCAAGTTCGGTCTCTAGCCCATAGCCCGCGTCACCGGGTTGTTCTGCCCGCGCGTAGGTGAGTCCGCGGACGGCGGCGAGCAGCGTCTCGATCGGTCCGAACGGCGCGCCTTCGCCAAGGCGCTGCAGCCAGCCGTCGCTCGCCAGCGCCCCCGCCGCGGTCACCGCGTCGCTGATCGCCCGCGCGCCCTGTTCGTCATAGCTGGCGAGGTCGGACAGCCGCGCGGCGAGGCCGCGGCGCCGGCCACGCCCGCCCGATTCGGGGCCGAGGATCCAGCGGCGCAGTTCGATCGTCTCCGCACCGGTCAGCGCGGTCGCGAACATCGAATCGGCGGCGTCGAAGATGTGGTGGCCCTCGTCGAACACATAGCGTGTCGGCCGGGTCGCGAGTTCGCGGCCGCGCGCGGCGTTGACCATCACCAGCGCGTGGTTGGCGATGACGATGTCGGCGTCGGACGAGGCGCGTGCGGCGCGTTCAATGAAGCATTTGCGGTAGTGCGGGCAGCCGGCATAGACGCATTCGCCGCGCCGGTCGGTCAGCGCGGTCGAGCCGTTGCGGCGGAACAAAGTGGGCAGCCAGCCGGGCAGATCGCCGCCGACCATGTCGCCGTCCGCGCTATACGCGGCCCAACGTGCGACGAGGTGCGCCAGGATCGCCGCGCGGCCCGCGAACCCGCCCTGCAGCGCGTCCTCGAGATTGAGCAGGCAGAGATAATTCTCGCGGCCCTTGCGCGTGACGACCTTGGCCTTACGGATCGCGGCGTCGGGATAAAGTCGCGCTGTTTCCTGCCCCAGCTGGCGTTGCAGCGTCTTGGTGTAGGTCGAAATCCACACCGCGCCGCCCGCCTTCTCCGCCCAGAGCGAGGCGGGCGCGAGATAGCCGAGCGTCTTGCCGATCCCGGTGCCCGCCTCGGCGAGGACGAGGTTGGGCGTGTCGCGCATCGCGCGCGGCGCAAAGGCGGCGGTCGCGGCACCGGCATAGGCGCGCTGGCCGGGGCGTTCCTCCGCGCCGTGCCCGGTAAGATCGACGAGCCGCGCTTCGGCATCGCCGGGCTCGATCGTGACGGTGCGCGGTGCGGGGCGCGGCGCATGCTCCTCCCGTTCGGGCAGAACCGAGAACAGCCAGCGTTCGTTGACCGACGGCTTCTTCAGCCGCTCGGCGACGACCGGCGCCCAAGGCCAGCGCAGGCGGAACAGCGATTGCGCCGAGGTCCACGCGCCTTCGCGCTCGGGCCAGTCGCCGTCGGTCAGCGCCAGCATCGCCTCGGCCGCACGCAGCAGGAACGACGCCACCTCGGCATCCTCGGTGGGCACGTCCAGACCGGTGACACGCGCGATGCCCTTAGGCGTCGGGACCGCGAACTGCGAAGGGCGCAGGAAGGCGTAGAGTTCGAGCAAATCGAGCCCCGACAGGTCGGGATAGCCGAGACGCTGCCCGATCAGCGGCGCGTTGAGCATGATGACGGGCGTATCGGCGGCGATCCGGATCGCCTCGCCCCGCCCGATCGGGCGCGCGCCGTCTGCATTCGCGATCCAGATGCCGGCGTGGCTGGCGTGGAGGGCGGGATAGGGAAGCACCGCGCGACCTTGTGCCAAGAGGAACGAAAGGGCAACCTTTTGTAAGGCCGGGAGGCTGCAAACAGGACTTAGCGATCGTCCCCCGCCAGGGGGAGGTGGCAGGCGTAGCCTGACGGAGGGGGAGGCAGGCGAAAACCGGCGTGCGGTGTCCTCCCCCTCCGACGCCTGCGGCGCCACCTCCCCCTGGCGGGGGAGGATCTTTTTTGGGGGCGGCCGTTGCGCAACCGGTACGGTGCACATGCGTTGCGCATCGATCGATACCAACACCTTATCTTCACAGGACGATCATCATGCGGAAGTTTCTCATGGCGCTGAGCGCGCTCTCGCTTGCCATTCCGGCTGCCGCCGTGATCCCCACGGACAAGGCCGAAGCGCGCTCGAAGCGCGAATATCGCGGGCATGACCGCCGCTACCGGGCGAAGCGCTGCCGCCATTCGAGCGGCACGACGGGTCTGGTCGCGGGCGGCGTCGGTGGCGCGGTGCTCGGCAATGCGGTCGGCGGCGGGTTGCTCGGCACGCTGGCGGGTGGTGCAGCGGGTGCGCTGGGCGGCCGCGCGGTCGATCGGACGATCACCGCGAAGGACCGCTGCCGCTGATTGACGTATGCGGCGGTGGGGGTGACGGACACGAACGCACGCGCTAGTCGCGATGCATCATGATCGACGACATCCGCACCGCCGCCCTCGAGTCCAAAGCTTGGCCGTATGAGGAGGCGCGCAAACTTCTTAAGCGGTATCCAAACGGCAAATCGGGCGCGCCGGTGCTGTTCGAGACGGGCTATGGACCGTCGGGGCTGCCGCATATCGGCACGTTCAACGAGGTGTTGCGCACGACGATGGTGCGCAACGCCTTTCACGCGTTGAGCGACACGCCGACCCGGCTGATCGCGTTCTCGGACGACATGGACGGGCTGCGTAAGGTGCCCGACAACGTCCCCAACGGCGACATGCTGCGCGAGCATCTCGGCAAGCCGCTGACGCAGATCCCCGATCCGTTCGGCACGCATTCGAGCTTCGCCGCGCATAACAACGCGATTTTGCGCGAATTTCTCGACCGCTACGGCTTCGACTATGAATTCGCGTCGTCGACCGACTATTACACCAGCGGCCGTTTCGACGAGGCGCTGAAGGGCGTGCTGCGGCATTTCCAGGGCATCCAGGACGTGATGCTGCCGACGCTGCGCGCCGAGCGCCGCGCGACCTATTCGCCGGTGCTGCCGATCTCGCCAACCAGCGGCATCGTGCTGCAGGTGCCGATCGAGGTGATCGATGCCGAGGCCGGGCTGATCGCGTTCGACGATGAGGGCCAGCGGATCGAGCAGTCGGTGCTCGGAGGCAAGGCCAAGCTCCAGTGGAAGGTCGACTGGGCGATGCGCTGGGTCGCGCTCGGCGTCGATTACGAGATGGCGGGCAAGGACCTGATCGATTCGGTGACGCAGTCGTCGAAGATCGCGCGCATGCTCGGCGGTCGCCCGCCCGAGGGCTTCAACTACGAGATGTTCCTCGACGAGAATGGCGAGAAGATCTCGAAGTCCAAGGGCAATGGCCTCAGCCTCGACCAGTGGCTGACCTATGGCCCGCAGGAGAGCCTCGCCTTCTACGCGTATCGCGAGCCGAAAAAGGCCAAGTCGCTGCACATGGGCGTGATCCCGCGCGCGGTGGACGAATATTGGCAGTTCCGCGGCAATTATGGGTCCCAAGACCTGAAGCAGAAGCTCGGCAATCCGGTCCACCACATCCATGACGGCAAGCTCCCCGAGGGCGAGCTGCCGGTGACGTTCGGGCTGCTGCTCAACCTCGTCGGCGTGATGGGCGATGCGAGCAAGGCGCAGGTCTGGGGGTATCTCGCGAACTACGTCCCCGATGCGTCGGCGAAGAGCTATCCCGAGCTCGACAAGCTGATCGATCACGCGCTGGCCTATGGCCGCGATTTCGTCGCGCCGACGCTCAAGCGCCGCGCGCCCGTGGCGCACGAGGTCGCGGCACTCGAGCGGCTCGACGCCGAACTCGCCGCGCTGCCGGCCGAGGCGAGTGCCGAGGATATCCAGAACATCGTCTACGAGATCGGCAAGACCGGCGGGTTCGAAAACCTGCGCGACTGGTTCAAGGCGCTGTACGAGACGCTGCTCGGCTCCGAGCAGGGGCCGCGGATGGGCAGCTTCATCGCGCTGTACGGCGTGGCGAACTCGCGGAAACTGATCGCGGAGGCCTTGGCGCGGTAAGGGCGTACCTCGCACAAGATATCCACCCCGGCGGAGGCCGGGGCCCAGTTGGGGGACCTGCATAACGGCGTGCAGCGTGTCGTTACTGCCACCTTTCCAACTGGGCCCCGGCCTCCGCCGGGGTGGTAGTTCTATGAGGCATCTCGCATCCGGCCTCGACAACCCGACCCGAAAAGTGGCCATGTTTCATCGACCGATCGGCCGTCACAGCCTGTTCTTCGCGATCCGCCCGCCACTACCGCTCGCGCGCCAGATCACCGAGGCGGCGTCGTGGTTCGAGACCGGGGGGCAGAAGCGGCGCCCCGACCATCTGCACGTCGTGATCGATATCCTCGACGACCATGACCGCGTGTCGACCGCGCTCGAGCGCGATCTGAAGGCGATCGGCGATGCGGTCGAGGCCGCGCCGTTCGCGCTCCAGTTCGATATCGCGGTCGGGACAGAGCGATCCGTCGCGCTGTGTTCGCGCCGCCCGAACGCCTCGCTCGACGCACTGCGGCAGCGGATCGCGGTGGCGCGCGAGGCGGCGGGGCTGTCGGCGCGCGCAGGCCATCGGTTCAGTCCGCGGATGACGCTCGGCTACCGCGACGGCGCGCCGTTCACGCACGACATTGCGCCGATCGGCTGGACCGCGGACGCGTTCGTGCTCGTCCACAGCCGGGTCGGCCAGATGCGGCACGACGTGATCGGTCGCTGGCTCCTGAACGGCGTGGACGATCGGCAGCTGGCGCTGTTCTAGGCCGTCGAATTGGTGGAACGCGCGGGACCCGGTAGGACCCACAGCGCGATCGGTTGGTTCTTCCCTCGTGACCGCGCACCAAGGAGCAAACATGCGGCTGTTCTTCGACGACGCCCAGCGGACCCATGCGCCAGCGCGTGAACTGCACAACGGCGCGTTCACCGCCTATGCGGAGACGCCCGCGCGCGTCGATGCGATCCTGCGCGCGATCGGCCCGGTCGCGGCGCCGGACGATCGCGGCGAGGCACCCATCCTGGCGGTGCATACGCCCGCTTATGCCGCGTTCCTGAAGGAAGCCGCGCGGCTGTGGCGCGACGCAGGGCGCGAGGGCGATGCGATCCCCTATGCGTTCCCGGTTCGCGGCCGCCGTCCGCTCGATCTCACGCGGATCGACGCGCTGATCGGCGCACACAGCTTCGATGCCACCACGCCGATCACCCCCGAGGCCTGGGCCGCCTCGTACGGCAGCGCGCAGTCCGCGCTCGCCGCGACGCACGCGGTGCTCGACGGCGAGCGCGCCGCGTTCGCGCTGTGCCGCCCGCCCGGCCATCATGCGGGTGCCGATTATTGCGGCGGATACTGCCATCTCAACACCGCAGCGATCGCCGCGCAGGCTGCGCGCGACGCCGGGGTCGCGCGCGTCGCGATCCTCGACATCGATTATCATCACGGCAACGGCACGCAGGACATCTTCGCGCGCAGGGGCGACGTGTTCTACGCCTCGGTCCACGCCGATCCGACGACCGACTATCCCTTCTACTGGGGCCATGCCGACGAGACCGGCGAGGGCGAAGGGCTCGGCACGACGCTCAACCTGCCCTTGCCGCACGGCACGCGGATCGAGGCCTTTCGCGCCGCGCAGAGCACCGCGCTCGACGCGATCGCCGCCTTCGATCCGGGCCTGCTGGTCGTCAGCTTCGGCGCGGATACGTGGGAGGGCGACCCGATCTCGCATTTCGCGCTGACGACGCCCGACTATGCCGTGCTCGCCGCCGATATCGCGGCCCGTGGCTGGCCGAGCGTCATCGTCATGGAGGGCGGCTATGCGGTCGACGCGCTGGGGCACAACGTCGCGAGTTTCCTGAGTGGCTTCTGAGACGCCGATTGCGCTGGGTACTCCCGCGTACCGCCGGCTGACGCTGGCGATGCTGTTCGCAGGCTTTTCGACCTTCTCGCTGCTCTATTCGGTGCAGCCGTTGCTGCCGCTGTTCGCCGCGCAATATGGCCTGACCGCGGAGGCCGCCTCGCTGGCGGTCTCGCTCGCGACCGGGCCGTTGGCGATCGGGATCCTGTTCGCGGGGTTCGTGTCGGACCGCGTCGGCCGGCGGCCGCTGATGATCGCGGCGATGTTCGCGGCGGGCGCGCTGACCGTGGCGGCGGCGGTCGTGCCGGGGTGGAGCGGGTTGCTCGTGCTGCGTTTCCTGACCGGCGTCGCGCTGGCGGGCGTGCCCGCGGTGGCAATGGCCTATGTCGCGGAGGAGGTCGATGCGGGCGCGGTCGGCGCGGCGATGGGACTGTACATCGCCGGCAGTGCGCTTGGCGGGATGGCCGGGCGGCTGGTCGTCAGCGTCGTCGCCGATCTCGAAGGCTGGCGCTGGGCGCTCGCGGCGGTGGGGATCGCCGGGCTCGCGATGGCGGAGGCGTTCCGGCGGCTCGCGCCGCCCTCGCGCAATTTCACGCCGAGCGTGGGGCGGCCGGGAGCGTTGCTGCGCAGCGCCGCATCGCTGTTTACCGACCGCGCGATGCCATTGCTGTATCTCGAGGCGTTCCTGCTGATGGGCGTGTTCGTGACGATCTACAATTATGCCGGCTTCCGGTTGATGCGCGCGCCGTACGGCCTCAGCCAGGCGGCGGTCGGGGCGGTATTCCTGCTCTATGTGCTGGGATCGGTCAGCTCGGCGAAGTTCGGCACGCTCGCCGGGCGGCGCGGGCGGCGGACGATCTTCTGGATCCCGGTGGTGCTGCTGATCATTGGCGTCGCGCTGACCGCGATGACTCCGCTGGCGCTGGTGATCGCGGGGATCGCGGTGGTGACGATCGGCTTTTTCGGTGCGCATTCGATCGCCAGCGCGTGGGTCGGCCGCCGCGCGCAAGGTGCGCGCGGGCAGGCGGCCGCGTTCTACCTGTTCTTCTACTACATGGGGTCGAGCGTGCTGGGGTCGGCCGGCGGCTTCGCATGGACGCATGCCGGCTGGCCGGGGGTGACCGCGTTCTGCCTGGTGCTCGGCGTGGCGGCGCTGGTGATCGGGCTGGTGCTGCGCACGGTGCCGCCGCTGGTGGTGGAACCGGCGGTGCCGCAGCGGATGCCGGATCCCTGACGCCCTCCCACCGTCATCCCAGCGAACGCTGGGATATCCCCGTTTGGCACGCGTCACCTGATACGGAAGGATACCCCAGCTTTTCGCTGGGGCGACGGGGTTTGGCTGTCACGGTTGCAGCGTACGTGACGGCCGGCCAAGACCCTATCGCGATGCCACGTCGATCGCATCGACGGGCGGAAGCCCCGCCATCGCCTTCGCAACGCCTTCCACCGCCTCCATCACGCGCAGGACGTTGCCCCCCGACAGCTTCGCCAGATCGCCATCGCTCCACCCGCGCCGCGCGAGTTCGGCGAACAGCAGCGGATAGCTGTCGACGCCCTTCAGCCCGATCGGCCCGGTCCCCTGGATGCCATCGAAGTCGCCCCCGATCCCGACATGGTCGTGGCCGGCGAGTCGCGCGATATGCTCGACATGATCAGCGACCGTAGCGACGGTGACCTGCGGTTCGGGATGCGCGGCGTCCCACGCGACGAGCGGCGCGGGCGATTTGGCGCCGTACACCCCCGCCGGCACGCCGATGCTCTTGGCATAGGCGGTCCGCGCGCCGTCCCAGCCCCGCCACGCACTCGACAGGAACGATGGGTAGAAGTTCACCATCACCACGCCCCCGTTCGCCCCGATCGCGCGGAGCAGATCGTCGGGGATGTTGCGCGGCGCGTCGGCGATCGCGCGCGCGCTGGAGTGCGAGGCGATCACCGGCGCCCGGGTCGCGGCGAGCGCAGCGACCATCGTCGCGTCCGACACGTGGCTGACGTCGACGATCATCCCGATCCGGTTCATCTCGGCGATCACCTGCCGCCCGAAATCGCTGAGCCCGTTGGCGCGCGGTGCGTCGGTCGCGCTGTCCGCCCAGTTCAGGCTCTTGCCATGCGTCAGCGTCATATAGGCGACGCCGAGCGCGCGGTATTGGCGTAACACGGAAAGCCGCCCGTCGATCTGGTGCCCGCCCTCGACCCCGATCAGCGAGGCGATCCGCCCAGCCTTCTCGATCCGGCGGATGTCGGCGGCGGTGGTCGCCAGTTCGAACGTCGCCGGGTTCGCCGCGACGAAGCGGCGGACGATATCGATCTCCTCCAGCGTCATCTCGACCGCGCGCGGCGCGTCGGCGGGGATGTAGACCGACCAGAACTGGCCGCCGACATGGCCCTTACGCAGACGCGAGATGTCGGTCTGGAGCGGATTGGGCAGCTGCGTGGTGTCGGCCGCCAGATTCACCGCCTCGACCTTCGCGTCGTGCAGCTCCCGAATCTCCCAGGCTAGGTCGTTATGCCCGTCGATGACCGGGCTCCGCTCCAGCACGCGCTCAACTCGGCGGGATAGGACCGCGTCGGGCCCCGCCTGCGCAGCCATCAGCAGGAAAGCGGCGATCATGTCTTTGTCCCCCGTAACGTCCGCTCCATCCTGAACACAGTGTTCGCGCGCGACAAGCCGGGTAAGGCGCACGCAGCACGCAGGCGGAGGGGCGCACTTGAACACGGGAACCGCCGAACCGGCACGCGGCGCGGAGAGCCGGCTTTCCACCGCGATCGCGATCGCGCGGCTGATCGGGATCATGGGAATCGTCTATGTCCACGCCTGGACCGGGCGCAGCGCGGAGGAGCTGGCGACGGTCGCGTTCAGCGGACAGGCAATCTTGCGCACCGTGCTGGGCGAGATGTTCGGGCGCAACGCCGTGCCGCTGCTCGGCATGATCTCGGGCTGGCTGGTCGTCTCGACCGCGATGCGCCGGCCTTATGGCGCGTTCCTGCGTGGCAAGGCGCGGACGATCCTGCTGCCGATGTTGCTGTGGAACGCGATCGCGATCCTGCTGGTCGGTGCCGCAGCGACGGTCGGAAACCTGAAGGCGCCGACGCCGTCGAGCATCGGCTGGACGCTCAACGAGCTCGTGCCGCTGGTCCATGCCAACGACATCAACGTGCAGATGCCGTTCCTGCGCGATCTGTTCGTCGCGATGATGATCGCGCCGGTTCTGGTGCGTGCGTCGAGTCCATGGCTGGCGGTGGTTGCGATCGCGGCCGCTGTGTGGAGCGTGTCCGGGGTGCACGTGCCGCTGCTGTTGCGGCCGCAGATCCTGCTGTTCTTTACCGCGGGGATCGCCGCGCGGCGCTTCGGCGTGGCTGAGGCGGTGGCGCGGTGGCCGGTCGCGCTGTGCGCGTTGCCGTTCGTCGTGCTGATCGCGCCGCGGCTCTGGACGGCGTTGCTGGGAAACGTCTTCTTCGACGCGCATCCACACGCGATGGCGGCGTTCGACATTGTGTTCCGGCTGGCGTCCGCAGTGCTGTTCTGGCGTGTGGCATGGGCGTTGGCGGGGAGCCGCGTCGCAGACGGCTTGCGGGGCATCGAGCGTTACGGATTTCTCGCCTTTTGCGATCATCTCGTGCTGTTGTGGCTGTTCGGGCCGGTGATCGGGCTGATGACCGGCGCGCTCGGCGCGGGGCTGTATCCGGCGTATCTGCTGGTCCAGCCGGTGCTGGTGCTTGCCGTTACGATCGGTCTGGGACGCGCGTTGATGACGGTTTTACCGACCGCCGCGCGGATCCTGAGCGGGGGACGGCTCGGGCGATAGAGGGTTCGATCTGTCGCCGCGCGAGGGCGGTCCGCGCTGGTTGACCCATGACTGGTTGCGGACGACGGTCGACCGGACCGGCCGCCCCGCCGCGTCGCGCCAGGGGCGATAGCGAAAGCGCAGCTCGATCAGGCGGCAGGTGGTCGCATCGAGTACCGCATTGCCGCTCGATCGCATGATCCCGCAGTGCGTGACGCTGCCGTCGGTCTCGACGCTGTAGCGCACGCCGACCGTCCCGCCCGCGCCGATTACGGCCTCGGCAGCGCGAAAATCCTTTGTCTTAAAGCGGCCGTTGAGCAGCTTTGGCGGGGTCTCGGCGCCGCCGTCGCCATCTCCGGAGCCGCCGCTGCCCTTGCCGTCGCCCTCGCCACCCGCGCCGGTTCCGGAGCCTGGGATCGGCGCGGCCCCGGTGGTGGCCTCGCTGCCGGGGCCGGGCTTCAGCGTGACGATGACCGGCGGCTGTGAAACGGGGGGCGGCACGATCGGCTCGGGCACGACGATGTCGGTCGCTTTGGCGCGCAGCTTGGCGGGCGCCGCGGCGCCTTCGGGACGGTGGCGTTTCGCCGGAAGGGGGATGATCGTTTCAGGCGGCGGCGGGGGCGATGCGGGGCCAATTGCGAACGTCTTCAGCGCATCGGGGATGGCGACGGGCATGCGCACGCCGAGACCGAGGATCAGCGCGTAGCCAATGACGCCACACAGGATCGCGGCACCGCCCGCGGATATCAGGCGATCGCGCGGGCTCGGGTGGACGCCGTACATCCCGGCTAATTGGGGAGGGGCGCGGCGGGCGGCAACGGGGTGGGGGCAGCGTTGGCTACGAAGAGGGTGGCTCTTCACCCCACCCGCAGGCGCCGAGTAAACTCCGACTGAGCCGCCTAGTTTTTCGAGGGGGCCGTCAATCTCAAGCCCCCCCCCCCGGCGGAGGCCGGGGCCCAATTGGTGAGGCTTTGGTGATGACGCGCCACGCGCATCAATGCCGTTTCCCACTTGGACCCCGGCCTGCGCCGGGGGGAGGGTGTAGGGAGGTGCTGGTTTGCTAAATTGCCGGATGGTTCGCATCTGCGACCCCTCGCGCTTACTCCATACGAGAACGGGCGGTGCGACCTAAGTCACACCGCCCGTTCGTGGCGCGCGCCGCGGGAGTAAATCCCGCGTCGTCGGTCGGCGCTATCGCGCCGCCGGCCGGCTTGTCGCCTGCGAACCTGCGCTTCGCTGGTTCGCAGCGGCGTGCTGCTGCGCTGCACGCCTCGCTTGGGCTTACAGTTTCTCCGTCAGCTCCGGCACGATCTTGAACAGATCGCCGACCAGGCCGATGTCCGCGACCTGGAAGATCGGCGCGTCCTCGTCCTTGTTGATCGCGATGATGACCTTCGAGTCCTTCATGCCCGCGAGATGCTGGATCGCACCCGAGATGCCGACCGCGACATACACTTCCGGTGCGACGATCTTGCCGGTCTGGCCGACCTGATAGTCGTTCGGGGCATAGCCCGCGTCGACCGCGGCGCGCGAGGCACCGACGCCGGCACCGAGCTTGTCCGCGAGCGGATCGATCGTCGCGTGGAACTGCTCGCTCGACGCCAGCGCACGGCCACCCGAAACGATGATCTTCGCGCTGGTCAGCTCGGGACGCTCGTTCTTGGCGATCTCGGCGCTGGCGAAGGTCGACAGCCCCTTGTCGCCGGTCGACGCGACCGCCTCGATCTCGCCCGAACCACCCTCGGTCGCCGCCTTGGCGAAGGCCGTGCCGCGGACGGTTATGACCTTCTTCGCATCCGACGACTGTACGGTTGCGATCGCGTTGCCGGCGTAGATCGGACGCGTGAACGTGTCCGCGCTCTCGACCGACAGGATGTCGCTGATCTGCATGACGTCGAGCAAGGCGGCGACGCGCGGCGCGATGTTCTTGCCGTGCGTGGTCGACGGCGCGACGAACGCATCGTGCGTGGCCATCAGCTCGACGATCAGCGGCGCGACGTTCTCGGCGAGCGCATGCGCGAACGCGGCGTCGTCGGCGACGTGCACCTTGCCGACGCCGGCGATCTTGGCGGCCTCGGCGGCGACGCCGTCGACGCCCTGGCCTGCGACCAGCAGATGGACTTCACCGAGCTGGCTAGCCGCAGTCACGGCAGAAAGCGAGGCATCCTTGACGGCCTGACCGTCATGTTCGACCCAGACGAGCGTCTTCACTTGGCGACTCCCATTTCCTTGAGCTTGCCGACCAGAGCGTCGACATCGGCGACCTTGATCCCGGCCGAGCGCTTGGCGGGCTCGACCACCTTCAGCGTGGTCAGGCGCGGCGTCACGTCGACACCGAAATCGGCGGGCGTCTTCTGCGCCATCGGCTTCGACTTGGCCTTCATGATGTTCGGCAGCGACGCATAGCGCGGCTCGTTGAGGCGAAGATCGGTGGTGATGATCGCGGGGAGCTTCAGCGTATCCGTCTCCGCGCCGCCATCGACTTCACGCGTCACATGGACCGAGCCGTCGGCGATCTCGACCTTCGACGCGAACGTGCCCTGGCCCCAGTTCAGGATGCCGGCGAGCATCTGCCCGGTCTGGTTGTTGTCATCGTCGATCGCCTGCTTGCCGAGGATGACCATGTCGGGCTTTTCCTCCTCGACGATCTTGGCGAGGATCTTGGCGACGCCGAGCGGCTCGACCTTGGTCTCGCTCACGACGAGGATCGCACGGTCGGCGCCCATCGCGAGCGCGGTGCGCAGCGTTTCCTGCGACTTCTGCTCACCGATCGAGACGACGACGATCTCGGTCACGCCTTTGTCCTTGAGGCGAATCGCCTCTTCGACCGCGATCTCGTCGAACGGGTTCATGCTCATCTTGACGTTCGCCAGATCGACGCCCGTCCCGTCCGCTTTCACTCTGGGCTTCACATTGTAGTCAAGCACGCGCTTGACCGGCACCAGCACCTTCATCGGGGTTCCTTCCAAGGTGAATAAGTTCGTTTCGTCCGCCTGTTACCCAGGGGGCGTTGGGCGGACAGATGGCGATTTCGACGGCTTTTCGCAAGTCCGGTATGGAAACATCGCTGTGCCGTAGCGTCACGGCGGTGTGCCCGGCAGACCGGTCGTGGATTCGCCGAATCCTCCCCCGCCAGGGGGAGGTGGCTGGCACTTGCCAGACGGAGGGGGAGGTAAGCGAAACCTCTGCTCCGTCTCCTCCCCCTCCGTCACCTTCGGTGCCACCTCCCCCTGGCTGGGGAGGATCGTGAAGCTGGCGATCGAGACCAACGAAAAGGGCCCGGACGTTTCCGTCCGAGCCCCGTTTTTCGCAAGATCAGTATGCAGTGGGCGACGGTTACGCCGCGACCTTCTGCACTTCCGCGACGATCTTCTTGGCGGCGTCGCCAAGGTCGTTCGCCGGGACGATCGCGAGACCCGAGTTGGCCAGGATTTCCTTGCCCTTCTCGACGTTCGTGCCCTCGAGACGGACGACCAGCGGGACCGAGAGGTTCACTTCCTTCGCCGCCGCGACGATGCCGTCGGCGATGATGTCGCACTTCATGATGCCGCCGAAGATGTTGACCAGGATGCCCTTCACGTTGGGATCCGCAAGGATGATCTTGAACGCGGCCGTCACCTTCTCCTTGTTGGCGCCGCCGCCGACGTCGAGGAAGTTGGCCGGGAACATGCCGTTCAGCTTGATGATGTCCATCGTCGCCATCGCGAGGCCCGCGCCGTTGACCATGCAGCCGATGTCGCCGTCGAGCTTGATATAGGCGAGGTCGTACTTCGACGCTTCGAGCTCGGCGGGATCTTCCTCGGTCTCGTCACGCAGCTGGAGCAGGTCCTTGTGGCGGAACAGCGCGTTGCCGTCGAACGCGACCTTCGCGTCGAGCACCATCAGCTTGCCGTCGTTGGTGACGGCGAGCGGGTTGATCTCGATCTGCTCGGCATCGGTGCCGATGAAGGCGTCGTACAGCTTCGACGCGGTGTTCGCGGCCTGCTTGGCGAGATCGCCGGTCAGCTCGAGCGCTGCAGCAACAGCGCGGCCGTGATGCGGCATGAAACCGGTCGCCTGGTCGATGTCGATCGACTGGATCTTCTCGGGCGTGTCGTGCGCGACCGCTTCGATGTCCATGCCGCCTTCGGTCGAGGCCACCATCATCACCCGGCCGGTGGTGCGGTTGAGCGTCAGCGCGAGGTAGAATTCCTTGTCGATGTCGACGCCGTCGGTGACGTACAGGCGGTTGACCTGCTTGCCCGCGTCACCCGTCTGGATCGTGACGAGCGTGTTGCCGAGCATGTCGGTCGCGGCTGCGCGAACCTCGTCCTCGGTCTTGGCGAGGCGGACGCCGCCCTTGGCATCGGGGCCGAGCTCGACGAACTTGCCCTTGCCGCGGCCGCCGGCGTGGATCTGCGCCTTGACGACGTAGAGCGGTCCGGGGAGCTTCTTCGAGGCCTCGACGGCCTCCTCGACGGTCAGCGCCGCGAAACCGGCGGGGACGGGGACGCCGAACTTGGCCAGCAGTTCCTTGGCCTGATATTCATGGATGTTCATCGGGAAGGCTCCACGCAATTTTTAGGAAACTCGGGAATTGGGTCGGCGTAAAGCACAGGGCGGGGCGCAAATCCACCCTTAAGGCATTTGCACTTGCGTCGCGGTCGCAATAAACTTGAATTGCATCGGTTTTTGGGGCCTTCTCCCTGGTATGACGAGAAGGATTCGCCTTTTGCCGTGCGGCCTGCCGATCCCTATCAAAGGAGAATGGCGATTTCACTTGGCATCTTCCTGTTTGTCGCTTCCGTGGTCGGCATGGCGGTATTGGCGTATGCCGCGCAAAGCTGGATCATGCATGGCTTCGGCTGGCGCCTGCGCGAGAGCCATCACCGCGCGCAGCCGGGCAACGGGGAATTGAACGATCTGTACGCCGCGATCTTCGCAGTGCCGTCGTTCGTGCTGGTGCTGGGTGGGATGCACCTCGACTGGTGGCCGGGCTTCGCCTGGATCGGCGCAGGAGTCGCCACCTGCGGCATGATCTATTTCGGGTTTCACGACGTCGAGCCCGAGGACGGCCATGTCAGCTTCGGCTTTCTTGTCGCCCCCAAACCGGAAAACCTGAGAGCCAAACTCACGCGGCGATTCCGCATGGGTATGCGCGCGCCGGTCCTGGCGCGCGCAGCCACTCCTCAAGCCAGCGAATCGTAGGGCGTTTGGAGATTAGTAACCACTTAGGGAGCAATGTTCCGGACATGACACAGCCCGTCCCCATCCCTCCCGCCGAACCGAAGGGCGAGGAACTTCGCCAGGCGCTACGCAAGGCCGTGAAGATGCGTGCGCATCTGCGCGATCGGGGCCAGACGCGATTCGAGATCGAGGTGACCGACCTCTCGCTCTCGGGCTTTCGCGCAGAGACGAGCTTTACATTGTGGCCGGGAACGGTGGTGTGGCTCACGCTGCCCGGATTGGCGGCGCTCGAGGCGGTCGTCGCGTGGCGCGACAAGTTCAAATACGGCTGTGCGTTCGCAAAACCGCTGCATCCCGCAGTATTCGACCACATCGTGGCCCTGTCGCAGCGGTAGGCCCCGCGTCCGTTCTCCCGCATCGGCGGGAGCCCATAACAGGTCCCCGCCGTCGCGGCAGAATCACGGTCTCAGTCGAACAGGCTCGAAACGCTCGTCTCGTCCGCGATCCGCTTGATCGCCTCGCCGAGCAACGGCGCGATCTGCAGATGGCGGATCTTGCCGTGTGCGCCCTTGATGACCTCGTGATTGCCGATCGAATCGGTGATCACCAATTCGCGCAGTTCGGATCCCTCGACGCGCGCCACCGCACCGCCCGACAGGACGCCGTGCGTGACATAGGCGACGACGTCCTCCGCGCCGGCTTCCTTCAGCGCCGCCGCCGCGTTGCACAGCGTGCCAGCCGAATCGACGATGTCGTCGATCAGAATGCAGAAGCGCCCCTCGACCTCGCCGATGATGTTCATCACCTCCGACTCGCCCGCGCGCTCGCGGCGCTTGTCGACGATCGCGAGCGGCGCGTTGTCGAGTCGCTTGGCCAGCACGCGCGCGCGGACGACGCCGCCGACGTCGGGCGACACGACCATCAGATTCTTGCCCTTGAACCGGGCGAGGATGTCCGCCGACATCACCGGCGCCGCATAGAGATTGTCCGTCGGGATATCGAAGAAGCCCTGGATCTGGCCGGCATGCAGATCGACCGACAGCACGCGGTTCGCGCCCGCCACGGTGATCAGGTTGGCGACCAGCTTGGCCGAGATCGGCGTGCGCGGGCCCGGCTTCCGATCCTGCCGCGCATAGCCCATATACGGGATCACCGCGGTGATGCGCCGCGCCGACGCACGCTTGAGCGCGTCGATCATGATCAGCAATTCCATGAGGTTGTCGTTCGCGGGATAGCCGGTCGACTGGATCACGAACACGTCCTCGCCGCGGACGTTCTCGTTGATCTCGACGAAGACCTCCTCGTCCGCGAAGCGCCGCACGCTGACGTCGGTCAGCGGAATCTCAAGATAGGCGGAGATTTCCTGCGCCAGCGGCAGGTTCGAATTGCCGGTCATCAGTTTCATGAAAGTCTTCCCCGCTCGATCACGCGAACCCCTTAGGCGCACGAATCGCCCGGTGAAAGGCCCGGTGAAAGCGTTGCAGGGAAGGGTTTGCCCGTCGCCGCACTGCTATTAGAGCAACCACATGACCGTGATCACCCGTTTCGCCCCCTCGCCCACCGGCCGGCTCCATGTCGGCAACATCCGCACCGCGCTCCACAACTGGATGTTCGCGCGCGCGAATGGCGGAAAATTCGTGCTGCGGATCGACGATACCGACCCCGAGCGCAGCGAAGAGCGCTTCGTCGAGGCGATCCGCACCGATCTCGCCTGGCTCGGGATGACGCCCGACGCGGAAGAGCGGCAGTCGGCGCGGTTCGCGCTGTACGAGGCGCGGTTCGCGACACTGGTCGCGAGCGGGCATGTCTATCCCGCGTACGAGACGACGCAGGAACTCGACCTGAAGCGCAAGATCCAGGCCGGGCGCGGGTTGCCGCCGATCTACGACCGCGCGGCGCTCGCGCTCGACGACGCGGCACGGGCCAGGCTGGAGGCGGACGGCGTGCGGCCGCATTGGCGGTTCAAGCTCGATCACGACTCGGCGATCGCCTGGGACGACCTGATCCGCGGCGCGGCGCATTTCGAGGCGAAGACGATGAGCGATCCGGTGATCCGCCGCGCCGACGGATCGTGGCTGTACATGCTGCCATCGGCGATCGACGATGCCGAGATGGGCGTAACGCATGTGGTGCGCGGCGAGGACCATGTGTCGAACACCGCGCTCCAATTGCAGATGTTCGCCGCACTCGGCGTCGCGCCGCCGCGGTTTGCGCATGAGGCGTTGCTGACGGGGGCGGAGGGCAAGCTGTCCAAGCGACTCGGCTCGCTCGGCGTCGATCATTTCCGCGCGGTCGGGATCGAGCCGCAGGCGGTGCGTGCGCTGCTCGCGCGGATCGGCACGAGCGATCCGGTCGAGCCGATCGCCGACGCCGCGCCGCTGATCGCGGGGTTCGACTTTGCCCGGTTCGGCCGCGCACCGGCCCGCTTCGACGAGGCCGAGCTCGCGCAACTGAACGCGCGGATTCTCCACGCGCTGCCGTATGACGACGTGGTCGCGCGGTTGCCGGCGGGCATGGGCGCGGCCGCCTGGGACGCCGTGCGGCCCAATCTGGTGACGCTGGCGGACGCCGCGGACTGGTGGGGCGTGATCGAAGGGCCCATCGCGATCGAGAGCGATACGGACGTCTCATATCTCGACAGCGCCGTGGCGGCGGCTGCGGCGATCGACTGGTCGAGCGATCCCTGGCACGCGCTGACCGCGCGGCTGAAGGACGAGACGGGGCGCAAGGGCAAGGCGCTGTTCCTGCCGCTGCGACGCGCGCTGACCGGGCGCGATCATGGGCCGGACATGGCGGCGTTGCTGCCGCTGATCGGGCGCGAGCGGGCGCTGGAGCGACTGGCGGCGCGGTAATCAAATGGTCGCGGCGGTCGAGGGCCACGTTGCCCTCCCGCCATGCGGGGCTGGCCTAGCCGGCTCCGCGCTCCTATCTTGGCGTGCATGGGCTTTTTCAGTCGTTTCACGCCGATCGTCGCCTATCGCGACCTGCGGCTCTTCCTCAGCCAACGCCGGCCGTACGAGCTGGTGTTTCTCGTCGCGGCGCTCGGTGTCACCAGCTTCCTGATCTACGCGTTCATGAAGGACTCGTACGTCGAGCAGGAATACCGCCCGAAGATCATCTATGTCGAACAATGGCCCGCGGATCGCACCGATGCGCAGATCGTCGCGCAGCAGAGGATCGACGCACCGATCAAGGCCAAGGCGCTCGCCGAGCAAAAGGCGCGCGAGGACGCGCAGCGCGCCTCGTTCAAGCGGCTGGACGACAAGCTGAAGGCGATGGGGATCTGACTCACGCTTCGGATGCTCGGTGGATGGGCGCCGCGCTGGCGCTGGCCGAGCGGTCTCGCGGGCGGACCGCACCCAATCCCAATGTCGGGTGCGTGATCGTCGCCGACGGTCGGATCGTGGGGCGCGGCCGGACGCAGCCGGGCGGGCGACCGCACGCCGAAGCGATGGCGCTGGCCGAGGCGGGCGCGAGGGCGCGCGGCGCTACGGCGTACGTCACGCTCGAGCCCTGCGCGCACCAGTCGCAACGCGGTCCCGCTTGCAGCGACCTACTGATCGCATCGGGCGTCGCGCGCATCGTCGCGGCGCTTGAAGATCCCGACGCGCGAACGGCAGGCCAGGGCTTTGCCCGGCTTCAGGCGGCCGACATTGCCGTTGTCCGCGGCGTCCGCTCGGACGAGGCGCGGCGCTCGATGGCCGGGTTCCTGACCCGGCAGGCGCTCGGCCGCCCCAATGTCACGTTGAAGCTCGCGACCTCGCTCGACGGCTGCATCGCCATGGCGGACGGGTCGAGCCGCTGGATCACCGGCCCGCAGGCGCGCGCGCACGCGCATCTCGAGCGGAGCCGGCACGAGGCGATCCTCGTCGGGCGCGGCACGTACGAGGCGGACGCGCCGCGACTCGACGTGCGCGTGCCGGGTCTGGAGGATCGCTCGCCAAGTCGCGTACTTTTATCCGCCACCCTGTTCCGTCATTCCAGCGAAAGCTGGAATATCCCCGGTGGGGCGCCCGACAGAGCCTCACGGGCGGACCCCAGCCTACGCTGGGGTGACGAAATTGGGGAGAGCGGCGGGAATGTTGGCGAGGGCGACGGACCTGCAGGCTGGACCGTCATCGCCGAGCCGCACGCCATCGCCACCCTCCCCCACGTCGATCACATCCTCTTGGAAGGCGGCGCGGCCGTAGCGTCGGCGTTCCTCGCGGCCGATCTGGTCGACCGGCTCCTGCTGTACCGCGCGCCGATCCTGATCGGCGGCGGCCGCCCCGCACTCCGCGATATCGGCCTCACCGACCTGGCCGAAGCGCACCAACGCTGGACACCAGTCGATGCGCGGCAACTTGGCAGCGACCGGCTCGAGGTCTACGAGCGCGAACGAAACGAGGGATAATGTTTACCGGAATCGTCACCGACATCGGCACCGTCACCACCGTGGAATCGCCCGGCGAAACGCGCGTGGTCGTCTCGACCGCCTATGATACCGCCACCGTCGATCTCGGCGCGTCGATCGCGTGCTCGGGCGTCTGCCTCACCGTCGTCGACAAGGGACCAAACTGGTTCGCGGTCGACGTCTCGGGCGAGACGATCAGCCGCACCGCCACGGATCAGTGGACGCAGGGGCGCAAGTTCAACCTGGAACGCGCGATGAAGCTCGGCGACGAGCTCGGCGGGCACATCGTCACGGGCCATGTCGACGGTCTCGGCACCGTCGTTGCAGTGACCGAGGACGGCGGCTCGCACCGCGTCACGATCCGCGCCGACGCCGACATCGCGCCGTTCATCGCCCCCAAGGGCTCGGTCACTATCGATGGCGTCTCGCTTACCGTGAACACCGTTCGCGACCTAGATGGAGAGGTCGAGTTCGGCCTGAACATCATCCCGCATACCTGGGCGGTCACGACGCTCGGAACGATCCACGTGGAACAGTCGGTCAATATCGAGATCGACGTCCTCGCCCGCTACCTCCAAAGAATGGAGCATTACCGTGCCTCTGCCCGCTGAGCTTGCCCGTCTGAAGCACGGTTATCTCTCCAGCCCCGAAGAGATCATCGACGAGGCGCGCAATGGCCGTATGTTCATCCTGGTCGATGACGAGGACCGCGAGAACGAGGGCGATCTCGTCATCCCCGCGCAGATGGCGACGCCCGAGAAGATCAACTTCATGGCCAAATACGGCCGCGGCCTGATCTGTCTTGCGCTGACCAAGGACCGCACCGAAGAGCTCGGCCTCGAGCTGATGAGCCGCAACAACGGCACCCGTCACGAAACCGCGTTCACCGTGTCGATCGAGGCGCTCGAAGGCGTCACCACGGGGATCTCCGCGGCGGATCGCGCGCGCACCATCGCGGTGGCGGTCGATGCGACCAAGGGCAAGCCGGACATCGTCACCCCCGGCCACGTCTTCCCGCTGGTCGCGCGCGACGGCGGCGTGCTGATCCGCGCCGGGCATACCGAGGCGGCGGTCGACGTCGCGCGGCTCGCCGGGCTCAACCCGTCGGGCGTGATCTGCGAGATCATGAACGAGGACGGCACGATGGCGCGGATGGACGATCTCGTCACCTTCGCACAGTTCCACAACGTCAAGATCGGCACGATCCGCGATCTGATCGCGTATCGCCGCCGTTACGATCATCTCGTCGAAAAGCGCGCCGAGGCCAGCTTCACCTCCGAATGGGGCGGCGACTGGACCGCGCTGACGTTCTGGAACAAGGCAACGGGCACCGAACAGGTCGCGCTGGTCAAGGGCCGGATCGACCCCGCCACGCCAACGCTCGTCCGCATGCACGCGCTGTCGCCGTTCGCCGACATCTTCGGTGAATCGGGCGATCGCGGCCGTATCCTCGCTCGCTCGATGCAGATGATCGCGGACGAGGGCGCCGGCGTGATCGTCGTCATCAACCGCCCGCGCAGCAACACCTTCACCTCGGCGGTCATGAAGAAGGCCGGTGCGGAGATCACGCCGGATATGGAGGAGCTGCGCGACTACGGCGTCGGCGCGATGATCCTGACCGAACTCGGCGTGCACGACATGGTGCTGATCACGAACACGCATCACACGCTGGTCGGACTCGACGGCTATGGCCTGTCGATCGTCGGCGAACGGCGGATCGCGTCCCTGGATACCGAAGAGAGTTCAAACTGATGGCCCATCTCCTCATCGTCGAAGCCCGATTCTACGATCACCTCAACGACCTGCTGGTCGAGGGTGCGAAGGCGGCGATCGAAGCCGCCGGCCACACGCACGAGACGATCACCGTGCCCGGCGCGCTCGAAGTTCCCGGCGCGATCGCGCTGGCGGCCGAGAGCGAGACGTTCGACGCCTATGTCGCGCTCGGCGTCGTGATCCGCGGCGAGACCTATCATTTCGAGATCGTCGCGGGCGAGAGCGCGCGCGGCATCATGCAGCTGACGATGGACGGCCTGCCGATCGGCAACGGCATCCTGACCACCGAGAACGAGGCGCAGGCGCTCACGCGGGCAAAGCCCACCGAAGGCGACAAGGGCGGCGGCGCGGCGAACGCGGCGCTGGCGATGCTGGCGCTGAAGGACCGCTTCCTCGCATGAGCAGCGCGTGGGTGAAGTAATCAATCTGCGGCGCGCGCGAAAACAGCGGGCCCGGGCGGAGGCTTCCGCACGCGCGGACCAGAATCGGCAGCTGTTTGGCCGAACGGCGGCGGAAAAGACGAGGGACGCAGCCGAGCACGCCCGGATCGAGGCGACGCTCGACGGCGCGCGACTCGAAACTCGCGAACCCGACAACCCCGTTCAATACCCTCACGCTGACGCCTCCCCCGGTGTTTATGCGGCGGGCCCCGTCCCTCCCCATCGGTGGCGAGGGACGGCCAAGCCGGTGACGCAAGGTATCGCGCCCGCTGTCCTTCGCAAAAACCCGAA
>NZ_LMLD01000011.1:97505-109803 GCF_001421825.1 Sphingomonas sp. Leaf38 | reverse complement strand
ATCCTCCCCCGCCAGGGGGAGGTGGCAGGCGTCAGCCTGACGGAGGGGGAGGAAAGGGAAACGCCTGTTCCGTGTCCTTCCCCCTCCGTCTGGCAAGTGCCAGCCACCTCCCCCTGACGGGGGAGGATTACAGGCGCGCGAGGATCGGGGCGTGGAACACGCGCGACGCTCGAAGCCGAATCCCCCGCCGCCGCCTCATCGCGCGCGCCGCAGGAACGTCCCGCCCGACGAACTGTTGTGCCTGCGTAACAAGGGGGCTCTCATGATCTCGGATGCAAATGCGACGTGGCTCGCCAAACTCGGCTTTGCCGCACGCGGCGTGGTCTACATCCTCGTCGGATGGTTCGCGGTCGACGCAGCATGGCACGGTGGCGAGGTCGCCGACAATCAGGGCGCGATCGGATCGATGGCGGACGGGCCGTTCGGGCCGGTCCTGCTCGCGATCATCGCGGCCGGATTGCTCGGCTATGCGGTGTGGCGACTGACCGAAGCTGCGGCGAACCCCGAACAGATTGGCCGCGACATCAAGGGCAGCCTCAAGCGGATCGGCCATGTCGTCAGCGGAATCGCGCATCTGATCCTCGCCTGGACCGCCGCCAAGCTCGCGCTGAAGACCGGATCGCGCGACGCGGCAGTCTCGCCCGGCGACGAGAGCGCGCGCGACTGGACCGCGTTGCTGCTCGACCAGCCCGCCGGACGGCTTCTGGTCGGTGCGGTCGCGATCGGCGTGCTGGTCGCGGCGTTCCAGCAGGCCAAAAAGGCGTGGGCCGGCGATTTCATCCACGACCTGCGCGGCGACGCGCCTGCCCCCGGCTATGTCTGCACGATGGGCCGGATCGGCTACGGCGCGCGTGCGATCGTGTTCCTGATCGTCGCCGGGTTGTTCGGCCTTGCCGCATGGAGCGCGCATGCCAGCGACGCAGGCGGCGTGGCCGATGCGCTGGAGAAGCTCCAATCGCAGCCGGGCGGCAAATGGCTGCTCGCTCTGACCGGGCTCGGCCTGGCGTTGTTCGGCGCCTATTCGCTCGTCGAGGCGCGCTTTCGCAGACTCCATGTGGACCTGCCCGGGACCGATTGAGACGAGCCGATAGCGGATTGTTAAGGCGCGGATGCTAAGGGGCTGCATGTACACGATCGGCTTCGACGTCCCGAACAAGACCCTGACGATCGTTACCGAAGGATTCTGGTCGGTCGCGACGACCGCGGTGTTCTCGGCAGAGTTGCTCGCGCGCGGCACCGCGGCGCGCCTGTATCACGGACGGTTCGTCGTGCTCGCCGATCTGCGCAAGGCGGCGATCCAGCCGTTGAAGGTGGTCGACGCGCTCGAGGCGATGATGCCCAAGGCGTTGAAGGTGACGTCCGCGCCGATCGCGGCGGTCGTCGCCTCGCATCTGGCCAAGCTTCAGACCGAACGCTATCTGAAGGCGGCGAACTGCCGGACGTTCCTCGATATCGACGCAGCGCGCGCCTGGCTGGCAAGCGACCACCACCCCGTCTGACGAAGTTTTAGTCCTGCGGGGCCGTGTCCCGCAACGCCGCTTCGACCTCTTCGACCGTGATGCCGAACGCGCCGGCCAGCCCCGACACCGACGCACCTCGATCGGCAAGCGTGCGGATTCGCGCGGTGTCGACAAGCGTCTTGTAGCTGCGCGTGTCGCGCTCCGTCTTCGTCTCCGCACCGCTGCGGGCGAGCGCGCCGGAGCGGCGCCGCTTGGAGATCTTCAGTGCCTCGACGTCGTTCGTCGGCGGTGCATCGAGCCGCGCCTGGATACGCTGTCCTTCCTCGATCCGCCGCGTCTCCCGCGCGCGCTCGCGCTCCTGCGACTGGAGGTCACGCTGGGCTGCGCGGGATTCGGATCGCTGTTCGGAGGCGGCAAGCCGATCCTTCGCGCGCTGCTCGCGGTCCTTCG
This sequence comes from Sphingomonas sp. Leaf38, assembly GCF_001421825.1. Lineage (NCBI taxonomy): Bacteria > Pseudomonadati > Pseudomonadota > Alphaproteobacteria > Sphingomonadales > Sphingomonadaceae > Sphingomonas > Sphingomonas sp. Leaf38. Next base: position 107,893 of record NZ_LMLD01000011.1, on the reverse strand, counting down.
CGCGCTCCTCGGCGCGGCGCGCGGCGCGGTCGGCGGTACCGGGCATCAGCGGCCCCGTCCCCCTGCCCCCGCTCGGCCAACCGTCGGTCATGCGTCATCCTGTCGTCACCGGTGCGCCCTCAGCGGCGCGGAAGCGCGCTGCTAGGCGATGGCGTCGCCGGTGACTAGGGGCCGCCCTTTACGGCCCCCCACCGGGAAGTGTGCCGAAGGTGACGGAGGGGGAGGACACCAAACCAAGATGCGCGCGTGCTTCCCCGTCCGTCAGGCTGGCGCCTGCAACCTCCCCCTTGCGGGGGAGGATCGGGCGTGAGCCGGGTTACGCGTTTGCTGTCTCGAGCGCCGGATAGTCGATATAGCCCTCGGGACCCTGGCTGTACCACGTCTTCGCATCGTCCTTGGCAAGCGGCGCACCGGTTCGCAACCGCTCGGGCAGATCCGGATTGGCGATGAACGTGCGACCAAAGGTGATCGCATCGGCATTACCCGAATCGAGCTCGGCCTGCGCCTCCTCAACGGTCGTGTAATCCGAGTTCACGACAAGCACGCCCTTGAACACCTTGCGGATCGCCGGGCTGAGCTTCGGCACGTCGGTCTTGCCGAACGTGCCATCGGGGCCGGGCTCGCGCAGTTCGAGGAACGCGATCCCCAGATCGGACAGCGCCTTGGCGGCGGCGGTGAACAGCGGCTCCGGGTTGCTGTCGTCGACACCCTGCGAATCGCCGTTCGGCGACAGGCGCACGCTGGTGCGATCGGCACCCGCGACCGAAATGACGCGCTCGGCGACTTCGCGAAGCAGGCGAATACGGTTCTCGATCGAGCCACCATATTCATCGGTCCGCAGGTTGGCGTTGTCGCGCAGGAACTGGTCGATCAGATAGCCATTGGCCGCATGGATCTGCACGCCGTCGAAGCCGGCCGCCAGCGCGTTCTTCGTCGCCAGCTCGTAATCGTTCAGCAGACGCGGAATCTCGTTCAGCTCAAGCGGACGCGCGACTTCGAAATCCTGCTTGCCCTCGAACGTGTGCGCCTGGCCTTCGGTCGCGGTCGCCGACGACGACACAGGCTGCGTGCCGATCACCGACGAATGGACCTGACGCCCCATGTGCCACAGCTGCGCGATGATGCGGCCACCCGCGGCGTGGACCGAGTCGGTGACGGGCTTCCAGGCGGCGACCTGCGCATCGGTCCACAGACCCGGCGCGAACGGCCAGCCGAGACCCTCGCGGCTGATGCCGGTGGCTTCCGAGATGATCAGCCCGGCGCTCGCCCGCTGCGTGTAATACTCGACCATGATGTCGGTCGGGACGGCGTCGCGGTCGGCACGGCCGCGCGTGAGCGGCGCCATGAGGATGCGGTTGGGCGCCTCGACGGCGCCGATCGTGAGGGGATCGAAAAGGCTTGGCATGGAGACTCCTTAATGCCTGACGGGCGGAAGATAGGAGGCTACACGGCCGCATGCATCGCCCCGACCTGCAAAGATTATCTAGTCTGCCCGATACGGCACGTGCGGTGTTGCCGCCTGCCCCGCGGCCTGCCCCGAGGCCCGCTTCGCCGCCTGCGCCGGGACTGATCGCGTTCGCCGCGCTGGTCGTCGCCAACGTCGCGCTGGCGTTCGGGCCGTGGTTCGTCCGCGCGACGGAAGTCGGGCCGGTTGCCGCGGGGTTCTGGCGGCTGACGCTGGCGGTGCCGTTCCTGGCCGTGCTCGCGGTCCAGCAGGGTGCGCGCCCGATCCGGCTCGGGTGGACGCTGTGGGCAGGGCTGCTCGCGGGCGGCGTGTGCTTCGCGGCCGATCTCGGCACGTGGCATCTCGGGATCCTGCGCACGACGCTGGCCAACGCGACGCTGTTCGGCAACGTCGCGACGCTGATCTTCCCGATCTACGGCTTCCTCATCGCGCGCAGCTGGCCGACGCGGACGCAAGGATTCGCGCTGGCGCTGGCGGCGGCGGGGGGCGCGTTGCTGCTCGGGCAGTCGTATCAGCTCGATGCGAAGAACCTTGCGGGCGATCTGTTCTGCCTACTCGCGGGGCTGCTCTACACGGTCTATTTCATCCTGATGGCGCGCGCCCGCGCGACGCTCGCGCCGGTCTCGGCGCTGACGTTGTCGACGCTGGCGGGCATCGCACCGCTGCTCCTGTTCGCACTGGCGATGGGCGAGCGCGTGCTGCCGGCGCATTGGGGCCCGCTGATCGGGCTCGCGCTGTGCAGCCAGGTGATCGGGCAAGGCCTGATGATCTATGCGCTTGGCCGATTTACGCCGTTGGTGATCGGGATCGCATTGCTGATCCAGCCGGTGGTGGCGGGACTGGTCGGGTGGCTGGTGTACGGCGAACGGCTCGGTACGGCGGATCTGGCCGGCGTCGTGATGGTCGCGGTCGCGCTGGTACTCGTGCGCCAGGGCCCGCCGCGCGAAGCATTCCCTCTTGAAGACGCGCTTGATACGCCTGATCTGGAACGGCAGGAGACGGTATGACCCAGGATCTTACGCTCGACGAAATCCGCGCCCTGCTCGCGCCCGGCATCGCCGCCAACGCGGCGTTCGACGGTTGGAGCGACGCCGCGCGCGACATGGCCGCGCAAGGCGCGGGGATCGACACCGATGTCGCCGCGCTCGCGTTCAAGGACGGGTCGGTCGACATGATCGACGCGTGGTTCGCGCATATCGACGGCGTGATGCTCGCCGCGGTGCCACCCGAGCGCCTCGCGACGATGAAGATTCGCGACAAGATCACCGCGCTGGTCGAGGCGCGGCTCGATGCGACCTCGGCGGACCGCGAATCGCTGCGGCGCGCGCTGGCGATCCTCGCGCTCCCGCAGAACCTGGCGAAGGCGACGCGGCTCGGGTGGCGGACAGTCGACACGATCTGGCGCGCGGCTGGCGACGTCGCGACCGACTATAATTACTACACCAAGCGGACGATCCTGCTCGGCGTGTACGCATCGACGATCACGATCTTCCTCGACGACGAGAGCGAAGGCCTCGCCGAAACACGCGCCTTTCTCGGGCGCCGCATCGCCGGGATCATGCAGTTCGAAAAGGCCAAGGCCGGTTTCCTCAAGCGGACCGAGCATGGGTTCAGCCTGTCGCGATTCGTCGGTCGTCTGCGCTATCCGACGGCTTGAGCGCGGTACCCGACCCCGTCATCCTGGGCTCGACCGAGGACCGAGCGCCACGAAGGGTGCGTTAAGTGGCTCTGGGTCCTGACGTTCGTCAGGATGACGGGACGGCGAGGCGATAGTAACCAGCGGCGGTTAGGGCTTCCCTTCCCCGAGCGTTACTGATAATCAGTCGCATCATGGACACGCGCCCCGATCGATCCGTCAGCCTCGAAACCCTGCCGCGCAAGCAGCATGCGATTGTCGCCGCCATCGAATGGGCGCGACTCGCAGGGCCCGAGGCGCGCCGCCTGCGCGAACTCGGCTTCGACGAGGGTGTCGATGTCGAAGTGCTGCACCGCGCGACGCTGGGCCAGGGCCCGATCGCCTGCCGGATCGGCCGCATGACCGTCGCGCTGCGCCGTGCCGTCGCGGGCGCGATCCAGGTCTCTCCCATGCCTGCCGCGGCCGAATAACACTTTAGAATGAACGCAGCACCGCTGGTCGCGCTGGTCGGCAATCCCAATGCCGGCAAGAGCGCGCTGTTCAACGCGCTGACGGGCGCGCGGCAGAAGGTCGGCAATTATCCGGGCGTCACGGTCGAACGCAAGGTCGGGCGGCTGATGCTCGACGACGGGCGACCGGTCGAACTGGTCGACCTGCCCGGCGCGTACAGCCTCGAGCCCTCCTCCCCCGACGAGCGAGTCACGCGCGACGTCGTCACGGGGACGCAGGATGGCGAGCGCCTGCCCGACGCGCTGGTCGTCGTCGTCGACGCCGCCAATCTCGACAATCACCTGCGCTTCACGCTCCAGCTGATCGCGCTCGGCCTGCCCGTCGTGGTCGCGCTCAACATGGTCGATCTCGCCGAGCGCGACGGCCTAAAGCTCGATCCCAAGGTGCTCGAACGCGAACTTGGCGTGCGCGTGATCCCGACCGTCGCGGTGCGCAAACGGGGCCTCGACGAACTCAAGGCCGCGCTCTCCGGCATCGTCATCAACGGCCCGATGCGGCTGCGCAAGTCCGACGGCCCCATATCTTTAGAGGGCGTGCAGGACGACATCGTCACGCTCCAGCGCCGCGCGCGCCAGATCGCCACGTCCGCGACCGTATCCGAGACGACCGTCCGCCGCTGGACGCACATGCTCGACGCGGTCGCGCTGCACCCCGTCGCCGGGCCGATCCTGCTGCTGGCGATCATGTTCCTGATGTTCCAGGCGGTGTTCAGCTGGGCCCAGCCGTTCATGGACGCGATCGACGCAGGGTTCACGGCGTTACAGGCGTTCCTGACGTCTGAACTCGCCCCGTCGCTGCTGCGCTCGCTGCTGGTCGACGGCGTGATCGCGGGCGTCGGCGCGGTGATCGTGTTCCTGCCGCAGATCCTGATCCTGTTCCTCTTCATCCTCGTGCTCGAGGCGAGCGGCTACATGGTCCGCGCGGCGTTCCTGATGGACCGCGTGATGGCCAGCGTCGGGCTGTCGGGGCGTGCGTTCATCCCGCTGCTGTCGAGCTTCGCGTGCGCGATTCCCGGGATCATGGCGACTCGGACGATCGACGACGAGAAGGACCGGCTGACGACGATCCTGATCGCGCCGCTGATGACGTGCTCCGCGCGTCTGCCCGTGTACACGCTGATCATCGGCGCGTTCATTCCCAATACGCAGGTCCTCCCCTTCGTCGGGTTGCAGGGGCTGGTGATGCTCGGGCTCTACGTAATGGGGATTGTCGGCGCGTTCGTCGCTGCGCTGGTGCTGCGCCGGACGGTGACCAAGGGCGTGTCGTCGGGCTTCATGATGGAGATGCCCAACTACCAGTGGCCGCAGTGGCGCGACGTCGGCATCGGCCTGTGGAGCCGCGCGCAAATCTTCCTGAAGCGCGCGGGCGGGATCATCCTGACCTCGACGATCATCCTGTGGGTGCTGCTGAGCTTCCCCAAGCCGCCCGAACAGCCCGCGGGCGCCCCGAAGATCTCCGCGGTCGATTATTCGATCGCCGGCCGGATCGCCAACGGCATCGCCCCCGTGTTCGCCCCGATCGGCTTCAACCGCGACATCGTGCTGGCGCTGATCCCGGCGATGGCCGCGCGTGAAGTCGCGGTCGCCGCGATCGGCACTGTCTATGCGATCGACGATCCCGACAGCAACCAAGGCGGAAAGGCGATGATCGAAAACCTCCGCGGCCGCTGGAGCCTGCCGACCGCACTCGCCTTCCTGATGTGGTTCGTGTTCGCACCGCAGTGCATTTCGACGATCGCCGTCACGCGTCGCGAGACAAACGGATGGAAATGGCCGGCGTTCATGGTTGGCTATTTGTTCGCCGCCGCCTACATCATGGCTGGCATTACATACTGGCTGGCGGTGTTCGCCGGCCTCTGAGGGGCATCATGGCAGGCAGCGTCAACAAGGTCATCATCGTCGGCAATCTCGGGCGCGACCCGGAGAGCAAGGCGTTCCAGAACGGCGGCAAGGTCGTCAACCTGCGCATCGCGACATCCGAGTCCTGGAAGGACAAGATGTCGGGCGAGCGCAAGGAAAAGACCGAATGGCATTCGGTCGCGATCTTCAACGAAGGTCTCGCCAACGTCGCGGAAAAGTATCTGCGCAAGGGCTCGAAGGTCTATATCGAAGGCGCGCTCCAGACGCGCAAATGGCAGGACGCGCAGGGCCAGGACAAATATTCGACCGAGATCGTGCTGCAGGGCTTCAACAGCGTGCTGACGATGCTCGACGGCCCGAACGGTGGCCAGGGCGGCGGCGGTGGCGGCGGTGGTAGCCGCGGCGGCGGTGACGACTGGGCCGGCGGTGGCGGCGGCAACGACTTCGGCGGTGGTTCGTCAGGCGGCGGCGGCGGTTACGGCGGTGGCCGTGGCGGCAGCGCACCCTCGGGTGGCGGCGCACGTGGCGGCAGCTTCGGCCAGACCGGCGGCTTCTCGGACGATCTCGACGACGACGTGCCGTTCTAAGGTCCGTGACGACGCCGTATTCCGTTCCGACGACCGCTGTGTTCGACGAGGCCGAGCGCTCGCGCGTGATCTCGGCCTACGACGTCGCCGGTGCGCGTGCAAAAGGGCAGCTGGACGACATCGTGTCGTTCGCGGCCGAATTGTGCGGCGCACCGGTTGCGTTGCTGAGTCTGGTCGAGGAGGAATATCAGCGGTTCCTCTCGCGCAGCGGCACCGATCTCGAACAGACGCCGCGCAGCATGTCGTTTTGTGCGCACGCGATGCACCATCATGACGTGATGGAGGTGCCCGACGCGCGCACCGATCCGCGCTTTACCGACAATGCGCTGGTGACCGGCGAACCCTATGTCCGGTTCTATGCGGGTGCGCCGCTCGTCTCGAGCGAAGGCGTTCCGCTCGGGGCGCTATGCGTGCTCGCACCCGACGCCCGCGAGGGGCTGACACGGTTCCAGCGCGACGGGCTGACGCTGCTCGCCAAGGCGGCGATGGGACGGCTCGACGATCGCCGCACCGCGCGCGAGCAAGCCGTTGCCGAGGCCGCGGCGCGGCGTACGCTGGAAGCGAGCGACCTGAAGTTCCGCACGCTTGCCGACACCATGCCGCAGATGGTGTGGTCGACGCTGCCCGACGGCTTCCACGACTATTTCAATGCGCGCTGGTACGAGTTTACCGGGACGCCCGTGGGTACCACCGATGGCGAGGGGTGGAACGACATGTTCCATCCCGAGGATCAGGACCGCGCCTGGGCCGTCTGGCGACAATCGCTCGACACCGGCGAGCCCTACAACATCGAATACCGCCTGCGGCATTTCGACGGGACCTATCGCTGGGTGCTGGGCCGCGCATTGCCGGTGCGGGACGAGCGCGGCGCGATCCAGCGCTGGTTCGGGACGTGCACCGACATCCACGAACAGAAGCTCGCCTATGAAGAGCGCGAGGTCATCAGCCAGGAGCTGAGCCACCGTATCAAGAATATCTTCGCGGTGATCGCCGGGCTGATCGCGTTCGCCGCGCGTGGCAAACCCGAATTCGCCGCGATCGCGACCGACCTGCGCCACCGCATCACAGCCCTTGGCCGGGCGCACGACTTCGTCCGGCCGCACAGCGCGAACTCGCGTCCCGCCGCCGCGCAGAACAGCCTGCACGGTCTGCTTCAGGAGTTGTTCGAGCCCTATCAGCGTGTCGATGGCCGCCGCGTGACGGTATCGGGCGACGATGTGACGATCGACGACCGCTCGGCTACGCCGCTCGCTCTGCTGTTCCACGAGCTGGCGACCAACGCGACCAAATATGGCGGGCTTTCGACCGAGCTCGGCACTGTGCGGATCACTGTCGCGGCGGGGGACGGGACGGTGCGTTTGACATGGCGTGAGCAAGGCGGACCGGTGGTCGGCATGCCGACGACACCCGCAGGCTTCGGTACGCAGTTGATCGAGATGAGCGCCGTACGTCAATTGGGCGGCACTATCGAGCGCCAGTGGATCGGCGAAGGCCTGAACGTGATCCTCGACATTCCGAAAGCCGCGTTCAGTCGCTAGCCTTCTGGATGCCCTGCGGCGGCGTGTCAGACGATACGGATGACGTCGTCGTGTTTGATCGGCCCGTCGTCGCAGGCCAACGCCGCCGCTGCCAGAATCGCCGCGTCGCTGAACGGCTTGCGGATATAGCCCAGGCAGTCGGCATCACCAATCTGCGCCGGGTTTGCCGTGACGAACACGACCTTGACCCCAAAGTCATCCGCCATCCGCTTGGCGATTTCGGGACCGGTCGGCCCGTCCCGCAGGTTGATATCGACAAAGGCGAAGCTGCATCCCGGGGCGATTGCGATGGCGCTCTCGCGGTCCGCCGCGATCCCCGCGACGTCGTACCCGGCGTCAACGAGAATCCTTTCCAGGTCGAGCGCGACGAAAATCTCGTCTTCGACAATGAGGGCGGTCTTGGTCATCGGCGGAGTAACCAGTCGCAAACCGAAGGGTTCCGCCTGAACCTTGATTTAGATTAGCCGCTCTAGGATATCGAAGAATATCGTGAAGATGGTTACCGCCGCAGCAGGAAGACGGCGTGCTCGGCCAGGAGGTTGGCGGTGCCCGCCCCCGTGCGTTTCTCGCCCGACAGGAACCATGCATCCTCGACGATGATCCCGCGCGTTTTTACGAAGCTGCGGAAATCGTCGATCGTGACGTGGTGGATATTGGGCGTGTCGTACCAGCGTTCGGGCAATTGCCGCGTCACGGGCATCCGACCGCCCCACAGCAGCGACAGCCGCACGCGCCACTGCGCGAAATTGGGGAAGCTGACGAACGCGCGTCGTCCGATCCGCAGCAGGTGATCGAGCACCAGATCGGGCGCGCGCGCGGTCTGCAGCGTCTGGCTGAGGATCGCGTAGTCGAAGCTGGCATCGGGATAGCCGGCGAGGTCGATGTCCGCATCGCCCTGGATCACCGACAGCCCGCGCGCAACCGCGGAGGCCACGTTGCGCGCGTCGAGCTCCAGCCCGCGCGCGTCGACGCCGCGGGTATCGCGCAGCGCCGCCATCAGCGCGCCGTCGCCACAGCCGATATCGAGCACGCGGCTGCCTTGCGCGACGTTCTCGGCGATGACGGCGAGGTCGGTGCGTAAGGTTTCAGGGGGCGTCATGGTGCGGTCCGTAACTGATCGGCAAGCCCGGGGGCGAGGCGCTCCATATAGCGATCGGCGCGGACCAGCGGGTGGAAGCCGAGCCCCGCATAGACGCCGTGCGCATCCGCGGTGACGAGCCCGATCCGCCGCAGCCCGGCAAATAACGGATGATCGAGGAACCAGCCGACCATCCGCCGCCCCAGCCCCTGCCCGCGCACCGATTCCTCGACCCAGACGTCCGCGAGCCACGCAAACGTCGCATGATCGGTGATCATCCGCGCGAACCCGACCTGCGCGTCGTTGCGATATGCGCCGAGACAGTGCGATCCGGTGATCGCGCGCTCGACGAGCGCGCGCTCGATCCCCGGCGACCAGTAGCTGCTCGCCAGCCACCCGTGGATGCGGTCGATCTGCAACCGGCTTACGTCGTCCGAAAGGATGATCGTCATCGCCCCGCCCTCAAAAATCCGTCGACGACCCGGTTGAGATCGGGTGCCTCGAGCAGGAATGCGTCGTGGCCGTACGGGCTCGACAGCTCGACGAAGCTGACCGGCGCGCCGGCCGCGTTCAGGGCCTGGACGATCGCGCGCGACTCCGCCGTCGGATACAGCCAGTCGGTATCGAAGCTGACGAGGCAGAACCGCGACCGGGTCGCGCGGAAGGCGTTGGCGAGCAGCCCGCCATGTTCCTCGGCCAGATCGAAATAATCCATCGCGCGCGTGATGTAGAGGTACGAGTTCGCGTCGAACCGGTCGGTGAAGGCGAGCCCCTGGTGGCGCAGATAGCTCTCGACCTGGAAATCGGCGTCGAACCCGAACGATTTCGCGTCGCGCGCCTGGAGGCGGCGGCCGAATTTCTCGGTCAGGCCGGCTTCGGACAGATAGGTGATGTGCGCCGCCATCCGCGCGACCGCGAGCCCCGCGGTCGGCGCCGAATCGTCGTGATAGTCACCGCCGCGCCAGTTCGGATCGGCCATCACCGCCTGGCGCCCGACCTCGTGGAACGCGATGTTCTGCGCGGTGTGGCGCGCGGTCGAGGCGATCACGACGCACGCCTTGACGCGCTCGGGGAAGGTCGCGGGCCAGCTCAGCGCCTGCATGCCCCCCATCGATCCGCCGACGACCGCGTGGAGCACGCCGATGCCGAGATGATCGAGCAGCATCGCCTGCGCGCGGACCATGTCGCGGATCGTGATGACCGGAAACGCCATCGCCCAGGGCCGCCCGGTCGCCGGGTTGATCGTCGCGGGGCCCGACGAGCCCATGCAACTGCCGAGCACGTTAGCGCAGACGACGAAATGGCGCGCGGGGTCGATCGGCTTGCCCTCGCCGACCATCCGCGTCCACCAGCCGGGCTTGCCGGTGCGCGGGTGGTTGGAGGCGACGTGCTGGTCGCCGGTCAGCGCGTGGCAGATCAGGATCGCGTTCGAGGCGTCGGCGTTCAGCGTGCCATAGGTCTCGTACGCGATATCGACCGGCGACAGCAGCACGCCGCCATCGAGCCTGAGCGGCCCCGGCAGCGTGACGCGGCGCGCGAGGCCGAAGCGGCGGTCGGTCACGGGGTCGATGGTCGCAGGATCGAGCATGCCGCGCGCTACCATAAGCGGCCGCCGTCATACCAGCGCGCCGTCCACCTCCTAATCCTCCCCCGCCAGGGGGAGGTGGCGCCGAAGGCGACGGAGGGGGAGGACCCGCAACGACGGTTTCCCTTGC
>NZ_LMLD01000011.1:93170-97474 GCF_001421825.1 Sphingomonas sp. Leaf38 | reverse complement strand
CCCCCCCGCCTTGCGGGGGAGGACCCCCCCCCCCCCGTCATCCGGACGAAAGTCAGGACCCAGGGTTGCAGGCGCCGACATTCGGGGCTCTGGGTCCTGACTTTCGTCAGGATGACGGGAGAGAAGAAGGGAAGCTCGACCCCGACCTTTCGCCACCGGCACACACAAGCATTTGCCACCGCGGCACCGCGCCCGCTATGCCCCGCGGCCATGACAAACATCATGCCCGCACCCGCGCCAAAGCCCTGGATCCTGGGGATCGCGCCGTACACGCCCGGTCGCTCGACGACCGACGATGGCCGCTCGGTGATCAAGCTGTCGTCGAACGAGAATCCGCTCGGCACCAGCCCCGCCGCGAAGGCCGCGTTCGATGCCGCCGACCGGACGCTCGAACGCTATCCCGATGCGGGCGCGGTCGAATTGCGCGAGGCGTTGGCGGCGCACTACGATCTCGATCCGGCGCGCGTCATCTACGGCACCGGATCGGACGAGATCCTGCATCTGGTCGCGGGCGCCTATGCCGGCCCCGGCGACGAGATCATCCATGTCCGCTTTGGTTTCGCGGTCTACGAGATCGCCACGCGCCGCGTCGGGGCCGAACCCATCATCGTCGACGACCGCGACTATGCGACCGACGTCGATGCGATCCTCGCCGCGGTCACCGAGCGTACGCGCGTCGTGTTCGTCGCCAACCCCAACAACCCGACCGGCACCTTCACGCCGCGCGCGGAAATCGCGCGGCTGCATGCGGGCCTGCCGAAGTCGGTGCTGCTCGTGATCGACCAGGCGTATGCCGAATATCTGTCGCCCGAGGAGGACGATGCGGGTCTCGCGCTGGCGATGACCGAGGCGAACGTGCTCGTCACGCGGACCTTCTCGAAGATCCACGGGCTCGCCGCCGAGCGGATCGGCTGGGGCTATGCCTGTGCGCCGATCATCGACGCGATGCACCGCATCCGCGCGCCGTTCAACGTGACCACCGCCGGCCAGGCCGCCGCGGTCGCAGCGCTCGCCGACACCGGCTTCGTCGACGCGACGCGTGCGCACAACGACACGTGGCGCGGCTGGTTCGTCGAGCAGATCGGCCAGATGGGCAATGCGGGGCTGCGCTGCGTGCCGTCCAAGGCGAACTTCGTGCTGGTGCTGTTCGAGGGCACGCTGACCGCCGACGCCGCCTATCACGGGCTGATGGAGGCGGGGTACATCGTCCGCTGGCTGCCCGGCCAGGGGCTGCCCAACGCGCTGCGCATCACGATCGGCACCGAAGCGGAGACGCGCGGCGTCACCGCGGCGCTGCGCGATCTGGTCGAGCGGGCCTGATGCTGCCGTTCGCGCGCGTCACGATCATCGGGCTCGGGCTGATCGGCTCGTCGGTGGCGCGCGCGGTGCAGGCGACGATGCCGACGGTCCGCGTCACCGGCTACGACGCCGATGCGCGCGTGCGTGAAACGGCGGATCGGCTGCGGTTCTGCGACGACGTCGCGGACTCGGCGGGTGCCGCGGTGATCGACGCCGACCTCGTGATCCTGTGCGTGCCCGTCGGCATCATGGGCGACGTCGCGCGCGCGTTCGCCGCCGAGCTCCCCGCGGATGCGATCGTCAGCGACGTCGGCAGCTGCAAGGCCGAGATCGTCCGCGCGCTGACCGACGCGCTGCCGGGCGCTACCGTGATCCCGGCGCATCCGGTCGCCGGCACCGAGCGCTCTGGCCCCGAAGCGGGCTTCGCGACGCTGTTCCGCAACCGCTGGTGCATCGTCACGCCGCCCGACGGCGCCGACCCGGTCGCGGTCGAGCGCGTCGCCGAATTCTGGCGGCGGCTTGGCGCGCAGGTCGAGACGATGGCGCCCGAGCATCACGACCGCGTCCTCGCGGTGACCAGCCATCTGCCGCATCTGATCGCCTACACGATCGTCGGCACCGCGGGCGATCTCGAGGAAGTGACTCAGTCCGAGGTCATCAAATATTCCGCGGGCGGCTTTCGCGACTTCACGCGGATCGCCGCGTCGGACCCGACGATGTGGCGCGACATCTTCCTCAACAACCGCGAGGCGGTGCTGGAGATGCTCCAGCGCTTCTCGGAGGATCTGAGCCAGCTCCAGCGTGCGATCCGCTGGGGCGACGGCGATGCGCTGTTCGACCTGTTCACGCGCACGCGGGCCATCCGCCGGAGCATCGTCGAACAAGGCCAGGACGACGACGTCCAAGATTTCGGTCGTACACACGACTAAATGAATAACCACCCCGGCGGAGGCCGGGGCCCAATTGGGAAGGCCAACGTGACGACGCGCGACGCATATTAGCGACGTCCCCCACTTGGGCCCCGCCCTTCGCTGGGGGAGGATGTCAATCCAGCGCGTTCATCGCCGCATGGACGCGCTCCTCGACCTCCTCGCGCGGCAGACCCGGCGGCACCACCTCGCCGAAGCGGAAGGTGATCACCCCCGGCCGCTTCAGGCCCTTTTTCGGCCATACCAGCCCGCTGTCGCACGCGATCGGCACCGTCGGCATCTTCAGCGCGCGGTACAGCCCCGCAAAGCCGGGCTTGAGCGGCGGACGCTCCCCCGGCGATACCCGCGTGCCCTCGGGGAAGATCAGGATCGAGCGGCCGGTGGCCTTGGCCGCGGTCGCCTCGCGCATCATGCTGCGCATCGCCGTCGCCGATGCCTCGCGGTCGACGACGATCGCCCCGTATTTGCGCGCCGCCCACCCCCAGGCCGGAATATCGGCGAGTTCGCGCTTGAGCACGATCGCCGGGCCGTCGAGCATCCGCTGCAGCTCGAGCGTCTCGAACATCGCCTGATGCTTGCACGCATAGAACGCCGGCTCGGTCGGCCGGGTCCCCTCGATCCGGACATGCACGCCGAGGATCACGCGCGCGCACCAGCGGTGAAACCGCGTCCAGATCGTCGAATGCACGATCACCGCGCGCGACCCGAACAGCGCCGAGATCGGCACGCTCACCACGATCGGCACCGATCCCGAATAGAAAACGAGCATGAACGCCCAGTTGCGCAGCCAAATCATCCGCCAAATCCAATCCACAACGCGATCCGGCGAAGGATCAACTTGTTATATTCGTTGACCAAAGTCCCCAGCCGCGGCGTCCCCGGTACGCCATCCCCCAGGATGATCACCTTGTCGCCAAGCGCCGCGGCGAGCTCCATCCGGGCACGCGCGAGGTGCCAGTCCGACGTCACCAGCCGCACCGAGCGGTAGTTGTGCACCCGCACCCAGCGCGCGGTTTCCTCCGCATTCGAGCGCGTATCGACCGCGTCGCCGCCCAGATCGATACAGCATGCGAACAAGGCGGGCGAGGTGCGATACTCGAGCGCGAGATCGATCGGGCGCACCCCCGGCGCGACGCCGGTCACGAGCATCCGCCTGGCCTGATGATCGCGGAGCAACGCGATCCCGCGGTCGATCCGCCCTGCCCCACCTGTCGGCACGACGATCGCATCCGAGGTAAAGCCGTTCAGCGGCTCGGGCAGCAGCAACATGAACACCGCAAAACCGAACGCCCAGGCAAGCCCCATGATGCCGAACAGCCGGACGATCACAGGATATGCCTCAGCGCGCGAACGATCGTCACGCGCGCCGCCAGCGTGGCGAGGACGACGAACGCGACGGGCAGGAGCGCGAGCAGCACCCAGTCGACCCCGTCGAGCGTCACCCCGCCGAGCAGGTCGGAGCCGAGCCCGTGCAAGCGGGTGCCGATGAAGGCGACCACCAGCAACGCGGCGAGCCCGCCGCCGACGCCGCCGATCGTCGCATCGAGCGCGATGCGTCGCTGGAACAGCCGCGCGACCTGGAGATCGGTCGAGCCGAGCATGTGCATCACCGCGATCGTCGCGTGATGCGTCTGGAGCCCCGCACGCGCGGCGAGCACGACGACCGCGGCGGTCGCGCTGGCCATCAGCAGGACCAGCCCAAGCGCCAGCAGGGTCAGCGTGCGCATCACGTCGTTGACCGGCGACATCCAGCTTTCATGGCGATCGACGCGGAGGGCGGGGCTGAGGCGGCGGAGCGTGGCGGCAACGCGCGCGGCCGCCGCCGCTTCGTGATCGGCGAGCTCGACATCGATCATCGCCGGCACGGGCAATTGCGGATCGGCACCGTCGGCGCCAAGCCAGGGGCGCAGCAACCGGGTCAGCTCGGCGCGATCGACCGGTGTCGCGGTCGCGACCCCCGGCATCGCGCGCAACGCCGCCAGCGCGCGCGCCGCCACCGCATCACGCTTCGCCGGGTCGCCATCGACGATCTGCACCGTCAACCGCCCCGCCAATTGGCGGTCGAGCAGCCGCGCC
>NZ_LMLD01000011.1:73368-93129 GCF_001421825.1 Sphingomonas sp. Leaf38 | reverse complement strand
CCCACGTCATCGCGCGCAGCCCGCCCGCCTCGTCGAGCACGCGGCGTTCGGCCGAAGACCGGGCTTTGGTCGCGCGACTCATGAATCGGGCCGCGTCGGTGGATAGCGGAGCGACCCCGTCGGATCGAGCAGCCGTCCGCGATCGAGCCGCATCATCTGCGCACCCGGGATTCGCCCGAGCAGGTGAAAATCGTGCGTCGCGACCACGACGGTCGTGCCCAGCTTGTTGAGCGATTCGAACAGATGCAGCAGCCGCTCGGCCATATCGGGATCGACATTGCCGGTTGGCTCGTCCGCGACCAGGATCTCGGGCCGGGCGATGACCGCGCGCGCGATCGCGACGCGCTGCTGCTCGCCACCCGACAGCGTCGCCGGCCGCGCGGTGGCGCGATCACCAAGCCCGACCCAGGTGAGCATCTCGCGCACCGGTTGCTGGATATCGGCCTCGGGCATGCCGGCGACCCGCAACGGCAGCGCGATGTTATCCCAGGTCGACAGATGCGGGACGAGCCGGAAATCCTGGAACACCACGCCGATCCGCCGCCGAAATCCCGGCAGGCGATCACGCGACAACACCACCGCATCCTCGCCGAACAGCCGGATCACCCCGCGCGTCGGGCGCTGCGCGAGATACAGCAGCTTGAGCAGCGAGGTCTTGCCCGCGCCGCTCGCGCCGGTGAGAAAATAGAACGCACCGCTGCGCAGCGTGAAGCTGATGTCCGACAGCGTCTCGGGCCCGGCGTCGGGCCCCGAGTCCGACTCGGTTCCGTAGCGGAGCCCGACATTTTCGAATTGGACGATATTCGCCATGACGTGGTTGCGCCCGCTCTCGCCCGCTTGATGCCCGTATCCGCGCTTTCGCATGAAAGCGCGCGCCGCTTCAAGCTTGCCACATATGCGGACAGCGTGCTTATTCGGGACGAGAACGGTCGCGCTCCGGCGGCCGCTGGTGAAGCGTGTCCATGATCCTTCAATGTCCCGAGTGCAGCACCCGCTATCTGGTGCCCGACAGCGCGATCGGGACCGACGGACGCACCGTCCGCTGCGCCAACTGCAAGCATAGCTGGTTCCAGGCACCCGCGCCGGTGGTCGAGGATGCGCTCGACCTGCCCGAGCCGACCCCGCAAGCGCCGATGCCCGCGCCGCTTGCGCCGTTGCCCCGCGCGCGCCTGGCCGACGCAGCCGAACGATTCGCCCCACCGCCCACCGTGCCGCCCGCCGCGCCAATCGCTGCGGCTCCGGTTGCAGCGCCGGCGCGAGCACCGGCCGATGCCGAGCCCGCGTTCGTCGCGCCGACCTTCGCCACGATCGCCGAACAGCCGTCGTTCCGTCCGCGCCGCAACACGACGCGCCGCTGGACGATCGTCGCGGTGATCGCCGGGCTGCTGATGCTGCTTGCGGCCGGCGCGATCGTCTATCTCGGCGCGCCCGGAGTTGCCGCCAAGCTGGGCATCGGCGTCGCGACCGACGAGAGCCCGCTGCGGTTGCGCGACAATCCGATCGAACGGCGCGAACTGGATAACGGCTCGGAGCTGTTCGCGGTCAGTGGGCAGGTCACCAACCCATCGGATCAGCGCCAGCGCGTACCCGACATCCGCGCCGAACTCCGCGATGCGCAGGGGCGGCTCGTCTATAGCTGGACGATCACGCCGCAGCAGCGGACGCTGGCGCCGGGCGGCGCGATCGATTTCAACTCGGCAACGCTGAACGTGCCCGCCAACTCCAAGCGGCTCGAACTGAGCTTTGCAGGCGACGCAACGCGCTAAGCTGCGCCGATCGACGACTTTATCGCAAAGGCCGTTGCGTCGCGTTCAAACCCTTGCTAGTGGCGCTCGCCTACCAGCTACCGGGTCCGCCCGGTGATGTTTCATGGGCGGCCATGGCGGAACTGGTAGACGCGCAACGTTGAGGTCGTTGTGGGCGAAAGCCCGTGGAAGTTCGAGTCTTCTTGGCCGCACCATTTTTTCCGATAGAGTAAATACCCCCCTTGAGGGTCCCCCCATTCGTCGGCGACTCTTGCCTCGGTTATGCGTTGGCGCCGGCGTGGAGGAAAATGCATGAGTTCGATCGACGACACGATCATCGACACGCCCGATGGCCCGATGACGTTTGCCCAATGGAAGAAGAAGAACCCGGTCCAGCTGCCCTCGCGCCGGACCAAGGGGAAGAAGCTGCCCAACAAGGTGAAGCTCACCACCGACGAAACATAGGCCGGCCAAGTGCATCCTCCCCCGCCAGGGGGAGGGTCTAGTGCCGCCCCGCCCCGGTCCCAGCCCCCTGCTTCGCCCGGATCATCCGCGCCTGAAACTTTACCCGCTGCCAGAACGTCGCATCGTCGAGCCGCCATTGGCGGATCGCCTGCGTCGCCAGCGACTCGATCAGCGCCTCGCTCGCCGTCGCATCCTGTTTGGCGAATTCGCGCGCGAGATCCTCGACGCACGGACCGTGATCGCTGAAGTCGCGCGGCGGCGTCATGGGTGCGGCCTGGCTCGGCATCGGCATGTCTCTCTCCCTGTGTGTCATCGCCGACCGCCGAACAGCGCGCGCGTCGCGCCGCCGATCATGGTCTGGTCGAACTTCAGCCGCATCGTCACGTACGGCCCCTGCCGCGTGTAGCGGTCGTCCTCGAAGTCGCGGTCGCGGTAGCCCGACACGTTGTAGCCCGCGCTGATCCACGTGTTGGCCGCGGGCGATACGCCGACCGAGGGACCGCCGCTCCACGACCAGGCGCCGCGCGACCAAGCATGCTGCACCGATCCGCTCACGCCGATGTCGAACCGCGTGCCGACATCTTGGCGCAGTTCGAACCCGGTGACGTCGATATACCCGTCATATTTGTCGTCGGCGAACCGCCCCGCGACGTATTTCGCGCCGTAATACACCGTCGCCTCGGTGCCGTGGCCGAGCCCTTCGGGGCCGGTGCGATAGTTCACCGCGAGGTTGTTGATGATCCGCGACGTCACCTGATCGCCACCGCCATAGGCGGGTACGCCGAGCGCGTTGGAGTCGGTGAACCCCGCATCTGCGCTCTCATGCCGCAGCTCGAGCCGTTCGAGTAGCGACCAGCGGCTGTCGAGCGGCCGGAAGGCGAGCGCCAGATCGGCGGTGGCATAGGTCGCGACCGCGCCGGTCGTGTCGGTGATCGTGTACGCCTTGATGCTCGACGCGAGCGTCTTGCCCTGTCCCAAGGTGCGCAGGAAGTTGGTGGTGATCCCCCAGCGATCGCCGCTGTCGGCGTTGCGGTATTCGAGCCGCCCGTTCACCGACCAGCGCGCCTGGCGGTAGGTCGCCCCCAGCGTCACCGCGGCGTAATCGCCGTTGGTCTGGTCCTGCCCGACATAGCCGCCCGAGGTGACCGGCTGGAACGCGTTGACCACCGCACCGTCGGGGATCTGGCCCTTCAGCGTGTTGCTCGCGTCGAGCGTCCCGTCGACGGTCCAGTTCTTGCCGAGCGGCACCGACTGGCTGAGGCCGTATTGCGCATAGGTCCGCGCGCCGTTTTCCCCGATCGCCTGCTGGTTGAGCGTGCTCATCAGCTTGGCGCCGGTCCAGGGCGCGACGTCGACGCCGAACTGCTTGGTATGCGCGACATAGCCGTCGCCATTGGCGATCTCATAGCCACCGATCAGGCGGATGCCGGGCTTGATCCGGTAGGCGAGCTGGATCTGGTGGCGGATCGGGAAGTCGACGCTGTCGCTGGCGCCACCCGGTGCGAACTGCGTCTGGCCGGACAGCGTCACCTTGTCGCCGAACAGCAACTGCGTTCCGCCGAGCGTCAGCAGGCGGCTATCGCGATCCCTGCCATCCATGCCGCGATCGGATGCGTACTGCCCACCGACGAAGATCGTGCCCGTGTCGCGGCGATATTCGACGCGAACGTCGGCAGCGGTGCGCGTACCGGCACTGTCGAGCTGTTGCTGGTGCCATACCACTCCGGTCAGGCTGATCCGGTCGGTCAGCCGCAGCCGGCCGTCGAGACCGAATTTGCGCGTCCCCGCCTCGACCAGATTCTGCTGGCCGACACCGAAGGCGGTATCCTGCTGCCGGGCATAAGCGAGCAGGTCGAGCTTCGTCCCGTGGTGATCGACCTCGGCGAGATAGGCGAGACCTTCGCCGAGCCCCGCCCGGCCGCCCTTGGCGATCTCGCCGCGCAATTCGGTGGTGGCGGTCACGCGCGCCTTGATATCCGCGCCGAGCACGGTGGCCTTGCCGACGGTCTCGTCGCGAATGACCGCGGCGCCGACCTCGACGCGTCCGTTCGCCAGCTTGGTCGCGACGCGCGCGGCGGCGAGCTTGGCCGACCGGCCGCCCTCGACCTCATAGTCCGCGACGATGAACACCGGATTGAGGCTGCTGTCGCGGCTCAGGATCGGCTGGCGAAAGCGCACCGTGCCCATCGCCGTGTCGATGTCGTAATCGATGTGGCGCGTCAGCTGCGTGCTCGCAAGGATCAGCTCCGAACGGAACCGGTCGCGCGTCTCGAGCCGCAGCTTGTCGCTGTTCGGCACGATGTTGCGCCCCGCCAGACGGTATGGACCGCTCAGGCCGTTGCCCTGGATCTCGTCACGCGAATACAGCGTGTCGGTATGCGCCGCGAAGCCGGTCGCGCGAACCCGCTTGCCCTCATAGGCGGTCTTGATACCGTTGAGCGTGCGGTTGTAGCGGGTGAGCTGCGTGTCGGTGAAGCCGGTCTCGAAATCGCCGAACAGCGCGTAAAATTCGCGACGCTCGAGCCGCAGATACAGCTTCCGCCGGGTCGCCGCATCATAGCCCTGGCGCGAACCATCGCCGTACACGGTGTAATAGCGATCGGGATCGATCGTGCCGAGCAGCCCGCGCGCAGGATCGTATTTGCGGTCGCTGTCATACGCGATCGTCGCCAGCCACGACCCCTTGACGCGCCCCTTGGCGTAGAAGGCGAGCTGGCCATCGGTGATCACGCTGCCGCGCTGCGCGCGTGGCAGGCCCGACTGGCGCTTGCTTAGCATGTCGTAGCCGACCGAGCCCGCGCCGAAACCGACCACGACCCACTGCTTGGCGGCGGCGGCGAGCCAGGCGCGCACCTCGTTGCGGTGGACGACCTTGTCCTCGGTCAGCGCGACGACGACGTGGACCGCGCCGGCCTGCGTGGTCGGCTGGAGCGTGAGGAAGGCGAGCCCGTCGTCGCCGACCACCAGCGCGGTGGTGGCGGAGCGTTCGCGCCCGGCGAGGTGGCGACCCTGTTCGAGCTCGGCCTCGACCGCGGCGGTATAGGGCTGGTCGACGGTGAACGGCACCAGCGTACCCGCGCGGACCGCGCGCCCGGTCTTGTCGGTCACGCGGACCGCGATCAGCGGGCGGGTCAGCCCGTCGGCGACGAGCCGGCTGCTGGCGGCGTCGAACACCGCGCGGACGCCGGCGCCGGAATAATGGATCGTCCGGTCGAGGATCTTCACGACGCTCCCGTCGGCGGCGAGGACGCGCGCCTGGAGCCTGTTGTCACCGTCGACCAGCGGGATGCCGGTCCAGCGCGAGACTGCGATCTTCGTACCATCGCGCGCGTCGGTGCCGTCGAACGCGAGCGGTTCGACCTGCTTGCCGTTGATCGTCAGCGCGACGCGCTGGCCTGGCCCGTGCTTGACGACCGCCCGGACGATCGGCGCGCGCGGGTTGTGGTCGGCGAGGGGGAACAGCCAGTCGACCCCTTCTGTCTGCGCGCCCGCCAGCCAATCGCGGCTACCGGCAGCGGTCGCGTCGTCGAGGATCGCGACGGGCAGGCCGGCGTCGGCGGCGGCGGTCTTGCCGGTCGGCTTGAGCTGGAAATCGACGCGTTTGAGCAGGCCTCCGTCCCCCTCGACTAAGCGCGAGATCGGGCTGTTCGCCTGGCGCGTATCGATGTCGCAGGCGACCGGCGCATGCGTCGCAGGGATGCTGGAGGTGTCGATCTGGACAACGTGCCGTCCGGCGCGGACCCCCTCGAAATGGTACAGCCCGTCGCGATCGGTAACGACGAAGGTGCCGTCTTCCATCAACAGCCGGATTCCAGCCACGCCCTTGCGCTTGTCGACCGGATCGCCACAATTGCCCTCGGTCACCCGGCCGATGATCGTCATCGCATCGGTGAACAGCAGCGGACGCAGCCGCACGGAGGCGGCAGCTTCGTTGCTGGTGATGGTGCCCTGCCCGGCGACCCGCGCGCGATTGAGTGCCTCACCGGTGGGTGCGCCCGGGGCGATGCTGACGACGTATTTCAGCTCGGTCGAGGCGCCCGCGGCAAGCACGGGGATGACGAAATCGAGATTGCGGCCATCGGACGACACGGTCGGCTCGTCCCCGCCCCGCGCGGAATTGCGTTCGTAGCGCAGGCCGCGCGGCAGCGTGTCGGCGACGTGCAGCCCGCGCGCAGGGACCGAGTCCCGGTTGGTGATGCGGAGCAGATACTGGACGAAATCACCCGGCGATGCCTCGCGCACCGAGGCGACTTTCGTGAGCAACAGCGTGCCCGCGCCGGGGCTGTCGAGCGGGATGTCGGCAGAGAAAGGCTCGGGCGTAGACAACGTCAGCGCGCCGCCGAAACTCGTATCGTTGAGGATGAAGCCGCGCCCCTGCCGGTCCTTCAGCGCGGCCAGCGTGGCGCGATCGACGGTGGACGGCGCGGTATAGGTTCCGGGCGGCGCGACCTTCAGGCGATACCGTCCCGGCGCGGTCAGCGGGAAGCGATATCGCCCAGCCTCGCCCGGATACACACGGCCGCTCGCGTCGGTCACGCTCTCGCCGGTGACGACCGTCGAAGGATAGCGGCTGACGCCGTCGTCGCCGAACACCGTGGCGGGCTGGCCAGTCTCGTCGACCAGCGACACGGTCGTGCCGTCGACCAGCGCGCCGGTCCGCGAATCGAACGTGTAGCCGGCCGGATCGATCAGCAGCGACGCCATCGAGGCGAGGCTGTAGCCGTCCTCGGCGAACCCCAGCTTGATCGTCGCGCCGCGCAGGTTGCGGATGTCGCACGCGGCGAGTTCGGGGTGCTTGCCGGTTGCGCTGGCGGGGATGCCACCGGCGAAGATGCCGCTGTCGACCGCGGTTTCGGTCAGTGTCAGCGTCGTGTGAAGGGTGCCGACATCGACGGCGATGGCCGACGTCTCGCGCACCGCCGGATCATGATTGCCGGCCTGGTTGTCGAGCACCAGGATCATGTCGGCATAGATGTCGATCGCCGCGACCCAAGGCGATGCGGCATAGGTCGCGGCATCGATCGGCGCAGGCGTGAACAGGAAGCTGGGGGTGGTCTGGCATGTGGCGCCGGTCATCGCGTAATTGGGCGGCGGCAGACGAAAGGTGAGCGTCGTCGGACGCTTCGCCCGGTTTACGTCGAGCACGACCGTGTTGGACGGGATCGCCCGTACCCCCGACGCGCTGCCCGCGTCGTCGAACGACAGCGTCGCAGTATTCTGGACCCGCGTCTGGGCGGCCGCCGGCGCAATGCCGATGACGAGCCCGAGCATCAGCGTCAGGAGCAAGGCGCACAGGCGCAAGAGGCGGCGGAATCTGGGCATCAGGGGTCCGCTCCCGGCACGCGTCGCTCACGCGTGCCGGGATTGGCCTTTCCTTTCGGGTGTGAGGGTGGGTCTAGTTGATCGTCACGCGGAAGCTGGCGGCGACCGACGTGCTGCCGAGCAGCGTCGGGATCGTCGCCGTCACCTTCTTCGTCGAGGGATCGTACGAGCCGGTGAAGTTCGTGCCGAGGATCGCGGTCCCATTGTCGTTGGCGATGAAGCCGGCTACCGTGCAAATCGGTGCGATGCCGGGCACGCCGATGACGATCGAGCCCGCCTGATACGTCGTATTCGCCGGGATGATGTCGGTCAGGTTGACATTGTTCGCTGGCGTCAGCGCCGTCGCATTGGTGACGATCAGGCAATATTGCACGACCGCACCGGGGATCGCCTTGGGCGTGACGAGCCCCGAAACGGGATCCGAAATCACGATTTGCGATTTGTTCACGCTTAGCGCGACGTTGCGCGTGGTGATCTCATAGCCGAGCGACGCCCGGCCCTGACCATTATTGGCGAAGTCGAGACCGAGGCCATCGGAGTCGTTGTCGGCGAACACGATATCGACGACGTTGTCGTCGTTCAGCGCGACGCTGGCGGCCAGCGGTGCGCCCTGCGCCGCACCATCGCCCCCGGCGGCGACCTGCGTGATGAGGGTGATGCCGGCGAGCGACGCGGCCTGATCGTTCGGGATATCCGCGACGATGAACACGACGGCCGACTGATCGGCGGGGAGTTCGTTGATGTACGTCGCGGTATCGGCGCCTGCGTCATAGGTGCCGTTGCCGTTCGAATCGACATAGATCTTGACGTTGGTCACTTCGAAATTGTCACCGGCAAACAGGTTCTGGATCGGCAACTGGCTGGCCGACAACAGGAAGTCCTGCGTACCGTTGGTGTTGTTGGTCACCTTGAACGTCGTCACCGCCGCGGTCTGGCCGATCGCGACCTGCGTGTTGGCGGGCTGGTTGGTGGTGACGGTCAGGTTGACCTTGCGGTCGACCACGAAGCTGGTCGTGTTCGACGTCGCCGACTGCTGGACGCCGTTGACCGAATAGCTGGCCTGCGCGGTGTTGGTGACGGCCGTGCCCGCCGCTGTGCCGGCCGGCCCTGGCGCCTGCGCGCTCGCTGTATTGGTCGCGATACCAAGCGACACGACCGCGGCCGTACCGGCCATCAGCGTGCGGATTACCCCTTTTGCGTACATTTCGAATTATTCCTTCTCTGTGGATTGCGAGGACTGAGTCGACGAAGGCGCCCTCATTTCAGGACGGCCTGGAACGCGAACTGACCTTGCGAACCGGCCGCCAACGGGCTTGCGAGGCGCCACCGGACGCTGGTGACATCGTTGGGGTTCGCCGCGCGCGTGCTGCCGTCGAGGCTGCGGACGCGCAGGGTGGCGAGCGAACCGAAAGTCTTGCCGTCGACCGACACGTCGGGCGCGGGCGACCCGGGACTGGCAGACCGATAGGCGATCTGGCGCGGCAGCGGGTTGTCGAGCACCACGTTGCTCAGTGGCTGCGGACCCGTGTTGCGATAGGCGAGGACGAAGATGACCTTGTCACCCGGCGTCACCTTCGATGGCTTGACCAGCGCGATCCGCGTGGTGCCATCGGCGGCGGCACTACGGCTCTCGACGAGGATGCTGCTGGTGACCTGCAACGGGCCTGCCGCAGCGGCGACCAGCGCTGCGGGGGTGGCGGCGGCAGTGGCCGCCAGGACGGCGGCAATCATCGGACGCGTGATCATGGCTATGCTCCTCATTGGATCTTGGTCTTGAACTGGACGGTGTGGACGGCGGCGGCGGCGACCTGGCCGAGCGCGACGGCGATAGCGGGACCCTGGGCGCTGCTCCCCTGCACGCCGGTCGCGTCGAAGCGGCCCGCGTCACGGTCCTGCGCGTCGCTCAGCGGGGCGCCATCGAGCGTCAGGCTCCCCGCCACGAAGACGGTGCCCGCAGGAATCGGATCGACGATCCGCGCGCCGGTCACGGCGTCGGCAAAGCGCGCCTCGAGCGTGTAGGTAATCACCGAATCGCGGACCGCGGACTGCGATCCGTCGGCGGCGCGCACCGACTGTGTCTTGAACAGCGTCGGGCCAGCACTTGCAGTCGTCAGCGGCACGACGACGCCGGCCGCCGCGCCGGTCGGTCCGACCACCGCATCGCCGCCATCGTCGCCACGACCTGCATACCCGCTGCCCGGTGCTCCCGATCCCGTTGTCGACCGTGCCGTGATCGTGAGCGTCGCCGCCGCGCCACCGGCTGGCGCAGGATCGCCGGACGTCACGAGCACCGCGAACAGCTTGATCGACTGTCCCGGCGTGAGAACGGGCGTCAGCGCATTGACCGGCGTCAAATCCTTGGTCGGATCATAGAGCCCGTCGCCATCGGCATCGACGACCAGGGCCTTCAGCGTGACTGCACCCGGAATCACGCTGGCCGCGATCGCGAAGGATTCTGCGCCGTTGTTGCGGTTGGTCAGCGTCAGCGGAACGATCGTGGGCCGCGGCATCACCACGATCGCGCCCTGCCCGTCCCGCACGAGCGCGACGTCGAGGCGTTCGGCAACGATCAGCGTCACCGTGTTCGATGCGATCGCCTGCGTCTCGCCGACCGCATCATAGCGGAGCGCGGCCGTATTGACGATCGGCGTCCCGGCAGGCGTTTCCGCCACGGCCGGCTCCGACAGCAGCATCGCGACCGCGGCAACCAGGCCACACGCAATTCCGCCGTGGCATGTCAGCCGACTTGCACTGCAATTCAAGGAAATGCCCCGACCCAATTCGACCCCCGTCCTTCGACGACGACCAGATCGGGCACTTCAGCTTAATCAAATACTACAAAGTCGTATCGGTCTGTTATTCCGCGAAATATTCGTTCTTCCCTACAAGATCGGTTATGAAGATCATGTTGGCCTTTATTGAATAGAACCGACATTTATCGCAAAATGGTTTTATGCATCGATAGCCTATGCGTGTCCGCCCCTCATCGCGTGAAGGGTTGCAGATCCTTTCCGGTTCACCCTGATCAGCGGCGCAATAGTCCACGCAAATAGGCGCGCATCGCCTGGTCACCCGCGTGGCTGAGCGAAATCTCGACGCGTCGGCGATCGGCCGGATCGATCACCCGATCGATCAGCTTGAGCTTGTGGAGATGTTCGATCCACCGCTGCGAGGTCGTGACGGGGGCGTCGGACATGCTCACCAAGGCCTTGATGTTCATCGGCTGGCGATCGTCGCGCGAGACGAACAGCGCGAGCAGCATGTCCCAGGCGGGCTCGTGGAACAGTTCGGCAGGCAGGAATTGTCGCCGCATCCGCCGGTCCGAAAGCACCGCTTCGGCACGGGCAATAAGCGCCGCTTCGCTCGGTTCATCGCCAGTCGGCTCGGGATCGGCAGCATGGGCCACGCGACCGTTGAACTCCTCAGCAACCGCCGACAATTTGGCGGTGAGATCCTTGATCAAATCGACGACCGACTCGTTCTTCACTAAAGGCTCCCCTTTTGCCTATTTTCAACGCAGCATTCGCTCCGCCGATCCCTCGATCCCTATGGTCCTCTCCAGCACCGCGAGGCCGTTCATGTCGGACATGATCGAGATCCCTCGGCCCGTGAAACACCTGGATACGTTGGCAAAATGGTGCGCCGGATTTGCGCCGCTTGTCGACAGCTTGCGTGCGATTTAGCCAATGTATCCTGATATTTTTCCAAAATGGCGCGATTCACACCGCATTTGGCGCCGATTACACGTCGATCCCGCTGGTATTCTGGGCTCTATAGTAACCATTATGATTTCAATTGTCTTGATATGAGGCAATGCCGACGCTGTTTGTCGACCAATACTATGGTATACTTTCCTGTCGGCGCCGTATTGCAGCGCGGAACACGCCACTGGTGGGGTGGCGTCAGGATGCAAAGGATCAAACGATGATCGCGACCCGGGTATATGCGTTATTGCAGGAAGCCTGTTCGGCGCTCGAGACGTCGGAGGATCATGCGATCGCCGCCTATGTCGGCTTCGCCATGGCCCTCGTCGAAGAAAAATACGGCGTGGGACAGGATCATCTCGACACCGCCGTTTGCGACTGACCGCCCCGCGCGCGCGACCGCTGGCCCGGCCATTGCCGCGGCGATGACCGAGCGCCGTGACGTAGTGCGGAATTTTATGGCAGGGCGACCTGCGGATTGTTGGTATCGGCGCCGTCTATATTCATTCACCGTGCGTTGAGTGGTCGATTCGCGTGCCATCCGGCGCGAATGAAAGGACGTCGTGCCCGCTTCCCTGCCTGCCGCTTTGCCGGCGTATCTCCCGGTGCATCTCCCAGTGCATATCCCAGTGCATATCCCAGTGCATATCAATGCCGTCGGTACTGCCGTTCCCGATCATGACATCCATGCCGCGTTTATCGCCTGGGCGCGCAACCGTATTGATGCGCGATCAACCAAGGTGTTCGATCGAATGGCCTCGCGATCGGGCATCGGCCATCGCTGGTCAGTTCTGCCGCCGACCGCCGATGGTGGTTCGCCGATCGACGATGCCGGGTTCTACGCGACCGAGCCGCATCCCGGTACCGCAGCGCGGATGACGTTATATGCCGAGCATGCGCCCGATCTCGCGATCCGCGCGATCGAGGCATTGCGCACAAAGATCGCCATCGACGGCATCACCCACTTGGTCGTCGCGAGTTGCACCGGGTTCGTCGCGCCGGGGATCGACCAGATTATCGCGCGGCGGCTCGGGCTCGCGTCCAGCGTCGAGCGACTGCTTGTCGGCTTCATGGGGTGCTATGCGGCGGTGGTCGCCTTGCGCAGCGCGCGCCACATCGTCCGGTCCGAGCCGCATGCGCGCGTTCTGGTCGTCACCGTCGAGCTCTCGACGCTGCATCTCCAACCGGCAACCGAGATCGAGCCGCTGTTGGCGATGCTCCAGTTCGGCGATGGTGCCGCCGCCGCGCTGGTCACCGCGGCGCCGACCGGCTTTGTCCTCGGCACGCCATTCGCAGCGGCGCTGCCCGAGACCGAGACGCTGATCCGCTGGGACGTCACCGACGCGGGGTTCGCGATGCACCTGTCGGGCGAGGTGCCCGGACGGATCGCGACGGCATTGGCGGATACCGCGTTTCGCACGATCGTCAGCGATGGCCAGCCGCCCGCATCGATCGACGGCTGGGCGGTGCATGCCGGCGGGCGATCGATCCTCGACGCGGTCGAACATGCAATGCAGTTGAAACCCGATGCGCTCGATCAATCGCGCGCCGTGCTGGCGGAGAACGGCAACATGTCGTCGGCGACGCTGATGTTCGTGTTCGAACGATTGCTCGCCGGGCCGCCCGTCGCACATGGCGTCGCGCTTGCGTTCGGTCCCGGACTGGCAGCGGAGGGCTTCGGGTTCCGGAGCGCGCCATGACGCTCGCCCAGCGCAGCCAGGCCGAAGAACTGATGGACGCGGACGATCTGGACGCCGCGACCTATGCCGATGTCGTCGGCGACCT
The DNA here is from genome assembly GCF_001421825.1 of Sphingomonas sp. Leaf38. Lineage (NCBI taxonomy): Bacteria > Pseudomonadati > Pseudomonadota > Alphaproteobacteria > Sphingomonadales > Sphingomonadaceae > Sphingomonas > Sphingomonas sp. Leaf38. The sequence goes on along the minus strand of NZ_LMLD01000011.1, from coordinate 80,108 downwards.
CGCCACCGTCAACACCGTGACGATGGCGCGCCGCCCGACGCTCGACTTCCTCGCGCGGGCGATGGCGGGACGAAGCAGCATTCGCCTGCTCGACGTCGGCTTTGGTGACGGCGACATGCTTCGCCGCATCGCGCGCTGGGCCGCGGTGCGCGGTATCGCGGCGGAGTTGGTCGGCGTCGATCTCAACCCGCGCAGCGAACAGGCGGCGCGCGCGCATGGCGGCGATATCCGCTATGTCACCGGCGACTATGCCGACCTTGCCGACGAACCCTGGGACGTCATCGTCAGCAGTCTCGTCGCGCATCACATGACCCACGATCAGCTCGTCGCGTTCCTGCGGTTCATGGAGACGCATGCGCGCGCCGGGTGGTTCGTCAATGATCTCCACCGCCACGGGTTCGCGCATTGGGGCTTCCCGATTCTCGCCACCCTCGCACGCTGGCATCCGATCGTGCGCCATGACGGCACGGTGTCGATCGCGCGGAGCTATCGCCCGGACGAATGGCCGCCGTTGCTCGCAGAGGCCGGCATCACCCAGGCGAAGGTCCGCCGCATCTTTCCGTTTCGGCTATGCGTCGAACGCCTGCGCTGATCGTCGGTGGTGGGCTCGCCGGCGCCGCGACCGCCATCGGACTGGCCCGTGCAGGCCTGCCGCACCTGCTTGTCGAGCGATCGCGCGAGACGGGCGACGCGATCTGCGGCGGGTTTCTGAGCTGGCGAACGCTGGAGACGCTCGCCGCGCTCGGGATCGATCCGGATAGGCTGAACCCGCAGCGCGTTACGCGCGCCCGGATCTTCGCAGGCAATCGCTGCGCGGAAGCCGATCTGCCCCACCCCGCGGTCTCGGTTACGCGCGACCGGCTCGATACCGTCATGCTGGCCGAAGCCGCGCGACTGGGCACCGCCATCGAACGCGGCGTCACCGTACGCGAGATTGACGGGACGACGGTTCGCCTCGCCGACGGCACGACGATGGCCACCGACACGCTGTTCCTGGCGAGCGGTAAGCACGACGTTCGCGGCGCGGCACGCCCCGAGGAGGCGCGCGGCGCCGACCCGACCCTGGGGATCCGGGTACGGATCGTCCCCTCGCCCACGCTGGCCCGATCGCTCGCGAGCTGCATCGAGCTGCATCTGTTCGACCGCGGCTATGCCGGTCTGGCGCTGCAGGAGGACGGCACGGCGAATCTGTGCATGGCGGTCCACCGCTCGCGGCTTCAGGCCGCCGGCTCCCCCGCGCAACTGCTCGAAGCGCTCGGCCGCGAAATGCCCATGCTCGGCGAATGGGTCGCGCTGATCGACCCGAAAGCCTCGATCGATGCGATCGCCAACGTGCCCTATGGCTGGCGCCAGCGCACCGGCGTCGACGCGGTGTTCCGGCTCGGCGACCAGGCGGGCGTGATCCCCTCGCTCGCCGGCGAAGGCATGGGTATTGCGCTCGCCAGCGGAGTCGCGGCCGCCACCGCCTACACAGGAGGCGGCCCCGACGCTGCATCCGCATGGCAAGTGGCGTTCGCCCGCCGCCTGGCCCGCCCGATCGGTATTGCCGGCATCGTCCGTCACATCGCCGAAAGCGAGCGCGCCGCGTGGCTGCTCCCCGTCATGCGACCGACCTTGATCCAGATCATCGCCAACGCAACCAGACTGGGGCTATCTTGAAATCCGTCCCGCCAGCACGAGATGCATGTTCATGGATCAACTCAATCTTTCCGAGGCCGAATGGCGCAAGCGGCTCACCCCGGAACAATATCATGTGCTGCGTGAGGCCGGTACGGAACGTGCCTTTGCCGGCGTTCTGACCGACAACAAGGCCGATGGCATCTATCGGTGTGCAGCCTGCAGCAACGCGTTGTTCGACAGCGCGGACAAATATGATTCCGGGTCGGGCTGGCCGAGTTTTACCCAGCCGATCGGCCCTGACGCCGTCACGGATCATGCCGATCGCAGTCACGGCATGACTCGCATCGAGACGCGATGCGCGCGCTGCGACAGCCATATGGGGCATGTCTTCCCGGACGGCCCGCCGCCGACCGGGCAGCGTTATTGCATGAACTCGCTGTCTCTCGAGTTCCGGCCGCGCAAAGCAAACGCCGCGGCTTGATGCCGCTTGTAGGGCGGAGGCATCGCGCGTAATTCTGCGGTCACATGGCTCGTACGCGTTCTGCTTCCCCGTCCGGTCGGCCCCCGTCTACCCCAGCGTCTCGCTGGCGGCGGCGGCTCGTCGTCTTCCTGCAGCTGTGTATCGGGATTGGCGTGCTCGCGCTCGGCGCGCTGGCGATCGCGGTCTATATCGCGATGTCGCAACTGCCGAGTTTCGACAGCCTGAAATCGTCGCCCAACGGCCAGATGATCCGCGTCCATGCCGCCGACGGCACGGTGATCGTGTCGATGGGGCCGAGCTTCGGCGAATGGCTGCCCTATTCGCAGATTCCGCAGGTGATGCGCGACGCGACCGTCTCGGTCGAGGATCGCCGCTTCCGCTCGCATATCGGGATCGATCCGGTCGGCGTTGCCCGGTCGGTGAAGGTGCGGTACGACCGCGGCCACTGGACGCAGGGCGGCTCGACCATCACGCAACAGCTCGCGCGGACGGTGTTTCTCAACAACCAGAAGAAATTCGGCCGCAAATTCCGTGAAGGCATTCTGGCGTTCGCGCTCGAATGGAAGTTTTCGAAGGATCAGATCCTCGAACTCTACCTCAACAAGGTCTATTATGGCGGCGGCGCGTACGGGATCGACGCCGCCTCGCGCAAATTCTTCGGCCACGGCGCGGATCATCTGAGCCTGGCCGAGGCGGCGGTGATCGCCGGCCTGGTGAAGGCACCGTCGAACTATTCGCCAACCGCCGACGCCGAAGCCGCGGTCGGTCGCGCGGGCGTAGTGCTCGAGACGATGCGCGAGACCGGCGCGATCACCGCCGAGCAGGCCGCCGATGCCGATGTCAGCGGGCTGAAGCTCGCGCCCGAACCCAAGCAGAACAGCGTCCGCTACTTCACCGACTGGGCGCTGCCGCAGCTCGATACGCTGATCGACGAGACGACCGAGCCGCTCGAAGTCTGGACGACGCTCGACCTCAACATGCAGCGCCAGGCCGACGAGGCGATCCGCGCCAATGCGCCGCCGGGCGCGCAGGGCGCGCTGGTCGCGCTCGACCGCGGCGGCGAAGTGCGCGCGATGGTCGGCGGCAAGGATTACGTCTCGTCGATCTACAATCGCGCGACGCAGGCGGTCCGGCAGCCGGGCTCTTCGTTCAAGCTGTTCGTGTATCTCGCGGCGCTGGAGGCGGGCCACAAGCCCGAGGATTCGATCGTCGACGAACCCGTCACGATCCAGGGCTGGAGCCCGCGCAACGATTCGCGGCGCAATTCCGGCGCGGTCAGCCTGCGCACCGCGTTCGCCTATTCGCTCAACACCGTGGCGGCCAAGCTCGGCCAAGAGGTCGGCTTCAACACGGTCGCGGACATGGCGCGGCGGTTCGGCATCACCACGCCGGTCAACGTGCACCCGTCGATGGTGCTGGGCACCTCCGAGGTCCGCGTGATCGACATGACGCGCGCGTTCGCCTCGGTCGCCAACAAGGGCGTCGCGGTCACGCCGTACGGGATCACGCGCGTCACCGCGAACGGCCAGACGATCTATACGCACGAGGTCGATCGCAGCCATCTGCTGGTCGCGCCCTATGTCGCTGCCGAGATGACCGACCTGTTGCAGACCGCGGTCAACACCGGCACCGGCCGCGCCGCGCAGATCGGCCGCCCCGTCGCAGGCAAGACGGGCACGACGAGCGCGTCGAAGGACGGCTGGTTCCTGGGCTTCTCGAGCGGGATCACGACGGGCGTCTGGATGGGGCGCGACGATGCCAAGCCGATCGCCGGCCTTCACGGCGGCACCGCGCCCGCCAAGGCCTGGGCGGCGTTCATGAAGCCCGCGACCGCCAACCGTCCGATCGAACAGTTCGATACACAGGTGACGTTGCCCGAATGGCAGCTCGAACCCGACGAGCAGAGCTATTTTGGCCAGCCCGACAATGGCCAGATGGCGGTCGACGCGGACGGCAATCCGATCGAGCAGGGGCAGCCCCCCGTGCCGACCGATGCGCAGACCGGCGACACGATCCCGCGGCCCGACGCGGATCAGCCGCCCGAGACGCCGGCAGCCCCGCCCCAGCAGTTGAATCAGGACTGGATCGACCGGGTCACCGGGCGCGAACGACGCGATCCGTCACCCGCCGGGCGTCAGCCGCTCCAAGGCGACGTCCCGCGCGATCAGGTCCAGACTCAGCGCTTCCAGAGCGACCGGAGTCAGGACGACCTTCCGAACCAGTGAAGCCCCGCGCCGTGCGTGCGTAGCCAGACGCGCGCCGGGGTCGGATCCTCGCCGTAGAGCTGCTCGACTAGCGCGTGGAAGACCGGCGCGTGGTTCATGTGGACACGGTGCGCGACCTCGTGCGCGACCGTCGCGCGGCGGACCCAGCTCGGCGCGAGGATCAACCGCCAGCTGTAGCGGATGACGCCGCTCGACGCGCAACTGCCCCAGCGGCCCTTGGCATCGCCGACCGCGACCTGCGCGACGCTGACCTTCGCCTTGGCGGCGTATTCGGCGGTTTCGGTCTCCAGCACGGCAAGCGCGATGCGTTTGAGCCACGCCTCGACACGGCGCGCGATCGTTTCGGGGGGGCCCGACAGCGACAGGACCGCCCCGTCGCGAACGACGGTACGGCGGCGTCCGGGGGTCCATGCGATCGTCAGCGGCTCGTCCGCGACCGTCACGACCGCGCCGGGCACGAACGGGCGAGGGGAGGGGAGCAGCGCACGTTGCTCGGCGATCCAGTCCGCCTTCTCCTCCGCCCAGGCCAGCGCCTGCTTGAGCGCGGCGCGCTTGGGCAGGACGAGTCGTGCCCGGCCGCTCGCGGGATCGATCGACAGACGCGCGCGGCGGGCGCGTGGATGACGGACGATCTCGAGGCCTTCGATCATCGGGGGATCATCGCGTGATCATCAGACGCGCACCGGCTTACAGTTCGCGCTCGATCACGTGATATTCGAGCTCGCCCGCCTCGTCCTCGCTGATCGTCCAGCCGCGGACCGACTGCTTGGCGCGGTGGACCGCCTCGCGGTCGCCGCACACGAGATAATGCCATTCGGGCAATTGCTCGCCCGCCGCGCGCAACCGGTACGCGCAGGTCGAGGGCAGCCAGTCGATCCCGCGGACGTTACCCGTCGTCAGCCGTACGCATTCGGGGACATAGGCGTGGCGGTGGCGGTAATCGGAGCATTGCCCGCTGCGCCGGTCGAGCAGACGGCACGACACGTTGGTCGGCACAAGCTCGCCGGTATCCTCGTCCTCGAGCTTGTGGATGCAGCATTTGCCGCAGCCGTCGCACAAGGCCTCCCACTGGCCGCGATCGAGCTGGTCGATCGGCGTATCTTCCCAGAAGCGCGCGCTCATCGGGCCCAGCGCTTGATTTCCGTCACCACCGCGTCGGGCCCTTGTTCCTGTGGCAGCAAAGCAAGGGGCTTGCCGTCCGGGCTCATCAGATAGGCCTGGCGCGAGTGGTTTACGAGGTATCCGCCACCCGGCGACGGGTCGCCCTTGCTCGAATACACCGCGTATTCGGTCTTGATCGCCGCGATCTGCGCGTCGGTGCCGGTCAGCCCGACCATCCGTGGGTGGAACGCCGCAACGAACTGCTTGAGCACGGCGGGCGTGTCGCGCGCCGGATCTACCGTCACGAAGACGGGCACGATCTTGGCGGCAAGCGCGGGGTCACTCGTTTCGAGCTGTTTCACCGCGGCGCCGATCGCCTGGACATCCGTCGGACACACATCGGGACAGAAGGTGTAGCCGAAATACATGATCCGGTATTTGCCGGCAAAACTGCGCTCCGTGACGGTCTGCCCGTTCTGGTCGGTCAGCGTGAAGGCGCCGCCGATCCGGGCACCTTCGAGCGGCGGTTTGGCGGGGGGCGAAGACGCGGTGCACGCGGACAGCGCAAGCGCGGACAACAGGAGGAAACGCATGGTCATGATGCCGCCAGCCTTGATCTGTTCGCTAGTGCGGCGCAAGCGTTGCCCCATATCCAGGACGAACCAAGGAAGTGTCTCGATGCGTATTCGCCTGATCCTCGCCGCCACCCTCCTGACGCCGGCGCTGGCGTGCGTCGCGGCGCCCGCGTTCGCGCAGGGTCAGTCGGAGGGGTACAAGTTCCTCTCCGCGGTGCGCGATGCCAAAAACAACGACGTGCTCGAGATGCTCGGCCGGCCCGGCAGCAACATCATCAACACGCGCGACGTGACGAGCGGGGAGGGGGCGCTGCACATCGTCATCAAGCGCAGCGACGAGGTGTATCTGCGCTTCCTGCTGCAGAAGGGTGCGGATGCGAATTTGCGCGACGGGAAGGGCAACACGCCGCTGCTGCTCGCGGTGACGCTCGGACAGACCGGAATGATCCCGATCCTGACCGCGGCGGGCGCGAACCCCAACCTCGGCAATTCGGCGGGCGAGACCCCGCTGATCCGAGCGGTGCAGCGTCGCGATGTGGCCATGATCCGGACGTTGCTGACCGAAGGGGCCGATCCCGACCAGGCGGATATTATCGCGGGCATGTCGGCGCGCGACTATGCCAAGCAGGACGGCCGCAACCCCGTGGTGACGAAGATCCTCGCCGACGCCCCGAAGAAGGTGAAGAAGGCGGTCTCGGGCCCTAAATTCTGATTCTTCATCCTCCCCCGCAAGGGGGA
>NZ_LMLD01000011.1:29663-73335 GCF_001421825.1 Sphingomonas sp. Leaf38 | reverse complement strand
GGGGGGAGGCAAGCGATACATCTGCTCCGTGTCCTCCCCCTCCGTCACTTTCGGTGCCACCTCCCCCTGGCGGGGGAGGAGTCGCGTCAGAACGCCAGCCCGTCCGCATCCGGGTCCATCTGCGCGATCAACCGCCGCGCCGCGCGCCGCGCAAACGCCAGCGTGCCGCGCTTGCGGACATGCGCGGGCAGGGGGGTGGTATGCGCCTCGCGCACGATCGCCGCATCGTAGCGGTCCGCGACGATGATCCCGGTGCGCTCGGGCAGGAACGCAGGCCCGTGCAACGGCCCGACGTCGAACCCCGCGGGTACCGCCCAGAAATAGCGATCGCAATGCGCGAGATAATCGGGCCACTTCCCGTCGCCGAGCAGATCGGCGCGCGACACCTTGATCTCGACGATGACGATCTGCCCGCGCGCATCCACCGCCATCAGATCGGCGCGGCGGCCACCATCGAGGGGCACTTCGGTCATCGCGGTCAGATCGTGACGCAGCAGCATCCGGATCACGCCGCGCGCGACGTCGGCGGCGCACATCATGGCATCGGGGGGCGATCCCGGTTTGTCGATGCAGGAGTCCGGCGGCATGTCGAGCATGGCCCGGAAATAGAACAATCCGCGAACGAGGCAAGCTCATTCACGGATTGTGGTATCACTGGCGGCGACTAATCGCCCGAGAGTGCGACGCGTTCAGCGATAGAAGACGTGGTTGCCGATCGAGGCGACCTTGATCGCGCGAACCGAAGGACGGCGATCGGCGGTGTTGAAGTAGAGCGCCTTCTGGGCGGGGCTGTTCCACGCATCGGCGAGCGCGACCTTGGCGACTGCGATTGCAGTGCGATAGGCGGTGCCGGCGTTGATCGTTGGAATCTGGCCACCGCGGACGAAGCTGAACTGGCCGCGCTGCTTGACGACGGCGCAGACGTCGGCAGGGAAACGGCCCGACTTGGCGCGGTTGATGATGACTTCGGCGACGGCGAGCTGGCCGGTCAGCGGCTCGCCCTTGGATTCGAAATAGATCGCGCCGGCAAGGCACTGGAGCGCATCGTCGGCGGCGGCGCTGTCCTGCGCGGCGACGGCCTGGGCGAGCGTGTCGAATTCTTCGGCTTCGGCCGTGGCAGCGTTCTCGGCGACAGGCTCGACGGTGGCAACGGGCGTTGCGACTGGAGCGATCTGCGGAACATTCTGCGGGGAGAGGGCGTTTAGATTGGCAAGAGCAGTAAGGTTGGTTGTCGAGCGATCGATACCGGTTGCCTTGCCGGGAGCGCTGTTGCCGAGCAGGCCGGCGAGAGAGAAGGTCATGACCGCGATCGTCGCAGCCCGCTGAAGAATCGTCATTCAAACTTATTCAGATGCGGTTGAACCACGGAAGCAATCGTACAAGCCGATCGTCCGAGCATCCCCCCGACTGCGTAACTGATCCGGATCGCACCCGTCCCAGCACAACGCCAATCAATGTTGCAATTCCCCTCTATTGGGGGGGCTTTCGAGTCAATCGTTCAGGATCGTTTCAGCGGCGAACCGTTCCGCCGCTGCGATATCCACCTCGATGACCCACAAATCCGGGTCGCGCGCACGCCGGCGCCGCCAATAGCCATCAAGGTCGTCGGGCGGAGTCGAGTCGATCAATGCGGTGCGTCCATCGGGTCCGATTCCGCGCTCCAGCAGCCGGGGAAGGGCGGCTTTGTCGACTGCGATGACGAGGATCGCGCCCCCCTGAGCATCGCCTTTCGCCATCACCGCGCCGAATCCGCCGGCGTCGTTGACGCGGCGGAGGAGCGCGCTGACGAGCACGCCGCTGGGTAGCCGACCGCTCATGCCGGCGCACGATATCCGGGCAGGCCCGCGAGCGCGATCCGCGAGCGCATGAACGTGCCGGTCCCGCGCGCCGCCTCTTCGCCGTCCGCATCGATCAGCCGCGCATCGGCGACGAACACGCGCCGCTTGCCGCTGATCCAGCGTCCTTCGGCGATCACCGGCCCGACCTTCAGCGGACGCGTGAGCAGCAGGTTGAACGCGGTCGTCAGCAGGAAACGATCGGTGACGAGGCTGTTCGACGCGTAGAACGCCGCATCGTCGAGCATCTTGAAATAGCTCGTCCCGTGCGCGGCGCCGCCCGCATGATAATGCCGCTCGTCGATCGTGAAATGGATCCGCGCGACGCCCACCTCGGGGATTTCGAGCGAGGACTCGAAGAACCGATTGATCGGCGCCTGCGCGTAGAGCGACTCGAGCGACCGGAAATGCGCGTCTGCGCCGGCCGACTCAGGCGGCATCGCGCACTTCGTCGGCAGTGAACAGCGCGTACAGCGCATCGGGCGATCCGGCGCCGCGCAGTTTTTCGAGGAATGCCTTGTCACGCAGCCGCCGGGAAACGCGCGCGAGCGCCTTCAGGTGCACCGCGCCCGCATCGGTCGGCGACAGCAGCATGAAGACGAGGTCGACCGGCAGATCGTCGACCGCCTGAAAATCGACGGGTTGCGCCAACCGGACAAAGACACCGGTGACCTGCTCCAGCCCGTCGAGCTTGGCGTGGGGGATCGCAACGCCGCCACCAAACCCGGTCGAGCCGAGCTTTTCCCGCGCACTCAGTCGTTCGGCGACCGTCTTCGGATCGGCAGCGATCATGTCCGACGCGACCGCGGCGAGATGCTGGAACACCGCCTTCTTATTGGTGGCGATCACGCCCCTCTGCACCGCGTCGGGACGCAGCATGTCGCTGAAATCGGTCATGGTCTTCATGTGTCTCAAGCGCCCCCGCGCGCGCCCGCCTTAGCGGGTTGCGCGGGGGCGTAAAGGCATGGCCGCAAGACCTGCGCCTTTATGGACCCTTCTTTACTGCGGAGGGGAGGCCACCGCGCGCTGTGGCTCGACCCAGCCGATCGTGCCGTCGCCGCGGCGATAGACCATGTTGTGCGCGCCGGTGCCCGCATTCATGAACAGCAACGCGGCCGTATTGCGCAGATCAAGCATCATCACCGCATCGGAAACGCTCGCCTCGGGGATATCGACCCGCGTCTCGGCAATGATCAGCGGTGCGTCCGCGACATCGTCCTCCTCGATGCTCTCCTGGAACAGCGTGTAGCCGGCATTGTCGTAGCCGTTGCTCTCGGCCATCGCGACCGCTTCGCCCGCGTGGCGATCCTTCAGCCGGCGCATATAGCGGCGGAGCTGCGTCTCGATCTTGGCCGCGGCGCCATCGAATGCGGCGCGGGCGTCATAGGCTTCGGAATGCCCCTTGAGCACCAGGCCCTTCATCACGTGCGCGACGATATCGCATTTGAAACCCGCGTCGTGCGGCCCCTTGCCGAACGTCACTTCCGCCGAGATGGCGCGCGAGAAATACTTGTCGGCGATACCCTGGAGTCGATCTTCCACATGGCTGTTCAGCGCTTCGCCAGTGTCAACCTGATGACCAGAAATCCGGATATCCATTGTCGTCTCCTTAACGGCGTTACAGTCTTCGGGCGGTCCTGTTGGCTCCACCCTGCCGGCGTCATCCGGACGCCACGGCCCCCCAAATCGGATCCTTGATCCCCTTCATAAACGCCGCATGCGCCGCAAGGTCTCCGTCGCTCACCGCGAAAACACGCGGCGGACGAACGACCCGAGGCGCTTGTGCGACGACCGGAGTCGAGGCGTTGCTGGTCGTGTCGCCGAGCAGCCCTAGGCCGATCTGGCGGCCGCCCATCAGCTCGACATAGACCTGCGCGAGCAGCTGCGCGTCGAGCAGCGCACCGTGCAGCACGCGGTGGCTGCGATCGATTCCGAAGCGCGAGCACAGCGCGTCGAGCGAATGCTTGGCGCCGGGATGACGGCTGCGTGCGATCTGCAGCGTGTCGACCATCCGCTTCATGTGGATGATCTGGCGACCGCATTTGGTCAGCTCGCCGTTGAGGAACGAGAAATCGAAGCCGGCATTGTGCGCGACCATCGGCGCGTCGCCGACGAATTCGAGAAGATCCTCGACCGCATCGGCAAACCGGGGCTTGTCCGACAGGAATTGCTGGCTGAGCCCGTGGACGTTGAACGCCTCGACCGGCATGTCGCGCTCGGGATGGTAATACGCGTGGAAGGTACGCCCGGTCTCGACCCGGTTGACCATCTCGACGCAGCCGATCTCGACCATGCGGTCGCCGCCTGAAAAACTGAGGCCGGTGGTTTCGGTATCGAAGACGATCTCACGCATCATGATGGTATCGGCTCAGATTCCCAAGGACGCAAGCACCGCACGGACCTGCGCGCGGGTTTCGTCGAAGCTGGTGTCGGTATGGATGACATGATGCGCGCGCGCGCGCTTCTCCGCGTCGGGGGTCTGGCGCGCGAGAATCGCGGCGAATTTCTCCGCGGTCATGCCGGGCCGCGCGAGAACGCGCGCGCGCTGGACGTCGGGCGCGGCGGACACGACGACGATCACGTCGACTCGCCGGTCGCCACCGGTTTCGAAGAGGAGAGGGACGTCGAACACGACTCGCGTGCCGGCATGCTTCGCCAGGAACGCGGCGCGCTCTTCGCCGACCGCCGGGTGGACGATCGCTTCGAGCCGCGTGATCGCGGCATCGTCGCCGAACACCGCGGCGCCGAGCTTGGCGCGGTCGACCGCGCCGTCTGCGGTCGAGCCGGGGAAGGCCGCTTCGATCGCAGGGACCAACCGGCCACCGACACCCTGCAACCGGTGTACGGTCGCATCGGCGTCGAACACCGCCACGCCTTCGTCCGCGAACATCGTCGCGACCGCCGATTTGCCCATGCCGATCGAGCCGGTCAGCCCGATGATCATTTGACCAGCAACGCCCGGAGGTTCTCGTCACGATCGCGCGGTGGTTCCACGTGGAACAATATCTCAAACGCAACCGCTGCCTGGCCGATCAGCATCTCCAGCCCGTCGACCGTTTCGAGATCGCGCGCACGTGCCGCCTTGAGCAGCGCGGTTTCGAGTGGCGCATAGACGATGTCGTAGACCAGCGAATCCGGGTCGAGCGCGCCGAGATCGATATCGAGCGGCGGTTGACCCATCATGCCGAGCACGCTGGCGTTGACGAGCAACCGCGAGGGCGGGGCGGCAGGACCGATCGGCAACGCCTGGCCCTTGAGCCCGAACGCCGACAGCAACGCCGCCCCCTTCAGCGGATTGCGGTTGAGGATCGTGACGGGGCCGACGCCCATCCGCGACAACGCGAACAGGATCGCGCGCGCCGCGCCGCCCGCGCCGATTACCGTTACCGGCTGGCCGGCGATGTCGAGATCGTCGATCGGCGCCCAAAATCCTGCCGCATCGGTGTTGGTGCCGATGCAGTCGCCCGCCTGGTTGCGGAACACGGTGTTGATCGCGCCGATCGACCCGCGGACGTCGCCGGGGTCGGAGACATGGTCGAGCGCGGCGAGCTTGTGCGGCATCGTGATGTTGCACCCGCGCCAAGCGGGATCAGCCTTGTGCGCGGCGAAATAGGCAGGGAGATCGTCGGGTGTAACGAGCTTGTGGCGATAGTCGGCGTCGATCCCGAGCGCCTCGAGCCAGAAGCCGTGGATCAGCGGCGATTTCGACTGCGCGATCGGATCGCCGATCACTTCGGCATAAGGTCGGGTCATGCAAGGCTCCGTGTGTCCCCGCGACGGCGGGGATCCAGTCTGGAAGCCGGTTTAATCTACCGCGTCGGAATTGCCATGCACCGGCCTACGATCCTCCCCCGCCAGGGGGAGGTAACGCCGAAGGCGACGGAGGGGGAGGGCACGGAACAGCGTTTCGCCTACCGCCCCCTCCGTCAGGCTGACGCCTGCCACCTCCCCCTTGCGGGGGAGGATCGGAAATTTCGTGCTACGCCGGCAACTCGCCGCGCACGCGCAGGAAATCGAGGACGTTGAGCAGCGGCATCCCCAGCACCGTGAACTGGCTGCCTTCGATCTTGGCGAACAGCTGCGCACCCGGCCCCTCGATCCGATAACAGCCGACGCAGCCGGAGATCGCCGGCCATTCCGCATCCAGATACGTCTCGATGAACGCCTCGGACAGCGGCCGGACGTGCATCTTCGCGCGCTCGACATGCCGCCAGATCGCGGTGCCGTTCTCCGCGATGACTGCCGCACTCCAGAGATCGTGGCGCTTGCCCGCCATCAGCCGGAGATGCGCCGCTGCATCCGCCCGGTCGATCGGCTTGTCGAGGATCGTGCCGTCCTCCAGCGCGACCAGCGAGTCGCTGCCCAGCACGAGATGGCCCGGCATCCGCGCCGACACCTTCAACGCTTTCAGCTCGGCCAGCGCGTCCGCGAGATCGCGCGGCGACAGGTCGCGGAGCGCCGCCTTCGCCGCATCCTCGTCGACGCCGGCGAACGTCGCGTCGAACGGCACGCCGGCCGCGGTCAGCATCGCGCGGCGCGAGGCGCTTTGCGAGGCGAGGATCAGGCTCACGCCTCGGCCTTTGCGAGGTCGTCGCTTCGCCGCTGGTTGCACAGCGCGATGATCGCCGCCGCGGTTTCCTCGATCGACCGGCGCGTGACGTCGATCACCGGCCAGCCATTGTCCGCGAACATCCGCCGCGCAAAGGCTAGCTCTCGCATCACCGCCTCCTCCTCGACATAGGAGGTATCGGGCGCCTGGTGGAGCGACAGCAATCGGTTGCGCCGCACCTGGATCAGCCGGTCGGCACTCGTCGTCAGCCCGACGATCAGCGGCCGGCGGAGCGCATAGAGAATCTTCGGCGGCGGGCTCTCGACCACGATCGGGATGTTCGCGGTCTTGTACCCACGGTTGGCGAGATAGATCGAGGTCGGCGTCTTCGACGAACGTGACACGCCCGCCAGCACGATATCGGCCTCTTCCCATTCCTCCCAGGCGATCCCGTCGTCATGCGCGATCGTCCACTGGATCGCATCGACACGCGCGAAATAGGCTGCGTCGAGGACGTGCTGGCGGCCCGGTCGCGCCTTGGCCTGCTGCCCCAGCAACCCCGAAAGCGCGTCGTTGACCGGGTCGAGCGGGGCCACCGCGGGTAGCCCCAGGGCCAGACACCGCTGCTCCAGGATCCGCCGCGTCGCGGGGTTCACCAGCGTGAACACGACCAGCCCCGGGTTCTGCGCAATCTCCTGCAGGATCCGCTCGAGATGCGCCTCGGTCCGCACCATCGGCCAGAAATGGCGGACCGTTTCGACATCATCATATTGCGCCAACGCCGCCTTCGCGATGTTCTCCAGCGTCTCACCGGTCGAATCCGACAACAAATGGAGGTGGAGCCGCATCATCGGCATTTTATCCCCAGCAGAAGGGGCGTTGCGCGTGAATCTGTGGATAACATGGGGAGAACGGCTAGCGTAACTCGTCCGCCTCGCCAAGCGACGGTGGCACCGTGGATAACAGCGATTCTATCCACACGGTCGCACACAGCGGCGCATTTCATCCACAGGCTGTGGGTAATGGGGAGCCTTGAATCGAATCAGTGCGTTTGAGGCGGTGCTCTAGGGTCAAGCTGTTGGCAATTCCGGGATCACCGCATAAGTCCCGGGTTCAACCGCCCAACCACTGCAACAATCTATTTCTTGAATCTTCTTATAGTAGAAGAAGGGTGCTCCGCTGACCGATCCGACCTCCAATTCGCCAACCTTCAAGCCACTCCTGGCGACTCTTCGCGGGACGCGTCAGGCCGTGCCGCCGCTGTGGCTTATGCGGCAGGCGGGGCGCTACCTCCCCGAATATCGCGCGTTGCGTGCCGAGAAGGGGGGATTCCTCGCGCTGGCGACCGATCCCGACGCGGCGGCCGAGGTGACTCTCCAGCCGATCCGCCGGTTCGGGTTCGATGGCTCGATCCTGTTCTCGGACATCTTGATGATCCCCTGGGCGCTTGGCCAGGATCTGAGCTTCGGCGTGGGCGAGGGGCCGCGGCTCGAACCCGCGCTGGTCGATCATGCGCTCGATCGGTTGCAGCCGGTCATGGGGCGGCTGGAGCCGGTCTACGGCACCGTCGCCAAGGTCGCCGGGGCATTGCCGCCCGAGACGACGTTCCTGGGCTTTGCGGGCTCTCCCTGGACGGTCGCGACCTATATGGTGGCGGGCAAGGGCAGCAAGGATCAGTCCGAAACGCGGCGCTTCGCCTATCGCGATCCTGAGGCGTTCGGCGCGATCATCGATGCGATCGCCGACAATACGGTCGAATATCTCGCGCGGCAGATCGAAGCGGGCGTCGATGCGGTCCAACTGTTCGACAGCTGGTCGGGAAGCCTCAGCCCTGCGCAGTTCGAACGCTGGGTGATAGCCCCGACCGCGTCGATCGTCGCGCGCCTCCATGCGCGCTGCCCCGGCGTTCCGGTGATCGGCTTTCCGAAGGGGGCAGGGGGCAAGCTCCCCGCCTATGCGCGCGAAACGGGCGTCGATGCGATCGGGCTCGACGAGACGGTCGATCCGGTCTGGGCGCATGCCTCGCTGCCGGCGGACATGCCCGTGCAGGGCAATCTCGATCCGCTCGCGTTGATCGCGGGCGGTGCGGACCTCGATATGGCGATCGACCGCATCCTCGCGGCGTTCGTCGAGCGGCCGCACGTCTTTAATCTGGGCCATGGTATCCTGCCCGACACGCCCGTGGAGCATGTCGAGCAGCTCATCGCCCGCGTCAGGAGCACGACATGAGCGGTTTTCTCGGGGCGGCCTATGACTGGGTGAAGGCCGCGCACCTGATCTTCGTGATCTTCTGGATGGCGGGGCTGTTCATGCTGCCACGCTATCTCGTCTATCATCAGGAGGCGCTGGCCGCCGGCAACGCGGCCGAAGCGGCGAACTGGGTCGAGCGCGAGAGCAAGATCCGCCACATCATCCTGACGCCGGCGATGATCGTCGTCTGGGCGCTCGGGATCGCGCTGGCGCTGAACCTCGGGCTGGCGGACGGCGCGCCGGGGCTGGGGTGGCTGCACCTCAAGCTGCTGCTGGTGCTGGCGCTGTCGGGCTATCATGGCTGGACGGTCGGTTATGCCAAGAAGCTCGCAGCAGGGAAGCCCACGCTGACGGGCAAGCAGTTGCGGATGCTCAACGAAATCCCCGCGCTCGCGGTGACGCTGATCGTCGTGCTGGTAATCGTAAAGCCGTTCTGACCTTCTCCATCCTCCCCCGCCAGGGGGAGGTGGCTGGCACTTGCCAGACGGAGGGGGCGGCAAGGGTAACCTCTGCTTCGTGTCCTCCCCCCGTCACCTGCGGTGACACCTCCCCCTGGCGGGGGAGGATTACTGCCCTCCCGTCTCCGCTTGACTAACGGCCCCCTCAATTCTACCTCGATCCCCAGCACGGCCTCCTGGCGTCCTGCCCGGTCGTGTGGTCCTGCCTGTTCGGCTCGCCCAGTTCCGCTTTCCAGCGCACGCGCAGACCGAACCTGTTCCCGTTGATCGCTATCCGGAAATCCCCATGCATCTCAAAGACCTGAAGAAAAAGAAGCCTGCCGAGCTGGTGAGCATGGCGGAGGAGCTCGGAGTCGAAAGCGCCTCGACGCTGCGCAAGCAGGACCTGCTGTTCGCGATCCTGAAGGTGCAGGCGGACAATGGCGACCAGATCATGGGGCTCGGCACGATCGAAGTGCTGCCCGACGGGTTCGGCTTCCTGCGCTCGCCCGAGAGCAACTATCTCGCTGGGCCGGACGACATCTACATCTCGCCGAACCAGGTGCGGAAGTTCGGCCTGCGCACCGGTGACACGGTTGAGGGCGAGATCCGCGGGCCGAAGGATGGCGAGCGCTATTTCTCGCTGGTGAAGCTGACCGCGGTCAATTTCGACGACCCCGACGTCGTGCGCCACCGCGTCAATTTCGACAATCTCACGCCGCTCTACCCCGAGAGCAAGCTGACGCTCGATCCCGCCGACCCGACCGTCAAGGACAAGTCGGCGCGCGTCATCGATATCGTTTCGCCGCAAGGCAAGGGCCAGCGCACGCTGATCGTCGCGCCGCCGCGCGTCGGCAAGACGGTCATGTTGCAGAACATGGCCAAGGCGATCACCGACAATCACCCCGAGGTGTTCCTGATCGTCCTTCTGATCGACGAGCGCCCCGAGGAAGTCACCGACATGCAGCGCAGCGTGAAGGGCGAGGTCGTCAGCTCGACGTTCGACGAACCCGCGCAGCGCCACGTGCAGGTCGCCGAGATGGTGATCGAAAAGGCCAAGCGCCTGGTCGAGCACAAGAAGGACGTGGTGATCCTGCTCGACTCGATCACGCGTCTGGGTCGTGCCTACAACACCGTCGTGCCGTCGTCGGGCAAGGTCCTGACCGGCGGTGTCGATGCGAACGCGCTGCAGCGTCCGAAGCGCTTCTTCGGTGCCGCGCGCAACATCGAGGAGGGCGGTTCGCTCTCGATCATCGCCACCGCGCTGATCGACACGGGCAGCCGCATGGACGAGGTGATCTTCGAGGAGTTCAAGGGCACCGGCAACTCGGAAATCGTGCTCGACCGCAAGGTCGCGGACAAGCGCATCTTCCCGGCGCTCGACGTCGGCAAGTCCGGCACGCGCAAGGAAGAGCTGCTGGTCGACAAGGCCAAGCTCTCCAAGATGTGGGTCCTGCGTCGCATCCTGATGCAGATGGGCACGATCGACGCGATGGAGTTCCTGCTCGACAAGATGAAGGATTCGAAGACCAACGAGAATTTCTTCGATTCCATGAATCAGTGATCGATGCGAGTCCCGCTGCACGCTGCAGCGGGACTCGCATCGATCCGGCCGGCGGGGCATAGCCCCGACCGACGACATGGGCTTTGCCCATGTCCGCCAAACGGACCGACCCAAAAAAGCGGCACGCGAGAGCAATGGCTTTCGCGTGCCGCTTTGCTATTAACCCCTTCGAAATCCGCCACCCCCGCGCACCGGCGGTGGCCCGTCACCGGGAGCTGACATCTTGAGTATCATCGCCATGCTGGCCACCGCCGCATCGGGAGTCGCCGGACCCGGCTCGCCGCTGGAGATCTGGCAGCACATCGTCGCCGACTTCTCCAACCTCGGCGATCCGAAAGCGCTGGCCGCGTTCGGATCGGTCCTGATGATCGACCTCGTCCTCGCGGGCGACAATGCGATCGTCGTCGGCGCGCTCGCCGCGGGGCTTCCCGCCGACCAGCGCAAGAAGGTCATCCTGATCGGCATCGGCGCCGCGCTCGTCCTGCGCATATTCTTCGCGCTGATTGTGACCTGGCTGATGGGTATCGTCGGGCTGATCTTCGCGGGCGGCCTGCTGCTGCTGTGGGTCAGCTGGAAGTTCTGGCGCGAAATCCGCGAGGGCGCGCAGAACGCCGGCTCGGAGGAAATCCAGGGCGACGAGCACTCCGGGATCAAGTCGTCGAAGGGCTTTGCCAGCGCCGCCTGGGCGGTCGCGGTCGCCGACGTGTCGATGAGCCTCGACAACGTCCTCGCGGTTGCGGGCGCGGCGCGCGAGCATCCGGGCATCCTCGTCATCGGCCTGTTGCTGTCGGTCGCGATGATGGGTCTGGCGGCGAACTACATCGCGCGCGTCATCAACAAGTATCGCTGGATCGCCTATATCGGCCTCGCGGTGATCCTCGTCGTCGCGGTGAAGATGATCTACGAAGGCTGGGTCGGCACTGGCGAAACGCTCGGGATCATCTCGCTGCTCGGCTGATCGCGCCGTTCTCGAAATAGCAAAAAGGCCTCGCCGGGATCGTCCGGCGAGGCCTTTTTCATGTCCGTCGCTGGCTCGTCATGCCGGGCGTTTCCCGCCCCGACACAGACCCTATCGTCATCCCCGCGCAGGCGGGGATCCATATTCCCAAAGGGCGGCGATTTTTAAGCGACGCCAGCCAGTATGGATTCCCGCCTTCGCGGGAATGACGATGGTTGAGGGGAGGGCGTGCGCCCTTAGCCCAGATGCTCCGCGAAGAACGTGGCCGTCCGCTCGTCCGCCAGCTTCGCCGACGCGTCCGACCGGCGCTCGCCGAACTCTGTCGCGAAGCCGTGATCCTCGCCCGCGTAATCGTAGATCGTGACTTTGGGGTGATCGTCGAGCCCGGCATGCATCGCCGCCTGCGCATCCTTGTCGACGAAGTGATCCTCCTCGGGAACGTGGAGCAGCACCGGATGCGCGATCGCATGCTTCTCACCGAGCAGCCCGTCGATCCCGACGCCATAATAGCCGACGCTCGCATCGACGTCGGTGCGCGCCGCGGTCATGAACGCGAGGCGTCCGCCGAGGCAGTAGCCGACCACGCCGACCTTGGTTCCGTCACCCAGTTCGGCACGCGCCGCGCGGATGCTCGCCTCGATATCGGCGATGCCCTTGTCCTGGTCGAACTGGCCCATCAGTTCGAGTGCCCGGTCGAACTCGGGCTTGATGTCGGGATCGAGCTCGATGCCGGGCTCGAGCCGCCAGAACAAGTCGGGCGCGATCGCCAGATAGCCGGCTTCGGCGAGCGTATCGCACTTGCGGCGGATCCCGGCGTTCACGCCGAAGATCTCCTGGATCACGACGATCGCGGCCTTGGGCGTGCCGGCCGGGGTCGCGCGATACGCGGTGAAGTCGCCATCGCCGGCGAGCGTCGAGATCGTGGTGGTGTTCGTCATAGCAATCCTCCTTGCGGCCGTTCGTGGTCGAGCAGCCTGGATTTCGTGATGGGGCCGTTGCCCGCGGAATACGCACCAAGCCTGCCCCCGGCTCCCAGAATTCGGTGGCAGGGGACGACGATCGGAAACGGATTGCGCGCGCACGCCTGCCCGATCGCGCGCGGGCTCGACCGGATCGCCTTGGCGAGCGCGCCGTAGCTCGCGGTCTGGCCGTAGCCGATGTCGACGATTCCCTGGCGGAGGACCGCGCCGCGGTCGGTAGGCGAGGGGGCGAGCGGCAGGTCGAACGCCGTCAGCCGCTTCGCGAAATACGCCTCGATCTGTCGCAATGCCTCGCGGATTGCAGGCGCATCGCTCGGGACGGCCTCGCCACTCGCAAGTATCGCAATCGAGTCGATTAGGTCCGCGGTACCGGTCACGCGGACCAGCCCGATTGGCGTTGCGATCGAGGCGGCATCGCGCGCATACATGGCCTTGCTATGCAGCGCCCCGATCGGCCGCTCAAGCGTCATCGGGGGTGCCGCACATGAAGATGAATATCGAGATCGAATGTACCCCGGAAGAGGCGCGCCGCGCGGTCGGCCTACCCGATCTGACGCCGATCCATGATCGCTATGTCGCGATGATGATGGACGCGATTCCCGACGGCCAGATGAAGCCCGAGATGCTCGAATCGATGATGCGCGGGTGGCAGCCGATGGGCGAGGCGGGGATGGCGATGTGGAAACGCCTGTTCGACACCGCGACGAAAAGCAGCTGAGTTTCCCGTGAAAACGATCTTCGCGGTATCGAGCGGGCGCCCGCCAGCGGCGATCGCCGTCGTCCGGGTGAGCGGGCCGCACGCGTTCGCAGCAGCGCAGGCGCTGGCAGGGCCGCTGCCCGCGCCGCGTCATGCGAGCCTGCGGGGCTTGCGCGATGCGGACGGCGCGTTGCTCGACCGCGCGCTGGTCATCGTCTTCCCCGGCCCCAACACCGCGACCGGCGAGGATCTCGTCGAGCTCCACTGCCACGGCGGTCGCGCGGTGATCGCCGCGGTCGAGCAGGCCTTTTCCGCGGTTGCCGGGCTTCGTCCCGCCGAGCCTGGTGAGTTCACCCGCCGCGCGCTGACCAACGGTCGCATCGACCTCGCCGAAGCCGAGGGCCTCGCTGACCTGCTCGAAGCCGAAACCGAGGGGCAGCGCGTCGCGGCAATGACCGCGGCGGAAGGGCGGGTAAGCCAGGCGGTGCGCGGCTGGATGGACTCGGTCGCGATGCTGTCCGCGCGGATCGAGGCGATACTCGACTTTGCCGACGAGGACGACGTCGCCAGCGACGGCGCGGCGTTCGACGCGATCGTCGCCGGGGTGGATGCGCTTGCCGACGAGATCGAAGCGGTGGTCGCCGCACCGCCGGTCGAGCGGCTCAAGGACGGCCTGCGTGTCGTGATCGGCGGCCCGCCCAACAGCGGCAAGTCGACATTGCTCAATCTGCTCGGCGAGCGCGATGCGGCGATCGTCTCGCCGATCTCGGGGACGACGCGCGACCGGATCGAACTGCCCGTGACGCGCGACGGCGTCGCCTATGTGCTGACCGATACCGCGGGGCTGATCGACACGCAGGATCCGATCGAGGCGATCGGCGTGACGCGTGCCGAGGATGCGCTGGCCGCTGCGGACATCGTCCTCTGGCTGGCCGACACGCCACCGCCGCGCGCGGACGCGATCTGGATCCACGCGCGGGCCGATCTGCCGGGGCGGGGCGAGATCCCGGTGGGCCGCGCGCTGGCCATCGCGCAGACCGATCGCGGGTCGCTCGATCGGCTATGGGCGGCCTTGCATACGCGCGCGGCGGCGATGCTCCCGCGCAGCGACGCGATCGCGCTCAAGGCGCACCAGCGACGGCAATGCGGTCTCGCCGTCGACGCGCTGCGCTATCCCGGTTCGGATGCGCTCATCGTCGCCGAGCACCTCCGCCAGGCCCGCGCGATCCTCGCTGGCGTTCTCGGCCTCGACGCGACGGGGGAGATGCTCGACGCGCTGTTCGGGCGTTTCTGCATCGGCAAGTGATGTTCCACGTGGAACATCTTTGACGCGCTCCCTGCGCCGTTCTAGGGCGGTGGCATGTTCGATGTAGTGGTGGTTGGCGGTGGCCATGCCGGAACCGAAGCCGCAGCCGCGGCGGCGCGCAGGGGCGCGCGCACCGCGCTCGTGTCATTCGACGCGCGGCATATTGGCGCCATGTCCTGCAATCCTGCGATCGGCGGGCTCGGCAAAGGGCATATGGTTCGCGAAGTCGACGCGTTCGACGGATTGATCGGACGCGCCGCAGACGCCGCCGCGATCCACTACCGCATGCTCAATCGCAGCAAGGGATCGGCGGTCCAGGGGCCGCGGATCCAGGCTGATCGCCGGCTCTATGCGCAGGCGATCCAGACGATGCTGGCGGCGACCGCGGGGCTGTCGATCGTCGAAGGGGAGGCCATCGCGCTCCATTTCGAGGGCGATCGCATGGCGGGCGTCGTGCTGGCGGACGGTGCGATCATCAAGGCGCGCGCAGTCGTGTTGGCGACGGGCACGTTTCTTGGCGGCCGCATCTTCCGCGGCGACGACCGCGAAGAGGGCGGTCGCATCGGCGAGCGCGCGGCCAAGCCACTCGCCGACCAGCTTCGCGCACGCGACCTGCCGATGGCGCGGCTGAAGACGGGGACACCGCCCCGGCTCGACGGTCGCACGATCGACTGGGGCGCGCTTGCCGAGCAGCCGTCGGATGTTGATCCCTGGACGATGTCGCCGATGACGCACGCGCGTCCGCTCCCGCAGATCGCCTGCGCCATCACGCGCACGACCGACCGGACGCACGCGATCATCCGCGAGGCGTTCCATCGGTCGCCGCTGTTCACTGGCGCGATCGAGGCAGCCGGGCCCCGCTATTGCCCGTCGATCGAGGACAAGGTCCATCGCTTCGGCGACCGCGACGGACACCAAGTCTTCCTCGAACCCGAAGGGCTCGACGACGCGACGGTCTATCCGAACGGGCTGTCGACCTCGCTCCCGGTCGAGGTCCAGGCCGCGATGCTGGCGAGCATCCCCGGTCTCGAACGCGTGGGCGTGACGATGCCGGGCTATGCGGTCGAGTATGACCATATCGATCCGCGCGCGCTCGACACAAGGCTGGCGCTGGGCGCGATCGACGGCGTGTTCTGCGCTGGCCAGATCAACGGGACGACGGGGTATGAGGAAGCGGCCGGGCAGGGGCTCGTCGCCGGGCTCAACGCCGCGGCCTATGCGTGCGACCTGGCGCCCGTGATCCTCGATCGCGCGTCGAGCTATCTGGGCGTCATGATCGACGACCTCACGCTCCAGGGCGTGACAGAGCCCTATCGTATGCTCACCGCGCGCGCCGAGTTCCGGTTGTCGCTGCGGGCGGACAATGCCGAGACGCGGCTTGGCGGCATTGCCGAAGCGGCTGGATGCCTCGGTTCGGAGCGTCTCGCGCACCAGCACGCGCTGGCTGAGCATCGCGCCCGCTTCCGATCCTCGCTCGACTGCGAACGCACCGCGACCCATGTCGCCGACCTGGGGGCGGGCATCGGCCGTGACGGCGCACGGCGGACGGCGTTCGACTGGCTGCGGTTCGACGGCGTGACGCTCGCGCATGTCGCGCCGGATGCCGCCACTGCCATTCCGACCGCGGTCGTTGACGAAGTCTTAGAGGACGCCCGCTACGCGCCGTATATTGAACGGCAGGCGCAGGAGGTCGCGCGGCTGCGTGCCGACGAGGCGATCCGCCTCCCCGAGGATTTGGCCTATGATCGCATACCCGGCCTGTCGAACGAGATGATCGATCGCCTGAGCGCCGCCCGCCCGACCTCGCTGGCGGCTGCCGCCCGCGTCCGCGGGATCACGCCCGCCGCGTTGTCGGCGGTCCTATTGCATACGAAACGAGTCCCCGCATGACCGAAGACGACGCAAAGGCCTGGGTCACCGACCGTTTCGGGCTCCAAGCCACCGAGCGATTGGCGGCGTTCGTCGACATGGTCGTCGCGGAAACACCGAATCAGAATCTGATCGCGCCGTCGACGATCCCGACGATCTGGGACCGCCACGTCGTCGACTCGCTCCAGCTCGTCCCGCTCGCGGGCGCCGACACGGGCGCGAAACGCTGGCTCGATATCGGCACAGGCGGGGGCTTTCCCGGCATGGTCGTCGCGCTCGTGCGCGATGGCCCGGTCGATCTCGTCGAGCCGCGCCGTCGCCGGACGGACTTCCTCCAGCTCTGCGTCGCCCGGCTCGGGCTCGGTGGGCAGGTCCGCGTCCACGCGTCGAAGGTCGAGAACGCCACCGCCGACGCCGTGATCATTTCCGCGCGCGCGGTCGCATCGCTGCAAAACCTTTTGCGTGGCGCGGCGCACTGCGCCACAAAGGAGACGCGGTGGCTGCTTCCTCGGGGGCGTTTCGATGAGGAAGAGCTGGCCGCGCTCAAGCAGCATTGGCGGTTTATGTTCCACGTGAAACAAAGCGTCACGAACCCGGAGTCGTCGATCGTGGTGCTGGATACGGTGAGCGCGCGATGATCACCATCGCGGTCGCCAATCAAAAGGGTGGGGTGGGCAAGACCACCAGCGCCATCAATCTCGCGACCGCGCTGGCGGCGACGGGCATGCGCGTTCTGCTGGTCGATCTCGATCCACAGGGCAACGCATCGACCGGGCTCGGCATCGGCCATTCGCAGCGCGAACGCTCGAGCTACGACGTCCTCGTCGGCGAGACCTCGATCGAAGAGGCGGTGGTGCATACGCGCGTTCCGCGGCTCGATATCGTGCCGGCGACGGTCGACCTGTCGGGGGCCGAGATCGAGCTGGTCGATTTCGATGCGCGCACGCACCGGCTCGATCGCGCGGTGAAGGCGGCGCAGGGGCCGTGGGACATCGCGCTGATCGATTGCCCGCCGTCGCTCGGCCTGCTGACGATCAACGCGATGGTCGCGGCGGACTCGTTGCTTGTGCCGTTGCAGTGCGAGTTTTTCGCGCTCGAGGGGTTGTCGCAGTTGTTGAGCACGGTCGAGAGGATCCGCCAGCGGTTCAATCCGGGCTTGTCGATCCTGGGTGTCGCGCTGACGATGTTCGATCGGCGCAACCGGCTGACCGACCAGGTCTCGGCCGACGTCCGTGCTGTCTTGGGGAAAGTGGTGTTCGAAACGGTGATCCCGCGTAACGTGCGGCTGTCGGAGGCGCCGAGCCATGGGTTGCCCGCGTTGATCTACGATCACCGGTGCTCGGGGTCGCAGGCGTATATCGCGCTGGCGCGTGAGCTGATCGGTCGATTGCCCGCTACCGCGCAGGCCGCGGCATGAGCGAGAACAAGCGCGGCCGCCCGGGGCTGGGCAGGGGCCTCAACGCGCTGCTCGGCGAGATGGCACGCGAGGCACCGGTGTCGGCCGATGGGGCGTCAGCGCCGCAATCGTCGGGCGTCCGGATGCTCCCGGTCAGTTCGCTGTCGCCACATCCCGATCAGCCGCGCCGGCATTTCGACGAGGCGATGCTCGACGAACTTGCGGCGTCGATCGCGTCGCGCGGGCTGATCCAGCCGATCGTCGTCCGGCCGCATGGTCACGACTATCAGATCGTCGCGGGCGAGCGGCGCTGGCGCGCGGCGCAGCGCGCGCGGCTGCACGAGGTGCCGGTCGTCGTTCGCGACTTCGACGACGCCGAGACGCTCGAAATCGCGCTGATCGAGAACATCCAGCGCGAGGATCTCAACGCGATCGAAGAGGCACAGGCCTATCAGCGGTTGGCCGGCGAATATGGCCACACGCAGGAGGTGCTCGCCAAGATCGTCCACAAGTCGCGCAGCCATGTCGCGAACCTGCTGCGCCTGCTCGAGCTGCCCGCGCAGGTCCAGTCGCAGGTCGTCGATGGATCGCTGTCGATGGGCCATGCGCGCGCGTTGCTCGGGTCGCCCGACGTCGAGACGCTGGCGGATCAGGTCGTCGCGCGCGGATTGTCGGTGCGCGAAACCGAGAAGCTTGCACGCGATGCGAAGCCTGGCCGGAGCCGCAGCGGCAAGCCGGCCGAGGCGCGGATCCCCGACGCGGATATCGCGGCGCTCGAGCGGCAGCTGGCGGATTTGCTGGGGCTGCAGGTGCGCGTCGCGCATACCGAGACGGGCGGCACGCTGACCCTCAGCTATTCGACGTTGGATCAGCTCGACATGGTGTGTCAGCGGCTGACGGGCGGGGCGATCTAGGTCGCGGGCGAGCCCGGACCAATCCCCCTCCCGTTCGTGCTGAGCGAAGTCGAAGCACCTGCGTGCGGGACCATCCCTCGACTTCGCTCAGGACGAACGGGGGATTGGGACTAAGGGTTTAGGAAGCGGAGGCGTCAGTTGCGCCGTGCTATCGCCTGCGACAGCGCGACGATGGCGGCCTCGGCTACAACCCCGCCGGCATTCCCCGACGCCATGATGGCGCGCTCTGCGGTCCGGACACGCTGGATCGCGGTTGCGAGCATGACGGGCGACCAGCGGCGCAGCGAGCGTGCGGTGCTCGCCTCTTCCTTGAAGAACACTCTGTGGCGCTTCATCACGACGTCGACCGCTTCGCCACGGTCGACCTCGCCGCGCATGTCGGCCAGCGCGATGAGGCGGCGGACGAGTTGGCGGAGCCACGGGATCGGCGATGTCCCTGCCTCGTCGAGGACAGCCAGTTCGGCGCCGAGATCGTCGACGCGTCCCTCGATCACCGCATCGATCGCGCGGCTCATCTCCGCATCGCCGAGGTCGGCGCCGACCGCGTCGAGCGCGTGATGATCGAGGTCCGCCGGCCGATCGGGGGCGGCGTCGAGGTAGAGCGCCAGCTTCTCGATCTCGCGAGAAATGACCGCGCGATCCCCGCCGGTCGTGTCGACCAGCCGTCGCGCGACGCCGGGGACAGGGCGCAGCCCGTTCTCGCTCGCGATCGTCGTCGCCAGCCGCTCCGCATCCTGCGCGGTCGGGGCGTAGCAGGCGAACGCCATCGCGCGCGGCGAGTCGATCGCGAGCTTGACGATCTTCGCGGTCGATTTGACGCTCGGTGCGATCGCGACGACGGGGTTGCCGACGCGTTCGGCGGCCAACAAATTGGTGAACGCCTCCAGGCTCTCCTCGCCCGCCGAGGCGACGCGGACGAACCGCGCCCCCGCGAACAGCGACAGCGACGCGGCCTCGTCGGTCAGCCGGCCGGGATCACTTTTGAGCGTCGCGCCGTCGAGATCGACGCGCTCGGCATCCGCCCCCATCGCCTTGGCGAGCAGGCGCGCAAGGTCGCTTGCGCCGGCTTCGTCGGGGCCGTGCAGCAGGTACAGGCGGATCTCCGCACCCGGTTTGGCCAGCGCACCGCGAATCTGGCCCGCGGACGCCTTCACTTCGCCGGCGCGGTGCCCTGCGCCGCGCCGACGGCAGGCGTATTGCGCGCGTACAGCGCGATGCGCGCGACGATCTGGTCGGCGACGATCTGCGACAGGCGTTCGAGCGCAGTGTTCTCCGCCGCGATCGTCGCATATTCGGAGCGGACGACGTCGATGCCGGCATCCGAGCCCGCGGTGGCGTCGAGCAGAACCGAGCCGTCGCCGATCCGTACCAGCTGATAGCGCGCGCGCAGTGTCCGGCGTTCGCGCGAGACGCTGTCGTCGGTCCGCACGCCGAGCCCGCTAATCTGGTCGTCGAGGCGGATATCGATCCGGTACAGCGCCGGCGCGCCGTTCGAGGGCAGGCGATCTCTGAGAGCCGTCGCCATCAGCCAGCCGTTCTTGCCCGCGATCGGCGCGATCTCGACCTGGCCGAGCGCGCCCGCGACCGGACCGCTGCTGCCCCCCGCATAGAGCGGATGCAGCCCGCAGCCGGACAAGAGCGGTGCCAGCGCCAGCGCGCCGAGGATCGCCAGCTGCTTCATGCGACGATGTTCACGAGACGGTCGGGCACGACGATCACTTTCCGGGGCGCTTTGCCCTCGAGCAGGCGGACGATCTTCTCCGAAGCGAGCGCGGCGGCCTCGACCTCGTCCTTGGGTGCGCCCTTGGGAAACACCAGCGTATCACGCAGCTTGCCGTTGACCTGCACCGCGATCGTGACCTCATCGTCCACCAGCAGCGCCGGATCGACGATCGGCCAGGCAGCGTCGGCGATCAGGCCGTCATTCCCCGCGGTCGCCCAGGCTTCCTCGGCGACGTGCGGCACCATCGGGCTGACGAGCAGCAGCAGCATCCGGACCGCCTCTTCGCGATCCGCGGAGGGTGCTGCCTTCTCGATCGCGCTGCAAAGAGAATAGAGCCGAGCGACGGCCTTGTTGAACTGCAAGGCATTGATATCGTTCTCGATACCGACCGTAGTGCGATGGCATAGCTTACGCAACGCGACGTCTTCACCTTCGGCTTTCGCCACGTCGTCGGACTCGATCAGCCGCCAGAGACGCTGCACGAACCGCCAGGCGCCTTCGATGCCCGATTCGCCCCAGGGGAGATCGCGCTCGGGGGGCGAGTCGGAGAGCACGAACCAGCGCACCGCGTCGGCGCCATATTGGTCGACGATCGGCTCGGGATCGACCACGTTCTTCTTCGACTTCGACATCTTCTCGATGCGACCCACGGTGATCGCGTCACCCGTCGCGATCTCGATGCCGTCGCGCACGTCGTCGGGGCCGAGCCAGCGGCCGTCCGCCGACTTGTACGTCTCGTGCGTGACCATGCCTTGCGTGAACAGCCCGGCGAACGGCTCGGCGATGTCGAGCATGCCGATATGCTTGAGCGCGCGCGTCCAGAAGCGCGCGTAGAGCAGATGCAGGATCGCATGCTCGACGCCGCCGATATACTGGTTGACCGGCAGCCACTTCTCCGCGCCCGTCCGGTCGAACGGTTTCGCGTCGGGCTGACTGGCGAAGCGGATGAAATACCACGACGAATCGACGAACGTGTCGAGCGTATCGGTCTCGCGCCGCGCGTCGGCGCCGCAAGCAGGGCAGGGGACGTGCTTCCACGTCGGATGGCGATCGAGCGGGTTGCCGGGGATGTCGAACGACACGTCCTCGGGCAGCACGATCGGCAGCTGGTCCTTGGGCACCGGCACTGCGCCGCACGCGTCGCAGTGGATGATCGGGATCGGCGTGCCCCAATAGCGCTGGCGGCTGACGCCCCAGTCGCGCAGGCGGAACACGGTCGTGCCCTTGCCCCAGCCTTCGCCCTCGGCGCGCTCGATCACGGTGCGCTTGGCGTCCTCGATGTCCATCCCGTCGAGGAAGTGCGAGTTCACCAGATTGCCGGCACCCGTCCAGGCGGTGTCGCCGACGAATACGGGGGCCGCGTCATCGCCTTCGCTGACGACGCGCTTGACCGGCAGGTCGTATTTGCGCGCGAAATCGAGATCGCGCTGGTCATGCGCGGGCACGCCAAACACGGCGCCCGTGCCGTATTCCATCAGCACGAAGTTCGCGATGTAGACGGGGAGTTCCCAGCTCTTGTCGAGCGGATGCGTCGCGCGGATACCGGTGTCGAAGCCCAGCTTCTCCTGCGTATCGAGCTCGGCCGCGGTGGTGCCGCCACGCTTGCACAGTTCGATGAACGCGGCCGCATCGGAGTTCGTCTCGGCGATCGCGCGTGCGATCGGATGATCCGCGGCCACAGCGACGAAGCTCGATCCGAACATCGTGTCGGGGCGAGTCGTGAACACTTCGACCGACTCGATGCCGGTCGCATTGCCCGCGAGCGCGAACTTGAACTGCAACCCCTGGCTGCGGCCGATCCAGTTCTCCTGCATCAGCTTGACCTTGTCGGGCCAATGCTCGAGCGCGCCGAGACCGTCGACCAGCTCGTCGGCGAAGTCGGTGATCTTCAGGAACCACTGCGACAGCTTGCGCCGCTCGACCAGCGCGCCGGAGCGCCAGCCGCGCCCGTCGATCACCTGCTCGTTGGCAAGCACGGTCATGTCGACCGGATCCCAGTTGACCGCCGATTCCTTGCGGTAGACGAGCCCCGCCGCGAACAGGTCGAGGAACAGCGCCTGCTCATGCCCGTAATAGTCGGGCTCGCACGTCGCCAGTTCGCGCGTCCAGTCGAGCGCGAAGCCGAGGCGCTTCAGCTGCGCCTTCATCGTCGCGATGTTGGCGCGCGTCCAAGTGCCCGGATGCACGCCCTTTTCCATCGCCGCATTCTCAGCAGGCATGCCGAACGCGTCCCAGCCCATCGGATGGAGCACTTCCATGCCCTTCATCCGACGGAACCGCGCGAGCACGTCCCCCATCGTGTAGTTCCGGACATGCCCCATATGGATGCGCCCCGACGGATAGGGGAACATCTCGAGCACGTACGAGCGCGGCTTGGTCGAAGAATCGTCGGCGGCGAACGTCTTGCGCTCGTCCCAGACCTTCTGCCACGCCGCGTCCGCCTTCAACGCATTGAAACGCGACGCCATGAGTCTGTCCTCAGCCCGCGATCGAGGCGCGACGCAGGTCGCGGGCCTTGGTGAGGATGATATCCTCAAGCTTCTGCGTGGTCGCAGCCTGGACCGGCGACGACACCCACTGGCCGCGCAGGTTCACTTCACGCAACGCAGCCACGCGCAGCGCATCGGCGCGCAGATCCTGATCGAGGATCGACACCGTCACCTTCATCCGCTCGGTTGGGGTCTGCGGGTTGATGTACCAGTCGGTCACGATCACGCCGCCATTGGAATCGGTCTGGAGCAGCGGCATGAAGCCGAGCGTATCGAGGCTCGCGCGCCACAGATAGCTGTTGACGCCGATCGTCGTGATCTTCGACGCGGCAAGATCCGCCTTCGGACGCGCGGAACCGCCGCCGCATGCGACGAGGGGCAGGGCAAACAGCACGACTGCGATACGCGAGCGGCGGAACATGGGCATCATCCTGGCAAGAAAATCAGCCCTTGCTCTACAGGCGTGCCCGCGCGCCCGCAAGCAGACGCCCGCATCGGCTGACGAGCGCCCGGGCGGGTACCGCTTGGGCAGCGGAACACGCTGCGATCGGCAGCGCTAACGCGGCAATCTGTGTGCTGATTGCAACACTGTCGGACAATTCGGTGACGAAGGGGGAGAATGCGCAGGCCTGCGACCTTTGCTATGGATCAATTCATGTTAGGTGCTGTTTAACAGGATCCGATTACGGGATTCGAAGGACAGATTCGTTGTGATGACGCGTGGGGGAATAGTCGGGGTGATTGCCGGGGCGCTTGTCGCCACCGCCGCGATCGTCGCGCCCGCGTTCGGCGCCAGCGAACAGCCCGCGCGCATCGCCAAGCGTAATGTTGCCGCCGTGCGCGGTATCGGCTCGTTCACGCCCGCCGCCGCCGACCCCCGCCTTGCCGCGATGTTCGCGCGCGGTGGCTTCGACGCCGGCAGCTTCCGCTTCACGCCTGCCGAAACGCGGCAGGACAACCGCGCGGTGACCGTCGCGGTCCGTGCGCAGACCAACCGCGGCATCGCCAATACGGCCAGCCTCGCCTCGACGACGCCGACCGTCGGCATCGCGCCGATCGCCTACAGCCTCGGCATGTCGGTTGGCTGGAAGCGGTTCGCGATCTCGGGTGACGTGAACAAGCTCGATCTCGGCGGTCTGCCAGGCAGCCGTCAGGCGGCCGATCTGGCGATCAGCTACAGCGCCAAGCGGTTCAGTGGCACCGTCAAGGCTGCGGCCGATCGTCCGCTGGCGAACACGCCGCACCTGATCGAGGAAATGCCGAGCTACTCGGTCGATCTCGGCGGCTCCTATTCGCTGACGCGCAACCTGGCCGTGACCGCCGGCGTCCGCTATCGCTCGGACCGCGAGCGCTTCGTGAAGGTCGACGACGATCGCCGCGACAGCCAGGCCGTGTATCTGGGCACCGCCTTCCGCTTCTAAACGCTGTGACGGTGGCTTGCCGAGAGTATGCCGGCCACAGAGCGATCCCGCGTCACTTCACCCTATCCCGTCGCGCCAGCGAAACAACTCGTCACCCCGGCAAAAGCTGGGGTATTTCTCGTGGCTCGCGACACCCGTCAAACGCCAAGATCCCAGCGTCCGCTGGGATGACGGGGGAGGGGGGCTCGCCGCTAGCAGCCGACGGCCTCGCCCGACCCTAGCGGATCCACGCGTCGATCGCGGCCCAGCCGTGGAACCCGAACCGTCGGATCCGCCGCCACCGCGCCGCGTCCATCCCGCCGAGCGCAATGACCGTCATGCCAAGCCCGCGCGCGATCCGCATCGTCCGCGCCGGACCCAACCCGGCCGCGCCGTCATGCGATCGCGTGGCGTAGACGGGCGACACGAACAGCGCATCGGCACTCGCGCGCAGGCCTGCCAGGGCTTCGGTCCGGCAATGTGCCGGCCACGTCCTGATCCCGCATGTGCGTGCACCACCATGAACGCCGTCGGCGCGAATCGCAGAGATTCCGGCCACCACCAGCACTAGCCGCCGCGCGTGCGCCAGCCGTCGAACACGCCGCAGCAGCCCGCGTCGCGCCGCCGCCGGGGTTGCGTAATGCCGAAACACCACGCCGGATCCGGGCGGCAATCGCCGGAGCGCGGGCCACAAGGCGTCGCCCATCCGCTCGTCGGTCATCAACCAGCGTTCGGGGATGGGCTTTCGAACCGGCACGTCGCTGCCTATAGCGCGGGCCATGACATCTGACGACACCACGCCGCTCGAGTCCATCCGCACGCGGATCGCCAAGGCCGCCGACATCGCCGATCGCCGCGTGACCGACGTCACGCTCATCGCGGTTTCCAAGACGCACCCCGCCGCCGCGATCGTGCCGCTGCTCGAACAGGGCCAGCGCGTGTTCGGCGAGAACCGCGTTCAGGAGGCGGCGGAGAAATGGCCCGCCCTGCGCGCGGCCTATCCCGGCGTCGAACTCCATTTGATCGGCCAGCTCCAGTCGAACAAGGCGGCGGAGGCGGTGGCGCTGTTCGACTGCATCCACGCGGTCGATCGCCCCTCGCTGGTCGAGGCGCTGGGCAAGGCGATGGCCGCGGGCGATCGTCGCCCCGACTGTTTCCTCCAGGTCAATATCGGCGACGAACCGCAAAAGGGCGGTTGCGCGATCGCCGAGCTGCCCGCGCTGCTCGGAAAGGCGCGCGCCGCCGGGCTGCCGATCGCCGGCCTCATGTGCCTGCCGCCCGCCGATATCGAGCCGGCACCCTATTTCGCGCTCCTCGCCAAGCTCGCACGCGACCACGGGCTGACCGGGCTCAGCATGGGGATGTCCGACGATTTCGAGACCGCGGTGACGATCGGCGCGACGCATGTCCGCATCGGCAGCGCGCTGTTCGGTGCTCGGGGCGTCGCGGCATGAAATTCGACGCGCTGCTGTTCGACTTCGACGGCGTCCTGATCGACAGCGAAGCGGTCGGCAACCGCCACATTGCGGAGTGGCTCACTGCCGCCGGGCATCCGACCACCGCCGAGGAGTCGATGGCGAACTTCATGGGGCTCGCCGGGCCGCAGTTCATCGACGCGATCGAGCGCTGGATCGACCGGCCGCTGCCCGACGAGTTCTACGCCGCACGGCAGGCCGAGGACGCGCGTGTCATGGCCGCGGGCGTCGACGCGATCGAGGGGGCGGTGGCGTTCGTCCGGTCGCTCCCCGCCGACCTGCCCAAGGCGATCGTCTCGTCGAGCCCGGTCAGCTGGATCGCGCGGCATCTCGAGCATATCGGCCTGCGCGACGCGTTCGGCGATCATCTCTACAGCGGCCGCGA
Source organism: Sphingomonas sp. Leaf38 (assembly GCF_001421825.1). NCBI lineage: Bacteria > Pseudomonadati > Pseudomonadota > Alphaproteobacteria > Sphingomonadales > Sphingomonadaceae > Sphingomonas > Sphingomonas sp. Leaf38. Next base: position 47,108 of record NZ_LMLD01000011.1, on the reverse strand, counting down.
ACATGTGACGAACGGCAAGCCCGCGCCCGACCTGTACCTGTTCGGCGCGCGCCAGCTCGGCGTCGACATCGCACGGACCGCGATCCTCGAGGATTCGCCCGTCGGCGCGACCGGCGCGGTGGCGTCTGGCGGCTATGTCATCGGCCTGTCCGCCGGCTCTCATTGCAACGTAGACCATGGCGCACGACTGAAGGCGATCGGCGTCGACGCGCTGGCCGACAGCTTCGACGACGTCGCGCGACTGCTGGGATAAGCTCGCCCCGGTTCTTGACGTCGGGGACAAGCCAGCCAGTGATAGCTACCCCCCCGGCGAAGGCCGGGGTCCAGTCGGGGAACGGCAAAAACGGCGGACGGACCTTCGTTACATCGGCCTTCCCAACTGGACCCCGGCCTTCGCCGGGGAGGTGCTGGCTTGAGGACGACGCAAACGCAACGCGTCCGCGGTGGCGGTTAGCCCCGCTTGCGCCGCCAGATCGCCCCGATCCCCGCGACCAGGTCATACGGAATCGCCGCCGCCTCTCGAGTCCGCATCTTCAGCTGATACCGACGGCTCCCCCCATGCGGCACATGGATCGCGCTCGCGGGCATCCCCAGCATCGTGAACAGCATGCGGATCCGCGGCTGGTGATAGCCGTCGGTACAGATCATGCACTGCGCATAGTCGCCCGCACGCGCGAACGCGGTCGCGGCGACCACGCTCTGCAACGTATCGACGCTCGCCTCGTCGAGATGGATCCGCGACCGGTCGACCGTCTCGGCCAGCATGTCCGCCATCACCGACGCCTCGGACGGCCCGTGCGTCCCCTTGGCGCCCGAGCAGAACAGGTCCGCATCGACATAGCGCGCCGCCGCCGCCGCCGCGAATGCGATCCGCCGCGCGAGCGTCGGGCTCGGGCTGCCGTCGGGACGGACCGCCGCGCCGAACACGACGATCAGGCGTCTGGAAGGAGAAATGTCGGTCAGAACTGGTGCCCCGTGCGATCGCGTTTCGTCGCGAGATACTGCGCGTTATGCGGATTGGATGGCAGGAAATGCGGCACGCGCTCGATCACCGTCACACCCGCCGCCGCCAGCCCGGCGACCTTGGCCGGGTTGTTCGTCAGCAACCGCACGTCGCGCTGCCCGAGCAAAGTCAGCATCCGCGCCGCCACGCCGAAATCGCGCGCATCGACCGCAAAGCCCAGCCGCGTGTTCGCATCGACCGTATCATAGCCCTGGTCCTGCAACGCATAGGCGCGCAGCTTGTTGACCAGCCCGATCCCGCGCCCTTCCTGCCGCAGGTAGAGCAGGATGCCCCAACCACTGTCGCGAATCGCGTGAATCGCGGCGTGCAGCTGCGGCCCGCAATCGCATTTCAGGCTGCCGAGCACGTCGCCCGTCAGGCACTCGCTATGCAGCCGGACCAGCGGCGGCTCGCCATTGGGTTGGCCGATCAGCAACGCGATATGCTCGTCGCCGCTTTCGGGGCTGCGGAATGCGACGATCTCCGCATCCTCCGCGCCCTCGACCGGCAGCCGCGCGCGCGTCGCGAGCGTCAGGCGGGCCGCGTCCTCATGCGCGTCGATGTCGGCGCGCGCGATCGCGACCTCGGGCTCGCCGGTGCCGAGGAAGAAGGCTGGCAGCAGCCCGGCGATCCGCGCGAGCCGCAGCGCTGCCGCGGCCGCCTCGGAATTGGCCACCGGGATCGTCCGGAACGGCCCCTTCATCGGCGTCGCCAGGTCGAACTGCGGATCGGCCAGCGCCGTCGCCGCGGCAAAGTCGATCCAAGGCGCGCGATCGACCAGCACGGGCTCGGTCGGATCCGCCGCGGCGAGCTGGTTCGCCAGCTTCAACGTCGCAGCACGCCCCGACGAGATCAGCACGCCACCCGTCGCGTCCGGATCGAACGCCGCCAGCCGCGTCGGATCCGCCGTCTCGACCGCGAGCAGGACCAGCCCGTCGATCGCGATCGGCCACCCGCGCCGCAACGCGTCCACCGCGCGGGCCGCAGCACGCGGATCGCTCAAAACGCGAACTCGGTCAGGATCGGGATGTGGTCGGACGGCTTGAGCCAGCTGCGGCACCGCTCATACACATGGTGCTCCACCGCCGCCTCCGCGGCCGTACCGGTCGCCCACATGTGATCGAGCCGCCGCCCGCGATCCGACGCTTCCCAGTCCTTTGCGCGGTAGCTCCACCAGGTGTAGAGCCGCGCGGGCGCCGGATGAAAGCGGCGACCGAGATCGACCCAGTCGCCCGCCGCCTGCAACCGTGCGAGCGCTTCGACCTCGATCGGCGTATGGCTGACGACGTCGAGCAACTGCTTGTGGCTCCACACGTCCGATTCGAGCGGCGCGATGTTGAAATCGCCGACCAAGATCGATGGCCCCGCGAGCGTCTCCGACCAGGTCGTCATCCGCTCGAGGAAATCGAGCTTCTGGCCGAATTTGGGGTTCGCCTCGCGGTCGGGCACGTCACCGCCCGCAGGAATGTAGACATTCTCGAGCCGAACGCCGTTGGGAAGCCGGACGCCGACATGGCGCGCCTCGCTGTTCGCCTGCCAGTCGAACCGGTCGTCTTCGACTAAGGCCACGCGGCTGAGAATCGCGACGCCGTGGTGCATCCGCTGGCCGTGCAGGACGATGTGTTCATAGCCCAGCGCGCGGAACGCCTCGAACGGGAAGTCGCCGTCGATGACCTTGGTTTCCTGCAGGCAAAGGATGTCGGGCTGCTCGTCGCGCAGAAACTGTTCGACGATGGCGATCCGAAACCGGACCGAGTTAATGTTCCAGGAGGCGATTTTCACAGCCGCGATGTAGCGTCGCGCAGGGGGCGGGACAAGCAAGCGTGGACCGCTTCGTAGGAAGGTAGAAGGCGCCATCGGCAGAGCCGCTGTCGTCGACCGAGCCAAGGCTCGCCGGCCGCGCTTGAGCGACACAGGCAAAGTGCTTTTGACCGGCCGCTCTACGCGAAAGACCCTCGCTCCGGGGGCATGGAGCGAGGGCCAACTCAGCGTTCGTCACGCAGGCGGGATGTGGGGAAACCATCCGGGCAACAGGGGGAAAAATCCCGAATGCCTCACATCCGCGAGCCACCCTCTAGAGATCGGAACCTGTCGCTTGCATGAATGAGCGCGAGGTTCTGTTACTTTCTTCCATTCGTGCGGCGCGGGTCGTTCCAGCGGAAGGTGTTGTCACTGACCGCCTCGCCGAACTTCTGGTTGGTCAGGCGGATCGTCGTCCGGTTGTTCTGGCTGTCGAGCGCGACCCAGCCCTGCAGCATCAGCCCGCCCGGCGCGCCGGCATTGCGCACGAACACCAGCGTGATCCGGCCATATTCGGGGTGCTTGGGATCGTTCGCCTCGACCGACACGATCCGCTGGTCATAGCCGGGAACGAGTTTGGCATAGCGCGTGATGTCGCGCGTCGGGTCTAGCAGCACGCCCAGCGGCGAGTTCTTGATCGGCCAGCGCTGCACCTGCTTCACCGAATAGTCGATGAAGGTCAGCGCGCCGCCCTCCGCGACGATCAGGATCGGCACGCCCTTCTCATATTGGAAGCGCAGCTTGCCGGGCTTCTTCAGCGTCAGCACGCCGGTCAGCACCTTGCCGTTGCGATCCGCCTGCGAAAAATTCGCGGTCATCGTCTCGACCGATTGGAGATGCTTCTGGACGGCGGCGAGATCGCCGGTCGCCTGGGCGGCGATCGGCGTCGGCATGGCGGCGACCGAGAGGGCGGCGATCGTCGCGATCACCGCGGGGCGGGTATTGAACATCGAAATCTCCTTGAAGCGCGGACAATTGCCGCCCCGCGCTTGAACCGCCACTGAATTCGGTACTTCGTCAGGATGACGGGGAGGGCGCGAAGACCGCCCCCTACAGCGTGATCGCCCCCTTCAACCCGAGCACGCCGACATCGCGGGCGTCACGGACGCCGCCCGGATTATGGATGACCTGCACGTTCGGCCGCAATTCCAGCCACCGGGTCGGGTGCACGCTGTAATAAATCTCCGACGCATATTCGGCATCCTGCACCGCCGGCCGCGTCGGATCGAGCGCCTGCCCCTTCGCGACGCGCCCGTTCACATTGGTCCGCGCGACGCCGAAGCCGAGGATGTCGCCCGGTCGCCACGGCACTAACCCCTTGTAGAACAGCCCCGCCGCGATCTGGTTATCGGTGGTCGAGGTCGCGCGATCGGCTTGGGTCGCGTTGAGGAACACGCTGAGCCCGGTGACCGACTTGCCGTCCTTCGACGTGCCCGTGATCTGCTGCTGGACGTTGAAATATACGCCGTAGCGCGCGCTGCGCCGCAGCGGGTTCAGCCCGGTGATCGCGATCGGCTGGCGGTTCACGTCGTAATACACGTCGTCGCCGTTCGACGTGTTGACCCAGCCGCCGACCTTGTACGCGCCGACCCGGCCGTCATCGTCGCCGCGCCGCCATTCGGCCTCGACCGGGATCAGCGCGCCGGTCGCGCCGTGGAACCGGCCGATCACGAAGTCCTTCTCCAGGTTGCGCGGGTTCACTTCATACATCGCGGTCTTCAGCGTGAGGTGGTCGTTCACGTCGTAGCGCAGCCGCGCGCCCCATTGCCCGACCGGCCAGTTCTGCCAGTAATCGCCGACCAGATTGCCCGGCTGCGCGCCGCAGAAGCTGAGATTCTGGAAATAGCAGGAGAATACCGCGAAATCCTCGCCGGGGTTCGTCCGGCCGATCTTGAGCTCGAGCTTTTCGCCCAGTTTCTGCTCGTACCAGAATTGCGTGAGGCGCAGCGTCTGGCCGCGGCCATAGACCTCCTGCACCTGTTGCAGCACGCCGAGATTGGCGTCGGCACCGAGGTCGCGGCCACGGCGATAGGTCACCGTCGCCTGGAACGCACCGCCCTGCAGCCCGACGACCTTGTCGAGATCGAGCAGCACGCCGACGTCGAACTGGCCGGTCTCGCGGAGCAATTTACGGTCGCCACCCGAAAAATTATAGCCGCTTTCCGAGGCATAGCGTGCGCTCAGCCCAATGCCGCGATCCGCCAGCTTCTTGCGGATATCGAACCAGTCGGCGAACAGCCCGGGCGGCGGCGTGCGCTGCGTATCGGCGGTCAGTGCGGAGGGAGACAGATCGCTGTCGCGGCGAACGCCGGCGCGGGGGCGATGCTGCGTGTCGGTGGCGGTGCTGCCGGGGGTCTGCTTGGCGGTGTCCTGCGCCGAAACCTGCCCGGATATCGCGAGCGCCAACGCCCCCGCACACAACCGCCGATACTCCATTACGCCCACCTGTCGTCAGTAACCTGTATCAGCCCCGTAGACCGCGCCTCGATGGTCCGAAACCCCTCGTCATATCGTGTGCGGCGAGACGCTCGCAGGTCCGTCCGATCCTCCCCCTGGCGGGGGAGGATTGCGCCGTATGGCTAGATCGCATGCCCCTCGGTATCGCGCAGCACCTCGCGCCGCCCGACATGATCGGGGCGGCCGACGATGCCGTCCTTCTCCATCCGCTCGATCAACCGCGCGGCCGAGTTATAGCCGATCCGCAACTGCCGCTGCAGCCACGAGGTCGATGCCTTCTGCGACTCGCATACCAGCTGGATCGCCTGGCGATATTGCTGGTCCTCCGCCGAATCCTCACCCGTCGGCGATCCCTCCAGCGCGAAGCTCTCCTCGGGCTCCTCGGTCACCGACGAGATGTAGTCGGGCAGCCCCTGCGAGCGCCAGTGATCCGCCACCAGCCGCACCTCGTCATCGGTCACGAACGGCCCGTGGACGCGGACGATGCCCTTGCCGCCGGGCATGTAGAGCATGTCGCCCTTGCCCAGCAGCTGCTCGGCACCCTGCTCGCCGAGAATGGTGCGCGAATCGATCTTCGACGTGACGTGGAAGCTGATCCGCGTCGGCAGATTGGCCTTGATGACGCCGGTGATGACGTCGACCGACGGCCGCTGCGTCGCCATGATCAGGTGGATGCCCGCCGCACGCGCCTTCTGCGCGAGCCGCTGGATGAGGAATTCGACCTCCTTGCCCGCGGTCATCATCAGATCGGCCAGCTCGTCGACGATCACCACGATCTGCGGCAGCACGTCATATTCGAGCTTCTCCTCCTCGTACATCGGCGCGCCGGTGTCAGGGTGATAGCCGGTCTGCACCTTCCGCCCGAGCGGCTGCCCCTTGGCCTTGGCGCCACGCACCTTGTCGTTGAACCCGGCGAGGCTGCGGACGCCCACGGAGGACATCTGGCGATAGCGATCCTCCATCGTCTCGACCGCCCATTTCAGCGCGCGCACCGCCTTGGCCGGATCGGTGACGACCGGCGACAGCAGATGCGGGATGTCGTCGTACATGCTCAGTTCGAGCATCTTCGGATCGATCATGATCATCCGGCACTGGTTCGGCGTCAGCTTGTACAGCAGCGACAGGATCATGCTGTTCAAGCCGACCGACTTACCCGAGCCCGTCGTACCCGCGACCAGCAGATGCGGCATCGGCGCCAGATCGGCGATCACCGAATCGCCCGCGATGTTCTTGCCCAGGATGATCGGCAGCTGGGCCGACTGGTCCTCGAACGTCTGGCTGCCGACGAGTTCGTGCAGCGAAACCGCCTCGCGCCGTGCATTCGGCAGCTCGATGCCGATCACGTTGCGCCCCGGGATCACCGCGACGCGCGCGGAGATCGCCGACATGTTGCGCGCGATATCGTCGGCCAGCGCGATCACGCGGCTCGCCTTGATGCCGGGCGCGGGCTCCAGCTCGTACATCGTCACGACCGGGCCCGGCCGCACCTCGATGATCGATCCCTTCACGTGGAAATCGTCGAGCACGTTCTCCAGCAGCCGCGCATTGCGCTCGAGCCCCGCCTTGTCGATCACATTGCCCTGGCTCGGCGGCGACGGGGTCAGCAGGTCGAGGCTGGGCAGCGTGAAATTGTCGCGCAGGTCGAGCGACGACTGGCGCTCCTTGGGCTTGGCCTGACTCGGCGCATTCTGGCGATCGGCGATGACCGGGGCAGGGCGCGGATCGGGCTCGGCGACCGGGCGCGGCTCGACCGGCTTCCGCGTCAGCGTCAGCGGCTCCTCATCGTCCTCGTCGACCTCCGCAAAGCCGTCATAGCCCAGCGCCTCGGTGCGATTGCGGCGGGGAAAGCGCCATTTGCGTTCGCCGAGATCGATCTCGATGCTCTTGCCCCAGACGATCGCACCCGCGATCGCCGCGACCAGCCCGACCGCGCGGGCGGACCAGAGCTCGGCGACCGGCTCGCCGACAAAGCTCAGCGCCCAGTGGACCGCGCTCGCAACCGATAGGCCGATCACGCCGCCCCATCCGGCCGGCAGCGCCAGCACAGACGTGCCCGAGACGAACGCCAGCGCGCTCGCCATCAGCGCGACGCCGATCGCAGCCCCGCGGATCATCCGCACCCAGTGGCCCAATGGCAGGTCGCGCCACAGCCGCAGCCCGAGGATCGGCCCGATCGGCAGCAGCAGCGCGACCGCGGGCCCGAACAGGGTCAGCGCGATATCGGCGAACCACGCCCCCGGCGGCCCGACTAGATTGGCCGGCGACCCGCCCGACGCAGTGTTGAGCGCCGGGTCGCTCGGGTGATAGCTCGCCAGCGCCAGCGCCATCAGCAGCGTGCCGACGAACAGCGCGATCGCCGCGATCAGCGCACCGCTGCGGACGGCACCCGCCTTCACCGTCTCACGCCACAAGGCTGGCTGCGCGCGGCTGGCCATGACCCTCAATCCTTCAATGTACGAAAACCCGACTTTTCATCGCCCCCGGCGGCCGCAACGTCAAGGTAACCACGCGACAACACGGGTTAAGCTGTGCCCGGATCGTCGTTGGCAGCGACCGGCGGGCGGGATACAGCGGCGGCATGGACACAGATGTAATCATCCTCGGTGGCGGGCTGGTCGGCGCGACGCTCGCCGTGGCGCTCGACGTGCACGGCATCTCGACGATCGTGATCGATCCCGCCGACCCTGCCGTGACGCTGGCGCCAGGCTTCGACGGCCGCGCATCGGCCGTCGCAAGCGCGAGCCACCGCATGCTCGACGCGATCGGCATCGGCACGACGCTGGCGGGGCAGGGCTGTGCGATCCGCCAGATCCGCGTCAGCGACGGGCTGGAGCCGGGCGCACTCGATTTCGTCCCCGCCGCGGACGATGGCGCGCTCGGCACGATGTACGAGAACAAGCTGCTCCGCCGCACGCTGTTCGACGCCGCGACCGCTGCACCGCATGTCGACCTGCGCATGCTGACCCGCGCGACGACGGTCGACCGCGCCGAATCGGGCGTGACGGTCACGCTCGAATCGGGCGACGTGATCCGCGCGCCGCTGCTGATCGCCGCGGAGGGCCGCAACTCGCCGACGCGCGAGGCCGCCGGGATCACGATCGCGCGCTGGTCCTATGATCACACCGCGATCATCGGCGCGTTCCACCACGCCCTCTCGCATGGCGACGTGGCGTACGAGATCTTCTATTCGAGCGGCCCGTTCGCGCTGCTCCCGCTCCCCGATGATGCCGACGGCCACCGCTCGGCGATCGTCTGGACGGTCGATGCGAAGAACGCGCCCGGCATGCTCAAGCTCGGCGACCGCGCGTTCCTCGCCGAAGCCGAAAAGAGCATGGGCGGATTCCTCGGCGCGTTGTCGATGGCGACGCCGCGCTCGTCCTATCCGCTCGGCTTCCACCACGCCGCGCGCATCACCGACACGCGGCTCGCGCTGGTCGGCGACGCAGGCCACGGCATCCACCCGATCGCCGGGCAGGGCCTGAACCTCGGTTTCCGCGACGTGGCGACGCTCGTCGAAGTGCTGGTCGAGGGCAAGCGCCTCGGCCTCGATCTCGGCGATGCGGCGTTGCTCGCGCGCTATCAGCGCTGGCGCGGGCTCGACACGTTCATGACCGCGGCGGCGACCGACACGCTCACCCGCCTGTTCGGCCTTCCGGGCAAGACCGCCAGCGCGGTGCGGCGTTTCGGGATCAGCGCGGTCAACGCGATCCCGCCACTCAAGGATCGCTTCATGGCCGAGGCGCGCGGCGAAAGCGGCGATCTGCCCAAGCTGTTGCAGGGCCTCACGATCTGAGGCGGGCGATCTGCCGATCATGAGGCCGTGACAGCAGGATCAGCGCCAGCGCGGCGCCGATCAGGCACATCAGCATGTCCCATTGCGTATCCCAGGGGTCGCCCTGCGTCCCCAGGAACGCGTCCGCGCCCTGGCCGAGCGCGACCGCGGCCCCGAACTCGATCAGCTCGTACAGCGCGCTGACCGACAGGCAGTAAGCGAGCACGGTGATCGCCAGCACCCGGCCCGTAGCGATCACGCCGGTCCGCACGAGCACTTCGCGCAGGACGATCGCGGGCACGAATCCCTGCATCAGATGCCCGAACCGATCATAGGGATTGCGCGCGAGATGCAGCCAGTCCTGCACCGCAAACCCGATCGGCACGCGCGCATAGGTGTAGGCGCCGCCCAGCATCAGCACGAGGCCGTGCACCGCGATCAGCAGAAGCGCGAGGTCGGTGAAGACGAAGCGGCGGCGCAGACCGACCAGCACCGGGAACGCGATCAGGACGGGGGCGATCTCCATCCACCACGTCGCGCGGTCGAACGGCGCCCAACCCGATGAGACGAGGCCGATTCCCCAGACCGCGCCGAGAATCGACAACCGACGATCGGCCGAAGGCATCAGGCGGGGACGTCGGTCCGTCGGGCTTCCTCGACTAGCATCACCGGAACGCCGTCACGGATCGGATAGGCCAGACCCGCCGCCTCGGACACCAGTTCCTGTGCAGGCTCGTCATAGCGCAACGCCGTGCGCGTCATCGGGCAGACCAGTCGCTCGAGCAGCCAGGGATCGAGCGCGCTCACTGCAACGTCACCGATTCGTCTCCGTCGTGCCGCCCGAAAAACTGCATCAGCTGGATGATCAGCTCGGCGCGGTGTTCGATGTCCGGCGCCTCGAGCAACGCCTGCTTGGCCGCCGAATCGAACGGGGCGATCTGCGCGATGCCGTTGACCAGGCTCTCGTCGTCGAGCCGTCCGACCGCATCCCAGTCGACCGCATAGCCCTGCATATCCGCGAACCGGCGCGATTCCATTTCGAGCGACGAACGCCGCCCCAGCGACAGCGTATCGTCCTCGATCGCCGGCAGCAGCTCGGCCTCGACCTGGCGGAACGCGGTCGTCACGTCGAGCTCGCGGACGATCCGGAACAGCGCGATGCCTTCCAACACGACATTGTACCGCCCGTCGTCGAGCGCCTCGACCTCGGCGATCTTGCCGACGCAGCCAATGTCGTACAGCGCATCCGCGTCGTCATGCGGGCCGCCCCGCGGCTGGATCATGCCGATCCGCCGGTCGCGCGCCATCGCGTCGCTGATCATCGCCCGATAACGCGGCTCGAACATGTGCAGCGGCAGATGCATGCCCGGGAACAGCAGCGCCCCCGGCAGCGGGAAGATCGACAGACGCGTGGTAGCGCGGGGGGGCGACTCGGTGGTCATCCGAACAGGATCGCAGACAGACGCCGTCGCTGTCCAGAGACCCAGGGGTCTTCGAGCCCGACGACCTCGAACAGCTTGAGCAACTGCGCGCGCGCCGCGCCCTCGTTCCAATCGCGCTCGGTGGCGATGATGCCCAGGAACGTGTCCGCCGCCGCATCGCGGTCGTTTGCCGCCATCTGGCCGTTGGCGAGCGCGAAGCGGGCGTCCAGGTCGTCGGGGTTCGCCTCGACCGCAGCGAGCAGCGGCGACAGGTCCTCGACCGGCGGCGCGGACTGCGCGAGCGCGAGCGCCGCCTGCGCGCGGTGGATCGCCGGATCCTTCGCGATCGCCGGATCCAGGTTCGCCAGCCAGTCGCTCGCCTCGTCGAGCTGCCCGGTCGCGACCAGCGCGCGGACGAAGCCGGCATGGACCTGCGGATGCTCGGGCGCGATCTCGGCGATCTCGCGGAACAGCCCCAGCGCGCGCTCGCCGTCACCCGCGGCAAGCGCCTCTTCGCCGATCGAGATCAGCGGCTCGACATCGGCGGCCGGATCTGCCGGCTCGGCCTCGATCGGCAGCTGCTTGAGCAACTGGTCGAGCATCACGCGCAACTGCGAATCGGTGCGCGCGCTGGTCATGTCGGCGACCAGCTGGCCCTGGAACATCGCATAGACGGTCGGGATCGACTTGATCTGGAATTGCGCGGCGATGAACTGGTTCTTGTCGGTATCGACCTTGGCCAGCACGACGCCCTTGTCGGCATAATCCGCGGCGACCTTCTCGAGCGTCGGGGTCAGTGCCTTGCACGGCCCGCACCATTCCGCCCAGAAATCGATGATCACGAGCTTCGTCATCGACGGTTCGACGACATCGCGACGGAACGCTTCGACGGCGTCCTTCTCCGCGGGGGACATTCCAAGCGTGGCCAAGTTCAACTCCCGTGTGGTTCTGCGCGCTATTTGGGGGCGCTCGCGATGAATGCCACCTCTAGGATGGATCGGTACGCACGACAAACCGCGCCGACTACCCGTGATCCTGGGCTCGACCCAGGATCCAGGGCCATAGAACCCGCCGCGTTTGGCTCTGGATCCCAGCCTGCGCTGGGATGACGGCTTTAATGGAAGTCGCGCGACTTGGGCAGGACACGGACGTCGCGCGGGTGCGTCGCGCGCGGGTGGTGCGCGCGAGCGTCCGGACTCCGCGTCGCGACCGGGCGGATCACCTCGTCGACGCGCGCGAGCGGCGGCTCCATCGCGTGATCCTCCGACAACAGCCGCAGCATGTCGCTGCGATCCTGCACGCGCGCGGTCATCAGGTGCGTGACGCCTTCCTCGCTGCGCTGGATCACGCCTTCCAGCACCATCAGCCGCGACGCCATCACCGCGCGCCGGTTCGCCTCGAAATCGCGCGCCCACATCAGCCCGTTGGTGACCCCGGTCTCGTCCTCGATCGTCACGAAGATCGCATTGCCCTTGCCCGGGCGCTGGCGGACCAGCACCACGCCCGCGACCTTCGCGCGGCGGCCGTCCTTGGTGGCGTTGGCCTGCGCACTCGATAGGATGCCTTCCGCAGCGAACCGCGCGCGCAGAAAGCTCATCGGATGCGCCTTCAACGACAGCCGAGTCGTCTGGTAATCCGCGGCCACCTGTTCGGACAGCGGCATCGCCGGCAGATGCGCGTCGGGCTCCACGCCAAGTTCGGGCACCTCCGCCGCGACGAACAGCGCGAGCTGCTTGGGCGGCGTCCGGCGCACGTCCCACAACGCCTCGCGTCGTGGCTTGGCGACCGAACGGAACGCGTCGGCATCGGCGAGCAGGTTCATCGCCCGCTGCGGCAGGTTCGCGCGGCGAGCGAGATCCTCGATGCTGGCGAACGGCGTGGTCCGAACGCGGACGATCTCGTCGGCCCAGTCCTGGCGGAACCCATCGACCTGCCGGAACCCAAGCCGCAAATCCTCCCCGGCACGGGGAGGGGGACCATCCGCAGGATGGTGGAGGGGGGGCGCCGCGGACGTCCCGCCCGGAAGGGTGGCAGACGCAAACGCACCGTCCGCAACGGGCCCGGCCGCAAGCGATCCGTCCGTGGACGCCCCCCTCCACCCCGCTTCGCGCGGTCCCCCTCCCCGTGCCGGGGAGGATTCGAGCACATTGTCCCACGCGCTCGCATTCACATCGACCGGCAGCACGGTCACGCCATGCTCCACCGCATCGCGCACCAGCTGCGCAGGCGCATAAAACCCCATCGGCTGCGAATTGAGCAGCGCGCAGCAGAACACCGCGGGGTGGAAGCATTTGATCCACGACGACACATAGACCAGCCGCGCGAACGACAGCGCATGGCTCTCCGGGAAACCGTACGAGCCGAACCCCTCGATCTGCTTGAAACACCGCTCGGCAAACTCCGCCTGATAGCCGCGCGCGACCATCCCGCCGATCAGCTTGGCCTGGAAATTGTCCATGCCGCCCACCTTGCGGAACGTCGCCATCGACTTGCGCAGCTGGTTCGCCTCGTTCGGCGTGAACCCCGCCGCGACGATCGCCAGCTTCATCGCCTGTTCCTGGAATAGCGGCACGCCGTAGGTGAAGCGCAGCAGCTGCTGCAGCTCGTCGGGCGGCCCGAACTTCGGATCGGGCGAGGGGAACTCGACCTTCTCCTTGCCACTGCGCCGCCGGAGATAGGGATGGACCATGTCGCCCTCGATCGGCCCGGGCCGGACGATCGCGACCTGCACGACCAGATCGTACAGCACGCGGGGGCGGAGCCTCGGCAGCATGTTGATCTGCGCGCGGCTCTCGACCTGGAACACGCCGATGCTGTCGCCCTTGCACAGCATGTCGTAGACGCGCGGATCCTCGGCGACCGCGATCGTGTCGAGCAGGTGATCGCCGTGCCCATGCTCGCGCATCAGGTCGAAGCTTTTGCGGATACAGGTGAGCATCCCGAGCGCGAGGATGTCGACCTTCATCAGCCCGAGCGCGTCGATATCGTCCTTGTCCCATTCGATGAAGGTGCGGTCCTCCATCGCGCCGTTATGGATCGGCACCATCTCGTCGAGCCGGCCCTGCGTCAGCACGAACCCGCCGACATGCTGCGACAGATGGCGCGGGAATTCGAGCAGCCGGTCGACCATCCCGCGGAGCCGCGCGATCTCCGGGTTGTCGACGTCGAACCCCGTTTCGGCAAAGCGCTGTTCCTGGAACCGGCTGGAAAAACTGCCCCACACCGTGCTCGTCAGCCGCTGCGTCACATCTTCGGTCAGCCCGAGCGCCTTGCCGACCTCGCGCACCGTGCTCTTGGGTCGATAATGGATGACGGTCGCGGCGATCGCGGCGCGCTCGCGGCCATAGCGGCGATAGATATACTGCATCACCTCCTCGCGTCGCTCATGCTCGAAATCTACATCGATATCGGGCGGCTCGTCGCGCTCGCTCGAGACGAACCGTGAGAAGAGCAGATCGTATTTCATCGGATCGACCGAGGTCACGCCGAGCAGGTAGCACACCACCGAATTGGCCGCCGAGCCGCGCCCCTGGCACAGGATCGGCGGATCTTGCGCGCGTGCGAACCGGACGATGTCGTGCACCGTCAGGAAATAATAGGCGTATTTGCGCTCGCGGATCAGCACGAACTCCTCGTACAAAAGCTTCAGCATCTTGGCCGGCACGAGATAGTCGTAGCGGTCGAGCGCGATCTGCCAGACGAGATGCTCGAGCCATGCCTGCGCGTCCCATCCCGCCGGAATCGGCTCGTGCGGATATTCGTACTTCAGGTCGTCGAGCGTGAAGGTGATCCGCGACAGCAGCCGCGCGCTCTGCGCCACCGCGTCGGGGCGATCGCGGAACAGCCGCGCGATCTCCTCCTCGTGTTTGAGATGCCGCTCGCCGTTCGCCGCGAGCAGTCGCCCCGCCTTGTGGATCGTCGTGCGCTCGCGGATGCAGGTGACGACGTCGTGCAGGTCGCGATCGTCGGGATAGGCGTACAGCGCGTCGGTGGTCGCGACCACCGGCACGCCCGCCGCATCCGCGATCCGGCCGAGCCCCGCCAGCCGCCGCCGATCGCGCCCGCCGCGCGGCATCGTCACGCCCAGCCAGATCGACTCCGCACCCAGCCGCTTCACCGCGCGTAAGATCGTCGCCAGATCGCGCTCTCTCCGTTCGGGCAGCGCATCCCCCTCGGGCAGCGGCGACACCGGCGTTGCGCCGCGCGCGCTGCTCTCTGGCATCACCACCAGCATCATGTCCGCGTGATGCGCGATCAGGTCGCCGAGCCCGAGAATACATCCGCCCTTCTCCGCACGGCGATTGCCGACCGTCAGCAACCGGGTCAGCCGCCCCCAGCCGCGTCGCGTCGCGGGATAGGCGACGATGTCCGGCGTGCCGTCCTCGAACACGAGCCGCGCGCCGACCACCAGTCGAAAGTCGACTGGCGGCATCGCCATGCCCAGCAGACCGTCGCGGGCCTTCTTTAACGCCTGATGCGCGCGGACCACGCCCGCCACGGTGTTGCGATCGGCGATCCCGATCCCGCCGAGCCCGAGCTCCACCGCGCGGCCGACCATCGCGCCCGCATCGCTGGCCCCGTCGAGGAACGAGAAATTGGTCGCCGCGACCAGTTCGGCGAACCCGGTCATGACACAGGAGGGGTCACGCGAACACGCCGTGAAGGTACCAGCGCGGCGCCTCCATCTCGGTGTACAGGCCGTGGCGGAAGATCCAGAAGCGACGGCCGCGGCGGTCCTCGATCCGGTAGTAATCGCGCGTCGGGATGTCCTGCCGCCGCCACCATTCGCCCGCGATCCGCTCCGGCCCCTCGCTATGCGCGACGTCATGCACGGTGCGCCGCCAGCGGAAGCGGTGCGGCGGCCCGTCGGGGACCTCGGCCATCATCGATTCGATCGGCTGCGGCGGATCGAACAGATAGATCGGGCGCAGCGGCGGCTCGCCCGTCTCGGGTGCCACCCACGGCGTCGGGGCAGGGGTCTCGGCGGCGGGCAGCATCAGCTCGGCCTGTTCGGGAATATGGCTCTCGCGCGCGGAGAACCGGCGCACGCGCGCGCGCCCCAGCCGCGTGCCGAGCTGGTCGACGAGCGCGGCGACCTCCCCCTTCTGCGCCTCGCCGCCCTCCAGCTTCAATTGGGAGGCATCGAGCTTTTCGGCGAGCGCGACGTCGAGCCGGACCAGGTCGTAGCCGAACCCCGGGTCGAGCGGATCGGCGAGGCTGTCGATCCGCTCGCGGAACAGCCGCATCAGCAGCGCGACGTCGCGCGTCGGCTGGCCGGTCTCGATCCGCAACCGCTGGACCAGGCCATCCGCGCGGAATAACCGCGCCTCCCACCGCCGGCCGCCTTCGTGACGCTTGGTCAGCTGGGCGGCGGCCTCGGTGGCGAGCTCGGCCAGCATGTCCAGCGCGTATTCGGTCCGTGTGATCGGTTCGGCGAAGCGGCGCTCGACGCCGATCTTCGACACCGTGCGCCGCGCGACGATCGGCCCCTTCACCGATCCGTCGAGCCGGCGGATCATCATCGCCGCCTCTTCGCCGAACCGCGCCGCGATCACGCTGAGCGGGCGCGCCATCACGTCGCCGATCGTTTTCAGCCCCGCGCGCGACAGCGCGGTCGTCGCATCCTCGTCGAGGCCCAGCGCGGCGACGGGCAACCGCTTGACCGCACGCTTTTCATCGGGGGCAGGGGCGCCCGCATAGCGTGCCAATGCGCGCGCGGTATCGGGCGTGTCGCCAAACGCGTGGCGCACCAGCAACCCACGTCGTGCGAGGCGTTCCTCGAGATCGGCCGCCAGCCGCCGCTCGCCCTCGAACTCGTGGACGCACCCGGCGATATCGAGGATCAGCCCATCGGGCGCGTCGAGCGCGACCGACGGCGTATAGCGCTGACATCCGTCCGCCAGCCGCTCGAGCCATTCGTGATCGGCATGCGCGTCATGCTCGTACACCTCCAGCTCGGGCACCCGCGCACGCGCATCCGCCAGTGTCAGCCCCGGTTGAAGTCCGGCCCTCATCGCCTCGCGGTCGAGCGCCTTGAGCCGGACCCCGCCCGACACCGTCTCGACGAACGCGATCGGCGTCTCAGCCCGTCCGACGAACAGATGTGGCCGCATCGTCCGCAGCCGCTCGATCGGCAGCCACGGAAATACCAGCGCCAGGTAGCGCCGCGGGATCGCCAAAGACGAAGGCGGTTTGGTCGAAAATATACGCGTCACGGTCCCACTCCACACGCCAGCGAAGCCCGGCCTGGCCTCCGCGTCGACGCAGCAATTCGATATCGAAGGCAGGTTTGCCCGGCGCGTCGGCCTCCAGCGGTCTCGACCGACACGCCGCGACCTGCCAGCGCGACGCCGCGGCGCTCGGCACCGGGTCTGCACCAATGCGTAAACTCAGGATCGTCACGCCCGAGGCTTCGGCGGCCAGCATCAGCCGGCGCGTCGCGGTCAGGTCGATCTTCGGCGCACGACCCCAGGACTCGATCAAAAGCGTCCCCAGTCCATGGCACCGCGCGGCATCGGCGGCCGCACGCAGCAAACCCGCCTCGTCCTCGACCAATCCCAGCACCAGCGAGGTCACGTCGAGCCCCATCTCGACCAGTCCGGTCGCATGTAGCCGCCCGCCCTGACGCTCGCTCGCCTCGGTCCTGAGCCACAGCACCGGGGCCGCACGTGCCGCCAACAGGGTGGCGACGGCGAACCCCGCGCCGCTCGCCGAATCGTCGACGCTCGCGAAAATCTCGTGCAGCTGCGCCTTGGCCATGCCCTGTGTCAGCCAGGCATCGTCGGGCCGGCCGTCACCCTGGGTCGGTATCCCGGTCGTGGCGATCCGCTTCAGGCGGGCAATCAGGGCGGACGACTCGTTCACAATTGTTCTTGTAATGTTCTATGCGGGGAGTCGCCAAGCGGAATCGTGAATCGCCTGACCGCTTTGTGCAGTGCACAACAAAATCGACGAATCTCACCACAATGTTGAAAAGGTGCTTGCCGTTCCGG
>NZ_LMLD01000011.1:4846-29616 GCF_001421825.1 Sphingomonas sp. Leaf38 | reverse complement strand
CCAGAGCGGGCGTAGCTCAGGGGTAGAGCACAACCTTGCCAAGGTTGGGGTCGAGGGTTCGAATCCCTTCGCCCGCTCCAGTTTCCCAAAGGGAGACAGCGGCCCAGGCCGATGCGATCTTACCATAATCTGCGACAGAGATTGTTGTCAGGTCCGTGCTAGCCGGCAAACGAAATCGATCGAACCGTTTCGCCAAGTGCAGCCACTTTTATCAGGCTGCCATCAGTGCAGCATAATCACGGCGATCCGACGGTCAGAACCAGGTGCGGGCGCCGACTGCGAGCGCAAAGCCCCCACCGTCTTCGCCCTCGGCGCGCGCATAGCGGGCGGTAGCGCCATAGCGACGCTCCCACGATACGCCGACATAGGGGGCGAACTCCCGCGTGATCTCGTAGCGTAGTCTCAGTCCGAGCTCGGCGGTCGATAGTCCGGCGCCGATACGGCTGCCTGGCATATCCTGTGCCGCGACGTTCAATTCGATGCGGGGTTGCAGCGTCGCGCGCTGGGTCAGGCGTTGATCATACCACGCCTCGGCACGCGCCAGCGCGTCGCCCTTGTCAGAGAGGAACACTGCGCCTTCGACGTCGAACCAATAGGGCGCGAGCCCCTCGATGCCCACCGTGACATAGGTTCGCTTGGCGCCAGCGCCCAAATCCTGGCGGAAGCCGGCCTGAAGATTCCAATAGGGGTCAAGTGTGCGCGAATACAGCGCCTGCACCTCGGCGCTCTTGACCTTGTCGCCGAACCCGCCCTCGCCCTCGCTCTTGACCACCAGCCGGTCGATGTCGCCGCCGAACCAGCCCGCTCCGTCCCAGCGATAGCCGTCACGGCCATTTCGCACCTGCACCTCGGCGAGGTTGAACAGAATTTGGCTCATTTGCATGCCGCCATGCTCGTCGCGCATAATCCGGTTGGCCGTCGCCATCGTCGCGGGATCATAGAAGCGTGCCGCCGCCAGCGTGGTCGGAGGCGCAGGGGGCGGGGCATCGCCTGCCGGTTGATCGGTGCCGACGGCCAGAGAGTGTGCGGCGCCGCCATTCGGTGCGGCCGGCGAGCAATGGCCCATGGCGGCGTGATCGGGTGGGCACGCGGTTGCGGCTGCAGGCATGTCGGGCATTGCATGTGGTGGCGCGGCTTCACGGGTAGTGGTGGGTTTGCAATGGCCCATGGCGGCATGCTCGGCCGAGCAGGCGACATTCGGCGGCATGCCCATCGCGGGCTTCGCGGAGGCGACCGGTTTGACGGTTTGCGACGGCGCCGATGCTGCCTTCCCAGGCTTGGAGTGTCTCGGCGAAGGTCTTTTAGGCATGGGCTTTTTTGGCGCCGGTTTGGGAGACGCGGGTTTGGACATGACCATACCGGGCATCTTCATCCCGCCCATGTCGTGCATCTGTGCCGCAGCCGGCATCGCCGTGATGGTCGCAACGAGAAAGCCGAACGTCTTCATGCCGCCGCTCCGTTGCCGTGAGTCCCCGCGCCATCGGGACGTACGGTGACGACCTGCATCATGCCCGCGTGCATATGATAGAGCATGTGGCAGTGGAACGCCCAGTCGCCGACCGCATCCGCGGTCAGGTCGAACGTCGCGGTGCCACCGGGAGCGACGTTGATGGTGTGCTTGCGCGGCGCATGGTCGCCATGGCCGGTCACTAGCTCGAAGAAATGGCCGTGCAGGTGGATCGGATGCGCCATCATCGTGTCGTTCACCAGCGTTACGCGGACGCGTTCACCCTGCCGGAACGGGATCGGAGCCTTGACCTCGTTCAGCTTCACGCCGTCGAACGCCCACATATAGCGTTCCATGTTGCCGGTGAGGTGGATCTGCATCCGGCGGGACGGCGCGCGCAGATCGGGGTTACGCTCAAGTGCGATGAGATCTTTGTAGACCAGCACCGTGTGGCCGACGTCGCCAAGCCCTTGTGGCGGTTCGCCGGTGCGATCCATCGGCATCGGCGCAACAGTCTGCACGGTCGGTGTCTTCGGCAGGCCGGGCGCGTTCGCAAAATCGCGCATGGCGTGGCTCATCGCCGGCATGGCCGGCTCACGACCCTGCGGTTCACCAAGTGTGCAATGACCCAAAGCCGCATGTTCGGGACGACACAGGGGAGGGGGGGACTCGTTCCCACCATGATCCATGCCCGTCATGTCCATGCCTGCCATAGCGCCGTGATTCATTCCGGCCATGTCGCCCATACCCATGTCCTTCATCGTCGTGAGCGGGCGTGTGCGCAGCGCAGGGACTGCGGCGGCCATCCCGACCCGTGGCGCCAAAGTCGCGCGCGCCATTCCAGACCGGTCCCAGGCTTCAGCGACCACCGTATAGGCGGCGGGATCGACCGGCTTGACGATCACGTCATAGGTCTCCGCGACCGCGATCTGGAACTCGTCGACCGCAACTGGCCGCACGCTCTGCCCGTCGGCCTGTACGATCGTCAGGGTCAGGCCTGGAATGCGAACGTTGAAGTTGGTCATCGCCGACGCATTGATGATCCGCAGCCGGATGCTCTCGCCCGGCGCGAACAGCGCGGTCCAGTTGTCCGCGGGACCGTGGCCGTTGACCAGATAGGTGTAGGTGGACCCGGTCACGTCGGACACGTCGGTTGGATCCATCCGCATCCTGCCCCACATTTTTCGCGTGCCTGCGGGCTGATCGCGTCCCGCGAGCATCCCGGCAAGTGTCTGTTTCTGATAGTTGAAATAGCCGCCTTGGAGCTTCAGCTTGCGAAAGATCGCGTGCGGATGCAGCGGGCTGTGATCCGACAGCACGACCACGTGTTCGCGGTCGAACATAATCGGATCAGCACCGGCGGGATCGATCACGATCGGGCCGTAATGCCCCATCTGCTCCTGCAACCCCGAATGGCTGTGATACCAATAGGTCCCGGCCTGGATAACCGGAAATTCATAGGTGAAGGTGGTCCGTGCCGGGATGCCTGGAAAGCTGATTCCCGGTACGCCGTCCATCTGGAACGGCACGAGCAGGCCGTGCCAGTGGATCGAGGTTTCCTCGTCGAGATCATTGGTGACCGCGAGCCGTACGGTCTGCCCCTGTTTCAACCGGATCAGCGGCGCGGGGACGGTGCCGTTGATACCGATCGCGTGCGAGGACTTGCCGTTGATCGTCATCATCTGATGCGCGACCTTCAGCGCGATGTCGGTACCCGATAGGGTCACAGGCGGGGTCGCGATCCCCGCCGATACCGGCTGCGCCCAAGCCGGCAACCAGGGCGCCGCCAACGCGCCGCCGCCTAGCGTGGCCTCGCGCAGAAAGCGGCGGCGGGTCAGTCGTGTCATACGGATCCTCGGGCAATACACGGCGGCGTCATATCGTTCATACGGCTGTGAGACGTCGATCCCTCATGCGGGCGATTATTCTGATGCCGGCTTTGGCGGGTGAGGGGCTGTTGAATTCTGGTCTATGGCCGAGCTACTGCGTCCGCCGCCAGAGCAGCGCGGGCACGCCGTACACGCGTCTCCACCGCCTTTGCGGTGATACCGAGCGCCTCGGCGGCTTCCGCTTGGCTGAGTTCGTCGACCGCGCACAGCAGCAGCGGATCGCGCAGCGACGCGGGCAGGCGCGCGATGCCGGCAAGCGTGCGTGCCAGATCGTCGCGATCGATCGCCTGCGCTTCCGTATCCGCGGCGGCGTCGGCGATCTGGTCGCCAGCCTCGATCGGCAGAACGCGCGTTAGGAAGCGGCGGACCCGTCGTCGTCGATGCCAGTCGCGGCTTTTGTTGATCGCGATCCGCGCCAGCCACGCGCGCAACGACCGGCTCGCGTCAAAGCGTCCGAGCGCGGCATGCGCCGACACGAAACTTTCCTGGAGCAGATCGAGCGCATCGTCGGGATCGCCGATCTGCGCGACGATCAGGCGATAGAGCGGTTGCTTGTGACGCCGCATCAGTGCGGCAAACGCGGCCTGTCGTCCGGCCAAGGGCCCCCTGAGGTGAAGGGCGACCAGCGCGGCATCCTCGAGCAGGTCGAGATCGAAGCTCATGAGCCAATGGTCATTGGCTAGGCGTCAGTGCCTGTACCACGACCCGGTCGAACGCCGCCGTCTGGTCGGAGCGCATGAGTCGGCGCATCGCGAAAACGTGCGCCAGCGTCGCTTTCTGCAACGCGCCCATCGTATGATGCGATCGATCGACCGCTGCCGCGACCGCCGGGCCATTGTCATGCTCGCGCTCGATCGCGGCGGCGAGACGCACGTTGTCCGCACGAAGTTGACCTTCGAGCGCGGTACGCAGGGTCGCAAAACGCGCTTCCAGCTCATCGAGTGCGACCTCCTGCCGGACGTCCAGCGTAATCTCGCGGTGGAGCAGCGCGTGGAGCTCGGTGCCGTGGGACGGACGTGCCGACAGGATATTGCCACCGATCAATACGCCCGCGACTGCTGCAAGAAACGCGAGCAGGATCGTCAGCATCGCGCGCCGAAACGCCTGCGTCATCGGCCCAGCAACGTCGATGGCGCCAGCGCGGCGTCGATGCCGATCGGACTCGCCGCCTGCGCTGGTGTCGCGCCGCTGCCCCGACTGATGCCGCCGAACAGGCCCAGCGCGAGCGCCGCGCCGACCGACCACGCGCCGATCGTCCGGCTTGTCATGCGGGACCGTGCATTCTTTTCGATCGTCGCGAACACGTCCGCCTCGAGCGCGTCGAGCGTCGCCGGCACCGGCATCGCCGCCAGCTGGGTTAGTCGATAATTGACAGCATCCTGCATCGTTCGCTCCCCATTGCCTCAAACATACGCACCACGCTGCGTAATCCCCCATGTTCCCTGTGCGCGCCGATACATTTACCGTCCGGCAAAGGGACAGTCCCGCGCCGGTCGCCAGCACCACGGCATCCGGCGCGGTCAGCCGGGCCGGGCGGAGGCGCTTGATCGCGCGCCGATGATCGCCGCATCGTCGGCCGTGAATCCGAATGCGGTTCGGTACGGGAAGATGAAGCGACAGCCAGGCGTCGCGCCGTCCCGCATACGATGAATAAGGTGCGGCGCAAGAACGTCTGCCAGTTTGGCGTCTTCGCTCATTGGGACGATGGTCGGTCATCGGGCATGAACAGGACCACGCTTCATGCAGAATGCAGAACGCTCGAACCAGCGAACTCACCAGCGTCATGGGCTCACGGAAGGCATCGGGTCCGCGAGGCGGCTTGCCGACGCGGGCGTTGCCATAGTCGTCGGCCGCAGCGATCAAACTCAGCGTCGATTGCGCGGTCGCATAGATGGCCGACACGTCGCAGCGATGACCAAACGCGTGGCCACGGCAACATAGGATGCTCGCGCGATCAAAACCCCGTCATCCAATCACTTCATGAGGAACGAACCGGGGTGTTTCCGCGCTCGACTGCAAGAGAAGGAGACATGGAATGGACGACAATCGGGTATGGGACTTTGAAGAAAGTCTCTGGATCGGGAATGCCGAGCAGTACCGCGCGCTTATCGACGACGAGTGCGTGATGGTGCTGCCCGAGCACCCCTTTGTGCTCACGGGCGCCCAAGCTATTGAAGCCGTCTCGGATACGCCCCGCTGGTCGGATGTCAGCTTCAGCGAACAGCAGATCATGCGGCCGCAGGAGGGCCTGATCGCGATCGCCTACAAGGCCGAAGCCAAGCGTGACGGATCAACCGGTTATACCGCCTATTGCACGACGACGATGCGGCGGCTCGAACACGAGGAGTGGCGGGTCGTGCAACATCAGCAGACCCCTGCGCCGGTTGCACGCTGAATGTAAGTCATCGAGGGGGGGCGTGCGCCGCCCCCTCGAATCGCGGACGGTTACGCCACGGCTTCTTTGGTACGCGTGGCGGTGTGGCCACCAGAGCGATACAGCACGTCGGCGGCGTCCTCCGAGGTAATGCCGGCAGTGCTGGTATCGACCGATACGAACACACCGCCCTCGTTGATGCGCCCCTCGTAATAGCTTGCGTCGACTCGGCTGACACCGTGGTCGGTCATCACTTTCTCAAGACCCCCGACGGCACCGCCAAGCGCCGCACCCGTAATCGCGGCACCGGGAATCGCTGCGGATGCGATCGCACCTGCGGCGACCAGCGGACCGACACCGGGGATGGCGAGCGCCGCAATGCCGAGCAGGGTCCCGATACCGGCGCCGGCCGCGACCTTGCCAACGAATTCCTGCGTGTCGTTGCCGGCGCCGTCGGCCGTCGTGTTCTTGCCGTCGTGTTGCGCGACGACCGAGATGGCGGTGTCGTTCACCCCGGCTGCGCGAAGCTCCGACACCGCGCGCTCTGCTTCGGCGTGAGTATCGAAAACGGCGGATATGAGGTTCGTGCTCATTGTGGTTCCTGTCGACATTTCAGGTTGCAGATGGTCTTAGAAGCGGTGTCGACCGATGATCGTTCCAGATATTGAGGGTTACCGCGGCGGTAACCGAGAATAGGATCCCGCGGTCAGGATTCGTCGGTCGAGATCGGCTTGCGCGCGGCCATCTGCATCGGCTTGCCGATGACAGGACGACCTGACGGCCAGCGCCGCGCAATGCACCGATCCTTGGCGACTCTTGCGACCGTGACGGCATCGCCCTGATTGCCCCCGAGAACATGATACGCCGCGGCATCCTCGCCGATATAGAATCCGACATGACCACCGCCCGGACGCTCGAAAACCAGCACCGCGCCCGGTGCCAGCCGTTCTGGACGAAGTGCCTGCCCCCATGTCGACCACGACGTCGCACGGACCGCGATCGCTATGGGCTCGATTCCGTCTTCCTGAAGGCAGTAGGCGACGAACACGCCGCACCACGGAACGCTGTCGGCGTTGTAGACTATGCCCAGGACTTTTGTGCCGAGCCGCTTGGCCCAACCGAGAATGGTGGAGCTGTTCGCCGAACCGGCAGCCTCTTTGGTGCCCAGCTTCGCCCTCGCCGCCTTCAACCACTTCGGCTCTGTCGCCACGATGCTCACCCCCTATACCGACGCGCGCCGAACGGCCCGCGGTACGCTTGAACGCGCGGCGCTACACCATCCGCTCCACCACCGGCCGCAGCGCGGCCACAACCGCACCGATCGCCTTCGCATTCGGATGCACCCTATCTCCCAGCACCATTTCGGAATGACCCAGCACACCTGGCGGGAAGAATGGCCAAATCGTCGCACCGTGTTCGGCCGCCAGCGCCGCATGGATGCCCAGATAAGCAGCGGCGCGGTCACGCAGCAACGCCGGCGGCTCGACGGTCGTCAGGATCACGGGAATGCCGCAATTGCGCAGGCTCAGCAGGATCTGTCCGAGTTGTGCGCGGGTACAGACCACGGGCGCCTGCCGCAGGACGTCGTTCGGCCCGACCTGCACGATCGCGAGCGCCGGAAGCTGAGTAAGGCTGGACAGCAGCCGGGGCAGCCGCCGCAGGACGTCAGCGGTCATATCGCCCGACACACCGGCGTTCATGACAGACACGTTGGGATATCGAGCCTGCAGCGAGGACTGGAGCTGTGCCGGAAAGCTGTCCGCGGCGGCTAGTCCGTATCCCGCAATGAGGCTGTCGCCGATAGCGAGGATTAGAGGTGGGACGTTTGGCATAAGTCGCTGGCAGATAGGTCGCAGGCGTAGCAATATAAGGTCACATGAGCGTCCGAGCGGCACTTCCCCTTGTGATATTGCGCTAGTAGCGATCCCGTCACTAGACCGCGATTGCGGTGCGACAGCGACTGGCCGTTCGGTAGCGTGCACCGGGCACGACGCGGATCTACCGCTTGACTAAGCGACCCGCTCCAAAATCCGGCGCTCGTGCTCCCCTTATCCGAACCTTGGTACCGCTCGAGCACTGAGAGCGTACACAATGGCCGCAATCTAGCTCGACGATTTGCCCGTTAGGGGCAAGACCGCACATGCTTTTTATGGACGGCCGTGACCGCGTCGCAGGGCCCCATCGCGCGTGGAAGATGTTTTCGGAAATGCGGTCGCCAACAGGGACGACCGACATTCCCAAGCCAGGGACGGTGCGCGTTTAGCCCATATCCTGCTTGCGCGCGCCCGCAATCATGGACTGGGCAATCTGGCGGACCGCTTCGTCGTTTTTGGTCTCGTCAGTTGCTGGATCCCCGAGATGATCGAGGCTTTGCTCCATAAAATCGAGAAGCCCGGCGTGCCGTGCCTCGACATATTCCATAAGCTTGAACAGCAGATGCTCGGTCGCGATTTCGCGCTGTCGGGTCTGCGTTGCGGTGTCAGTCGCCATTACCAGACCGCCTGCTCGGACGCATCGAATTCGTTGAACGCCTCGCGCACTTCGCTAGCAGTCTCGTCGTCGGCAACCTCGACCGTGACGACGACCTTGCCGTTCAGTTCGGCGTCGTCACGTGCTTCGGATCTTGAGTCGCCAGTCTTCTGATCGGAACCGTCCTCGGCTATGCCTGCGGTGTTCTCTCCGCCGTCTGCGGTTATGGCAACCTTCGCGCGATCAATCTCAAACTGTTGAACAATCCGCTCTACGGTCATCTCCGCTTCGCGCCGTGTATCGAACTTTGCGGTCAATTTCATGATGCTAACCCTCAAGCCGGCATGGCTTGATAGGAGAACAGTTCAGATCGCGCGCGGTGCCATGACAGTTGCATTCCGCGCGATGATTGACCTGATGGAGGTGCCACGACATCCTCATGACGGAGCAACATCAACCCATCGACCTTGCGAGGCTGTATCGGTGCCACAACGCTATCTCAAACCCGACCAGCGGCTTCGCGAGCATCTCGAAGACGCACTTGCTGAAGCCGATGGCTTTGGATTGACGGTCGTCGCGGCCTTGATATCCGAAGCGCTTGATGCACTGGGTCCTCCCACCAATGGGGGGATCAGGTGAGGATCGTCATAGATTGATCATGGCCTCCCGCGCGTCGGGAACACCGGGCCTCGCACCGTCATCTTGTCGGCAGGGTATGGACGTTGAAGCGCGAGCACGTCGTCATAGCTGCCAGTCAGCCAGCGCTCGTGATCGTCCGGTCGCAGGATCGTGATCATTGCCTTCGGATGTATCGGCGCCACCAGTTCGTTCGCGTCGCAAGTGACCATCGCGAAATACCGGCTATCGCCAACCTGCCGCCAGAAACCGGCGATCGCGAACACGGGCTGGTCCGTCGCTGCGAACCACATCTCCCCCTTGATCGGCTTCTTACCATCGCCGAGGTCGGTGGTTTCGCGGGCCCATTCGCAAAACTCTGTAAGAGGGATCAGGCACCGGTTAGCCGGGTCACTGACGAGCGATCGCCATTGCGGCAGATGCAGGGTACGCACGTTGGTCTGCGCCAGCTTGCGACCGGCCTGCTTCGCCTGCCCGGCCAGAACGTCCCATTCCATGACGTCGAGCCCGCGGCGGTTCGCTTCGGTCCGCACGACATAGGCGCGACCGAACGGGCGCAGCTCTTTCGGATCGAACCGGTTGTCCATCGGCTTCGCTGCAAGCCATTCCGCACCGAACCTTTCGGTGATGGTTTCTGGCTCACCGTCGAACCGTGCGCGATTACACATCGATCAGATTCCGAAACCGCGACGCTTGATCTCGCCGAGCAGCACTTCGGCCACCGGATGCCCAATTTCGCCGCCCGATTGCTCATAGGCGCTCGTCAGATCCGCGTCCGATGCGGTGCTCAGCAGGGCACGGACTTCGGCGCTGAAGTCCCCGACTTCGTTAGCGGCTGCTTCTGCTGCGTCGTCGCTCGTAATTGCGGGCTCGTCACCGGGAGCCGGCGCGTGGGCCATCACGGCGTCCCGCTTAAACATGTCGAAGGCGTCGGCAGCTTCGTTGCGCTCCTCCAGTGCGATCTCGAGGAGGGTGAACAGGTCGAGCGACGGTGCGGTGTTTTCCATCGTGGAAGCCTAGGCCCGGTTCGTTGCTCCGCGCAACATGGCACTGACGCACGTCGTTGGCTCGGCGAGTTATCCGTCCGATAACAGCTTATCCGTCCGATAACAGCGTCGGTCGCGATCACGCTAGCGAGGATCGCCCATCCGTTTCAGGTTCGCGGTGTCCAACCGATGTCGACGACTCTGGGCCTGTCGGCTGCCTCGCAGACCCGCCATGGTCAGCTGCTTGTCCCGGACGTAGGCGTAGACTCCACTGACGGCGAACGCAGAAATCCTGCTAATGTGCGCTTTTTGCGCAGCCTGCGTTGCGGTGACGTTATCGAATTCAAGAAACGCACGGCGCGTCAGCGGGTTCTCGAACGCGAGCCCGATTACTGCGATCAATTCTCGCTCATCGGGTACTAGATGGTTGACGTTGGACATCAACGGCGCGGGTGCGGCGATGTCGGCCCGATCCAGTAGGTGTAAACGCAGCTTGAGCACCGCTTAGTCTGCTGCGAGCGTCACGGCAAACTCCGTCATGAACGTGGCGAACCTTTTGGCGTCGGAACCGACTGCGCGAAGATGCACATGGATGCGGTCGAAGTCTTCGTCGCCATTGGGGATCGGGTCGGCGATACGATCAACCCCGGTGCGCGATCCGTTGGGCAGCGCATAACCGGCGGCGGCGGCGAACAGGTTTTGCTCGTTGGAGACCAGGATGTTGCTTGCCACATTAAAGAAACCCTGGTCGCCCTTCGATGCGAAGCCGAGCGCGACGCCGGCGTGACGAATCTCGCTAGTCCGCAAACGGGCGCTGAACGGTTTGGGATATAGCGCGACTCCCCGGCGCCATCGTCGCGCTCGCGTTGGTCTGGAAAAGCCGGCACCCTGATGCAGGCTTGGCCCATTCACGCCTTCCGCCTTCTCTGAGCAGCAGGGTCGGTCGGTAGCGACGCTACCCCCTAACCAACTCACGCTGTCGAAACGGGTCGAAATGACGCAAGCATCAATAGGCGGCGCGACGCCAAGCCATTGTTTGACCAAGGTTTTAAGCTGGAGCACGCAACCCTGAGCGGGATATGGCGGAGACGGAGGGATTCGAACCCTCGGTACCAGTAAACCCGGTACGGCGGTTTAGCAAACCGCTGGTTTCAGCCACTCACCCACGTCTCCGGCTGCGGCAGATGCGGGGCTATAGCGAGGGTCTTCATAGGGAGCAACGCCTGTAATTCGCACGGCTCGGGAATTCTGTCATTCTTAATCCTCCTGCCCGATCCTGCTACTCATCCCGTATTCGCCCAAATTCGACACGCCCGTTCGGTTCGTTCATTGCGTGGCAAGCCCGACGTTGATTAACTTGATCGACGACAGGGCGCCTTCGTTTTTGGGGATTGATCAACATGCGTAGCTTCTGGCTTGGCCTGGGTGCCTTAGCGACGACCCTGTGCTGGACTGGTGCATCCGCGCAGGTCCGTACAATCGATCCCAACCGAGCAATTGACGGCGACCTCTCCGCGGAGGCTTATTCCGCGCCATCGCATACGCAAGCAGCGACCCAGCCGTCGCGCCCGGCCTATCCTGAAACACCTGCGCAGACCGAGCCGGTCACGCCGCCGCCTGCCAATGAACCAGCGCCCGAAACGCGCGCCGAGGCAACGATGCAGGCCGCCGATACCTATCAGCGCGATGATCTGCTTGCGGCTGGCGAAGGCGTTTTCGGTAAGGGCGCGGCAGGGCTGGGCGGGATTCTCGAAAATATTCTTAAGGATCAGGGTCAACCCAACGCCTATATCGCAGGGCGCGAGGCATCCGGCGCGTTCATCCTCGGGGTGCGCTATGGCTCGGGTATCATGAGCCACAAGGTCGAGGGCCAGCAACCGGTTTATTGGACAGGACCATCGGTGGGCTTCGATGTCGGTGGGGACGCGAACAAGGTCTTTGTGCTGGTCTACAATTTGTATGATACCGAAGAGCTTTACAAACGCTTTCCGGCGGTCGAAGGCCGTTTGTATCTGGTCGGGGGGTTCGCGGCGACCTATCTGCGCCGGGGCAACGTCGTCCTGATCCCGATCCGTCTGGGCGTCGGCTGGCGCGCGGGCGTCAATGTGGGATACATGAATATCACGCACAAAAGCCGCTGGTTGCCGTTCTGATCTAGGCGTGACGGGGGGCAAACGGCTCATAACGGGATCGGTGTAGCTGCGGCCGTCGTGTTGCGTGGCGGCCGGGTGCTCAAGAGCGTCGTTCTAGGATCTGCATGAGGTGTTACGCGACCCGCTCAAACGCTTTGAACGCGCCCATCATGATGGCAGGGCAACCGTCAAGAGCTTGTCCAAAGGCGCAAGACGCGTGCGGGTATCGCTCGGTGTTGGCGGTTGAGATTTGCTTACGGCTTCATGCGAGGAGCACCGAGAAAATCGCGCTTGCCGAGTTTCATGCCTTGCGCGCGTAGGATCGCGTAGGCGGTTGTGGCGTGGAAGTAGAAATTGGGTTGGGAGAAGGACAGGAGGAAGTTCGCGCCGGTGAAGGGCATCGTGACGGTCCCGAACTCGAACCGGGTATCGGCGTCCGCGAGCGCATCGAACGCCTCCCGGTCGATCGCCTCCAGCCGCGCGATCGCATCGCGCACCAGCGCATGGAGCCCGGCGAAGTCGGTCGGCCACGGCGACATGTCGGGGGCGAAGCGACCGCCGCGGACGCCGTCGATCCCGCCGACCGAATGCACCGCGCATGATTTCACCTGATAGCCGAACGGCAGCATGTCGTCGGCGAGCCGCGCGCCGATCAGCGCGGCGGGCGCAAGACCCCGCTCGGCGGCAAACGCCTCCGCCTTGTCGAGCAGCGCGTCGACCGCGCGGAGAATCTGGAGGTTCGAGGGGATCGTCGCATCGTAAAGGGAAAACGTCATCGCCCAAGCTCCTATAGTGCGCGCGCCGCTATGACCGACATTGGCGACCCCCGCCAGCGATGTTCCGTTCCGACGCGCTAGTCGCTATATACGCGCTCGAACTCCCGAGGAATCCCCATGTCCCTTCGTCCCTGGCGCGATATCACCCGCCGCACGAGCCGCCAGATCATGGTCGGCACCGTCCCCGTCGGCGGCGACGCGCCCGTCACCGTGCAGACGATGACCAACACGCCGACCGACGACGTCAAGGCGACCGTCGACCAGATCCGCCGCTGCGAAGAGGCGGGCGTCGACATCATCCGCGTCAGCTGCCCCGACGTCGAATCGACCACCGCGCTGAAACAGATCGTCCGCGCATCCCGCGTGCCGATCGTCGCCGACATCCACTTCCACTACAAGCGCGCGCTCGAAGCGGCGGACGCGGGCGCGGCGTGCCTGCGGATCAACCCGGGCAATATCGGCTCGGCAGCGCGCGTGAAGGAGGTCGTCGACGCGGCCAAGTCGAACGGCTGCGCGATCCGCATCGGCGTCAACGGCGGCAGCCTCGAGCGGCACCTGCTCGAAAAATACGGCGAGCCATGCCCCGACGCGCTGGTCGAATCGGCGCTCGATCATATCAAGCTGTTGCAGGACCACGACTTCCACGAGTTCAAGGTCGCGGTGAAGGCCTCCGACCTGTTCCTCGCGGTGGCGGCGTATCAGCAGCTCGCCGAGCAGGTCGATTGCCCGCTGCATCTCGGCATCACCGAGGCGGGCGGGTTCGTCGGCGGCACGGTGAAGTCGGCGATCGGGATGGGCAGCCTGCTCTGGTACGGCATCGGCGACACGATCCGCGTCTCGCTCTCCGCCGAGCCCGAGGAGGAAGTCCGCGTCGGCTTCGAGATCCTCAAAGCGCTCGGCATCCGCAACCGCGGCGTCCGCGTCGTCTCGTGCCCATCGTGCGCGCGCCAGGGCTTCGACGTGATCCGCACCGTCCAGGCGCTCGAGGAACGGTTGCAGCACATCCGCACGCCGATGAGTCTCAGCGTCCTCGGCTGCGTGGTGAACGGCCCGGGCGAAGCGCGCGAGACCGATATCGGCATCACCGGCGGCGGCAACGGCAAGCACATGGTCTACCTCTCGGGCGTCACCGACCACCACGTCCAGGACGCCGACATGGTGGACCACATCGTCCGGCTGGTCGAAGCCAAGGCCGCCGAGATCGAGGCGGCGGACGCAGCGATACTGGCCTCGGTCGCCGCCTGAGGCGCCGAATCAGTCGCGGGGGTCAGTGTCGGGGGTCAGTCGCGGGGGCCAGTGCCGGCTCCCCGCCGCCCGCGCGCCGATGCCCGTACCAGCACCGCCGTCGACAGCAAAATTCCCGACACCAGCGCCCCGATCGACAGGATCCCGCCGCTCGTCATCCTGACCGACGCCACCACCCCGCCCTTGCCGAACGACACCGAAACCTTCGCCCGATGGACAGCGGGGGGACGGGGCGGATGCGATAGCGCGTCGTATTGCATGACGATCAAACGCCGAAGCCAAGCCGGGGTTCAGTATCTGGGTCAGGCGACCGTTGGGTAGGGGAGAGGACGATGATGTGCTCTCGCCACGCGTCATCCCGGACTTGATCCGGGATCCAGGGCCACGAGCGGTGCCGCCCGAAACTCTGGATCCTGACTTTCGCCAGGATGACGGGATGGGAGGAAAGCGGACGGTCCGCTTTGAGAATGGGGTGGCAATTAGCGGACGTTGCTGATGGGCTGCCGCCTTTCGCAAAAATGGTGACGTTGGGGATATAAAACTCACTTCCGCTGGAAAGCCTGCTTGACGTAAAGTGTGCTTTCCATGACAAGCGTCCTTCACAACGAATCGAAGGGGCTTCCAAATGACCGTCCACGTCGCCAACACCCGCTACCGGGACCCCGCAACCAAGCGATATAATCGCCGGATGATCGGCGCGATGCTTAGTTACATCGTGTTGCTGTTCGGCGTGCAACGTGCCTTCGACCTCGACGCTATGCACGGCCCTGCTCGCTGGGTGCTGGCGGCACTGCCAGGACTGCCGATCGCGGCCGTTTTCTGGCTGATCGGCGACATGATCCTGGACATGCACGACGAATATCTACGGCTTCTGGAAGTGCGCAAGGCGATGATCGCGACCGGCGTGACCATGACGCTGGTATCCATCCTGGGTTTCCTCGAGATGCTGGGCGGCGCGCCGCATCTGCCGCTCTTCTACGTACCTGTACTGTGGTTCGGATCACTGGGAGTCGGCCAGTGCGCCAACATGCTGATCGAGCGTCAGAGGTCGTGATCAATCATCTGCGTGCGTTACGCGCTGCTCGCGGATGGTCGCAACAACATCTCGCCGACCTTTTGGAAGTGAGCCGGCAGAGTGTCAACGCGATCGAGACCGGACGCTACGATCCATCGCTTCCACTAGCCTTCAAGCTCGCCGAACTGTTCGACCTCGCCATCGAAGACGTCTTCGTCAGCCCTTCAAAGGAGCAATAACATGATCCGTGACCTCGGTTTGAGCATCGCGGTATCAGCCATGACTATCGGCACCGCTTTCCATCCTGTCGCAACCCATGCCGCAGCATCCAATCGGATCATGCAGATGCCGCACATTTCAGCGATTTCCATAGGCGAAGGCACGCCGGTCGTCCTGATCCCCGGCCTGTCGAGCCCTCGAACCGTGTGGGACGGCGTGGTAGCTGGTCTTGCCAAGGACCACCGCGTCTATGTGGTACAGGTCAACGGTTTTGCCGGCGACGCCCCAGGTGCGAACCTGTCGCCTGGCATACTCGAAGGCATAGTCGAGGACCTCCATGCGTTGATCGAACGCGAGAAGATCGCAGGTGCCGCGATCGTTGGTCACTCGATGGGAGGGCTCGTTGCGCTGAAGCTGGCCGAGAAGCATCACGCCGATCCCGGTCGGATCATGATCGTCGACGCACTACCTTTCATCGGCACGCTATTTTCACCCGCCGCGACCGTCCCCATGGTCGAGCCGCAGGCCAAGGCGATGCGCGACGCGCAGGTGGCCAGCTATGGCAAACCCGTCAGCGACGCGGCCGCGCAGGCGATTGCAGATCGGCTGGCATTGAAGCCGGTATCGCGTGCACTTGTGTCGGGCTGGGTGAAGACGGCCGATCCGAGAGTGTCCGGCGCCGCGATGTACGAGGACATGACCAGCGACCTGCGACCCGTGATGAAGACGATCGTGACGCCGATTACGCTGGTCTATCCTTGGTCGGTCGGCGGGCCGACCAAGCCGCAGGCGGATGCGATGTATCATGCAGCGTACAAGGATGCGCCGCATGTCACCTTCGTCGATATTGGTGATGCCCGGCATTTCGTCATGCTCGACCAACCGGCACTGTTCCAGAAAGCGGTCGGTGCGTTCCTGTCGCGCTGATATATTGCGATGCGCCCTGCAGAGGTAGGGCGGCTGCTTGCCGCTCTGAAGTCAAATCACCGGTTGACCCAAGTCGCGCGCCACTCATCGATCTAGCCTTTCTCCGTTTGCAACCCCAACCTGAGACCGTCGATTTGGCAGCGTGCAAGCAGCCGTCCCGTCATCCCCTTTCGCCAATCTGTTCCCGTTCGATCATTCTCGAATTTGCCAACCGGAGATCGAAAAATAGGAAAGATCGAAATTAACGAATGTCCGCTTTCGGTGTTGCGGAGCGGCAATCGGGGCGTCTTTTGTTGGGCGAAAGCGGACGAGCGAAGGTCGGCCCTCAGGATCGACTCGAAATATTCTTCTATTTGGAGAGGATGGCGCGCGCCGCATAGCGCGCGCCATCCGTCAGAAACGAATCCCAATGCCGCCCAGGACATTTTGGCGCGAGGAGTGGCTGTAGTAATTCGCGTACTTGTACTCAGCGCTGACGTAAAAGTTTCGGACCAAAGAATACTCGATCCC
Organism: Sphingomonas sp. Leaf38; assembly: GCF_001421825.1. NCBI lineage: Bacteria > Pseudomonadati > Pseudomonadota > Alphaproteobacteria > Sphingomonadales > Sphingomonadaceae > Sphingomonas > Sphingomonas sp. Leaf38. The sequence continues at coordinate 12,991 of NZ_LMLD01000011.1, read as the reverse complement.
GCCACCAACCTGATAACCGTCCGTACGATATCGGGTATTGAAGGCAGTGCCGCCGGCGGGATCCCCCGTAAATGTCTTTCGCTGGCTGTCGTTGGCGTAACCCGCCTTGCCAAAAATCAGCAGAGCAGGGGTCGCCAGGTAACCGGCTCGAACCGCGATTCCAATTTCTCGGCGCGTCTCCGTGCACACCCGGCCACCTAATACACCGCTCGCGCAGCTTTGGCCTTTGGTATCGAGATAGCTGACCTCGGGTCCGACAACGATTTTCTCGCCGATGATGCCGTCCCAGCCTGCAGAACCGCCATAGGCAAACTTGTCATCATGGTCGCCATTGGCCTGTATCCGATCGACGCCAGCCTTTGCTTCAAGGCGAAACCCGCGGAACGACGTACTTTGAGCGAATGCCAAAGATTCGCATGCAACCAGTGCGATAGCTCCTACCACAGCCTTATATTTAGCCATTAGCATCCTCCTAATCTTATCGTTATCCAACCGGATCGGTTTCCCTTGGTGAATATCGAACAGATTTGGTCGGATTGTCACGACCCAAAACACAAATGTAATAACCACCGCCCTCGGCATAACTATTTGTCAGGCGTTTGTATTTTACAATGTATTGACCGCCCAACACGTTGGTGTTGGACTTTACGCTCAGGTTTGGGCGCTCAGGTTTGGGCGCTCAGGTTTGGGCGCTCAGGTTTGGGCGAAAATCGGCGACGCGCCTCTATTGTCGATACTGCGCATCCCAATGAGTCGAACGCGGGCACAACTTATTGGACGTGATGGCACCGCAACGTCCGAGCGGCACCAGCGTCCGAAACGGGAAGCGGACCTGCCGTTCATCGCCAGATTGCGCGACCTTTTCCATAGCCGGGATATCCGTCCTCGAACAGGTCCATGAAACGACGGCGAACCAGATCGAGTTCGCCGATAAGGTCTTCCGGAAAAGCTGCCTGCCCGGCCTCGTCGATCAGATCAAAGAGCCCCAGCATGACCTGTTGCATCCGCTCTGCCGGATCGACCGGCACCCCATACGCGTCGCGTTCGATGTCCAGGCAAGCGCGGCCGGGGCGTTCGCCGCGCACGAGGATGCGGGCGACCTCGTCTACCTCCGGGTCACGCGCGATGGCGTCGGAATCGGAAGGGTCGCGAATCGCGTCGCCACGATCAGTGTCATTTCGCGCTGTCCTCCACGCCCGCATCTTGTCAGAGCGGTGCCATGATCGCGCGTACCCTTCTTTCCGCAAGCCCGGCAGCCGGTGCGGGAGGGGTGTTTGGAACGCGACGCAGCGTGAACTTCCGCCGCGGATCGATGCGCGCATGACCCGTCCCGCCCCCGCCCCCGCTACCGTCACCGCCCCCGCTACCGCGTTCGCCGTCGCCGCACTGGGGATCGGGCTCTTCTCCGTCATGGATGCGGTGATGAAGTCGCTGGTGCTCGCGATCGGCGTCTATAACGCGCTGTTGTGGCGGCAGATGCTGAGCGTCGGGCTGGGCGCGGTCGCGTGGAAGCTCGGCAACAGCGGGCGGCCCAGCCGACGCGCGCTGAAGCTCCACGTCGCGCGCGGGCTGGTGACGACGGCGATGGCGGTGCTGTTCTTCTGGGGCCTTGCGCGCGTGCCGATGGCGCAGGCGATCTCGCTGACCTACATCGCGCCGATCCTTGCGCTTCTGCTTGGCGCGGTGACGCTGGGCGAGCGGGTCGGGCGCAGGGCGGTCTTCGCGTCGATCGCGGCGCTGGGCGGCGTGCTGGTGGTGATGATCGGGCAGGGGCGCGGCGTGACGGGGCCCGAGACGCTCCACGGTGCGCTCGCGGTGCTCGGGTCGGCGGTCCTATATGCGGTGAACCTGGTAATCGCGCGGCTGCAGAGCCAGGCGGCGCGACCGGGCGAGATCGCGTTCTTCCAGGCATTGGTCATCACCGCGACGCTGGCGCTTGCCGCGCCGTGGCTGGCGGCGGTGCCCGAGGCGGTGCAGTGGCCCAAGCTCGCGCTTGCCGCGGGGCTGGCGACCGCGTCGTTGTGGCTGCTCGGCTGGGCCTATGCGCACGGCGACACGGGCTTTCTCGCGACGACCGAATATACCTCGTTCGTCTATGCCGCGGGCCTGGGTTTCCTCGTGTTCGGCGAGCGGGTATCGGCGTTCACGCTGGCGGGCGCGGCGATCATCGTCGTCGCGTGCCTGTACGCGGCGCGACGGCGTGACATCGCGCAGACATCGATCGAGGCCACCGCATGACGCTTATCCGTTCCGCCACCCGCGCCGATGTCGGCACGATCCTGCGCTTCGTGCGCGAACTCGCCGCGTTCGAGCGCGAGCCGGACGCGGTCGAGGCGACCGCGCCGATGCTGGCGGAGGCGTTGTTCGGCGCGCGGCCGGCGGCGGAGGCGGTGATCGCCGAGCGCGCCGAGGGTCCGCTCGGGTTTGCGGTGTTCTTCCACAATTTCTCGACCTGGACGGGAAAGCGCGGGCTGTATCTCGAGGATCTGTACGTGACGCCGGACGCGCGCGGGCAGGGGGTCGGGGCGGCATTGCTGGCGCATCTCGCGGGCGTGGCGCTCGATCGCGGGTGCGCGCGGTTCGAATGGTCGGTGCTCGACTGGAATGCGGACGCAATCGCCTTTTATCGCAAGGTCGGCGCGGTCGGCATGGAGGACTGGACGATCCAGCGTCTGTCCGGCGACGCGCTCGCGCGGCTGGCGGGGCGGTAGGCGGTAGGCGGGGGCCGGGGGCCGGGGGCCGCTAGTCCTTCACGTCGATATTCATCGCGATCGAGATCCGGTCGCCGGTGCCGAGATGCGGACGGACGCCGTGCCGGAGCCAGGCGGGAAACAGGACCAGGTCGCCGGCCTCGGTCGGCAGGCGGCGCTCGATGGGCTGCGGCTGGCCGTCGGTACCGACCAGGCGAAAGCCGGGCAGGCGCATGAACGGGACGGGGAAGCGCGGGTCTTCGAAGAACAGCGCGCCGCCCGCTTCGCCCGAGACCTCGCCCGAGGCCTCGCCCGAGAGTGGGGGCTGGCCCATGTCGACATAATAGACCGCCGCCCACAGCACGCCGGGATGCGCGTGGCTCATGTTCAGCGCGCCGGGGGGCGAGACGTTCGCCCACATCTTGACGGTCCATTCGAGCGACGCGGGATCGCGGCCGTCGAAATGCGACGCGCGCTTGGCCATCTTCACCGCGGTGTCGGCTAGCGCGACCGCGGCCGGACCACCCCAGTCGAGCATGTCGGTGGCCGAATGCCAGCCACCGACATTGGAGCGCGCGAGGCTGGGCATAGCGGCATGGCGGTCGCAGATCGCGGAGCGCAGCGCCGCGGTCAGCGCGGCCGCATCGGCGAGCCGGCCATGCAGGATCGGCGTCTCGTACAGTCCGATCTGCGCCGCGCGGACGCGGATACCGTCGAACGGGCGAGACGCCGTGGTCATGCGATCAGCCGCCGGCCGTCGGGGCAGCGATCAGCGACCGGCGGTTTCGTCGGCGTCCATCGGCTCTTCGCCCTTGGCCTTCTCGGCCTCGTAGCGCTCGATCGCCTCGATCGTCACGCGCTTGGCCTCATCGGCGTCGCCCCACTTGCCGACGCGGACCCACTTCTTCTTCTCGAGGTCCTTATAGTGGGTGAAGAAATGCTCGATCTGCTCGAACACGATCTCGGGCATGTCGGCACGCTCGCCGATATTGGCGTAATAGGGGAACACCGAATCGACGGGCACGCAGACGAGCTTCTCGTCGCCGCCGGCTTCGTCCTCGAGGTTGAGCACCGCGATCGGGCGCGCGCGGACGACGCAGCCCGGGATGAACGGCGAGCGCGCGATCACGAGCGCGTCGAGCGGATCGCCATCGGGGCTGAGCGTGTGCGGCACGAAGCCGTAGTTCGCCGGGTAGCGCATCGGCGTGTGCAGGATGCGGTCGACGAACAGCGCGCCCGAGGCCTTGTCGAACTCGTACTTCACGGGTTCGCCGCCGGTCGGCACTTCGATGATGACGTTGAGGTCCTCGGGCGGGTTCTTGCCGGTCGGGATGAGATCGATACGCATGGCGGTCCTTTCAAATGACGATGCCGGCGCTCCACGATGTGGGGAGCGACCGGCACCGGTAAACATGTTGCTGGTCAGCGCGGCATCAGCAGCCTGTCCAGCCCGCCGTCACCATTACCCACCTTCTGCAGGCGCGGATAGCGCGGGCCGTCATGGTAATCGAGCGTGATGTCGCGAAAACGGTCATTGTTCTTTACAGTGAGCCGGATCGGCTCCTTCGTGCCCTTGGCCGCCAGGATCGCGGCCTTGATGCGCTCCGACGAATAGGCCTCGGCGTTGACCGCCTCGATCTCGGTGCCGATGTCGAGGCCGGCCTTGAACGCGGGGCTGTCCCAGATCGACGACGTCACCACGCCGTCCTTGTTGATCACCATGCCGAGCGAATAGCTGACATCGGTGCCGCGCGTCTTTTCCGCCTGCTTGAGATACGGGCTCTGCTCGGGACCGTAGACGAGCTTGTAGCCGTTCATCGCAAAGCCGTTGATCGGCGCGGGCTTGCCCGTCTCGGTCAGGCGGGTGTTGAGGAACGTCGCCCAGTCATAGGGGACGATGGCGTCGAGCGTCCTGGCGACGTCGGCGAAGGTGTAGGTGAGCTCGCCATAATCACCGTCGCGGACGCCGAAGAAGGCGCGCGCGAAATCGTCGATCGACTTGGTGCCGCCCGACTTCTGGCGGAGCATCGCGTCGACCTCCATCCAGACCATCAGGCCCTCGTTGTAATAATCCTCCGACCGCTGCCAGCTGGTCCAGCCCTTGGGTTTGCGCGCGGAGATGACCGGATCGTTGGTCGTGTCGATCAGCGGGCGCCACTGGCGGCCGGGCGCGGTGTCGTAGATGCCGAGGATCGAGGCGTAACCGTCGAGCGTGTCCTGCTTGCTGACCAGCCCCGAGCGCGCCTGGAGGACATAGCCCCAGAACTGCGTCTGGCCTTCGTAGACCCACAGCAGCGAATCGCGCATCGGGGTGCGGAAATCGGGCGTCCACAGGTCGGCGCCGCGGCGGAACTTGCCGTCCCAGCTATGCGTGTATTCGTGCGGCAGCAGGTTGCGCGCGGCGGCGCCCGTCTCCCACTCGGTGAAATAGCCGGGGCGGACGCCGTTCTCGGAGCTGCGATGATGCTCGAGGCCGATGCCGCCGAGCTGATCGGTGATCGACAGCAGGAATTCGTAGCGGTCGTAATGCTGTGCGCCGAACGTCTTGACCGCCTGGTCGACGAGCCGCTTGTGCGCGTCGATCTGCTCGGGCTTGGCGGCAAGCTGGTCGGGGCTGTCGGCGAAGACGTTGAGATCGACGCGCGGGGAGAGCGGCCAGACCTTGCCGTATTTGCCCGCGAGCGTCGGCGAATCGACGAGGATCTCGTAGTTGGTCGTGTCGTAGCTGTAGGTCGAGCCCGAGACCTTCGCCGGCACCGCACCCGCGGCGGTCCAGCCGGTCGGATAGGTGACGGTCATCTTGATCGGGATCTGGCGCGTGAAATAACCCGCCGGGTAGAGGCTGACGAGGTTGGGCTCGAGGCTGATCATCGTCGGCGTCATGACGACGCGGCCCTGGTCGCTTTTGGTCGCGGAGATGAACTGGAACTCGGCGACCAGCGTCTTGGCGCCCGTCGGTACGTCGATGTGGAACGCGAACACGTCGACCGGGTCGCGCGTCCAGGGGACGATCCTGCCGTTCGCGCGGATCACGAGGCCCGCGAGCTTCTCGATCTCGCCGCGCGGGCTATGCGCGCCGGGCAGCCATTTGGGGTAGAGCAGCGCCATCGGCCCGGACTTGGCGACCGGGATCGTCTGCTTGACGCGGAAGATGCCGCGCTCGGTATCGGTCGCATCGACGTCGAGCAGCAGCGTGCCCGGATAGGGCGTGTCGACCGCGTCGGGGATCGTGTCGACGAACGGTACCGGCTGCGGCGCGGTGTTGCCTGCGGGCACCTGCGCGGCGGCGGGTATGGCGACGGAGACGGCGGAGGCAAGCAACGACGCGACGATAAGCTTACGGATCAAGGATATGGCCTTCCGGCAAAGAGACGATGACCCGAGGTGTAAGCGCGATAAAGGGCAGCCGTCCAGTCCTTTGCCCGGGGCGTGGGTTGAGGCCGCACGCCGGCCAAACCCCCTTCCGTCAGGATGACGACGTCGGGAAACTCAGCCGCTGCCCAGCACGTTGATCGTGAACGCCAGCACGCCGATGTTGAACACGAACGCCGCCATGCACTGGCCGAGCGCGGCTTTGCGGACGCGGCGCGACGTGATCTCGACGTCGGAGGTCTGGAACGTCATCCCCAGCGTGAACGCGAAATAGGCGAAGTCCCAGTAATCGGGCTCGTCGCAGCGCGGGAAATCGAGCCCCTTCGCGTCCTTCCCCGCGGAATCGTCGACATAATAGAGATGCGCATAGTGCAGCGTGTAGATCATGTTCGAGAACAGCCAGGCGAGCGCCAGCGTCGTGATCGTCAGCGCAATTCCGACCGCGTCGTTCTTGCCCTGCAGTTCCTTCGCCACCGCGACCAGGATGACGAGCATGATCGTGCCGCTGAACCCGAGCAGCACCGCGCGGTTGGCGTCGTTCTCGTGCGCGGCGCGGCGCATCCGCTCGGCGCTGGCGTTGCGGAACAGCGTCGCGACCGCGATCAGGAACACCGCGGCGGCAAGGTCGAAGGCCCCCATCGTGCCCCGGCCGAGCCCGACGCGCGGGATCATCGTCACCAGCCCGATCACGAACACCAGCACGAACAGGACGAAGCGCGGCGGGGCAACGCGTTGGCCCAGGCCCCAATATCTGGCTTTGGTCGTCATGGCACGGCGCTAGCGCTTCGCGGGCACGTCGCCTAGATACGCGCGCATCATGGCAAGAATAGAAACTCCGCGCCGCATTCGTGGCACCCAGGATATTTTCGGTGACGAGCAGCGCCGGTTCGCGCACGTCCTGGCGACGTTCGAGCGCGTGCGGGCGCTGTATTGCTTCCAGCGCATCGACATCCCCGTGTTCGAGTCGACCGCGGTGTTCGCGCGCTCGCTCGGCGAGACGACCGATGTCGTGTCGAAGGAAATGTACACGTTCGAGGATCGCGGCGGCGATTCGCTGACGCTGCGGCCCGAATTCACCGCCGGCATCGCGCGCGCCTATCTGACCGAGGGCTGGCAGCAGTTCGCGCCGCTCAAGATCACGACCAGCGGCCCGGTGTTCCGCTACGAACGCCCGCAAAAGGGGCGGTTCCGGCAGTTCCACCAGATCGACGCCGAGGTGATCGGTGCGGCCGAGCCGGCGGCGGACGTCGAACTGCTCGTGCTCGCGGACCAGCTGCTGCGCGAGCTCGGCATTGCCGAGGGCGTGACGTTGCAGCTGAACACTTTGGGCGACGCCGAGACGCGCGACGCGTGGCGCGCGGCACTGGTCGCGCATTTCGAGGCGCATCGTGGCGAGTTGTCCGAGGACAGCCTGACCCGGCTCGAGAAGAACCCGATGCGGATCCTCGATTCGAAGGATCCGCGCGACCGCCCGATCGCCGACAGCGCGCCCGATATCGACGCGTATCTGACGCCCGAGGCGCGCGCGTTCTTCGACGCGGTGACCGCCGGGCTCGATGCCGCGGGCGTCGCGTGGGAGCGCAATGCGCGGCTGGTGCGCGGGCTCGATTACTACCGCCACACCGCCTTCGAGTTCGTGACCGATCGGCTAGGGTCGCAGGGGACCGTGCTGGCGGGCGGCCGCTATGACGGGCTGATCGGCTCGCTCGGCGGGCCGGAGACGGCGGGGGTCGGCTGGGCGGCAGGTGTTGAGCGGCTGGCGATGTTGCTAGACGAGCCGGTTGAGCAGCGTCCTCAAGTCATCGTCGTTGCAGAGGATGAAGACTCGGTTCTTGATGCGATCGCTTCCGTCTCCAAGTTGCGGAGAAACGGGTGGTCCGCCGATTTGGTTGTTTCAGGTTCGCCACGGAAGCGCTTTGACAAGGCCGTCAAAGCAGATCCGCAGGCAATCGAAAGCGTTCGTCGTATCGATGGCCAGCTCGTTCGAAGGTTGAAGGTGCTTGGAACCGAGATCGAAGGGCTTGAAGCCCAATTGAAGACGCTCCTGTCGTGATAGGTCATTCGCAAATCCTCCCCGTGCCGG
>NZ_LMLD01000011.1:3609-4818 GCF_001421825.1 Sphingomonas sp. Leaf38 | reverse complement strand
GGGGGGGGGGGGGGCTCCACGTCGCGCAACGCCCGTGGTGCGCCCCCTCCACCGCCCTGCGGGCGGTCCCCCTCCCCGTGCCGGGGAGGATCTTGTGACCCAGATATCCCCCGACCGCATCCGCGCGATCGAGGCGCGGCGTGATGAGTTGCAGGCGCTGATGTCGACCGGCGATCTCCCCTCGGACCGCTTCGTCGCGGTGTCGAAGGAATATGCCGAACTCGAACCCGTCGCGCAGGCCGCCACCGAAGTACGCCGGTTGCGGCAGGAGGCGGAGAGCCTCGCCTTCATGGCCGAGGATGCCGACGACGAACTGCGCGCGATGGCAGCCGAGGAGCTGCACGAGAACCGCACGCTGCTCGAGACCGCGGACCGCAAGCTCGCGCTCGCGCTGCTCCCGCGCGATTCCGCCGACGAGCGCTCGGCGATGCTCGAGGTCCGCGCCGGCACGGGTGGCGACGAGGCGGCGCTGTTCGCGGGCGATCTGTTCCGCATGTACCAGCGCTATGCCGAATCGCAGGGCTGGCGCGTCGAGATGATCTCAGGCTCGTCGTCCGACGCGGGCGGCTTCAAGGAAGTCGTCGCCAGCGTCACAGGGCAGGGCGTGTTCGCGAAACTGAAGTTCGAGAGCGGCGTCCACCGCGTCCAGCGCGTACCCACGACCGAGGCGGGCGGGCGGATCCACACGTCCGCGGCGACCGTCGCGGTGCTGCCCGAGGCGGAGGAGGTCGACGTCAAGATCGACGACAAGGATCTGCGCATCGACGTCTATCGCTCGTCGGGGCCGGGCGGCCAGTCGGTCAACACGACCGACAGCGCGGTGCGGATCGTGCATATCCCGACCGGGCTGACGGTGATCCAGCAGGACGAGAAGTCGCAGCACAAGAACAAGGCCAAGGCTTTGCGCGTGCTGCGGACGCGGCTCTACGAGGCGGAGCGCGACCGGTTGCACGCCGAGCGCGCGGGCGCGCGCAAATCGATGGTCGGGTCGGGCGACCGCTCGGAGCGGATCCGGACGTATAACTTCCCGCAAGGCCGCGTGACCGATCACCGCATCAACCTAACGCTGCACCGCCTGCCCGAGATCGTCGCGGGCGAGATGGACGAGCTGATCGGTGCGCTGGTGTCGCAGGACGAGGCGGACCGGCTGGCGCAACTGGATGGGTGACGTTTACCCGGTCGCGACGTCATCCCCCTTCCGCTTGCGGG
>NZ_LMLD01000011.1:0-3583 GCF_001421825.1 Sphingomonas sp. Leaf38 | reverse complement strand
GGGGGGGGGGGGGGGGGGGGGGGGGGCTTCCTGTCGAGGGCATCCCCCGGTGATAGCCCCTCCCCCGACCCCTCCCGCAAGCGGAAGGGGAGCCGTAAGCGCGGCGATCGCCACCGCCGCCGCGCGCTTCGCCTTCTCCGAAACGCCGCGGCTCGATGCCGAACTCCTGATGGCGCACGCGCTCGGCGTCGATCGCAACGCCATTCTCCTTGACCCGACGCGCTACGCCGTCCCCGCCGCCTTCGCCGCGCTCGTCGAACGCCGTCTCCGGCACGAACCGATCGCCTATATCACCGGCACCCGCGGCTTCTGGTCGATCGACCTCGCGGTCGGCCCCGGCGCGCTCGTCCCCCGCGCGGACAGCGAGACGCTGCTGATCGCCGCGCAGGCGCATTTCGCGGGTCGCGCGCCCGCGACCGTGCTCGACCTCGGCACCGGCCCCGGCACGCTGTTGCTCGCCGCGCTCGACGAATGGCCCGCGCAAGGTCTTGGCGTCGACTTTTCCTCGCAAGCGCTCGCCTACGCCCGCGCCAACGCCGCCACGCTCGGCATGACCGACCGCGCGCGCTTCATCCGCGGGCGCTGGGCGAGCGCGATCGTCGGCCAGTTCGACCTGATCCTCGCCAACCCGCCCTATATCGCCACCGACGAGACACTTCCGGCCGAAGTCCATGACCATGAACCGCACGCCGCGCTGTTCGCCGGGCGCGACGGGCTCGACGATTACCGCATCCTCGCCGCGCAACTCTCGGCGCTGATCGCCCCGGGCGGAGCGGCGATCATCGAGATCGGATCGACGCAGGCGACCCCCGTCACCGCGCTGCTCGAAGCGCAGGCTTTGCACGTCGCGCTCCACCACGACTATGGAAACAACCCACGCGCGCTGGTCGCGACGACAGGAATACGCCGATAACCTGTAGTTTTCGCTTGTAGTATGGCCCTTGCGGACGCTATCACATGGGCAGGGGCACGCACTCTCGACGATTGGTCGGTTTAGAGCGTTGACCCGCATCCTTCGCTTTGAGGTCGCTGCAGTCCGGTGGCCCTGGCAAGCGCGACGCACCGATCTCGTGTAGATCGTCGGTGCGCGGCGGGGGGTTTGCACCGCATTTCGGAGCACGACCAGATTTTGGTTCGACGACTGAGGACACAAGCTTGATCAACAACCGGCAAGCCGGCCGCCGTCGCGGTCGTGGCAACAATAATAATGGCGGCGGCGGTAGCGGTGGCGGTCAACGCCAGGGCGGCGGCGGTGGCAGCCAGGGCGGACGCGATACCGGCAACCGCATCGACAGCCGCGCGCGCGGCAACGCGAGCCAGCTGTACGAGAAGTACAAGAACCTCGCGCGCGACGCGCAGATGCAGGGCGACCGCGTCAACATCGAATATTACCTCCAGTTCGCAGATCACTATTTCCGCGTTCTGAGCGAGACGCGCGCACGCTTCGAAGAAAGCCAGCCCCAGGCGCAGCAGCAGCCGCGGCGTCAGCAGCCGTTCGACCTCGACGGCGACGACGATTATGGCGACGAGGGCGAACCGATCCGGTCGGGCGAGCAGCAGGGCGTGGCCGAGCAGGGCCGTGGCGATCATCAAAACGGTGGCCAGCAGAATGCCGGGCAGCAGAATGGCCAATACCAGAACGCGCCCCGTCAGGCTCGCGATAGCCAGAACCGTGAAGACCGGCCGCAGCGCGACGACCGTCCGCGGTACGAGAACACCCGCTACGAAGGTCAGCGTAACGAAGGCCAGCGTAACGAAGGCCAGCGCAACGAGGGCCAGCGCAACGAGGGCCAGCGCGAAGATCGCGTCCGTGGCGACAGCCCGCGTAACCAGCGCATGGCGAACCGTGACGGCCAACCCCGCGACGAGCGCGGCAGCGAAGAGCAGGGTCAGGCCCGCGAAGCGCAGTCTCGCGAGGCTCAGGGTCGCGACGAGCAGGTTCGCGAACCCCGCTCCGACTACCGCGATGCGCCGCCGCGCGAGACGATCCGGCGCGCGCCGCGTGCCACCGCCCAGACGGCCGACGTTCAGACGGGTAACGGCCAGATGGGCAACGGCCAGACGGGCAACGCCAACCAGGATTCGGAAGCCGACGCGCTACGGTCGGTGACCGGGTCCGCCGATCCGGTCACGCAGCCGACCGAAGCCGGCGAGATCGGGTCGCTCGTCGCGGCACCGGCGGTCGCCGCGACCGAGGACCAGCCTCGCCGCCGTGGTCGCCCGCGTCGTGATCGCAGCCTCGACGCGCCAACGCCGCAGGACGAGGGCGCACCGAGCGCGTTCGACGCGGATCGTCTGCCGCCATCGCTCGGCATTTCGGCCACCGTTGCTCCGGCACCAGCCTCGGCGCCGGCGGTCGAGGCTGCCCCCGTCGCTGCCGACGCGTCGCCCGAGGAAAAGCCCCGCCGTCGCCGCGTGCGCGCGGTGCCCGACGAGGTTCAGGCGGGCTGATCCCGATACGTCACCCGGTTGTGCGTCCGGGATGATGGAAAATTGGCCGGTACCGCAGTGCGGTGCCGGCTTTTTTCATGCCTGGACCATATCCGAACGCCTTCACCGCGCGAGTGCGAAGGCCGGCCGGCAACCCGATGGTGCTGGTTCAGTCCGCGCCGACGTCCGCGGGGACCAGTCCCGCCCCGCGACGCGCGTGTCACTCGATCCGGGTCACGTCCTCGTCGTGCCCGCTGCCCGAGCTCAGAAACACCAGCCCCATCAATAGTCCGGCCATCATCACCGATCCGCCGACCCCGCCGATCACCGCGAGCATCGTCACCAGGTGCAGCGGTCCCTGCAGATGCGCCATGCCCGCGATCACCCCGGCAACGCAGAGCGCCGCCGCGAGCACCATCCACGCCATGATCGCACGGAACCGCGCCCAGGCGAACGCGGCATAATGCGGATCGTCGAGTCCGGCGGGAGGATCGGGCAGGCGATCGGTCATCGCTTCACATTGCCGCGCAAACATGGTTTCCTCAACCCACGCGCACCAGACGCAGTAGAGGAGAGGCGAAGATGACGATCGCGGCGATCCTGAAGGACCGGAAGGGCGGTATCGTGTCGCTGACCCCCGACGATACCGTCGCGCAGGCGGTGACGCTGCTCGCGGACAAGCGGATTGGTGCGGCACCGGTACTCGATGGCGACCGCGTGGTCGGCATCTTCTCCGAACGCGATGTCATCCACTGCCTGCAATCAGACGGTGGCGCGGCACTCGACCGCCGGATCCGCGAGGTGATGACGACCGCGGTGAAGTCGGTCGGGCCGGGCGAGTCGGCGATCGGCGCGCTTTCGCTGATGACGCAACGACGGATCCGGCATCTGCCCGTGATCGAGGGCGATACGCTGGTGGGTTTCGTCTCGATCGGCGACCTGGTGAAATACCGGATCGACCGGATCGAGGCGGATGCGGCGGCGATGCGCGAGTATATACAGTCGGCGTGACGGGCAGGGAATCGGCTACGGGCTGAGCGCTGGGGGGCAACTACTCGACGGCGATCGCCGCAGCCCTGGCCGCTGGGGGCGTGGGGCGTCGAAACGCGCGAGCCGGAGAAAATTGCCACAAATATGCAAGAAAGCGTTTGAC
>NZ_LMLD01000010.1:361219-392525 GCF_001421825.1 Sphingomonas sp. Leaf38 | reverse complement strand
CTGAAGGTCACAGGTTCAAATCCTGTCCCCGCAACCACTATACCAAATAGCCCCAGTCCAGCCGGACAGGGGCTTTTTTGCGTTCTGAACCCCCACTGCGTTCGATAACTGCGGTATCCGGTCCAGGTCGCAAACTACCGCAAACGGGTCTAGCTCTCAGCCGATCCCATGTCAGACGCCAACACCAGTGCTGTACGATCCGGGCCACGATCAAACCCCCGTGCGCGGCCCCATGCGGCAGCCGCCACTCTCCGATTGACGCCGATCTTGCTGTAAACACGAGCAACGTGATTACGCACGGTATTGCCGCTGACATTCAGCGTGCGGGCCATCGTCTTGTCGTCCATGCCCTCGCAGATCAATGTCAGCACTTCGCGCTCTCGGGGCGAGAGATCGTTCAACCCCGATGGAACGGTGCCACGCGATGGTCCGGTTCGAAGTGTCAGATTGTCCAATATCGCATGGCTAAGCCACTTGGATTCACAAACCGCAGCCTGAATCGCCGCCGCCAGATTACGCTCGTCTAACCGTCGTTGGGTGACGTCCTGAAACGTCCAGAGGGCATAGCTGTCATCGGCGACCATGACGTTGGCCTGTGAGACATGGCATTCGAGCCGCTGTCCACACTTGGCGAAGACGAAGCCGGATGCGATCCCCGAGGGCCAGATCTCGGTATCGTCGAGCGAACGACCAGCGAGCTCGCTGGGCGAATACCCAATCAGAGCGCAGAAACTCTCGTTTGCCATGCTCACTACGTTGGTGGCAGCATCGACTATGATCATGCACGCCGACGAAGTCGCGAACGCCGCTTCGACGCTCGTTCGATATTGGTCATGGCATCGTTCCGTCTCATGCCACGCCGCGACATCGGTAAGCGTGAACAGCATGCAGGGTTGTCCGGCGACGGTTACGGGCTGGCCTGTCACGATCACGCGCCGGCTGGTCCCGTCGGGCATCGCGATCTTGGCCTGGGTCTGCGGTATCGCTTGTGCGCCGATGAGTGCGCGCTTTACGAGGTCATAGTTTTCTACGCCCTCGAGAATGTTGCGCTCGTACATCGATCGGCGCAGCCAATCGCCGTCAGAGCTGTCCGTGAACGCAAGAAATGCCTGATTGACCATGATGTAGCGAAGGTCGCGCAGTCTGCAGACGATCGCCGGGGCGGGGTTTGACTCGATGGAGCAGTCGTATCGCGCATAACGATCGGGCGTATTCCAAACGGTGTCCGCCGGGGCGGGGTGGGGGCGTGTGAAAATATCCATGCACTCGTTCGTCATCGTCGTATCCTTCGTCCGGCGAAGATACGTCTCGGATTACGCAACTGCGAAGTGAATAGTATGTCATAATACGAATGTATCATTCTGATACTATCGAATTCGTATAGGAAGCCGCACAATCTGGGTGATGATTGGCGATTTGGGCTACGAGTGGAGATGCATAAGATCGTTCGGGTATTGCGCGTAATTGTAAGCCAAAACGGTTTTATTGGCTTTTCTGCGGGCCATTAAGTAAATTAGCCGGGGAATGATTAGAATATAGTCCTGATAGGACGGCCTCCTGATAGTCTACTGGCAAGGCAGTGCAAGCGTCGGCGATTATCAGGTCGATTGGGCCAAGGGCTAGGTCGGTGTCCAGAGGAACGCCAGGTTGAACGACACCGACAGCGAAGCCGGCGCTATCACGAAGATGCGTCGCGGTCCGCGGGTGAGGCGGTCGATGATACGCCCCGACGCGATCACTCCGCCGCCCAGGCCGATCACGATCGCGACCGCGTGCTAATCACGATCCGAGGCTGCGTCAGCTTGCTTTCGCGGATCGGGCCCATCGCCACGATTTCACCGCGGCCAGTAGGTCGCGCGCTGCGGCGCGCCGCTGCCAGACGCGGCGAGCGTCTTCGCGCACGAGGGCCTCGCCCCGCTGGTTATGCCCGCGCGCCGGCGCCGGGATGGCGATGAGGCCTCGCGTGGTGAACGTGCCGCGCCGGCCCCCGCGGCCGCGATCGATGCGCTGTCCTGTGCGTTCCAGCGCGCGCCCTTCCCGGACTGGGTGTCGTATGTCACGCCGGACCCTCGTCATCCCGCGTCATGTAACGGCGGTTGGGCGTGAAGGGCGTCGCGCTGGTTGCTCAGAGGTGGCACGGAGTCCGCCGTCCAGCGCTGGAGCCCGCACAAATCGCCGCGTCATGCCTTGAGGATCAGACCCTTGCGGTCCATCCACCAGCCGACCGCCCAGCACAGCATCGTGTAGGCGAGTGCACAGAGCAGCGAGCCGAACGCGCCGGGTGCGATGCGCTGAAAGATCTCGATACCGACCCAGCCGTACAGCCCGCCATCTTCACCGACGGGGATCAGGTTGATCGCGGTCACGAACAGTTCGGAGAACAGATAGACGGCGAGTGGATTGCGCCCGAGGATCGTGAAGAAACGCGTGCCGCGCTTCACCCCGGCGATCTCGATCAGCGCGATGATCCCCGCCAGCACGATGCAGTCGATGCCGATCGTCAGCAGCACGTACGAGCTGGTCCACAGCTTCTTGGCGAGCGGGAACCACGGCGACCAGGCCAGCCCGGCGAGGACGAACGCGACCCCGTACAGCGCCATCATGCGCACCGTCCGCGTCAGACCGGCACCGCGCTGCACCGCCAGCCCGACGAGATAGCCCGCCAGCACGTTGACGATCGCGGGGAGCGTACCGAGCAGGCCTTCGGGATCGAAGCCGCCATCCTTCTTGTACAGATGCCCAGGGCTCAGCAGCCACAGGTCGAGCTGCGTGCCGATCGTGCCGAACTTGTCGTACGCCATACCCGGCGCGGACAGGACCAGCAGGATCGCCCAATAGCCGAACAACAGCACGACGCCGGCAATCACGATCGCGCGCACGTCGAGCCAGCGCACCAGCAGCCCCGCGGCGACATAGCATAAGGCGAGGCGCTGCAGGACGCCGGGCACGCGGGTCAGCGCGCACGGGATCGGCGCCCAGCCGTCGTCGGTGCGCATGACGAACGGGAACCAGTACATCAGGAACCCAAGCGCGAAGATGATCGCGCCCCGCTTGAACAGCCGCGTGAGATACGGCGCGGTGTCGATCCGGGTGCGCGTGGCGAAGCTCATCGCGTTGCCCATCGCGAACAGGAAGCTCGGGAAGATCGCGTCGGCGAGCGTGAAGCCGAACCATTTGGCGTGGACCAGCGTGGCGTAGGCGGGGGCGCCCGGCCCGGCGGTGTTGACCAGGATCATCAGGAAGACGGTCAGTCCGCGGAAGACGTCGAGCGCAGTGAAGCGGCGTGGGCCGGTGGGGGCGAGTGTGTCGGTCATGGCTGTCCTGCGTCCGCGAGCAGCCTGCGCACGCCGGCGATCGGATCGGCCGGGCGGTGGCGCGGCCAGGTGCGGCCGTCCTTGAGCCAGGCCTGCTCCCACGCGGTAATCTTTGCGGCGGTCGCGGCGGTATCGAGCGGCTGATGCGACAGCACGGCGGCGCGCTGCGCGGCGAGGAAGAGTTGCCAGCGCGACAGATAATAGCCGGCGTAGAGCCCCTGCCACGCGCGCGAGGCGTAATCGGAAAGGTGACCCGCGCCGCCCCAGACGGTGACGACCGCCTTGGCCTGCTCCTCGAACGCGTCCTTCTCCGCGGGCGTGTCGCCGTAGGCGCGCGCATCCGCGATCCAGCTGCCGAGCGTCTCCTGCTGGTTGCCGATCAGCGCGTCGATCTGCTGCGCGAGGCGTGCGGCGGTGGCGGCATCGCGGTCGCCGGTGGCGATATGGCCGGCGGCGTAGGCAGCGACCGCGCTGCGCAGCTTCGCGTCGAGCCGCAGGGTTGCGTATTGGCGCGTGAAATCGACCAGGTCATAGGTCAGCAGCGGCGCGGGCTGGCGTGGGGCCGCCGCCAGCATCGCGGCGATACCGTCGCGCAGCGCCGCTTCGTCGCCGGGCGATGCCGGATAATCCGTGGCGATCAGCGCAGGGCGCTTGAACAGCAGATGCGCGCCCGCCATCTCGCGCCACCAGCGCGGCGTCCAATAGCGCGTGGCATAGGTGCCGGAAATCACCTTGCCCCAGCCGGCGACGAGCGCAGGCGAGGCCGCACCGTAGCGCGCGCGCGCATAGTCGGCGATCCAGTCCGTCACGGGGCGCTTCGCATCCTCCCCCCAGGCCAGATCATAGGCGTAGGCATAGACGACCGAGTTGCTGTGCAAGCCTTCCGGGAACATGCCGAAGCCGGTCAGGTTGCCCCGCGTCGGGCTGGTCGGCAGGCCTGCGAGATCGCGGCGGTAGAAATCCAGGTCGCCATAGACCGGGTTGCTGCCGCCGTAGTTGTGGACATAGCCATAGACCCAGCTCTTGCCGTCGAACGCGCCGCTGGTCTTCCAGATCCCGGGGTACCGATCGTTGCCGATGTCGAGCACCAGCATGCGCTGGTTCGGCACGCGGCTGAGAAACGCGCGGATCGCGTCGGGCGTCCAGAATGCCTTGTCCGCGCCGAACAGCCAGCCCTGCATCACCCAGGTCGCGTTCGGCGCGGCGGCGGTGACGGACTGGAACAGCTTCTCGCCATAGGCGGCCAACCGCGCGTCGCGCACCGCGACGGGCAGCGCGGCGGCCCGCGTCGCGGCGGTGTTGGCGATCCCGTCGCCATAATGCGCCGCGCTCGCATCGCTGCCGTCCTCGGCGATCGGCGGCACCATTTCGTTGAAGGCGTCGGCCAGGTAATAGTCGCCCGCGCCGTAGGTCTGCGTGTACAGTTGCGTGAAGCGCCGCGCGAGGACCGCGAACAGCGGATCGGACGGATCGAGCCAATAGGTGCCCGGGAACCCCTCCCACGCGCGCATCCGGTAGATCCGCGCCTTGGGATGCCGGTCGGCGAACGCCTTTGGCACATAGCCCGAGAACGCCGGCAGGATCGGCTTCATGCCGAGCGCGCGCATCCGGCCGAGGATGCGGCGTTGCAGCTGATGCTTCTTCTCGATCCACCCCGCCGACAGCGGCGCGCGGTAGCCCGCGATGTTGCCCATCCGCTGCCACGGCAGGAACGGTGCGGCGGACAGGCCGCTGGCGATGGCGGCATCATTGAGTCCCTGATCGCGCCACAAGGCGCGCCAGACATATTCCTGCCCCTCCATCGCGAGCGGCGTGTCGATGCCGCGTGCCGCCATCCAGTCGATCTCGTCCGACCAGCGACCCCAAGCCCACCACGGCGTGGTGTACCCGAACGTGCAGGTGTTGAGGTAGGTGCGCAGCGCGAAGGCGGAGGCGACCGGCCCGGTGTCGTCGGTTGGTAGACCGGTGAGCGGTGCGACGCGACGCCCCTCCCAGCTCAGCGACACGCGGCCTTGCTGCTGGAGATACTGCGTCGCGCCGTGCACGAGCGCGATCGCGGAGGACCCCTCGACCGCCATGCGTCCGTTGCGGACGCGCACCCGGTAATAGGGCTTGGCGGCGGGGCGGATCGTCAGCGCGATGCCGGGGGCGGCGATACCGAGCCGGCTGAGTGCGGCGCGCGCCGGATCGGTGTCGCGCGGCTGCCCCTGAGCGGCGCCGGCCGCCGTCAGCAGCAAGAGACCCTGGATGGCGAGGATGGCTGGTCTCTTCACGGCTGGCGGCGTCTCGTTTCGTTCGGGGTTAGATCAGAACCGTGCGGTCGCGGACAGATAGAATGTCCGGCCGGTACGGCTGGCGAGCTGGAACGTGTCCGCGTTGGTCTGATACGCGTCTTCGTGCGTGTTGTTCAGATTGATGATGCCGCCGGTGAAGCTCAGGAACGTGGTCGGGGTGAAGCCCAGCGCCAGATCCATCTGCGTGCGCGGGCGCACCGTGTGGATCTGGCCGCCATCGACGAAGAAGCTGGTCGACGCATCCTGCTTGTACGCACTGCGATGGTTCACCGAGAGACGGACGCTGAACATCTCGTTTTCCCAGTAGGGCGTCACGTTCCAGGTGAGCTTCGAAAGGTCGCGCAGGTTGAAACCCGTCCCGAGCGCGGGGGAGTCGGCGTCGACCACCGTGACGTTGCCGGTCGCACCAAAGCCCTTCAGCGGCAGGAATTCGTCGAAGCTCTCCGAGGCGGCGAATTCGACGCCCTTGACGTGGATGACGCTGTTGTCGTTCAGCTTGCGGCTGAAATTATAGTCGGTCGCGCCATCCGCAGACGCGCAACCGCCGACCTGGCCGTTCAACGTCACGCCGTTGAACGACGTCGGGCAGTAGAATTGCGTGAACGTTCCGTTCTTCACCGCCTTGTAGAAGCCGGCGATGCTGATCGAATTGCCGCGGCCGTGATAAAATTCGAGGCTGAGGTCGGCTTGATTTGCGGTCAGCGGCTTCAGGCGCGATTCGCCGTTCGACACGGACACGCTCGGACGGATCCCGGTGTTGTCGGTGAAAAAGGTGTCGGCCATCTGGGTCTGGCTGTTGAGCAGCGGACGCACCAGCACCTTGGCAACCGCGAGACGTGCCACGAGCCGGTTGGTCAGATCGAGCGCGAAGGACGCGCTCGGCAGGACGTTGCCATAATCCTGAAGCACGTTCTGCGTGCGGAGCAGTGGGGAGCCGCTGTCGGTACCCGCGGTGACGTTGGACGTGACGTTCTGGTGGGTGTGTTCGTAGCGGACGCCGACGTTGCCGCGGATCGACTTGCCGAACAGCATCGAGTCGAGATTGGCCATCGCATAGACGGCGGGAATGTAGCGGTCGACTTGATAGCTGTTCGCCCAGTCGCGGACGTCTGGAACGGTGATACCCTGCGCCGCGAGGATCGACTGCCACAGCGGTGCATTGGTCTCGACGAACGAGGTGGGGATACCGATCTTGCCGTCCAGGAAGTTCGTGACGCGAATGCCGGTCGTGCTGAGGTTCGGGATGACCGCATATTCAGGATACAGATCCGGCCGCGTCACGTCGGCGTCGCGGTCATGGCGAAAGGCGTCGGTCTGGAAGCTCTCGTGGTGATATTTCACGCCGAACACGAAGGACTTGACGCCGAACGACCCGATATCCTTGGTGACGTCGAACTGGCCCGATACGTCCTTGGCCATCTGAATGTGCGCGGCACCATCGACGAACGCGAAATAGGTGCGGTTGGCGGGGTTGAACAGCGTGCCGTCCCATACGCCGGGGTCGGTCGTGAATTTGACGTTGTTCGGGTTGGAGATGTCGAGGCTACCGCCCGCGGCCACGTTTGCGCCGTCGATCGAGGCGAATTCGCGCAGATCGGCATCGCCTCTGGTGTAGTGCGCGACGGCGTGGACGTTCCAGGTTTCTCCCGGCTGCCAGTTGACCGTGCCGGTATAGGCCTGCGTCTTGAGGTCGCGCGTTTCGGGTTGGTCGTTGTTGCCGACGCCGAAGTTGCTGATGTTGATCTTGTCGGCAACGCCGTTCGCGGTGCTGACGACCGTGATCTTGCTGGGATTGGTGGCATCGGTGGGGTTCCAGCGGCCGAATACCAGCTGTTGCGTATCGTAACGCGTGTCGTCCTTCGAATATTCGCCCTGCAGGAGCACTTCGACGTTCGATCGCGGCTTCCACTGGATCGCGCCGCTGGCCATCAGCTGCTTGCTGTCGCGATCGATGCGGCGCAGGCGGAAATTGCCGGGCACATAGTTGGTCGGATCGACGACGCCGGGATTGTACCAGTTTTTGACGAAGGCATAATCGCCGCGATCCGTCAGCTCCTGGTAGCTGACGTTCGCCATCACGCCCAGCGTACCGTCGAAGAAGCTGTCGATATAGGCGCCGCTGACCTTCGGCGTGATCTTCTTGCTGCGATATTCCGAATTATAGCCCTTCACACCGACGATGAAGCGCGGCCCCTTGTAGCCGAGCGGCTTCACCGTATCGATGTTGACCGTGCCGGACAGGCCGCCCGTGTCCATGTCGGCGGTCGGCGATTTCACGACCTGGATCGCGCTGGCGAGATCCGTCTGGATGATGTCGTAGCGGAAGCCGTCCTTGAAATCGGCGCTGGCGAAGGTCTGGCCGTTGATCGTCGTGCGGGCATATTGCGCGCCGAGCCCGCGAATACTGATCGTCGACCCGCGACCATTGATGTTCGACATCTGCACACCGGCGATGCGCTGGATTGCTTCGGTGACGTTCTGCGCGGGGAACTTGCCGATATCCTCGGCGGTGATGCCGTCGGAGATGCGGATATCATTGCGCTTCGCCTGGGCGGCCGAGGCGAGGCTCCGACGAAAGCCGGTCACGGTGATCTCTGCGGTGTCGCCACCATCGCTCTGGCCACCGGTCGCGGACGGCGTGGTCGGTGTCGGATCGCCAACGGGCGCGGTCTGTGCGCCGGCGGGCGTGACAAAGGCGAGGGCTGCGAAACAACTCGTCGCGAGCAGGCAAACTTTGGCAGAACCCTGTTCAAACGTGCGCTTACGGTACGTCATGAAAACCCCCTTAAAAAAAGCGATTAAGCGTGGCGCACGGGATTATTTGTCCGTTGTCGCTGCCGAAAACCCTGCGTTTGTAACGGGAGTGTCACGGATGTTGAGGGCCACTGTCAAGCGGCAAGAGAGACATAATCATAACATAGTGCGATAAGATGTTATTGATTGGTACGGTCTAGTACAAAAGCGTGACCGATCAATCGGATGCTCTTCACAGGGCGATTTCTGACGATGAACGGATCGTCATAATAGGACAAAGATCACAGCGTGATAGACCCTGCCATCGACAGCATCGCACCGAATCGTGGCGTGCCGGCTATCGGCGAGATCCACTGTGATCGTGACGATCGGCGCTTGCTGATGGGTAGGGGACGCGCGCAATCAAGCGTTAGCAAGCACGCGGCCAACGCTGCAGGACATACATATTAGATACCAGTGATACTATCAACGAGACCTCCCTTATTGGGTGTTTACCCAAAGGCTCATTTGAAGCAGCGGGCGTGTGGCCGCGGATGCTGTATTCCACCCCGGGTCGGTACCGGCAGGGGAGATTCCGGCGATCATGGCAGTGATCGGCCAGCGAACGCCAACATGGTGCCGGTGATGTACTGGCAGGTCCGATATGTCAGCGTGTCATTTCGCAAGCGCGCAAAAATTAGTCAGACCCGCATGCACTGGCGACTGGATCTCTTCGCTCCGGAACTGCGGCGCGGCGCGTGTTGACGCATCCGCACCGTCTTCGAGGGTGACCCGCAGCGCCGGATTGCACTGCGCAGATTCCGTGCGGCTCACCAGACCGCGACGCCGCGACTGAGACCGGTCGCCTCGCCGGCATCGGCCTGGAGCAGCAGCGTGACTACGCGCTCCTGCTCGCCGGCCGGCAGGGGGGCGACCATCGTCGCCTCTGCCGGATCGCTCTTCGTGGCGAGGTGCTGGCCGTCGACCCATAGTTCGGCGCGACCGATCACGCCTGCGAAATGCAGCGTGCCACCGCGTGCCGTGACATGCCGGCGAGGCACGAAGCGCCCCTGGATCACCGTGTAGGCGCGCCCGGTCTGCGCCTCCTCGAGCCGGCCGGTGCGGACATAGCTCAAGCCGCGCCATTGCTGCGTCGGGTAGATCGTCCGCGCGTCGGGCGCCTGAGCAACGAACGGCGTGCGCCGCCATTCGCCGAGATGATGGACGGAGGGCGTCACCGCGACGGCGCGACTCTGCGCAGCGACCAGCGGAAATGCCACGCGGGCAGCGGGCAGCCCGGCGACGCGCGCGGTCAGGACCAGGTGCTTCGCGCCCGCCGCGGATCTTACCAGCACCTGCGCGAAACCGTTGAACAGCTTGCGGGCGTTGCCCTGCTCCGGCGCGTGATCGTTGGGATCGCCATTGCCGACGCCGATGATCTCGCCGCCCTCGACTGCGAAGGTGACGGTGTCGTTCGCGGTCGGCACGTGGACGCCGCGTCCATCGATCAGGTCGACGCTGATCGGCTGCACGTCGGCCCCGTCGCCCAGCATCATCGGGCGATCGGGTGTCAGCCGGAGCGTGGCAGGCCGGCCTGCCGTCGTGACGCTGGCGCGGACGACTTCGCGACCGGCGCGATACCCGATCGCTTCGAGCGTGCCCGGCGCGAACGGCACCTGCCATTCGAGCGTCTCGAACGGCTTGCACAGCTGGCGACCGATCGGCTGGCCGTTGAGCGACAGCGCCACCGCCTCGACATTGGTCGGCACCATGACCTTGATCGGCTGGCCCTCGCGTCCGGCCCAGTTCCAGTGCGGGCCGATCGCCAGCACCGGCTCCGCGGTGATCCACTGCGCGCGCCGCAGATGATAGGCCATCTTGGCGAAGCCGCACAGGTCAAGGATGCCGAACGAGCTCGATGCCGCCGGCCATGGCAGCGGCGTCGGTTCGCCGTGATAGTCGAACCCCGTCCAGACGAAGGTGGCGGCGATGTACGGGCGGCTGCCGATCATCCGCCAGCTTTCGTGATGCGTCAGGCCCCATTCGGGCGCTTCGGTATCGTAGGAGGTCAGCACGTTGCGCGCGGTGTCGCTTGCCCATTCGCCGCGCGTCATGACCGCGCTGGTATCCTCGGTGCTGAGCAGCGGGCGGTCGGGGTGGCGCGCGTGGTAGCGATCATACCAGCCGTGCTTGTAGTTGAAGCCGACCACGTCGACCGCATCGGCGCCGTTGCGCGGCGTGAACATGCCGTCGTTCATCGCGGCGGTGACGGGGCGGGTATCGTCGAGCGCCTTTACGGCAGCAGCGAGACGGCGGACCATCTCATAGCCCTGTTCGCTGCCCTGCATCGGCTCTTCGTTGAGGACCGACCACAGGATGATGCTGGGCCGGTTGCGGTCGCGGCGCACCATCCATTCGAGGTGCGCCAGATATTCGGGGCTGGGATCGAAATGGCGGTTCTCCGCCATCACCAGCATGCCGAGCCGGTCGCATGCGTCGAGCATCCCGGCGTCGGCGGTACCGTGCGTGAAACGGATCGCGTTCGCGCCGATCTGTTTGAGGCGACGCACGCGCCACTCCATCAGCGCGGCGGGCACCGCGACGCCGACGCCGGCATGGTCCTGATGGATGCAGACGCCCTTGATCTTGAGCGGCGCCCCGTTGAGGTGGAAACCGGTCGCCGGATCGAACGCGGCGGTGCGGAAACCGATTTCGGTACGGCGGCTGTCGATCGTCTTGCCGCCCTGAATAAGCCGCGTGTGCAGCGTGTAGAGCGTCGGCGTGTCGGGGGACCACAGGCTGGGCCGTGCGACCGGCAGCAGCATCGTCGCGGTTGCAGTCGCGAGCGGGGCTGCGGTGGCGGCGGCGCTCGACTGCGCCAATGTGCGGCCGTTCGCGTCTTGCAGAACCGCTTCGAGCGTCGCCTGACCCTGCTCGGCGCCGGCATTGGCGAGCGTTACCGTGACCGGCACGTGCCAGCCGCCGCCCGACTGCGCACGCGGCGTGGCGTGCACGCCGTCGGTGGCGATGTGCAGCGCGGGCCGCACCGCCATCCAACAATCGCGGTAGAGGCCGGCGCCTTCATACCACCAGCCTTCCATGACATCGCCGTCGACGCGGATCGCGATGGTGTTGGGTTCGTCGCCGAAGCGGGCATAGGGCGTGAGATCGACGGTCTGCTGGACATACCCCGACAGGCTGTGCGCGACCGGCACGCCGTTGAACCAGACGGTGGCGTTGTTGGCCATGCCGCCGAGCTGCAGCTCGAGATACTGGCCGTGCCATGCCGTCGGCAGGACGACGTAGCGACGATACCAGCCAATGCCGCGACGGCGATAGCCGAACGCATCGTTCTGATCGGATTCGACCGGGTGCGCGATCGCCCAGTCGTGCGGCAATTGCACGGCGCTCCAGTCCGAATCGTCATAGTCCAGACCGGCCGCGCCCTGCGCGTTGCCCGCCTTGGTCGCGGCATAGGTCTGGTCGTTGCCCCGGACGGCGGGGACGGGGATGTCGCCTTCATGGAACAGCCAGCCATGATTGAGCGCAATCAGGCTCGGGTCGGCGGCGGCGTGCGGCGGCGGCAGGTGGCCGAGCGGGATCGGCATGTCGGGCGAGGCGAGTGTGGTGACGTTCGGGCTACCGCGTTCTGCCAGCGCCGGTTTGGCCAGCGAGGCGGCAAGCGCCGATGACGAGACGACGAACGTGCGGCGGTCTAGCATCGGGCCTCCAGGAATACATCTGTAATGCCAAAACAATACATCAACGCATCGGCCGCTCAACCCCACATTTCGCGCGATATCTGAGCATAGCAAGGGGAGGGATTAGGCTTAAGACGGCCGTGTCAGATCTTTGCCCGGCTGAAAAACTTGGACAGTCTAAAAGGAACACGGGGACTGCTGACACTGGTCTCAATTCGGTATCTGAATCGTACTGCCAGGCCAACCGTCCAATGACTTACAGGGGCCAGTAAACGGCGCGCATCGTATCGGGACCGGCGATGCGATGCGCGCTGTCGATGCCTTATCGTCAGTATTTCAGGCGTGCACCGATCGAGAAGATACGCGCCTCGTATCGGACGTCGCGCGGGTAGGCGGGCGCCTCGACATAGCTTTTGTAAGGCTGTTTCAGGAGGTTCGTCGCATCGATGGTGATCGTTGCGTTCGGCATGACGTCATAGCTGGCGGACAGGTCGAGACGGCCGACCGGTGCCGAATACGCCGTCGCGAACACACCGGGCGCGGTATAGGAATCGACGTTGGCGCTGCGGTGGTTGTACGCGAGCCGGACCGACGCTGGCCCAGCCTCGTATAGGCCAATGACGTTGTAGCTCCACTTCGAGACGCCCGGCAGCGATCCCGTCGTTCGGGTCAGCCCCGGAACCGGCGGGAGGCTCTGCGAGCCATCGATATAGGTGCCGTTCGCCTGAATACCGAACCCGCGCATAAAACCCGGCAGGAAGTCGAAGAAGGTGGTGAACGCGGCCTCGACCCCCTTGATCTGGCCCGAGCCTGCATTCTGCGGGCGATAGACGAGGATCGGGCCAAAGGTGGGATTGATCTCCTGTGTGCCAAAACTGCTGATGAAGCCGTCGATCTTGCGATAGAAGCCGGCGACCGACATCGATCCGGTGCGCGAGAAATAATATTCCAGCGACGCATCGTAATTGTCCGAGCGGATCGGCTGCAGGTTCGGATTGCCGCCGGAGCCGGTGTACGAGATGATCCCGCCGATCGTCCCCTGCTGGATCGTCAATGCCGGATTGATCTGGTTGAATCCCGGCCGGCTTAGTGCTTCGGTTCGTGTCGCGCGGAATTGCAGCTTGTCTGTCAGGTGGAACGTCAGGTTGATATTCGGCAGTATGTCGACATAGCGATTATTGGCCCGCACAGGAACGAACACCGTGCTCGGAACGCCGTTCGTCGAGACGTTTTGCGCCGAGGTGCCGTCGAGAATATTGTCGGTGATGACGATCCGCGTGCCGATCACGCCATCGACCTTGATCCCCAGCGCCTCGCCCGCAAACTTCAACTGCGTGTAGCCGGCGTAGGTGACTTCGTTTGCGGAAAAGGCGTTGACCGCGTTGTAGCCGGGTATGGCCGGCGCCCATGTCGCGATCGTGCCTGCGTCGGCGCCCGATCGCACCAGCCCACCCCGCACAAAGTCACGGATCCCCGTGATGTTGTCGAGCACGCCGTTGGCGGAGATGCTGTAATAGCTGCGGAATTTCTGCGTATCGGATCCGCGGAAGCCGGCGTCTATGACGCCGCCCGCATTGACCCCGGGCACCTGCGCGATCGGAATGCCGAGTTGCGGGAACGCGGCGTAGCGATCGCCCGACTGCGCGCTGGCATCGCGATTGGCGTAGCGCAGGCCGATCTGAAACTCCGGAAAGAGCTCCGACCCGGTGTCGAGCACCATGTTCCCCTGCCACTGGATCTGCTTGCCCGTGGCGCGGTTGCGCTGGTCGTAGAAGCCGCGGAAATTGTAGCTGGCGGGATCATTGAAATCGAGCCCGGTCGGCGTGAAGTCGACGCTGCCTTCGACGTTCAGTCCAACCTGAACCGCGATCGGCCGGACGAGTTGCGTATCGAACGAGTAATACACATTGTCGACGATCGATTTGGTGTAGGCGAGGTCGGTCGTGAACACCGCGTTGCCCGACGTATACTTGGCACCGATCGCGCCCTGATAGGTGTCGGTCTTCTCGACGCCGACCTGTTTCGACGGTCCGTTGACGATCCCGAGCTGCGCATTGAAGCTGGCAGGCGTCTTGCCGTCCGCCGTCAGGACGAGGTCGCGCAGCGTTGGTGATCCCGCCTGGATGGGAATGCCGAAGAAGTCGTCGCCGCGGGTATTGCGGTACGCTTGCCACAACCCGTCGACATAGACCTCCAGATTGTCGTTCGGTCGCCATTGCAGCGAGCCGTTGAGCGAAGGTCGCTTGCGGATGCCACGGGCGTAGAACAGCCCGATATCCTGCGGATACGTGAACTGCCGACCGACCGACGCCGGCAACACCTGCTGGTCGGGCAACAGATAGTCCTGGAAGCCCTGATAGCGGATCGAGTTGAGATACTGCGACTGGGTGTAGCTGAAGTTGAGCAATGCACCGATCTCGCCGATCCCGGTGTCCCAGCGATCCGATACGAGCACGCTGCCGATCGGATCATATTTGCGCGATTCGTCGTTATAGGTGCCACGGATTGCCCCCGCGAGTTCGAACCCCTTAAAATCGAACGGACGACGCAGCCCGATATTGACGAGCCCCGCGATCCCGCCCTCGATGTTCGTGGCCGTCGTGGCCTTGAACACTTCGACCTTGGACAGCGCTTGGGCGGGAAAATCCTGCAGGGCCACCGCGCGACCATCGGCGGTGAAGATATCGCGATTCTGGAGCGTCGTTTGTACGTTCGGCAGGCCACGGATCAGCACGCCGCTGGCCTCGTCGCGATAACGGCCGACCTGGACGCCGGTCACGCGTGCGAGCGCCTCGGAGGCGTTGTTGTCGGGAAACTTGCCAATATCCTCGGCAACGAGCGCATCGACGATCGCGACATTGTCGCGTTTGAGAGTCTGCGCGCTCTGCAGGCTGGCGCGGATGCCGGTGACGACGATGTCCTCGCTGGATGCGTCCGCCGCGGTGCCGACGGTCCTTGTCGCATCATCCTGCGCGTCGGGGTCGGTCGTCGCAGCCGGGGCGTCCGTCGTCCCGGCGATGACGCTCTGCCCGGTCGACCCGGTCTGCGCCAAAGCTGCGGTGGTCCCGCCGGTTGCCGCCAGGACCAGCCCGGACGTGGTCACGAGTAGCGTCGAAAGAGTCCGCATCGTCATCCTCTCAAGTTTTATCGTTGGTGTCGATCGGGCGCGCGCGCGCCATCGTCAGCGTCAGCGTCAGCGTCAGCGTCAGCGTCAGCGTCGGCGTGAAGCTGCGTCGCGGTCGCTCAGCGGCGCGACCGTGATCCGGTCGATGTCGGGCGCGAAACGTGACCGCAGCAACACGCCCGGCCAGGTTTTCGACGCGTAGCTGCGTCCGTCGAAGTTCGGCTGCTCTTCGCCGGCAAAGCGCACGCTGTTGCGCCCTGCGTGGAGCGTGACGGGGACCGTCAGCGTCCACCAGTTGTTGCGATGGAAGCTGTTGGGAAACGTTACGGGTATCGGTGCGTCACCGTTCACCGAGATCAGCGCGCGGCGGGCGAGCGGATCGGGATTATAGTGCGTCGCCTGCGACTGTTCGTCGTTGGAATAGCGGATGGTGAGCGCATAGCGACCGGCCCGGCTGACGGTGACGTCGTCGAAGGTGAGGGTGTTGCCATTGCCCGGATCACCGCCGATCCCGGTCACCGCCCGCGCGCCGCTTGCGCGCGAGGCAGCGGCGATGCTGGCGGTTCCGGCAATGGTCGCGGCTTCAGCCTCGTGGCTGCTGGCGTTGCCAAGAGCCGGCGTGCCGACGCGGATACGGTCCAGCAGCGTCGCCGCCGAAGCCCCGGTCACCACGATCTTGTTGATGCCGCCCATCAGGAACGCCGTCGATCCGGGTGGCACTGGCGCGCCGTTGACCGTCACGGTGACCGCATGCGATCCCAGCGTGTCGATAGCGACCGGCGCAAGGCCCTCGTTGGCGGCATAGACCCAGAACGTCGCCCGCGCTCCGCTGGGTAACGCGACCACGCCGGGGCCCGATCGGGCGGCGGCGCCATAGGACGGAGTGGTCCCGGCAAGCGATGCGTATTCCGCTTCGTAGATCGCCTCTCCCGCCTTCGGATCGGGCAGCGTCAGCGTGATACGGTCCACCAGTGCGTTGCCGATCGTCCGGCGCTTGCCGTCGAGGCTGCGCGTGGCGAGCGTCACGACATGGCGCCCCTTGGTCAGCTTGACGGTCGTGTCGGCGTGATCCCAGACCGAGGGTTTGTAGCCGAGCGGCAGCAGCATCTCGCGTTCGCTTGCCGCGATGCCGTCGATACGGACGAAGACATTCGTTGCCCCCTGTTGCGCGACGGCAGCGTCCTTGTTGAAGCTGTTGGCGATAACCCGCAGGTCGTAGGTCCCGTCGCGCGGAACCTGGACGGGGAATGCCAGCCGGGTGTCGGTCCCGGTCGCCAGTCCCGCCACCGAATAGCCCCCCGAAGTATAGAAGCGGTCGACCGCTTTCGGCGATCCCTCGGGGCCCTTGATCGTCAGTCCGGTGCCTTGGCGCTCGGCCTTCTCCGCCTCGTAATCCTGCTGCCAGAGGATCGGGTCGCGTGTCGTGGCGCCGCCGCCTGCGGGTGACACGATCATCTCGTAGGCGGACTCCTCGCGGAGCGCCGGCAACGCGCCGCGACCGAAGGCGAGATCCAGCGTCCCGGCAACGATCGGCAGCGTCAGGTCCGCGATCGCGCGCGGTGGAGGCGCATCGCCGAGTTGACCGCTCCAGCCGATCTCGCGCACCAGGACGCGGACGTTCCTGCCGAACAGCGCCGCCGGGATGTTGGCGAGCGACACGGTGTTCGCCCCGCTGCCGCCCCCGAGGATCACGCGCGCCTGTTTCTTGGCCGGGTCGAGCGTTGCCACGCCTTGCAAGGTGTAGCTCTCGCCCGGCTGTGGCGGCGTCACGGCCAGCGTATGGCCGCTCATCCCGGCATACGCGTGCAGCAGCCACCACTGGCCATTGCCGCGATTGGCCTGCACCGCGGAATCGCTGAGATTGCCGTCGATGTTCCAATAGGCGATGTCGGCATCGACCTTCGCGTCCTCGATCGCAGCGATCCACTGGATCATCTGGCCCGGCACCGAGGTGTGATAATTATAGGCGTATTCGTTGATGTTGATCGGCAGATGTCGGCCATCGTGCCGCGTCCCGGCGAAGACCTGATCTTCCCATTTGCGATAGCGGGCAACGCTGGCGCGGACCGTGGCCGGGTCGCTGAGCTCGTGCCAGGTGATGACGTCGGGCACCGTGTCGACCGCGACCACGTGGCGCATGAAGCCGAGATTCTCGTCGTATAGCCGGCTGGTGTTCGGGCCGGCGATGCGCGCCCCCGGCAATGTCGCTCGGATCATCCGGACCGCCCGGTCCCAGGCGTCGAAGAATATCTTCGGGTTCTTTTGCCAGCCGATGCCGTCGCAGCTTTCCGGCCCGTCACCGAACATGTTTCCCTCGGGCTCGTTATACGGCACGAAGACGATGCGGGAGCGGTACTTGGCGGGCAGCGTCTTGACCTGCTCGACCTGCGCACGCAGCTTCTCGATATAGCTTGCGACCGACGCGGCACAGCCACCGGTCTTCCACCGATACGGGAAGTGCCGGGTGATATCGGTCATGTAAATATAGGTGTCGCCGTTCGACGCATCCGCCAGCAGCCGCGCAACCTCGAGCGCATCCGCACCCGGGTGCTGGGGCCCGTCCTGTGCCTTGGTCGATACGGTCCGCAGGCCGATGCCCTCGATCAGATTGGGGAAGGGCAGGCGGGCATCGTAAAGACCGTACAGCGTACCCGACGCGCCGCCGTGATACGCGCCGGTGTCGCTCGACACGTCGATCGTCAGGCGGCGGGATTGGGCGGGAGTCGCGGCCGGCTTGCTAGTATCTTGGCGGGGGGTCTCTTGCGCCACGGCGTCCTGAGCAGGGAAGGCGTAGCCGGCGAGCGTCGTCGCGGCGAGCATTGCCACGATCAGGGTGCTGCGACCGCGCCTGCGACTGAAACGATGCGTTGGGATCATGGCGATGCGCTTTCGATTGAGCGGGTGGGGGACGCGCGCGATCATGCCGGTCGTGCTGCGGTCATGGCGGCGATCGTCTCGCGGTTCAGGATCAGGCGGCTTGCGGTCAGCGCCAGCAGCAGGTGGAGGATGCCGGGCACGATCGTCGACAGCATGGTGATTCCCGAGAGCGACAGCGGCGTCTGGTTGCCCGTTCCCGCGCGGTACGACACGGCGACGAGGACCGTGCTGATCAGGACGCCGGCCAGTGCCCAGGCCAGTTTCACGAAAAACTGGTTGAAGGCGAAGCTCATCCCCGACGAGCGCATGCCGGTCTTCCATTCACCATATTGGTCGGCGAGCTGGATCAGCGTGAAGTGCAGCGGCAGCGTGCAGCCCAGTACGATGCAGCACAGCGCCACCAGTACCAGCCAAAGGTTTGGGAGGTCGCCCGGAACGAAGAACGCCGCGAAATGACCGGCGACGAGGATCAGGTTCACCCAGACATAGACGTCGCGGACCGCGAAGCGGCGCGTGAACAGCTGGACGACGATCGACCCGATGAATCCGCCGATCGTCGCCGTACCGAAGAACAGCGCCTGGTAGGTCGCGTCGCCGTTCAGGACATAGGTGATGAAATACAGCGCCGCGCCGCCCTTCGTATTGAAGATGCCGATCAGCAACAGAGTCATGACGAAGGTCAGTCGCAGCTGGCTGTTCTTCAGCGTGTTGGCGACCGCGGTGCGGAGCGGCACGTCATCGGACGCGGCGGCAACCGTCGTCCGTTCACGCACGAACACAAAGCATAGCAGGAACAGCACGACCGCGACGGCGCTGAGGATCGCGACGCCATCGCGGTAGCCGCGCGCGATATCCGCGCCACCGAGATAGCGCACCATGATCGGCAGGCCGACCGACACCGTGAACGACGCGACCGCCACCAGCGCGAACCGTACCGACTGGCAGGACACGCCTTCCTCCGCGCTGTCGGTCATGCGGGTGATGAGCGCGCAATAGGGGACGTTGTTCAGCGAATAGAACAGCGCGAGCAGGAAATACGTCGCCGCGGCGTAGGCGACCTTGCCGTCGTAGCCCAGATCGGGCGACTGGAAGGTCAGGAAGCAACTGATCCCGACCGGCAGCGCGGTCCACAAAAGATACGGACGAAACTTACCCCAGCGGGTCTGCGTGCGGTCGGCCATGATGCCGATCAACGGGTCGGAGATCGCATCGAAGATACGCAGCGAAACAAAGATGATCCCGACCACCGCCGGCGCCAGGCCGAAGACGTCGGTATAATAGAATGTCAGGAAATTCGCGATCAGACCGGTGATGATCGTGCCGCCGGCGTCGCCCAGACCATAACAGATCTTCTCGAAGAACGGCACGCGCGCGCCGCGCCGGGGATCGTCCGCGACAAGGCTGCCGTCCGCTGTCTGTATCACCGCTGTTCCGCTCATCATGCCCTCCGCTGGACCGCCGCTGTCATGCGCGCCGTATCCGGTTGCCGCCGTTCAATTCATTCAGTCGTCCGCGTCCTCCGCGAACGCCGCGATTACTGCGGCGTCGGCGCGAACGAACACCGGTATCCGGTCGAGCGCCGCGTCGCGTTCGATGGCGGTGCCGCCCTCCAGGCGATCGCCCGTCCACGGGTCGATCCAGCCGCCGGCGGGCAGGTACACCGTGCGCGCGGACGCGCCGGCGGCCAGGATCGGCGCGACGAGGATGTCGGGTCCGAACATATATTGGTCGTCGATCGTCCAGCAGTGCGGATCGGCCGGATATTGATAGAACATCGTCCGCATCAGCGGATCACCCTGTTCGTGCGCGACGCGCATCAGATCGCCGACATAGGGCCGCAGCCGCTCGCGCAGCGCCGCATACCGGCGCAGGATCGCGTAGACGTCGCCGCCGAAGCTCCACAATTCGTTGCCCGCCCCCGTGTCGCACTGCGCGATGCCGTCGCGGAACGGGACTTCGGGCGGGGTGATCGGATCGCGGTGCCCGTGCATGCGCAGGATGGGGGAAAAGACCGCCCATTGGAACCACCGCACCAGCAGCTCGTGGAAGGCGGGATCGTCGACATGGCCGCCGTGGAACCCGCCAATGTCGGTCGTCCACCACGGGATACCGGCCAGTCCCATGTTCAGCCCGGCGCTGAGCTGGTTGCGCATCGAATCGAACGAGCTCTGGATGTCGCCGGACCAGACCAGTGCCCCATAACGCTGGCTGCCGGCCCAGGCGCAGCGAACCAGGCTGACGATCTCGGTCTCGCCATCGGCTTTCAAGCCGTCATGGAATGCCTGCGTATAGTGCAGCGGATAGGCGTTGCCGACTTCGCGGACGTCACCCGCATGATAGCGATAGAGATCGAAATCATATGCGCTGTATTCCGGTTCGGCCTCGTCCAGCCAGAACAGCTTGACACCCAGATCCCGGTAATTGCGTTTCGCGACGTCCCAGATGAAGGCGCGGGCGCCGGGATGCGTGGCGTCGATGAAGCGTGTGTTGCCCAGAAAATCCTGGTGAATGTTGATGCCGCGGTTGGCGTTGACCAGATAGCCGCGCTCGGCCATCGTCGCATAATTGTCCGAGCGCGGATCGACGGTCGGCCAGACCGATACCATGAGCGCGACACCCATAGCCTCAAGTTCCGCAGTCATCGCGGCGGGGTCTGGCCATTCGCGCGGGTCGAACCGCCAATCCCCCTGCACCGGCCAATGAAAGAAGTCGGCGACGATCACCGACAGCGGAATGCCCCGTCGCGCATAGTCGCGCGCGACGTCGAGCAGTTCGTCTTGGGTCCGATAGCGCAGCTTGCACTGCCAGAGCCCGGTCGCGAACGCGGGCATCATCGGGACCGTGCCGGTGACGGACGCATAACTGCGTACGATATCCGCCGGGGTGTCGCCCGCGGTGATCCAATAGTCGATCGCGCGCGCGGCGTCCGACGTCCAGCGCATGCCGTTTGCGGCGAAACAGGCCTCACCGACCGCCGAGGAGTTCCACAGCAACCCATAGCCATGGCTCGATACGACGAACGGGACGCTGGCCTGCGAATTTCGTTGGGCGAGTTCGAGCGAGCATCCTGCAAGATCCAGATTGGGCTGCTGATACTGGCCCATGCCGAACAGCCGCTCGTCCTGTTTCGCTTCGAACCGAACGGTGATCTTGGACACCCCGCCGTGGAGCGGTTTGAACTCGCGGCCGGAAAGGGCGAGGGCGCTGATCTTGCGCGTTTCCGGTTCGCCGACGGTCCAGTATTGCGTGACGGTATCGCGCTGCCGCCATTTCTCCTCGAGCAGCAGCCGTCCTTGGCTGTTCAGGAAACGGACGCGCCCCTGCAGGTCGATTTCCGCCACGATGCCGCCATTGGCGATGCGGGCGATGTTGCCATCGCGCGTGACGTGCGCGCTGTGGCCCGGCGATGGCAGCAGCGCGCCCGGCGGTACGTCGCGTTCCGGATAGGGCGACGCCCGCAGCCGAAGTCCATCGTGGCCATGGGCCTCGATGCGCAGCCACTCGCCGTTATACGACCAGCAGACGGCGTCCGGTTGCAGTGTCAGCGTGTCCATTCGCGCGTCATCCTCGATCCTGTCGCCGTCTGTCGCGGCAATCCGTAAACGTTTTCCGTAAACGTTTACGGTAGATCACTTATGCGGCTCGCGCTGTCAACACGTACTTGCGTCCGGCGGATAGAATGGCGACGGAGTGGCATGGATATCCGCACGCTTGCCCATCATCTCGGCCTTTCGATCGGGACGGTGTCGCGCGCGCTGAACGGCAAGAAGGACGTCAACCCGGAGACGCGTCGCCGCGTCATCGAGGCCGCTACCGTCCATGGCTATACGGCCAACCAATCGGGTCGGTCGCTGCGGCGGGGACGGACCGGCTCGGTCGGTTTCATGCTGACCCTGGAACATGACAGCGCGGCGCATGGCGATCCGTTTTTCATGGCGCTGTTCGAGGGGGTCCAGGCGGGCCTTGCCGAGGAAGATGTCGACCTGATCGTGCTGCTGGCGCGGGAAGGCGAAGACCAGCTCGATTTCTTGCGCCGCAACGTGTCGCGCGGTATCGCCGACGCCTGGCTGTTGTCGGCGACGCAGCGCGAGGATCCCCGCATCCCGTTCCTGCTTGCCAAGAACATTCCGTTCGTCACCCTCGGGCGCAGCGCTTCGGGAGGCCCGCAGCCATGGATCGACCTGAATTTCGAGGATCTGGTCCAGACCGCGATCACCCGCTTTCTCGCGCAGGGCCACGACCGGATCGGGCTGGTCGCGCCGCCATCGACGGTCAACAACAGCTTCGTCGTGATCGACGCGTATCGCGAGACGTTGCGTGCCGCCGACATCGCCGTCGACGAGCGTCTGATCCAGCAAGGCGGCGGTGACGAGATCGCCGGAAGTCTCGCGGTCGAGGCGTTTATGCGCCTTGATGAACCGCCCTCCGCAATCCTAGTCATGGGAGAAACGGCGCCCGTCGGGGTGTACACCGGGCTTCGGAAATTGGGGCTGGTACCAGGTTCGGACATCTCGGTGATCGGCGCGCGTGCCAACCCATCGACGTCCGCCTTGCAGCCGGCATTGACGTGTTTTCGACTGGAACTGCGCGATCTCGGACTGGGGCTCGCGCGCGCGCTGCTGCCGAGGCTACGCGATGCCGCGGCGCCGCCGACCTCGGCGACCCACACGCTGTGGCCGTTGGTCCTGAGCGTCGGCAACAGCGAAGTCCGCCGGCAAATACCGTAGGGCATTTAGCGGTCACCTGACGGTCTCCTCCGCCCATGCGCGGTAAAGGGCGGCTGTGGCGGACCGCATCGCGCGTTGGAGATCGCGCTGTGGCGTGATGGCCCCAGCATAGGTCGCCGACCAAGACCGGTCGGCCAATGCGCCGCAGTGAAAGCTCCAGGTCCGACGTACCGGGATGCGGCTAGAGGCGCGGCAGCGTCACGCCGCGCTGGCCCATATATTTGCCTGCGCGGTCGGCATAGCTGACCTCGCACGGCTCATTGCCCTTGAGGAACAGGAACTGGCAGGCGCCCTCGTTCGCGTAGATCTTCGCGGGTAGGGGGGTCGTGTTGGAGAACTCCAGCGTCACATGGCCCTCCCATTCGGGCTCGAGCGGGGTCACATTGACGATGATCCCACAGCGCGCATAGGTCGACTTGCCCAGGCAGATGACGAGGACGTCGCGCGGCACGCGGAAATATTCCACCGTGCGGGCGAGCGCAAAGCTGTTGGGCGGGATGATGCATACGTCGGTCTTGCGATCAACGAAGCTGTTCGCCGCGAAATCCTTCGGGTCGACGATCGCGCTGTCGACGTTGGTGAAGATCTTGAACTCGTCGGCAACGCGCGCGTCGTACCCGTAGGACGACAGTCCGTAGGAAATGCAGCCGTCTCGGCGCTGCGCTTCATGGAACGGCTCGATCATCGCGTCGCCGAGCGCGCGCTCGCGAATCCAGCGGTCGGACATCACGGACATGGTAGCTCCTCTTCGGCGTGCGCTTTCGCGCGGATGATCCTGAACGGCAAGGGGGCAGGCTTCGTATCGTGCAGTCGGGCACGAACGAACGCGCGATCGCGTCGCGTGGATGGCGTGCCGCCTGCACAGTTCTAAGCGCGCGATGCGGATGTAGGGATCGGGATGCGCTCGGCGTGCACGCCGCCGCGCCGCGTGCATCCCGGGCAGGCGACCGTCTGTGATCCGTGATCAGGCTTTGCGCCGATGCCGCCGCGGGATTCTGCGGCAACGCTGCTGACCGGCGCGGATCGCGCGCTGATCGACCTCGGCGAGGTGCTCGACGCCGGTCGGGAGCATCTTGACGGACTGGTTTGCGGCGTGGCGTATCATGCGATCCGCCGCCGGATACGGACGGAGAATGTCGCATGACAATATTTCGGGTCAGCCGATCCCGAGATCCGCCGGCCCGAAGGCATCGGGGAGCAGTTCCGACAAGGCATAGGTTCGGATCGCGTCGCCTTCCGCCGCGCCGCAGTAGACGGGAAGATCGCGCCCCCCCATTTGCGCGGCTTCGTTGATGACCTGGCGGCAGCGGCCGCAGGGGCTGACGGGCGAAGTCCCCGTCGCGCGGCCGTCGGCGTCCATCGCGCCGCCGATCACGCCGATCGCGACGATGTCGCGGAGGCGACCCGCGGCGCTCGCCGTTGCGATCGCGACCGTCTCGGCGCAGAGCGACAGGCCGTAGCTGGCGTTCTCGACATTGGCGCCGGTGATGACGCTGCCGTCGTCGAGCAGCACGGCCGCGCCGACCGCGAACCGCGAATAGGGCGCATGCGCGTTGCGCGCGGCGTCTCTGGCTGCGGCGACGAGCCGCGTTGCGTCTTCACTCATGATGCCACCACGTCCCAATTCACCGGTCCCTCGATCCCGTCGATGCGGCGGAAATCGCTCGCGCGCCACATCCGCCACGGCCGCGCGGTGTAGTCGGGTTTCCGCACATTCTCCACCGCCCATAAAGGCCGCGGCACCGCGTCCGACAGGCTGTACTGCGTGTCGACCGCCTTGCTGATCCGCAGCATCACGGGCTGCCGGGTGTGCGTCTCGACCATCGTCACGAATTGCGCGACGTCGGCGATCAGCGTGGCGCGATTCGGGCGCGCGGTGCAGTCGTCATGAAAGGCGATGTCGACCGCGGTCGGCAACGCATCCGCGGTGCGCGGCACGAAGGTGTTGAACGCGTTGGCCTGTTCGTCCGCACGCTGGCACAGCGAATAGACATGCACCGCGCCGCGCCGGAGGCCGGCCTCGGGCAGCGCCGCCCAGTTCGCCTCGAACCCCGGATCGCGGCGATCGGTGCCCGACGTCGCGACGAGATAGGCGAAGTCGGCGCCGCGCGCCCGCACCGTACCCCATTCGACGGGGCCGGGATTTTCGGCAAGGTCGATGCCCTGCAACGGATACTGCTTCACGTCGGGGTGCCAGCCGGTGGCGGCGGTCCAGCCGCAGATGCCGACAAAGCCGGTCGCGGCCAGCGCGGCCGCGAATTTCAAAAGTCCGTAAGCCATGGGTCTTCTAATTGCGGATGTGGAGGACGCAGATCAGCGTGAACAGCCGTCGCGCGGTGTCGAAATCGACCTCGATCTTGCCATCGAGGCGTTCCTTCAACAGCTCTGCGGCCTCGTTGTGGATGCCGCGGCGCGCCATGTCTACCGTCTCGATCTGCGCGGGGGTCGATTGCCGGATCGCCTGGTAATAGCTGTCGCAGATCGCGAAGTAATCCTTGATCGGCCGGCGAAACCGCCCGAGCGCGAGCACCAGAGTCTCGAGATGCGTGTCGTCCTCGCGGTGGATATGGATGCCGAGGCGCCCTTCCTCCGACTGGAGCTTGATCTTGAAGGGGCCGGCATAGCCGTCGGGATAGGCGCGCTGCGGCGCGAAGTGATTGCCCTCGATCAAGTCGAAGATCGCGATCCGGCGCTCCTGCTCGACGTCGGGCGAACGCCAGCCGAGACTGGTCTCGTCGAGCTCAACATCGATGATCCGCGGGTCGGCCATGACGATGCGATAGCGGGGCGCGTTCGGCCTGTCACTTATCCCCAGCATTCCGGCGCGAGCAGCTTGGACGAGGACCCGTCCATCGCGTAGGTGCGGGGGATGGCAACTCTCGCATTCCCCGTACCCGCCGTGGCCGAGCCGCAGCAGCTTCCCCGCAACGTCGAAGCCGAGGCGGCGATGCTCGGCGCGATGATGATCGACAACCGGCTCGCCGACGATCTGGTCGACAAGCTCGAACCCGGGCATTTCTTCGAACCCGTCCACGGGCGAATCTTCGCGGCGATCAAGACGCTGCGCGGCAACGACATGCTGGTGACGCCGGTCACGTTGCGGCCGATGTTCGACGCGGACGAGGGCATGCGCGAGCTTGGCGGGCCGGCGTATCTCGCTGGGCTGACCGGCAGTGGCGCCGGGCTGATCGGTGCGCGCCAGTTCGCGCAACAGATTTATGACCTCGCGATGCTGCGCGCGCTCGTGTCGGTCGGGCGGACGCTCGTCGACCGCGCGATGGACACCTCCGAAGAGGTCAATCCGCGCGCGCAGATCGAGCTGGCCGAGGAGGAGCTGTTCAAGGTCGCGGCGGATGGCGGCTCGGAGAATACGGTGAAGTCGTTCGCGCAGGCGACGACCGCAGCGGTCAAGATGGCCGAGCGTGCGCTGAACTCCGGCGGCAACCTGTCGGGCGTCACGACGGGCATCGATTCGATCAACGCGAAGATCGGCGGCATGCATCACAGCGATCTGATGATCCTCGCCGGCCGTCCGGGGATGGGCAAGACGTCGCTCGCCACCAACATCGCGTTCAATGCCGCGCGGCGCTGGATGCGCGACATGGCGGATGGCATCGCGCCCAAGGACTCGGTAGGCGCGAAGGTCGCATTCTTCTCGCTGGAAATGTCTGCGGATCAGCTGGCGACGCGTATTCTCGCCGAGCAGTCGCAGATCAGTTCCGAATCGCTCCGCATGGGTAAGATCAGCCGCACCGAGTTCGCGCAGCTCGCGGCCGCGGCGGCCGAGCTGGAGAACCTGCCGCTGTTCATCGACGATACCGGCGGTCTGTCGATCGGCGCGCTGCACACGCGCGTCCGCCGGTTGCAGCGTCGCCATAACAACGAGATCGGGCTGGTGGTGGTCGACTATCTCCAGCTGCTGTCGGGGTCGGGCAAGAGCAAGGACGGCAACCGCGTGCAGGAAATCTCGGAGATTTCGCGTGGGCTCAAGACGCTCGCGAAGGATCTGAACGTGCCGGTGCTGGCGCTGTCGCAGCTAAGCCGCGCGGTGGAAAGCCGCGAGGACAAGACGCCGATGCTGTCGGATCTTCGCGAATCGGGGTCGATCGAGCAGGATGCCGACATGGTCTGGTTCGTCTACCGCGAGGATTATTACGTCGCGTCGAAGGAGCCCAAGCGCCCGGCCGAAGGCGACAGCGCAAAGATCTTCGAGGATCACGCGTCCTGGGCGGCGGAAATGGAGCGGGTGTACGGCCTGGCCGAGCTGATCATCGCCAAGCAGCGCCACGGCGCGACCGGCAAGGTGCGGATGAAGTTCGATCCGACGATCACGAAGTTCTCGGATCTGGCGGAATATTGAGGCTCTTAGGCCCCTCTCCCCGCCGGGGAGAGGGAAGGGGTCCGCGGCTTCTTGGCCGTGGGAAGGGTGAGGGGGAGTGAGGCTCGGGACGGTTCGTCACAACTCCCCCTCACCCTTCCGTCGCCTACGGCTCCTCCCTCCCTCTCCCCGGAGGGGAGAGGGACGTGGGTCAGATCATCGGGTCGTAATCGGTGGGGGCGTGGATGCCGCATTCGACCTTGTCGAAGCTGCGCCACCGGCCGGCGCGCGGATCTTCGCCAGGGGCCACCTTCGTCGTGCAGGGCGCGCAGCCGATCGAGAGATAGCCTTGCGCCTCAAGCGGATGCCGGGGCAGCTGATGCTCGGCGAAATAGGCGTCGAGCTTGGCCTTGTCCCAATCCGCCAGCGGGTTGATCTTCAGCCGGCCTTCGTCCTCCTCGAAACGCGGCAGCGCAGTGCGCGTGCCCGACTGGAAGCCCTTGCGGCCAGAGATCCACGAATCGAATGGGGCGAGTGCGCGTCGCAGCGGCTCGACCTTGCGCAGATCGCAGCAGCCGTCGGGATCGTAGGACCAACGAAGCCCGGTCTTGTCCTTGATCGCAAGCAACCGCGGATCGGGCCGGAAAACGCGCAGGTCGGTGAAACCGAGCCGCTCGGCCAGCTCGTCGCGGTACGCCAGAGTCTCGCCGAACATCTTCTGCGTGTTGGTGAAGACCACCGGCACGTCGACATCGACCTGTGCGACCATGTGCAGCAGCACCGCCGATTCGGCGCCGAACGACGACACCGCCGCGATCCGCCCGCGCAACTCGCCCGCGAGCAGTTCGCGCAACATGTCCTGCGCGGACACGCCCTCGAACCGCGTCTGCATCGCCTGCGCGTCCGCGCGGGTGAAGGCGGGCGTGACGTCAATCATGTCGAGTATGCGGGCGGGTTCACCCATGGCGCAGCTTCCACACCGGCACCGCGCCGTCCGCCGCCTTCTGGTACGGCGTGTCATAGCGTTCGAGGCTGGCGCGCAGCACGTCGATATCGATCGGCGCCTGGGGCGCGAAGCTGTCGAACCCGCAGCGCCGCATCAGCGGGATCTGGTCGACGAGTACGTCACCTTGCGCGCGAAGTTCGCCGGTATAGCCCGCCTCGCGCAGGATCCGCGCGGACGAATAGCCGCGCCCGTCGCGATAGCCTGGAAAGCTCACCTCGATCAGCGCGAGCTGATCGATCTGCGGCAACAGCGCGCGTGCGTCGTCGCCCGCCTCGAGCCGCACCGCGGCCGCGTTGCTCTGGCCGATGAACGAATCGAGTGTCACCGCAGGCTCGTCATGCGGCTCGTCGTCGCGGAAGCGCAGCAGCGTCTGGTCCGGATACTCAACCATAGATCGCCTCCTTGAACGTCTCGAAGCCGACGCGGCGGTAGGTGTCGAGGAACCGCTCGCCGGGGTCGCGCACCTGCAGATAGCGGTCGGTAACGCGTTCGATCGCGTCGACCACGCCGTCCTCGGAGAAGCCGGGACCGGTGATCTTGGCGAGGCTGACGTCCTCCGCGCCCGATCCGCCGAGCGAGAGCTGGTAATTCTCGGTGCCCTTCTTGTCGACGCCGAGGATGCCGATGTGGCCGGCATG
The DNA here is from genome assembly GCF_001421825.1 of Sphingomonas sp. Leaf38. Classification (NCBI taxonomy): domain Bacteria; kingdom Pseudomonadati; phylum Pseudomonadota; class Alphaproteobacteria; order Sphingomonadales; family Sphingomonadaceae; genus Sphingomonas; species Sphingomonas sp. Leaf38. The sequence goes on along the minus strand of NZ_LMLD01000010.1, from coordinate 363,793 downwards.
GTGATGCCCGCAGGCGTTGATGCAGCCGCTGATCTTCAGCTTCAGCTCGCCCAGGTCGCGCTGGCGGTCGAGGCTGCCGAAGCGGGTCGCGATCTTCTGCGCGAGCGGGATCGAGCGCGCATTGGCAAGGCTGCAATAATCGAGACCGGGGCAGGCGATGATGTCGCTGATCAGGTCGAGATTGGCCTCTGCCAGACCCGCCTCGTTCAGCGTCGACCACACCGCGTGCAGATCGGCGATGCGGACGTGCGGCAGGACGATGTTTTGCGCATGCGTCACGCGTAGTTCGTCGAAGCTGTAGCGCGTGCCGAGATCGGCCATCACGTCGATCTGGTCCGCCGACGCGTCGCCGGGGATGCCGCCGACGGGCTTCAGGCTGATGTTGACGATCGCATAGCCCGGCTGCTTGTGCGCCTTCACATTCTGGTCGAGCCAGACGGCGAAGTCGGGATCGCTGCGATCGATCTCGGCGGACGCGGTCTCCTCGAACGCGGGCGCACCGAAATGGCTCGTGATCCGCTCGAGCTCGGCGCGCGGGGGATCGAGGCCGAGGCCCTTCACCGCGGCGAATTCCTCCTCGACCTGGCGACGATATTCGTCGGGGCCGATCTCGTGCAGCAGGATCTTGATCCGCGCCTTGTAGATGTTGTCGCGACGGCCGTAGCGATTGTAGACGCGCAGGCACGCCTCGAGATAGCTCATCAGGTCGTCGGCGGGGACGAAATCGCGGATCTCGTGGCTGATCATCGGCGTGCGGCCCATGCCGCCGCCGACATAGATCTTCGCGCCGAGCTCACCGTCGCGGACGTGCAGCCCGATGCCGATATCGTGCAGCCGCATCGCCGCGCGATCCTCGTCCGCCGCGATCACGCAAATCTTGAATTTCCGCGGCAGGTAGGTGAATTCGGGGTGGAAGGTGCTCCACTGACGGATCAGCTCGGCCCAGGGGCGCGGATCCGCGACCTCGTCCGCGGCGGCGCCGGCGAACTGGTCGGAACTGATGTTGCGGATGCAGTTGCCCGACGTCTGGATGGCATGCATCTCGACCGTCGACAGCTCCTGGAGGATGTCCGGAGTCTGGTCGAGCTGGATCCAGTTGAACTGGATGTTCTGCCGAGTCGTGAAATGCCCGTAGCCGCGATCGTACTTGCGCGCGATGTGGCCGAGCATCCGCATCTGCCGGCCGTCGAGCGTGCCGTACGGCACCGCGACGCGCAGCATATACGCATGCAGCTGGAGATACAGGCCGTTCATCAGCCTGAGCGGCTTGAACTGGTCCTCGGTCAGCTCGCCCGAGAGGCGGCGGCGGACCTGGTCGCGGAATTCGTCGACGCGCTGGTCGACGATCGCCTGGTCATATTCGTCGTATTTATACATATCAGATTACCCAGCTGCCGGCGTTAGGATCGGCGGGTTTGAGTGTCAGGTCGGGTCGCATCGTCGGGCCAAGCGCGCGGATACGGTCCTTGATGTGGGCGGGCCGGGGCCCGTCGTCGGTCTGCGTCGCCTCGATCAGATAGGGGACGTTGACGCGGCGGGCGCCTTCCTCCGCCTGGAGGATCGATTCACCCGCCACGCCGACGTCTACCGCATCCTCGATATGGCGCGACCAGCCATTGCCGGTCCACCAGATCACGTCGCCGGTGGGAAGGTCGTTTCCGGTCAACAACTTCATGCGGCGGCATCCTCTGCTACGCGAGCCCAGCGGGCCAGTTTGTCCTGCGCGTCGGACAGTTCGACGACTTCACCGACGACGATGATGGCGGGGCTCTTCACCGCTTCGCGCGTCACCATCGCGCCGAGATCGGCCAGCAAGGTGCGGATCGCGCGGCTGCCCGACAGCGTGCCGCGTTCGAGCACCGCGACGGGCATGTCGGGTGCCACACCATCGGCCATCAGCTTGTCGGCGATGTCGGTCGCGGTGGCGATGCCCATGTAGATTACCAGCGTGCGGCCCTGGCCGGCGAGCCCCGCCCAATTCTGCTCGGCAAGCCCCTTGCACTGGCCCGCGACGAAGCTCACCGCGCTCGAATGATCGCGGTGGGTAAGCGGCAGCATGGCCTCGGCAGCGCAACCGAGCGCAGCCGAGACGCCGGGGATCACCTCGACCGGCAGCCCCGCCGCGCGCACGGCTTCGACTTCCTCGCCGCCGCGGCCGAACACGAACGGATCGCCGCCCTTCAACCGGATCACGATCGCGCCGGTCTTCACATGCGCAATGATCAGCGCATTGATCGCCTCCTGCGGCAGCGTATGCCGCGCGCGCTGCTTGGCGACCGAGATGCGCTGTGCCCCCGGCGGTGCGATGTCGAGCACACGCGGATCGATCAGGCCGTCATGCACGACGACGTCGGCGGTCTTGAGCGCTTCGACCGCGCGAACGGTGAGCAGACCGGGATCGCCCGGCCCCGCCCCGACGAGGATGACGCGCCCGCGGGCGGTAGGGTCTAGGAGACTTGCCATGGTATCGGAGATGGGCGGCAACGCGCTGCGCTGCAACCGAATGATGCTTTGGGGGGGGGTAGGAGAGCTTTTGCCGACCGGTTCGATCGGCCTGTCCGGAGCAACGGGCCT
>NZ_LMLD01000010.1:277895-361196 GCF_001421825.1 Sphingomonas sp. Leaf38 | reverse complement strand
TCCCCCGCCAGGGGGAGGTGGCTGGCTCTTGCCAGACGGAGGGGGAGGTAAGCGATGACCGCTGCTCCATGTCCGCCCCCTCCGTCGCTTCGCGCCACCTCCCCCTGGCGGGGGAGGATCGGCGGCGGTCACCCGTCCGCCAGGCCGATGCCGATGCTGGCGCGCGCGCTTTCGGATTCGCTGCTGACGACCGGATAGGCGCAGTAGTCCGCCGCGTAATAGGCGCTCGGCCGGTGGTTGCCCGACCAGCCGATGCCGCCGAACGGCGCACCCGAGGAGGCGCCGTTGGTCGGCTTGTTCCAGTTGACGATGCCCGCGCGGATATTGGCCCAGAACCGGTCGTAGAGCGCGGGCGTCTGACTAATCAGCGAGGCGGACAAGCCGTAGCGCGTGGCGTTGGCCTCGGCGATCGCGGCGTCGAAATCGTCGACGCGCACGACCTGCAGGATCGGCCCGAACAGTTCGACATCGGGCCGGTCGGCGACATCGGTGACGTCGATCAGCGCGGGCTTGAGGAACGGCCGGGCCTCAACCGGGCGTTCGAGATGGCGGATCGGGCGTCCGCCGCGCATCAGCAGCGCAAGAAAGCTCTCGGACAGCTGGTCGGCCGCGTCATTGTCGATCACCGGGCCCATGAACGGCGCCGGGTTGGCGTGCGGTTCGCCGACGATGATCCGGCCGACCATCTTGTCGAGCGTCGCGATGAGCGGCTCGTATAATCTGGTATCGACGATCAGCCGGCGGGCGGCGGTGCAGCGCTGGCCCGCGGTGGTGAACGCCGACTGGATGATCAGGATCGCGGCGGTGTGGAGGTCGGGGGTGTCCCACACGACGATCGGGTTGTTGCCGCCCATCTCCAGCGCAAGGATCTTCTCGGGCTTGTCCGCGAACGCGCGGTTGAGCGCGAGGCCGGTATGCGCCGAGCCGGTGAACAGCAGCCCGTCGATATCGGGGTGCGCGGCGAGCGCCTTGCCTTCGCTCGGGCCGCCGATCACGAGCCGGATGCACTCTGCCGGCACGCCCGCGGCGCGGAAGCATTCGACCAGGAACGCGCCGACCGCGGGGGTCTTCTCGGATGGCTTGAAGACGACCGCGTTGCCGGCGATGAGTGCTGGCACGATGTGGCCGTTGGGCAGATGCGCGGGAAAATTATAGGGCCCGAGAACGGCCAGCACGCCGTGCGGCTTGTGGCGAACGGCGATGCGCGAGCCCATCGTCGCCTCGAGCCGTCGCTGTGCGGTGCGATCGGCATAGGCGCTGACCGAGATGTCGACCTTGGCGATGACGGTCTCGACTTCGCCTCGCGCTTCCCAGATCGGCTTGCCGGTTTCGCGCGCGATCAGATCGGTAAACGCGTCGTTGCGCTGGCGGACGATATTAGCGAAGCGCCGCATCGTCTCGATCCGGAAGGCGAGCGGCTTCGACGCCCAGCTCGACCATCCGGCCCGCGCGCAGGCCACTTCAGCATCGACGTCGCCGATCGGATGGCGCCAGAGAATCGCGCCGGTTGCCGGTTCGTAAGAGATGATCTCGTCGGACATGCGCTGCTCTTGCCTCAAATCAGACGTGATTCCAATTATTCGGCGAGCGCTTCGCCCATGGCGCGGATCGCGGCGACTTTTGCGTTCAACAGCGTCCAGTCGTCGCGCTCGGCGATCGGGGCCCAGATCGCCTCGACCTCGTCGATAAGCATGCTGCACGGTTCGCCCGACCAATAGGCGTGCGATCGATCCTTGCGTGGTTCATAGGACGCGAGCGCCGTGCGGACTTCGGCCCAGGGTTCCGCGTAGGTCTCGGGCAGGTCGCCGCCGAACGCATCGAAGAAGAGGCGGTCGATGCCGACGCCCGAGGTACGCAGCGCGCGTTCCGTGGCCTGTACGAGGTCGCGGTCGGTGTCTGGATCGCGCGGGCGGACGCCCAGCCGCCACAGGATCGCCTGCGTGACTTCGGGTTGATAGCGCGGGCCGAACTGGTCGAGCGTGGCCACCAAGGGCTCGCTCTCGGCGATCTGGCGGAGCGCGATCGCGAGCTGCATCACGTCCCAGTGGATCGCCTCGGGCTGACGGCCGAATGCATAAAGCCCCTGATGATCGAAATAGGCCGCGGTGAAGGCGGGATCCCAGGTCGGGGCGAAGCGCCACGGGCCGTAATCGAAGCTCTCGCCGGTGACGTTGATATTGTCCGAATTGAGCACGCCGTGGACGAATCCCGCCGCCATGTAGCGTGCGGCGAGACGCGCGGTACGACGGACCACGAGGTCGAGCAGGCGGACAGGGTCGTCGCTGTCCTCGTCGTACAGGTTGCGCAGCGTGTAGCCGACGAGCGCGCGCAGGCCGGCCTCGTCGCGCTCATAGGCGAGGCGCTGGAAACTGCCGATGCGGACATGGCTGTGATTGAGGCGGACGAGCACCGCGGACCGTGTCGGGCTGGGCTCGTCGCCGCGCTGCAGCTCTTCGCCCGTCTCGATCAGCGACAGCGTGCGCGAGGTCGGCACGTTGAGCGCTTCGAGCATCTCGGTCGCGAGGAACTCGCGCACGCCGCCCTTCAGCGTCAAGCGACCATCGCCGAACCGGCTCCACGGCGTCTGCCCCGATCCCTTGGTGCCGAGATCCATCAACCGGTCGCGATCGTCGCGCATCTGCGCAAAGGTGAAGCCGCGCCCGTCGCCGATCTCGGGATTGTACTGGCGGAATTGATGGCCGTGATAGCGCAGCGCGAGCGGCTGCGGGAGCGTGCGGGGCAACGGCACGAACCGGCCAAAATGGCTGGTCCACGCCGCGTCGCCCAGCGCTTCGAGCCCGATCTGCCGGGCGGCGCGATCGTTGCGGAAGCGGAGTCGCGTCTCGGGAAAGTCGGCGGGGACGACCGGATCGAAGAAGCCCTCTCCCAGCGTCATAAGGCGAGTCTCCGGGCGATAGCGGGCGGAGCGGAAGGCTTGCGGGTCGATGGGCATGCGGCGATATGGTGGCCGCTACCCGAAGGACGCAACCATGGCCGCTTACGAAAACCTCTATTGGTGGTCCAACGACGGGCTGAGATTGCACGCGCGGGACTATCCGGGTGGCGAACAAGGCCAGCCGCCGATCCTGTGCATGCCTGGGCTGACGCGGAACGCGCGCGATTTCGATGCGCTGGCGGCGCGGCTGGCGGGGCGGTGGCGGCTGATCGCGGTGGATTTCCGCGGCCGCGGCGAAAGCGCCTATGCGAAGGATCCGATGTCCTATGTCCCGCTGACCTATGTCCAGGACGTCGAGGCGCTGCTGACCGAGCAGAGGGTGGATCGCTATGTTGCGTTCGGCACGTCGCTCGGCGGGATCGTCGCGATGCTGATGGCGGGGCCGTCGCGCGGGCGGATGGTGGCGGCGCTGCTCAACGATGTCGGGCCGGAGGTCGACGCGCAGGGCCTGTCGCGGATCCGGGGGTATGTCGGCAAGGCGAGCGTCTTCCCGACCTGGATGCACGCCGCACGCTGCGTCGCGGAGAATAACGGCGACGTCTATCCCGACTGCCAGATCGAGGACTGGCTGGCGATGGCCAAGCGTCTGTACCGGCTGAACAGTTCGGGGCGGATCGTGCTCGACTACGACCTGAAGATCGCCGAGCCGTTCCGCGTGCCGGGCAACGAAGCGGGGCCGGACATGTGGCAGGCGCTCGCGTCGCTGCGGGACGTACCGACGCTGATCGTGCGCGGCGGGCGATCGGACCTGTTGTCGGCGGCGACGGCGGAGCGGATGGTGGCATCGCTCGACCGGGCGGAACTGGTGACGGTGCCGGGCGTCGGCCATGCCCCCATGCTGACCGAGACGATCGTGCAGGCTCCGATCGACCGGTTGCTGGTGCGCGCGCTTGAGGGGGCGCCGCTCCGCGCCTAAGCCCGCCGGATGCGACGCACTCCGCTGATGCCCCGGGATATTTAATGACCGACCAAGCCGATCTTCATACCAATGCCCGTCCCCTGAAGGGTCGCCGGGCGATCATCACCGGGGGGACGACCGGGATCGGGCGGGCGATCGCGGTGATGCTCGCGGGGCAGGGGGTCAGCGTCTATATCTGCGGCCACGACGCGGGCCATCTGGAGGACGCGCTGGCGCAGATCCGGGCGGTCGGCACGGGCGACGGCATGGTCACCGAACTGGGTGACCCCGACAAGGTGCGCGCCTTCTTCGATGCGGGCGAGGCCTATCTTGGCGGGTTCGACATCACCGTGATCAACGCGGCGGTGGCCGCGGGCGGGCTGACGCAGATCGACGAGGACGCGCTGCGGTATGCGATCGCGGTCAATTTCACCGCCTATCTGCTCAGCGCACACCACGCCGCGCACCGGATGACGCCGATCGGCGACATGGTCCTGATCGGCTCGCTCAGCGCGCACATCCTCGGGCCGAGCTCGACTGTCTATGCCGGCATCAAGTCGGGCATCGCCGGCTTTTCGGAGGCGTTGCGGCGCGAGCTGGGTCCCAAGGGCATCCGGGTGTCGCTGATCGAGCCGGGCAAGGTCGGCTCGAACATGCAATATCCGGACGTGCCCGACGAGAAGCAGCGCGCGATGATCGCGGCGGAGCAGATGCTGCGCGGCGAGGATATCGCTGCGGGGGTCGAATTTCTGCTGACGCAGCCGACCCGGTCGGTGATCCAGCAGATCGTCATCGTCCCGCGGGCGTTGGAGGGGGAGTAACGCAGACCGGTTGGCGGTATGCCATCAGGCGCAATCCCTCCTGTCATCCTGACGAAAGTCAGGATCCAGAGTTACGGTAAGGCGTCCTGCATGGCTCTGAATCCTGACGTTCGTCAGGATGACGAACGCTATGAATGGTCGCGTCGCCATTCATCACCAAGGAGAATAGCATGTTCGATCAGCTCGTCTTCACCCCCGCGGACATCGACCTCTCGCGCTCGCCGCTGGCGGGCAAGGTCGGTGCCGAGACCTATGTGCTTGGCGCGTTCAATCCGGGGATGACGCGGCTGGCGAACGGCAACCTGCTGCTCATGGTGCGCGTGGCCGAGGCGCTGCGCGAGCCGATCAAGGGCGGCAAGGTCCACGCGATCCGCTGGCAGGATGGCGCGTATCTGCGCGATGCATGGCCGTTGCAGATGGTCGACACCAAGGATCCGCGCAAATTCCTCATCCCCGGCGGCGGCTGGAAGGTGATGGCGCTGACCTCGCTGTCATGGCTGCTGCCGGTCGAACTCGACGCGGAAGGCCGCTCGGTGGTCGCGGTGCATTACGAGAAGGCGATCGCGCCGCGCGCCTCGTACCAGTGCTACGGCGTCGAGGATGCGCGTATCTCGAAGGTCGGCGACCGCTATTTGATGACGACCTGTTCGGTCAGCCCGGAGCGGCATTCGACGACGCTGTATTCGTCCGCCGATGCGCTCGACTGGCAGCTCGAGGGGATCGTGCTCGATCACCAGAACAAGGACATGCTGATCTTCGAGGGGCTGATCGACGGGCAATATTGGGCGCAGACGCGGCCGCTCGGCGACTTGTATTTCGCCTATCCGCCGGGCAGCGAATGGCGCGCGGGACCGTCGATCAACCTGTCGCGCTCGCCCGATGCGCTGCACTGGAAGCCGCATGACAAGCCCGGCATCCGGCCGCACGCCGCCACCGTCTCGACCGCGCGGATGGGCGGCGGTGCGCCGCCGATCCTGACCGATCGCGGCTGGCTGACCTTGTGGCACGGCGTCGAGCCGTCGGGCGTGGTGGGAATCTACCGCACCTATTGGTCGATCCTCGACAGGCAAGATCCGTCGATCACCGTCGCGACGGAGCACGCGCCGCTGCTCGAGCCGAACCCCGCGCTGACCGAACCGCTGAAGGACAGCCTTTATCTCGACAATGTCGTCTTCACGACCGGCATCGCCGACGCGGGCGATTTCTATGTCGTGGCAAGCGGCGAGGCGGACCTGGCCTGCCGGATCACGCATATCACGAAGGACGTGTTTACTTGAAACGCAGACCGCACGCCCAAGCCACGTCGGTCAAGGGGTCGGCTTTTTCATCATGAGCTTGATCCACTCCGTGATTTTTTCCGGCGGGATCAGCGCGTTGGCCGATACTCGGGCAAACAGCTGTCCGTTATTGAGGTAAAAGCTCGCGTCGGAGATCGACGGCTTCATGACGAGGAATTCTTCGGGTATTGTCTTGATGAGATCGTTCGGCGCGATGGCCTTGCTCAGTGCCTTCCGCGCCTCCTCGTTCACGTCGATGTTCGCAATGCTCAAAATCCCTTTGGTAACGAAGACATATTGTCCCGTGAGCGAGACATTGGGCGTGCCCATGACAATCCCGAGCGACGTGTCGTTGATCCGTCGAAAATAGACCGGCAGCGTTGCGTTGAAAGATTGCGAAGCGGCGCGGGTCTTGAACGGATCTCCTGGGGAGGTTTCAATGACAGGAAGCTTCGTGCAGATGCCCAAAACGCATTTCATTTTCCAACTCAGCTTGGTCTTCGGAACCGGATTTTCGAAACAGCTCCAGACCTCCACTCTGCCTGCGATTGCCATCGTCGCGTGATCGTTTTCGGCGCGTAATTCGCGAGCTGGCAAACTGGCGACGAGATTGTTCGGTTTATAGCTCGCGCAATTGTCGCTCGGCAACGGTATCGCCCCAAGGATTGACGGAAATTTCTGCTGCAAATCGGACAGATCTATCTCCATGCGCGATGCGAGATGAAGCCCATCGGACTGTCCGAGCACCTGGAAGTAGTTGTTCGCCACGATCCTGACAGGCGTGCCGTTGACGTCCTGAAGGAGCTCGACGGGGCCAACCACGAACTCGTTGGCAGGTGTCGCCGGCGCGGTCGCGTCTCGCGCCGGCTGTTGGGCAGCGACAGGACCCGCAACGCACCACAAAGCCCAGGCCAACAATATGAAACGAGGCATGATCCCCCCTTATCGCTCCGAGAAAGACCGGGCTTCATCGCCGAGCGCAGTTCATCGGAACGCGATCGTGAGCCTATCATTGCGGGAGCGTTAGCGTGTTTGGACCTGCTCCGAATCGGAGCAATGGCTGGCGATGGACATGCTGTTGGGTGATAAATCTTGATCATGACGAACGCGGCACAGGCGGTTAATGAGGCGACATGCCCGCACCCGTGAACATCCTGCATCTCCACTCCTCGTTCAGCCTGGGCGGCAAGGAGGCGCGGGCGGTCCGGTTGATGAATGCGTTCGGCGACCGGGCGAAACACACGATCGTCTCGGGCGTGCCCGATGCGCTGGATGCGCGCGATTCGATCGCCAAGGGCATCCGCTACGAGATCGCGCAAAACCCGCCGCCGCTGACCGGCAAGCCCTCGGTCAAGCGCTACGAGGCGATCGCGCAGTACATGCGCCGGTTCGACCTCGTGCTCACCTATAATTGGGGCGCGATCGACGGGGCGATGGCGCGCCGCGCGTTCAGCAAGGGGGCGCCGCCGCTCGTCCATCATGAGGACGGGTTCAACGCGGACGAGGCGGGCGGGCTCAAGATCGAGCGCAACATCTATCGGCGGCTCGCGCTGGGCGCCGCGCATGCGCTGGCGGTGCCGTCGGAGGCGCTCGAGGCCATCGCGCTGCACACCTGGAAGCAGCCGCGCGCGCGCGTCCACCGGATCATCAACGGGATCGGCACCGCCTATTACGCGCAGAAGCCCGAGCCCAAGGCGATCCCCGGCTTCGTGCCGAACGCCAAGGAGGTCGTGATCGGTGCGCTGGCGGGCCTGCGCGAGGTCAAGGACCTCACCGCGCTGGTGCGTGCGGTGGGTGGCGTCTCGGGGCGGGTGCGGTTGGTGATCGTCGGCGAGGGGCCCGAACGCGCCAACATCCTGCAGGCGGCGGCGGCGATGGGGATGGCGGACAAGCTGGTGGTGCCCGGATTCCTCGATCGGCCCTATCGCTATATCGGCCATTTCGACATGCTCGCGGTGTCGTCGCGCAGCGAGCAGTTTCCGATCTCGGTGGTCGAGGCGATGGCCGCGGGCCTGCCGATCGCGAGCTATCCGGTCGGCGACATAAAGCGGATGGTTTCGCCCGAGAATCTGCCGTTCGTGACCGATATCGCCAACGAGGTGCGGCTGCGCGACGCGCTGCAGGCGCTGGTGGCGGATCCGGCGCTGCGCGCCTCGGTCGGGCTTGCGAACCAAGCCAAGGCATGCGCGGAATTCGACGAAGCAACGATGATCGCGCGCTATCGCAGCCTGTATGAGAGCGCACTCGGACGAGCCGGGGCGCTGACCTAGGTCTTAATTTGCTCGCGCCCTGCGTCCTTGCGATATAGGGGGCCGTATTTTCCGGGAGAGGTGACGTCGTGTTCAAGGGCCTGAAGCCTATCGTCTATAACGGTCGGGAAGTCTGGCCTCTGGTTGAGGGCGGCAAGGGTGTCGCTGCGACCAACCACGCGTCGGCCGGCGCCTGGGCTGCGGCCGGCGGCATCGGCACGGTGTCGGCGGTCAACGCCGACAGCTATGATCCCGAAGGCAAGATCATCCCGCAGGTCTATGCTGCGCTCACGCGGCGCGACCGGCACGAGGAACTCGTCCAGTACGCGATCGAGGGCGCGGTCCAGCAGGTCGAGCGCGCGTACGAGATCGCCGACGGCAAGGGCGCGATCAACATCAACGTGCTGTGGGAAATGGGCGGCGCGCAGCGAATCCTGCACGGTGTGCTGGAACGCACGCGCGGCAAGGTGGCCGGCGTCACCTGCGGCGCGGGCATGCCCTACAAGCTGAGCGAGATCACCGCGTCCTACGGCGTCAGCTATTTGCCGATCGTCAGTTCGGGCCGGGCGTTCCGCGCGCTGTGGAAGCGCGCCTATTCGAAGGCGGCCGAGTGGCTGGCCGCGGTGGTGTACGAGGATCCGTGGCTCGCGGGCGGGCATAACGGTCTGTCGAACGCCGAGGACCCCTTGAAGCCGCAAGATCCCTATCCGCGCGTCAAGGAACTGCGCGACGTGATGCGCGAAGGCGGCATCAGCGACGACGTGCCGATCGTGATGGCGGGCGGCGTCTGGTATCTGCGCGACTGGAACGACTGGATCGACAATCCCGAGCTCGGCACGATCGCGTTCCAGTTCGGCACGCGGCCCTTGCTGACTCGCGAAAGCCCGATCCCCGCGGACTGGAAGAACGCGCTGACGCAGATCGAGGAAGGCGACGTGCTGCTGCACAAATTCTCGCCGACCGGCTTCTATTCGTCCGCGGTGCGCAACCCGTTCCTGCGCAGCCTCGAGGCGCGCTCGGAACGCCAGATCGCCTTCTCGACGCAGGAGGCGGGCGACCATATCTTCCAGCTCGACGTGGGCGTGAAGGGCAAGAATTTCTGGGTCACGCGCAACGACCTGCTGCGCGCGCGCCAGTGGTTCGGCGAGGGCTTTACCGATGCGCTCAAGACGCCCGACAACACGTTGGTGTTCGTCAGCCCGAACGAGAAGGGCATGATCCGCAAGGACCAGGCCGATTGCATGGGCTGCCTGTCGCAATGCTCGTTCTCGAGCTGGGCGGATACCGAGACCAACTCGACCGGACGCCTCGCCGATCCGCGCAGCTTCTGCATCCAGAAGACGTTGCAGGACATCGCGCATGGTGGCGATATCGACCAGAACCTGATGTTCGCCGGCCACGCCGCGTACAACTTCAAGAAGGATCCGTTCTATTCGAACGGGTTCGTGCCCAGCGTCGGGCAGCTCGTGGACCGGATCCTCACGGGCGACTGACGCTGCTGACAATGGCAACCCCGGCGCGCCCGGGGTCGCCATGCCGGTCGGTGACCGCGGATCTTGAGGGCAGGGGGCAAGGATGACGCTACACGCCTGGTGGCTGTTCCTGGGTGCGGTGTTCCTGCTGTGCGGGACGCCGGGGCCCAACATGCTGCACGTCATGACGCGCAGCATTGCGTTCGGTGCGCGACGCAGCATCGCCGCGATGGCGGGGTGCCTGACCGCGCTGGTGCTCGTGCTGGCGGCGTCGGCGGCGGGGGTGTCGGCGTTGCTGGCGGCCTGGCCGCGCGTGTTCGACGCGCTGCGCTATGCCGGTGTCGCCTATCTGATCTTCCTCGGGATCAAGGCCTGGCGCGGGGCGGGATCGCCGATCGACGTCGGGGACGATACGTCGCCGGTCACGCGCATGCCGGCCGCGTCGGCGGGGCGGCTGTATCGCGGCGGGTTCGTGATCGGGATCAGCAACCCGAAGCTGTTGCTGTTCGCGGCGGCGTTTCTCCCGCAATTCGTCGATCGGGCCGCACCGCAGGGACCGCAGTTCGCGATCCTCGTCGCCACTTTCGCGGTGGTCGAAAGCTTCTGGTACGGCGTGTATGCGGCGGGTGGGCGGACGCTCGCGCGGTATCTGACCCGCCCGGCGATGCGGCGTGCGTTCGACCGGCTGACGGGGGCGATCTTCGTCGGTTTCGGGCTCGCGTTGTTGCGGGTGCGGCCGTAACGCGCCGGTCGCCATTGCCGATCGGGGCGATAGCGCGCATACCCGGCACATCGCGGCGCTTCATACGGGCAGGCTGCGACTGAGAGATGCTTTGCGCTCCCGCTCCGAGCCGGGAATGCCGCATGACGATCTCTTCTTCCATCGTGACTACAGGACGCATTTCGTGACGACCGAGGTGGACACGGTCGTACCGATCTCGCGCGCGGTGAACGTCAGCGTCGAACAGCCGCAGGTCGTGGCGATGTGCAAGAAGCACAATGCAATCATCAGCGCGATCGAGAGCCTGCCGTCGGGGGGCACGCGTGTCGTGCTGATGAACAGCGCCGACGCCGCCAGGATCATCAAGGCGTTCGGGTCGAAGGTGCTGACGGGGAACGTCGCGCGGACGCACTGGATGCGGGCAGTCTGAGACGGTCGCTGATATCCCCTCTGTTGTGGAGAGGATAGGCCCCGGGCGCGTTCGACACGCTGCCCGGGGTCTGGGCCAGGTCAGTCGGCCACGGTGCCGACGACGGCACCCCCTGCGCCGCCAACGGCTGCGCCCTTCTCGACACTGCCGCCCGTTGCGGCAGCGACACCTGCGCCACCCGCTGCGCCGATGCCTGCGCCCTTGAGCGTCGAGCATGCGCTCATCGAGACGGCGGACGCGAGCAGCAGGGCGGAAACGGCAAACTTCTTCATCTTAGATACTCCTGTCTCTCCGGGGGTATCCAACAAATGCTGCATCGCGGTAACGGTTCCGACATCGTGCTGCGGATCGCTCAGATCCAGCCGTCGAGTACCTGATCCGGCGGGCGATGGCCGTCCGCCCACATGCGGATGTTCTGGATGACCCGCTCGCCCGACGCCATCCGGCCTTCGAGCGTGGCGGAACCCATGTGCGGCAGCATCACGACGTTGGGGAGCGCGAGCAGGCGCGGGTCGATCGCGGGTTCGTGCGCCCAGACGTCCAGGCCGGCGCCGGCGAGGCGGCCGGCCTCGAGCGCCTCGACCAGCGCCGCCTCGTCGACGATCCCGCCGCGCGCCGCGTTGATGAGATAGACGTGCGGCCGCATCAGCGCGATCCGGCGTGCGTCGATCAGGTTGCGGCTGTCGCGATTGAGCGGGGTGTGGATCGTCACGATGTCGACCGCGGCGAGCATCGCGTCGAGCGAGTCGTGGAACGTCGCGGCCAGTTGTGACTCGCGCACCGCGGGAAGCCGCTGGCGATTATGGTAATGGATGGTGAGCCCGAACGCGCGCGCCCGGAGCGCGACCGCCTGGCCGATCCGTCCCATCCCGACGATTCCGAGCGCCTTGCCGCCGATCCGGTGGCCGAGCATGCCGCCCGGGCTCCAGCCCTTCCACTGGCCCGAGCGCACCAGCTTCTCGCCCTCCGCGAGCCGCCGTGGGACCGACAGGATCAGCGCCATCGTCATGTCTGCGGTATCTTCGGTGAGGACGCCCGGCGTGTTGGTGACGATGATCCCGCGCGCGCGTGCCGCCTTCAGGTCGATATGGTTCACGCCCGCGCCGTAGTTGGCGATCAGCTTGAGCCGGTTGCCCGCGCCCGCGATCAGCTCTGCGTCGATGTCGTCGGTGACGGTGGGGACGAGCACGTCGCAGTCGGCCATCGCGGCCGCGAGATCTGCCCGGCTGAGCTTCGCGTCGGCGCGGTTGTTACGCGTATCGAACAGCGCCTCCATCCGGTCCATCAGCGTATCCGCAAGCTCGCGCGTGACGACGACCTTGGGGTTCGGACAGCGGCGTGTGTCGGTCATGGTGACGGCTTGGCGAAGGCCCGTGCGGTCGTCAACATCGAGACTCTAACTTCGGTTGAGGAAAGCGATTCATCGCGATAGGACGGCGGCTCGCCAGTTAGGACATGACCATGCGCATTCTCGCCGCAACGCTTTCCGCCGTTGTCCTTACCGCGCTGGTGTCCGAGCCGGCGGCTGCCGCCGACGCGACGAAGCGGGCCGTCCCCTATTACGCCTCTATTACGGCGTCGCGCGCGCGGATGCGTACGGGGCCGGCGCGGACCTATCCGGCGAGCTGGCTGTATCAGCGACAGGACCTGCCGATCAAGGTCGTCGCGATCTTCAAGGAATGGCGCAAGGTCGCCGATCCCGACGGGACCGAGGGCTGGATGCAGGCCAATCTGCTGAGCGGCACGCGCACCGCGATCGTCCGTGGGGCCACCCCGGTCGAACTGCGCGACAAGCCCGCCACGTCGGGCCGCGTGCTGTACCGCGCGGCGCCCGGCGTGGTCGGGCGGCTGGCACAGTGCGCCAATGGCTGGTGCCGGTTCGACGTGAAGGGGCAGGCGGGCTTTGTCGACATCGGCGCGCTGTGGGGCGTCGAGGCGGGCGAGACGCTGCCCTGACCGCCTAGGCGGGCCGTCGTACCCTGCTCGCCTAGGCTGGCAATCGCACCGCTGCTCGCTTAGGCGGGCAATCGCACCCCTGCTCGCTTAGGCGGGCAATCGCACCTTCGCCGGGGCAGGGTTCGAGAAGCGCATCGCGTCGTCGACCGAGCCGAACTTCAACGCCATCAGATCCAGCGCGTAATTCTGGTTGAGCTTCCACGGCTTGCGTTCGCCCTGTGCGGGGAGCGCGGCGGCGGCGCGCTGGACATAGCCCGACGAGAAATCGAGGAACGCCTCGCTCTTCATCGTCGGGTCGTCATTGTGCGGCGTCGCCTGGCGAAGCCCGCGCTTGGTCATCGTGTTGAGCAGGCGGCAGACATAGACCGCGGTCAGGTCCGCCTTGAGCGTCCAGGACGCGTTGGTATAGCCGAAGGTCGAGGACAGGTTCGGGATGCCGTCGAACATCATTCCCTTATACTGGAGCCGCCCGGCGAGCTCGATCGGTTGCCCGTCGAGGCTGAACGCGACGCCGCTCATCAACTGCAGTTCGAGCCCAGTGGCGGTGACGATGACGTCGGCGGGCAAGTCGTTGCCCGAATCGAGGCGGATGCCCTCGGGCGTGATCCGCGCGATCGTGTCGGTGACGATCGAGGCCTTGCCCGCGTTGATCGCGGTGAACAGGTCGCCGTCGGGCACGAGGCAGACGCGCTGGTCCCAGGGATTGTAGCGCGGCGTGAAATGCGTCGCGACGTCGTAGTCGGGACCGAGATGATCGCGGACCATGCCGATCATCCGTTCCTTCACCTTGGCCGGCCGTTTGCGCGCAAGGCGGAAGAACACCATTCCCATCAGCACGTTCTTCCACCGCGTGATGCCATACGCCGCCTTGGCCGGCAGCTTCCCCCGCAGCCAGTTCGCGACGCCATCCTCGCCGGGGCGCGCGACGATGTAGGTCGGCGAGCGCTGGAGCATCGTCACATGCGCTGCGGTTTGCGCCATCGTCGGCACCAAGGTCACCGCGGTCGCGCCGCTGCCGATCACGACGACTCGCTTGCCGCTGTAATCGAGATCCTCGGGCCAGAATTGCGGGTGGACGATCTGCCCGGCGAAGCTCTCCGCCCCCTCGAACTCGGGCGAATAGGCCTTGGCGTAATTATAATAGCCCGCGCACATCGACAGGAAATTGCAGGTGAGCGTCACCGGCGCGCCATCGGGGCCCGTCGCCTCGACCGTCCACCGCGCATCCTCGGTCGACCACGCCGCCGACTTGACGTGATGGCCATAGCGGATCTTGCGGTCGATCCCGTATTCCCGGGCAGTTTCCTCCACATAGGAACGGATCGAGGGGCCGTCGGCGATCGACTTGGCCGCGGTCCAGGGGTGGAAGGCGAAGCCCAGCGTGTGCATGTCCGAGTCGGAGCGGATGCCGGGGTAGCGGAACAGGTCCCACGTCCCGCCCATCGCCGCGCGCCCCTCGAGGATCATGTAGCTGCGGTCGGGACAGCGGGTCTGGAGATGGTAGCCCGTCCCGATCCCGGAAATCCCGGCGCCCACAACGATCACGTCGACATGCTCGGTCATGCTGCATCCTCTCGCCCCGGCGTTACGCCTTAGGTTTCATAACCGAACCTATCCTGTTGTGATCTTTACTCAATAGTCCTTCGTATATTTGACGCTGGCGCTTTGCCCGCCGCTCGATCCCGCCGCCGATAACAGGCTGAGCGCCTTGGTCAGCGCGATCTCGAGCTGGGTCGACGTATAGCCCTTCGCGTCGGTCACGATCTCCACATAGATGTTCTTCGTGATGTACTTGCCCGCCGCGAGGCTGGTGCCACGCCCGGTCGCCTCGTCGGCGCCGAGGACGCGGAGGCGATCGAACCCGGTCGCCGAGCGCAGCTTGCCGAGCGGGTTGAGCCCACCCCCGCCCGACCCGCGCAGCGAATTCAGCGCGGAGGCCAGCTGGATCGCCTCGGTCGCCGACAGGTTGGTCGGGCTGGCCCCGAACAACAGGCGGCTGAGCACCTCGTCCTGCGGCAGTGTCGGCGTCGAGGTGAACGCGATCTGGGGACGCTGGCCAGTGCCCGTGACGTTGATCGTCACGGTGATGTCGCTGGTCGTCGTGCTCGCCACGATGTTGATGTCCGGATCGGTCAGCGCACCGCCGCGGAAGCGAATCTGCCCCTTGGTCACTTCGAACCGTTTGCCCGAGAAGGAATAGGTGCCGCGGACGATATCCATCCCGCCGGTGATGATCGGCGCGGCGGACGTGCCGCCGATCCGCATATCCATCTCCCATTCGGATTCGAGGCCCATGCCCGATACGAACAGCTGGTTCGGCGCACGCACGCGCAGGTCGAGCTTGAACTTGCCGACCGCGGGCACCTGCGACCGGTCGGTCGAGACCGGGGTGCGGATGTCGCTCTTGCGGCGGACGCCGGTCAGTTCGGGCACTTCGGCCTGACCCTGGCGGATGATCTGGTAGCGCGCCTCGGGGATCCGCAGATCGCCCTGGATAAGCCCGCCGTCACGCCCGTTGGTCAGGTGGATCGTGCCCGTCGTGGTGGCGCTGATCGCATCGCTCTTGGCGAGCTGCGCATTGTTCAGCGTCGCGCGCAGATCGATCGGGAAGCCGCTGTCGGCCGCGAACCCGATCGAGCCCTGCGCCTGCACGGTGCCGTCGCCGGCCTTCGCGCTGAGCTGGGTGAGTTGCAGGTCGGTGTTCGAGAACCGGCCGGCGATCCGCATCTGCGACAGGCGAGTCCCATAGGTCTCGTTGTCGTAGGTCAGGTTGTCGGCACGGACGACGCCGTTGAGCTGCGGTGCCTGAAGGCGCCCGGAGAAGTCGGCGGCGACCGCGATCGGCCCCGACAATTGCTGGTTCGGGATCGCGGCGAAGCTGAACAGCACCGCGGACGGGCCGTTATAGCGGATCCCGCCCGACAGCGGCGCGGCCATCAGGCGCGTGCTCCACGAGCCGGTACCAGCCGGGAGCGGGCGCAGGTTCGCGACCATCCGGCCGATCACCGACGTCCCGCGACGGACCAGCGCACGGCCGGTGCCGCCTTCGCCGCCGAGCGTCCCTGCGAACACGATGTCGACGGGGTCGGAGACCGCGGCGAGGCCCGAGCGGGTGAAGTTGGTGACGGTCATGCGCGCGTCGGCGTTCGGCAACGCGGCCGAATTCGCCTGCGTGAAGTCGAGGCTACCGGTCGCCTTGCCGCCGATCCCGAGATTGGGGACGAGCGCGGACAGCGTCGACAGGTCGAGGCGATCAAGCCGGACCTGCGCGGTCGTGCCGCGGCCGTAAACGCCCGCGAGACGCGCCGAGCCGCCGCCTGCGCCACCGAAGTCGATCCGGGTCGGCGACAGGCGGTATTCGCCCTTCATTGCCTGGATGCGCGCCGGATTGACGGTGCGGAAGTCGATGCCGTTGGCCTGGCCCTGTGCCGCGACGAGGTAGTTGTTAGGGCTGAGCTTGGCGTTGACCGCAAGGCGGAAGGGGACGCCGTTCGAGCCTGTGAGCAACGCCTGCGCGGTGCCGTTGCCGCCGACATAGTTCACCTTGGCGCGCGCGGCCGACAGGACGATCGCGCCGTAGCGCATGTCGGCGACCTGTGCGTCGGCGACGATCTGCGGCGTCGGCGTCAGGACCGCGGTCGCGTTGATGATCGCGCGGCCGATCGTGAAATCGACCATCCCGGGGATCCTGGCGCCGTTAGCGCGCGCGGCGACGTCGGCACGCTGATAGCCGCGCTGGTTGGCGAGACGGACATTGCCCGACAGTCCCTGGCCCGCGAACTGGAGCGCGCCGGCGAACGGACCTGCGGCGGTCTGGACGATTCGCCCGCTGCCGACGATCCCCGCGAACACCACGCGGCGCACGTCGACCGCGAGCTGCGTCCCCGGCGTGACGAGCACGTCGGCGGTGAACGGGCCGTAATTGGTGCCGCCGCTCGCGGTGACGGCATAGGCGCCGCCGCGGCCGACGATGCGGGCGTTGAGGTTGACGAGCCCGACGCCGACGCCCGGCCGCGGTGCGCGCAGCACGACGACAGGGGCGGTGGCGCTGCCTGTCACGCGCGCGGATAACGGGCCGTAGACGGTCGAATAGGCATCGGCATTCACCAGCACCGCGCCGGTCGCCGGATCGAACCGGCCTTCGCCGCGCGTGACGCGGAACTGCGGCGCGTTCATCCGCAGGTTGCGGAAGGTGACGATGCCTTCGGGGCTGTAGCCGATGTCCGAGCGGACGATCGCGTTGCCGCCGAGGAAGCTGCGCGCGCCTTCGTTGAAGATCTGCGCGGTCTGCGCGACGACCCGGCCGGTGATCCCAAAGCCGCCGTTCGGCCCCGGCACCAGCTTGGCGTCGGTCGTCAGGTTGACGATGCCGATCCCGTCGACGCGGTAATTGTTGATCCGCCCCTTGAGTGCGCCGGTGTAGCGCCCGGTCGCCATGTTCGCGACGACGACTGCGGTCGCGTCGATCTTGTCCGAGCGGATCTTGAGATTGTCGGACAGGACGTTGACGCCCGAAATCGCGAAGTCGCCGTCGATCGCGACGTTGGTGGCGAGGCCGCCGACCGCGGCATTCAGCCCGGTCACGCGGCGTGCGCGCGCCTTGACCGGCACCAGGATGCGGTCCGAGTTCACCCGGGCGAGACCCTCGGCATAGAGATTCTCGACGCCCACGTCGCCGAACGCGATCGTCGCGGCGCGAACCTTGTAATCGACCGTCGGCTTCGCGAACGCACCGTCGAGGACGACGCGCGCCGTGACGTCACGACCGCGCAGGTTGGGGAGGATCGCGCCGGGGGTGAGCAGCTTGGCGTTCACCGCGAAATTGCCGAACCGGCTGTTGGCGAGATCGATCAGGCCGCCCGCGTCGACCGCGAGCGCGTCCGACTTCAGCGTCATCCGCGTGTCGGCCTTGCGGTCGTTGAGCGTGGTGTCGATCGCGACGTCGAGCTGTGGCGCGGTCAGCCGCTCGACCGGCCCCTCGAGATACAAGCCGGGACGCGTCGAACCGCGGACTTCGATATGGCCGTTCTTCGAGGTCAGTGCGAGGTTGGCGAGCTGCCCGCCGCCGAGCGTCGCGACCGCGCGGCCCTGCCACGCGGCCCAGCTGCCGCGTCCATCGACGGTCGCGGTCAGTGGCGCCTTGAACGATCCCATCGTCGCGACCACGCCGCCGACCGGCGCGGTCAGCTTCACGTTGACGTCGAACTTGTTCTGGTCGGGCACCGCGTCGAGCTTGAGCACGAGGCGATCGCCGCCGGCGATGCCGGGGCCGGTGAGCGCGGCCGCGTTGGTCGTCAGTTGCGCGCGGCGATCGGCGATGTGGACGGCGCCATCGATCTTCACGATGTGCGTCTGGCCCGTCACGGGCTTGGCGATCACGAAGCGGTCGATCACCAGACGGTCCACGTCGATGTCGAGATCGGGGAGCAACGGCGCGTTCGGATCGGTCGGGGTCGCGTTGAGCACCGGGCGGCGCTGCAGCGTGACGAGCGGGGTCGTCAGCGAGCGCACGTCGACATGGTTCTTGGCGAACGCGAACGGGCGCCAGTCGACGGCGAGCTTCGGGCTGGTCAGGAACACGCCCTTGGGGTCCGACACCCGGACGTCGCTGAGGGTCATCGCGCCGTAGATCGAGCCGTCGATCCGGCCGACCTTGATGTTCAGCCCCGACGCGGTGGTGTAGCCGCCGATCTGATCCGCGACGAGCCGCCGGCCCGGATCGGTATTGATGCCGAACAGCACGATCAGGACGAGCGCGACCAGGCCGAGGACCAGGATCGCCAGCCATTTCAGGACACGCTGCCACAACGGGCGACGCTCGACGATGACGGTCTGCTCGACCGCAGGGGTGCCGTTTTCGGCCATCAGAATGCCTGCCCGATCGAGATGTAGAGCGCGATCTTGCCGTCGCCCTTGCGTGGGTTCAGCGGCGTCGCGACATCGAAACGCATCGGGCCGAAGCTGGTGTAGAAGCGCCCGCCGATACCCGCGCCATAGCGCAGGGACGACAGGTTCGGTGTGCTGCTCTCATAGCTGTTACCCGCATCGATGAACGGCACGATGCCGAAATCGCCGAACCGGTAGCGCGCTTCGAGCGCGAATTCGTTGAGCGACCGCCCGCCGACCGGGTTGCCGTTGGGATCGAACGGCCCGAGCCGCTGATAGCCATAGCCGCGCACCGATCCGCCGCCGCCGCCGTAATAGCGCCGCGACGGTGCCAGGTCGTCGCGGTCGACGCCCTGGATCGAGCCGGCCTTGGCGCGCCCGGCGATGACGATGCTGCTCGAGACGGGGTAGTAGAACGTCCCCTCGATCATCGTCCGGATGTACGGCTTTACCGACCCCTGCACCGATGTTTCGGGGCTGAGGTTCAGCGTCAGGCGATAGCCCTTGGTCGGATTGAGCAGGCTGTCCGAGCGATCGAACCGTACCTGGCCCGGCAGTGCGACGATGCCGTAGGTCCGGCGAACGTCCTTGCCTTGCGTGAAGTCGTAGACGCTTTCGTTCGTGCCGACGAGTTCGCCGCCATAGTAATAGGTGAGCGGCTTCTGCCAGATCGGCGTCGAATCGTAGCTCCAGCGAACGCCGACGCTGGTCGTGAACGCGTCATAGGCGTCGTAATTCGAATGGTTCGCGCCCGCGGTCAGGCTGAACGTCTTGTCGCGACGGCCGGCGTTCGCGCGGCGGAACGTGCCCGACAGGCCTTGTTCCTGCGTGCCGGCAATGACCGACGCGATGACCGCGCCTTCATAGGGGAACAGGTTGCGGTGCTGCCACGTGCCCTCGGCGCGGAACCCCTGGCCGGTCGAATAGCCGACATTGCCGCCGAGCGAGCGGGGCTTGCCCGCGCTCTGGCGGACCAGCAGGTCGACCTGCTCGGTACCGTCGGGGTTGACCGTGCCGGTGCGGACCGGCTCGACCGATACGGTCGAGAATTGCGACGTCGCGACCAGCGCGTCGCGCAGGTCGTCGGTCATCCGGTTGTCGTAGAGTCCGCCCGACTTGAACCGCGGGAAGAGGCCGAGATGCTCCAGGTTGAACACCGGATCGCCTTCGGTGCGAAGCTGACCGAACGACGCGCGGGGCCCCGTATCGACCGGCAGCGTGTATGCCCCCGTCGGAGTCTGGTCGTCGAGCAGGATGTCGCGCTCGCCGACCTTGACGAAGGGATAGCCCTGTTGTGGCAGCGTCAGGCTGACATTCGCCTCCGCACCCTGGATCCGCGCGGCCTCGATCGGATCGCCGACCTTGAGCGGCAATTGCTGGCGGACCAGATCGGGGGGCGTCGTCGCGTTCGCCTGCACGGTGATCGACGACAGCGAATAGAGCCGCCCGGGCTGCGCGCTGACGGTCGCTTTGAGCCGCGCGGGCTTGGTCTTGTCGGCGTCGGGGATCGTCTCGATGGTCGAGATCGCGGTGGCGTCATAATAGCCGAGCGACTTCAGCAAGCGCACCGCCAGCGCCTCGTCCTCACGGCCGCGCGCTGCGACCTGCGTGGCGTTCGCCGCCTTGCCCTTGCCCTCGGCAAGCGCGGACAGCGCCTTGTATTCGGCCTCAAGCCCGGAGCCTGCCGTGTCGAGCCCCTTGGTCGCGGTCTCGTACCGGATCTCGGGCGCGTCCTTGTCCTTGATGTCCGCCGCGGTCTGGAGCGGGGTCGTGTCGAAGCTCGACAGCGGGATCAGCGATTGCGCGAGTTGTGGGTCGGCGGGGCCGGTCGGTGGCAGGACGTCGCCCGACACCGTGGTTGCAGACGTCGTCGCGGTCGCGGGGGTTGCGACGACGGGGGGGGCTGCGGACATCGGTTCGAGCGGCGCGTTCAGGTCGTTGCTCAGCGGCGGCAGTGCGCTGTCGAACTCGGCGTCGGGGACGATCGGCGCGTCGGACCGCGGATCGGCCGATTGCGGTTGATCGCTGGGCTTCGGCGCATCCGGACCCTTTGCAGGGGCGGTGCCGGGCTTTGCCAATTGCGCGGAACAAACGCCCGCGAAACCCGTATTAGCCGCTACCAACGCAAGAGCGAGCCAATGATGGCGGCTGTTCGAAGCTGTCACACGATTCCCTTTTAAAGGCAGCGATCGTGTACGATTCACCCCCATCTTCGTCCACGTAACGCACGGAGGACGGCTTGGTTTCACGAAAATTGAGTCAGACGCAGCCGACCAGGCCACCGACCGGCATGACGACGGTGTCGCGTCCCGGGCGATCGATCCGTAACGTCGCGGACGTCACGGTCGCGCCTGCCGAGATATCCGCGCGCACCGAAACCGCCATGTCGAGCGTCGCGGTGACGTCGCCGCCGCGATATTGGGTGACGCCGCCGAAGCCGAAACCGATGGCGGGCGATTGCGTCGCCATCGCGTAGTCGGTGGTCTTGCCGTCGATCGCCAGACGGATCTGCGCGGGGTCGGCGGTGGCCATCGCGACGAGCTGGCGCGCGGCGTCCATGCTCCACAGATAGGCAGCGCACCCCTTTGCGGGGAGCTGCTGCTTGCCGATCGCGCCGAGCGGGCCGGGACCTGGGTTGGCCGCAGCCTGTAGCGCGAGGAGAAGGGCGAGCGATATCATGGCGTCAGGCCTATCATGAAGAGCCATGCGGGATAAGCCGCCAATGCCAGCAACGCGCCGAACGGAAGCGCGGTGTCCGCCGCCATGCTGCGTCCCTTGAGGTGTGCCGCGAGCACGACGCCGAGTCCGATCATGCTGGCGATCAGCAGGACCGCTGGCAACATCGCCCAACCGAGCCACAGCCCGATCGCTCCGAACAGCTTGGGATCGCCGCCGCCCATCCCGTCGCGCCCGCGCAGACGCCGATAGCCGAACGCGATCAGCCACAGCGTGCCGAACCCGGCGATGCCGCCGATCGCCCGCGCGACGATCGGTGGATCGATCCCGACCGCCCCGCTCAGAACGCCGGTACCGGCGAGCAGGAGGGTCAGCCGGTCGGGCAGCCAGAACGCGACGAGATCTAGGCTCGCCAGCGCCAGCAACAGCCAGCCGAACACCGCGCCGGCCACGCCGACCAGCCCGGGCGCGACGAGTCCCGCGGCCACGCCGATCGCGACTCCGGCCAGCTCGATCCGCCAGTGCACCGGGCTGATGGCGCCGCCGCAGCCGCGGCACCGTCCGCGAAGGACAAGCGCACTCAGCAGCGGCACAAGTTCGATCGCGCGGAGCGTCCGCCCGCAGCCATCGCACGCCGAACGGCCGGCCATCACCGATCGCCCGTCCGGCCAGCGCGTCACCAGCGCAGCGACGAAGCTGCCGAGGATCGCGCCGAGCATGCCCAGCAGCAGCGGCCAGATTGGGGTCTCATACACCCGTCTTGCGCACCAGATAGCGATACACGCCGAGGAGGTTGATTCCGAACAACACGATATTCTGCGTGCCGAGCGCCCAGTCGCCGGTCAAGGCCGCACCGCTCAGCCAGGTGATCGACGAGCCGACGAACAGCACGAACCCCCACCCGGTCACGCGGCGCCCGAAATCGAGCGATACCATGAACGCGGCGATCACCCCCGACGCTGCGGCACACCATTTGAGCGTCGTGATGAGTGTTTCCATGCCGGCGGGTCTAGGCGCATCCCGCGTCGCTTTGTATTGCCGCGGATCAACCCCAGATATTGGGCATAAGACTAAGTGGAGAGCAAAGTGGCCGTCGATCGAGATCCTGTCGTCATCCTGTCCTACGCGCGTACGCCGATGGGATCGTTCCAGGGGGCGCTCGCGGGCGCGACCGCGACGCAGCTTGGCGCCGATGCGGTCCGCGGTGCGGTCGGTCGGTCGGGCGTGTCGGCGGCGGGCATCGAGCGGATCTACATGGGCTGCGTGCTGCCCGCCGGGCTCGGCCAGGCGCCCGCGCGGCAGGCGGCGATCAACGCCGGGCTTGGCGACCATGTCGAGGCGACGACGGTCAACAAGATGTGCGGATCGGGGATGCAGGCCGCGATCCTGGCGGCCGATGCGCTGGCGGCGGGGTCGGTCGACCTGCTCGTCGCGGGCGGCATGGAGAGCATGACCAACGCGCCGTATCTGTCGAAGAGCCACCGCGGCGGCGCGCGGATCGGCCATGACCGGATGTATGATCACATGTATCTCGACGGGCTCGAGGATGCGTACGAACCCGGCAAGCTGATGGGCAATTTCGCCGAGGATACCGCGCACGAGTATCAATTCACGCGCGCGCAGATGGATGATTACGCGATCGAATCGCTGCACCGGGCTCAGCGCGCGCAGACATCGGGCGCATTCGATCGCGAGATCGTCCCGGTCGAGATTGCCGGCCGCAAGGGGATAACGACGGTCGCGCTCGACGAACAGCCGGCGAAGGGCGACGTCGCCAAGATCCCGACGCTCAAGCCTGCCTTTTCGAAGGATGGCACGATCACTGCCGCCAATGCGTCGTCGATCTCCGACGGCGCGGCCGCGCTGGTGATGACGCGCGCGAGCGTCGCCGAGCGGCTGGGCATCACGCCGATCGCGCGGGTCGTGGCGCACGCCGCGCATGCCCATGCGCCGGCACTGTTCACGACCGCGCCGGTGTTCGCGATGCGAAAGGCGATGGAGAAGGCTGGCTGGTCCGCGGCGGATGTCGATCTGTTCGAGGTCAACGAGGCGTTTGCGGTGGTTGCGATGATCGCGATGCGTGACCTTGGCCTGCCGCACGACAAGGTGAACATCCACGGCGGGGCGTGCGCGCTGGGCCATCCGATCGGTGCGAGCGGCGCGCGGATCCTCGCGACGCTGCTGTCGGCATTGGAGACGACCGGCCAGACGCGCGGGCTGGCCTCGCTGTGCATCGGCGGTGGCGAGGCGACCGCGATGGCGGTGGAGCTGATGCGCTAAGCGTTACCCTCATCTGACAGAGGGCAGGGGTCTGACATCGTGTGGACCCCGCCTGACATCCGTCTCGCGCACTGAGCGAGTGAGGCGTATTTCTTGTGCATTGCGGTTCGGCTACCGGTGAGACGCTACTCGAGATTGACGCGACCGACGCATCCGGGCGCCACGCGTGCCGCGCACTCCGATTTTACATTGAAACCGTCAAAAAACGCCTGATCAGCGCCTAGACTGGCTGCGCCATGAGCGTTGGGCTCGGCGACACGCGCTCCAGAATCAACATTACAATGACGTTACAGAATTGCCGCAGTGCCGAGCGCCAACTGTTGGGAACTGCGCGCCATTATCGATTCCCTAGTGAGCGAATCGAAGTGTCGGCCCGACCAACATGCCCGCCCGTTGGTGGCCAAGCAGTGTCGATCGAGCCGACGTCGTCATTCACCAGGGGCGAATGGGCGTGTAGATCAACGCGAGGATCAGCTTCAGCATGTTTATGCTCCCTTATTGACACCCTAGCGGGTGCAAGATCGGCATAGTGTATAACAAAACGTTAAACAATAATTTTTGTGAATTGTTAACCATGTTCTGCGACGAGTCGTCGCCGCTGTACTTAAGACTATGTTTATGCGTTGCAGATATCCCGGACCCATGAGAGAGTTCTCGCACTCGCACAGCAGCCGCAGCGTCTCCCAGGTTGCTGCCAAACCAGCCGTTTCCGCCGTCCAGGCCGATCTGGTCCGGGTCGGCCCACATCTGCGGTGCGCGATCGGTTGGCAGTTCCTGATCCTCGCGGAGATCGAAAATTTTAGTGTCCTGCGGCGGCATCTGGGTCGGTGTCGCGCGGACATGCTGATCATCGATGTCGCGGCGCGCGTCAGTGCCGTGCTGCCCGACGCACGGGTCATCGTCGCCGGGCGAGACGTGGTCGAGATCGCCTTCGAAAGCGAGGCGCGGCTGGCGCTCGACGTTGCGATCACTGCGCTGGAAGCGGCGTTCGATCTGCCGTTCGATATCGATGGCGAGTGGCACGGGATCCACGTCCAGTTCGGCGCTGCCGCGGCGGGAGCGATCGGCGAGCGCGACGAAGTGCATCTGATCGAGGAAGCCGAGCGCGCGCTGATCGATGCTCGGAGCGAACGTGTCGCGGTCGCGCGTGACGTCGTCCTCGGCGCAGCATCGGTCGATCGCGCGCAACTGGCGCGCGACTTGACGATCGCGATCGAGACCGAGGAGTTGTTCCTTCAATACCAGCCGAAGGTCCATCTCCGGCGGCAGGAGATTACCAGCGTCGAGGCGCTGGTCCGTTGGAAGCATGGGACGCGCGGTCTGGTCCTGCCCAGCGATTTCATCCCGATCGCGGAGGAATCGCGCGATATCGTCGCGCTGACCCTATGGACGATCGAGCGATCGATTCGCGACCAGAAAACTCTTCTCGAGCATGGTCATGACCTGAGGATCTTCATCAATATCGCCGGGGTCTTGCTTGCCGACACGCGGTTCGTTCGGAAAGTCTGCGCGCTGGTGCAGACGAGTGGCGCGCGTCTGGGGTTCGAAATTACCGAGACGTCGGTGATCCGTGATCCGGAAAGCGCGATCGCGAACCTGAATGTCTTCGCGGACATCGGCATCGTCATTGCGATCGACGATTATGGTGCCGGCCTGTCCTCGCTCGCCTATCTGAAGCAGTTGCCCGCGCGTGAACTGAAGATCGACAAGCTGTTCGTCACGCAACTCACAAGCTCGAACCGCGACCCGCTCATCGTGCGCTCGACGATCGATCTGGCGCATGCGCTCGAGATGGAGGTGGTTGCCGAAGGCGTCGAGACGCAGGCGGCGATGGCCTTGTTGTCGGTGATGGGGTGCGACATGATCCAGGGCTTCCTGATCAGCCGGCCGATCAACCTCGATGCACTGATCCACTTCCTGGCGGACGAGAAGCACCTTGCGATCGCAGCCGATGCCCGGGCGCCGTTCAACCGGCTTGCGACGGTATGGAAACGCGGTTGATCTACGCGGTCGCGCGCATGCGCGTGGTGACCGCTTGTGCCATGCTCATCGGACTTGGCTGGGCCCAGTCATGCCTAGCCCAGCGTCCCGTGGCGCCGACCATCAGCGGGTTCGATCAGACGATTGGCGATGCCAAGGCGACGATGCTGATCGACCCCGTTTCGGCGCGTGCCAAGGCGGTCGGCGCAGAGCAGGTGGCAAGGTCGATCGCTGATCCCGCGGTGCGGGGGATATCGATCGCCACGGCGCAATGGTTACAGGGCGAGGCGTATGTGCGCACCGGCAATCCCCAAAAGGCCAGTGTCCTGATCGGCACCGCGCTGCGTGCGGTGGTAATGCTTGCGCCACACTCGAAACTGCACGCCGACATCTTGTTGTCGCGCGGAGGGGCAGATAGCGGTCAGGGCCGCGCCGGCGCAGCATTGGCCGATTATCAATCAGCATTCATCCGATATCGCCGGATCGGCGACCGCCGCGGACAGGCGATGGCGCTGATCTTCATAGCGTGGTTGTATACAGAGGCGATGGATCAAACCACCGCGTTGAAATATTATGATCAGGCAATCGAGATATACGGTACCGAGCCAAGTCTTTCGATATCGATCCATAACAATCGGGCAACTGCGTTCAGCGAGTTGAAAAACTACAAGCAGGCGCTCGTCGAGTTCAACACGGCGTTGCTGCTGGCGAAAAGCCTCAAAAGCGCGCCTTTGATGGCGCAGGTCTATGCCAATATCGCGCTGCTGCAGCTACTGGCTGGGAATCTGTCCGATGCTGACCGCGCCATCCAGGCTGGCATGTGGCTGACCGCCGACCGTGAAACATCGGGGTCGAAGGCCGGGATCATCGCAATATCGGCACAGTTGGCGTTGCAGCGAGGGCAGGTATCGCGCGCTGTAGCGCTGATCACGACCGCACTGGCCGAACTCGGGCCGAAGGGCACGAGCATCTCGCAGCGGGACATCCACCAGACCGCCTATGATGTCTTTCGTGCCGCGAACGATCCGAAGTCCGCGCTGGTGCATCTTCAGGCGCTGAAGCGGATTGATGACGATGCGACCAAGCTGGCGACGAGCACCAAGACGGCGCTGATGGCGGCGCGGTTCAATTTCGCGAACCAGGAATTGAAGATCAGCCAACTCAAGGCCGACGAACTGCGGCGCAGTATCGCGTTCGAGCGGGCACGCGCACTGACCCAGCGCTATGTCTTCCTCGGGGTCGCCGGCGCGGTCGCGATCGTCATCGCGTTGCTCGGGATCGGGCTGGTCACGATCCGCCGCAGCCGCGATCAGGTGCGCGCGGCCAACGACGACCTCGCCCTCACCAACAGCGCGCTCGGCAAGGCGCTGGCGGCGAAGACCGAATTCCTGGCGACCACCAGTCATGAGATCCGTACGCCGCTCAACGGCATCCTCGGCATGACCCAGGTGATGCTGGCCGATACGCACCTCGCGCCGCTGCTGCGCGACCGGGTCGGCGTCGTCCATGGTGCGGGGCTGACGATGCGCGCGCTGGTCGACGACATTCTCGACGTAGCAAAGATGGAAACCGGCAATCTGACGATCGAGGCGGTTCCGTTCGATCTCTGCGCGACGGTGAAGGATGCGACCCGGTTGTGGGAGGAGCAGGCACGCGACAAGGGGCTGACGTTCGGCGTCGATCTGACCGGCTGCCCCGCGATGATCGTCGGCGACGCGGCGCGGATCCGCCAGATCGTGTTCAACCTGCTGGCCAACGCACTGAAGTTCACCAAGCAGGGCCGGGTCACGCTCGCGATCGACGTCGGCGATGACGAACGGCTTCGGGTCGCGGTGACCGATTCCGGAATCGGCATCGCCGCCGACAAGTTCGAACAGATCTTCGAATCCTTCGCGCAGGCGGATGCCGGCACGACGCGTCAATTCGGCGGGACCGGGCTGGGGTTGGCGATCTGCCGCAATCTGGCGCGGGCAATGGGCGGCGATGTCACCGTTGCCAGCGTCGAAGGACAGGGGGCGACCTTCACGCTTACTCTGCCGTTCGTCCGCGCCACGCCGCTCATCGTCACCGCACATCCGCCAGGCACGGCGAGCGCGATCACGCTGGTCGTCGATCGCAATCCGATCACGCGGAGCATGTTCAAAGCCTTGCTAGCGCCACATGCCGGCACGGTCGCGTTTGCCGGCTCGGTCGACGAGGCAATCCTGTTGCTGCGTGAGGGCAACGTCGCGCAGGTCCTGATCGACGACGCGACGATCCGTGTCGACGGGGATGCGCATGCCGGCCTAGTCCGCATCGTCGACGCGGCGGGGATCGCCCGTACCGAAACGACCCTGTTGTGGCCGGTAGCGGCAGTGCAGGAACGCGACGAATTGCTCGCCACCGGCATCACCCGCGTGGTGGCGAAACCGGTCAGTGGCGCAGCGCTGATCCAGGCGATCTACGGCGAACCGATGCCGCGAAACGCGCCGCATCCCGTCCTTGTGTCGGACGCGGCATAGCGCGTAGGTGTAGGATCATGTCGGCAGCATTTCTCGCATATGTCCCTCTATCGATGGGGCGGTGGTGAAGGTCCTCTTTATCGAGGACGATCGGATGAATCGACGCGTCGTCAAGGATATGCTCGACGTCGCCGGCGTCACGATGATCGAGGCTGAAAGCGCCGAGCGGGGTCTGGGCATCATCGAGGAGCAGGACTTCGCGATGATCCTGGTCGATCTGCGGATGCCCGGCATGGACGGCGTGACCGCGATCGAACATATCCGCGCGCGCCGCGATGCGAAGGGACGCGTGCCGATCATCGTCGTTACCGCGGATATCGCCCCCGATCTGCGCGAACGCTGCCTGGCCGCAGGCGCCGACGACGTCATCTTCAAGCCGGTGGCGATGGATGCGCTGTTCGACGCGATGGGCCGTATCCTCGCCCGCGATGCCGCGGGCGAAGGGATGATCGGCTAGGCTGGTCTGGCGTTGACCAAGCGGTCCTACCGCTTGAGCGCGTCGGTCAGCGAGGCGGTTGCGCTGCCGCGGCGCGCCGGCTTGGGCTGCGACGGATCGGGCGACCAGCCGGTCAGGAACACGATCTGGAATTTCTCGTGCGTGCGCCCGCGATCGTCAGCGGCATCCGCGAATGCTGCCAGCGTTCGCCCGAAGACCGCGCGCGTCATCGACTGGCGTTGCTTGAGCGCATTGGTCGCCGCCATCCCGCGCAGATCGCCGAGCAGTCGACCAAGGTCACGGTAGCCGACATCGAGCGTCTCGACGTCGGCGACCGGCAGCGCAAATCCTGCCCGCATCAACAGGTCGCCGGCGGAGCGGACGTCGATCTGCGGATGCAGCCGCGCGGCGGGCCGGTCGGCTTCGGCAACGCGGAGCGCGGCACGGAGCGCGGGCAGGCTGCCTGCGCCGACGAACACGCCGAGGAACAATCCGTCGGGCCGCAGCACGCGCCGGATCAGCGACAACGCACCCGGTAGATCGTCGACCTGGTCGAGCACGCCGGCACTCACCACCAGATCGAAACTGCCGTCGGCGAACGGCAGCCGGTCCTCGTCGGCCTGCACACCACCAGCGGCGGCGGAAAAGGCAAATCCCGGATCGCAACGGGCGACGCGCGCGCCGGCCGGGGCCGGGAAGGCCGCGTCGAAACAGCCGAGATCGAGGACGTCGGTAAACGACCGCGTCACCGCGTCGAGCCGCTCGGCAATCCCGTCGAGCATCGTCCCGCGCAGAAAATCATGTTCGCGATACAGCGGCGCGGCGCGATCACGGCGGCGGCGGCGCGCCCCGCGGTCGAAAATTTCCGGGGCGAAGATTTCGGGGGCTTGGTCGGACACCCGACGCTTGTGCCGCGCAGCGTCCTCCCCGACAAGTGTCACCTCACCCGCAGCGGCGAAAAGAGGTCCGATGTGAGACTCCCGACCGTACTCCGTCACGCCGTCGACTTCGCGCTGCCGGCGCGCTGTGCAGGCTGCGGCATGCCGGTCGCCGAGGATCACAGGTTTTGTGAGACATGCTGGAGCAGCCTGCGGTTTCTCGGGCCACCATGGTGTGAGGGATGCAATGTGCCGTTCGCGTTTGATCGCGGCGAGGGCGCGCGGTGTGCGGCCTGTCTACGCGATCCGCCGCGGCATGCGGGCGTTCGTGCCGCGGTCGCCTACGGTCCGGTCGCGCGCGGACTGGCGCTGCGCCTCAAATATGGCGGGCGGATCGCTTTTGCCGAGACGATGGCGCTGCGGATGCGCCGCTTGCTCCCGCTGGCGACCGACCTGCTGGTACCCGTGCCGTTGCATCGCTGGCGGATCTGGTCGCGCGGGTTCAACCAGGCGGCGCTGATCGGCGACGCGCTCGCCAAGCTATCGGGTACGCCGCACGACCGAACGGTCCTGATACGACGGCGCCAGACGGCCGTGTTGCGCGGTCTCGGCGGGCGCGAGCGCGCACAAGCGGTCGCCGGCGCCTTTGCGATCGCCGCACCCAGCCGGATTGCGGGCAAGGCGGTCGTGCTCGTCGACGACGTCTATACCAGTGGGGCGACGGCCGAAGCGTGCACGCGAGCCCTGATGCGCGCAGGCGCCCGATCCGTAACAATTTTGTGTTGGGCCCGTGTGCTGTCCGAAACCCGCGACGATTGACAATCGTGGGGTGAGACCACACCTCCGGAGGCATGGCTAAAGTCGAAATCTACATCAAGCAATTCTGCCCCTATTGCTCGCGGGCATTGAGACTCCTTGCCAGCAAGGGGGTCGAACCGGAGACGTTCGACGTCACCATGGGCGGCCCGAAAAAGGCCGAGATGGTCGAACGATCGGGTGGCCGCATGACGATGCCGCAGGTCTTTATCGACGGTCGGCATATCGGCGGGTCCGACGATCTGGCGGCGCTCGACGCAAAGGGCGGTCTCGACCCCTTGCTCGGCTGATGCCGACGATCGCGCTCCTCCAGATGACGAGCGGGATTGATCCTGCCGCCAATGCGCAGACCATCGTCGAAGCGATCCACTTCGCACGCGACGGCGGTGCGGAGATGGTCTTTACGCCAGAGATGGCAGGATTGATCGATCGTGACCGTACGCGTGGTGCTGCGTCGATCGTCCTCGAGGACGACGATCCAGTGCTGGCCGCAGTCTGCAGCGCGGCGGCGAGGACCGGGCTATGGGTACATCTCGGCTCGCTCGCGGTGCGCCGTTCCGACGGGAAGTTCGCCAATCGGGGCTTCGTGATCGACGGAACGGGGGCAATTTGCGCGCGCTACGACAAGCTGCATCTGTTCGATGTGGACCTACCGACCGGCGAAAGCTGGCGTGAATCCGCGGCGTATGTCGCTGGCGATACGGCAAGCGTGGTCGATACCCCCGTCGGCATGCTGGGTGCCTCGATCTGCTATGATCTGCGCTTTGCCGATCTGTACCGCGCGCTGAGCGATGCGGGCGCGACGCTCCTCTCGGTGCCGGCGGCGTTCACGCGGCCGACCGGCGCCGCACACTGGCACATCCTGTTGCGTGCGCGTGCGATCGAGGCCGGCGCTTATGTCGTCGCGGCGGCACAGACCGGCGTCCATGCCGACGGTCGCGCGACCTATGGCCATTCGCTGGTGATCGATCCCTGGGGCGAGGTGATCCTCGACATGGGCGAGCCGGCCGGGCTAGCATTCGCAGAGATCGACCCGGCGCGCGTCGCGGCGGTCCGGTCGCGTATGCCGGTACTCCAGCATCGCCGCGCGATCCCACCCGTTACGATCGTCCGATGATCGTCTTCGACCTTAAATGCGGCGGCGGTCATGTGTTCGAGGCATGGTTCGCGTCCAGCGGCGCCTATGAGGATCAGCGCCGGGCGGGGCAGGTTCGATGCCCAGTGTGCGACGATTGCGAAATCGGCAAGGCGGTGATGGCGCCCGCCATTGCCGGCAAGGGCAACCGCAAGCCCGATGCACCGACGCCGGATGCGATCAAGTCGCTGATGACCGAACTTGCGCATCAGCAGGCCGAGGCGTTGAAAGTGTCCGAGTGGGTCGGCACCGCATTCGCCGATCGCGCCCGTGCGATGCATCTCGGCGAGGAGCGACATGCCACCATTCACGGCCAGACCAGTCTTGCGGAGGCCAAGGCGCTGGTCGCAGAGGGCGTACCGGTCGCACCGCTCCTAATGCCCATGACACCGCCCGAAAAGCTGAACTGAGATATCGCACCGTAGCGCGAGGCATCCGCGGCTGCGCGGTAGAAGCTGGTGCCCCCGGCGAGATTTGAACACGCGGCCTACGGTTTAGGAAACCGTCGCTCTATCCGGCTGAGCTACGGGGGCATCGGGTAGCGCAATACCGCGGTCGTTGACGACGATCAAGCGCGCGGCGTTCGCGCAGACGTCCGGCCGGATATGATCTGCTCAACAGGGCCGGATCGAACGAGTATCAAGGGCGGCGGGTATCGCGTGAATCCCCGCCGCCGCTTGCCGTGCAGTGCTGGCGGTTAAGCCTTAACGTGCTGCGAGATGTACTTGTTCATCTCGAACATCGTGCACTTGTCACGCCCGAAGACCTTCTTCAGCTTCTCGTCCGCGAGGATCTCGCGCTTGTTCTCAGGGTTCTGGAGGTTGTGCGCCTTGATGTAGACCCACACCTTGCTGATCACTTCGCTGCGCGGCAGCTTGTCGTTGCCGACGATCTCGCCGAGCTCGGGAGAGGGCTGAACGGGGGCGTGGATGCCGCCGGTCTTGGGAGCTGTAGCCATAAGCATTCCTTCCTGTTGCGCGCGTGCGTTTGGCACTGCGCGCGTGGTCACGCCTTGGTGAGCGCGTCCGCCTTGTGCGCTGCCTTGCCGCCCTTGTCACTCTTTACGATGAACTGGGGCTCCTCCTTGGAGGCCTTGACGGTGTGGCCCTTGATCGTCGTGTCGCTGGTCTGTTTCTTTTCGACGGTGCCGTGCGCCTCGCCGCCATGCGATTTCCAGGTGACCTCGTCGCCCTTCTTTGGATCCTTCATCGTCGCATCTCCTTGATTTGCAACGATCAAGCGCCGGAAGGCGGGTTTGGTTGCATGTCGCGCGGGTTGCAGACGGGCGGCCCGCGAGGCATCAGGGCGGCAATCAAGGAGACCGACCGATGAAGACCCGCGCCGCCGTAGCGTTCGAGGCAAAAAAACCGCTCGAGATCGTCGAACTCGACCTCGAGGGACCGAAATCCGGCGAAGTGCTCGTCGAAATCATGGCGACGGGCATCTGCCACACCGACGCGTACACGCTCGACGGGCTTGATTCGGAAGGGTTGTTTCCGAGCGTGCTGGGTCATGAAGGCGCCGGCATCGTTCGCGAGATCGGCGCGGGCGTGACCAGCGTCGCCGTCGGCGATCACGTGATCCCGCTCTACACGCCCGAATGCCGCCAGTGTAAGTCGTGCCTCAGCGGCAAGACCAACCTGTGCACCGCGATCCGCGCGACGCAAGGCAAGGGGCTGATGCCCGACGGGACGACGCGGTTCAGCTACAAGGGCCAGCCGATCTTCCATTACATGGGCTGCTCGACCTTCTCGAACTTCACCGTGCTGCCCGAGATCGCGGTCGCCAAGATCCGGGAGGACGCGCCGTTCGATACCAGTTGCTATATCGGCTGCGGCGTGACGACGGGCGTCGGCGCGGTCGTGCACACGGCCAAGGTCCAGCCGGGCGACACCGTCGTCGTGTTCGGGCTCGGCGGGATCGGGCTGAACGTGATCCAGGGCGCCAAGCTCGCAGGCGCCGGCATGATCGTCGGCGTCGACATCAACCCCGACCGCGAGGAATGGGGCCGCCGCTTCGGCATGACGCACTTCGCCAACCCCAAGGATGTGGGCGACATCGTGCCGCATATCGTCGCGCTCACCGACGGCGGCGCGGACTTCACCTTCGATGCGACCGGCAACACCACCGTCATGCGCCAGGCGCTCGAGGCGTGCCATCGCGGCTGGGGCACGTCGATCGTGATCGGCGTGGCCGAGGCGGGCAAGGAAATCTCGACGCGGCCGTTCCAGCTCGTCACCGGGCGCAACTGGCGCGGGACCGCGTTCGGCGGCGCGCGCGGGCGGACCGATACGCCGAAGATCGTCGACTGGTACATGAACGGCATGATCCAGATCGACCCGATGATCACGCACCGCCTGACGCTCGACGAGATCAACAAGGGCTTCGACCTGATGCACGCCGGCGAGAGCATCCGCTCCGTCGTGATCTACTGAGGAGCGGCCATGTTCACGCACATCATGCTGGGTGCCGACGATATCGCGGCATCGAAGGCGTTCTACGACGCGGCGCTGGGCGCGCTGGGCGTGCCCGAGGGCGTCGTCGATGACTGGGGCCGGGTGGTCTACGCGCATGCCGGTGGCCGCTTCCTGCTGACCAAGCCGATCGATGGCCAGCCGGCCAGCCACGGCAATGGCAGCACGATGGGGTTCGCCGCGGCCTCGACCGATGCGGCGGATGCGTGGCACGCGGCCGGCCTCGCGCATGGCGGTACCGCCTGCGAGGATCCCCCCGGCGTGCGCGAGGCGACCGGGGGGCGGAAACTGTATCTGGCGTATCTGCGCGATCCGTCGGGTAACAAGATCTGCGCGCTGCACCGGGTCGCGTGATGGAGACCATCTCCACCAGCAAGGCCTATGGCGGTACCCAGGGCGTGTACCGCCACGCCTCGACCGCGACCGGCACCGACATGAGCTTCGCCGTCTACGTCCCGCCGCATGATGATGGCGCGCGGTTGCCGGTGCTGTGGTTCCTGTCTGGACTGACTTGCACGCATGCCAACGTCATGGACAAGGGCGAGTATCGCCGCGCCTGCGCCGAGCTCGGCGTGATCCTGGTCGCGCCCGATACCTCGCCGCGCGGCGACGACGTGCCCGACGACGACGCGTATGATTTCGGCAAGGGGGCTGGCTTCTACGTCGATGCGACGCAGGAGCCCTGGGCGGCCAATTTCCGGATGCGCTCCTATGTCGAGGACGAACTGCCGGCACTGATCGCGGCGCGGTTTCCGATGGCGGATATGGGCCGGCAGGGAATCATGGGGCATTCGATGGGCGGGCACGGCGCGCTGACGATCGCGCTACGCAATCCGGATCGGTTCAGGAGCGTCTCGGCGTTCGCGCCGATCGTGGCGCCGTTGCAGTGTGCCTGGGGCGAGAAGGCGCTTGGCGGGTATCTCGGGCCCGATCGGATGGCGTGGCGATCGTACGACGCGTGTGCGCTGATCGCGGATGGGGCGCGGGTGGCGGAGATCCTCGTCGATCAGGGCGATGCGGATGGGTTCCTTGCCGAGCAGCTGAAGCCGGAATTGCTCGCGGAGGCGTGCGCGGCGGCGGGGATCGGGCTGACGCTTCGAATGCAGCCGGGGTATGATCACAGCTACAACTTCATCTCGACGTTCATGGGCGAGCATGTCGCCTGGCATGCCGAGCGGCTGGCGTACCGTCGGGTCGGGTAAGGAGCTTGGGGTAGCCGTTGGCCTGTTTACGGTTACCCCCCTCCGTCATCCTGACGAACGTCAGGACCCGGGGTTACAGACGTGACGCTGCTTGGCTCCGGGTCCTGACTTTCGTCAGGATGACGAAGGGGGCGGCTGCCGCGTAAATCCTCCCCCGCCAGGGGGAGGCGGCTGGCGCTTGCCGAACGGAGGGGGAGGGCAGGGAAACCTGCGTTGCGTGTCCTCCCCCTCCGTCGCTTCGCGCCACTTCCCCCTGGCGGGGGAGGATCGTTAGCGGGGCAGCATGCAGACTTTGCGCAACCTCAGAACTTGAACCCCGCCGCTACGCCATACCGTCGCGGTTCGATCGTGAAGATGTTGGTGAACAGCCCGGCCGACTGATCGGTGACATATTGCCCGGTGATCGCGTTGTTGTTCGCCAGGTTCTGCACGAAGCCGCGGACGTAGAACCGGTCTTCGCGCGCGTTGAGCTGGACCTGCATGTTGACCACCGCATAGCCCGGGATGCGGTCGACGATGGTGTTGAAGATGCTGGCCGCGAACCCGCCTGTATAGTTGAGATCCGCACGCGGCACGAGGTTCATGCCGTTGGCGAAGTCGATCGTGTACTGCGCACCGACCGACCATTTGTACGTCGGCGCCTGCGGCAGGCGGTTGCCGCGGATGTTGGTCGTCACGCCGTCGAGCACCGATACGCCGCTCGCCGCCGCATTCGCGCCCAGTGCCGAGCAGATACCGAATGCGCCGGTCGCCGCGACCGTCGGGATTGCGGTGGGGCCTCGCAGGCCGACCGCGCGATTGACCACCGTGACATAGCCGTTCGACAGCGCGGCATTCCCCGCCGCGTTGGGTACGACGACGCAGTTCGATGCGTTGGTGATGTCCTTGATGATCACCGCGTCGGCCCGCCCGCCCGACACGTCGCGCGGATTGACCAGGAACTTGTCGCTCGACACCTTCGAATGCAAATAGCTCGCATTCATGTTGACGACGAACGCTGGGATCGGGCTCATGATCGCCTCGGCCTCCACGCCATAGATATCGGCGTTGACGTTGTCGTTGACCGAGGTGCGCGCGACGATCCGGCTCAGCTGCAGGTTCTTGTACTGGTAATAGAAGCCGGTGAGGTTCAGCCTGAACTGGCCGCCGCCAAAGGTGTTTTTCGAGCCGATCTCGTATGCGTTGACCTGTTCCGGCTCGAACGTGCTGCTGACGTTGAACAGCGGCAGCAGCGGCGGGTTGATCCCGCCCGACTTATACCCGCGCGAATAGGAAGCGTAGAGCAGGTTGTTCTCGGTGATCCGGTAGTCGAGCACCGCGCGCCCGGTAAGCCGCGAGAAGCTGACCTGCGCATTGGCGAATTCCTGCCGGCCGGGTAGATTGGGGTCGAAATCGACCGTGCCATAGTTCAGCCCCTGCTCGATGCCCGTCGCGCCGATCGGAGTCAGCACATTGAGCGCGAGGTTGCGCGCCTGGTCGGTCTTCTTGTCGCGATTGTAGCGCAGGCCGACAGTCAGCTTGAGCGCGTCGGTGAACTTGAAATAGGTCTCGCCGAAGATGCCGTAGGATTTTAGGCGGAACTCGGTGTCGCTGTTGCGATAGAAGGGCGTCGCCAGGAAATAGCCGTTGCCCGCGGGCAGCCCGAGCCCCGCCGCGTTCGCCGAGCCGAGGATGCCCGAGGCGTAATCGAGCCCGAACGCGTTGACGAAATAATCGGTGTTGGTGGATTTGCTGTCGACATAGATGCCGCCGAGCAGGAAGTTGAACATTCCGTCGAAATTGCTGTCGAGATGCGCCTCGGCCGAATATTGGCGATTCTTCTGGCGCGAGCGGTCGAAGTCGAGGCTCTGCGGATAACAGCCGATCGAATTGCCGCCATAGATGCCGACATTGTTCGGATCGGCTGCCGACTGGCATGCACCCCCGGCCGGGCCGTTGGGGATCAGCGTCTGCCGCACGCCGTTGAGGAAGGCGAACGGCGATCCGGTGCGCGCCAGCGCGTTAAGCGTGGCGAGCCCGGCGTTGTTGGTCAGCGAGTTTTCGACCGCGAGGTTGTAGTCGGTGCCGCTGTCGACGACGTTGCGCGTATAGCCGCCGGTGAAGTTCAGGCTGACGGGGCCAAAATCATGGAAGATCTTCGCGGTATATTGTTCCTCCTTGGCGAAATAGGTCGGGCTATAGTCGAGCGATACGGTGCGGACATCACGCGGATTGACGACGCCGGCATAGCTGTCCTGCCCGTACAGGCTCTGCAGACCGAACCGCGCCAGCGCGGGGTTGTTGACCGCGAAGAACTCGTTCGAGCTGAGTACCGCGGCAAGCGTCGAATTGCCGTTCGCGGTTTCGTTGGCGAGCCGGTCGGGCAGGCACCCGAGCACGCCCGTCGGGTCACGGTGGCACAGCTGTTTCTGCAGTCGCGAGCGATCGTCCTTCTCGCGGAAATAATAGCCGATCAGGTCGATCCGCGTGGCACTGGTCGGCTCCCACGACAGCGTGCCGCGAACCGAATAGAGATCGCGCCCGTCGATCTTGCGACCGTCATAGAGGTTCTTGGTATAGCCGTCGCGGTTGAGATAGGTTCCGGCCACGCGAATGCCGAGCGTGTCGGTGAAGGGCAGGTTGAACATCGCCTTCACGCGCTTCGAGTCGTAGTTGCCGTATTCGAACTCGGCGGCGGAATGGATCGCGGACAGATCGGGCTTGGCGGAGATGAAGTTGACCACGCCCGAGGTCGCATTACGGCCGAACAAAGTACCCTGCGGTCCGCGCAGGACCTCGATCCGCTCGAGATCGAAGAACTCGCTCTCGAACAGGCGGGTCGTGACCAGCGGCATGTCGTTGACGTGGATCGCGGTCGCCGTGTCGCAAGTCGCGCCGGTGCACAGATCGCCGATCCCGCGGATCGTGAAGCTCGACGTGGTGAAGTTGGTCTTGGTGAAGGTGACGTTGGGCAGCGTTTGCTGGAGCGCGCTCGGGTTGACGATCTGCTGCTTGGCGATGTTGTCCGCGGTAAAGGCACTCACAGCAATCGGAACGTCCTGCAAACGCTGCGATTGGCGTTGCGCGGTAATCACGATATCCTGCGATGCGTAGGCGCTCGATGACGTGTCTGCCGGAGCGGTCTGCGTCGACGTCGTTTGCGTCGACGTCGTTGGCGTTGACGTCGTTGGCGTTGACGGGGCTTCCTGCCCCGGACCGTTGGTGGGTGCGGTATTTTCAGCGGACGTTGTGGTCGCGGTCTGCGCCATTGCCGGCGCAATCGACAGGAGTATCATCGCCGATGCGGCGAGCAATTCGAACTTTGCCATTGCAGTCCTCTCCCCGATCGTGCCGGTCTATGCCGATTCACGATTTCGTTTTTCAGGTATGGCGAAGTAACGACCAAAAAAATCAGCCGTCAACGCTTTTTCTTCCCCGGAAAACCGGGATTTACTGCGCGTGGCCGAAATGAAACAGTTGCAAAAAAGGACCCATATTCCGATGTTTGGGTATGCTGACAAAGGGTGTTGCGATGCGGGATGAACTGGGCGAGCCCAAGGGGCGGTCGGTTGCGGAGGATGTGCTGGGTCCGGATGGCAAGGTGATTGTGCCCGATGACGTAGCGTCGGCGATCCGCACCCTGATCCGCTGGGCTGGCGACGATCCGACGCGCGAGGGGCTGCTCGATACGCCGCGTCGTGTTGCACGTGCGTGGAAGGAATATTGCGCGGGCTATGGCGATGATCCGGCCAAGCACCTCGAACGCGTGTTCGAGGAAGTGGGCGGTTATGACGAGATCGTGCTGCTCAAGGACATCCCGTTCCAGTCGCACTGCGAGCATCACATGGCGCCGATCATCGGCAAGGCGCATATCGCGTACCTGCCGCGCAACCATGTCGTCGGCATTTCGAAGCTCGCGCGCGTGCTGCACGGCTTCGCGCGGCGGTTGCAGGTGCAGGAGCGGCTGACCGCGGAGGTGGCCGATTGCATCTGGGACAACCTCAAGCCGCAAGGTGTCGCGGTGGTGATCGAGGCGAGCCATGCCTGCATGACCGCGCGCGGCGTGCGGACGCCGGGGGTGACGATGGTCACCAGCCGGATGATGGGGGTGTTCCGCGACGACGAGCGCAGCCGCAAGGAAGTGCTGTCGTTGATGGGCGCGCGCGCATGAGCCGAACCGTCCTGGTGACGGGCGGTGCGAAGCGGCTGGGCGCGGCGATCGTCCGGCGGCTGGCGGCGGACGGGCATGCGGTGGTCGTCCACCAGGGGCACTCGCCCGCGGAGGCGGCGGCACTGGTCGACGAGATCGCCGCGACGGACGGGCGGGCAGCGGCGGTCGGGGGGGATCTGAGCGATCTCGGCGCGATTGGCAAACTGTTTTCGGCCGCGCGGGCCGCAATCGGCGGGCCGATCGACGGGCTAGTGAACTGCGCCTCGCGGTTCGAGTTCGACCGGCCGCCGGGCGTCGATCCGGTGCTGTTCGCCGAGCTTGGCGCGATCAATTGCGGGGCGCCGGTGTTGCTGGCCTCCGCGCTGGCATCGCAGGACGATGTGACGGACGGTGCCGTCGTCAACGTGCTCGACCAGAAGGTGGCCAATCTCAACCCGGACTTCTTCTCCTATAGCTGCGGAAAGATCGCGCTCGAGGGGGCGACGACGATGCTCGCGCAGGCGCTGGGCCCGCGGGTCGTGGTGAACGCGGTGTCGCCCGGTTTGACGCTGCCGAGCGGCGACCAGAGCGAAGAAGAGTTTGCGGCGGTCGCGAGCGACAATCTGCTCAATCGGCCGGTCGGCGCGGAGGCGGTCGCGGACGCGGTCGCGTGGTTGCTCACTGCGCAGGGCGTGACGGGGCAGAACCTGTTCGTCGATTGCGGGCAGCGTTTTCTGGCGCGCGATGGCGACGTTATGTTCGAGGGGCGCAATGGCTGAGTTCACGACGATCCTCGATGGGCTCGAGGTGATGATGCGGCTCGGGATCCATCCGCACGAGGTGGCGCCGCAACGCGTGGTCGTCTCGGTCGAGATGACGGTCGTGTATCCCGGGCCGCTCGGCGAGGATGCGATCGGCGAGGTGCTCGATTATGATTTCGTCCGCGCGGAGATTCTGGCGATGGCGGCGGAGCGCCCGTTCGCGTTGCAAGAGACGCTGTGCGAGGCCATCGCCGCGCTTTGTCTGAGTGACGAGCGGGTGAGGCGGGTCGAGGTCGAGACGATGAAGACCGACGTCTACCCCGACGCCGCGATCGGGTGCCGGATCGTCCGGGACCGCGCGATCTAGTGGAGGCGATAGTTTCACGACCGGGCGCGTTTGCTTCCCGGGATCGGCGCCGATCCTGGAGCCGGTTCGTTCCCTCCCCATAACCCCCAATCCGGAGACTTATGGTGAACATTCTCGTCGTCCTCACCTCGCATGCCGATCTCGGCGATACCGGCCGCAAGACCGGCTTCTGGCTCGAGGAACTTGCCGCGCCCTATTACGTGTTCAAGGATGCTGGCGCGTCCATCACGCTCGCCTCGCCGGCGGGGGGGCAGCCGCCGCTCGATCCGAGCAGCGCGAAGCCCGACGCGCAGACCGACGCGACCCGCCGGTTCGAGGCGGATGCAGAGGCCAGTGCGGCGCTCGCGGATACGCGGAAACTGTCCGAGATGAAGATCGCCGATTTCGACGCGGTGTTCTATCCGGGTGGACACGGCCCGCTTTGGGATCTCGCCAACGACACGACATCGACCGCGCTGATCGAGACGACCATCGCCGCGGGCAAGCCCGTCGCGCTGGTCTGTCACGCGCCTGGCGTGCTGCGCGACGTGAAGGCCGCCGATGGCTCGCCGCTCGTCAAGGGGAAGGCGGTCACCGGCTTCACCAATGGCGAAGAGGCGGCGGTCGGGCTCAGCGATATCGTGCCGTTCCTCGTCGAGGATATGCTCACCCAGCAGGGTGGCGATTATTCGAAGACCGCCGATTGGGGTGTGCATGTCGTCGAGGACGGCTTGCTGATCACTGGGCAGAACCCGGCCTCGTCGGAAAAGGCAGCACAGACGCTACTGGCGAAGCTCGCCTGAGAGAACGGCCACCGGCTTGACCGGTGGCCGCCTTTAGAGAGGTCAAGCGCGGTTGGCGGCGCTGAGGACGGCGCGGACCGAGGCGGTCGCGATGTCGGTGTCCATGCCGACGCCGAACACCGTCTTGCCCGCCGCGGTCCGGCATTCGACATAGGCGGCGGCCTGCGCATCCGCGCCGTGGCCGATAGCGTGCTCGTTATAGTCGACGACGTCGAGCGTCGGGCCGGTCGACTCAGCAATCGCTGCGATCACGCCCGAGATCAGCCCGTTGCCGCGGCCTGAGATCGACCGCTCCTCGCCATCGATCGCGACGCGGCCGATGAAAACGCGTTGGCCCGCCGTGCCGCTTTCCTCATAGTCGCGCAGTTCGACGCGGTCGTCCGCCTGCGGCATGTAGGTCCGCTCAAACAGGCTCCAGATATCTGCGGCGTTCAATTCACGGCTGGTCTCGTCGGCATAGGCCTGGACGTGGCGGCTGAAATCGGCCTGGAGACGCTTGGGGAGCTTGAGCCCCTTGTCCTGCTCGATCACCCAGGCGACGCCGCCCTTGCCCGACTGCGAATTGACGCGGATCACTGCCTCGTAGCTGCGGCCGAGATCGGCGGGGTCGATCGGCAGATAGGGGACTTCCCACAGCGTGTCGTTCTTTGCCTCCTGCGCGGCAAATCCCTTCTTGATCGCGTCCTGATGCGACCCCGAAAACGCGGTGAAGACGAGGTCGCCCGCGTAGGGCGTGCGCGGGTGGACGGGAATATTGGTGCAGTAATTGACCGTGTTCACGACGCCGTCAATGTCCGACAGGTCGAGCTTCGGATCGACGCCTTGCGTGTACATGTTGAGCGCGACGGTCACGAGATCGCAATTGCCGGTGCGCTCGCCATTGCCGAGCAGGCAGCCCTCGACCCGGTCCGCGCCCGCCATCATGCCGAGCTCGGCCGCGGCGACGCCGGTGCCGCGGTCGTTGTGCGTGTGCAGCGAGATCGCCACCGAGTCACGGTTGCGGATGTGGCGGCCGAACCATTCGATCTGGTCGGCATAGATGTTCGGCGTCGCGCACTCGACGGTGGCGGGCAGGTTGAAGATGATCGGATTGTCGGGCGTCGGCATCAAGACGTCCATCACCGCCTCGCAGACCTCAAGGCTGAAATCGAGCTCGGCGGTTGAGAAGGTCT
Source organism: Sphingomonas sp. Leaf38 (assembly GCF_001421825.1). Taxonomy (NCBI): domain Bacteria; kingdom Pseudomonadati; phylum Pseudomonadota; class Alphaproteobacteria; order Sphingomonadales; family Sphingomonadaceae; genus Sphingomonas; species Sphingomonas sp. Leaf38. Next base: position 318,941 of record NZ_LMLD01000010.1, on the reverse strand, counting down.
CTGGGCTGTATTCGAACTGCCATCGAACATTGGGCTGTTTTGCGGCCTCGTCGCGCAGCACCTTGGCGCCGTCGATCGCGATCTGCTTCACCTGTGCGCGGTCCATCCCGAACACGATCTTGCGCCATGCCGGGCTGACCGCGTTGTAGAGGTGGACGATCGCGGTCTTCGCGCCGACGAGGCTGGCGAAACTCGTCTCGATGAGGTCGCGGCGCGACTGGGTCAGCACCTGGATCGCGACGTCGTCGGGAATGCGGCCGGTCTTCACCAGGCCGGAAATGAAGTCGAACTCGGTGGCGCCGGCGCTCGGGAAGCCGACCTCGATCTCCTTCAGCCCGACCTTGCAGAGCAGGTCGAAGAAGCGGGTCTTCTTCTCGGCATCCATCGGGTCGATCAGCGCCTGGTTGCCGTCGCGCAGATCGGTCGACAGCCAGCGCGGCGGCTTGACGATCGTCTTCGACGGCCATTGGCGGTCGGGCAGGTCTATTTGCGGGAAGGGTCGGTACTTGGTCGATGGGTCGCGCAGCATGGCTCGTGTCTCTCGTGATCGGGAGCGTTCGGGTCAGCCCTTAGGCGCGAGGCGCGGGGGCTGGCCACCACGCAAACGATCGGCGCGCCTAAGGGCGCGTAAGTCGAAGCAGCGAAAGGCGAAGGACCGGCGTCATTGCGCTCACGCTATCGCCGACCGGCGCCGATTGTCCAGTCAAAATGGATCAGCCTGGAGCGTACGCCGGATCCTATGGCTGATAGCCTGTCAGTGGCCACGTGATCGGCCGGTTTGGAGAAAAGCCATGACCAAGACGATCTACAGCATCGGATGTGTCCACGTCGAAACCGGAAAGAGCCTCCCGCCAACACTGACGATCACCGCCGATGGCATCGTCGAAAGCGGCGGGTGGACGAACCCGACCTTGTCGAAACATATCTATATCACGCCCCCCGAAGATGGTGTGCAGGGATATGATTTCGTCGCCGATGAGCCCGACGGCATGGTGATCCAAGTCCTCACACCGGTGAAGACGACCTATACCGATCGTCAGGAGGACTGGGTGACCGCGGTCGCGATCCATTCCGCTACGAACACGGTCACGGTCACCCTGGCGGTATCCGTGACCGTGCCCTAGCGACAGGCGCGATCAGTTGGCCGCGAACGCAGCGTTGATCGTCAGGTCCACCTTGTCCGACACGACGGGGGCATAGGCACCGAGGTTGAAGTCGCTGCGCTTGATCGAGGTCGTCGCGCGGAAGCCGAAGTTGAGCTTCTTGTTCATCGGGTTCGCGCCCGCGCCGACGAAGGTCGCCTGCAGCACGACCGGCTTGGTGACGCCCTTGAGCGTGAGGTCGCCAGTGATCGTCGCCTTGTCGCCGGTTGCGACGACCTTGGTCGAGACGAACTTCGCGGTCGGGTAGGTCGCGGCGTCGAAGAAGTCCTTCGACTTCAGATGGCCCGCGAACGGCGCCGCGGTGACCGAGAGCTGGTCGATCGCGAAGTCGACCGCGACCTTGGTCGCGTTGGGTTTGGCGGGATCGATCGTGATGCTGCCACCCGATGCGCCGAACTGCCCTTCGAGCATCGAGAAGCCCATATGGTTCACCTGCCACGTGACCTGCGTGTGGTTCGGATCGACCGCGTAAGTGCCGGCGGCGACTCGTGCCTTGACGGGGGCGCCGGGAACGCCCGCGGTCTGCGCGAGCACGCTTTGCGTGATGAGCGGCGCGGCGGTGAGGGCAAGGACGGTGGCAAGGGCGAGGCGCATGGAAAGTCTCCTGTTGATCGCGCGATGCTGGCCGAGGGGAGGATCCGCGTCAAACGACGTTATGCCAACGCTGTGTTTCGAAATGGCGCCGTCGGTGCGTGAGCCGCAGTCGCGCGCCTGTCGCATAAGGGCCTGAGGTGGTGCCGGTTGCAGGAATCGAACCCGCGACATCCAGTTTACAAAACTGGCGCTCTACCAACTGAGCTAAACCGGCCCGGTGCGCGTCAGGCGTAATCGCCCCATGCTTCAAGACACGCCGAAGGTCCAGCCCTCGGTTTGCGCGATATGCGGTGTCATCGCGGTCGGGCTCCACAATTCGGGGCGATAGGCGTTGCTGCGTAGCCATGCGGCGGTCAGGATCGCGTCGGTGGCGTGATCGTCGTAGCGGGCAAGAGGAACATGCGGCGCGCTGCCGAGTGCCGCCAGCGCTGTATCGAGCGACGCGCCGTCGCGGATCTTGCTGAGCCCCTTGCGCATACCGGCGGCGCGCGCCGCGATCGTGGTGTATATCTCGACGATTGTCGGGCCGTGCGGCGGGAGCGGGTCGAACGGCCAGACGGGTATGCGATCGGCGAGGCGGTGCAGCACGCGCATTCCGGTCAGACTCGATTTGCCGACCTGCGCCGCGCCGACGAGGTTCAGGTTGCTGGTCGGGCTCAACCCTTGGCGTCGCTGTGCCTCCTCGGTCACGCGGAGCCGGCCGCGGCCGTCAAAGAATTCGCCCTTGCGACCACCGTGGCGCCGCAGATGCCGTGCGACCTCGTCGTGATCGACGAAGCTGCTTGCGCCGAGGTGCGGATCGTCGGCACAGATCCGCTCGACGAGCGCCCAGAGCGATCGCGCATCCGCCGGGCTGTCCGACCAGCCGGGGAAGAACTCACCGCGATCGACGAAGGGGAGCGACGGCCCGAGATCGAGCCCGACCAGCGTATCCCGCGGCATCGTGTCCGCGAGCCAGTCGCGCGCGGCGGCGCGCGACCACCCGCCCTCGACCGTGATCAGCGTCGGCGCTGCGGATCCCTGCGTGCAGATCGCGACGGCAATCCCCGACTGGCGAGGACCCACCGCGCCAGACCAGTCGATCGCGGCGAAATGGCCGAAGCGGTCAGGGGCGATCGCCATAAGCCTTGCGCTGCCTAGTCGATGCCTGATCCCACCATGCACGGGCGATCACGCAGGCGACCCGCGTCGTATCGCTCGCGCCATACCGAACCAGCAATCCGGGCCATGTCTCGTAATGCGGTGTCTGCCAGAAAATGTCGGGATCGGTCGCGATCAAGACGGCCTTTTCCTCGTGCGGGCTGCGGACGTGGAAGCTGCCGTCGACGTGCCCGGCGCTGACGAACATTTTGCCGCGCGTCTTGATCGCGGGCTGGCCGTAGCAGGTCGATGGTTCGGTATCAGGGAGCGACAGCGCGTAGCTGGCGACGGCCTGCCAATCGTTCATGATCGTTTTGTCGCGCGCAAGCTGTCCCAATACGCCAGGCGTTCCGACAGGCGCTTCTCGAAGCCGCGTTCGGTCGGCGTATAGAATGTCTGCGGTCCCATCTCGTCAGGCCAGTAATCCGAGCCCGAGAACGCATCCTCCGCATCATGGTCGTACGCGTAGCCCTTGCCGTAACCGATATCGCGCATGAGCTTGGTCGGGGCGTTGCGGATCGCGGCGGGGGGCATCAGCGAACCGGTCTCGCGCGCCGATTTCCACGCCGCCTTCTGCGCCTTGTAGACTGCGTTCGATTTGGGCGCGGTAGCGAGGTAGACGCAGGCCTGCGCGATCGCGAGCTCGCCCTCGGGGCTGCCGAGCAAGTCGTAGGTGTCCTTGGCGGCGATGCACTGGACCAGCGCCTGCGGGTCGGCGAGACCGATATCCTCGACCGCGGCACGGGTCAGGCGACGGAGCAGGAACAGCGGCTCCTCGCCGGCGGTGAGCATCCGCGCCAGATAATAAAGGGCCGCCTGCGGGTCTGAGCCACGGATCGATTTGTGGAGCGCGGAGATGAGGTTGTAATGCCCCTCGCGATCCTTGTCGTACACCGCGACGCGGCGTTGCAGGAAATTCGACAGCCCGGCGGGATCGAGCGGTTCAGGCAGGTTTACCGAGAACAACGTCTCCGCCTGATTGAGCAGGAAGCGGCCATCGCCATCGGCGCTGGCGATCAGGGCGCCCATGGCGGGCGGGGTCAGGGGAAGGGGGCGCTCCATCTCCGCTTCTGCGCGCTCGAGAAGTTGTTCGAGCGCGCCACGGCCGAGCCGTTCGAGGATTAGCACCTGCGCCCGGCTGAGCAACGCGGCATTGAGTTCGAACGAGGGGTTCTCGGTCGTGGCGCCGACCAGCGTTACCGTGCCGTCCTCCACATACGGCAGGAAGCCGTCCTGCTGCGCGCGGTTGAAGCGGTGGATCTCGTCCACGAACAACAAGGTACGTTTGCCGATCTTGGCATGCTCTCGCGCCTCGGCGAAGGATTTCTTGAGATCCGCGACGCCGGAGAACACCGCCGAGATCGCGACGAACCGCAGGTCGACGGCGTCCGCGAGCAACCGCGCGATCGTCGTCTTGCCGGTGCCGGGCGGGCCCCACAGGATGATCGACGACAGTCGTCCCGCCGACACCATCCGGCCAATCGCGCCTTCGGCACCGGTGATGTGATCCTGCCCGACCACTTGGGCGAGCGTGCGCGGGCGCAGGCGATCGGCGAGCGGCGCGTTCTCGGGATGCAGTTCGGTAGGAGCGGCGGGTTCGAAGCCCGCAAAGAGGTCGGCCATGAGCGGAAGATAGGGGCGTGGGGCTGGTTTGCCCATCCAGCACCGCTTGTCAGACGCACGCCGTCCGCGCGGAGGTGGGGATCGATACCGGCTGGTGGCCCTGCGTGGTCGCGCTGTCCAAGGGGCTGGGGTCCTGCCTCCCAGGAGTGACGGACGAGAAACGCAGAGCTTTCTCAACCCTCCCCTTGAACCAGGAAAAGTCCAAGATATATCTTATCTCATGAGAAAAGATATATCGGAGAACAGTCAAATGCGGTTTGGTATGGGATATGGAGCATGGACGGGTGGTCCACGAGCCGGCGACCACGGCCACGGTCATGGCCCTCGCGATCACGGCGACGAGCATATGACGTGGAAGCGCGGCGGTGGTCCGCGCGGTCGGGGTCGGCGACTGTTCGACGGCGGCGAGATGAAGCTTGTCCTGCTCAAGCTGATCGCTGACTCACCGCGTCATGGCTATGATCTGATCCGCGAAGTCGAGGGACGGTCTGGCGGCGCCTATGCGCCTAGTCCGGGGGTCGTATACCCGACGCTGAGCACGCTCGACGACATGGGTCTTATCGAGGAGCAGAAATCGGAAGGCGCGAAGAAGCGCTTTGCGGTGACCGCTGAGGGGCAGGCGATCCTGACGGAAAACATGGCCGTCGTGGATGGCCTGTTCGCGCGGCTTGCAGCCGTGGGTGCGGAGTCGGAGCGGACCGATGGCGCGCCGATCCGGCGGGCGATGGGCAATCTGCGCCAGGTGCTCCAGCACAGGCTGATGCGCGAGGACGTCAACGAGGACACGCTGCATGAGGTCGCGGCATTGCTCGACGAGGCGGCGCAGAAGATCGAGCGCTTGAAGTGAGCGCCGCACCAAAGGTCTCGGTCGCGCGGGTACCGACCCATTCGGCCAGCAAGTACCTCCAGCAGTTGGCCAAGCATTGGAGCCACAAGATGGAGGTCAGCTCTTCCGAGGAGGAGGGCCGCATCGCCTTTCCGAACGGCGCGCTGCTGGAGATGCGTGCGGACAGCGAAACGCTCGACGTCGCGCTGACCGTGCCGGAAGGCGAGGACGTCGAGCGGATGCGCGGGGTCGTGTCAAGCCACCTCGACCGGTTCGCCTTTCGCGAGGCGCCGCTGACGTTCGATTGGTCGACTGTCTGAGAGCGTCTCGTCGCGACTTCGTCATCCGACGAAAGCCGGGACCCGGCGTTACGGGTGCCGGCGTCCGTCGCGCCGTCATGCTGGACCGAGCCATGGAGGACGACGCGCAGCCCGTACTAGCTGCCCCGCCGTGCCATCACCTCGAGATATGTGTCCAGCACCGTCTGGTTGATCGTGTCCCAAAGATACCCGGCGGCCTTGTCGTGTCCGGCCCAACCCATCGTCTCGCGCAGGCCTGGCTCCGATACGATCCGCCCGATCGCATCCGCATAACCCGAGATATCCGTGGGCGGCACCAGGAACCCCGTCACGCCGTCATCGATCAACCCGACCGCGCCCGACGCGCGCGCAGCTACGACGGGAACACCCGCTGCCATCGCTTCGAGCGTCACATTGCCGAACGTCTCGGTCACGCTCGGGTTGAAGAACACGTCCATCGACGCGACCGCACGGCCGAGATCGTCACCCGACTGGAACCCCGCGAACACCGCCTCCGGCACGCGCTCGGCGAACCAGTCGCGCGCCGGACCCTCGCCGATCACCAGCACCTTGTGCGGCATGCCGCGCTGCTCCAGCGACCGGATCACGTCGGCGAAGACGTCGAGCCCCTTTTCCTTTACCAACCGCCCGAGAAACCCGACCGCGACCTCGCCGTCGGCGATGCCGCGCGCGCGCCGCCACGCCAGGTCACGACGCGTCGGCGTGAAGCGATCGTGGTTCACGCCGCGAGACCAGATCGCGGTCGGCGTCGTCACGCCCCAATCGCGGACGATCTCGGCCATGCCGCGCCCCGGCACCAGCACTTCGTCGACGCGGTTGTAGAAGCGCGTCAGGATCTTCACCATGACGGGCTCGAAGAACGCCATCTTGTAATAGCGGAAATACGTCTCGAACCGGGTGTGCAGCGACGCGACTGTCGCGATGCCGCCGCGGCGACCATAGCTGATCGCGCGATGGCCGAGGAAATCGGGTGCCGAGACGTGGATGATGTTCGGCGCGAACGCCTCGAGATCACGGCGGATCGCCGCGGGCAGCCCGCGCGCCATCTTGTATTCGCCACGTCCTGCGGGAAGCGGTAGCGACGGCACCGCGACCAGATCACCCGTCGGCGGAAACGCCGGCTTGGCGTTGGTCGGGGAATAGACACGCACTGTTACGCCCTTCGACAACAGATGGCCGACGAGCAAATTCAACGCCTGGTTCGCGCCGTCGCGAACGTAATTATAGTTGCCGCTGAACAGGGCGATGCGCAGGTCGGTGGCGTGCATCATCGCGCGGATAACGCCGTGCGCGGTCAAGCGCCACTAAATCCGCAACTTGCCGCGCGCGCCGCCCATTGATGTTCCCGTATCGTTCTCGTACATCGGTTGCATGGCGAAACCCCAGAAGCGTTACGTGTGTCAGGCCTGCGGATCGGTGTCGCACCGCTGGGCGGGGCAATGCGCCGATTGCAACGAATGGAACACGCTGGTCGAGGAGGCGAACACCGCTGCCACGCCGTTCCATTCCAAGCACAATCTGCAGACCGGCGGCCGCGCGATCCAGCTCGTCGGGCTCGATGCCGAGATCAAGCTGCCCGACCGGATGGCGACCGGTATCGCCGAACTCGACCGCGCGCTGGGCGGCGGTTTCGTCGAGGGATCGGCGACGCTGATCGGCGGCGATCCCGGCATCGGCAAGTCGACGCTGCTGTTGCAGGCGGCGGCCAAGATGGCCCTGGCCGGGCAGTCGGTCGCGTATGTGTCGGGCGAAGAGGCGGCCGACCAGGTCCGTCTGCGCGCGCGACGGCTCGGGCTCGGCAATGCACCGGTGCAACTGGCGGCGGCGACGTCGACGCGTGACATCCTGACGACGTTGCAGACGCGGCCGCCCGCTATGCTCGTGATCGATTCGATCCAGACGATGCACTCCGATCTGATCGAGGGGGCGCCGGGCACCGTCAGTCAGGTCCGTGCGTCTGCGCAGGAGCTGATCCGGTTCGCCAAGGAGCGTGGGACGGCGGTGGTGCTGGTCGGGCATGTGACGAAGGACGGCTCAATCGCAGGGCCCCGCGTGTTGGAGCACATGGTCGACACGGTGCTGTCATTCGAAGGCGAGCGCAGCCACCAATACCGCATCCTGCGCGCGATCAAGAACCGCTTCGGCGGGACCGACGAGATCGGTGTCTTTTCGATGCAGACCGAGGGGTTGGCGGAGGTCGGCAATCCGTCGTCGCTGTTCCTGACGCACCGCGACGACGCTATGACCGGCGCGACGGTGTTCCCGGCGCTCGAGGGGACAAGGCCGGTGCTCGTCGAGATCCAGGCGCTTACCGTGCGGCTGGCATCGGGGGCGACGCCGCGGCGTGCAGTCGTCGGCTGGGATTCAGGCCGTCTCGCGATGATCCTCGCGGTGCTGGAAGCGCGCTGCGGTCTGAGTTTCTCCAACGCCGAGGTCTATCTCAACATCGCCGGCGGCTACCGCGTGCAGGATCCGGCGGCAGACCTCGCAGTGGCGGCCGCGCTCATATCGGCGATGTCGGAACGCCCGGTCCCGGTCGACGCGGTGGCGTTCGGCGAGGTCGCGCTGTCGGGTGAGATCCGCCCGGTCGCGCATGGTCCGTTGCGGCTGAAGGAGGCGAGCAAGCTCGGGTTCGAGCGCGCGCTTGTACCGGCTTCGATGACGGGCGAGAAAAGCGGGATGAACCTCTCGGGCTTCAAGACGCTCGCAGCGTTCGTCGATCACATGATGGGGCGGGGATAGGCGCCGTTCCAAGGCGACGTACCGCGCCATCACGAAATGGTCGTTCCCATACCCGAAGACGGACACCTCCGTGACGTTCTCCGGTCGAACACGCGTCGATCGAACCGTGCACAACGGCATCGTCGCATGCACGCCCGGCCAAGCGTCGCGCGCCCAATGCATGGTCTCTCGCGCCAGCTATGCTATGGCGCCGGCATGGCGAACACGCGAAGCAATACCGGTACCGTCGAGGTCGACGGTACCAGATACGACTGGCACCTGCAGCGCGAGCCGCAGTGTACGGATGCCGATGGTTGGAAGGGCATGACGATCTCGCTGTTGCAGGACGATGCCAAACGCGAAGCCCTACTCGAGTTCCCCGCGCCCAAGCGGCTCTTGAAAGGGTTGCCGCGCGGGCGGCTGCAGATCGACGATGCGACGATCTCGCGCGGCGTACGAGCTGCATTGCTCGCGGGATGGGAGCCGAGGTCGCGCGGCAAGCCGATGGTCTTCACGGTGGACGCCGAGGGCAATTGAGCCGTGGATCGGCGTGAGACCGCGACACCGACCCCGGCAGAGGCGCCGCGTCTCCCGAGACAGACCGACGCCGATCTTGAAACGGCGCTGCTGGGGCCGCTCGTGGCCGATCGCGCGTGTGGCGATTGCACCGCGTGCTGCACCGAATTGACGGTGGACACACCAGAGTTCGCCAAGCCCGCGGGGACGCCGTGCATCCACCTCTGTGATCGGGGGTGCGGTATCCACGCGGTCCGCCCGCGCATCTGCCGGACGTGGTTTTGCGCGTGGCGAAGGATTGCGCGCCTTCCGGACGACGCCCGACCCGATCGGTCCGGCTTGCTCGTGTCGCTCAATTTCGTCAGCGCACCGCAGAATTGCCTCGAAGCCGTCTCGATCCATGTTCGCATGCTCGCCGGCAGCGACGCGATCGCGAATGGCATGGCGGCGGCCGTATTGGACAGCGTGTGCGACCAGCTGGTCCCGGTCTGGTTCAGCGACGGGGCGCAGAAAATGCTGATGCATCCCGACAACGACGTCGCCCGCTTCGTTCTGTCGGGAGAGACGGCGCCCGCGTCCTTGCAAGACGAGGTCGCGGCGTGGCGCGAACGCTACGCCGCGTTCGGTTCGCGCCGATAGGGTCTGGTGTGCGCGGTCGGCGGAACGCCGAGTCTGCGCGGGTAGCGTGCAGCGCACACTAGCGGTTCGCGCCGCGCGTCCCTATTCCAGAGGCCATGAACCTTACCGCCCTAGACATCGTCGTCCTGCTCGCCGTCGCCGGCTCCGCGGTGCTAGGGTTGATCCGCGGGTTCGTCACCGAAGTGCTGTCGATGTTCGCGTGGGTGGCGATGGTCGCGATGCTGAAGCTGTTCCACATCCCGCTCGCCGCCGCGCTGTCGCCGATGATCGGCACGGTCGGTGGCGCCGCGGTGCTCGCGTTCGCGATCATCACCGGCGTGACTTATATCGGCGGGCGGCTTGTCGCGAAGGCGATCGGCGCGCGAACGCGGACGTCGATCCTCGGCCCCGTCGACCGCGCGCTCGGCTTCGGGTTCGGTGCGCTCAAAGGCCTGATTCTCGCCAGCCTTGTCTTCCTGCTCGCGACGCTCGTCATCGATACGATGAGCGGCGGCCCTTCGCGGCGGCCCGAATGGATGACGCGGTCGCGCACCTATCCGCTGCTCAACGCAACCAGCGCGGGGATCGCCGATTTCGTCGACCGCCGCCGCCGCGGTCAGCCGGTCTTCGGCGCACGGACGCCGCCCTCTCACTCCGACAACGCAAGCGAACCCAAGTCATGAGCGCGCCACTCTACAATGCCGAGATCCTTCGCCTTGCCGCGACGATCCCGCATCACGAACGCCTTCCCGAGCCTATGGCGACCGTCGAAAAACGCTCGCCGATCTGTGGTAGTCGCGTGACGATCGACGTAACGGTCGACGGCGAAGGCAAAGTCAGCGCGGTCGGTCTGTTGGTTCGCGCCTGCGCACTGGGGCAGGCGTCGTCCTCCCTGCTCGCCGCCAATATTCTCGGGCGCACGCCGGCCGAACTCGCCGCCGCGCGCGACGCGGTGACGGCATGGCTTGCGCGCGAGGGCGATGCGCCCGGTTGGCCGGGTATGGATATCTTCAGCCCCGCGCTCGACTATACCGCGCGCCACGCTTCGATCCGGCTCGCGTTCGAAGCCGCGGCCGAGGCTGCCGACACCGCTGTAAAGGCGAAGGTCTGATGGCCGAGGCTTCGCCGTCGTTGCTGCGGGACGGCGTCGTGCTGCTCGGGTTCGGGCTGATGTTCGTGCTGTTGTTCCGGCGGCTTGGGCTCGGCGCGACGCTGGGCTATCTGGTTGCGGGCGCGGTCGTCGGACCGCATGTGCTCGGGCTGGTCGGCGATGCGGAATCGAAGCTTGGGTTCGCCGAACTCGGTATCACGTTGCTGCTGTTCATCGTCGGGCTCGAGCTCAATCCGACACGATTGTGGCGGATGAAGGAGGAAATCTTCGGGCTCGGCCTGTTGCAGGTGGCGATCTGTGGGCTTGCGATCACGGCGATCGTCTGGATCGGTGCAAAGTTCTCGCTGCCCGCGGCGCTCGCGCTCGGCCTCCCGCTCGCGCTGTCGTCGACCGCGCAGGTGTTGCCGATGCTCCGCTCGTCGGGCCGGATGCGCACCCCGTTCGGTGAGCGCGCGTTCTCGATCCTGCTGTTCCAGGACCTTTCGATCGTGCCGCTCATCACGATCGTTGCGGCGATGAGCCGGAACCCGGCCGATGCCAACGCGCCGCCGGGCTGGCTGCTCGCGGTCTATACCGTGCTGGCGGTGGTCGGACTGGTTATTGCCGGACGGTTCCTGTTGCGCCCGTTCTTCCGCCTGATCGGCAATCTCGGCGAGCGCGAGATGTTCGTGTTCGCGGGCCTGTTCACGGTCATCGCCAGCGCGGCGATCATGGAATGGCTCGGCCTGTCGACGGCGCTCGGCGCGTTCATCGCCGGCGTGATGCTCGCGGACAGCCCGTATCGGCATGAGCTTGAGGCCGATGTCGAGCCGTTCCGCTCGATCCTGCTCGGCCTGTTCTTCCTCGCCGTCGGCATGGTGCTGGATTTGAATGCGATCGCCGAGCGACCACTGTTCGTGCTGGCGATGGCGGCGGCGCTGATCGCGACCAAGACCAGCGTCATCATGCTGATCGGCATGGCGTTCAAGATGACGTGGCGACAGGCGTTCGCGCTCGGCCTGCTGCTCAGCCAGGGCGGCGAGTTCGGGTTCGTGCTGTTCGCGCAGGCGCAGGCCGGGCTGCTGATCGAGCCGCAGGCGGCGAGCCTGTTCGGTGCGATCATCACGCTGTCGATGGCGACCACGCCGTTCCTGATGGGGATCACGCGGCGCTTCCGGACCGAGCCCGTTGCCAAGGACCAGGAGCGCGATGGGCCAAAGACCGACGGCGCCAATGCGATCATCGTCGGCTATGGGCGGTTCGGCCAGACGGTCGGCCAGATGCTGCTTGCGCAGGACATCCCGGTGACGCTGATCGACACCGACATCGAGATGATCGACATCGCCGGCGAATTCGGCGCGAAGGTCTATTATGGCGACGGCACGCGGCTCGACCTGCTGCGCCAGGCAGGCGCGGCGGAAGCGGAGATCATCTGCTTCTGCATCGACGGCGACCAGCTCGATCCTGCGACGATCGAGGGTGTGCACGAGGCGTTCCCCGACGCCGCGATCTATGTCCGCGCCTATGATCGCCGCGCGCTGGTCAAGCTGAAGAACAGCTCGGCGAATGCGGTCGTCCGCGAAGTGCTCGAATCCGCGGTGAAGATGGCGCGGCTGGCGATGCGCGGGCTCGATATCGCGCCCGCCGACATCGACCGTGCCGAGGAGAAATACCGGTCGCGCGATAAGGAGCGATTGCAGCTTCAGATCGACTCGGGCGATATGCGCGCGGCGCGCGCCGAAACCGCCAGACGTTTTCCCTGGGGGACAGACGGCCAATGATCATCGCCATTCTTGCGGCGTTTTCCGGCGCGATCGCGGTCGCGGCGGGGGCGTTCGGCGCGCACGGCGCAAGCGGCGCCGCGGCCGAATGGCTCAAGACCGGCGCACAGTATCAGCTGGTGCACGTGGTCGCGGCGCTGGTCGCGATCCGGATGGAGGCGCGGGGGCCCGCATGGCTGTTCGTGGTCGGCGCTGCGATCTTTGCGCTGACGCTGTACGCGATGGCGTTGGGGGCGCCGCGCTGGTTCGGCGCGATTACGCCGATCGGCGGGGCGCTGTTGATCGCCGGCTGGTTGTGGCTGGCATGGAGCGCGCGCAGCTAATCCCGCGCGAGCCGCTCAGCGCAGTTCCTGTTGCCAGAGCCGGATCTGTTCGATCGGATCGACCTCTGCGACGGCGGTCGCGACCGCTGCACGATAGCCGCCGGGACGCAGGCCATAGCGCGCCAGGAACGCGCGGCTCGCATGGCTTTCGGTGAGAAACCCGGCATCGATCGCGATTTCCGCGAATGGCCGCTGTTCCGCCGGATTGGACAGCGCCCGCCGGATCTGTTCGAGCCGTCGCGTCTGGATGAAGGCGGCAAGCCCCTGGTGCGGCCGCAACAGACGGTAGAGCGTCGCACGCGACACGCCGCTTTCTGCGATCGCCGTTTCGGCATCGAAACCGGGGTCCCCCAGCCGACCGTCGACGAGTATGCGGAACTGGCCCAGCCGCCTGCCGTCGCGGCTTGCGTCGACGACCGGATCGCGCAGGCCATGCGACTCCAGCGCGACCTTGAGCAGCGTGCACAGCGCCGATGTCGCCCCGGGCAATGACGACGTCTTCATCGTCGGCAGGTTGGTCAGTAGCGACCGGACGAAATCGGCATAGAGCCGGCAATCGTCGGCATCGAGCACCAGGCCGTGGAATCCCGAGAGCGGCCCGATGGTCTCTTCGATCCGGTCCTGCGCGATTGCCAGCGTCGCGATGTGGGCGTCGCGCATCATGTTGCGCCCCGTGCGGGAGACATCCACCAGGATGATCTCGCCAGGCTTCAGGTCGCGTATGCCGTCGCCGAGATCGACCTGAAGCAAGCCGTCGATCAGCAACGTCACCGTCCAGTGCGTAAAGCCGTCACGGCCAGCGCGCAGTTCGCCGCGACCGTGACCGATGTCGTTGAGGTGCCGATCGTAGAGCAATGCCCGATCCAGTCGCCAGGCTTCGAACGTCGCGCGCGGGAATGGTCCGATCTGCGTGATGTCGGCGCCCATCGCGTACAGCGCCCTGTAGCGCTCGATGCGCGCGTCCGGGGGTATCGCCTCGCTGTCGAAACTGACTCGTTCTGGTGATTCCGTGCCTGACATCAGCGCAGGGCAAGCCGATAGCGGCGATCCACGCCGCCGACCGCGATCGCGCAGAGCCCGCATGCGATCGCGGCGGTGAGGAACAGGGCGACGCCGAGCGATGTGTCTTCGATCGCGCCGGCATGTGATGTCGCCAGCACGCCGGTCAGCAAGGGCCCAACGCCGACGCCGATGAGCGTGACGAGTGCGAGGAACACGGCATTGACGGTGACACGATGAGATTGAGGAGTGAGCATCTGAACACCAAACAATCCAGCGAACGAGGCGATCCCTAGCGAGATATTGGCAATCGCGACGCCGGCGATCGCGCCTCCCAGTCCCGGTGCCCAGATTACTGCGGCGAGCGGCAGCAACGTCGCGGCGAGCCCAGCCAACACGATCACCGGGATGCGATCGTGCCACGCGGTGTACCGTGTCATCAGCCAGCCACCGGTGATCTGCCCGGCCGGTGCGGCAACCAGCGTGACCGCGCCGAGCAGCATCGCCGCATGCGCGGGGGTGAGTCCGCGATCGCGGACGAAGAGGCTCGGCAGCCACCCGCCTATCGCCTGGATCACCAGGACAGGCATGATCGCAACTGCAAAGAAGAGCGCGAGCGTGACCCAGTCGATTTGTACCGCCTCCGAGCAAGGCGGCATGTCGGAGATCGTCCCGGTCGCGCTTTCCGATCGGGGGGGGCGGAGTCCGACCCGCACGAGAAACGGCAGGGTGAGCAAATTCGGCAACGCGGTGATCGCGTACAGCCATCGCCAATCCGTGCTGCCGTTGCCCGATGCACCGTCACCGCCGCGTGCGACCATGGCAAGGACGGATAGCAGTGCACCGACCGTCAATAACGCAACGCTCCGCCCGATTGTCGATCCGCTGGTGAACAACGAGAGCGCGCGTGCGCGATCCTTTGGGCTCGTATCGTCGATGAGCCAGGAAATCGCGACCGGAACGAACATCGCCTGGCCCACGCCAAGCGCCGCGCGCGCCAGCGTCAATGCACCGATGCTGTGCGCCGTCCCGGTCGCGAGGCTTGCCGCGGTCCACAGGACGAGCCCGGCGACCAGCCACCAGAGCGACGCCCGCCGCCCGCGCAGTATCGCCGCCAGCGCAAGCGCAGTCACACCGTACGGGAGCGCGAAGGCGGTACCGATGATCCATCCGGCCTGCGCATCGCTCATCGCGATGTTCAGGCGCATCAACGGCAATGCGCCACCGATCATTGTTCGGTCGATGAATGCCAGACAATGGAGGACAGCAAGAACGACGATCACAGGCCTGATGACACTCGCCTCCAGGCGTACGAAAGTTCCAATATCCTAGTCGATGTGGCTTCGAAGGTTGCGATGGTCAACCGGTGGCACGAAGACACGTGGTCGCGTTGACGGGGAAATTCGCATCGTCCGGCAATTATAATTGGCATCACGCCGGCCGGATCGGGGGATCCCGCAGGGTGTGGGATAAGAGAAATCGATGAGGCTTGATCCGCAAACGATCTGTTGCGGAGAATAACGTCGGGTTTCGATCAATCTGAGGCGTGGCGGTGGCGAATGCGGGGGTAGTTCTGCCGCTGCCTTGGACACGTCCTCCTTCGACCGGGGGGCAGCGTGGTGCGCCGGGGCCTGCGAAAGCTGTTTCGTCGCAAAATGCCGTGATCCTTTCCTCTACCGGCGCCGTGCCGCATGAGGGGGCCGGATAGGTGAGGGAACGAGCATGAACGACGGAACGACGCGACGCGGAGTGCTGGGCGCGATGGGGGCGGTAGGCGCGACGCTCGCCCTGCCTGCTGCGGGCGCTGCGAGCCGTTCGGGCGTGCGTCTGGTCGCGGGTACGTACGCGCGCGAAGGCGGCAAGGGCATGTATCCGATCGCCTATGATGGATCGCGCTGGCGGGTCGGGACGCCGATCACCGGCATCGAAGATGCGTCGTTCGGGATCGGCGGTGGCCCCAGCGGTACATGCTATCTGGTCCGCGAACGGACGCAGGGCGATGTCTCTGTCTATGCCCCCGGCTTGGCTCAGCGTGGGGCGGTGTCGACGGGGGGCGCCGATCCCTGCCATCTCGCGCTCGATCGGGCGTCCGCCTGCCTGGTCGCGGCAAACTATTCGAGTGGCAGCATCGCATTCTACCGGCTCGATCCGCGTACCGGCCTGCCCGGCGCGCCGACGCTGTTCCGTCACAGCGGGAGCGGTCCCGACCACAGCCGGCAGGAGGCGCCGCATGCGCACTGGGTCGGGTTCAGTCCCGATCGACGCTGGCTCCATGCGGTCGATCTCGGGGCCGACGCGATCTTCGCCTATCGCTTCGATCCGCGCGCGCGAACGTTGCAGTCCCCGACAGTCGCTTGGCAGGCCCCCGCAGGTGCCGGTCCGCGCCATATCGTGCGGCATCCACGGCTGCCGATCGCCTATGTCGTCTGCGAACTCGCCAATGCGGTGATGGCGCTCGACGCGCGCGCAGACGGCGGTTTCGACACGCGTCACGCCGTCTCGACCTTGCCCGCCGGGCACACCGGCGCGTCGCAGGCTGCGCATATCGCGATCGATCGCGCCGGGCGGCGGCTCTACGTATCCAATCGCGGCGACGACAGCATCGCGGTCTTCGCGCTCGACGCTGCCGGCGCGCCGACCCTGCTCCAGCATGTTGCGACTGGCGGGCATTGGCCGCGCATGTTCCTGTTGCTCGACGCTGATCAGCGGCTGGTGGTCGGCAACGAGCGGTCGGGGACGCTGACGGTGTTCCGCGTCGCGACCGACGGTCGTCTGACCGCGACGGGCGAGGTGCTCGGGGTACCTGGAATCGTGTTCCTGGGGCAGTTCGGCTGACCGGGCACGTTCCCCGCGTGAGCCGCCTGTTTTGCGGTTTGTGTCGTAATATCCTATATTCGTCATAGCTTGGCACGCGACGCTGCAGATGCCGGCCTTGGGGAAGGATACCCGTTGCCACACGACGAACAGTTACCGGCGCTTGCCCGGACGGGCATCGCAGGGCTCGACGACATTCTCAACGGCGGGCTGACCCCCGACCGGATGTATCTGGTGGAGGGCACGCCGGGCACCGGCAAGACTACGTTGGGGCTGGGGTTCCTGCTCGCGGGTGCCGCGGTCGGCGAGGTCGGTTTGTATATCACCCTGGCCGAGACCGAGGTCGAATTGCGCGCCGTCGCGCGAACGCACGGCTGGTCGCTCGATCCGCTGACGTTGTTCGAGATGGTGCCCGCCGATGGTCTGGGCGAGGATCACGAGCAGACGTTGCTGCATCCGAGCGAAGTCGAACTCGGCGAGACGATTCGCGACGTGATGGCGAAAGTCGACGAGATCCACCCGGCGCGCGTCGTGATCGACAGTCTGTCCGAACTCCGCCTGCTCGCACAGAGCCCGGTGCGGTATCGCCGCCAGATTCTCGCGCTCAAGCATTTCTTCTCGACGCGTGCGTGCACCGTCCTGTTCCTCGATGACAAGAGCGGCAGCAGCGGCGACCTGCAACTCCACAGCATTGCGCACGGCGTGATCTCGCTCGAACAGACGCTGTCGGGGTTCGGCGCGCAACGCCGTCGGCTGCACGTCGTCAAGATGCGCGGTGTCCGCTACCGCGGTGGCTATCACGACTTCGAGATCGAGCGCGGGGGACTTTGCGTCTACCCGCGTCTGGTCGCGTCCGAACACGGCGAACCCTATTCGGATGAGGCGATGTCGACCGGGTCGAGCGAACTCGATGCGTTGCTGGGTGGCGGACTTATTCCCGGCACCGCGACGTTACTGACCGGGCCCGCGGGCGTCGGCAAGACCACGGCTTCGGTCCAGAGCATGATCGCCGCGCTCAAACGGGGCGACCGCGCTGCGTATTTCCTGTTCGACGAACGCCTGCCGACCTTGCTCAAGCGGAGCGCTGCGCTGGGCATGGATCTGGCGCCGTTCGTCGACAGCGGTCAGCTCGAACTGCGTGCGATCGATCCTGCCGAGATGTCGCCTGGCGAATTTTCGGGGGCGGTGCGTGCGGCCGTCGAGGTTCATCGTGCCAAGGTGGTCGTGATCGACAGCTTGAACGCGTATCTCCAGGCGATGCCGAACGAGCAGTTCCTTATTCTGCAGATGCACGAAATGCTGACCTATCTAGGCCAGAAGGGGATCGTCAGCCTGCTGATCCTCGGATTGCACGGCATCACCGGCGACATTCGTTCGGATGTCGACCTAAGCTATCTGTCCGATACGATCGTCCAGCTGCGGTATTTCGAGGCGCAGGGGGAGGTCCGTCAGGCGATTTCCGTGATCAAGACCCGGACCGCACGGCACGAACGGACGATCCGGGAGTTTCAGATCGGTAGCAGCGGGCTTCACGTCGGCGAACCCCTGCGACATTTCCAGGGCGTATTGACCGGCGTCCCGACCTATTCCGGTGAAGGGGAGACGCTTATGGGAAGTCGGATCGGACTCGCGGACACGCAGCGCTAGCATGGAAAACCGCGTCCTCATCCTGGCACCGCGCGGACGGGACGCCGTGATCGCAGCGGATCTGCTCGCTCGCGACGGCATCGTCGCGACGATCTGCGATGATCAGGCGGCGTTGCTTGCGGCGCTTGACGATGCGGCGGGCGTGGTATTGCTGACCGAGGAAGCGCTGACGACCGGCGATCCCGCGCGGCTGGCGGAGTGGGTCGCGGCGCAACCGAAATGGGCGGACATCCCGTTCGTCGTACTCGCCAACGGGACCAAGACACCGCGGACGTTGCGCGCGACCGAGCGGCTGCGCGAGCTCGGCAACGTCGTGCTGCTCGAACGGCCGCTGCATGCCGAAGCGATGCTCGGCGCAATCCGTTCCGCGCTGACCGCGCGCGGCCGGCAATATGAACTGCGCGACGTCGCGGTGACGCTCGAGCGCGCGGTCGAGGATCGTACCGCCGAACTGCGATCGGCGCGCGAAAGTCTCGAGATCGCGCTCGAGGCGGCCGGGATGGGCAGCTGGGATATAGACCTGCTGACCGGAGAAGCGCGCCGGACGCAGCGGCATGACGAGATCTTCGGCTATCCGGCAGGCCTTGCCCATTGGAACGTCGACACCTTCCTCAAACATGTCGATCCCAAGCAGCGGTCCGCGGTGAAGCAGGCGTTCGACGATGCGTTGCGCTCGGGAACGCTCGATCTGGAATGCAGCATCGATGCGGCGGACGGGGTGCAGCGCTGGATCGTCGCCAAGGGCCGCGTGCGCTACGACGATGCCGGTAATGCGGTGCGGATGACCGGCGTGGTTTCCGACGTCACCGATCGCAAGGAAGCCGATGCGCAGCTCGCGCAGGCGCAGAAGATGGATGCGATCGGCCAGCTGACCGGTGGCGTCGCGCATGACTTCAACAATCTGCTGACCCCGATCGTCGGCAGCCTCGATCTGATGCGGCGGCGGCACAAGGACGACGAGCGGACGCAGCGGATGATCGGCGGCGCGCTCCAGGCGGCCGAACGCGCGGCGACGCTGACGCAGCGCCTGCTGGCGTTCGCGCGGCGGCAGGCTCTTCAGCCGCGCGCGGTCGATATCGGTGCGTTGATCGACGGGCTGGTCGACCTGATCCGCCGTTCGCTCGGGCCGTCGATCACCGTCGTGCTCGAAGTGCCGCGGCACCTGTCGTCAGCGCGCGTCGATCCCAACCAGCTCGAACTTGCGCTGCTCAATCTCGCGATCAACGCGCGCGATGCGATGCCGGGGGGCGGGCGGCTAACGCTGTCGGTCAGCGAAACCGTGGTCGACGACCGCAACACCGTGGGGCTTGCGGCGGGCAGCTATGTTCGGCTGACCTCGGCCGATACCGGGATCGGCATGGACCGCGCGACGCTCGCACGCGCGACCGAGCCGTTCTTCTCGACCAAGGGCGTCGGCAAGGGCACTGGGCTGGGCCTGTCGATGGTCCACGGGCTGGCCGCGCAGTCGGGCGGCACGCTTCGCCTGACGAGTGAGCCGGGGGCGGGGACCGCGGTCGAGCTCTGGCTTCCCGCGACCGCAGAAGCGCCTGTCGACACGGTCGAGACCGCATCGGAACCGGTCCAGGCGCGGCGCGGCGCGAAAGTGTTGCTGGTCGACGACGAGGATCTGGTACGCGCCGCGACCGCCGACATGCTGCGCGACATCGGTTATGTCGTGGTCGAGATGGCATCGGCGAGCCAGGCGCTGTCGGCGATCCGATCGGGCGTCGATGCCGATATCCTGGTCAGCGACTATCTGATGCCCGGCATGACCGGGGGGCAATTGATCAGCGAATTGCGATCGTCTGGCAACCGGATGCCGGCGTTGCTCGTCACCGGCTACGCGGCGGCGGGCGAGGACGTCCCCGACGACATCACCCGCCTCGCCAAGCCGTTCCGCCAGATCGATCTGGCCGCGCGCGTCGACGAACTGCTGCGGCAATCGCCCGCGGGCCGGCCGAAACTGCGCGCGGTCGACTAGGCCTCAGCGCATCATCCGCGCGATCGTCTTCGCCGCGGCCGCGCCATAGGGCGGCTTGAGCCCGGCGAGCTTAGCGACGTCGAGCCGCGATTGCTTGAAGACCGCGCGTGCGTGGCTGAAGGTTCGGAAGCCGTCGATGCCGTGATAGGCGCCCATCCCCGACGGGCCGCTGCCGCCGAAGGGAAGGTCTTCCATCGAGACGTGGAAGACCACGTCGTCGAGCGTCACCCCGCCCGAGATCGTCCGATCGAGCACGCGGCGGCGTTCGCCCTCGTCGCTGCCGAAATAATACAGGCCGAGCGGCCGGTCGCGGCGGTTCACCTGTGCGATCGCGTCGTCGATCCCATCATAGCGACGGATCGGCAGGACGGGGCCGAAGATCTCCTCCTGCATCACGATCATGTCGTCGGTCGCGTCAAGGACGATGTGCAGCGGCATCTTCCGCGAGTTCGCGCTGGCGAAATCCTCGTTCGCCGGGTTCACCACCTCGACCGTCGCGCCCTTCGCACGCGCGTCTGCGATCCAGTCGGTGAGGCGCTGGTGGTGGCGATCGTTCACGACCGAGGTGTAGTCGGCATTGGCAAGCAACGTCGGATACATCGCGCTGGCCGCCGCCTTTATGCTGTCGACTACCTTCGCCTCGTCCGCCGCGGGGACGAGCATGTAGTCGGGCGCGAGGCAGATCTGCCCGGCGTTCATCATCTTGCCGAGCGTTACGCGTTCGGTCGCGCGCGTGATATCCGCCGATGCGCCGAGTATCACGGGCGACTTGCCGCCGAGTTCGAGCGTAACGGGCGTCAGATTGTCGGCGGCGGCGTGGAGGATGTGGCGGCCGATCGCGGTCGCGCCGGTGAAGATGAGATGATCGAACGGCAGCGCGGAGAACGCCTTGCCGACGTCCGGCCCGCCCGAGACGATCGCGACTTCCTCCGGCGCGAAATAGCGGCCGACGATCTCTTCGAAAAGCGCGGCGGTGGTGGGCGTGTATTCGCTCGTCTTGGCCATCGCGCGATTGCCCGCGGCGAGCACGCCTGCGAGCGGCGCCATCAGCAGGTTCACGGGGAAATTCCACGGCGCGATGATGCCGACCACGCCCTTGGGCTGATATTCGACCCACGCCTTCGCGCCGAGCAGCCCGAGCGGGAACTGCACCGGTCGGCGGTCGCGCTGCATCCAGCGGTCGAGATGCTTGGCGGCGTGCGCGATCGGCGCGAGCGATGCGCCGATATCGGTCATCATCGTCTGTTCGCGACTGCGATGCCCGAAATCCTCCGACACCGCGTCGCAGAACCGCGCAGCATTGTCCTTCACCATCGCCGCCGCGCGCTTCAGCCGATCGAGGCGGACGGCGCGGGTGACGGGCATCTCGGCCATGAACGCGTCACGCTGGGCGGCGAGGATGGTGTGCATATCGGTCATTGGAGGTCCTTCAAGGCACGAGCACGATCTTGCCGACATGCGTGGCGGCGGCCATCGCGGCGAATGCGTCCCGCCATTCGGCAAGGCGGTATATGGCATGGACGCGGGGCCGAAGGCGACCTTCTCCCGCCATCGCCCATACCGAATCGAGGTTTTCCGCACCCAGCCGGGGAAAGCGGCGTGCATATTCCCCGGCACGGACGCCAATCACGGAGAAGCCCTTGATCAGCGCGATGTTGGTCGGCAGCGTCGCGATCCGGCCCGACGCGAAGCCGACGACCAGCAGTCTTCCCCCGAACGCGGTGCAGCGGGTCGATTCGTCGAAGACGTCGCCGCCGACGGGATCGACCACGATGTCCGCGCCCCCGCCGGTGAGATCACGTACCGCAGCGCGAAAGCCGGGTGCCGGCAGGGTCGCGGCGGGCGAATAGGCGTCCGCGACGATCTGCAACTTCTCCGGCGAGCGCGACGTGGCGATCACGCGCGCGCCGAGCGACTGCGCCAGATCGACCGCCGCGAGCCCGACCCCGCCCGTCGCGCCGTGAACCAGCACCCAGTCGTCGGTCGCCAGCGCGCCGAGCCGGACGAGCCCGACATAGGCGGTGAGGTAGGCGACGCCGATCGACGCGGCCTGCGCATAGTCGAGACGGGCGGGGATGGCACGTGCAGCGCTCGCATCGCAGGCTAGGATCTCCGCGAACGCGTCGAGGCGGGTTCCGCAAACGACCCGGTCGCCGGAGGCGAAGCCGCTTGTCGGATCCGCCTCGATCACCTCACCCGCGGCCTCCATCCCGGGCACGAACGGCAGCGGCGGTTTGAGCTGATACTCGCCTCGCGTCATCAGCAGATCGGGATAGTTGAGCGACGCCGCGCGCATCCGCACCAGCAACTGTCCGGGCGACCGCGTCGGCTCGGCGATGTCGTCGAGCGCCACCCCCGACAGGTCAGACGACAGCGCCGAGACGCGAACCGCTTTCACGCGCCGACCGGCAGATCCCGGAACGCCTGATCCTTGTCGACGCGGATTTCGCCGGGGAGGCCGAGGACGCGTTCGGCGATGATGTTCTTGAGGATCTCGTCGGTGCCGCCGGCGATGCGCAGGCCGGGCGCCCACATCGTCGCGGCGTGGAACGCGCCCTTCAGCGGGGTCAGCGCGGGGTCGGCGATGATGCCGTATTGATCGCCCGCCTCGACCGCGGTGTTGCCGATCGCCTGCAGCTGGTTGGCCGCGACGATCTTGCCGATCGAGCTTTCGGGGCCGGGCACCTGGCCCTTCGACAGAGCGGTGATCGTCCGCATCCGCGTGTTGCGCAGGCCCTCGGACTGGACCCACCAGTCGGCGAGCTGCTGGCGGAACGCGGCGTCCTTGAGCAGCGGGCCGTCCGCGCCGCTCGCCTGGGCGGCAAAGGCGAGGATGTCTTCGGGGCCGACGCCGCCGCCCGTTCCGATCGCCAGACGCTCGTTCATCAGCGTGAACAGCGCGACCTTCCAGCCGCCGTCGATCGGGCCCAGCCGCTGCGCGTCGGGGATGCGGACGCCGGTGAACCAGACCTCGTTGAAGTTCGAGCCGCCCGACATCTGGTGGATCGGCCAGATCTCGATTCCGGGTGCCTTCAGGTCGAGCCAGAACATCGTCAGGCCCTGATGCTTGGGTACGTCCGGGTTGGTGCGGACCAGGACGATCCCGTAATCGCTGTAATGCGCGCCCGAGGTCCACACCTTCTGGCCGTTGACCACCCAGTCGTCGCCGTCACGCACCGCGCGCGTGCGGATCGCAGCGACGTCGGAGCCGCCGGCGGGTTCGGAGAAGAGCTGCGACCAAATCTCGTCGCCGCGGACCGCGGGGCCGACGAACCGCGTCTTGGTCGCATCGTCGGCATAGGCCATCACGGTCGGCACGCACATGCCAAGCCCGATCGTGAAATAGCTGCCGTCGACCGCGTGGCGCGCCTCTTCCTGCCCGAAGATGACGCTCTCGATCGGCGTGCCGCCGCCGCCGCCCCATTCGCTCGGCCAGGTGATGCAGGCATAGCCGCCCGCCGCTTTCCGCGCCTGCCAGGCCTTCGCCTTGGCCATGTCGTCGGGATAGTGGCCGGCGTCGTGCTCGGCAATGTTCGCGTCGAGCCACGCGCGGGCTTCGGCGCGGTAGGTGGCTTCGTCGTCGCTGTCCTTGAAGTCCATGGTCTGCTCCGATCAGGCCGCGTTGCGCATTTCGAGTTGGCCGACGAGGCGTTCGCGCCAGGCCGCTGGGGCGCCCGCGACGAGTGCGAGCTGGCGCGAGCGGCGGTAATAAAGGTGGCAGTCGGACTCCCAGGTGAAGCCCATCCCGCCATGCGTCTGGATATTCTCCTTCGACGCGAACCAGTATGCGTCGGACGCGGCGACGCGCGCGGTCGCGGCGGCGAGCGGCAGTTCGGCGGCGCCTGCGTTCAGCGCCCAGGCGCCGTAATAGGCGTTCGATCGCGCGAGTTCGGACTTCACATACATGTCGGCGAGCTTGTGCTTGATCGCCTGGTACCCGCCGATCTGTCGCCCGAACGCGTAGCGATCGAGCGCATAGCCCTTCGCCATCTCGAGACAGCGATCCGCGCCACCGAGCTGTTCGAACGCGAGCAGTACCGCCGCGCGGTCGAACACCGCTTGCATCGCAGCGATGCCGTCGTCGGTGCCGAGCCGTTCGCAGCGTGCGTCGGTGAAGGTGAGGCGCGCGGCGCTGCGCGTCGGGTCGAGCGTTTCGAGGATTTCGATGACCACGCCTGCACCCTTCTCGACGAGGTAGAGCCCGTCGCGCGCGAGGACGACGATCAGGTCGGCGACGTCGCCGTCGGTGACGGGAATCTTTTCGCCCGTCAGCGTGCCGCCGGAAACGGTCGTGCGGATCGACCGCGCGGTGACGGGGCCCGCGCCTTCGGACGTCGCGAACGCGCCGATGACGTCGCCCGCCGCGATCCGGGGCAGCCACTTCACCTTCTGCGTGTCGCTGCCGTAGAGCATCAGCGCCTCGGCGACGAAATACACGGTCGAGGCGAACGGGATCGGCGCGCAGGCCCGACCGAGCTCCTCGGCGATCGCGCAGAGTTCGATATGGCCGAGCCCGAGCCCGCCAAATTCCTCGGGGATCGCCGCGCCGAGCCAGCCCTGTGCGCCGACCGCCTTCCACAATGCCGAGTCATAGGCGGTGCCGGGATCGTCGAGCACCGCGCGGACGCGGTCGCTGCCGCACTGCGCGGCGAGGAACTTGCGCGCCTCGTCCTTCAGGAATTTCTGGTCGTCGGAATAATCGAAGTTCATGCAGGGTCCTTCGCATGCGCCCAATATTCGTCGCGGAGCAGGCGCTTGTAGAGCTTGCCCGTCTCGTGCCGCGGCAACGCGTCGCGGAAGTCGATGCGGCGCGGCGCCTTGACGTGGCTGAGGTTCGCGCGCGCAAACGCGCTGAGTTCGGCGGCGAGCTGCTCGCGGTCTTCGGACGGATCGGCGGGACAGACGATCGCCACCACCTGTTCGCCCATCTCGTCGTCGGGCGCGCCGATCACTGCGACGTCGGCGACCTTGGGATGCGTGACGAGCAGATTCTCGATCTCAGTCGGATAGATGTTCACGCCGCCCGAGATGATCATGAAGCTCTTGCGGTCGGTGAGGTAGAGATAGCCCTCCTCGTCGAGCCAGCCGACATCGCCAAGCGTCGTCCAGCCCTGCGCGTTGGCGGCCTCCGCGGTCCTTTCGGGATCCTTGTGATATTCGAACGCGCCGCCGCCCGCGAAATACACGTCGCCTTCGGTGCGCGGCGGCAGCGCGGTGCCGTCCTCGTCGCAGATCATCGTCTGCGCGGTCAGGTTGCGGCCGACCGAGCCCTTGTGCGCCAGCCATTCCGCGCTGGAGATCGCGCAGAACCCGTTGCCCTCGGTGCCGGCATAATATTCGCCGATGATCGGGCCCCACCAGTCGATCATCGCCTGCTTGACCGGGATCGGGCAGGGGGCGGCGGCGTGCCAGACGGCCTTCAGCGACGACACGTCGTAGCGCGCGCGAACCTCTGGCGGGAGCTTCAGCAGCCGGATGAAATGCGTCGGCACCCATTGCGCGTGGCTGACCCGGTAGCGTTCGATGGCGAGGAGTGCGGCTTCGGGATCGAAATGCTCCATCACGACGACGGTGCCGCCGACCTGCTGCACCGCCATCGACCAGCGCAGCGGCGCGGCGTGATAGAGTGGCGCGGGGGAGAGATAGACCATCTCTGGCGTGAAGCCGTACAGCCCCTTCCCGAGCATCACGAGCGGCGAGACATTGGTCCCGAACGGCTCGTCCGACAGCGCGTGCTTGACGCCCTTCGGCTTGCCCGTGGTTCCCGACGAATAGAGCAGGATGCCGCCGGGCGACGGATCGGCGATCGGCGTCGCGGGCATCGCGTCGCGCGCGGCCTCGTACGAGTCATAGCCGTCGATCGCACCGTCGACCATGTAGCGCCGGACGTCCGGGAGCAGGGGGACGAGACCCGCCGAGACCCCGGCGCATCCCTTGCTCGCGATCAGCACGCGGCAATCGCCGTCGTCGATGATGTACGCGGCCTCGCCCGCGGTCAGCTTCGACGACAGGCACGTGCAATAGACGCCGGTGCGCTCGGCGGCCCACATCACCTCAAGATAGCGCGGCGAATTGTCCATTAGCACCGCGATGCCGTCGCCGCGTTTCAGCCCGAGCGAGCGGAGCAGATGCGCCCCCTGGTTCGCGCGTGCGTCGAGGTCGCGATACGTCACCGTCTCGCCCGTCGCCGCCATGATGTAGGCGGGTTTGTCGGGCGTCGTCAGCGCATGCGCGACGGGATGCATCAGACGCGCTCGATGATGATCGCCGGCGCCATCCCGCCGCCCGCGCACATCGTCACGAGCCCGCGCTTCAGGTCGCGGCGTTCGAGCTCGTCGAGGATCGTCCCGATCAGGATCGCGCCGGTCGCGCCGATCGGATGGCCGAGCGCGATCGAGCCGCCATTGACGTTCACCTTGTCGCGATCGAGCTTGAGGTCGCGGATGAACTTTTCGGCGACCACCGCAAACGCCTCGTTGATCTCCCACAGGTCGATGTCGTCGACCGTGAGCCCGGCCTTCGCCAGCACTTTCCGCGCGGCGGGGACGGGGGCGTTGAGCATCAGCGTCGGGTCGTCGCCCATGTTCGCCATCGCGACGATCCGCGCGCGCGGTTTGAGGCCGTGCTTGGCGGCATAGTCGGCGCTGGCGAGCAGCACGGCGGCCGCGCCGTCGACCACACCGGAGGAATTGCCGGCATGATGAACGTGCGCGATTTCGAGATCGGGATAGCGGCGGTTGATCTGTTTACGGAAGGTCGTGCCCTTGTCGTCGAGCGGTATGTCGGCGATCCCCGCGAATGACGGACGCAGCGCGGCGAGGCCCTCGGCGGTTGTGTCGGGGCGGGGATATTCGTCCTTCTCCAGCACCAGCGCGCCGGTGGCGTCGGTGACGGGGACGAGGCTGCGATCGAACCGCCCTTCGGCGATCGCCACCGCGGCGCGACGCTGGCTCTCCAGCCCGAGCGCTTCGAGCGTTGCGCGGTCGATCCCCTCGATGCTCGCGATCGCATCGGCGCAGATGCCCTGGTTGGATTGCGGATGCGCCGCGTCGAGCCGCGCGTTGCCCGAGCCGATCCCGAGCGGCCGTTTGCCCGCCGCCATGTCATCCTGCATCATCGTCGTGGTCAGCGACATCATCTCGGTGCCACCGGCGATGACGAGGTCTTCCATCCCGCTCATGATCTGCGCCGCGGCGAAGTTCACCGCGGTGATCCCGCCGCCGCAGAACCGGTCGAGCGTCGTCCCGCTCGCCTTGACGTCATAGCCCGCGTCGAGCGCCGCCATCCGCCCCAGATCGCCGCTCTGTTCGCCGCGCTGAGTCGAGGTCGACCAGATGATGTCGTCGATGTCGCCGGTGTCGAGATGGTTGCGCTCGGCGATAGCCTTCAGGACGGTTGCCGCGAGATGCTGCGGGTGCATATGGGCCAGCGCGCCCTTGCCGGTCTTGCCGATCCCGCGCGGGGTACGGACGGCGTCGATGATCAGTGCCTCGGCCACATCGCTCTCCTGTTGCACCCGCCGGTCTGCTCCGATCGTAGTGCCTGTTGCCGGATTGCGTCCGGCTTCGTTACGACGTAACATTCGTTATGGGGATTGGCTTGTCAAGCACGGTATTGGTGGAAGAGATGGCGCCGCCGCGTGGCGATCTGGCGCCGCGCGACTGGCTGGAGATTGGGCTGTCGTCGCTCAAGACCGGCGGGCTGCGCGCGCTGAAACTGCGCAGCCTGGCGCTGGCGCTGGGTGCGTCGACCGGAAGCTTCTACCATCATTTCAAGGATTTCGACGGCTATCATGCGGCGCTCGCTGGGTATTTCGTCGAGGCGCATATCGATCCACTGGTGGCCACGCTTACCGCGTCGGACTTGCCGCCGGTCGAACGGATCCGCGCGTTCGCCGATCATGTCCGCGATCACGACATGGCGCACCTCGCGCTCGCGATGCGCGCCTGGGCGAGAAGCGACGCGCGCGCGGCGGCAGCGATCCGCGAGCATGACGACAAGGTGATGGCGTTTCTCGTCGAGCAGTTGACCGCGCACGGGTTCGATTCGGTCGAAGCCGGGGTTCGTGCCTATGCGCTGCTCGCGATCGGTCTCAGCGAAGTGCATCCGGACGAGGCGATCGACCGCGACGTGCTCCGCCGCGGGTTGCTAACGCTGCTATGCGAGCGCTAGCCTGATGCCAAACCGCGACTCCGTAAAAAAGTGGAGCGCGAACAGGAGGATGCGGGCATGCAGACGTATGACTATGTGATTATCGGCGCCGGTTCGGCCGGCTGCGTGCTCGCCGCGCGATTGACCGAAGACCCCCATGTGACGGTGCTGCTGCTCGAGGCGGGCGGGCGCAACGATGGCGTGCTGGTGCGGATGCCCGCGGGGGTCGGCGAACTTATCAAGAGCAAGAATGCGAGCAACTGGGGCTTTTCAACCGAACCCGAGCCGCATCTCGACAACCGCCGGCTGTGGTGGCCGCGCGGCAAGGGGTTGGGCGGCAGCTCGTCGATCAACGGCATGATCTACACGCGGGGTCATCCGCAGGATTATGACGAGTGGCGGCAGATGGGGTTGCCGGGCTGGTCGTTCGACGACGTGCTGCCCTATTTCAAGCGGCTCGAAGGGCATCATCGCGGGGATTGCGACCTGCACGGTGGCGGCGGGCCGCTGACGATCTCAAGCGGCGAGTCCGACAGCCCATTCTACGACGCGCTCGTCGAAGCGGGGCGGCAGGCGGGCTATCCCGTCACCGAGGATTTCAATGGCGCGAGCCAGGAGGGGTTCGGGCGCTACGATCTAACCGTTGCGGACGGTAAGCGGTGGAGCACGGCCGCGGCGTATCTGCGGCCGGTGTTGTCGCGGCGCAACCTAACCTGCGTGACGGGCGCGCGGACGACTCGGATACGGATCGACAAGGGACGCGCGGTCGGTGTCGACTACGTGCTCGACAAGGGCGGGCGGACGGAGAGCGTTACAGCTGCGCGCGAGGTGCTATTGTGTGCGGGCGCGGTGCAGTCGCCGCACATCCTCCAGCTGTCGGGGATCGGCGATCCCGACCGGCTGACCGCGGCGGGGATCGGTGTGGTCCACGCGCTGCCCGGTGTGGGCGAGAATCTGCAGGATCATCTCGACGTCGTGATGAACTGGACGTCGCGCGGGCTGCGCACCGGCTATGCGATCACCAAGGGTATCTCGATGCTCGGCGTGGGGCTCAACTACATGCTCCGCGGCAAGGGGGCAGGGCGGCAGCAATTCCTCGAGGCGGGCGCGTTCGTGTCGTCGCGCGAGGGGCTGTCGCGCCCCGACGTGCAGATTCACGCGGTGCTCGCGATCATGCAGGATCACGGCAAGGTCAAGGCGACCGCAGACGGCTTCACGCTGCATCTCTGCCAGTTGCGCCCTGAAAGCCGAGGGCGGATCGGTGTCGCCTCGGCGGATCCGTTCGCCGATCCGGTGATCGCCGCCAACTATCTGGCGACCGCGGAGGATCGCCGGGTGATGCGCGCCTGTATCGGCATCGGTCGCGATGTCGCACGGCAGGCGGCGCTCGATCCGTACCGTGTCGCAGAAGTGTCCCCAGGCGAGGACGTGCGGACCGACGACGAGATCGACGCCTGGGTGCGCCGGACCGCGGAGACGATCTACCACCCGGTGGGGACGTGCAAGATGGGGACGGCGGACGACGCGCTGGCAGTGGTCGATGCGACGTTAGCGGTGCGCGGGCTGCGAGGACTCCGGGTCGTGGATGCATCGGTGATGCCGACGCTGATCGGATCGAACACCAACGCGCCGACGATCATGATCGCCGAGAAGGCCGCGGACATGATACGCGGGCGGCACCTGGCTAGGGCGGCCTGAGGGCGCGGCCGCTTAACCACCGAGATGCCCCTCCCCGGCGGAGGCCGGGGCCCAGTTTGGGAACGTTGTTAACGAAGAACCGCGCTTCGTTTACGCCGACCTTTCCAACTGGGCTCCGGCCTTCGCCGGAGTGGTGGGGGCGCCGCGCGATGGGGACCTCCGCCAGCCCCTATTTCCCGTCATCCTGACGAAAGTCAGGATCCAGGATCACAAGCGACGGCGTTCGTGGCACTGGATCCTGACTTTCGTCAGGATGACGGTGGAACGAGGATGGGCGGCTCGGCCCGCTTTACCGCGGCGCCATCCGGATCGCGCCGTCCAGCCGCACGTCCTCGCCGTTGAAATACCCGCATTCGATCATCGTCAGCGCCAGCGCCGCGAACTCCTCCGGCCGCCCCAACCGCTTGGGAAACGGCACCGACGCCGCCAGCGCATCGCGAACCGGCTGCGGTGCCGCGGCCAGTAGCGGCGTATCGAAGATTCCCGGCAGGATCGTATTCACCCGGATCCCCTCGCTCATCAGGTCGCGCGCGATCGGCAGCGTCATGCCGACCACGCCCGCCTTCGACGCGGAATAGGCGGCCTGCCCCATCTGGCCGTCTTCCGCCGCAGCGCTCGCGGTATTCACGATCGCCCCACGCTCACCGTCGTCGCCGGGCTCCAGCGTCAGCATACCCGCCGCCGACTTGGCGAGGCAGCGGAACGTGCCGACCAGGTTGATCTGGATGATCCGGTCGAACGCATCGAGTGGGAAATGCTTGATCGAGCCGTCCTGCTTCGATCGCCCTGCGGTCTTCGCGGCATTCCCAGTGCCCGCGCAATTGACGAGGATCCGCTCCTGCCCATGCGCCGCGCGTGCTGCCGCGAACCCCGCATCGACGCTGTCATCCGACGTCACGTCGACCTTGCAGAAGACGCCGCCAATCTCGTCGGCCAGCGCCTCGCCCTTGTCCACCTGGAGATCGAAGATCGCCACCTTCACGCCCTTGGCGGCCAGCGCGCGCGCGGTGGCGGCGCCCAGGCCCGACGCGCCGCCGGTCACGACGGCAGCACAATTTGCGAGGTCCATGCATCTCTCCTGTCAAAGCCCCAAGATCCGCGTCCCGGTTGCAGAACAATAGTTATGCTCGTATTCGAGGCTTGCCAAGCCGGCATGTCGCTGAGGATCCGACGATGAGCCACGCCATGTTGCAGAATGCCAGCCCGCACTGGCTCCCGCGCCAGCGTAAAGGCGCACTCGATCACATCCCGGGTGACGACGGCCTCCCGCTGTTCGGGAACACGTTCAAATTGCTGGCCGATCCGATCGGATTTCCGCGCAGCATGGTCGCGCGATTCGGGCCGGTCTATCGCAACACCGCGCTCGGCGGGACGGGGCTGATGCTGCTCGGGCCCGACGCGAACGAGCTGATCCTGTTCGATCGCGACAAGATATTTTCGTCCGAGCAGGGCTGGGGCCCGCTCCTCAACCTGCTGTTCCCGCGCGGTCTGATGCTGATGGATTTCGAGAAGCACCGCACCGACCGGAAAACGCTGTCGGTCGCGTTCAAGCCCGAGCCGATGCGGCATTATGCTACCGAACTCGATACCGGGATCGCGGCCGCGATCGGCGGCTGGGCCGGCCGCACGGTACGCTTCTACGACGTCGTAAAGAAACTCACGCTCGATCTCGCCGCGACCAGCTTCCTCGGCGTGCCGCTGGGGGCGGAGGCGGACCGGATCAACCAGGCGTTCGTCGACGAGGTGCAGGCGAGCGTCTCGCCGATCCGCAAACCCTGGCCGGGCACGCAGATGCGCAAGGGCGTGAAGGCGCGCGCCTATCTCGTCGACTTTTTCGAGCGCGAGATCCCCGCGCGACGCAGCGGCGACGGGCAGGATTTCTTCTCGCAATTCTGTCGTGCGACCGATGACGACGGCGCGCCGCTGACCGCACTCGCCATCGCCGATCACATGAACTTCCTGATGATGGCCGCGCACGACACGATCACCTCGTCCGCGACGAGCCTCGTCATGCTGCTCGCGCGCAACCCGGAGTGGCAGGAGCGGTTGCGCGCCGAGGTCGCCGCGCTGGATACGGCGCTGCCGCTGACCGAGCAGCTCGATCGCCTCGTCCTTACCGAATATGCGTTCAAGGAATCGCTGCGGATGATGCCGCCGGTCCCGTCGATCCCGCGCCGCGCGCTCAAGCCGTTCCGCTTCGGCGGGTTCGATATCCCGGCGGGGACGAGCGTCGGCGTCGGCATCACCTATACGCACCACATGGCGGAATTCTGGCCCGATCCCGATCGGTTCGATCCGCTGCGCTTTACGCCCGAGGCGTCGAAGGGGCGGCACCGGTTCGCGTGGGTGCCGTTCGGCGGCGGCGCGCATATGTGCATCGGGCTGCACTTCGCGACGATGCAGATGCGGCTGCTGATCGCGCATCTGCTGACGCGCTACCGGATTGAGGCGGCGGCGGGGAGCGGCGATGCGTGGCAGGTCTTCCCGATTCCGCGCCCGAAGGACGGACTGCCGGTGACGTTCGTACCGCTTGCCACCACGTAATATTATGTCATCTTCGCGCGGTTCATTCGAAGGAGCCGCCCGTTGCGCTTGACCCTTGCCTTTCTCCTGCTAGCGGCGACGCCGGCGTTCGCGCAACACCAGCCGACCGCACCGCTATCCGAAGGTCCGACGCGCAGCTTAACCGGCAGCGACCTGTTTGGTCTGACGATCGCGGCGGACCCGCAGATCAGCCCGGACGGCAAGACGATCGTCTATGTCCGCCGCACCGGCGACGTGATGACCGACAAGATGCAGTCCTCGCTCTGGCTGATCGACGTCGCGAGCGGCCGGCAGACGCCGTTCGCCACCGACGGCAGCAGCCCGCGCTGGTCGCCCGATGGATCGCGCATCGCCTATGCCGCGCGCGATGGCGAGGGATCGCAGCTGTTCGTGCGCGGGATCGGTGCGGCGCAGAGCGCGCGGATCACGAGCTTCCCCGGCGATCCGCAGGCGCTCGCCTGGTCGCCCGAAGGGACAAGGCTCGCCTATATCGCGACGGTGGCGGGCGAGGGCACCAAGCTCGGCGCCGCCCCGGCCAAGCCCGAGGGTGCGAAATGGGCCGAACCGCTGACGATCATCGACCGCGTCAACTATCGCAACGACGGGCCGGGCTATGTGAAGCCGGGCTACGACCATCTGTTCGTGGTCGGCGCGGACGGGGGCGCGGCGCGGCAACTGACCTATGGCAAGTTCGACGATGGCGGCCCGCTGTCGTGGACGCCCGATGGCCGCAGCATCGTTTTCGCTGCGATCCGTGGGCCCGCGGCGGATCGCCAGGTGATGAATTCCGACGTGATCGCGGTCGATGCGGCGAGCGGCACGATGCGGACGCTGACGACGCGCGACGGCCCCGACGCCCAGCCTCGCGTCTCGCCCGACGGTGCGAAGATCGCGTGGCTCGGCTTCGACGACAAGCGCCGCAGCTATGAGAACACGCAACTCTACGTCGGCGACCGTGATGCGGCATCGCCGCGCTCGCTGACCGCCACGCTCGACCGCGGAATCGAGGACGCGGTGTGGGCCGCCGACGGCCGCAGCCTGTATGCGAGCTATGACGATCACGGCCAGCGCAAGGTCGCACGCATCGGCGTCGACGGCCGGGTCACGCCGCTGATCGACAATGTCGCGGGCGGCGGGCTCGATCGCCCCTATACCGGCGGCGACTTCTCCGTCTCGAAGGGCGGCACGATCGCCTATACCGGTGGCGACGCGAGCGCCCCGGCAGACGTCTGGGTGCTGGCGGGCGGCAAGCCGCGCCGCCTGACGACGCTCAACGCGGTGCTGACCGGATCGAAGGCGCTTGCTCCAGTGCGCAAGATCGCGGTGACCGCGCCCGACGGTCGGCCAATCGACGCCTGGCTCGCCACCCCGCCGGGCCGCGTCGCTGGCCAGCGCGTGCCGTTGATCCTGGAGATCCATGGCGGGCCGAACGCCGCCTATGGCCCCGGCTTCGCGACCGACATGCAGCTTTACGCCGCCGCCGGCTATGCGGTGCTCTGGACCAACCCGCGCGGCTCGACCTCGTACGGCGCCGAGTTCGCGAACCTGATCGACAAGACCTATCCCGCCGCCGATTATGACGACCTGATCGCCTCGGTCGACGCGGCGATCGCCGACGGCACCGCCGATCCGGACAATCTGTTCGTCACTGGCGGATCGGGCGGCGGGCTGCTGACCGCGTGGATCGTCGGCAAGACCGACCGGTTCAAGGCCGCCGCGACGCAGAAGCCGGTGATCAACTGGATCAGCGAGGCGCTGACGATGGACAACACGCTGTTCACCTCACGCTACTGGTTCACCAAGCTGCCGTGGGAGGATCCGATGAGCTATTGGAACCGCTCGCCGCTGAGCATCGTCGGCAACGTCAAGACGCCGACTTTGGTGGTGGTCGGTGGCGACGATTACCGGACGCCGGTCAGCGAATCCGAGCAATATTACGCCGCGCTGCAGATCCGCGGCGTGCCGACCGCGCTGGTGAAGGTGCCGGCCGCGAGCCATGGCGGCCTCGCGGCCCGCCCGTCGCAATCCGCGGCCAAGGCGTCGGCGATCATCGCCTGGTTCGATCGATATCGGAAGCCGGCAGCAGTGACGGGAGCAGCACAATGACGATGCGATACATGATGCTGGCAGGCGTAGCGCTGGTCTCGACGGCGGCGGTCGCGCAGGTGCAGCCGCCGCGCGTGGCCAAGAAACCGTTTCTGGTGACCTCGCCCAACGGCGCGCGCGAAGACGATTATTACTGGCTGCGCGACGACACGCGCAAGAACCCCGAGATGCTCGCCTATCTCGCCGCGGAGAACGCCTATGCCGATGCGCAGCTGGCGTCGCTCAAACCGCTCGAGGCCAAACTCTACGAAGACACCGTCGCGCATATCAAGCAGGACGACAGCTCGGTCCCCTATGCGAAGAACGGCTATTATTACGGTTCCCGGTTCCAGACCGGCGCGGATTATCCGATCCTCGAACGCCGCAAGGGCAGCCGCACCGCGCCGGCCGAAACGCTGTTCGACCAGCCGGCGATGGCCAAGGGCCACAGCTTCTTCGCGCTGAGCGACTGGGCGGTCAGCCCCGACAACCGCCGCGTCGCCTGGGCCGAGGACACGGTGGGGCGCCGCCAATATGTGCTCAAGGTGAAGGATCTCGCGACCGGCGCGCTCCTCGCCGATACCGTCTCGAACATCGAGCCCAACGTCGTCTGGGCGGACGACAACAAGACCATCCTGTACGTCGAGAAGGACCCGGTGACGCTGCGCGGCTACCGCGTGAAGGCACATGTCCTCGGCACCCCCGTCACCAGCGATCGGTTGCTGTACGAGGAGAAGGACGACACCTATTCGATGGAGGTCTCGCGCACCGCCGACGACAGGTTTGTCTGCATCGGCGTCGGCAGCACGGTCAGCGACGAGCAACGCTGTGCCCCCGCCGCCGCGCCGACCCGCTTCACGATCGTCGCGCCGCGCGCGCGCGAGTTCCGCTACGGCGCGGATCATATCGGCAATCGCTGGATCATCCGCACCAACCGCGCTGCGAAGAACTACAAGCTCGTCACCGTCGCCGACGCGGACCTGGCCAAGGGTACGGCGGCGTGGCGTGACCTGACGCCGGCCAGCGACACCGTCTTCATCGAAGGCTTCAAGCCGTTCGACGGCTTCGTCGCGATCGACCAGCGCGAAGGCGGCAACCGCATGATCCGCGTGCTGAGCGACGCGGGCAAGTCCACGCCCGTCACCGCCGACGAACCCGCCTATCGCATGTCGCTCGACGTCAACGACCAAACCGCGACGCCGTGGGTGCGCTACACCTATGGCTCGCTCGTGACCCCGACGACGACCTACGAGGTCAACGCGCAGACCGGCGAGCGGCGCGTGCTGAAGGTCGCCCCGGTGCCGGGCTATGATCCCGCGAAGTACGTCACCGAACGCGTCTGGGCACCCGCGCGCGACGGTACGCGCGTGCCGGTCTCGCTGGTCTATGCCAAGGGTGTGAAGCGCGACGGCACCGCGCCGCTCTTCCAATATGCCTATGGCAGCTACGGCATTTCGAGCGATCCGGCCGTCGATCCGGGCCGGATCGGCCTGCTCGACCGCGGCGTCGTCTACGCGATCGCGCATATCCGCGGCGGGCAGGAGATGGGGCGCGGCTGGTATGACGACGGGCATCTGCTCAACAAGAAGAACAGCTTCACCGACTTCATCGACGTCACCCGCTATCTCGTTGCGCAGAAATATGCCGCCAAGGACCGGGTGGCCGCGATGGGCGGCAGCGCGGGCGGGCTGCTGATGGGCGGCATCGCGAACATGGCGCCGGCGGACTACAAGCTGATCATCGCGCAGGTGCCGTTCGTCGATGTCGTCACGACGATGCTCGACGCGTCGATCCCGCTGACGACGTTCGAGTACGACGAGTGGGGGAACCCCGCGAAGAAGGCGTCCTACGATTATATACTGAGCTATTCGCCCTACGACAACGTCGAGGCGAAGGCGTATCCGTCGCTCTATGTCGGAACGGGGCTATGGGACAGCCAGGTGCAATATTACGAGCCGGCCAAATGGGTCGCCAAGCTGCGCGAGAGGAAGACCGATACGAACCCGCTGCTGTTCCGTGTCAACATGGAGGCGGGGCATGGCGGAAAGTCGGGCCGGTTCGAGCGGTATCGCCAGAATGCCGAGTGGCAGGCCTTCATGCTGCAACAGCTAGGGCTGGCGAAGTAGCGCACCGCGCGGTGGGCGAAGACTGAAACGATAAAGAGGTTCGCGAATGCTGGTTCGGATTTTCATGGGCGCGAATTGGGTCGGCGCCGATCGGCAGGAGGATTACGAATTCGACGCGCTGCCGGCGGTCGGCCACAAGCTCGCGATTGCGTCTGAGGATGGCTGGGAGGTCGCGACGGTGCGCGACATCGTCCATCGGCTGACCGACCCGGAGACGGCGGCGGATATTGCGATTCTCGTATCGGTGCCGGTGCAGAGCGGAGAGGCCTCGGACGCGTTGCCGCTCGCCGGACTTGACGGCGTATCTGCCAAGCCATCGGGCGTATCGGTCCCCAAAACGACTGGCCCCTGGGGGGCGTAAACGAAGCGGAACGCCGACCAATTCACCCCCGCGGGGGGAGGTGTCATCGAAGATGACGGAGGGAGAGGACACGGAACGGGCGCGGGTCTTGCCGCCCCCTCCGTCGCCTCGCGTCACCTCCCGCTTACGGGGGAGGATCAAGCGATCAGACGCCGGCGTCGGTGAGGGGTCCCAGCTGATCCTCGGTCAGTTCGAGCGTCATCGCAGGCAGCAGGTCTTCGATCTGCCTCACGCTGGTGGCGCTGGCGATCGGCGCAGTGACGCCGGGCTGCGCGATCAGCCATGCCAGCGCCACCTGCGCATGCGTGGCGCCGGTCGCCTCGACCACCGAGTCCATCGCGTCGAGCACGGCCTTGCCCTTGCCGTCGAGCAATTCGCCCATCCGCCCACCGCGGACGCTCTGGCCGAGATCGTCCTTGGTGCGGTATTTGCCGGTCAGGAAGCCCGAGGCGAGGCCGTAATAGGGCAGCACGCCGATATTCTCGGTGACGCAGTAATCCTGCAACTCGCCCTCGAACTTGGTTCGGCTGACGAGGTTATATTCGGGCTGGAGCACGTGATAGCGCGGCAGGTCCGCCGTCTTGGCCGCGTCGACCGCGGACTTCAGGCGAGCGGCGTGGAAATTGGACGCGCCGATGACGCGGACCTTGCCGGCATCGACGAGCCTGCCGAACGCTTCGAGGACGTCCTCCTGCGCGACATCCTCATCGTCCTGATGCGCGTAATAGAGATCGATCCGATCGGTGCCGAGGCGCTTGAGCGAGGCTTCGGCTGCTGCGGCGATGCGCGCCGGCGCGAGCTTCTCGCCGCCTTCGCCGGGCAGCATGCCGACCTTGGTCGCGATCAGCACGTCGTCGCGCTTGCCGCTGGCCTTCAGCCATTCGCCGATCATGCTCTCGGATTCGCCGCCCTTGTGGCCGTCGACCCAGGCTGAATAGATGTCGGCGGTATCGATCATCGTGCCGCCGCCCGCGACGAATGCGTCGAGCACCGCAAAGCTGGCGGCGCGGTCAGCCGTCCACCCGAAGACGTTGCCGCCGAGGACGAGGGGGGCGATCTTGAGATCGGTCGAACCGAGGCGGCGCAGCGTCATCGCGTCTGATCACTTTGATTTGAGGGTATGTCTGTCTCGGGCGCCGTTTCGTCAGGAGCGGCGACGACCGCGTTGAGATCGACGCTGTTCGCATCGAGCATCGCGGCCGCCTCGTTCAACTGATGCGCCTCGTCGGCGGTAACGGCCCCGGGTTCGCTGGCGGGCGAGCAGGCTGCCAGCGCCACGGGTAGAAGGACCGCCGCGCCCCATCCGTCATACCAGCGAACGCTGGTATCTTTCCGCTTGGGTCGACGAGACCCGAACCAAGAGATCCCGGCGTTCGGCGGGATGACGAGGGGAGGCAGGCGGCGATCCATTCAGGGATTAGTCCTTGATCGCATTGCCGGCGCGGGTCAGCGCGTTGCCCGTGGCATCGGCAGCGCGGTCGGCACCGTTGCTGATCGAGGCGCCTGCGCGGTCTGCACCGGCTTCGATACGGTCCCCGGCGCGGTCGGCCTTCACGTCGAGATTGTCGGTGGCGTTGTCCAGGCGCGCACCGGCATTGTCGAGCGAACGCTCGGCCGAACCCAGCGCACGATCGCTGGCGGCGCTGACGTCGTCGACCGCGTTGGCGGTGGTCGCGCTGGCATCGGCGGCGATTGCGTTGGCGGCCTGTGCCGTCTGGTCCTGCGCGTTGTTGCTGCAGGCTGCGAGACCGGCCGTCAGGGCCAGCGCGGGGATCAGAAACTTCTTCATATAAACTACTCCCGTTGACGATCTGGCGTCCCTCCCTCGGGTATCCCCGGGGACGTGGCCCTATGTGGACCAGCAAATGCCGGGTCCATAGCGCAATCGAACGCGGATGAAGCGTTTCCGATCCGTCACGATCGGACGCGATGCGATAAGTCGCAGAGGCTTACGGCTGCGTTGACCTCATATAAAGAAATCTTTATATGAGCTGGCATGACGATGGCGCTCGAAATCTTCCGTGCATTGGCGGACGCGACGCGGTTGCGGATTCTCGCGCTGTTGCGGCGCATGGAGCTGTCGGTCGGCGAGCTCGCACAGGTGCTCGGGCAGAGCCAGCCGCGCGTCTCGCGGCATGTGAAGATCCTGTGCGACGCCGGGCTTGCCGAGCGGCGCAAGGAGGGCAGCTGGGTCTTCGTCGCGCTGGGCACGCCAAGCGCGGTCGAGCCGATCGCGGCGGCGCTCGATGCGTGGGCCAAGGCAGAGCCCGATCACTGGGCGGTCGCGGATGCGGCGCGGCTGGCGGCGGTGCGCGCGGACCGCGCGGCGAGTGCGGCGGCGTGGTTCGAGGGGCATGCCGACGAATGGGATGCGATCCGCTCGCTCCACGTCGCCGAAAGCGAGATCGAGGCGGCGATGGCAGCGGTGCTCGGCGCGGCGCCGATGGAGACGCTGATCGATATCGGCACCGGCACTGGTCGGATGCTCGAGCTGTTCGGCGGGCGTGCCAAGGTCGCGCTCGGGATCGATCGGAGCTCGGAGATGCTGCGGCTCGCGCGTGCCAAGCTGCACGACATGGCGCATGCCGAACTTCGCCAGGCAGACCTGTACGCGTTGCCGCTCGAAGATGCCGCGGCCGATGTCGCGATCTTGCACCATGTCCTGCATTTCGCACAGCAGCCCGGCGCCGCGGTCAGCGAGGCGGCGCGCGTGCTTGCGCCCGGCGGGCGGTTGCTGATCGCTGATTTTGCAAGCCACGACCGCGAGGAATTACGACTGCGCGACGCGCATACCCGGCTCGGGTTCGCGGACGAACAGATGGCGGCGTGGTTTGACGCGGCGGGCTTGCAGACGGCGCGCGTCGAGACGCTCGAGGGCGGCGAGTTGACGGTGAAATTATGGCTCGGTCGCAAGATCGGCGCGAGCCTGCGTGAGGTGAAGGCGGCATGACGAACATTTCGATCCCCCAATTGGCGGAAGCGCGACGCGCACTCGAGGAACCGTTGTTCGCGGATCTGGCGGGCGACGTCGGCATCAGCTTCGAATTCTTCCCGCCCAAGACCGAGAAGATGGACACGCAGCTCTGGGAGGCGATCCGCACGCTGGAGCCGCTCGCGCCCGATTTCGTGTCGGTCACCTACGGTGCGGGCGGATCGACGCGCGAGCGGACGCACGCCACCGTCGCGCGGATCCAGCGCGAGACGTCGATGAACGCGGCGGCGCATCTTACTTGCGTCGAAGCGACCAAGGCCGAAATCGACCAGGTCGCCGAGGAATATTGGGCGGCGGGCGTGCGCCATATCGTCGCGTTGCGCGGCGACATGCCGACGCTCGGCCAGCCCTATCAGGCGCATCCGGGCGGGTATGAGAATGCGGCGGCGCTGGTCGCGGGTCTGCGCAAGCTGCACCCGTTCGAAATCTCGGTCGCGGCCTATCCCGAATGCCATCCGGAATCGGGTGATCCCAATGCGGATATCGACAATCTGAAGCGCAAGCTCGATGCGGGCGCGAGCCGTGCGATCACGCAGTTCTTCTTCTCGCCGGAAGCCTATTTCCGGTTTCGCGACCGGGTTGCCGCGGCGGGGATCACCGCGCAGATCCTGCCGGGCATCCTGCCGGTGTCGAACGTCGCGCAGACGCGCAAGTTCGCGGGGCTTTGCGGCGCGGAGATCCCGGCCTGGATGGACCGGCTGTTCGAAGGGCTCGACGATCATCCCGCCGCGCGACAGCTCGTCGCGGCGACGATCGCGGCCGAGATGTGCCGGCGGCTTTATGCGGGCGGCGTGAAGGATTTCCACTTCTACACGCTCAACCGCGCCGAACTCGCCTATGCTATCTGTCATATGCTCGGCGTGCGCGCGAAGAGCGATGTGACGGTGGCTGCGGCGTAACTCCCCTTCCGCTTGCGGGAGGGGTTGGGGGAGG
>NZ_LMLD01000010.1:277657-277847 GCF_001421825.1 Sphingomonas sp. Leaf38 | reverse complement strand
CGACCCCTCCCGCAAGCGGGAGGGGAGGAGACTGACGATGACACCACGTGAACGTTTCAACGCGGAAGCCGCCAAGCGCATCCTGATCACCGACGGCGCGTTCGGGACCGAGATCCAGAACTGGAAGCTCGACGAGGCCGCCTATGCGGGCGACCTGAATCTCAGCCACGACCAGAAGGGCAACAACGAC
>NZ_LMLD01000010.1:276744-277592 GCF_001421825.1 Sphingomonas sp. Leaf38 | reverse complement strand
CGGACATTGTGTCGACCAACACGTTCAGCGCGAACGTCATTTCACAGGCGGATTACGGCGCCGAGCATCTGGTCCGCGCGATCAACGTCGAAAGCGCGAAGATCGCCCGCCGGCTCGCGACAGAATATGAAGCGAAGGACGGACGGCCGCGCTTCGTGGCGGGCGCGATCGGGCCGACCAACAAGACGCTGTCGCTGTCGCCCGACGTCAATGATCCGGGCTTTCGCGAGATCGATTTCGATTATCTGAAGGGCGTCTACCGCGAGCAGATCGACGCGCTGCTCGAAGGCGGCGAGGGGGTGGGCGTCGACTTCATCCTGATCGAGACGGTGTTCGATACGCTCAACGCCAAGGCCGGGATCATGGCGGCGATCGAGGCGGGCGACGACCTCGGGCGCGACGTGCCGATCATGCTGTCGATGACGCTGACCGATCTGTCGGGGCGCAACCTGTCGGGGCACACGGTCGAGGCGTTCTGGCACGCGGTGCGGCATGCGCGGCCGGTGACGATCGGGCTGAACTGTTCGTTCGGCGCGGAGCAGCTGCGGCCGCACGTGAAGACGCTGTCGGGGATCGCCGACACGCTGATCATGATCTACCCGAATGCCGGGCTGCCCAACGAACTCGGCGAGTATGACGAGATGCCGGCGACGACCGCTGGGCTGGTCGGCGAATGGGCGGTGGCCAAGCAGGTCAACGTGCTCGGCGGCTGTTGCGGGTCGACGCCGGCGCATATCAAGGCGATGGCCGACGGCGTGCGCGGGCTGGAACCGCGCGCGGTCGCGAGCCCGGAGGTGCGGACCAAACTCGCCGGCCTCGAACCGTTCACGATGGCGGCATAGTTCCCC
>NZ_LMLD01000010.1:274639-276688 GCF_001421825.1 Sphingomonas sp. Leaf38 | reverse complement strand
CCCCCGACCCCTCCCGCAAGCGGGAGGGGAGGAAAGCAGATCATGACCACCACCTCCTCCACCAGTTTCGTCAACATCGGCGAGCGTACCAACGTCACCGGCTCGGCGCGCTTCAAGAAGCTGATCATGGCGGGCGACTATCCCGCCGCGGTCGAGGTCGCGCGCCAGCAGGTCGAGAGCGGCGCGCAGGTGCTCGACGTCAACATGGACGAGGGGCTGCTCGACGCGCACCACGCGATGACGACGTTCCTCAAGCTCATCGCCGCGGAACCCGACATCGCGCGCATCCCGTTCATGGTCGACAGTTCCAAGTGGAGCGTGATCGAGGCGGGGCTGAAGTGCGTCAGCGGCAAGCCGATCGTCAATTCGATCAGCATGAAGGAGGGCGAGGAGCAGTTCCTCGCCCAGGCCAAGAAGTGCATGGCCTACGGCGCGGCGGTGGTCGTGATGGCGTTCGACGAGGTCGGGCAGGCGGACACCAAGGAGCGGAAAGTCGAGATCTGCGAGCGCGCCTACAAGCTGCTTGTCGGCATCGGCTTTCCCCCTGAGGACATCATCTTCGATCCCAACGTCTTCGCGGTCGCGACGGGGATCGAGGAGCACGACAATTACGGCGTCGACTTCATCGAGGCGTGCCGCGAGATCAAGGCGCGCTGCCCGCACGTCCATATCTCGGGCGGGCTGTCGAACTTCAGCTTCTCGTTCCGCGGCAACGAGCCCGTCCGCCGCGCGATGCACAGCGTGTTCCTGTATTATGCGATCCCCGCGGGCATGGACATGGCGATAGTCAACGCCGGCCAGCTCGACATCTACGACGATATCGACCCCGAACTGCGCAAGGCGGTCGAGGACGTCGTGCTCAACACCGATCCCGAGGCGGGTGAGCGGCTCGTCCAGCTCGCCGAACGCTATCGCGGCACCGACGTGGTCGCGGAGAAGGCGGCAGCCGAATGGCGCTCGCTGTCGGTCAACAAGCGGCTCGAATATGCGCTGGTCAAGGGCATCGACCTGCATGTCGTCGAGGATACCGAGGAAGCGCGCCTGATCATCGCCAATGACGGCGGACGGCCGATCGAGGTGATCGAAGGCCCTTTGATGGACGGGATGAACGTCGTTGGCGACCTGTTCGGATCGGGCAAGATGTTCCTGCCGCAGGTGGTGAAGTCGGCGCGCGTGATGAAGAAGGCGGTCGCGCACCTGCTGCCATATATCGAGGCGATGAAGGAGCCCGGCGCGCGCGGCAAGGGCAAGATCATCATGGCGACCGTCAAGGGCGACGTGCACGACATCGGCAAGAACATTGTCGGCGTGGTGCTGCAGTGCAACGGCTTCGACGTGGTCGATCTGGGCGTGATGGTGCCATGGTCGAAGATCCTCGAGGCCGCGAACGAGAACGACGCCGACATGATCGGGCTGTCGGGCCTCATCACGCCGAGCCTCGACGAGATGGTGACGGTCGCCGAGGAGATGAAGCGCGCGGGCATGACGATGCCGCTGCTGATCGGCGGCGCGACGACGTCGAAGGTCCATACCGCGCTCAGGATCGCGCCCGCTTATGACGGGCCCGTGGTGCATGTGCTCGACGCGAGCCGCGCGGTGGGCGTGGCGTCGACCTTGGTCAGCGACACGATCCGCGACGACTTCGTGACCAAGACCGCGGACGAATATGAGGCGGTACGGATCTCGCGCGCGAACAAGGGGCAGAGCGAACTGATCCCGATCGAGACCGCGCGCGAGCGCAAGTTCGTCGCGGACTTTTCGCTGAAGCCGGGCGCGCCCGCGAAGCCCGGTGTGCACGTCTTCGCGGATTGGGACCTGTCTGATCTGCGCGACTATATCGACTGGACGCCGTTCTTCCGTGCGTGGGAGCTGGCGGGCAATTTCCCCGCGATCCTGACCGACGAGGTCGTCGGCGAGAGCGCGTCGTCGCTATATGCGGACGCGCAGGCGATGCTGGACACGATCGTTGCGGAGAAGTGGCTGACGCCGCGTGGTGTTGCGGGGTTGTGGCCGGCGCGGCGCGAGGGGGATGATGTGGTGGTCACTGCT
>NZ_LMLD01000010.1:272039-274594 GCF_001421825.1 Sphingomonas sp. Leaf38 | reverse complement strand
AGCCAAGCAATGCTGCGCCCGGAACAGCCCCTCACCCCGACCCTCTCCCCGCAGGGGAGAGGGAGCAGAAGGAGGTGCGCCTCCCGATGCTGCGCCAGCAGATCGCCAAGCGCGAGGGCCGCGCGAACATGTGCCTTGCCGATTTCGTCGACACGCAGGACGATTGGTTCGGCGGGTTCGCGGTCGGCATCCACGGGATCGACGAGCATATCGCGCGCTTCAAGGCCGGGCATGACGACTATAACGACATCCTGCTGAAGGCGCTCGCCGACCGGTTCGCCGAAGCCTTTGCCGAGCGGCTTCACAAGCATGTCCGCCAGGAAC
The DNA here is from genome assembly GCF_001421825.1 of Sphingomonas sp. Leaf38. Classification (NCBI taxonomy): domain Bacteria; kingdom Pseudomonadati; phylum Pseudomonadota; class Alphaproteobacteria; order Sphingomonadales; family Sphingomonadaceae; genus Sphingomonas; species Sphingomonas sp. Leaf38. The sequence goes on along the minus strand of NZ_LMLD01000010.1, from coordinate 274,270 downwards.
TCTGGGGCTATGCGCCGGAGGAACAGCTCACCAACGACGCGCTGATCAAGGAACAGTATCGCGGCATCCGCCCGGCGCCCGGCTATCCCGCATGCCCGGACCACAGCCTCAAGCCGATCCTGTTCGACCTGCTCGATGCCGAGACCGCGACCGGGCTCGAACTGACCGAGAGCTTCGCGATGTTCCCGACCGCCGCCGTCTCGGGCTTCTATTTCGGCCATCCGCAGGCCGAGTATTTCGGCGTCGCGCGCGTCGGTCGCGACCAGCTCGAGGACTATGCGGCGCGGCGCGGCGCGGACCTGAAGACCGCCGAACGCTGGCTTCGTCCTAACCTCGACTAAGGTTCGGGCTCGCGCGCGGAACAACCGCCGCAAGCCCGCGCTTACAAGGGGTCGACACGCGGAGACCCGATGACCCTACCCCAGTATCTCTCGATCGCCACGCTGATCGGCATGATGGCGCTCTTCATCTGGGGCCGGTTCCGCTACGACGTCACCGCGATCCTCGCGCTGCTCGCCAGCATCGCGCTCGGCATCGTCAGCCCGAAGGACGCGTTCAAGGGCTTCTCCGACGATATCGTCATCATCGTCGGTTCGGCGCTGGTGATCTCGGCGGCGGTCCAGCGGTCGGGCATCATCGAAGTCGCGCTCGCCAAGTTCGCCAAGCGCGTGACGCGAGTCCGCTCGCAGTTGTTGCTGCTGACCGCATCGGTCGGGTTTGCCTCCGCGCTCGTCAAGAACATCGGCGCGCTGGCGATGCTGATGCCCGCCGCGTTCCAGATGGCGAAGAAGAACGACACCTCGCCCTCGGTCTTCCTGATGCCGATGGCGTCCGCTTCGCTGCTCGGCGGGCTGATCACTTTGGTCGGTACGTCGCCCAACATCATCGTCAGCCGCGTGCGCGAACAGATGACCGGACACCCGTTCGGGATGTTCGATTACGCCCCAGTCGGGCTTGGGCTAACGCTGATGGGGCTGATCTACCTTCGCTTCGCCTACCGGCTGCTGCCACGCGATCGGCGGGCGGCACCGACGATGGGCGAGGCGCTCGATATTAAGGGCTATGTTACCGAGGCGATGATCTCGGAAGGCTCGCCCGCAGTCGACGAGACGGTCGACGCGTTCCTCGACCGTCACGATCGCGAGGTGACGATCACGCGGATCCTGCGCGCCGGGATGCGCAGCGCGCCCCACGACCACACGCATCTGCGCGCGGGCGACACACTGATCCTTGGCGGTGACCCCGATGCGCTCGAACGCGTCATCGCGCGCGACCGTCTGAAACTCGAAGGCGAGGATCGCGAAAAGGCCGACGAGGACGACGACGACGAGGTCGGCGTGATCGAGGCAGTGATCGGGCTCGGCTCGGCGCTAGCCGGCAAGACGGCGGCGCGGCTCGCGTTGCAGGCGCGCTACGGCGTCAACCTGATCGCGATCTCGCGGCAGGGTGAACATCTGTCGCGCCGCCTCGCCAATACCGAATTGCGCGCGGGCGACGTGCTGGTGTTGCAGGGGCCGCTCGAGCAGCTGCCGGGCAAGCTGCGCGACCTCGGGTGCCTGCCGCTCGCCCAGCGCGAGTTGCGGCTTGGCGTGTCGAAGCGGAGCTGGTTGCCGATCGCCATCCTCGCGGTGGCGATGAGTGCGACCGCGCTGGGGTTCGTGCCGGTGGCGGTCGCGTTCTTTGCGGCGGCGGGGCTGATCATGGCGACCGGCGTGCTGCCGGTGCGCGAGGCGTATGATCATGTCGAATGGCCCATCCTGATCATGCTCGGTGCGCTGATCCCGGTCAGTGATTCGCTGCGCACGACCGGCGCGTCGGAGGTCATCGCGACTTGGCTGTCGTCGACCGCGGCGACCTTGCCGCCCTGGGGGGCGGTCGCGTTGATCCTGGCGGCGGCGATGGCGGTGACGCCGTTCCTCAACAACGCGGCAACCGTGCTGGTGATGGCGCCGATCGCCGCGACGTTTGCCGGCGATCTCGGGTTCCGGCCCGAAGCGTTCCTGATGGCGACCGCGGTCGGGGCAGGGTGCGATTTCCTGACCCCGATCGGCCACCAGTGCAACACGCTGGTGATGGGGCCGGGGGGGTATAAGTTCAGCGATTACGCAAGACTGGGCGCACCGCTGTCGTTGCTGGTTCTGCTGGTGGGGACACCGCTGATCGTCGCGGTGTGGCCGGTGCACTGACGACCCAACGATCCTCCCCCGCAAGGGGGAGGTGGCTGGCCCTTG
>NZ_LMLD01000010.1:266591-272000 GCF_001421825.1 Sphingomonas sp. Leaf38 | reverse complement strand
GGGGGAGGAAAGCAAAACGCCTGCTCCGTATCCTCCCCCTCCGTCGCCTTCGGCGCCACCTCCCCCTGGCGGGGGGAGGATTGAGAGGGGATTACGCGCCTGCCTCAGCCGGCTTGCCCTCGCGCACGTCGCCCGGCAGGCCGGTGATCGTCTTCACTTCCATGAAGTCGGTCAGGCCATAGCGGCCGTTCTCGCGGCCGTTGCCCGACTGTTTGTACCCGCCGAACGGGGCGCCGATGTCGGGGCTCCACGAATTGATCGTCACCAGCCCCGCGCGCAACCGGCCTGCGACCTTCGCCGCCGCCGCTGGGTCGCCGGAGATCGTCGCCGACAGCCCGTATTCGGTGGCGTTGGCGATGCGAATACCTTCGTCCTGGTCGGCATAGGCGGTAATCGTAGCCACCGGCCCGAACGTCTCTTCCTGCGCGATCCGCATGTCGGGGCGCACGTCGGTGAACAGCGTCGGCTGGATGTAATAGCCCGCATTGCGCCCGTCCGGACGACCCACGCCGCCCGTCACCAGCGTCGCGCCTTCGTCGATCGCGGACTGGATCAGCCCCTGGATCTTGTCGAACTGCGCCTTGTTGACGACCGGGCCGATATGCTGGCCCATCTCGGCGGGATCGCCGACCTTGGTCTGCTCCATCATCGACTTCACGATCGCGGTCGCCTCCGCGACCTGGCTCGCATGGACGAGCAGGCGCGTCGGCGCGATGCAGCTCTGCCCCGAATTGGCGAGCACGCCGGCCACCGTCGGCGGCAGCACCGCCGCCAGATCGGACCCCTCGAGCACGAGGTTCGCCGCCTTGCCGCCGAGTTCCTGATGCACGCGCTTGACCGTCGGTGCGGCCGCCAGCGCGACCGCGATGCCCGCGCGCGTCGATCCGGTGAAGCTCACCATGTCGACGTCGCGGTGCGCGCACAGCGCCGCGCCGACCCCCGGACCGTCGCCGTTGACGAGGTTGAACACCCCCGCGGGCACGCCCGCCGCGTCCATGATCTCCGCGAGGATCACCGCGCACGACGGCGCCTCCTCGGAGGGCTTCAGGATCATCGTGTCGCCCGCGGCCAGCGCCGGGGCGACCTTCGCGCAGATCTGGTTGAGCGGCCAGTTCCACGGCGTGATCATCGCGACAACGCCGAGCGGCTCGTGCACGACGGTCGCCTTGCCGATGACTTCCGAGAATTCGAACGCCGCCAGCGCCTTGGCGGTCGCCGAGAAATGCGCGAGTCCCGTGGGTGCCTGCGCCATCGACGCGAGCGCCATCGGTGCGCCCATCTCCTGCGACATCGCCTTCGCCAGATCGGGCATCCGCGCCTTGTACTCGGTCACGATTCGGCCGAGCACATCGAGGCGTTCCTGCACGCTCGTCTGGCTCCAGCTCTCGAACGCCGCGCGCGCCGCAGCAACCGCCTTGTCGACGTCGGCGGCGGTGCCAAGCGTGATTTCGGTGCACGGCTGCTCGGTCGACGGGTCGATCACCTGATAGACGGTGCCGCCCTCGCTCTCGACCCACGCGCCATCGATATATTGCTTTAAATAGCTTTTCATCGTGCCTCTCCGCATCTTGTCTTGCCAAGGAATGGGCTCGCCGGAGATCGGTTGCAACCCGAAACGCGTCAGGTAGGTTGCCGCCGAAATTCATCAGGAGTCGGGCATGGCGAGAGTGGCATTCATCGAGCAGACCGGCGGCCCGGAGGTCATCCAGTGGCGCGACGTACAGCTGCCGCTGCCGGGCAAGGGCGAGGTCTGGATGCGCAACACCGCGGTCGGGCTGAACTATATCGACACCTATCACCGCAGCGGTGTCTACCCGGTCGACCTGCCATCGGGACTCGGCAGCGAGGCCGCGGGCGTGGTGATGGCGGTCGGCGAGGGCGTCACCGGGTTCGCGCCCGGCGACCGGGTCGGCACGTTCGGCCCGTCGCGCGGCGCCTATGCGACCGAGCGCAACGTGCCCGCGACCCAGCTGTTCAAGTTGCCCGACACGCTCGACGACCGCACCGCTGCGGCAATCCTGCTCAAGGGCACCACCGCCGAGTTCCTGGTCGAGCGCTGCGCCAAGGTGCAGGCGGGCCAGACCGTGCTCGTTCATGCGGCGGCAGGCGGAGTCGGCCACATCCTGGTCGGCTGGCTGAAGGCGATCGGCGCGACCGTCATCGCCAGCGTCGGCAGCGAGGACAAGGCGGCGCGCACGGGCAAGGCCGGCGCCGATCACGTCATCAACCACAAGTCCGAAGACATCTCCGCGCGCGTCCGCGAGATCACCGACGGAAAGGGTGTGCCGATCGTGCTGGACGGCGTGGGCGGCGCGACCTGGGACGCCTCCCTCGACAGCACGGCCAGGCGTGGTCTGATCGTCAGCTACGGGAATGCGGGCGGCGTGGTCGACCGAGTCAATATCGGCGTTCTCGCGCGCAAAGGCTCGCTGTTCGTCACGCGGCCGACGCTGTTCGATTATTATGTCACGTCGGAGGAAAGGCAGGCCGGTATCGCACGCCTGTTCGCGATGCTCGACAGCGGCGCGATCACCCCCGAAATCGGTCAGACTTTCGCGCTGGAGGATTCGGCCGACGCGCACCGTGCGGTCGAGAGTGGTGAGACGTGGGGGAGCACGCTGCTGCTGCCCTGAACCGCTGTGATCGATTGACTGATTGAGCGACCGCGAAACGGTGACCTATACGTTAACTACCGCCTAACGCATTGTATGTACGTCGAACCTATGGTTCGTTCTTACAATTTCGCAGCGGCGATGTGTATTGTCGCGCAGGGTATCGCGGTCTGCATCGGGTCTGCGGTGCTGATCGCTTGGCCGCCGCGGCACGGCGAATATCTGCTCGTGCCGGTCGGCGCGAATGCGGTCGCAAACTTGCTGCCCATGGCTTTCGCCGGCCATGCCTTGTTGATTGGCGCGGGACCGTTGCCGCACAGTTACGTGGTCAGGGGCGATCGTGCGCAATTGGCCGGGGTCATGATGGCGCACGGCGTCGTGATGGTTGCGGCATCGGCCGTAGCCTGCGGCGAGACGGCGGTGGCGGCATGAACCCGACCGACCTCGAGGTTTTTCGTACCCGCGGAATCGCCATCGTCGCGATCACCGGTTGGGTCTGCACGCTTTGGCTCGGTCTGATGGGGCTGTGGCTCGATGCGGACGGGCTCGTCCCGGTGCTGGTCGTCGCGGTGCTCGTCAATCTCGCGCCCACGCTGATGGCGATGCGGCGGCGTCACGATCCGGTGGCGCGGCTGGTGTCGGGCACACCGGCCGCGGTGTATCCCGCGCTCGGCGTCTATCTGTTGCAAGGACATGCCTGGCAGATGGACGCGCACATGTATTTCTTCGTCGCGCTCGCCGCGCTGGTGGTGCTGTGCGACTGGCGGCCGGTCGCACTCGCCGCTGGCCTGATCGCGATCCATCATCTGGTGCTGGAGATGGCGGCGCCGGGTTGGGTATTCACGGGGTCTGGCAATATCGGCCGAGTCGTCATCCATGCCGCCGCCGTCGGACTGCAACTCGCGGTACTAGGCTACGTTACCGCCCGGTTGCGCAGCCTGATGATCCGCCAGGAAACGGCGCGCTGCGAGAGCGAGGCGCTGGCGAGCGAAGCGATCGACAGCCGCAACCGGATGGAGCAGGCGATCACCGCGATGCGGGCTGCCGAGGCGCGCGAAGGCCGCGAGCGCCAGCATCGGCTGGAGATCGAACGCGAACTGGCCGCGCGTCGCGCTGCCGAGATGATGGCGCTGGCAGAGGCGTTCCAGGCGTCGGTCGCGGATATCGTCGACACGGTCGGCTCGGCCTCCACCCGGCTTGATGGATCGGCGCGCGCGTTGAACGAACTCGCGCAGGTGGCTACCCGCCAGACCGAAGCGAGCGCCGCCGCCGCGACGCAGTCGTCGGAGAGCGCGGGGCGGTTGTCGGCGCAGATCCACGCGCTGACCCGGTCGGTGACGTCGATCGCGACCGTCGCCGAGCAGCAGGTCCAGCTCGGTACGGAGGCGCGGACGGCATCGACGCTCAGCCACGCGGCGATGCTCGCGCTGGTGGAACGGACGCAGACGATCGGCAGCTTCGCCAATTCGATCCAGCAGATCGCCGCCAAGACCAACCTGCTCGCGCTGAACGCGACGATCGAGGCGGCGCGCGCGGGCGACGCCGGCAATGGGTTCAAGGTGGTGGCGAGCGAGGTCAAACAGCTTGCCGGACAGGCGACCGGTGCCTCGAGCGAGATCCGCGCGCTGGCCGGGTCGGCGGAGCAGGGGGCGGGGGTCGCCAACGATGCGCTCGGCCGGATCGCGACGACGATCGGCCACCTTGCAACCGCCGCCGACACCATTCAGGCAGAGGTGCGGCATCATCACCAGACCGCTGCCTCGATCGAGCGCACCGCGGACAGCACCGCGGCGGGGATCGACAGCATGGCCGACGAGATGCTCGGCGTCGCGCGGGTCGCCGGCGAGACGGCGGGGCTGTCGGACATGGTCGCCCGCGCTGCGACTAGTCTGCTGGATACGGCCCGCCAGCTCCGCGCCGCGACCGATCGCTTCGTGGCGCAACTCAAGGCGGCGTAGCGCGGACCGGTTTGCGCGACGCCGAAACCGCGGTAGGGCGGGGGCCCCTTTCGGCGAGACGACGATGAGCCTGAACCTGTTGCTGGTCGAGGACGATGCGATGTTCGCGCAGGCGATGGCGGAGGAGCTGCGCGGGCTCGATCACCGTGTCACGGTCGCCATCGATGGCCGCGAGGCACTGGCGGCGGTCGACAGCGCACCGTTCGATGCAGTGGTGCTCGACCGGATGCTGCCAAAGATCGACGGCATGTCGGTGCTGACGCGGCTTCGCGATGGCAACATGACGGTGCCGGTGATCATGCTCACCGCGCTTGGCCGGTCGGTCGAGAAGGTCGAGGGTCTTGAGGCGGGCGCCGACGATTACGTCGTCAAGCCGGTCGCCGCCGCCGAACTCAGCGCGCGGCTGGCGGCGATCGTCCGCGGACGTGGCTGGACCGGGAGCAGCGCCGACACGATCCGTGCCAGTGACATCGTCGTTAGCCCGACCCGTTTCCGTGCCTGGCGCGACGGCACCGCGATCGACCTCGGCAAGCTGGAGTTCAAGCTGCTCGCGGAATTCGTCGCCAATGCCGATACGGTGATGACGCGCGCGATGCTTGTCGAGCGCGTCTGGGGCTACGATTTTGCGCCGACCACCAACATCGTCGATGTCTATGTCCGCCACCTGCGCGTCAAGTTGACGGCGGCGGGGGGCGAGGACCCGATCGTGACGGTGCGCGGCGTCGGTTACATGTTGCGCGGCTGATGCGGTTCCGGTCGCTTCGGACGCTGACCGGGGCGTTCCTGTTGGCGTTCCTCGTCGCGACGCTGGGCACGGGGTTTGCTATCTACGCGGTAAC
>NZ_LMLD01000010.1:249005-266527 GCF_001421825.1 Sphingomonas sp. Leaf38 | reverse complement strand
ATTCCCGGGGATCGCCGCGCTGCTGATATCTTCCGCCGCGTCGATGCCGCGACGCACGAGCGCGACACCGGCGATATCGGATTCGTGTTGCTCGACGCGGAGGGGCACAGGCTGGGTGGCAACATTGGCCTGTCGCGGCCGTTGCCAATGGGGTTCTCCACGCTCGCCGGCGATCGGTTGATCCCCGGCCTGTCCGCGGGCCGCGCTTTGGTGCGCGACGTCGGCGGCGGCATGACGCTGACCACGATCGCCGAAACCGAGCCGTTCGACGACTATAACGGCGCGCGCGTCCGCATCTATCTGATCGGGTTCGGGTCGATCCTGTTCGTCGTGCTTGGTGGGCTGATCGTCTTCGTCGTGACGATCGGCCGGCGGATCGGTGAGACCCGCCACACGGTCGAGGCGATCATCGACGGCGACATGACGCGGCGCGTGCCGGTCGACCGATCGGGGGGCGAGTTCGCGCAACAGGCGATGGCGTTCAACCGGATGCTCGACCGGATTTCGGATCTGATGGCAAGCATCAGCAACGTCTCCAACGACATTGCGCACGACCTGCGCACGCCGCTCGCTCGGTTGCGGAGCCAACTCGCGCTGTCATTGCGCCGCGCGGAGTCGCCGGTGCAGCGCGACGATCTCGAAGCCGCCATCGCGATGAGCGACGACCTTCTTGCGATGTTCGCGGCGATGCTGCGGATCGCCGAGATCGAGGGCGGCGATCGTCGCGCGGGGTTCGCGCGGCTCGATCTGGCGGCGCTGGCGGACGAGATCGGCGTGATGATGCAGCCGGTCGTAGCCGATAGCGGACGGATGCTGGCTCTTGCAACGGCGTCACCGCTGCCGATCGTCGGCGACGGGCAGTTGCTCGGTCAGCTGATCGTCAATCTGATCGAGAATACGGTGCGTCATACGCCGGTTGGTACGCGGATTTGTATCGCGGTCACCGACACGCTCACCATAACCGACGATGGCCCCGGTATCCCGGCCGACCAACGCGCGCTGGCACTGCGGCGGTTCGGGCGTCTCGACACCAGTCGTCACGATGGCGGCCATGGGCTTGGCCTGCCGCTGGTCGAGGCGATCGTTCGCCTGCACCGCGGCACGATCGCGTTGGAAGACGCGGCGCCCGGACTGCGCGTCGTCATCGCTGTGCCTGCCTGAAAAGCGAGGCCCCCTTTTGACGACGACACCCGGACACGCTCGACGCCTGCCCGGGTTGGTCGGTCAAAGGGCGGTGTCGATCAGAACTTGACCGACGCCTCCACGCCGTAGGTCCGCGGCGCGTTGAAATTGCCGTAATCGCCGAGGATGTTGTTGATGCTGCCCGACGCCGTGTTCGTGGTCGGCGAGCCCGGCAGGCTGTTCGATGGATCCCGACGGAATACATACTGCTTGTTGAACAGGTTGCGCGTCCAGGCCGAGATCGTCAGCGCATTGTTGTTACCGACGATGATGTTCGCCAGCGCGATGCGTGCGTTGGCGATGAACGCGGCATCGTTCTTGGTCGCATATTGATCGAAGGTCTGCGTCGCCTGCGAGTAGTTGCCGTCGACGTGGAACTTCAGATCCAGCGCGCCGATCGGCGTCGTGTAGTCGATCGAGCCATTGGCCGCATTGCGCGGGGTGAACACGATGTAGAAGTTCTGATACACGCCGGTCGACGTGATCAGCACCGGCGGGATCTTGGTGTAGGTATAGGCATAGCCCGCGGTCAGCGTCAGGCCATCGACCGGCTGGACCGTCAGGTCGGCTTCGATCCCGCGGATCTTGGTGATCCCCGGTGCATTGATCGTGACCAGATTGTTGAAGCTGCCGGTCGAGGTCGTCTGGATCGAGCTGATGTCGATCTGGCTGTTCTTGCGGTCCATGATGTAGCCGGCAAGGTTCAGGCGCGCGCGGTGGTTCCAGAAATCGGTCTTGGCGCCGATCTCGTACGATTTCACATCCTCCGGGTTGAACGTCTGGTAGTTCGACGTGCGCGAGCTTGCCCCACCGGCGCGGTAGCCGGTCGCGTATTTGGCATAGAGATGCAGCGTGTCGGTAGCGTCATAGGCCAGTGTGGCCATCGGATTGAAGCGATCCCAGCTGGCATCGAGCGGCTTGTAGCCCGCGGCGGTCAACTGTGCCGTGGTCGCGGTGTCGTAGTTCAGGTTGCGCGAATAATGCAGCACGCCCTGCTTCTCGTCGTGCGTGTAGCGGCCGCCTGCGGTCAGATGAATGCGATCGGTCGCGTTCCACGTGACCTGGCCATAGCCGGCATAGCTCTTGGAATGCACTTCTGACGCGCGATCGATCGAGCGGCACCCGGGTTGCGAACCGAACCCGCCCGAACCGGTGCAGGGATCGAGGATCGTCACGCCGGTGATCGCGGTGCCCGCAGTGGTTGCGGTCGCATTCGTGGTGAATGCGTTCGAGTTCGGGGTGGCGGCGTCGTCGCTGATATGCTCGTTGAAGTAATAGAGCCCGGCGACGTAATCGAGCTGGCCTACGCTGCCGACAGCCTGGAATTCCTGGCTGAACTGGTTCTGCCTTAGGTCGGCGAGGCTGTACCGGCTGAAATTGCAGCCGGTGCCGGTGCAGTTGGCGGCCACGACCGGCACGCGGTGCGCGCCGCCGCTATTGTCCCACTGCGTCGAGGTGACGCCGCGCCATGCGGTGATCGACCGGAGTTCGATCTCGGGGGCGACGTTCCAGTGGATGTTCGACGTATAGCCGTGCGTCTTGTCGATGCTCGGCTGCTGCGGCACGCCGATATCGGCGACCTTCATCCGGCTGGTGCCGTTGACGACGACCTGGCTCGGCACCGGCTTCACCGTGCCGGTCAGCGTGGCATAGTTGGTGCCGGGTAGCGTGCACGCGGCCGCTGCCGCCTGGCTGCCGGCGACGCACCCATTGGGGTTCGCGTTGAGCAGCTGGCTGTAGAACGGGCTGTTTGCGTCATAGCCATTGTCGTAGCTGAAATCGGCGGTCATGCCTTCGACGGGCTTGATCCGTGCGGTCGCCTTGAAGCCGCGGCGATCGTAGTAATTCCAGCCGGTCTGGCCGGCGAGCGGGTTCCGGGTGGTCGCGCCCTGATATTGGACGACTCCGTCGAGCTTCAGCGACACGCCATAGGTCTCGGGAAGATCGAGCCGGAACGCGCCGTTATAGCCGCCGTAATTGGCGATGCCGCCGGTTGCGCTGCCGCCCCATTTGCCGGTCGGCGCCTTGGTGACGATGCTCAGCGCGCCGCCTTCGGTGTTGCGGCCGAACAGCGTGCCTTGCGGCCCCTTGAGCACTTCGATCCGCTCGACGTCGAACAGCGCGGCATTCAGCCCGTGCTGGCGACCAAGATAGACGCCGTCGATATAGATGCCGACGCCCTGCTCGCGCGCGGGCTGGTTGGCGTCGAGCGGAACGATGCCGCGAATACCGACGGTCAGCGCGGACTGGCGCGCCTCGAACGTCGCGACACGCAACGATGGCACCGCGCCGTCGGCGAGATCGTACAGGCTCTGGACGTGGCGGTCCTGCAGGTTCTGCGCCGTCATCACGCTGATTGCGATCGGCGTCTTCTGCAGGTTGGTCTCGCGCTTGGTCGCGGTGACGACGACGTCGCCGAGACCGGACTGGTCGGGTTCGGCGGCAGGCGTGACCGCATTGGCGGGCTCCGGTGCGACCGTCGAATCCTTCGCGGCGGTCGGCTCGGCGGTCGGTGCGGGGGCAGCGAACGCTGGCGACGCGCTAGCGATCGTCAGGGCGGCGCCGGCCAGCAGCCGCAAGCGCAGGCTTGCTGAATTCAACATCGAAAAGTTCCCTTTTAGGCAGTGTTTGCCTTGAAGGGCGCGATAGGCTGCGGTCGTGGCACGTCCGTTACGGATATAAGAATCGGGTGTCCGACGGTTTTAATGCTCGTTTAATGGTTGCGGCGCGGCCGATCCGGTTATTCGGCCGCGATCGACAGCGCCGGCACCTCGTCGGCGATCATCACTTGATCGCGGCCGGCGCGCTTGGCGCGATACAGCGCGTTGTCGGCGCGCTGGATCAGCGTCGATCCATCGCGATCCATCTCGGGATACCACATTGCGATTCCGAACGACATTCGGATCGCGCCGAGCGCGCGGTCGCCGTGGCGTACCGATGTCTCGGCGATGGCGATCCGCAGTCGCTCGACGCGTCCAAGCAGCACGGGCAACGTCGCGCCGGGCGCGATGATCGTGAACTCCTCGCCCCCATAGCGGCACACGACGTCGCCATCGCGGAAATGGCGCGTCATTTCGGTCGCTACCGCGCGCAGGACGATATCGCCGGCATCATGTCCGAATTCGTCGTTGAATCGCTTGAAATGATCGACGTCGCACATGACCAGCCCGAGCGGTGTCCCCGCGGGTGCGGCCCGCGCGATCTCGATCGCCAGCGCCTCTTCCATATAACGGCGATTGAACAACGCGGTCAGCGGATCGCGGATGGTCTGTTCGCGCAGCCCCCGCTGCAGCTGGTGGTTGAGCAACGCGGAGGCGATGTTCTCGGTCAATACCGCCAACCGAAAGCGGCTCTCCGCCTCGACCACGCCCTCCAGATACAACAGCCCGATCACCTCGCCCCCCGCCAGCAACGGTTCGCAGTGATACACCGCGCCCGGATCGCCGACATGCGCGCAGATCACGTCGGTGCCGGGTTCGACGATGTAATGCCCCTGGCCACGTCGTAATCCCCAGCATTGCTCGGGCGGGAACGCCTCCCGCGCGCGGCTTAGATCGCCCCAGCTCGCCAGCCGGATCAACAGGTTGCGCGAATGATTATGCGCATAGAGCGCGCCGGGTACCGATGGCAGCACGCGGGGCACGAAGCACGCGATCACCGCGGCGAGCTCGGCATCGGTCCGCGCGGTCTGCATCCGGTGCGACATCCCGCCGAGCAGTTCGATCATCTCGCTGCGCGCCTGCAACGTATCAGCGTTGCAGCGCAATTCGGCATTGGCACGCTGAAGGTCCGCGTCGCTGGCCGATTGCAGCGATCCGGCTGCCGCAAGCCGGTCTGCCATCGCGTTATATGCCTCGGCGAGCGCGCGGAACTCCGCGGTGCCGATCGCATCGGTGACGCGCGCGTCGCGGTCCCCCTCGCCAAAAGCACGCATCGATCGCAGCATCGATCGGATCGGCCGTCGCACGCCGCGGATGATCAGAACGACTGCAACCGCGAACAGCGCGATGATCGTCGGGCCGCCGACGAGCGGCAGATGCCGGTTCCAGGCGGATTGTTGTTCCGCCGCATATAACCGCACCGCCAGCAGGTCGCGTTCCTCGTCCCGCAACTGGCCGGCGCGCCGGGCGACCTCGTCCATCAGATTGCGGCCATGCCCGTTCGCGACGATCGCGATCGCCTCCGCGAAATGCCCGCTTTGCCCGAGCGACAGCGGCATCCGCAGCGAGGCAATCTTCTGCGCGACGATCCGCTGCAACGCGACGGCGCGGTCATGCTGCTCGGGATTGTCGCGAGTCAACGCCGCAAGCGCGACGGTGTCGTTTGTCGCCTCGACCGTGCGATAGTCGAAATTTCGTGCGTAGCTGCGGTCGTGGGTCAGCAGGAAGCCACGCTGGCCCGATTCCGCTTCGCGCAGGTCGGCCATCGTCTCGTCGATCTTGTGGATCAGCTGTTCAGTTCGACTGACCCAGTCGAGCGAGGCTTTCATCCGGACGCTCGCATCGACCAGCAGCAGCGCCAGTGCGAGCATGGCGAGCGACACGCAGGCGCCGAGCCAGCCGATGCGGGCGGATAGCGAAGACAGAGAAAACGCTGACATGCCAGAGCGATGCACGCAAACCGGTAAAGATTTGGCTTCCGGATACGCATCTCGCTGCACGGGCAGTTCGAGGGATATTAACGGCGGAACGGCAGTCTTGCTGCGGTCGGAGCGAGGGACAAACGATGAGCGCCAGATCGGATCACGCGGACGCGTATGACGCCCCGGGCAGGCTCGTGATGAGCGTCGCTGCGGTCGAACTGATCGGAGGGGCGATCCTCATGACGATCCTGCCCCGGTGGAGCGTGGTGCTGTCGTTCGTCTGGCTGGCGATCCTGCTAGGGACGATCATCGCCTCGTGTGCAGTCGCGATGCCGCGACCTGTGCGGATCTTGGTGATCGCTGGCTTGACGGCTATGTTCGTGCTGACCGGGGCGCGGCTCGATTGGCTTGGAACGCTCGCGACCGATGCCGACGCGCATCAGGCGCGCGCCGATGGCGTGGTACCGATCGTCACGCGGACGTTTCATGGACGAGTTGCGGGCGCGCTTTCGGGGCCAGCCGTCGCGCCCGGGGAGGGCCAGGACGGCTGGAGGGCGGATATCGATGCGCTGCTGTCAGGCCTGTCGAGCGCGCAGGGAGGTCGGGTGATCGTCCGTACGCTGACCGTCGACCGCACGGTCGAGCCCAACCGGGTGGCTATCGACTGGTCGATCGCGACCGGCGATGCGAATAAATCCTGCGGCTCGATCACCATCGCCGCCACCGATCGGCAGGTCGCGCTCGATCAGGTCGGTACCATACTGCGAATGGCCGTCGAGCGAACGCGCGCTTCGGGCACGCCGCTATGCTATTGAGCGCCGCGGCTCCATCGCCGGCCGATCAGGACGCGCCTGTCGTGATCAGCACCATCGCGCCACCGATCGCGAACCCTTCGGCGACCGGCGCGAGTGACATCGTCACGCGCCGCTGGTCGCCGCTATTCGTCAGGATCATGCTGTCGAACGCCACCGTGGGGGCCGCACCAGACAGCACTGTCTCGACCGCGTCGCGCGCTTCGGCCCGCGCCGAGAGCGCGAGCAGGTCGACCAGCCGTGCCTGCAGAATGCGCTCGCGGGGCAGACCGAGAAAGTCCGCCGTGCGATCGTCGATACTCGTGACCGTCCCGCGGACGCTGATCCGCATCACCAGAACGCCGCGATGGGCCGCGCGGGCCTGCTCCAACGCGCGCTGGTCGGCCAGCCAGCGGTCCTCCTGCGCCTCGTGATAGCGGTGCAGCGTCAGCGCGATACCGTCGACCCAGGGTGAGGCGTGCCCCCGGACGCGTTGCGCGTCGCTGGAGGCCATGGGGAGGGGCAAAGGCAGGTCGAACCACGCGTCCTCCCCCGTTTCCAAGACCCGGCGCAGCTCGACCAGAGCGATACCGATGCCGATCCGATCGAGTAGCATATCAATCGCTGCGCCGCGGATCGTCTCGATCGATTGGCCGATCAGCAGTGCGGCGGCGGTCGACGTCTCGCGGACGTGCAAGCTGTCGTCGAGGATCAGGAAGCCACCCGGCACGCGCTCGATCAGTGCCGCGAATTCAGCCTCGCGACAGCCGGTGGGCGCGTCGGGCAGGGGCGGTGCAGTCGTCTTCTGGTCCGCCTTGCACCATGCGTCGAACGCCATGAGGACGTAGCGTGGTCGTCCGCGATTGGTGACCACAACCGGGGCATGCGACGCCCGATCCTGCCATAATCCGAAGTTCCGGACGATCTCAGCCGAACTTACCGTTGCGGTTCTATCCAAGATGCGTCCTGTCTCGCACCGGGCGTGCGCTTGAATACCGCGCACGACCTTTTCAGTGCGGCAGTAGATGGCGATCCACTTTAGCTTATCGATATCTGTCTCTTATCAATAATATACCCAAACTGGTATATTAATCCAAGGCAATATAGCCAATCAAAATGGTTCTTTCGACACCCATACTGGTTATATGCAAATTACGACGCAACGCGACAACGCCACCTAACCCAGCGTTTACGCTACGGTCCGCAATGTCAGGTGATGATACGTCGATCTCTCCCTGCGCGACGCCATATCGACCATACCGGGTTTCGATCGCTGCTGTCTGATCGCCGCGGTGTTGCGCTGATCGAGATGGCGATAACCTTGCCGGTGCTGTTGACACTGTTGTTCGGGATCATGGCCTATGGCCAATGGTTCTTCGTGTCGCACACCGTTCAGCAGACCGCGAACGATGCCGCGCGCGCCGCCATTTCCGGGCTGACCAAAAACGAGCGCTATGCGACCGCGCTGAAGACCGTGAACGTCAATTTCGTGCGCGGCGGGATGCTCGATGCGTCGAAGCTGACGGTCGTCGTCGAGGATGACGGGACGATGATCGTCGTGCGGCTGTCCTACGATGCAGCGCAGGATCCGGTGCTGTCGACCGGGCTGGTGCCGGTGCCGAGTACGACGATACGACGCAGCGCCGCGGTATTGTTGGGTGGCGTCTGAGGTGACGGGGGCGATGACGCACCGCATTCTCGGCTCGACGCGACGGCTCGTCCGCGATGGTCGCGGCTATGTGACGATCCTCACGGCGGGGGCGATGACGATGCTGATGGGCGCCGCCGCGCTCGGCGTCGATGTCGGATCGCTTTACGTCGCCAAGCGCCAGTTGCAAGGCGTCGCCGATGCCGCCGCGCTGGCCGCGGCCGCAACCAGTGCCGATCCCTTGGTGGCGGCCCGCGGTGCGGTGAGGGTCAACGCAGTTCCCGGCACCTCGGTCGCCAGTCTCGTCCGCGGCCGCTACACGCGCGATCCGAGCCTCGACGCGGGCGCGCGGTTCATACCCGATGCCGCCGGTGGCGTGGCGGGGGGGGCGAGCACGGCCAATGCGTCGCAGGTCGTGGTGGCGCAGACCGTGCCGTTGTTTTTCGGCCGATTGATCACCGGGCGACCGACCATGCGGGTGACCGCAACGGCGCTGGCAGCGCGGATCGACATGGCGGCGTTCTCGCTCGGCACGCGGCTGGCGGCATTGCAGGGCGGGCTTCCCAACGCACTGCTGTCGGGGCTGGCAGGGACAAACCTCAACGTGTCGGTAATGGATTATACTGCGCTCGCCGGCGCCGATGTCGACGCGCTCGCCTTTGCCAGTGCGTTGCGGACAACGCTCGATCTTGACGCCGCAACCTTCGGAGAGACTCTCAACACCACCACGACTCTGCCCAAAGCGGTCGAGGCGCTGGCGGCAGCGACCACCGACCAGACCGCGGCGTCGGCATTGCGCGCGATCGCTCTGAAGCTACCGCCGACCAGTATCCAGCTATCGAAGCTGATCGATCTCGGCCCACTGGCGGGGCAGCGCACGGTGGATCCCGCCAACGTGTTCGAATTCGACAGCTATGCCGGGCTGCGCGAGATCCTCCAGCTCGCCAACGGTCAGCGCACGGTCGCGTTTGGAACGGGGGTATCGGTACCGGGGCTTGTCTCGACGCAGCTGAGCCTGGCGAGCGGCCAGCGGACCGTGCAATCGCCGTGGCTCGCGGTCGCCAAGGACAATGCGGTCGTCGTCCGGACCGCGCAAACGCGGCTTTACGTCGACACGCAGATCGGCGGGCTGGCGACGTTCGGGCTGGCGTCGCTGCGCTTGCCGATCTTCGTCGAACTGGCCTCGGCCAGCGCGTCGCTCAGCCGGATCGCGTGCACGCGCAGCCCAGCGACGGGCACGGTGTCGCTCGATGTCACGCCGAGCGTCGGCAACGTCACCATCGCCGATGTCGCGACCGCGCGGCTGAACGACTTCACGACGCCGATCACAACACAGCGCGCGACGATTGCACATGCGCTGCTCGTCGACGTCTCGGGCTATGCCGACGTAAAGCTCGGGGGGGTCGCGGCGCAGCCGCTGACCTTCTCTGCCGACGACATCGCGCAGAACCGCGTCCGTTCGGTCTCGACCAACGATCTCGCGCAGGGACTGGCCTCGTCGCTGATCCGATCGATGGACCTCCGTATCGGCGTGCTCGGGCTTGGGCTCAATGTGTCGGCGATCACCGCCGCGGTCGGCAGCGCGCTGTCGGTCGCCGCGCCCGCGCTCGACGGTCTGCTCGATCAGGTTACCGGGCTGTTGGGGGTGCGCGTCGGGCAGGCGGATGTCCAGGTCAACGGCCTGCGCTGTGGTCGCGCCGTACTGGTCGCCTGATCCTTTCCTCGCTTTTCTTTCTTTCAACGATGGACTGTTCCGTGCGCCAGCTTGCCAAGATCCCCACCGACCGCCGTTCGCTCAATCGCTATCCGGTGGCGATGCGCGTGACTCTCAGAGAGGGGCGCGCCTGCGTCTTCGACGTGACGATCCACGATCTGTCATGCCATGGCTGTCGCGTCGCGCTCGGCTATCAGGCCGCGCCAGGGCAGGACGTCGTCGTCCGCTTCGCCGGACTGCAACCGGTCCGCGCGACGATCATGTGGGCGGCCGGCGGCGAGGCCGGCGTCAGGTTCGCGCAGCCCTTCCACTATGCTGTGCTGCGACACCTGATCACGACGACCGGCGGCCCGAGCGCGAGCGAGATGGACTAGGACAATATGAGGTTGGAGCGGGTGAAGGGAATCGAACCCTCGTCACTTGCTTGGGAAGCAAAAGCTCTACCATTGAGCTACACCCGCAGACGCGCCGCTGTTCGCGGCGGTTGGGCGTCCGTACCCGGCACGATCGCGAAGTTCAAGCGTCAAGCGCAGGCGGAACGTCTGCGGTCGTGCAACGCTGTAGCCTTGCGGGCATGGCGCTCGACAAGGACGCACGGCATGACGATCGCTACCCCTTCCCGAGACGGCCTGTCGCGACCCCTCGCGGTGCTGGTCGTGGCCGGCGTGCTTGGGGCCAGCGCGGTGCTCGGGCGCCGCAATGCGCCCGATCCTTCGCACCCCAGGACGCGGCGCTGGTACAAGCGGCTCGACAAGCCCGGATTCACGCCGCCCGACGCGGTGTTCGGTGCGGTCTGGCCCGTGCTCGAGACAGGGCTGGCAGTTGGCGGCTATCGGCTGATGCGCGCGCCGCAATCGCAGCGACGTGATGCAGCGGTCGGCTTGTGGTTGCTCAACAGCGCGATGGTCGGTGGCTGGACCGAATTGTTCTTCCGTAAACGTGCACTGGAGACAAGCGCGGTCGCGGCAGGCGCAATGGTCGTCACCGGCGCGGCGTATGTCGCCACAGCCGCCAAGATCGATCGCCCGGCGGCGGGGCTGGGGGTACCGTTCGTGGCCTGGCTTGGCTTCGCGACGCTGCTCGCGACCCGGATCAGCCAGCGCAATGCCGAGTCGACCGAGACGCGACGATGAGCCGGGTTACGGTGTGGCATGATGGCGACTGTCCGCTATGCCGGCGCGAGATCGCGATAATGCGGCGGCTTGATCGGCGCGGTGCGATCGAGTTTATCGACGCAACCGAGGGCGACGCATCCTGTCCGATCGACCGCGGTGAACTCCTCGCGCGATTTCACGCACGCGAGGAGGGGCATTTGCTATCCGGTGCTGCGGCATTCGCGGCGATGTGGCGGGCGATCCCGATCCTGCGCCCGTTGGGCCTCGCCGCGCGGCAGCCACGCGTGCTGAGCCTGCTCGAGCGTGTCTATACCGGCTTCCTGCGCGTCCGGCCGAGATTGCAACGCGCGGTGCGACGGCGCGAGGCGGTGAAGCCGTGACGGTGGCGCGCGACGCTGTATTGCCCGGCCAGACTAGCGTCTGGGACTTTCCGCGTCCCGCGATCGCCGAGCGATGCCCGCGACACATCCGCATCGTCCATCGTGACCAGATCGTCGCGAACACGTGCGCTAGCGTGCGAACGCTCGAAACCAGTCATCCGCCAAGCTATTACATCCCGCCCGACGACGTCGCGATGGCACTGTTGCGGCGTTCGACGCATCGCTCGTTCTGCGAATGGAAGGGCGACGCGGTCTATTACGATCTCGTGCTCGATGGCGAGACGATTCGGGACGTCGCCTGGAGCTATCCCGCGCCGACCCGCGTATTTGCCGCGTTGCGCGACCATCTCGCCTTCTACGCGGCACCGTTCGATACGTGCACCGTCGACGACGAGAGGGTCGTGCCACAGCCAGGGGGCTTTTATGGTGGCTGGATCACCGCGGATCTTGCCGGGCCGTTCAAGGGCGTACCCGGCAGCCGCTATTGGTAGACCTTATTCGAGTCCGGCGGCGCGGCGCACCGCGAGCCCAGCGCCGGCCCAATCGACGTCTTCGCCCTCCAGCGCGATCGCCGTGCGCAAATGGTCGCGAACGATCCCGAGCAGCGGCATCGGCGTGCGAGAGCGGCCTGCGGCGGCGTCGACGAGGTTCATGTCCTTCAGCCCGAGCGGCGCGGCGAACCCGGCAGGCTTGAACGCATCGGCCACCAGCATGTCGCCATAGGTCTTGTAGACCGGCGCCGAGAACAACGTCCCGGTCAGCACCTCGAGGAGAGTCGCACGATCGACGCCGCCCTTTTCCGACAGCGTCATGGCCTCGGCCATCGCCTCGACCGCGGCCATGATCATGAAATTGCCGCTGAGCTTGACCAGATTGGCCGCCGATGGCGTGGTGCCGACGCGAAAGACGCGCTGGCCGATCGCCTCGAACAGCGGTTCGCATCGATCGATGAGATCGTCCGCGCCCGCCGCGACGATGAACAGCGTGCCGGCTTCGGCGGCGGGCGGGCGACCGAATACGGGGGCCGAGATGTAGCGGTCGGCGTCGCGCGCGAGGCGGTCGGCGAGCGCGACGCCGATCGTGCTGTGCGAAACGTGCAGCGCGGGCGCGGTCAGGATCCCGTCGTCTCCGTAGACCACGGCTTCGAGCGCGGTGTCGTCGGCCAGCATCGTCATCACCACGTCGCCCTGGGCCGCGGCGGCGGGCGTCTCGGCGAGCTGCGCGCCGGCCGCAACCAGCGCCGCCGCCTTGTCGGGCGAGCGGTTCCACACCATCACCTCGTGCCCTGCCTTGACGAGGTTGGTGGCCATCGCGCTGCCCATCTGGCCGAGACCGATGAATCCGACTTTCATGCTCTATCCTTCAGAATGTCTGTAGCGGGCCAACGCACGCTGGGGCGGATCGCTGCGTCAGGCGCGCAGCGGCAGGCTGAGACGGGCGAGCAGTCCGCCGGTCGGCGATCGGCCCAATGCGAGGCTGCCGCCGTTCAGCTCGGCAAGTTCGCGCGTGATCGACAGGCCAAAGCCGTGGCCATCGCCGCGTTCGTCGAGGCGGCGGCCGGGCAGCATCGCCTCCGCCATCGCGGTGTCGTCGAGGCCATCGCCATCGTCGGCGATTTCCAGCGTCGCCATGCCATCGGTCGCACCGGCCTCGATCGTCAGCGCCGACAGCGCATGCCGCCAACCATTGTCGAGCAGGTTGCCGATCATCTCGTCGAGATCCTGCGCGTCGATCGCGACCGTGATATCGGCGGGGATGTCGCGTTCGATCGCAATCGGCCGCTCGGCATGGATCCGCCGCAACACCGCGAGCAGGTCGTCGACCGCCGGCGCGATCGGCGTCCGAGCCCGCGCGCCGCCGGTCGCATCGGCCCGCGCGCGGCCGAGATGATGGCGGACCCGGCGGTCGATCTGCTCGACCATGTCGCGCACGTCGTCGTCGGCGCCCGTCTCCGCCAGCTTGAGCGACAATGCGGCGAGCGGCGTCTTGAGGCCGTGCGCGAGGTTGGCGACATGCTGGCGGGCGTGCGCGAGCCCCGCGGCGTTCTGGTCGATCAGCGCATTCAACTCGGTCACGAGCGGCTGCAGTTCGCCCGGCTGTTCGTCGGGGATGTGCCGCTCGGTGCCGGCACGGACCGCGGCGAGCGCGGTCCGGAGGTCGCGTAACGGACGCAGCCCGAACCGGAGTTGCAGGATCGTCGCCGCCGCAAGCCCTGCGCCGAGCAAGGCAAGCGAACCGAGCAACGGGATCATCGCCTCGCGTAACGGCTCCTCGACGATCCGGCGCGGGCCGATCGCGGTGATCGTGACGGGACCACGCGGAGTCGGCACATCGAGCGTGCGCGAATGGAGCCGGTCGCCGCTACGATCGCGCGTGTCGCCGGCGCGAAGTTGATGCGCGTCGGGACCACCGGGGCCGGGACGATCCCGGACATCCTGCGGCGGGGCGGGCGGCAGGGGTAGCGGCACTGTAGCCGGGGCGGGGGCGGCGGGCGCGGGCGCGGGCGGGGTAGCGGGCTGGGGCAGGGGAGCAGCCGTCCCGCTGTCGACACGACCGGCGGGCCCGTCGATATGCCAGGACCAGTCCGATCCGGCGACGCCGAACTCGGGCAGGTCGATCGCGCGCGTCCGGTCGAGCGTCCCATCAGGGCGCACCGCTCGCGCGAGCACCGCGACCTGCGCGTCGAGCCGCTCGTCGAGGCCCCGCGTGACGAACCGTTCGAGGACATGACCAATCGTCACGCCCGCGAAAAGCAACGCCAGCCCGGTCGACAGCGCGGCGATGACGAGCATCCGCCCGAAAAGTGACCGCGGGACGAGGCGCATCCGGGGCATTACCATCCGCCCGCCAGGCATGCTGGTCCACCCTGCAAACGCGCCCCCGGCGCAGGCAGGGCACAGATTGGAGAAGGTTCGGCGGCGCGGATCGGTCCTGAGTCTCGAACGGTCCTCGACTGGGTCAACGCCGTCGCGGGGGTGGTGGCATCAAGGTCGCCATTTATCTGTCGCGCGATGTGCGTCACGGCTCGCCCGCCGTCAGCCGATAGCCGCGGCCGCGCACCGTTTCGATCATCTGCGCGCCGATCTTGCGGCGCAACCGGCCGATGATGACCTCGATCGAGTTCGAATCGACATCTGCATCGCCCTCGTACACGCGCTCGATCAGGTCGGCGCGTTCGATCACGACCTCGCGGCGAAGCATCAGCGCGGACAGCACGCGCCATTCGAATGCGGTCAACTTGAGCGGCAGGCCGTCGAGTTCGAACGTCCCGAGTTGCGCGTCGAAGACCAGCGGTCCACACGCGACGCGCGCCGCGGCATGACCGGCGGCGCGGCGGACCAGCGCGCGCAACCGCATCACGACCTCCTCGACGCGGAACGGCTTGATCACATAGTCGTCCGCGCCCGCCTTGAAGCCCTCGACCTTCTCCGACCAGCCGTCGCGTGCGGTCAGGATCAGCACCGGCAGGTCGCGTCCCGCCGCCCGCCAGTCGCGCAGCACGGACAGCCCGTCACGCTTGGGCAGGCCCAGATCGACCACCGCGGCATCGTAGAGTTCGGTCGCGCCGAGATGACCGCCATCCTCGCCGTTGCGGGCCACGTCGACCGCGAAATGCTCGGCGCGCAACGCCCGCGCCAGCCCGTCTGCGATCGTCGCATCGTCTTCGATCAATAATACCCGCATGCCTGTGTCCCTATGCCCGATGCCTCAACGGAATCTGAACGGCTTGGTTCAGCGGGCGTCGGCAGCGTGCGCCTAAAGAGTGATTCGTCAACCAATGAGAGGAACGACGCAAATGACCGAACATTCCCACATCGCGCCCGGCAAGCGCTTCAATCTGCGCCGCAATCGTCTGGCGCTCGCCGCCGCCGGTCTGCTGGTGGTCGGTGGAGCGGCTGGTGCCGTCACCGTCGCGGCAACGCGCCCCAGCGTGACGATGGCGCCCGCCACCCCGGTCGCGATCCGCTCGCTCCAGTCGGATGGGATCGTCACGATCCGCGGTACCGTGGCCGAGCAATACGGCAACAAGTTCGTGATGGCCGACCGCACCGGTCGTGCGCTGGTCGATCTCGGCCGGGGCGGAGAGGGTAGCAATCTGGTCGCGACCGGTCAGCCGGTGACGATCCAGGGCCGCTTCGAGGATGGCTTCGTCCACGCCTCGTTCCTGGTTGCACCGGGGGGCAAGGTTACCGCGCTCGGCCCGGTCGGTGGCCCGCCGCATGGTCCGCATGGCCCCGGGCCCGAAGGTCCCGGTCGCGATGGTCCGGGCGGTCCCGGCGGTCCGGGCGGCGCGGGTGCTCCGCCGCCGCCGCCGCCAGCGGGCGTCGCACCGCCCCCGCCAGTCGGCATGGCACCGCCGCCCCCGCCAGCGGGCATGGCACCGCCGCCAGTGGCTCCAGGTGCAGCCCGCGCGCCAGTCGGGGCGCTCCCCGCACCGGCCGCGGCACCTGCCCCGCAGGCCGCGCCAGCAAACTGAAGAAAAGTGGAGCCGGGTAACACCGGCTCCATTGTTCTGCCAGCGTGCCAATAGCCTCTTCGGCACGCTGGACGTGGTTACGCTGCTAAAGCTTTTCCCCCGGCAGGGGAGGTAGCTGAGGGGGCAAGTATGGAAACCGTCTTAGCGGGCGATGGACGCCAGTCTTGGCGCTTCGGTTCGGCGCTGTTTTGCGGCCGGCACACGGACCCAGTAGCGGCCGGTCACGATCAACGGTAGCGCGAGCAGGCATCCGGCGCCGGCATCCCACATGCCGTCGCCGATCAGCCCCGCGCCGAGCCCCGCCACCGTCGAAACCCCAAGCAGCGCCGGCAGCGCAAAGATCTGGCGGTTGGTCTTGTGGCTCATGCGATCTCTCCTGCCATCACGACTTCGCGGACCCGCTGCTCGCTCGGACCGCCCCGGCGACGCAGCCACAGATACAGCCCACTGCCGAGCACCACGATCGTCAGCACGTCGAACACCGCCCAGATGATCTTCATCACCAGCCCGCCATAATCGCCGAAGTGGAGCGGCTGCGCGAGCAGGAGTGCCTGCATGTACCACGGCATCGGCGTCACCGCGTCGAGCCGTCCGGTCGCGGCATCGACGAACCCTGGCAGCAGGAGCTTCGACGTCATCGGCGTCGTGCCCTTCATGAACACCGCATAATGATGCTTGCTGCTGAAGACGACGCCGGGAAAGGCGATGAACTGCGGCTCCATGTCGGGCGCCTTGCGCCGCACCGCATCGAGCGCCGCCTGCACCGAGGCACGCTCCACCCCAAGCGGCGTGCGCGTCTCGCTGGCGGTGATCGCCGCGAGGCCGTTCGCCTTCCAGATGGCGGTGATCGGCACGACAAAGGTGTTGATCGTCCCCGTCACGCCGACGACGCTCGCCCAGACGAGCGTGACGATGCCGAGCAGATTGTGCCGATCGAGCCAGCCGAGACGCTTGCTGCGCCCGCGCCGCAGCGTGCCGAAGTCGAGCTTGGCCATGAACGGTGCATAGAGAACGACGCCCGAGACGATCGCCGCGAAGAACAGCAGGCCCATCACGCCCAGGAATATCTCCGCCCAGAAGCCGAGCAGCATGTCGGTGTGGAGCTTGAGGATGAACGCCATCACGCCGGGGACATAGGGCGGCATGGTCGCGCCGGTGCGCGCATCGAAGGCAAGGAAGTGCATCGCCGCGGGGGCGGCATCGGCCGTCGCGCCGGTTGTCACATAGACGATGGGTCGTTCGTCGTCGAAGCTGATATAAAGCGGGATATCGCCCGGCGCGGTCGCGGCGGCACGCTTCAGGATCGCGTCGAGCGAGAGCGACGGCGTGCCCGCGGGCAGCGCCGCCATTGGCGCGGGCGGGTTGAGCCAGCCATCGATCTCGTCCTGGAAGATCAGCGGCAGCCCGGTGACGCACAGCATCAGCAAGAACGCGGTACAGATCAGGCTCGTCCATTTGTGGACGAGGTACCAGGTCTTGATCGTGCCGCGGGTCATGCGCGCGATACGCCGTCATGGAACGATAGGGGCTGGCAAATGCTCACCGGCACACAAGTACAGAGTTGATAACGATGTGCAATAGCGATGTGAGTCAGAGAGCCCTCTTCCAATCCTCCCCCGCGAGGGGGAGGTGG
>NZ_LMLD01000010.1:248693-248973 GCF_001421825.1 Sphingomonas sp. Leaf38 | reverse complement strand
GGTAAGGGTGACCGCCGTTTCCGGTCCGCCCCCTCCGACACCTTGGGTGCCACCTCCCCCATCCGGTGGAGGTATGCAGTATGTGCCCTACTTGAGCAGGATCAGTGCCTTCGACAGCGTCATGTAGATCCCCCAGAGGATCGGCAACCCGACCGCGAGCCATGCGAAGACGACGATAGGCGAGGTGCTGGTCTCCGCCGCCACGGTGCCGCCAGCAACCGTCTCGACCGCCCGTGGCGCATTATCCGCGGGCATGTGGAACTTCGCGTCGACCGGCCGG
>NZ_LMLD01000010.1:205004-248639 GCF_001421825.1 Sphingomonas sp. Leaf38 | reverse complement strand
AGATAACGCCGCGCGGCACGTCCGCGGCGATCGCCCGGTCGCGCATGTTCGCGACGAGCAGCGGCCCGACCACGCCCGCGGTCGACCAGCCGGTTAGCAACCGGCCATGGATCGCGCCGACATATTTCGTCCCGAACAGGTCCGCGAGATAGGCCGGCACGGTCGCGAACCCGCCCCCGTACATTGACGCGAGGATACAGAAGACGAGGATGAACAGCCCGAGCGTCGTGCCCGCAAGCGCGGGTGCGGCAAGTCCGTAGAGCAGCGCGCCTGCGACGAGGATGGTCGCGAACAGCGGCTTGCGTCCGATCCGGTCGGACAGCCACGCCCAGAAGAACCGGCCGCCGATGTTGAACAGGCTGATCGCGCCGACAAAGCCTGCGCCGACCGCCGCCGCCGCCTTTTTCTGATCCTCGTCGAACGCGGTGAACAGCACACCGGGCGCGTCGATCAGCCGACCGCCGAACAGCTCCTGCAACATCGGCGATGCGATGCCGATGATCCCGATCGAGGCGGAGACGTTGAAGAACAGCACCAGCCACACCAGCCAGAACTGCGGCGTGCGGTGCGCGTCCGACAGCGCGACGTTGAAGCGGCTGATCGATGCCTTGGCGCTGGTGGGTGCGGTCCAGCCGGCTGGCGCCCAGCCCTCGGCTGGCACGCGGTAGCCGATCGCGCCGGCCATCATGAACACGAAATACACGGCCGCCAGCACCAGAAACGTCTGCCAGACGCCGACGCCGGTCGCGCTGGCGAAATGCTTCATCAGCAGATCGGCGAGCGGTCCGCCGATCATCGCGCCGCCGCCAAAGCCCATGATCGCCATCCCCGTAGCCATGCCGCGCCGGTCGGGAAACCATTTGATCAGCGTGGAGACGGGCGAGATGTAGCCGAGCCCAAGCCCGATCCCGCCGATCACGCCCGATCCGATCCAGACCATCCACAACTGGTGCGTCGACACGCCGATCGCGGCGATGCCCATGCCGCCGCACCAGCAGAAGGCGGCCACGACGCCGGCCTTGCGCGGCCCGGCGCGCTCGAGCCAGCCGCCCCAGATCGCGGCGGCGGCGCCTAGCACCACGAAGAACAGCGTGTACGTCCAGACGAGATCGCTCACGCGCCAGTCGCAGTTGGTCGTGGTCAGGGCGCCGAGCAGCGAGAGGTTGGGGCAGGCGACGGGGTCGGTGATCCCGATCGCGCGCGACAGCGGCAGCCAGAAGACGCTGAAGCCGTACGCCATGCCGATGCACAGATGGATCGCGAGTGCACAGGGCGGCACCAGCCACCGGTTGAACCCCGGTGCGGCAACGGTGCGCGCGCGGCTGAGAAAGCCGTGTCCGCCCGCGCCGCCGACTCCCGTGTCGATCGTATCCGTCATCCAACCCCCCGATTATATTTGGTTATCTTCGGGAGCGTGGCCGATCAGGCGGCTAATGTCACCCGCAGCGTTTCGAAACCGTCTATCGTCGCGCTGACGCTTTGCCCCGGGCGGATCGGGCCGACGCCCGCCGGGGTGCCGGTGAAGATCAGGTCACCCGGCGCCAGCTCGACGAAGGTAGACAGCGTCGCGATGATCTCCGGCACGCTCCAGATCATCATCGACAGGTCGCCCGACTGGCGGGTCTCGCCGTCGATCGCGAGCGCGATGCCGCCGCTGGCTGCGGGCATGCCCGGCGTGATCGCGCCGATCGGGGCGGAGCGATCGAAGCCCTTCGCCATGTCCCATGGCCGGCCGATCGCCTTGGCCGCCGCCTGCAGATCGCGCCGCGTCAGGTCGATGCCGACTGCGGCGCCGAAGATCGTCGCGGCGGCATCAGGCACCGCGATATCCTTGCCGCCTGCGCCCAGTGCGATCACCAGTTCGACCTCGTGATGCAGGTCCTGCGTCTGCGGCGGGAAGGGGAGCGTGCTGCCATTCGCAACGACGGCGTCGGCGGGCTTGGAGAAGAAGAACGGCTCCTGCCGGTCGGGATCGGAGCCCATCTCGCGCGCGTGATCGGCATAGTTCTGGCCGACGCAGAAGATCCGGCGGACGGGAAAGCGGTCGGTCGTACCGGCGACGGCGACGCTCGGCGCGGTGATCGTGGGAATGTGCATGATGGCTCCTTTGCCGGCCTACATCACGTGTCTGGACATGGTTTGCAACGCACGCGGAACGTCCTTCGGCACGATGGGTTGGGCCTGTCTACGCAGTGGAGATAGCGATGCCCAGCACCCAACCCGTCCGGTTCGACCCGTCGGTCGAGACGATCGCGCCCGACGAAGCGGAGACGTTGCAGGGGCTTAAGGCGTCGTTCCAGGAGATATTGGAGACCACGTCGCAGGATTATGGCCACGCCGTCCGCGCGGTTCATGCCAAGGCGCACGGCATCGCGCGCGGGTCGATCACGATATCCGAGGGCCTTCCGCCGCTCCTCGCGCAGGGGGCCTTCGCTAAGCCTGGACGTCACGAGGCGGTGATCCGCATCTCGACCAATGCGGGCGACATCCTCGACGACAGCGTCAGCCTGCCGCGCGGTCTGGCGCTCAAGATTCTCGACGTCGCGGGGGATCGGTTGCCCGGGTCGGAAGGCGACACGACGCAGGACTTCATCATGGTCAATGCGCCGGCCTTTTCCGCGAGCGATCCCAAGGCGTTCGGCAAGAATCTCAAGCTGCTGACCAAGACGACGGATCGGTTCGAGGGCGCGAAGAAGGCAATGTCGGCGACGTTGCGCGTCGTCGAATCCGCGCTGGAAGCGGTCGGGACCCAGTCCGCGACATTGCAGACGCTCGGCGGGGCCAAGCCCGTGCATCCGCTCGGCGAGACCTATTATTCGCAGACCGCATTCCGCTACGGCGACGCGATCGCCAAATTCGCGCTGGTTCCGGTCTCACCCGAGCTGGTCGCGCTGACCGGCACCCTCGTCGATATCACCGCGCGTCCGGACGCACTGCGCGAGGTCGTTCGCGATGCACTGGCCGCGCATGGCGGGACATGGGAGCTGCGTGTCCAGATCAACACCGATCTCGAGGCCATGCCGATCGAGGACGCATCGGTGGTGTGGGACGAAGCGATCAGCCCGTTCACGACGATCGCAAAGCTGGAGATCCCGGCGCAGGCGTCGTGGGAACAGGGCCGCAGCGACCGCACCGACGATGCGCTGGTCTACAGCGTGTGGAACGGAATCGCGGCGCACCAGCCGCTCGGCGGGATCAATCGTGTCCGCAAGGAAACCTATCGGCTCTCGTCCGAGTTTCGCGGCCAGTTCAACGGATGCCCGGTGCACCAGCCAGTGAAGTTGGCCGACCTTGCGTGACGTTGCAGGCAAGGAGGGCTCGTCGTTGAAGCTGTTCCACGTGAGCGACGTGCATTTCGGTGCCGAGGATCCGGCAGCGATCGCCTGGTTTTCCGAGCGGGTCGCAGACGAGAAGCCCGACGCGGTCATCATGACCGGCGACCTGACGATGCGCGCCACCAAGGACGAGTTCCAGCGCGGCGGCGACTGGCTGCGCTCGCTTGGCGTGCCGGTGACGCTGGAGGTCGGCAACCATGACATCCCCTATTACTGGGATCCGTTCCGGCGGTTCTTCGCGCCCTATCAGCGCTACGCGGCGGTCGAGCAGATGATCGAGCGGCCGCTTGAGCTTCCTGGCGTCACGGTCGTGCCCCTGAAGACGACCGCACGTGCGCAGTGGCGCTGGAACTGGTCGAAGGGACGGGTCAGTTCAGGGTCGCTGAAGCGCGCGCTGACGATGATCCAGGACGTACCGAAGGGCAATCTGATCTTCATCGGCGCACATCATCCGCTGATCGAGGGCGGGACGACCGGCACTGCCAAAACGCGCAACGGCGACGAGGCGCTGACCGCGCTGGCGGAGGCCGGTGCGCATGCGGTGCTGTCGGGGCACGTCCATGATCCGTTCGACGTGCCGGTCGAGCGCGAGGGGCAGACGATCCGGATGATCGGCGCGGGAACGCTTTCAAAACGGACTCGCGGCAGTCCGCCGGCGTTCAACGAGATCAGGGTCGATGGCGGACGTTTCGAGACACTGGCGCGGACGTTGTCGGACGAAGCCAAATACTCGATCACGAGTGGAGTATGACGAGCGTCGCGCCTAGTCCGGCGCCTTCCCGGAATTGAACTCGATATCGATCTCGACCCAGCCGCCGAGGATCTGCTTGCCGCCGACGCGCGGCGGGCGGACCCGAAACTGCCACGCGGCCTGGCGCATCGCGCGCGCAAGGCCCGAACCGACCGGCGACTCGCTGAGTGCGCGGCAATTCTCGACCTGGTAATTCTCGATCATCCGGCACGCGATCCGGGCCCAGCTGTTCGGCGGCGGCGGGCTCTTCAGATAGCCGTTGAGCTCGGCATCGGTCGGGCGGCGATACCATTCGACCTTGTACAGCCGCTCGCCACCCGGGCCTTCGCCGGGACCATAGGTCGAACCGCTGTCCTTGCCCTTGCCTGACCCGCTGCCGCCGTCGCCGCCGGCAAGCTGGTCGTTGGGGTGCGACGGCATCTTCGAGATATCGGCAGCGTCGAACATTTCCATCCCGCCGAGCATCTTGATCGGCAGCGGGGGTGGCGCCTTCGGGGGGGCAGGGGGGGCCTGCGCGGCTTCGACGCGGGGGGCAGTGCGTTGCGGCGACCCCCCGCTGGCGCGCTTCTGCTTGGTCGGCGACGGCGTGCGCTTTTCCGGCGTCGGCGTGGGCTGGTCCGGCGCGATCTGGAACGTGACCGGATCGCGCCGCTCCGCCGGCTTGACGACCGACGGAGGCGCCAGCCGCAGCAATAGGAGGATGATCAGGACATGCGCGATCACGGTCAGCACGAACGCGGCGCCGCGCCGTCGCGTGGAACCGCGCGTCTCGATCGACGAAGGATGGTACGCCGACCGCATCGGCAGTCCGCCTAGACCTGCAACGCGTCAACGGCAACGTCCGGAGCCGACGATCTTTTTGCGCTATTCACCAGCGCAGCGGCTGCCGGGTCAGCCGCGCGCGATCAGCAGCGTTGCGATCCGCGCCGCGGCGGCGTCCGCGCCGTTTTCCCGCGAAACCTCCGCGCCGATCCGCGCTGCCTCCGACCTCATGTCCGGGGTCAGGATGGCCGCGACCGCAGCCCGCGCGCGCGCCGTCGTGAACCGGCGCGACGACAGCGTTCGACCGACGCCCATTCTCTCGATTCGGCGCCCATTGTCGTGCTGGTCACCCATGTGCGGCACGACGAGCTGTGGTTTGCCCGCGCGCAGTGCCTGGCCGGTCGAGCCCGCGCCGCCGTGATGGATGATCGCGCATGCTCGCGGAAACAGCAGCGAGTGCGGCGCATAGCGGCAGACATGAACCTGCTCGGTCGATACCGCGTGCGCGTCGGTGCCGGTGAGCAGGACCGCGCGCAGGCCGAGCGCTCGGGCCGCCGCTGCTGCGGTCGTGTAGAAATCGCCTGGCGCAAAGGTGGCGAACGATCCCAGCGTAAACACCAGGGGCGCCGGTCCATCGGCGAGGAAGGCATCGAGCGCTGGATCGAGCATTTCGGGCGCGCCGGTATCGCTGTCGAACACGGCACAGCCGGTGACGTAAGTCGTGGCGGGAAGATCGGGCTGTGGTGGCGCGATACGCGGCGAATAGCAGCAGAGCGTCAGCGCGGTTGCAGCGGGAGTCTCCAGCAGAAGGGCCTGGGTGGATGGCGGCAATCCGTGCGCGGCGCGAACCGCGTTCACGGGTCGCGCGTGACGGTGACGCAGGACGCCGCGCATGACGCGGTACACCGCCCTGTTCCAGGCTCTACCGATCGGGCCAGTCGGGACGTGGGCCATCATCCGGAAATCGGGTGTGCTGGGCGGGGAGTACGCGGAGAAGGTCGCCATCGGCTGGAGCAGCACGTTGACGAGCGGCACGCCTCGCCGCTCCGCGACGATCGGCGCGGCGAACACGAACAGCGATGCGACCAGCGCGACGGCGCCGTCCATCGCCTCGTCCAGCGCGGTCGTACTCCCGGCGAGCCACGGCATCAGTATCCGGTCCATCAGATAGGTCTGATCCGCCATGATCCGCCGCGCCGCCTGGTCGGGCGGCAGGCCAAGCGTCTCGGCCAGCGTATCGAACCCGCCGACGATCGCGACGCCGGTCAATCCCGCCAATTCGACCTTCGCGACGTGATCCGCGGGCACGGCCAGCACGACCGCGAACCCGCGTGCCTTGAGTGCGAGACCGATGGCGATGAAGGGATGCAGGTCGCCGAGCAAGCCGATCGTGGCGAGGACGATCTTCCGCATCGGCGCTTTGGTCCTTTTCGGCCGCGTGAACAGGGGCCGTCATCAGCAGCCTAGAGGCGGTCGGTACTACCCATTCATTGCGGGAACATTTCAGTCACACGGCCACCAGCCTGGGTCTGGCCGGTCGCCCAAACGAAAAAGGCCGCCGCCCGGTGTCCCGGACGGCGGCCTTTTTTCAGTCGGCGTCGAGGTGTCCGACGAAACCGATTACTCGGCTTCGTTCAGATACTCGCCGGCATCCGCATCGGTGCCGGTGCCCGACGTCACGACCTTGGCGAGCGGGTCTTCACCTACGCCACCCTCGTCGCGCGGCGAGCGCGCGAGTTCGGCGGCATGCTCGTCCGCCGCCGACATCGGTGCGACGATCGAGGCTTCGGCCATCTTGCGTTGGGCGACGCGCATCGACGCATCGCGGCTGTTCGCCACGACCCGCAGGCGGTTGAGGCCTGCGCCGGTGCCTGCCGGGATGAGCCGGCCGACGATGACGTTTTCCTTCAGGCCCATCAGCATGTCCTGCTTACCCTGGACAGCCGCTTCGGTGAGGACGCGCGTGGTCTCCTGGAACGATGCCGCCGAGATGAAGCTGCGGGTCTGCAGCGACGCCTTGGTGATACCGAGCAGAATCGGCTTGCCCTGTGCGCGGGCCTGCTTCTTCTCCAGCTTCTCGTTGGTCGCGTCCATTTCCTCGCGATCGACCTGCTCGCCCTTGAGCAGCGTGGTGTCGCCGCCGTCGGTGATCTCGACCTTCTGCAGCATCTGACGAACGATCGTCTCGATGTGCTTGTCGTTGATCTTCACGCCCTGGAGTCGATAGACCTCCTGGATTTCCGACACGAGATACTCGGCGAGAGGCTCGATACCCATCGTCTCGAGGATGTCGTGCGGATCGGGCGAGCCGCCGATCAGGTTGTCGCCGCGCTTGACGTAATCGCCTTCCTGGACGTCGATGACCTTCGACTTCGGCACCAGATACTCGACGACGTCGCCGCCATCCTCGGGCTGGATGCCGATCTTGCGCTTCGCCTTGTAATCCTTGCCGAACACGACGCGGCCCGAGATCTTGGCGATGATCGCCGAGTCCTTGGGAATACGCGCCTCGAACAGCTCGGCGACGCGCGGCAGACCACCGGTGATGTCGCGCGTCTTGGCGCTCTCGCGGCTGACGCGGGCCACGACGTCGCCGCCGAACACCTGTGCGCCATCCTCGACCGACAGGGTCGCACCGATCGCCAGCATGTAGCGGCCGGTCTCGCCCGACGTCTCGTCGAGCAGGGTCATGCGCGGACGCAGATCCTCCTTCGACTTGGTCGCCGCACGATATTCGATCACGACGCGCTGGGCGATGCCCGTGGCTTCATCGGTCTGCTCGGTGAGCGTCTTGCCCTCGATCAGGTCGACATACTTGATCGTGCCCGGGTTCTCCGTGATCACCGGCATGGTGAACGGATCCCACTCGGCCATCCGGTCGCCGCGCGACACGATGTGGCCATCGTCGAACAGCACATATGCGCCGTACGGGATACGATCGACCGAGAGCTCACGGCCGTCCATGTCGACGATCGCGATTTCGCCCGAGCGGCTGAGCACCACGCGACGGCCACGCTGGTCGACGATGATACGCAGATCGCGGAACTGCACCGTACCGTCGGCATGCGCCTCGAGGTTCGACGTCTCGTTGAGCTGCGCTGCACCACCGATGTGGAACGTACGCATCGTCAGCTGCGTGCCGGGTTCACCGATCGACTGCGCGGCGATGACGCCGACAGCTTCACCGATGTTCACCGGCGTACCGCGGGCGAGATCGCGCCCGTAGCACTTGCCGCAGACACCGATCTTGGACTCGCAGACCAGCGGGCTGCGGATCTTGCACGACTGCGTACCGAGGCCCTCGATCGTCGTGATCATCGGCTCGTCGAGCAGCGTGCCCGACGGGATGATGACCTTGCCGGTCTTCGGATCGACGATGTCCTCCGCGGTCGTACGACCGAGGATGCGCTCGCCGAGCGATGCAATGGTGGAACCACCCTGAAGAATGGCCTTCATCTCCAGAGCGCGGGTCGTGCCGCAATCGGGTTCGATGATGACGCAATCCTGCGACACGTCGACCAGACGACGCGTGAGGTACCCCGAGTTCGCCGTCTTCAACGCCGTATCCGCGAGGCCCTTGCGAGCGCCGTGGGTCGAGTTGAAGTATTCAAGGACGGTCAGGCCTTCCTTGAAGTTCGAGATGATCGGCGTCTCGATAATTTCGCCCGACGGCTTGGCCATCAGGCCGCGCATACCGGCGAGCTGCTTGATCTGCGCCTGCGAACCGCGGGCACCAGAGTGGGCCATCATGTAGATCGAGTTGATCGGCTTTTCACGGCCGGTGTCCTCGTCGATCTTCACCGAGCGGATCTCGTCCATCATGGCGTTCGCGACCTGATCGCCGCAACGGCTCCAGGCGTCGATCACCTTGTTGTACTTCTCCTGCTGCGTGATCAGACCGTCCTGATACTGCTGCTCGAAGTCCTTCACGAGCGCCTTGGTGTCGTCGACCAGACCAACCTTGGCGTCCGGAATGATCATGTCGTCCTTGCCGAACGAGATGCCGGCGCGGAATGCGTGGCGGAAGCCGAGCGACATGATCGCGTCGGCGAACAGCACGGTCTCCTTCTGGCCGGTGTGACGATAGACCTCGTCGATCACGTCGCCCACGTCCTTCTTCGTGAGCAGGCGGTTGACGGTGTCGAACGGCACCTTGTGGCTGTGCGGCAGGCACTCGCCCAGCAGCATGCGGCCCGGGGTCGTCTCGTACCGCTTGAGGTACTGCTTGCCCTTCTCGTCGGTCTGCGGAACGCGGCTGATGACCTTGGTGTGCAGCGTGACCGCCTGCGCGTTCAGCGCCTGATGCACTTCGGCCATGTCGCCGAGCAGCATCCCCTGGCCCGGCTCGTTCTCCTTCATCATCGACAGATAATAGAGACCGAGGACCATGTCCTGCGACGGAACGATGATCGGCTTGCCGTTGGCGGGCGACAGGATGTTGTTCGTCGACATCATCAGGACGCGCGCTTCGAGCTGGGCCTCGAGGCTCAGCGGAACGTGCACGGCCATCTGATCGCCGTCGAAATCGGCGTTGAACGCGGAGCAGACCAGCGGGTGAAGCTGGATCGCCTTGCCCTCGATCAGTACCGGCTCGAACGCCTGGATGCCAAGACGGTGAAGCGTCGGCGCACGGTTCAGCATGACCGGATGCTCGCGGATCACCTCGTCCAGGATATCCCAGACTTCCTTGCGCTCCTTCTCGACCCACTTCTTCGCCTGCTTCAGGGTCATCGACAGACCCTTGGCATCGAGGCGTGCGTAGATGAACGGCTTGAACAGCTCGAGCGCCATCTTCTTCGGCAGGCCGCACTGGTGCAGCTTGAGTTCCGGCCCGGTCACGATGACCGAACGACCCGAATAGTCGACGCGCTTGCCCAGAAGATTCTGGCGGAAGCGGCCCTGCTTGCCCTTGAGCATGTCGGACAGCGACTTGAGCGGACGCTTGTTCGCGCCCGTGATCGTGCGACCGCGGCGACCATTGTCGAACAATGCGTCGACGGCCTCCTGCAGCATGCGCTTCTCGTTGCGGACGATGATGTCCGGCGCACGGAGCTCCATCAGGCGCTTGAGACGATTGTTGCGGTTGATCACGCGGCGATACAGATCGTTCAGATCCGACGTCGCGAAACGACCACCGTCCAGCGGCACCAGCGGGCGCAGCTCGGGCGGGATGACCGGAACGACCTCGAGGATCATCCACTCGGGGCGGTTGCCCGAATCGATGAAGCTCTCGACGACCTTCAGCCGCTTGATGATCTTCTTGGGCTTCAGCTCGGACTTGGTGACCGCGAGCTCCTCGAGCAGCGTAGTGCGCTCACCCTCGAGATCAAGCGACTCGAGCATGATGCGGACCGCTTCGGCACCGATACCGGCCGAGAACGCGTCCTCGCCATACTGGTCCTGCGCGTCGAGGAGTTCGTCCTCGGTCATCAGCTGGTACTTCTCGAGCGGGGTCAGGCCCGGCTCGATGACGATGTACGCCTCGAAGTACAGCACGCGCTCGAGCTGCTTGAGCTGCATGTCGAGCAGCAGGCCGATGCGCGACGGCAGCGACTTCAGGAACCAGATGTGCGCGACCGGGGCGGCGAGTTCGATATGGCCCATCCGCTCGCGGCGGACCTTCGAGACGGTAACCTCGACGCCGCACTTCTCGCAGACGATGCCCTTGTACTTCATGCGCTTGTACTTGCCGCACAGGCACTCGTAATCCTTGATCGGACCGAAGATGCGCGCGCAGAACAGGCCGTCACGCTCGGGCTTGAACGTGCGATAGTTGATGGTCTCGGGCTTCTTGATCTCGCCGAACGACCACGAACGGATCTTGTCCGGGGACGCGATGCCGATCTGGATCTGGTCGAACGTCTCGGTCTTGGCGACCGGATTGGCGAAGGGGGTCATCTCGTTCATTTTATTCTCCATTCCCCTTCCGCGTCGCGGGAGGGGCTAGGGGAGGGGATGTCGTAGCCTCTCGGGGTGGCGCCTGTGGTCAGGCCCTCCCCCGACCCCTCCCGCAAGGCGGGAGGGGAGGAAGTAGAGGCTTACTCCGCCGCGATCTGGATGCCGTCGCTGTCGAAGCCGGGTTCCGACTGCTTCAGGTCCACATTCAGGCCGAGCGAGCGCATTTCCTTGACGAGCACGTTGAAGCTCTCCGGGATGCCGGCCTCGAACGTGTCGTCGCCCTTGACGATCGCCTCGTAGACCTTGGTGCGGCCGACCACGTCGTCCGACTTCACCGTCAGCATTTCCTGCAAGGTATAGGCCGCGCCGTAGGCCTGGAGTGCCCAGACCTCCATCTCGCCGAAGCGCTGACCACCGAACTGCGCCTTACCACCCAGCGGCTGCTGCGTGACCAACGAGTACGGCCCGATCGACCGTGCGTGGATCTTGTCGTCGACCAGATGGTGGAGCTTGAGCATGTAGATATACCCAACCGTCACCTTGCGATCGAACTGGTCGCCGGTGCGACCATCGAACAGATCCGACTGGCCCGACGTGTCGAGACCCGCCAGCGCCAGCATCGCCGACACATCGGCTTCGCGGGCACCGTCGAACACCGGCGTCGCCATCGGCACGCCGCCCTTCAGGTTCTTGGCCAGCTCGACGATCTCGTCACCCGAACGGGCGTCGATCTCGGCGTGATACTGCTCGCCATACACCGTCTTGAGGCGATCGCGGACCGCCTCCGGCATCGCGCCGGGCTTGGCTTCGGGGTTCTCTTCGCGCCACGTCTCGAGCGCCGCGGTGATCGACTGACCCAGACCGCGTGCGGCCCAGCCCAGATGCGTCTCGAAGATCTGCCCGACGTTCATGCGGCTCGGCACGCCCAGCGGGTTGAGCACGATATCGACCGGCGTACCGTCGGCGAGGAACGGCATGTCCTCCGCCGGCAGGATGCGGCTGATGACGCCCTTGTTCCCGTGACGGCCGGCCATCTTGTCGCCCGGCTGCAGCTTGCGCTTCACCGCGACGAACACCTTGACCATCTTCAGCACGCCCGGCGACAGTTCGTCACCACGCTCCAGCTTCTCGCGACGATCGTGGAACTTGTCGGTGATCAGCTTGGCCGCATCGTCATACTGGATCTTGACCGCTTCCAGATCGCTCTGGATCTTGTCGTCGGCGACCGCGAACTTCCACCACTCGTGGCGGTCGACGCTGTCGAGCAGATCCATGTCGATCACGACGCCCTTCTTGACGCCCTTGGGCGCCGAGGTGGCCGTCTGGTCGAGCAGCATCTCGCGGAGACGCGACCAGGTCGCACGGTTCAGGATCGAACGCTCGTCGTCCGAATCCTTCTTCAGGCGCTCGATCTCCTCGCGCTCGATCGCCATCGCGCGCTCGTCCTTGTCGATGCCGTGACGGTTGAAGACGCGAACGTCGACGACCGTACCCGACACGCCCGGCGGCAGGCGAAGCGACGTATCGCGCACGTCGCTGGCCTTCTCACCGAAGATCGCACGGAGAAGCTTCTCCTCCGGCGTCATCGGCGACTCGCCCTTCGGCGTGATCTTGCCCGCGAGAATATCGCCCGGCTCGACCTCTGCACCGATGTAGACGATGCCCGCTTCGTCGAGGTTGCGCAGCGCTTCCTCGCCGACGTTCGGGATATCGCGCGTGATATCCTCAGGCCCAAGCTTCGTGTCGCGGGCCATCACCTCGAACTCGTCGATATGGATCGACGTGAACACGTCGTCCTTCACGATCCGCTCGCTGATGAGGATCGAATCCTCGTAGTTGTAGCCGTTCCACGGCATGAACGCGACGAGGCTGTTGCGACCCAGCGCCAGTTCGCCGAACTCGGTCGATGGACCGTCGGCGAGCACGTCGCCTGCACGGACCACGTCGCCCACCTTCACCAGCGGACGCTGGTTGATGCAGGTCGACTGGTTCGAGCGCTGGAACTTCATCAGCGTGTAGATGTCGACGCCCGACTTGCCGGCATCGATCTCGCCGGTGGCCCGGATCACGATACGCGCCGCGTCGACCTGATCGACGATGCCCGCACGCTTTGCCGAGATCGCGGCGCCGGAATCGCGTGCCACGGTCTCTTCCATGCCGGTGCCGACGAACGGCGCCTCGGCCTGGACGAGCGGCACGGCCTGACGCTGCATGTTCGAGCCCATCAGCGCGCGGTTGGCGTCATCGTTTTCCAGGAACGGAATGAGCGATGCGGCGACCGAGACGAGCTGCTTGGGGCTGACGTCCATCAGCGTGATGTTGTCGGGCAGCGCCATCAGGAATTCGCCCGCCTGACGCGACGACACGAGCTCCTCGGTGAAGCCGCCGTCCGACGTCAGCTCGGCGTTGGCCTGCGCGATCGTGTGCTTGGCCTCTTCCATTGCCGACAGGTACACGACGTCGTCGGTCACCTTGTGGTCGACGACCTTGCGGTACGGCGTCTCGATGAAGCCGTACTTGTTGACGCGGCTGAACGACGCCAGCGAGTTGATCAGACCGATGTTCGGGCCTTCCGGCGTCTCGATCGGGCAGATGCGGCCATAATGCGTCGGGTGAACGTCGCGGACTTCGAAGCCTGCCCGCTCACGCGTCAGACCACCTGGTCCAAGTGCCGACACGCGACGCTTGTGGGTGACTTCCGACAGCGGGTTGGTCTGATCCATGAACTGCGACAGCTGCGACGAGCCGAAGAATTCGCGAACCGCGGCCACGGCAGGCTTCGCGTTGATCAGGTCGTTCGGCATGACGGTCGAGACGTCGACCGACGACATGCGCTCCTTCACGGCGCGCTCCATGCGGAGCAGGCCGACGCGATACTGGTTCTCGAGCAGCTCGCCGACCGAACGGACACGACGGTTGCCGAGGTTGTCGATATCGTCGATCTCGCCCTTGCCGTCCTTGAGGTTCACGAGCGTCTTGATGACCTCGAGAATGTCCTCGGTGCGCAGCGTCGTGACCGTGTCCTCGACGTCGAGGTCGAGACGCATGTTCAGCTTCACGCGGCCGACGGCCGACAGGTCGTAGCGATCCGGATCGAAGAACAGACCCGAGAACAGCGCCTCGGCGGTCTCCAGCGTCGGCGGCTCACCAGGACGCATCACGCGGTAGATGTCGGACAGCGCCTGCTCGCGCTCTTCGGCCTTGTCGACCTTGAGCGTGTTACGGATCCACGGACCCGTCGCGACGTGATCGATGTCGAGCAGGTCGAGCCGCTCGATGCCTGCCTGGTCGAGCAGTTCAAGGTTCTCGGCCGAAACCTCGTCACCGGCTTCGATGTAGATGCGGCCGGTCGACTCGTCGATCAGATCGTAGGCCGAATAGCGGCCGAAGATTTCCTCGGTCGGGATCAGCAGGTCGGTGAGGCCGTCCTTGAACGCCTTGTTCGCAGCGCGCGGGCTGATCTTCTGGCCGTTCGGGAACACGACTTCGCCGGTCTTCGCATCGACGATGTCGAACATCGGCTTCTGGCCGCGCCAGTTCTCGGCCTGGAACGGAACGATCCAGCCACCCTGGCCGCGGACGAACGTCACGCGGTTGTAGAAATAGTTGAGGATTTCTTCCGACGTCATGCCAAGCGCGTAGAGCAGCGCGGTGACGGGCAGCTTGCGCTTGCGATCGATGCGGACGTTGACGATGTCCTTGGCGTCGAACTCGAAATCGAGCCACGAGCCGCGATACGGAATGACGCGGGCAGCGAACAGATACTTGCCCGATGCGTGCGTCTTGCCGCGATCGTGATCGAACAGGACGCCCGGCGAACGGTGCATCTGACTGACGATGACGCGCTCGGTACCGTTGATGAAGAACGTGCCGTTCTCGGTCATGAGCGGCATGTCGCCCATGTACACGTCCTGCTCCTTGATATCGATGACCGACTTGGCCTCGGTATCGGGATCGACCTCGAACGCGGTCAGCCGCAGCGTGACGCGCATCGGGGCGGCATAGGTGATCCCGCGCTGGCGGCATTCCTCGACGTCGAACTTCGGCGGCTCAAGGACGTAATCGTCGAAATCGAGATAGGCGGTGCCGGCGAAGTCCTGGATCGGGAACACGCTGCGCAGCGTCTTCTCGAGACCCGAGACATGGCCGATCGACTTGTCGGAGCGCAGGAACTGCTCGTAGCTCTCGCGCTGGACTTCGATCAGGTTCGGCATCTGCACGACTTCGTGGATGTTGCCGAAAACCTTGCGGATACGGCGCTTTGCAGTGCCGTGTTCGCCACGCTGCTTGGCAGCGCCCTCATTGATCGCCTTGGATGCCATAGGTTTTGTTTCGCCCTATAAAAACTGACGGATCAGTCGTAATTTCGTGCTTGGGAACCCCCAAGCGAGACGCACGTTCACGCAAAAAGGCCGCGCGCATCAGGTGCGGCGGCTCTCAGCGTATGAAACCTCGGTATCCAATACGATCGACACGCTGCGCGACGGCATGTCATTTCCCGGATGCTGTGGTGAGCAGCGGATATAGGCGTGGCCGCGCGGCGTGTCAAAGGGCGGATGTCCGCCGACTCGTGTACCAGATAAATTCAGGTGCTTTTGGCGCGTCAATGACGCCGAAAAGACTATAGATTATGGGTGGCCTGCGCCGTTAGGCGCATCCGGGGTAGGGTGGCGATCGTATACGTAGAGGGATAGCGGCAGGGATGGCGGCAGGATGAGCGAAAAAGTGATACGGGAACGCGCGGCAGTCCAGGCCGCCTCGGACGAGGACCGCGCGAACTGGGCACGGCTGATCGACGATCACACGCAGATCGCCGCGCAATGCATCGAGATCGCCGAACTATCGCAAGGTCCGCGCGAGCAGAGCGGGCTGGCCTCGCGCAAGCTGATAGAACTCGCGATCGCCGTGGCGAAACATCTCGACGTCGAGGACGAGGTGATCGACCGCACGGTCATCGCCATGGAGCCCCGGTTTTCGCCTGACACCATCGCGATGATGGAGGAGGATCTCGAGATCCTCCGGTCGGACTGGAAGGTCTTTATCGGTCGATGGCTGCCGGTCATCTCGCAGAGCGAATGGGACAAGTTCGGCGTCCAGGCCAAGTCGATGCTCGATCGTCTCTCGG
Organism: Sphingomonas sp. Leaf38; assembly: GCF_001421825.1. Taxonomy (NCBI): domain Bacteria; kingdom Pseudomonadati; phylum Pseudomonadota; class Alphaproteobacteria; order Sphingomonadales; family Sphingomonadaceae; genus Sphingomonas; species Sphingomonas sp. Leaf38. The sequence goes on along the minus strand of NZ_LMLD01000010.1, from coordinate 232,768 downwards.
GCCAGGTGACGCTCGAGACCGAAATCCTCTACGACCATGCGTTGCGCGACGGCGTGGTCCGGGCCGGCGGCGCGGTGCTGCACTAGACCGAATCGGCGCGCGCGTCAGCGGCGTTTCTTCTTCGACGATGGTTGTGCCGGCGCGATCGGCAGCGGCACGGGTGGCGACGTCGTAAACCGCACGACGACCGGCAACACCGCGGGATTGGCCGGATATTGCCGCCGCGCGCGGGCAAACAGAAAACGCGCCTTGGCCGCGCCCGGCATGCTTTCGCTGGTGCCGACCCAGCGCCAGTGCCAGGGCTCCCACTTGACGTTCTGCTTATTGCCGCCGGGAAAGCTCTGCTCGAACCCGAACCGCGGTGCATTGGCCCTTAGCCAGCGCGCGGCCGGGGTGGCGGCCATACAGGCCTCCGCGTCCGGACACCCGTTGGCGGGGCGCACCGCGAAATCGAGCGCATAGCCGGTCGAGTGCTCGCTATAGCCTGGGGGGGCGACCGAGATCGCCCGGTCGGCCGCGCTGCTCGACTCGCCGCGACAGAAGACGTTGCGCTGGCGGGCGATCGAGCGCTGGCACGACAGCGCGCGGAGCTGACCCATCACCGCCGGATCGCCCTGCGCTGCGGCGAACAGCCGCAGCAGGTCGGGCAGGATGTCGGCGCGCACCACGCACGGATTGCCCACGGAATAGTCCGACGGCAGCGTGACGAGCTCGGTCTCGGGCGCGTCGCCGTAAGGCAGATGCCCGAAGGCGCGGCCGTCGGGCGCGATCGCCGCGCTCTGCCCCTCGCACAGTTGTGCATCCGCGATGGTCGGGGCGAAGAGGAGCGCGAGGGCCAGTGTGCGGTGCAACATCGATGCGGGCTCTGGCACGCAGGCGCTAATGATGGCAAGGGCGGCGCCATGCATGGTGAACGCGTACTCTTCCTCGACGGCGAGGCCCTGGTGATCGACAAGCCCGCAGGGCTGCCGGTCGATCCGCCCCGCGATGGCTCGTTGAGCCTCGAAAATCATCTCGAAAGCCTGAAGTTCGGCTTCCAGCGCTGGCCCAAGGCCGTCCACCGGCTCGACCGCGACACGAGCGGCTGTCTGCTCCTGTCGCGCAATCCCAAAGCGCATGCCCGCTTGCAGCAGGCGTTCGAGCAGGGCCTTGTGTCGAAGCGCTACGTCGCGCTGCTCGACGGCGTGGTCGAGGGCACGTCGGGCCTGATCGAGATGGCGTTGGGCAAGGTCAGCACCGCCGAGACCGGCTGGCGGATGGTCGAGGATCCCAACGGCAAGAAATCGCGCACCAAGTGGCGCGTCCTCGAGATCAAGGACGGCCGCTCGCTGGTCGAGTTCCTGCCCGAGACCGGCCGCACGCATCAGATCCGCGTGCACGCGGCCAGCGGCCTCGGCGCACCGGTGGTCGGCGACGGCGTCTACGGCAAGGCGGATGGCCTCGGCATGATGCTTCACGCGCAGCGGCTGATCGTGCCGCGCCCTGGCAAGCCCGACGTGCTCGCCGAAGCGCCCCTGCCGGAGCGGTTCGCCAAGGCCGGGTTCGCCGACGAGGCCGCGCCTGCGCCCGCTGCGGCTGCGGCTGCGGCCGACGTCGCGACGCCTGCACCCACTGACGATTGAGCGGCCTGAGGGAAGGGGCTGATGGTCGCGATCCCGATAACCCGGTCCATCGCGATCGATGACAGCGAACTGATCGAGAGCACGACTCGGTCGGGCGGTCCCGGTGGGCAGCACGTCAACACCACCGACAGCGCGGTGATCCTGCGGTTCGATGTCGGCCTGTCGCCGGGATTGCCGTTGGCGGTGAAGAACCGGATCGCGGTGCTCGCCGGATCGCGGCTCACGCGCGACGGCGTGCTGGTGCTGCGGAGCGAAGGATCGCGGTCGCAATTGCTCAACCGGCAGGAGGTCCGCGAGCGGCTCGTCGCGCTGATCAAGGAAGCCACGATCGTCCCCAAGGCGCGACGCGCGACCAAGCCGTCCAAGGCGGCAAGGGCACGCCGGGTCGATACCAAGAAGGTACGCAGTGGCGTGAAGGCGGGACGGGGCAAGGTCCGCGACGATTAAGCGACAAGGCAGTGCCTCAGCCTCCCCCGAAACTCGTCACCCCGGCGAAAGCTGGGGTATCCTTGAGGAATGCGACACGCGCGCCGACATGGAGACTCCAGCGTTCGCTGGGGTGACGGACATTTGAGCGTGCCGGCTTCAAGACGCCGCCGACCAAGGAAGAAGACATGTACCAGTTCGATATTGCCGCCGGCAGCAAGGCCGATCTCTACCGCGACCTGCTTGCCGCGCTCGACGCGCTGACCGCGGACGAGCGCGATCCGATCGCCAACATGGCCAACGCCGCCGCGCTGGTGTGGGAATATCTGCCCGACCTGAACTGGGCCGGCTTCTATCGGCTTGTCGAAGGCGAGCTCGTGCTCGGGCCGTTCCAGGGCAAGGTCGCGTGCATCCGCATCCCGGTCGGCAAGGGGGTCTGCGGTGCCGCTGCGGCAACACTGACGACGCAGCGGGTCGACGACGTGCATGCCTTCCCCGGCCATATCGCCTGCGACGCCGCGAGCCGCTCCGAGCTCGTGGTGCCGGTGTCGAAGGACGGCGTGCTGATCGCCGTGCTCGATCTCGACAGCCCCGAACCCGCGCGGTTCGATGCCGAGGATGCCGCCGGATGCGAAGCGCTGGCGGCCTTGCTCGGCGAGCGGCTGGCGATCTGATCCGTTTCGGGACGGTACGTCCGCTGGCGAGTCGCTCCCGGTTTTGGTAAGCAACCCGTTAAGACATCCGGCGTTTGCGCGGGATAGGGTGGCAGAACCTGGGAGACGGACATGCGGAGCCTTTTGATCGCAAGCGCAGGGCTTGCCATCGCCAGTGGCGGCACGGCGGAGGCGCAGCACCGCCCCGGCGCGAGCTACGGCGTTCCTGGTGTCGTGATGCAGGCGCCGATGGCCACGCCGCACCGCCCCGGTCCGATCGCAGCGCGTCCTCCCGTCGTGCAGTCGTCGTCACAGGTCGTCGGGCATCGGGCTCCACGCTGGGGCAGCAAGATCGGTGGGCGCTGGTGGGGCGGCGCGAACGCCCCCGGCGGTTGGGCCGCCTATCGCCGTCCGGACCGAGGTTGGACGGTGCCAGGCTATTGGAATGCCCCGCGCTTCTACGTCAATGATTGGTCGACTTATGGTCTGCCACGGCCGCCACAGGGATATTACTGGACGCGCTATTATGACGATGCGGTGCTCATCGACCCGCGAGGTTCGGTTTACGACACGGTAAGCGGCACCGATTGGGATCGCTATGATTCCGGGGGGTACACCGCCGCCGTGCCGCAGGACTACGCCCAGACTGAAACAGTCTATGCCGACCCAGCCTATGCCGACCCGATCTATACCGACCCGGTCGATCGCCGGTACACCGCGCCCTATCAGGATCGCACACCGCGCCGCGATACGGGTCTTGGCGGCGCAGCGCTCGGCGCGGTTGCAGGCGGTGTCGCGGGCAACCTGATCGCGGGGCGCGGCAATCGGCTGGGCGGTACGCTGATCGGGGCGGGAGTCGGTGCGGCGGCCGGCTATGCGATCGATAAGGGCGAAGACCGCAGCCGCGAGGTGCCACCACCCCGCCGCGAATATGGCGCGCGCTATGCGCCCCCCCCACCGGTCTATGCCCCGGCCTATGCGACCGACCCGGCGCCGCCGGTGTCGTATGGCGCAGGTTATCCGCAACCACGCTACGCGGCGGCCGGACGGGGTGGAACATGGGTTTCGCCGGACGGACTGACGACGGTGACCACGACGAACGGCAGCGTCTATGCAACGGGCGCGTCCACGGTGGTGGTCCAGTCCGCGCCGATGGTGACGACAACGACCACGACGGACTATTACGATACCGTTTCGTACGCACCGCGGAAAGCCTGGCACAAGCGCGTCCGCGCGCGCCCGCGCTGCAATTGCCGGTGATCGCCGCTGCTCGCCCTTGAGCCGGCCCGCGAGACCTAACTCCAGTGCACGGTTCGATGGGCGTGCGGAATTTGCGTCTCGATCTGGCGGCGGCGGTCCCGGCATCGCTCTGGTCGACACCTACGCCCTGCCGTCGCGGCCATTCTGGTGACGGGGCGCGCCGAAGCTGCACGAGAGCGCGCCGGGCCGCGCGGTCCAGATGCCGCTCGCCGCGTGTTCCGACGCGATAGGTCTCCGTCTGTCGATGGCGAGGGTTGGGCGCTCCGTTGCGAGACGCGCGGCGCGGCGGGTGGTCGATACCGGCATAAATGGCAACGGCTGGACCCGATCGCAGGCGCAGGCCCCGGTCGCGCCGAAGTTCACCGTCCGCGCGTCTCACGACGCGATGCTGGCGATGAAAACGGTTTCCGTCCCGGTGATCGAGGCGCGCACCGACGCGCCGATCGCAGCAGGCGGGAGGCCCATTCCGACGAGCCGTGACGGGGCCGCCAGCGATCCGCCGGCGCCAGGGGGGCAGAAGGTGACGGAGGGGGCGAACACGCGCCCTGCGGTTCGCTTACCGCCCCCCCGTCCGGCAAGCGCGTGCCACCTTCCCCTCACGGGGGAGGATTTTGGGGATCAACCGAACGGGCGGTTGATCGCAGGTTGCGGTTCGGTGAACCAGGCCGCGCCGGTATCGGTGACGTGGAAATGATCTTCGAGCCGGATGCCGAAGCGGTCGGGCACGACGATCATCGGCTCGTTCGAGAAGCACATGCCGGGCGCCAGTGGCGTGCGGTCGCCGCGGACCAGATAGGCGGGTTCGTGGATAGACAGGCCGATGCCGTGGCCCGTGCGATGCGGGAGTCCCGGGAGGCGGTAATCGGGCCCGAGCCCGGCCTTTTCGAGCACGACGCGGGCGGCGGCGTCGATCGCTTCGCAGGGGACGCCGGGCCGTACTGCATCGAACGCCGCGGCCTGCGCCTCGTGTTCGATATCCCAGATCGCGCGCGCCTCGTCGCCGACCTCGCCGAACGCATAGGTCCGCGTGATGTCCGAAAGATAGCCCTCCACCTGGCAGCCGGTGTCGATCAGCACGAGCTGGTCCTCCTCGAGCCGCGGGTCGCCGGGCAGGCCGTGCGGGAACGCGGTCGCTTGGCCGAACTGGACCGCGCAGAAATACGACCCCGACGACCCGATTGCGCGGTGCGCGTCGTCGATGAAGCGGATCACGGCGCTGGCGGCGATGCCGGGGTGGAGGATGCGCGCGGCGCGGCGCTGGACGTCGAGCGTCATCGCCTTGGCCTGGCGCAGCAAGGCGAGCTCGGCGGGGCTCTTGATCATCCGGCAGGCGTCGATCACCGCCGCACCGTCGGCGACGTCGAGCCGGGTGGCGGCCAGCGCGCTTGCCATGCCGTAGGGGAGCTGCGGGTCGAGCAGCAGTCGGCCCGCGACCGCGTCGGCCACCAGCGCGTAGGGGCTCTCATCCTCTTCCCAGAGCCGCAGATCGGCCGCGATCTCGACCGCGGCCTCGAGCGACCCCTGTTCGAAGCGCGGGCAGATCAGGATCGGCTGGCCCTTCACGGGCAGCAGCAGCGCGACGAGGCGCTCAGTCGCGCCCCACGGGATGCCCGCGAAATAGCGCAGGCTCGCGCCGGCGCCGATCAGCAGCGCGTCGGCACCCGCCGCCTCGGTCAGCGCGCGCGCCTTGTCCAGCCGCGCGGTGCGCTCGGCCACTGCGATCCGCGGCGCAGGCGTCGCCCAGGGGACGATCGTCGCGAGTTCGCCCGCTATCGAGGATCCGCCGATGGTCATGCACGAGGTCCTTTTCTAGCGAAGCGGTCGAGGTCGAACGGCGCGAGCGGCACCGCCGGGGTATCCCCCGCCAGCATCGCCGCGACGAGCATCGCGGTCACCGGCGCAAGCGTGAGCCCGAGATGGTGATGCCCGAACGCATAAGCGAGGTTGGCGTGGCGCGTCGACCGGCCGATCGCGGGGAGATAGTCGGGCAGCGTCGGCCTTGCTCCCATCCAGCGGTCGAACGGTCCTTCGATCGGCAGGCCGAGCGATCGGACGTGATGCTCCAGCCGGTCCCATTTGCGCGGATCGGGCGCGCCGTCGGGATCGCCGAATTCGACGAAACTCGCCGCCTGCACGCACCCGGCATAGCGCGTGACGATCATCGAGCGATCCTCGAACACGACCGGCGGCAGGTCGGCAGGCCAGCCATCGGCGCGGGCGCGGATGTGATAGCCGCGCTCGGCGATCATCGGGACGCGGTAGCCGAGCGGTTCGAGCAGCGCGCGCGACCGGACGCCTGCGGTCACCAATACCCGATCGAAGGCGTGTCCGACAACGGCGATCCGACCGGCGTCTTGCGTCAATCGCGCCGCCTCGCGGACGATCCGGCCGCCGCGTGCCGCGACCGCGGCTTCGAGTGCCATGGCGAGCGTGCGGAGATCGGCAATCTGGCCGCTGCCGATGAAGCGGATCGCGCCGCCGACCGGATCGGCGAGGAAACCGAGCCGGTGCAGCAGGTCGGGGCCGGCGTCCGCGATCCGCGCCGTCCCGATCGCGGTGCGCGCCCAGCGGTCGCGGCCGGCGCGCGCGCTGACGGGCGTGTCCCAGACGACGATATGGCCGGTCTCGCGGAGCAGATCGGGGGTGCCGAGCATGCCGACCAGATCGCGCCACGCGGGCATCGCGCCGGCGAGCAGCGGCGTCAGCGCGGCCGTCCCCGCGGCGAATTTTGCCGGTGTCGAGGCAGCGACCATCCGCGCGGCGAACGGCAGCCAGTACGCCGCCATTGACGGCGGCAGCGCCAGCGCCCCCCCCGCGCCGAACAGCCGCTTGGGCACCGAGCATATTGCGGCCGGGGAAGCGAGCGGCTCTACCTGCTCGACCGCGATGTGTCCGGCATTGCCCCAGGATGCGGCATTGTAATCGGTGCCGCGTTCGAACACACTTACGCTATACCCGCGATCGAGCAGCGCGATGGTGCAGCACAGTCCGACCACGCCGCCGCCCACTATGGCAATTTCCGGACCGATCGTTTGCAATCCGTTTCTCCCATTGCTCCACGCCGACGATTTCGTATACGATATATATAGCGAAACGATGGAAGGTCGATACCGAATGTCTGTCGAATGGAGGGGCGTGTTTCCGGCCGTGACGACGCAGATCCGCGAGGACATGCGCGTTGATCTCGCCGACACGCAGCGCGTCGTCGACGACCTGATCCGCGACGGCGTGACCGGGGTGATCGCGCTCGGCACGGTCGGCGAGAATAACTCGTTCGACTATGATGAAAAGGTCTCGGTGCTGACCGCGATCGTCGAGGCGGTCGCGGGGCGCGTCCCCGTCATCACCGGCGTCTCCGAATATGATACGCGCCGCGCGGTGCGCTATGCGCAGGCGGCGGAGAAGGCTGGCGCGGACGGTCTGATGCTGTTGCCGCCGATGGTCTATGTGCCCAAGCCGCACGAGCTGGTGGCGCATTTCAAGGGGGTCGCGGAGCAGGTCGGCCTGCCGGTCATGCTCTACAACAATCCGCCCGCCTATCGCACGCTGATCGACAACGACGTGCTGGCGGCACTGGTCGACGTCGCGAACATCGTCGCGGTCAAGGAATCGGCGCCCGACACGCGGCGTTTCACCGACGTGAAGACCGCGTTCGGCGACCGGTACGTGCTGTTCGCCGGGCTCGACGACGTCGCGCTCGAGGGGCTGTATCTGGGCGCGCAAGGCTGGGTCTCGGGACTTACCAACGCATTCCCGCGCGAGTCGGTCGAGCTGGTCAATGCGTTCGCGCGCGGTGATCATGCCAAGGCGATGGAGATTTATCGCTGGTTCATGCCGCTGCTCCACCTCGATGCCGAGCATGACCTGGTCCAGTCGATCAAGCTGGCCGAGCAGGTCATGGGTCGCGGGTCCGAACGCGTCCTGCCGCCGCGCTATCCGCTGATCGGCGCACGCCGTGCCGAGGTGATCGAGATGGTCGAGCAGGCTGCTGCGACGCGCCCGACCCTCTCGAACTGATGCGCCACACCTTCTTCTGCATCGACGGCCACACCGCCGGCAATCCGGTCCGCCTCGTCGCGGGCGGGGCGCCGTTGCTCAAAGGCGCGTCGATGTCGGAGCGGCGGCAGGATTTCCTGAACCGGTTCGACTGGATCCGCACTGGGCTCTGCTTCGAACCGCGCGGGCACGACATGATGTCGGGCGGGTTCCTCTACCCGCCGGCGCGTGACGATACCGATATCGGCATCCTGTTCATCGAGACGAGCGGATGCCTGCCGATGTGCGGCCACGGCACGATCGGGATGGTGACGTTCGGGCTCGAGCACGGGCTGATCCAGCCCGCCGTTCCCGGTCGGTTGCGGATCGAGGTGCCCGCGGGCGTGATCGACGTCGCCTATGAGACCGAGGGCGCGAAGGTGACGGCGGTCCGCATCACCAACGTCCCCGCCTATGTCGCCGCGCGCGATATCCGCGTGGACGTCGAGGGGATCGGGCCGCTGAGCATCGACGTCGCCTATGGCGGTAATTATTACGCGATCGTCGAGCCGCAGGGGCGGTACACCGGGCTCGACGACCTCGGTGCGGCCGAGATCATTGCGCTCAGCGGCCGTGTTCGCGAGGCGGTGCGGGCGCAGTTCGAGCCTGTCCACCCGCTCGACCCGACGATCCGCGGCGTCAGCCACGTGCTGTGGGCCGATGTCGCGCAAAGTGACGGTGCCGACGGCCGCAACGCAGTCTTCTACGGCGACAAGGCGATCGACCGTAGCCCGTGCGGCACCGGCACGTCGGCGCGGCTCGCGCATCTGGTCGACCAGGGCCGCTTGTCGGTCGGCGACCGGTTCGTCCATGAAAGCTATATCGGCAGCCGGTTCATCGGCCGCGTCGAGGCTGAAACCGCGCTGGGCGATACGCCCGCGATCATCCCGTCGATCGAGGGATCGGCGATCGCGACCGGGTTCAACACCATCTGGATCGATCGCGACGATCGTTTCTGGAACGGTTTCCAAGTTTCATGACATTTCGGCTATGCTGGACCGATATTCCCGTTTTCGGAGCCGTCCCGCCATGAGCATCGTCGTCCGCACCCTGTCCGAGCAGGTGTTCGAGATCGTCCGCGAACAGATCGTCACGGGCAAGCTCGTGGGACATGCCGCGATCCGCCAGGACGCGCTGGCGACCGAACTCGGCGTCAGCAAGATCCCACTGCGCGAGGCTTTGGCGCGACTCGAGCAGGAGGGCCTGCTGACCAGCCACGCGAACCGCGGCTATTCGGTCCAGCCGATGTCCGCGGACGAGGCCGACGACATCTTTGCATTGCGGCTGGCGATCGAGCCGCAGGCCGCCGCCTACGCCGCGACCGTCGCCAACGACGAGGATCGCGCGACCGCGATCCTCGCCTTCGAGGAACTCGACAACGCCGCGAGCGAGCGCCTCGCCGAGGTCGCGATCCGCAACCGCGTGTTCCACACCGCGCTGGTCCGGCCCGGCCGGCGCCTGCTGACGACGCAGATGGTCGAGCGGCTGGCGATCCTCGCCGAGCGCTACGTCGTCGCGCATCTACGGCCGGCGGGGCGCGAGAGTCGCGCGCATCTGGAGCATCGCCAGCTGCTCGACGCGTGGCTCGCGCGCGACGACGATCGCATGCTGACGCTGCTCACCAGCCATATTCAATCGACGCTGACCGATCTGCGCATGCAGTTCGATACGGGCCGAGATTAGGATCACCATCGGGGAGGGGCATGGCCGGGCCGCGTAAACCGTCCGGATCGTCTGTGCATGGCCGCGACCCCAGCCGCACCACGACGCTGACTTGGACGCAGCTGATCGCGCCGCCCTGGTCGATGCGCGCGGCCGCTCCATGGTCTGGAACCCCGCCGGGCTGGCGCTCTGCTGCGGCTATGGCCGGCGCTAGAGCGACGTCGGCAACCCGGTGGTCCGCGTCGCGCGATCCGTGCGCGTCACCGTTTCTTGCGGCACGCGTCCGAGCAATAGATCACGCTGTCCCAGTCGCGCGCCCATTTCTTGCGCCACGCAAACGGGCGCTCGCACGCCGGACATACCTTGGTCGGCAGGTTCTGCTTGGCGACACCGTTGGGCATCAGCGGGCCTGCGCGTCGAGGAACGCCGCGACATCGGTGAGGTCGACGGTCTTGTCGAGATAGGTCCCGCCGATCCCGCGCGCGAGCAGGAACGGCAGCGTCCCCGCCGCCATCTTCTTGTCGTGCCGCATATGATCGACGAGCCGCGCCCCGCTCGCGCCGACCCCCGCGGCTGCCAGCCCATCGGGCAGCCCCGCATCGCGCCAATGTGCCGCAACGCGCTGCGCGTCTGCTTCCGAACACAGACCCTGCGCCGCCGAAAAACCGAACGCCAGCGAACAGCCCGCCGCCACGCCCTCACCATGAATCAGCGCCTGCGAGAACCCGGTCTCCGCCTCGAGCGCATGGCCGAACGTGTGGCCGAGGTTGAGCAGGGCCCGCGTCCCATTGGTCTCGTGCTCGTCCGCCGCGACGATCCGCGCCTTGGCCGACACGCTGTGCGCGATCGCATATTCGCGCAAACCCAAATCGCCCGCGAGCAACGCCGCGCCATTGGCCTCGCACCATTCGAAGAAGGCGAGATCGTCGATCAGCCCGTATTTCACGACCTCGGCATAGCCCGCGCGCAACTCGCGGATCGGCAGCGTCTCGAGCACCTTCGGGTCGATCAGCACCATCGCCGGCTGACGGAACGCGCCGATCAGGTTCTTGCCCGCGCGCGTGTTGATCGCCGTCTTGCCGCCGACCGAGCTGTCCACCTGCGCGAGCAGGCTCGTCGGGATCTGCACGAACTGGCACCCGCGCTTGAGGATCGCGCAGGCGAACCCGACGAGATCGCCGATCACGCCGCCGCCCAGCGCGACGACATGATCGCCACGCTCGATCCCGAGTTCGAGCAGCCGGTCGCACAGCATCTCGAGCGTCGCCCAGCTCTTGCTGCCCTCGCCGGGCGCGAGCACGATCGCCTCGGACTCGAGCCCCGCCGCAGCCAGCGAAGCCTGGAGCGTCGCCAGATGCGTCGCCAGGTTCGAATCGGTAACGATCGCAACGCGCCGGCCCTTTGCCAGCGGCGCCAGATATTCGCCGGCGCGGCCAAGCAGTCCTGCCTCGATATGGATCGGGTAGGTCCGGGCGCCCAGTTCGACGGTAATGGTCTTCATCGGCCTAACGCTCTCAGGATTGCAGCGACGGTCGCTTCGTGCGGCGTCTTGTTGCTGACGATATGGATGTGCGCCTGCGCGTAGATCGGGTTGCGGACGCGCGCCAGTTCGGCGAGGACCTTGCCCGGATCGCGGTTACGCAACAGCGGGCGGGTATCGCGCCGCCCGACACGCTCGACGAGAATATCGGGATGCGCGCTCAACCACACCGATGTCGCGTCGCGCAGGATCAGCGCGCGCGTGTCGTCGTTGATGAACGCCCCGCCACCCGTCGCGATGATCTTGGGCGTGCCGTCGATCAGCCGCGCGATCACGCGGCGTTCGCCGTCGCGGAAATACTCTTCGCCGTATTTGGCGAAGATCTCGGCGACGGTCATGCCCGATGCCGCCTCGATCTCGTGATCGGCATCGACGAACGGCAGGTTCATGCGCAGCGCGAGGCGGCGGCCGACGGTGGTCTTGCCGACGCCCATCAGCCCGACGAGCACGATCGGGCGATCGATTGGGACAGCGCGGCGACCGCCGGCGGGGCCGCCTGGAGGCCCACCTGAAGGGTTGTGGCTTTGCAACATCGTGAGCCGCGCTATACAGCGGCACCGCGCAAGGGCAAAAGCTCTTGGCGCCTGTTTGTCCACTACAAGGTTACGTCGCATGTCCCGTTTCATCGTCTCGGTCGTCGTCGTTCTTGTGGTCGTGGTCGGCGGCCTGTTCCTGCTGGCCGGCCGCGCGACCGAGCGTCCGCAGAGCCGCGTCGAGAAGGCCGTGACGCTTGCGAACCTCTCTTAAGGCGACACTGGCGGCGGCGGTTGCCGCCGGGGCACTCGTCGCGCTGGCACCGGCGATCGGACAGGATCGCCCCGAATCGATCCTGCCGCCGGGGTTTGGCGATCCGACCCCGACGCCCGCGCCGCGGCCCGCGCCGCCTGCGGGCACGTCCGCGCGGCCGTCCGGCACGCCGCAGCCGACCGCGCCGCAGCCGACCGCATCCCAGCCGGCGCCCGCCGCGTCGTCGTCCGGCGCGATGATCCAGCCGCTGCCACCGACGACGCCGACCGGCATCGCCCCGGTCGTGCCCGCCACGACGCCCGCGCCGGTCGACCCTGCGGTGCTCGCGCAGTACGAGATGCCCGAATCGGCGCGGCGCTCGCTGACGACAGTCGGGCCGGTGGCCGCGCGTGAGGGTGGGCTGGAGACCGACGCGTTCGGTGATGCCGACGGTCGCTATGTCGAGACGCTGATGCGCCGGCTGACCGCGCCGCTGCCGTCGCGCTGGATGTCGATCCTGCTGCGCCGCGCGCTGGTTTCGCGCGTCGATACGCCTGCGCGCATCAACGGTGCGGACTTCGCGGCGGAGCGCGCCTGGCTGTTGCTGCGGATGGGCGAATCGGTCGCCGCGCGCGCGGTCACGCAGAGCGTCGACACCGACAACTACACGCCCAAGCTGTATCAGGTCGCGATGAACACGGCGCTGGCGACGGGCGATCCCGCGGGCTTCTGCCCGCTGGTCCCCGGCGCGATGCGTCTTGGCCCGGCACGCGGCTGGACGATGGCGCAGGCGATGTGCGCGGGCCTCTCGGGCAACCCAGCGCAGGCGACCCCGCTGATCGCGACCGCCAAGCGCCGCAACGTCGCGAGCGGTGTCGACATGCTGCTCGCGCAGAAAGTCGTAGGGGCCGGCGCGCAAGGCCGTCAGGCGGTCACGATCGAATGGGACGGCGTCGACCAGCTGACCGCGTGGCGGTTCGGGCTGGCGATGGCGACCGGCGTCGCGGTGCCCGACGCGCTCTATGCCAGCGCAGGGCCGCAGGTGCGCTACTGGCAGGCGCTGTCCCCGTCGGTGCCGCTGGCGGCCCGGCTCGCGCCCGCCGAATCGGCGGCGGGGCAGGGGGTGCTCTCCAGCGCCGCACTAGTCGATCTCTATGCCGCCGCCGCGACCGACGACGATACGCAGGGCGTCGCGTCGGCGGCGGCGGATGATCTGCGAACCGCCTATGCCGATCGCAATCCCGAGACGCGGCTGACGGCCCTGCGCGCGCTCTGGGGCGGTGCGAAGGCGCGGCCGGCCTATGCGCGGCTGGTCTTGACCGCACGCGCGGCGGCACGGATGAACCCGGCGCTGGCCAAGGCCGAGGCGGATCATCTGGTCGCGTCGATGCTGTCCGCCGGGCTCGACCGCACCGCCGCGAGCTGGCTCGGCAGCGTCCCCGCGGGCGGCGACGCCTGGGCGATGATCATGCTGAGCGATCCAGACGCGTATCGCCGGCTCAGCTATGCCGACCTTGCCTCCTATTCGGGCGGCGAAGGCGATTCGGCGCTCAAGCAGCGCATGCTGTTTGCGGGGCTTGCCGGGATGGGGCGGCTCAATACGGGCGATATCGAGCGCGCCGCGCAGTCGCTGGGCGTACGGATCGGTGCCGACAATGCGTGGACGCGCGCGCTCGATCGTGCCGCGCGCTCCGGTCAGTCGGGTACGGTCGTGGTCCTTGCGGCGATTGGCATGCAGGCGGCCGGGTGGAAGGACATCCCGCCCGAGGCGCTGTACCGGATCGTCGGCGCACTGCGCGCCGTCGGGCTCGACGGCGAGGCACGGATGATCGCCGCCGAGGCGATCGCACGGGCGTGACCTACGCCGCCGCTCGATCGTGACCCACGCTACCGACCGTGCGCTGATCGACCGGTTCCTGGAGATGATGGCGGCGGAGGCGGGGGCGGCGGCGAACACGCTCGCCGCCTATCGCAGCGACCTGATGCTCGCTTCGCAGGCGCTCGAGGGCGGTTTGGTCGATGCGGACGCCGCCGCGCTCGCAACCGTGTCGGGCGGATGGTCCGCGCTCTCGCGCGCGACCGTCGGCCGAAAGTCCGCCTCGCTCCGCCGCTTCTTCGCGTTCCTCGCCGAAGAGGGCCACCGCGCCGACGACCCCGGCAAGGCGCTGCCAAGGCCGGGCCCCGCCCGCGCGCTCCCCAAGGTGCTGAGCCACGCCGATATCGACCGGTTGTTCGCCGCGATCGCCGAGCGTGCCGCGCGCGATCCGCTCGACCCCAGCGACCTGCGGCTCTCCGCGCTGTTCGAACTCCTCTACGGCTCGGGGCTGCGCGCGACCGAGCTCGTCAGCCTGCCGCGCAACGCGGTCCACCCCGATCGCCCGTTCCTGATCCTGCGCGGCAAGGGCGGACGCGAGCGGATGGTGCCGATCTCCGACCGTGCGCGCGCCGCGGTGGAGCTCTGGCGCATGCATGTCGCCGGGGACCGTCTCTGGCTGTTCCCCTCGGGCAAGGGCCACCTCTCGCGCATCCGCCTGTACCAGATCGTCAAGGCGCTCGCCGCCGAGGCGGGGATCCCGCCCGACCGGGTCAGCCCGCACGTCCTGCGCCATGCGTTCGCGACGCACCTGCTCGCGGGGGGCGCCGATCTGCGCGCGCTGCAATCGATGCTCGGCCACGCCGATATCGCCACGACCGAGATCTATACGCATGTCGATTCGAGCCGCCTGGTCGAGCTCGTCAACACGCGTCACCCGCTGGCGGACATGCCGCCGCGTTGACGCGGACGGCGCCGCACCGTAACCGCCGCGGATGCCAAGCTTCCTCGACTTCGAGAAACCGATCGCCGAGCTCCAGGGCCGGATCGACGAACTCCGCGACACCGCTGCCGAGGGCAGCGTCGACCTGGCCGCGGATATCGCGCGTCTCCAGGCCAAATCCGACAAGCTGCTGAAGGATACCTTCGCGCGGCTGACGCCGTGGCAGAAGGCGCAGGTCGCGCGCCATCCCGAGCGTCCGCACTTCAAGGACTATGTCGCCGCGCTGTTCGACGAGTTCGTCCCGCTCGCCGGCGACCGCGCGTTCGGCGACGACCAGGCGATCCTCGGCGGCTTCGCGACGTTCCGCGGGCGCAAGATCATGGTGCTCGGCCATGAGAAGGGCGACGATACCGCGAGCCGCCTCCGCCACAATTTCGGCATGGGCAAGCCCGAGGGCTATCGCAAGGCGATCCGCCTCGTCGAACTCGCCAACCGATTCGGCCTGCCGATCGTGACCTTGGTCGACACGTCGGGCGCGTTCCCCGGCATCCAAGCCGAAGAGCGCGGCCAGGCCGAGGCGATCGCGCGCTCGACCGAGGCCTGCCTCAACGCGGGCGTCCCGATCGTCGCGGCGATCGTCGGCGAGGGCGGCTCGGGCGGCGCGGTCGCGCTCGCCGCGGGGAACCGCGTGCTGATGTTCGAACACGCGATCTATTCGGTGATCAGCCCCGAAGGCTGTGCCTCGATCCTGTGGCGCACCGCCGACAAGGCCCCCGAGGCTGCCGAAGCGATGCGGATCACCGCGCAGGACCTGAAAGCGTTCGGCGTAATCGACGATATCGTCGCCGAACCGCTCGGCGGCGCGCACCGCGACCGAGCGACGGCGATCGAGTCGCTCGGCGACGGGCTGGCGGCGGCGCTCGCCGACCTCGCCGCGGTCGCGCCTGCCGATCTGCGCAAGGATCGCCAGGCCAAGTTCCTGAAGATGGGCCGGCTCTAACCGCGCATCGACCCGCGTCGCAACACACGAAAAGGGCGGCGGAACCGGAGTTCCGCCGCCCTTTTCGTCGCACATCGTGCAGGCGGGAAATTCGTCGCCGAATCGCCCGCCTGCGTCGTTGATTACGTGGTCGAGGTGTTGAGCTTGGTCGAGACGTTGTTGAACGTCTTGTTCAGGCTGTTGCCCAGGCCCTGCATCGCGGCGATCGCAGCGACGGCGATCAGCGCGGCGATCAGGCCGTACTCGATGGCGGTTGCGCCCTTGGAATTCTTGAAAAACTTGCGGATCGTCTTCATTCCGGTCTCCATCGTTGGATTGCTTCAGTGTCACCCGGCTGGACCGGACGGGCCGGATCAGCATCATGACCAATAGGTTCGGTGAGTTGAGAAAGGTTTAAGGCTCTAATTTTTCTGGTCAGAGCGGCCGAAGCCGCGCGGTGCCGCCTCAGCGCGCGGTCGAGACCTTGGCGTCGACCCGCCCCCACATGCCGGTGGTGGAGTTGGCGAGTGCGGTCAGCCCGACGACCATGGCGATCACGATCAGCGCGAGGATCAGGCCATATTCGATCGCGGTCGCGCCGCGTGTGGTACGCAACGCGCGCAGGAGCGTTCGACCGACGATCGCGGTCATGGAGGCGACAGGCTTCATGACCATCATCATAGCCTGAAGGGACTTAAGGAATGACCAACGACATACCTGATCGGGCTGCGCACCTGCTCTTGCCAGTGGTCGCAGCCGCGCTGGTCGATCTGGAGGGGCGGGTGCTTCTCCAGCAGCGGCCGCCGGGCAGGTCCTTGGCAGGGCTGTGGGAATTTCCCGGCGGCAAGGTCGAACCCGGCGAGACGCCCGAGGCCGCGCTGATCCGCGAACTCGAGGAGGAACTCGCGATCGTCGTGCCGCAGGCGTGCCTGGCGCCCGCCGCCTTCGCCAGCGCGGGGCTCGGCGATCGCCACCTGCTGCTGCTGCTCTACATCACGCGGAAATGGACCGGCGTGCCGCGTGCGCTCGAGGCGACCGCGTTGCGCTGGGTCCGTCCCGCGGAGATGCACGCGTTGCCGATGCCACCCGCGGATCGACCGCTGATCGGCTTGCTCGATGCGTTGATCTGACCGGCGCGGGGCGCTTTGCCCGGCGTCGGTGTCGCGGGTCGACCGGTGCTCCGAAACGGGACGGTCCAGCGCCAGCAGCGTCCCATACTCCGCCTTCAAAAAATGACACTTGATCTGGTTGTGATGATGCCGCAAGGCGGGTCTACCAGCGTACGTCCCCAAGACCGTACGTCGGTGTTGGACCGCGGCTCGCGCGAGTTATTCCCTTTTCTCGAGCGAGCCGCATCCGGTCACGCGCGCGCCCTCGCGCGCCGCTCCATGCAGCCTAACCGAAACGGCGCCGAATCCGATCATAGGATCCACGACAGACCGCAGTGGCGTACGCCGCGGTTGACGGGGACGACTGACCGGATATCGATGAATGTCCATGACAGGATTGCCCGGACGGTGGGGGTCAGGTGTGGCCGAGCGCGAGCCTGTCTGTCCGAACCCGCTGCTCGGCCGATGATCCAGCGCAACCGGGCCCGTCATCGTGCCTCCCCGCCGGGATAGACCGACAACGGGGTGCCAGCGCGGACCTGCTAGCGTGGACGGCGGCTAGCTTCCAACGCTGCGGCGCCATCGACGGTCATCGCGCTCCACTCGGCCTTGGTGTGACAGACCCTTTTCGGAAAGCGCGATCCCGTGGGCGTTTCGGATCGGCAGATCGGTTTCTCGGTCTGCGGACGCTGACCATCTGCGGCGGCTGCAGCAGGAGGGGCGGGGGGAGACTGGTGCGCAGCCGCGGCGGACGCCAGGAAGAGGACCCCTGCCACGGGCAGAGCCTTG
This sequence comes from Sphingomonas sp. Leaf38, assembly GCF_001421825.1. Lineage (NCBI taxonomy): Bacteria > Pseudomonadati > Pseudomonadota > Alphaproteobacteria > Sphingomonadales > Sphingomonadaceae > Sphingomonas > Sphingomonas sp. Leaf38. The sequence goes on along the minus strand of NZ_LMLD01000010.1, from coordinate 215,211 downwards.
AACTTGCGCATCGCCGTTTTCTCCGTTCGTATGGGTGGCCAACCTATTTGATTGACACCCGGAGGCAAGCGCATAATCGCCCCGACCGTCCCGCGATCGGCGCGACACCACGCGGACCCTGCCGTGAAACGCGGGGGGCTGGGTGAGGCGATGATCCGGCACGTGGCCGCGCTTCAACACGGCAACACCCCGTAAAGTCGCGCTCGGATCATACCGGCCGGACCATACCGGCGAGGCCGAAAGAGCGTGCTGAACGCGGACAATCGATCGATCGCAGATGGCCGGCGATGCGGCTAGGACGATTGCGGGGTGGGAAAGGGCGCGCTCGCGGCGCCGTCCGTGGACCATCGACCATCGACGATCGGCTGATCGTGCCCAATCGCTTGGAAAGGCTCGATAGAATATCAACGCTGGAGGCCCGACCGGGAATCGAACCCGGGTGCGAGGATTTGCAGTCCTCTACGTCACCACTCCGCCATCGGGCCCCGATGCGGACGGCGCCAATGCTTGGTTTTGCCAGCGCGGTCAACCGCGACGTGCGGCAGGCGATAAAATATCGCGTCTTCGCCGGTCTCGGACGCTTACGTGAGGGCGGGCAACGCCTTTGCGATGGTTCGATGCCGAAATGCGTGGCATTTTCAGCGACGTTGCCGGCTTTCGCTGCTAAAGAGCACCGCAGAGGTAGTGCCGTGGTCTTCCGCATGCGCCCTCGACGTCCCGCCCGCGACATCTTCGGTGTCACACGGGCGGGCGGGGCGTCTACACCCCAGATTCGGTCGATCTCGACCCGTGCGCGCATATCTCCCGCTTGGCGCAATCGCCGGGCCGCGATACATGTCGGCGCGACAACTAGTGTATTGCGCAGCTAAAACAGTTGTGCGACAGGATGGGTTATGACGACGATGAGCCTCGATACCGCGACCGCTGCTTCGGCCTACGACACCATGCGGCATGCGATGGTCGCGAGCCAGCTCCGCACCAACGCGGTCAACGACCAGCGGGTGGTTGCGGCGATGGCGCGGGTGCCGCGCGAGCAGTTCCTGCCCGACAACGTCCGTTCGATCGCCTATCGCGACACCGCGATCGCATTGGGTGGCGGACGATACGCCAATCTGCCGATGGCGACCGGCCGGTTGCTGACCGAAGCGTATCTGACCGCTACCGACCGCGTGTTGCTGATCGGTGCCGCGACCGGCTACACCGCCGCGGTGCTCAGCGAGATCGTCGGGTCGGTGGTCGCGGTCGAGAGCGACCCGGCGCTCCTGGCGATCGCGCGCGCCGCGCTGGCCGGGGTCGGCAACGTCGAACTCGTCGAGGCGCCGATGCACGAGGGTCATGCCAACGGCGCCCCCTATGACGTGCTGATCGTCGATGGTGCGATCGAGGCGATGCCCGATATGCTTGTCGCCCAGCTGCGTTCGGGAGGCCGAGTCGCGTCGGGCATCGCCGAGCGCGGGGTCACGCGGCTGGCGTCGGGACGCAAGACCGATGGCGGGTTCGCGCTCGCGGCCTTTGTCGATGTCGAATGTGTCGCGCTCCCCGGGTTCGACATCCCCAAACCCTTCAGGTTCTGAGCCTTATGATCACGCGCACCGCTCGTTTCCGCTGCTTGCTTACAAGTGTTGCGCTGATCTATAACGCTGCACCAGTGGGTGCGGACACGCTGCGCGAGGCGCTGGTCAAGGCGTACACCACCAACCCGATCCTCACCGGCCAGCGCGCGACGTTGCGCGCGACTGACGAGAATGTCCCGATCGCGCGCGCCTCGGGTCTGCCCTCGGCCAACGTGACGGGCGATTATACCGAATTCGTCGTGACCGCGGCGAACAGCTTCATCGCCCTGCCGCGCCAGGCGGTGGCGCGCGCCAACGTCTCGGTGCCGCTCTATCAGGGCGGCCAGGTTCGCAATTCGGTCGCCGCGGCCAAGACCCGGGTCGAGGCGGGCCGCGCGACGCTGCGCGGGACCGAGGCGGATTTGTTCACCAACGTCGTCGCCGCCTATATGGACGTGATCCGCGACGAGGCGATCGTCGGCCTGAACACGCAGAATGTCCGCGTGCTCGACGTCAATCTGCAGGCGAGCCGCGACCGGTTCCAGGTCGGCGATCTGACCCGCACCGACGTCGCCCAGTCGGAGGCGCGCCTCGCGCTCGCGCGGGCGCAGCTACAGTCGGCCGAGGCGCAGCTGATCTCGAGCCGGGAAAACTATATCCGCTATGTCGGCACGCCCGCCGGCACGCTCGAAACGCCCCCGACGCTCCCGCATCTTCCCGACAGCCCCGCCTCGGCGGTGACCGTCGCGATCGAGAACAACCCGGTCCTCATCGCCGCAGCGAAGGAGCGCGATGCGACCCGCTACGATGTCGGGGTCGCCCGCGCGAGCCGCCTGCCGCAGATCAGCGCGACCGGTTCGGCCAGCTATACCAACTATCTCGGGTCGGCCTCGACCACCAACGGCAGCGTCAATACCTTCCCCAACGCCAACAAGACCGTCCAGGGAGGCCTCTCCCTGACGCTGCCGCTGTTCCAGGGCGGTCGCCCCGCCGCGCAGGTCCGCCAGGCCGAAGCGTTTCAGAGCCGCGCGATCGAGAACGTCACCGCGACCGAACGCAACGTGATCTCGCAAGCGCGCTCCGCGTTCGCCGTCTGGCAGTCGTCGGAGCAGGTGATCCAGTCGTCCGAAACCGCGGTCAATGCCAACAAGCTGAGCCTTGAGGGTGTCCGCGCCGAGAACAGCGTGGGCACGCGCACGATCCTCGACATCCTCAATGCCGAGCAGGAACTGCTCAACAGCCAGGTGACGCTCGTTACCGCGCGGCGCGATGCGTATGTCGCCGGTTTCGCGTTGCTCGCGGCGATGGGGCAGGCCGAGGCGCGCGACCTGGGGCTCGATGGCGGCGTGCTCTACGATCCGGTCGCCAATTATCGGCGTGTCCGCCACAAGATCTGGGATTTCGGTGGCGATGGCGAGCCGGTGCCGGTCGCCACGCGGACCGCCCAATCGCCCGCGCAGGATGCGCATGTCCAGCCGCAACGCGATCCGTTGCTCGATACGCCGGTTGACAGGAACCCCGCCTTAACCACAGGTAAGGACGCGCCGAGCCGCCAATAGGGGTGTTGCGCGGCTACGGGGTTTGGGATGGTCCGGATGGGGGACGTGAACGGCGAGCCGTCGATGGAGGAAATTCTCTCGTCGATCAAACGCATCATCGCCGAGGAGGGTGATACGCCCGGCCGGTCGCGCCGTCCCGCGCGGACGAACGCGGCGCCGGCCGATCGCGACTCGGCCTATCACGAGCCCGTATATCGTGACGCCGCCTATCTCGACGACGAGATCGACGACGAAGAAATTCTCGAATTGAGCGATCCGATGCCGATGGTCGACCGTACGCCCCGCACGCCGAAATCCCCGGTCCTCACCTCGGTCGATGCCACGCCCGAACCGCGCCCGGCAGCGACCAAGCCGCAGCCCCACTCGCACACGCAGCACCAGCCGCAACCTGCGCCGGAGCCCATAGCCGAATCGATCGTCTCGCGGGAAACCGCCGCGGCAACGCGCGCGCCGCTCGAGGCGTTGACCCGGATGATGGTCAAGCCCGACACCAACAGCGACGGCACGCTCGAAGGGCTCGTGCGCGAAATGCTGCGGCCGATGCTGCGCGAGTGGATCGATGCGAACCTGCCAAACATGGTCGAGGACATGGTCGCGCGCGAGATCGCCAAGATTATGAACCAGCAGCCTTAATTCCCGCGCACCCCGCGCGGAACCAGCACGGTTCCGCCGGGGTTACGCTTAGCATGTCTGATCCGTGCGCGCAGGAACCAGTGGCCGGGATGGATCCGGCGGAAGCCCCCACACAAGGCGGGGAATGGCGCGGCTCTAACGAAGCCATCGTTCCGGCGAAGGCGGGCAGCGATATTTTCTTCGCCGCGGTGAAGACGACGCGGATGCCGATGGTCGTCACCGACCCGCATCGCCCCGACAACCCGATCATCTTCTGCAACGAGGCATTCTCGTTCATGACGGGCTATTCGCAGGATGAGATCCTCGGCTATAACTGCCGTTTCCTGCAAGGCCCCGAAACCGACCAGGCCGCGATCGACGAGGTTCGCGCCGCGATCGCCAAGCGCGAGGAAGTCGCGGTCGAGGTCCTCAACTATCGCAAGAACGGCTCGACCTTCTGGAACGCGCTGTTCGTGTCGCCGGTGTTCGGCGACGATGGCGAACTCCGCTATTTCTTCGCCAGCCAGCTCGATATTTCCCGTCGCCGTGAGGCCGAAGAAGCGCTGCACGAGGCGCAGCGCATGGAAGCGGTCGGCAAGCTGACCGGCGGGATCGCGCATGATTTCAACAATCTGTTGCAGGTCATCCAGGGCTATGCCGATATCCTCGACGCCCGGATCGGCCCCGACGACCGGTCGGCGCGACGCGCGGTCGATGCCATCTCCACCTCCGCGGCGCGCGCGGCGACTCTGACGCAGCAATTGCTCGCGTTTGCGCGCAAGCAGGAACTGCGCGATCGGCTGATGAACCTGAACCAGCTGATCGGCGATTTCCGGCCGATCCTCGAACGCAGCGTCGGCGCCGGGATCACGCTGAAACGCGACCTCGCATCCGATCTGTGGAATTGCCGCGTCGACCCCGTCCAGACCGAGATGGCGCTGCTCAACATCATCGCCAACGCGCGCGATGCGACCGGCGGTGCGGGCACCGTGACGATCACCACGCGCAACGCGGTGCTGCCCGAGGACGCCAGCGTCGCCAAGCTCGAACCCGGCGAATATGTCGTCGCCACGGTGCGCGACGACGGCCCCGGAATCGATCCGACGGTCGCCGAGAAGATTTTCGAACCCTTTTACACGACCAAGGAGATGGGGAAGGGCGCCGGGCTCGGCCTCGCCATGGTCTATGGCTTCATGCGCCAGTCGGGCGGGATCGCCGCCGTCCGGAATATCGAGGGCGGCGGCGCGGAATTCGCGCTGTATTTCCCCCGCGCCAGCGGCGCGGTCGAGCGCAAGCCCGCGGGCCCGGTCGCGCCCCGCGCGGGCGGCGCCGAACGCGTGCTGATGGTCGAGGACCAGATCGAGGTGGGCGAGCTCGGCAAGACCATCCTCGAGGATCTCGGCTACGAAGTCGTGCTGGTCGACAGCGCGCGCGCCGCGCTCGACACGCTGCACAGTGATTCGGATTTCCGGCTGTTGTTTACCGACATACTGATGCCCGGCGGCATGAACGGCGTTGCGCTCGCGCAGGCGGTGCGGCGCGACTATCCGCACACCGCGGTGCTGCTGACCACCGGATTCGCCGACGAGGCGATCGACGCTGGCAGCCGGTCGTTCGAGCTGATCCGCAAGCCGTATCGCCGCAACGAACTCAACGAGCGGATCCGCGCGGTGCTCGATAAGCCGGGCGCGCGGACGTGACGCTGGCCTAGCCCGGACACGCTCGCTAAGGCTTCCGCCATGAGCGAGCTTCCCAAAACCTTCGACCCCGCCTCCATCGAATCGCGCTGGTATGCGCATTGGGAGGCCAGCGGCCAGTTCCGCCCCGACCGCCCGAACGCGGAGCCGTGGACGATCGTCAACCCGCCGCCCAACGTCACGGGCAGCCTGCATATCGGCCACGCGCTCGACAACACGCTGCAGGACATCCTGACGCGCCACGCCCGCCTGAAGGGCAAGGACGCGTTGTGGGTGGTGGGCACCGATCACGCCGGGATCGCGACGCAGATGGTCGTCGAGCGCCAAATGGGCGCGATGTCCCCGCCGCAGAAGCGCACCGACCTCTCGCGCGAGGACTTCATCGCCAAGGTCTGGGCGTGGAAGGAAGAGAGCGGCGGCGAGATCACGCAGCAGCTCCGCCGGCTTGGCTGTTCGATGGACTGGGCGAACGAGCGCTTCACGATGGACGAGGGCTTTTCGAAGGCCGTCCTGAAAGTGTTCGTCGACCTGCACAAGCAGGGGCTGCTCTACCGCGACAAGCGCCTCGTGAACTGGGATCCGGGCCTCGGCACCGCGATCAGCGATCTCGAGGTCGAGACGCGCGAGATCAAGGGGAGCTTCTGGCACCTGCGCTATCCGCTGGCCGACGGTTCGGGCTTCATCGAGGTCGCAACGACGCGGCCCGAGACGATGCTCGCCGACATGGCGGTGGCGGTGAACGCGTCCGACGCGCGCTACACCGCGCTGATCGGCAAGCAGGTGAAGCTGCCGATCACCGGCCGGCTGATCCCGATCATTGCCGACGATCATGCCGATCCCGAACTGGGCTCGGGCGCGGTGAAGATCACGCCGGGGCATGACTTCAACGATTTCGAGGTCGGCAAGCGCGCCGGCATGGCCGCGGGCGCGATGCTCAACATGCTCGATGCCAAGGCGCGCGTCGTGCAGGTGTCCGACGGGCTGATCCCCGCCGATCTGCTCGGGCTGACGACCGCGGAGGCGCGCAAGGCCGTCGTCGCGCAGCTGAAGGCCGAGGGCTTCCTCATCCCGCATGTCGACAAGGACGGCGCCGAACACGACGCCGAGCCGCGCACGATCCAGACGCCGTACGGCGATCGCTCGGGCGTGGTGATCGAGCCGTGGCTGACCGACCAATGGTATGTCGACGCCAAGACGCTCGCCCAGCCCGCGATCGAGGCGGTGCGCGTCGGCGCGATCGATATCGTGCCGAAGACGTGGGAGAAGACGTTCTTCAACTGGATGGAAAACATCCAGCCCTGGTGCGTGTCGCGCCAGCTGTGGTGGGGCCACCAGATCCCGGCCTGGTTCGGGCCGGACGGTACGCCGTACGTCGCCGAGACGGAGGCCGAAGCGCAGGCGCTCGCGGGCTCAGGCGTGACGCTGGTTCGGGATCCGGACGTGCTCGACACGTGGTTCTCGTCGGCGCTGTGGCCGTTTGCCACGCTTGGCTGGGATGGCACCCAACCCCCGTTCGCCCTGAGCGAAGTCGAAGGGCCGGCCACGGGCGATGCCTTTGCGACCGGTGCTTCGACTTCGCTCAGCACGAACGGAAATGGGGGGCATCCTGGGTCCCAACTTGCGGGGCATTCTGCACCCCAATCCGGCGGGCGTCCTGGATCCCAACTCGGCGGCCGTTATCCCAACGACGTGCTGATTTCCGGCTTCGACATCCTGTTCTTCTGGAACGCGCGGATGATGATGCAGGGGCTGCACTTCATGAAGGACGTGCCGTTCCGCACGCTCTACCTGCACGGCCTCGTCCGCGCGGCGGACGGTGCGAAGATGTCCAAGTCGAAGGGCAATGTCGTCAACCCGCTCGGGCTGATCGACCAGTATGGCGCCGATGCGCTGCGCTTCTTCATGGCGGCGATGGAGAGCCAGGGCCGCGACATCAAGATGGATGAGAAGCGGGTCGAGGGCTATCGCAACTTCGCGACCAAGCTGTGGAACGCCGCCCGCTTCGCGCAGGCCAACGGCATCGTCGCGAGCACCACGCTCGAGGCGCCGCGCGCGGAGCTCGCGGTCAACAAGTGGATCATCGCCGAGACGATTGCGACCGTGCAGACGGTCGACCTGGCGCTCGCCGACTATCGCTTCGACGGCGCCGCCAACGCGATCTACCAGTTTGCGTGGAGCCGCTTCTGCGACTGGTATCTCGAACTCATCAAGCCGCAGATGGTCGGCGACGAGCGCGGCCAGATCGACGACGAATCGAAGGCGGTCGCGGGCTGGGTGCTCGACCAGATCCTGGTGCTGCTCCACCCGTTCATGCCGTTCATCACCGAGGAACTCTGGCACGCCATGGCCGATCCCGCCCACCCACGCGAGCACGACCTGATCGTCGCGCAGTGGCCGATGGCGGATGCGCGCTCGCTCGATCCCGAGGCGAGCAAGGAAGTCGACTGGCTGATCCGGCTGGTTCAGGAGATCCGCACCGCGCGCAACGAGCTGAACGTGCCACCGGGTGCGCGTCTGCCGCTGCACGTCCGTGACGCCAACGCGGCGACTCTGGCGCGGCTCGAACGCCAGGCGCCGGCACTCGCCCGTCTCGCGCGTGTCACGCATACCGAGGGCGAAGCCACCGGCGGCGCAGCGCAGGTCGTGGTCGACGAGGCGACCTTCGTCCTGCCGCTCGAAGGCGTGATCGATCTCGACTCCGAACGCGCCCGCCTGACCAAAGCGATCGCCGCGGCGGAGAAGGAGCGCGATGCGCTGTCCGGCCGTCTCGGCAACGCAAGCTTCGTCGAGCGCGCCAAGCCCGAAGCGGTCGAGAAGGCCAAGGCCGACCACGCCGACAAGGCTGCCGAAGCCGCGCGGCTGCAGGCGGCTCTGGGAAGGCTGGGGTAATCGCCGTCTGATCCTCCCCCGCCAGGGAGAGGTGGCAGGCGCCAGCCTGACGGAGGGGGCGGTAGGCGATACCCTTGGTTGCGTGTCCTCCCCCTCCGTCGCCTACGGCGCCACCTCCCCCTGGCGGGGGAGGATTGCAGGACGCGATAGCGATACGTTGCAGCTATCGCCTTCACCCCAGCGTTCGCCGGGGCGACGGCCGTTGGGACGCTCGACTGGCAAGGGTAAGTCGCCGCCGCCTTGTTCTCCCGCGAAGGCGGGAGCCCGGTCTGGGTCCCCGCCTTCGCGGGGAAACATGGAGCGCTACGGCCTGAGCGGGACCTGCCGACTTGTTCCCGCGTTCATTCCGCGGCTAGGCAGGAAAGCCTGTACGGGCGTCCACCCGTCTGCCGGAGAATACCGGACAATCCGGCCTGACGGAGTGACTGTGTGAGCGACCTGCCATCCAACGTCGAGACAAGCGCTCACGCGAACCCCAACTCCCAAACCCGCCCCGGCGGCAAGCCCGGCCAGCGCGACCTCACCACCGGGCATATCGGCCGCACGCTGCTCGCGTTCGCCCTACCGACGCTCGGCTCGAACATCCTGCAATCGCTCAACGGCTCGATCAATGCGATCTGGGTCGGGCGCTATCTCGGCGAGGGCGCGCTGGCCGCGACCTCGAACGCCAACATCATCATGTTCCTGACGTTCGGCGCGGTGTTCGGGTTCGGGATGGCGGCGACGATCCTCGTCGGCCAGAGCTTCGGCCGCCACGACATCGACGGCGCGCGCCGCGCGTTCGGCTCGGCGGTGGGGCTGGTGCTCGGCGGGGCGATCGTCATCGCCGCGCTCGGCTGGGTGTTCGCGCCCGAGATCCTGCAGCTGCTCGCGACGCCCGGCGACGCGATGCCGCTTGCGCTAGCCTATCTGCGCGTGATCTTCCTCGGGCTGCCCGCGTCCATGATGATGGTGCTGCTGATGATGGGCCTGCGCGGTACCGGCGATTCGATGACGCCGCTCTGGTTCATGCTGCTCAGCGCGATTCTCGACAGCGGGTTCAACCCGTTGCTGATCGCCGGGATCGGCCCGTTCCCGCAGCTGGGGATCGCCGGGTCGGCGATGGCGACGCTGATCGCCAGCCACGTCTCGCTGCTCGGGCTCGTGCTCTATATCTACCGGCGCGACCTGCCGCTGCGGCTGCGCGGGCCTGAGCTACGCTACCTGATCCCCGAGCGTGCGCTGACCGGCACGATCGTGCGCAAGGGCCTGCCGATGGGCGCGCAGATGCTGGTTATGTCGACCGCAGGCCTAGCGATGGTCGGGCTGGTCAACCGGCTCGGCGTCGATACCGCGGCGGCCTATGCGGTGTCGCAGCAGCTCTGGACCTATATCCAGATGCCGGCGCTCGCGATCGGTGCGGCGGTCAGCTCGATGGCGGCGCAGAATATCGGCGCGGGCCGCTGGGACCGGGTCGGCGATATCACCAAGTACGGCCTGCTCTTCAACATCGCGCTGACCGGCGCGATGGTCGGCGTGGTGATCCTGTTCGACCGTCCGGTGATGACGCTGTTCATCGGCGGCGACAGCCCGGCCTTGCCGATCGCGCGGCATATCCAGCTGATCGCGAGCTGGAACTTCATCCTGTTCGGCATGACGATGGTGCTGTTCTCGACGGTGCGCGCGAACGGCGCGGTGATCGCGCCGCTGATCGCGCTGATCATCGCGCTGTATCCGGTGCGGATCGGCTTTGCGCTGCTGGCCAAGCCGTGGCTTGGCGGCGATGCGCTGTGGTGGAGCTTCCCGCTGGGCTCGGCGGCGACGCTGGCGATCGCGATCGGCTATTATCGCTACGGCAATTGGCGCAAGGGCGCGCTGGTGGTGCCCGAGGACTGCGAGGAGGGCGCCCACGCGATGA
>NZ_LMLD01000010.1:204799-204935 GCF_001421825.1 Sphingomonas sp. Leaf38 | reverse complement strand
CCGAGCCGGGCGGCCGGCTGCAGCCTACGGGGTGAAGCGCCCGACCTCACCTACCACCCCGGCAGAGGCCGGGGCCCAATTGGGAAGGTCGCAGTAACGAAGCGCCGCCCTTCGTCATCGACGTCCCCCAATTGGG
>NZ_LMLD01000010.1:79379-204716 GCF_001421825.1 Sphingomonas sp. Leaf38 | reverse complement strand
CCCCGGCCTCCGCCGGGGTGGGGCAGTTGGTCTCGGCGTGCGGAGTGCCTACCGAAGCCGCTTCACGAACGACCGGCCACCTTCGCGGCGCTCATGCTGGAAGTTCGGGATCGTCTCGATCAGGTCGGACAGCCGGTTGAACCCGTAATTGCGCGCATCGAAGCTCGAGCGGTTGCCCGCCAGCTGGCCGAGTTCGGCGACGCTCGCATAGCCCTTCTCGTCGCGCTTCACCGCGTTGTACGCGTCGATCAGCAGCTTGATGACCTGTTCGTCGATCGGTTGCGCGGTCTTGGGGCGGGGGGCCGGGGCAGGGGCCGCCGCCTTTTCGCCCGCGACCGGCGCCGGCACAGGGGCGGGCATCGGCTGCGACGTCTCGTTGAGCGCGCCCACGTCGATGAACCGCGTGCAGGCCTGGCGGAAACCCTCGGGCGTGCGGCTGGTGCCGAAGCCATAGACGGGGATGCCGTCCTGGCGGATGCGCGTTGCCAGCGGCATGAAATCGCTGTCCGACGACATGATCCCGAACCCGTCGATCCGCCCGCGGAACAGCAGGTCCATCGCGTCGATCGTCATCTTCATGTCGGTCGCGTTCTTGCCCTTGGTCAGGTCGAACTGCTGCTGCGGCTCGATGCCGTGCTTGATCGATATGTCGCTCCACGCCTTCAGCGCGGGCTTGGACCAGTTGCCATAGACCCGCCGGACGTTGACCGTGCCGAGCTCGGCAAGGACGGTCAGCACCGGGTCGAGCGTGGCGGCGGAAGCGTTGTCCGCGTCGATCAGGAGGGCGACGTTGCGCGTTGTGGTATCGATCATGCGCGGAGGATTAGCGTTGCCCACGCCCCGCGTCCACGCTCCACGCGCCGCCGCCCGCCGCGGCGAGGTACAGGAAGACGAAGCAGTAGAGCACCGCCGCCTCGCCGTCATTGGCGATCGGGAAGGGACCCTGCGGCGCGTGGTCCAGGAAATACGCGATCGCGGACATCCCCGACAGCACGAACGCCACCGGACGCGTGAACAGCCCGACGATCAGTAGCCCCCCGCCGACGACTTCCAGCACGCCTGCGACGTAGAGCAACGGGGTCATCGGATATGGGAAGGGCGGCAGGCCGAATAATTTGGAAACGCCGTGGCTGAAGAACACGAGCGCGACGACGATCCGCATCACGCTGAGCAGGCGGGCGGACCAGGTGGCGGGTATCGGCATAGGAAATCCTTGCTGTCGTTGCGGCTCCGAAATGTCCCACGCGGCAGGCCCGGTCAACTTACGTAGATCGAAACGGATCGTTGACGGGGCGAGGGTGTCTATATCCTCCCCCGTCAGGGGGAGGTGGCTGGCTCTTGCCAGACGGAGGGGGCGGTAAGCGAAACGTCGGTTCAGTATCCGCTCCTCCGTCACCTTCGGTGCCACCTCCTCCTTGCGGGAGAGGAGTCAGGGATAGGCGATCGCCATCACCTCATATTCGCGCTCGCCGGCGGGCAGGTCGACGCGCCGCACGTCGCCGATCGCAGCCTCGCGCAAGGCGCGCGCGAACGGCGAGTTCCAGCCGATCCGCCCGTTGCTCGCGTCGGTTTCGTCGTCGCCGACCAGCGTCAGGATCCGCTCGACGTCGTCCTCGTCCGCGACCGTCACGCACGCCCCGAACCACACGCGCGAGCGATCCTCCTGCGCGGCGGGATCGACGACCTTGGCCGCCTTCATCCGCTTCGACAGCCAGCCGAGCCGGCGGTCGATCTCGCGCAGCCGCTTGCGGCCGTAGATGTAGTCGCCGTTCTCGGACCGATCGCCATTGCCTGCGGCCCAAGAGATCACCTCGACGAGCTTGGGCCGCTCGCCGACGAGGAGGTGTTCATATTCCTCGCGCAGCACGGTGTAGCCGGCGGGGGTAATGTAGTTCGGGCGATCCATGTGCGTTCGTATCACGTTCTGCGCGACCGTCATCCTGACGAAAGTCAGGATCCAGAGCCACCAAGGACCACCGCCCGTTACCCTGGATCCTGAATATCCTGAATTCCGTCAGGATGACGCAAGGGCCTCAGCCCGGCCGGTTCTTCCCAAGATACCAGGAGAGCCGCGCAGCCCCCCGGCTCTTGGCGCGCGCGGGGTTCATCAGGTCGTACACCACCGCATTTTCCAGCACGCGCTGCACATAATTGCGCGTCTCCTGGTACGGGATCGCCTCGACCCAATCGACCATGTCGATCGCCCCCGTGCGCGGATCGCCGTTCGCGCGGAGCCATTTGTTCACGTTGCCGCCGCCCGCATTATACGCCGCCACCGCAAGCGGATAGCTGCCGTAATTGGCATAGACTCGCTGGAAATAGCTCGACCCCAGCATGATCGACATGTTCGGATCGGTCGTCAGCGCCGCCTGGTTGTATGCCAGCCCGATCTTGCCCGACTGCTCGCGCGCGGTGGCAGGCATCAGCTGCATCAGCCCGCGCGCGCCGGCATGGCTGACCGCGGCGCGATCGAACTGACTTTCCTGCCGCGAGATCGCGTGGATGATCGTCCAGTTGTCCTCATATCCCGCGGGCACGGCGACCATCGGGAAACCGACCGCGGAATAATCGCTGAGGCCGTTCGCCAGCGCGCTCCGCCCGACCATCACGCCAAGATCGGGGCGGTTGATGCTCTTCGACAGCTCGGCGGCTAGCAGATGATCCGTATCGGTCGTCGCGTCGGCGGCGATCTGGCGGATGAACGCGGTCTGGTCCTGCCAGTCGCCGATCTGGCCGAGGAACTTCACCGCGCGCACAACTTCGCGCCGGTCGAACGCGGCGCGTGTCGCAGGATCGATCGCGACCGACGCCACCGATGGCGGTGCGACCAGCGCGCGCCCGGTCCGCTCGTTCGCGAGCTGTCCGTAATATTGATCGCGGTAACCCGCCGCCTGACCGTAGAACGCCGCCGCCTGTGGCGCGAGCCCCGCTGCCTCGGCTGCACGCCCCGCCCAGTAATAGCCCTTCGACCGGACCTGCGGCGAGCGCGAGCCGCGCGCATAACGGTCGAACAACGTCATCGCGTCCGCCGGGCGCCCGAGCTGCTTCATCGCGACGCGTCCGCCGAGCCAGGCGAGATTGGTATATTCGTCGCGCTCGGCATAGGATTTGGTCGAGACGTCGACGCCGTAAGGATAGGCGTCGTCGATCTGCCGCGCGATGTCATAGGCGACCTGATACTGGCTGTCGTTCGCCGCGCCGGTCGCGTTGGTGACGAGCACCTCATACCATTCCGCCGGATTGCCCGGCCGCGTCGTCAGCGACCGCGGTCGCGCCAGCCACGCGCGCGCCGACGGGCTCGCGCCCGAATTGCGCAACCACTGCGCCCGGTCCGCGACATAGCCCGCGTCGCTGGCATACAGGCCTTGCGTCGACGCCGAGATATCCGACGCGTTCGGCGCATTCGTCCGGAATGCGAGCCGCGCGGCGAACACCGGCCGCCGCGCCGCGCTCGTCCACACCAGGTGCCGCTGTGCCGCGCCGGTCTGGCCCGCCCACAACAGCGCATCCATCCGCGCGTCCTGGTCGTCGGGCGTCAGCGCGCCCGGGAAGCCCGACAGTACCATCGCCTCGTCGGTCGGCGTCAGCCCGCTGCTGCGCCATGCGGTCCGCACCGCGGCATAGGCCTGATCGCGCGCGCCCGTCGCCTGCAGAGCCCGCGCATAAGCGACGCCGCCCGACGCGGTTTGCGGCGGATAGCGGCGGAAGAACGCAGCGACGCTGGCGGGCGACCCGGTGGCGGCCTTGCGCTCCGCCGCACGGCGGTTCGCGGCCTCGTTGGGCCAGCCGGGATGCGCCATCAGGAAGCCCGCATAGCTGTCGAACGGCAACGCGTCGGTCTGCTGCAGCGCGCGCCATTGCGCGATCGTCGACGCGATCGCACCGTCGCTCATCATGGGGGGGGCCATCGGCTGCGCATTGGGCCCCATATTGGCCAGCTGCGTGCTGTAGCGATCCAGCGTCTGCTGTCCGCCTCCGGACGCGGCGACCGTCCCCGCCACGACTGCAAGAAGAAGGCTCGTTTTCAACATCGATGCTACCATGTGGACAGCATACGCCTCGAACCCGTATCTGTCCTGAACGAAATCCGGATTCCACCCGGTATTTGGCGCAACAGGCCAGACTTTTCTTCTCGCAGGGACGCAAGGCTACTCCATGTTTTCAGGATCGATTCCGGCACTCGTCACGCCGTTCGCCGCCGATGGCAGCTTCGACGAACCCGCCTATCGCGACTTCATCGAATGGCAGATCGCGGAGGGCTCGTCGGGCCTCGTCGCGTGCGGCACCACCGGCGAAGCGGCGACCTTGTCGTATGACGAGCATTTCCACGTCGTCCGCGTCTGCGTCGACCAGGCGAAGGGCCGCGTCCCCGTAATCGCCGGCGCGGGTTCGAACGACACGCGCGTCGCCTCGGCCAACCTGCGCGCCGCCAAGGACGCCGGCGCCGACGCCGCGCTGATGGTCCCGCCTTATTATAATCGCCCGGGGCAGGAGGGCATCTTCCGGCACTTCGAGGCGCTCGCCGCGACGACCCCGCTGCCGATCATCCTCTACAACGTGCCCGCACGCACCGTGACCGACATCCAGCCCGCAACACTGGCGCGGATCGTCACGGCGTTCCCCGAGGTGTTCGTCGGCGTGAAGGATGCCAGCGGCGTGCTCGCGCGCGTGTCGCAGCACCGCGCGGCGTGCGGTCCCGATTTTTGCCAGCTGTCGGGCAATGACGACCTGGCGCTCGCGTTCAACGTCATGGGCGGCACCGGCTGCATCTCGGTGACGGCCAACGTCGCGCCAAAGCTATGCGCCGAGTTCCAGGCGGCATGCCAGTCGGGCGATTTCGTCACCGCGCTGGCGTATCAGGACACGCTCTATCCGCTCCACGAAGCGCTCTTCACCGACGCCTCGCCGGGCCCGGTGAAATACGCGATGACGAAGGTCCGCGCCGGTTTCCCCGAAACGCTGCGCCTGCCGATGACGCCGGCCGGCGAAGCCGCGCGCGCGGCGGTCGATACGGCGCTCGCGCATGCGCGATTGATCTAGCGCGAACCGTCACAGCTCGAGATTGACCGCCTTCGCTGCGGCGTGGTTGCCATCGAACGCGAACCCGGCGTTGGGCCCGTCGCGCTCGACCCAGTGCAGAAACAGGTGCGCCGACCATGCATTGGGGTTGGGCGTGATCCGGCCATGCCGGCGATGGACGCCTTGATACAGGACGCCGTCGCCGGGCTCCATGCTGAGCGAGGCGAACCCGGCCGCCCCGAAATCGTCCTCGACCACGGGCTTGGGCACGGCGATGTGGTCGGTACCGATCTCGAGGTTCCACGGCACGCCGTCGCTGTAATCCAGCGTCAGCGACAGGCTGTGCTCGCACGACGGCCTGTCGCTATGGACGCGGCAGATATCGCCTTCCTGGTAGATCCGGAAATAGCTGTACGCCGGCAGCAGGTCGCGACCGATCGCGGTCGCGACGAACGGCGTCAGCCCCCACAGGAACGCCAGCATCGGCGGATAGTGAAAGCCGTAGACCTCGATCGCATCGCGGCGCAGCAAGGCTGATCCGTTTTTCTGCGCCGTCAACGGCGTGCCTTTCGCGTCCATGTCGGACACGAGTTGACGGAGGAAGGCGTTGGCGACCGATGTGGCGATCAGTCGCGGAGCGGCGGCATAGCCGTCCCGATCATAGCGTTCGATGACGTTCATGCGATCAGCTAACCCAACCGGAAGAGAGCGGCAATCTTGCGCTGGATAACAGCGCCGGGCGAAATACGAGCGGCGCTGCCACGATGCCGACGAATAACGCCGCCACCGCTTCCCCTAAGCCCTCCGACCTCCTACATCGCGCGTCCCATGGCACGTCCCAAACCCCCCACCTTCGAGAAGACCAAGATCGTCGCCGAGAACCGGCGTGCGCGGTATGATTATTATATCGAGCAGGTGTTCGAGGCGGGCATCGCGCTGACCGGCACCGAGGTGAAGGCGCTGCGCGGCGGCGAGGGCTCGATCGCCGAGGCCTATGCCGAGGTGAAGGGCAAGAACGTCGTCCTGGTCAATTCGAACATCCCCGAGTTCAGCCACGGCAACCGCTTCAACCACGAGCCCAAGCGGCCGCGCAAGCTGCTGCTGCACGAACGCGAGATCAACAAGATGTTCGGCGCGGTCGCGCGCCAGGGCATGACGCTCGTACCGCTGATGATCTACTTCAATTCGAAGGGCCGCGCGAAGATCGAACTGGCGCTCGCCAAGGGCAAGCAGAACCACGACAAGCGCGATTCGGTGAAGGAACAGGACTGGAAGCGCGAGCAGGGCCGGATCATGCGGGATCGCGGATAACCTGTGTCGAAGGCGCCGGGCAGCATTTTTGGGCGTCTCGCGGCGTGGTCGCATCGCAATCTGCCGACGCGCGAATCGATGGAGAAGAACCGTCTTCTCCGCCCCGTCGCCCACCGCGTGCTCGCGCCCGAACTCTGGCGGTTCACGCGCCGATCGGTCCCGCGTGGCGTCGCGCTCGGGATGGTCGCGGGCATCCTGATCCCGGTCGCGCAGACGCCCGTCGCGGCGATCTTCGCGCTCCCGTTCCGCGCCAACGTCCCGACCGCGGCGCTGACCACCTTCATCACCAACCCGCTGACCACGCCGCCGCTATGGATCGCGGCCTATTGGATCGGCTCGTCTATGCTGCGGCTCGACGAGCATGTCCCTGGCCAGCCCGTCGCCGAGGCCGCCGCACGGACCGAATGGATCCCGTGGCTGATGCAGGCGGGGCCCGCCACCGCGCTGGGCCTGCTGGTCATCACGATCGTCTGCTCGGTCGGCGGCTATGCGCTCAGCGCGCTGGGCTGGCGGCTGTGGATCGCGCGCAAATGGCGGAACCGGCACGATAATCGCAGTGGCAACGTTTCGTAACATTTGACACCGGTTGGAATTGACGGACCGTCTTATCGGCGTAGAACACAGCGTATTCAGACGATCTTTTCTCCGAGGTTCTTGATGCGCAAGTCGATTGTTACCGTGATCCTGCTCGCGTCCGCCGCATCGGCGATCGCGCAAACCGGCCCGTCGCCGGCGCCTTCGCCGACGCTGGCCAAGGCCGCGAAGGGCCCGGTCGCACCGAAAGACGCGAACAAGCCGCAGATCGGTGATTTCGGTTTCGACATGGCCGGTCGCGACACGAGCGTGACTCCGGGCACTGACTTTTTCGATTACGCGAACGGCGGCTGGGTGAAGACGACGCCGATCCCCGCCGATCGCTCGTCCTACGGTATGTTCCACGTCCTCCAGGACCTGTCGCTCGAGCGCACGCGCACGATACTTGACGGCGCCGCCAGGACGCCCGGCGACAAGGTCGGCGAGTTCTACACCAGCTTCATGGACGAGGCGGCGGTCAACGCGAAGGGCGTGACACCGGTCAAGCCGATGCTTGCCGCGCTGAAGGCGACCAAGGACAAGACCGCGCTCGTGACCGAGATCGCCAAGCTCCAGCGCATGGGCGTCGGCGGACTGGTCGGTGTCGGCGTGCAGCAGGACGACAAGGACCCGACCACCTATGTCGTCGGCCTCGGCCAGAGCGGCCTCGGGCTGCCCGATCGCGATTATTACCTGAAGGATGACGCCAAGCTCGCCACCATCCGCACGGCGTACCAGGCGTATCTCACGCGGATGCTGACGCTGGCGGGCGAGCCCAACGCCGCCGCGCGCGCCGCCGCCGTATTCAACATGGAGAAGGGCCTCGCCACCGCGCACTGGACGCGGATCGAGAGCCGCGACGCGGACAAGACCTACAACAAATGGACCGCCGCCGACTTCGCCACGAAGGCGCCAGGCTTCCCCTGGACGCAGTACATGACCGCGATGGGCGTCGCGGGCCGTCCGTTCTACCTCGTCGCACAGCCAACCGCGTTCACCGGCGAGGCCAAGGTCTTCGCGGACACGCCGATCAATGTCCTGCAGGACTATGCGATGCTCAAGGTGCTGCGCGCCTACGCGCCGTATCTGTCGAGCGATTTCGACAAGACCAACTTTGGCTTCTACGGCACCACGCTGTCGGGCACGCCCGAGCAGCAGGTCCGCTGGAAGCGCGGCGTCTCGACCGTGTCGGGCGCGATGGGCGAGGCGATCGGCCAGCAGTACGTCGCGAAATATTTCCCGCCCGCGTCGAAGGCCGCGGCCGACGATCTGGTGAAGAACGTCATTGCGGCAATGGGCGAGCGTCTCAAGAACCTCGAATGGATGGCGCCCGAGACCAAGACCAAGGCGCTCGCCAAACTGGCCGCGTTCACGCCGAAGATCGGCTATCCCGACAAGTGGCGCGACTATTCGGCGCTCCAGATCCAGCGTGGCGATCTGGTCGGCAACGTCGCGCGCGCCAATGCTTTCGAATATGATCGCGATCTCAAGAAGCTGGGCCAGCCGATCGATCGGGCCGAGTGGTTCATGACGCCGATGACGATCAACGCCTACGCCAACCCGACGATGAACGAGGTCGTCTTCCCCGCCGCGATCCTCCAGCCGCCCTTCTTCGATCCGAAGGCGGACCCCGCGGTCAACTACGGCGGCATCGGCGCGGTGATCGGTCACGAGATCAGCCATCACTTCGACGACCAGGGCCGCAAATACGATCTCAACGGCAAGCTGACCGACTGGTGGACGGCGCAGGACGTCGCCCGCTTCAAGGTGTTCACCGATGCGCTCGTGAAGCAGTATGACGCGTATGAGCCGCTGCCCGGCCAGCACATCCAGGGCGGCCTGACGCTCGGCGAGAACATCGCCGATCTGGCGGGCCTCACGGTTGCGTACGACGCATATCACAAGTCGTTGGGCGGCAAGCCGGCGCCGATCATCGACGGCACGACCGGCGACCAGCGCTTCTATTACGGCTGGGCGGGCGTGTGGCGCAGCAAGTTCCGTGACGCGGCGCTGCAGCAGACATTGCTGTCGGATCCGCATTCGCCCGGCCACCAGCGCGTCCTGACCGTCCGCAACCTCGATCCCTGGTACGCCGCGTTCGGCGCCAAGCCCGGCGAGGCGAGCTACCTCGCCCCCGCCAACCGCATCCGCATCTGGTAACAAGACCCCGCCGCATACCCCGATCACGCACCTCACCCCGGCGAAGGCCGGGGCCCAGTTGGGGGACAGCCGTAACAGCGGACTGCCCCTCGTTACCGAGACCTTCCCAACTGGACCCCGGCCTTCGCCGGGGAGGTCGTGGTGGTGGTATGTGCCAACGAAATTCTAGGAGAACCCCATGAAGTCCTTCATCGTCGCCGGCCTACTGGCCGCAACCGCCATCACCGGCGTCACCGCCGCCATTTCGCAAACCACTGAACCCAAGCCCGCCGCGACCCCAGCCTCGACCGGCGCGCAATACGGGACGTTCGGCTTCGACGAGAAGGGCATGGACAAGACCGTCCAGCCCGGCGACGACTTCTACACCTTCGCCAACGGCAACTGGTCGAAGGCCAACCCGATCCCCGCCGACAAGTCGAACTACGGCTCGTTCAACCTCCTGTCCGACCTGTCCGAGACGCGCACCCGCGGCATCCTCGACACCGCCGCGAAGGACAAGACCTCGAAGATCGGGCGTGCCTATGCGACGTTCCTCGACACCGGCACGATCGAGGCCAAGGGCCTCGCCCCAATCCGTCCCTGGCTGAAGAAGATCGCCGCGCTCACCGACCGCGCCGGCTACCCCGCGCTGCTCGCCGAGGCCGACCGCGCCGGCATCGGCGGCCCGTTCGGCGGCGGCGTCGGGCAGGACGACAAGCTGCCTGAGCAATATGCGCTCTCGCTCGGCCAGTCCGGGCTGGGCCTCCCCGACCGCGATTATTACCTCTCGGCCGACGCAAAGCTGGTCGAGGCGCGCACCGCCTACCGCGCGCATATCGCCAAGATGCTGACCCTCGCGGGCGAACCCGATGCCGAGGCGCGCGCCGCTGCGCTGCTGGCGTTCGAGACCGAGATCGCCAAGGTCAGCTGGACGCGCGTTGACAGTCGCGAAGCCACCAAGACCTATAACAAGATGACCGTCGCAGAGCTCGCCAAGCGCGCCCCCGGCTTCGACTTCGCGGGCTATTTCAAGGGCATCGGCACGCCCGTCGCGACCGTCATCGTCGCGCAGCCCTCGGCGATCACCGGCATCGCCAAGCTCGTCTCGACTGCGCCGCTCGGCGTGCTCAAGGACCAGCTGATGCTCCGCTCGCTCGACGGCTATGCGGACGTGCTGCCCAAGGCGTTCGATGCCGAGCAGTTCGCCTTCTACGGCACCGTCCTCGGCGGCACGCCCGAGCAGGAGGCACGCTGGAAGCGCGGCGTCCAGTTCACCTCCGGCGCGCTCGATGACGAGGTCAGCAAGCTCTACGTCGCACAATATTTCCCGCCCGAGACGAAGGCCGCGGCCGACAAGCTTGTCAAGAACGTGCTGGCCGCGATGGGCCGCCGGATCGACAAGCTCGAATGGATGGCGCCCGAGACGAAGGTCAAGGCGCACGCCAAGCTCGCCGCGTTCACGCCCAAGATCGGCTATCCCAGCCAGTGGAAGGATTTCTCTGGCCTGGAGATCACGAGCGGCGACGCGTTCGGCAACGAATGGCGCGCGAACGAATGGCAGCATCAGGACAATATCGCCAAGCTCGGCAAGCCCTTGCAGCGCTGGGAATGGGGCATGACGCCGATGACGGTGAACGCCTATGCCAATTTCGGCATGGTCGAGATCGTCTTCCCCGCCGCGATCCTGCAGCCGCCGTTCTTCGATCCGAAGGCGGACGATGCGGTCAATTACGGCGGCATCGGCGCGGTGATCGGTCACGAGTTGAGCCATCATTTCGACGATCAGGGCTCGAAATACGATGCCAAGGGCCAGCTCACCGACTGGTGGACGCCCAAGGACATCGCTGGCTTCCAGGCGCTCACCGGCAAGCTCGGCGCGCAATATGATGCCTACGAGCCGCTGCCCGGCATGCACGTGAAGGGGCAGCTGACGATGGGCGAGAACATCGCCGATCTCGCCGGCCTTACCGTCGCCTACGACGCCTACCACACCGCGCTCGGCGGCAAGGCGGCGCCGGTGCTCGACGGCTTTACCGGCGATCAGCGCTTCTATCTCGGCTGGGCGCAGGTCTGGCGTCGCAACTACCGCGAAGCCAACCTTCGCAACCGCTTGCTGACCGACCCGCACTCGCCGTCGCAGCAGCGCGCCTGGGTCGTGCGCAACCTCGACCCCTGGTATGCTGCGTACAAGCCGACCCCGGGGCAGAAGCTCTACCTGACGCCCGAGCAGCGCGTCCGGATCTGGTAAACGGTACGCCTCTGGTTCCCCGGCGAAGGCCGGGGAACGCGGGGGCAGGTATCGTCGCATCCACCCCGGCGAAGGCCGGGGCCCAATTGGGGAACGTCGCGAACGACGGGTGCGCTCGGTTGCAACGACCTCGCCAATTGGGCCCCGGCCTTCGCCGGGGTGGTGCCGTCCGCGGGACGAGCCACGGGGTGCCATCGCGAAAGCCGCCCCCGGCAATCACGCATCGCGCTTGACGCCCAGCCCCGGTTGAGCGGAAGACCGTCCCGATGGCATCGATCGCTTTACCCACCCCCGTCCACAACGCAGCGTTGGTCGCTGCCGTCTCGGGCATCGCTGCCGCCGCTATCGTGCTGCTGCTGGTCGGCAGCTGGATCGTCGCCGCCGGTTTCTTCGCCGCCGCCATTATCGTCATCGGCGCGCTAATCGCCTGGCGCCTCCTCAATCCGGTCACGAAGGACGCGTCGCGCCCGGTCGACTGGGACCTCACCCGGACGGTCGCCGAAGCCGGCACCGACGCGCTCGCGATCACCGACCGCGCCGGCCGCCTCGTCTGCGCGAACGACGCGTATGAAGCGCTGTTCGCAGGTTTCCCAACCCCCCCCGGCCTCCCGCTCGACGACGCGGGCACCGCAGCGCTCGCGGCCGCCGGCCGTGCCGCCTGGCGCGACGGCAGCGCGCAGGTCGACCGGCTCGCCGCGCGCGACATCGCCCTGTCCGCACAGATCGCGCGGGCCGGCGACGATGCGGACATGCTCGTCTGGCGCTTCGTCACCGCGCAGGACCACGATCTCGCGGAAACGCTCGCCGCTCTGCTCACGGGCCCGACCGGCGACCGGCTCGGCGGCAGCGGCATCATGGCCGCACTGCTCTCGCCCGACGGCCGAGTCCGCACCGCCAACCGCGTGCTCAGAGCGCGCGCGTGCGGCGACGAATATGACGCGATCGAAGGCCGCGACTTCGCCCGCTTCCTCATTACCGACAGCCGCGGCCTCGTCCGCTTCGAACGCGAGGGGCTCGAGGGCACGCCGCTGCGCGTCCTCCAGATCCCGTTCCTCGACGGCGACGACGCGCCGGTGCTGGTCGCATTGCTCGACGACGAGGAGGACGCGCCCGCGCTCGGCGCCAGTGCCTCGGCGCATGTCCGCAGCCTGGTCAGCATGATGCCGTTCGGCATGGCGCTGGTTGATCGCGACGGCCGATTCCTTCAGATGAACGACTCGTTCCTGCGCGCGGCGGGCGTCAACGCGGTCGCACCGCCGCTCTACCCCGGCGATCTCGTCGTCCGCGAGGACAAGGCGGCGGTCGCCGACGCGATCCGCAAATTCGCCGGCGGCGCGACGCACTCGACCGACATGGCCGTCCGTCTCAAGGATCATCCCGACGAGCCGGTCGCACTCACCATCGCCGGCGCGCGCGGCCTCGGCGATGCGGCGGTGCTGCTCAGCCTCAAGGACAATAGCGAGGAAAGCCGCCTCAAGCGCGAAGTCGCCCAGGCCACCAAGATGCAGGCGGTCGGCCAGCTCGCCGGCGGCGTCGCGCATGATTTCAACAACATCCTGACCGCGATCATCGGGCATTGCGACCTGATGCTGATGCGCCATTCGCCCGGCGACAGCGATTATGATGACATCCAGCAGGTCCGCACCAACTCCAACCGCGCCGCCAGCCTCACACGCCAGTTGCTCGCCTTCTCGCGCCAGCAGACGCTGCGCCCGCAAATCCTCCAGCTCCCCGACGTCGTCTCCGAAGTCTCGAACCTGCTCAAACGGCTGATGGGCGAGACCGTCCGCCTCGACATGACTCACGGCCGCAACCTCGGCCCGGTCCGCGCCGATCCCGGCCAGCTCGAACAGGTCGTCGTCAACCTCGCGGTCAACGCGCGCGACGCGATCGTCTCGGCGAATGCGCGCGGCGGCGGCGTGCTCACCATCACCACGCGCGCGGTGCCCGCGTCCGAAGTGCGCGAGATGGCGTCGGATATCCTGCCCGTCGCCGATTATACCGCGCTGATCGTGCAGGACACCGGCACCGGTATCCCGCCCGACGTGCTGCCCAAGATCTTCGAACCCTTCTTCACCACCAAGGAATTCGGCAAGGGCACCGGCCTCGGCCTCTCGACCGTCTACGGCATCGTCAAACAGTCCGGCGGTTACATCTTCGCCGAGAGCAAGCCGGGGCAGGGCGCGACCTTCTCGATGTACCTGCCGGTGCACTCCGCGCCTGCCGCCACGCGCCCGGCGATTCTCAAGCCGACGCCCAAGCCCGTCGACCTCTGGGGCACCGGCACGATCCTGCTGGTCGAGGACGAGGACATGGTCCGCGCGGTCGCCGAACGCGCGCTCGTGCGGCAGGGCTATACCGTGCTCACCGCCGAAAATGGCGAAGTCGCGCTCGAGGTGCTCGCAAAGCACGGCCGTCCCGACCTGCTGATCAGCGACGTCGTCATGCCGCAGATGGATGGCCCGACGATGGTGCGGCATGCGCGCGAGAGCTATCCCGACCTGCCGATCCTGTTCATGTCGGGCTATGCCGAGGAGCAATTGCGCCGCTCGATCGATCTCGACAACGTCGCATTCCTGCCCAAGCCCTTCTCGGTCCAGGAACTCGCCGAAGCGGCACGAGACGTGCTCGCGACGCGCCGACACGAACAAGATGTTGGCAAGTCGTAACAATCCCGACTATGGCAGGGGATGACCGTTTCCAAGCAGATCCTCATCGTCGAGGACGAACCGTTGATCGCCATGATGCTTGAGGATTTCCTGGAGGTGCTCGACAAGGGCGTCGCCGGGTCCGTCGACACCGTCGCGGACGCGCTCAAGCGGATCGAGGAAGGCGGCGTCGACGGCGCGATCCTTGACGTGAACCTGCGCGGCGGCGAAAAGAGCACTGCGGTCGCCGAGGCGCTCGCGGCCAAGGGCGTCCCCTTCGTCTTCGCCACCGGCGGCGGCGACGACGGCGTCGCCCCCGAATTCCGCGACCGCCCGCGGCTGCAAAAGCCCTTCACGATGGACGGCGTGGCAAAGGCGCTCGAGGCGCTCTGACCGCCACGGCTGGAGCGGTACGAACCCTATCGTCATCTTGACGAAAGTCGGGATCCAGATCCAAAAGAGGTCGTCAGCGGTAACTCTGTCCACTGACGTTCGTCAGGATACCCGGCGCTGACGGGTAGCGCGCGCTTGCACAAATCGGCCCCGAACGGCACGATCCGTTTCATGCCTCCACCCCACCTCAACTGATGCGCGTGACGGGCGCACGACCGATCACGCTCCTGTGCGTAGTGTCGGCATTGAGTGTCGGCTACGGTTTGGGCGGCATGGGCGTCGCCGTCGCGGTCGGCATCCTGTCGCTTCCCGCGCTTGCCTGGGCTTACGACAACGCAAGCGGGACGTTTCTGGTGCTCGCGACGCTCCTCGTGCTCACGGTCGGTATCATGGTCCTCCTGATCGCACTCATGGCGTTGACGCGGTAAATCGCAGCCCCCCGGTAAATCGCAGGTTCGGTGTCGCAACTCTCTTGCGCAAATACCCCCTCCCGCGACATAGGCGTTCGCCATGACCCGCACATTCGATAAATCACGCCTGCCGAGCCGTCACGTCTCCGTCGGTCCCGAACGCGCCCCGCACCGCAGCTATTACTACGCGATGGGCCTCGACGAGGAGCAGATCGCGCGCCCGTTCGTCGCGCTCGCCTCCGCCGGCAACAACTCCGCGCCCTGCAACACCACGCTCGACGCGCAGGCCGATGCCGCGCAGGCCGGCGTCATCCAGGGCGGAGGCATGCCGCGCCGGTTCAACACGATCACCGTCACCGACGGCATCGCCATGGGCCATCAGGGGATGAAGGCGAGCCTCGTCAGCCGCGAAGTCATCGCCGACTCGGTCGAGCTCTCGGTCCGCGGCCATTGCTACGACGCGCTCGTCGGCTTTGCCGGCTGCGACAAGTCGCTGCCGGGCATGATGATGGCGATGCTCCGCCTCAATATCCCGTCGGTGTTCGTCTATGGCGGCTCGATCCTGCCCGGCCGCTATCAGGAACGCGACGTCACCGTCGTCGACGTGTTCGAGATCGTCGGCAAATATGCGGCGGGCGCCTGCCCGCTGTCCGAGGTTCACGCGCTCGAGAAGGTCGCATGCCCCGGCCACGGCGCCTGCGGTGGCCAGTACACCGCCAACACGATGGCTTGCGTCGCCGAGGCGATCGGTTTGTCGATCCCGAACAGCAACATGGTGCCTGCACCCTACACGACTCGCGAACAGATCGCGGTCGCGGCCGGCGCGCAGGTCATGGAGTGCCTTGCCGACAACATCCGCCCGCGCGACATCTGCACGCGGGAGGCATTCATCAACGCCGCGCGAGTCGTCGCCGCGACCGGCGGCTCGACCAACGCCGCGCTGCATCTGCCCGCAATGGCGTCCGAAGCCGGCATCGAGTTCGACCTGTTCGACGTCGCCGAAATCTTCAAGACGACGCCCTACATCGCCGATCTCAAGCCTGGCGGTAAGTATGTCGCCAAGGACATGTACGAGGCCGGCGGTGTCTATATGTTGATGAAGACGATGCTCGCGGGCGGCTTCCTCGACGGCAACTGCCTGACCGTGACGGGCAAGTCGCTGGGCGAGAACATCGACCAGGTGACGTGGAACCCCGACCAGAAGGTCATCTACGACATCAACACTCCGCTGACGCCGACCGGCGGCGTCGTGGGCTTACGCGGCAGTCTCGCCCCCGACGGCGCGATCGTGAAGGTCGCGGGCATGCATCGCCTCCAGTTCTCCGGGCCGGCACGCGTGTTCGACCGCGAGGAGGACACCTTCGCCGCGGTCGAGAACCGCGAGATCAACGAAGGCGAGGTCATCGTCATCCGCTACGAAGGACCCAAGGGCGGCCCCGGCATGCGGGAGATGCTGTCGACCACCGCCGCGCTCTACGGCCTCGGCATGGGTGAGAGCGTCGCGCTGATCACCGACGGCCGTTTCTCCGGTGGCACGCGCGGCTTCTGCATCGGCCATGTCGGCCCCGAAGCCGCGGACGGTGGCCCGATCGCGCTGGTCGAGAATGGCGACATCATCCATATCGACGCCGAGGCGGGCACGATCGATCTCGACGTCTCCGAGGATGTCATGGCGGCCCGCCGCGCCGCCTGGGTACCGCGCACCAACGATTACGGGTCGGGTGCACTCTGGCGCTATGCGAAGACCGTCGGCCCCGCGTACAAGGGCGCGGTCACGCATCCAGGAGCCGCAGCCGAAACCCATGTCTACGCGGATATCTAAGCCGGTACGGCTCGCGGTGCTGCTTTCGCTCCCGCTCGCGGCGTGCGGGCAGGAGCAGCCGACCGGTACGCAAGCCGGAACGCAGCAGCGCAGCGAAACCGCGAGCGACAGCCGTATCGCGTGCGCGCGAGGCGACGCGCCGTTTGCGTCGATCTGCACGGTCGAGCAGGCGCAGGGCAAGGACGGGCTGATCCTGACGATCCGCAACCCCGATGGCGCGTTCCGGCGGTTGCTCGTCACGCAGGACGGGCGCGGGGTGATTGCGGCAGACGGCGCCGAGGCCGCGACGGTCACGATCACCGCGGCCAACAAGATCGAGGTCGCCTTGGGCGGCGAGCGCTATCGCCTGCCGGCTACGGTCAAGGGTGCGAACAAGCCCTCATGATCGCGATCGAGGGCGAGTCGATCCTGACCGCCGCCGAAATGCGCGCGGCGGAAGAGGTGGTGATCGCGACCGGCGTCTCGGTCGAAACGCTGATGGAGCGCGCCGGCACCGCGATCGCGCACGCGGTCCGCCGCCTGTCGGGGGCGAACGAAATCCTGATCCTGTGCGGCCCCGGCAACAATGGCGGCGACGGTTATGTCGCCGCGCGCGTGCTGGCCGAGATGGGGGCGATGGTCCGCGTCGCGGCGCTGTCGGAACCCAAGACGGATGCGGCGAGGGCGGCGCGGGCTGCGTGGCGCGGCCCGGTCGAACGGCTCGGGGAGGCCGAGCCTGCACCGGTCCTTGTCGACGCCCTGTTCGGAACCGGCCTGACCCGCCCACTCGATGCGACCGAGGCCCCGAGCCGAGCTTCCAACCCGGATTGTTCCCCCGCGGACGCGGGGGCCCAGCTAAGTTTCAACGGCGCACCTGACGGCCTATCCTGTTCCCCCGCGTCCGCGGGGGAACAGCCTGTTGTTGAATGCCTCCGTCTTCTCGCCACCGCCGCGCAACTGACTATCGCCGTCGACCTCCCCAGCGGGCTCGCCACCGACTCCGGCCACGTGCTCAGCACACCCCCCGTCTTCACGCTCACGCTGGCCCTCGGCGCGGTGAAGCCCGCGCATCTCCTCCAGCCCGCTGCGCGCTACTGCGGTCAGATCCGCCTGCTCGACACCGGCGTCCCCGCGACCAGCCAGGCCCAAGTCCTAGCAACCCCAATCCTCTCGACTCCCGGCCCCGACTCGCACAAATACACCCGAGGCATGGTCGCGATCATCGCCGGCGTCATGTCCGGCGCCGCCGACCTCGCAGCCCTTGCGGCGATGCGCGCCGGCGCCGGCTACGTCACGCTGGTCGGCGATAGCCAAGGGCCGCCCCACGCGCTCGTCCGCACACCGTTCTCAACCGACGCCCTCGCCAACGACCGCATCGGCGCGCTCGTCATCGGTCCCGGCCTCAGCCGCGACGACACCGCCAGGACCCGCCTCGACGCCGCCCTAAAATCAGGCCACCCGATGATCATCGACGGCGACGCGCTCCGCTTGATCGACCCCGACAGGATCAAGGCGCTTAACGTCCCCGTCATCCTCACCCCGCACGCAGGCGAGTTCGACGCGCTCTTCGGCAAGTCCGATGCCGACAAGATCACCCGCGCCCGCGACGCCGCCACCCGTGCGAACGCAGTCGTCGTCTTCAAGGGCGCCGACACCGTCATCGCCGCGCCCGACGGCCGCGTCCGCATCGCGCAGGGCGCCAGCGACTGGCTCTCGACCGCGGGCACCGGCGACGTGCTCGCCGGAGCGATCGGCGCCATGTTAGCGATGGGGCTCGCCGCAGGGCTCGATCCGCTCGATGCCGCCGGCGCCGGCGTGTGGCTCCACGGTGACGCCGCCCGCCGATTGGGCGCAGCATTTATCGCCGACGACTTGGCGGACGCGCTGCGGTGCGCCAGAGCGGCGCTATGACTTCTGAATCCACTATCGACACCATCATCCGCGTCGCGGCGCGCGGCGACGGGATCACCGCCGACGGCCGCCACGCGCCGCTATCGGCCCCCGGCGACACGCTCGCCGCGGACGGCACCGTCACCCCCGGACCGCACCACCAGACGCCGCCTTGCATCCATTTCCCGACCTGCGGCGGCTGCCAGCTCCAGCATCTCGACGACCAGAGCTATGCCGCGTTCGTCACCGACCGGATCGCCTCCGCGCTCGACGGGCAGGACCTGTCGGCCCCGATCCGCACCCCGCACATCTCGCCCGTCCGCAGCCGCCGCCGCGCGACGCTCCATGCCGACGGCAAGGGCGGCAAGATCACGCTCGGCTTCACCGCCGAGAAGGCGCACACGATCGTCGACATCAAGGAATGCTGGATCCTCGATCCGCGCCTGTTCGCGCTCGTCCAGCCGCTCCGCCAGTTGCTGAGGCGCCTGAACTTCCGCCGCCGCGCCGACATCCACCTGACGCTCGCGGACCAGGGCGCGGACATCCTGATCACCGGTTTCGCCCCCGAAGGCCTCGCCGCCGCCGAAGCGCTCACCAAATTCTGTGAAGATCACAAAATCGCGCGCGTCGCGTTCGACGACGGTCTCGGGCCCGAGACGCGCTGGGAGCCCGACGCGGTCACGATCACGCTCGGCGGCGTCCCCGTGCCGCTGCCGCCCGCCTCGTTCCTGCAGGCGACGCCCGATGGCGAGGCCGCGCTGACCGCCGCGGTGCTCGAGGCGATCGGCAAGGCCACCACCGTGGCCGATCTGTTCGCAGGGCTCGGCACCTTCACGATGGCGATCCCCGCTAAGGTCTACGCCGCCGAAGGCGCGCGCGACGCACTCGCCTCGCTAAAGGCCGCCGCGCACCGCACGCAGCGCCCCGTCTATACCGAGCACCGCGATCTGTATCGGCGCCCGCTGACGGTGGCCGAACTCGATCGCTTCGACGCGGTCGTGATCGATCCACCCCGCTCGGGCGCGCGCGAGCAGGCGACGGCGCTGGCGGCATGCAAGACGCCGGTGATCGCCTATATCTCGTGCAACCCGGCCACCTTTGCGCGCGATGCGAAGGAGCTATGCGACGCGGGCTGGCGGATCGACTGGGTCCAGCCGGTCGGGCAGTTCCGCTGGTCCACGCATGTCGAGCTCGCCGCCAAGTTCACGCGCATCGCACCCCCATCGTCATCCTGACGAAAGTCAGGACCCAGAGCCACGAAAGCTGCGCCGCGTAACCCTGGGTCCCGGATCAAGTCCGGGATGACGGGGGCGGGTAAACGGCACTCACGAAGAACAACCCGTCGGGCGGCGCATTCAGCCCCAGCATCGCCCGATCCTTCGCCGCCAGCGCCTTGGCTACGTCGCCGACCGCCCAGCGGCCCATCCCGACCAACGCCAGGCACCCGACCATCGACCGCACCTGATGATGCAGGAACGACCGCGCCGCCGCGTAGATAAACAGCCGCTCGCCCTCGCGCACCACCTCAAGGCGGTCGAGAGTCCGCACCGGACTGTCCGCTTGGCAATGCGCCGACCGAAACGTCGTGAAATCATGCCGCCCGACGAGCGCCTGCGCCGCCGCCGCCATCGCCTCCGCATCCAAAGACTGCGGCACCTGCCACGCCAACCCCGCCTCGAAACTCAGCGGCGCCCGCCGGTTGACGATCCGGTACTCGTAGGACCGCCCGACGCACGAAAACCGCGCATGCCAATCGTCGTCGACCACCTCGCACGCCAGCACCGAAACCGGCGCCGGCTTAACCAGAGCATTCAGCCCCTCCATCAACCGGAACGCCGCGAGCGGCTTGTCGATATCGACATGCGCGCGCATCGCCATCCCGTGCACCCCCGCATCGGTCCGCCCCGCCGCCTGCACCGCGGCGGTCTCGCCGGTCATCTTGAGTACCGCCGCCTCGAGTGCGGCCTGCACGCTCGGCCCGTGCTTCTGCCGCTGCCAGCCCATGAACGGCCGGCCATCGAATTCCACCGTCAACGCGAACCGCGTCAAAGCTGCGTCCCCGAGCGAATCGCAAACCCGCGCAGCAACTCTTCCGCCGAGGTGACGCCGCGCCCGGCCCGCTGCACCAAGGTCGGCCGGATCGCGCCATCACCGCACCCGATCGTCAGCTCTGCGTTCACCGTCAGCCCCTCGCACCCCAAGAAGCTGAACGGCAATACGTCCGCCGCGAGCACCTTCACGCGCTCGCCGGCGACCTCGAACCACGCGCCGGGCGCGGGATTCATCGCGCGCACCAGCCGCTCGACATCGACCGCCGACCGCTCGAAGTCGATCCGCGCCTCCGCCTTGGCGATCTTGGCGGCATAGGTTACGCCCTCCTCGGGCTGCGGTCGGGCAGGGTAGGCGTCGAGATCGCCCAGCACCTCGACCATCAACCGCGCGCCCATCGCCGAGAGCTCGGCCGTGAGGTCGCCCGCTGTCTTCCCCGCAACGTCAGTCCGCCCCTCGAGCCGCACCGCCCCGGTATCCAGCCCGGCCTCCATCTGCATGATCCCGACGCCGGTTTCCGCATCGCCCGCAAGGATCGCGCGCTGCACCGGCGCCGCCCCCCGCCACCGCGGCAGCAGCGAGCCGTGCACGTTCAGGCACCCGAACCGCGGCGCATCGAGCACCGCGCGCGGCAGGATCAGGCCATACGCCGCGACCACCGCGACATCCGCCCCCAAAGCCGCAAACGCTTCCCGCGCGGCCAGCCCCTCGGGCAGCGACGCCTTGAACGACACCGGTGTCCGCACTTCGATCCCCAGCGCCTCCGCCCGCATCTGCACCGGCGAGGGCACCAGCTCGCGCCCGCGCCGCCCGCCCGGTCGCGCCGGCTGGCAATAGGCCGCCACCACGTCATGCCCCGCCGCGACGAGGGCTTCCAGCACCGGCACGGCGAAGTCCGGCGTTCCCATGAAGATGATCCGCATGACGCCTCTCGAACACGCTGGCGGGGAGCCGCGCAACCCCCTATCTGTTCCCGATGGCATCCCCCGAGATCGAGGCGCTGACGCAGGCGCTGGCCCGGCTCCCCGGCCTCGGCCCCCGGTCCGCACGTCGCGCCGTGCTGCATCTGCTCAAGAAGCGCGACGCCGCGCTGGGCCCGTTGCGCGAGGCGCTGACCGCGGTCGACGAGCGGCTGGAGAACTGCACCACCTGCGGCAACGTCGATACCACCAACCCCTGCGCGATCTGCGCCGACCCGCGCCGCGACCAGCGGTCTTTGTGCGTGGTCGAGGAGGTCGCCGATCTCTGGGCGCTCGATCGCTCGCGGCTGTTCCCCGGCCGCTTCCACGTGCTGGGCGGTCGGCTGTCCGCGCTCGAGGGCATCCGCCCCGAGGACCTCAGCATCGACGGCCTCGTCCGCCGGATCGAGGCGGGCGGGATCGACGAGGTCGTGCTCGCGATGAACGCCACGCTCGAGGGGCAGACGACCGCGCACTACATCGCCGAGCGGATCGAACGCTTCCCGGTCCGCGTCACGCAACTGGCGCACGGGCTGCCCGTCGGCGGCGAGCTCGATTATCTCGACGAGGGCACGCTCGCGCAGGCGTTGCGCGCGCGCCGGCCGATGGCCTGATTCCCGTGGCTTGCGCCAAGTGCTTGACGGCCCCCCGCGCTGTACTTAGCTGCGCATCATGACCGTAATGACCGTTCTCGAAGTCCCCGATCCCCGCCTGCGCCTCGTCGCCGATCCGGTGGACACGGTCGACGACTCCATCCGCACGCTCGTCGCCGACATGATCGAGACGATGTACGACTTCAACGGCATCGGCCTGGCAGCGACTCAGGTCGGCGTGCAGAAGCGTGTCCTCGTCATCGACCTTCAGGAAGAGAAGGACGAGGAGGACAAGCCGATCAAGGCACCGAAGGCGTATATCAACGCCGAGATCCTGTCGGTCAGCGACGAGATGTCGACGTACAATGAAGGCTGCCTCTCGATCCCCGAGCAATATGCCGAGGTTGCCCGCCCGTCGCGCTGCGTCGTGAAGTGGCTCGACGAGACCGGCGCGGCGTTCGAGGAAGAGCTCGACGGGCTGCTCTCGACCTGCATGCAGCACGAGATCGACCATCTCGACGGCGTGCTGTTCATCGACCACATCAGCCGCCTCAAGCGCGACATGGTGCTGAAGAAGCTGGCGAAGGCGCGCAAGCTGGGGTGAGGGGCGGGTTTGCGCGCGCGGGAGTGACCGCGTGGGTATAAGCCCGCGGGTGTAAGCGTCTTATGGGCGCGTCCGCCCACCCAACACCCTACCACCCCGGCGAAGGCCGGGGCCCAAGTGGGGGACGGTGCTGACAGAGCGCAGTCTTCCGTTACCACGACCTCTCCAATTGGGCCCCGGCCTCCGCCGGGGTGGTACCCATATATTGTGGTAGGCACCGCTCCCCTCTAGTTCTCCCGCGAAGGCGGGAGCTCAGGACCACAAACGCCACCGCGTGCGACCCAGCCTACCGCCCGCGCGAGAGCAGAATATTCAGGCTGTCCTACCCCGCGCGTTCGACGTATGTTCCGCGCATGACGTCTCTATCCGCATCCCAAACCCGCTCGCTGACGCGCGCATCGTCCCCTCGAAACATGCTGCACCTGCGTCTGCACTTTGTGAACTTCACTCTGGTTTCGGCCGCGCAAAATGGCTGAGTTCGCCATCATCGCCGTCCTCGCGCTCGCCGCGGGCGTCCTCCTAGGCTGGCTCCTGGCGTCCCGCCGCGCCACGGCCCTCGCCAGCGACCTCGCCGTCGCGCAGACCAAGGTCGCCGACGCCGACCTGATCCGCACCGCGCGCGACGCGGTCGAGCGCGAGCGCAACGCCGCGATGCAGGATCTCGCCACGCTGCGCGCGCAGAACGCCGAGCGCGCCACCGACACCGACCGCCTGCGCCTCGACCTTGCGACGATCCGCACCGACCGCGACGCCGCGCGCACCGAGATCGCGACGCTCAAGGCGCAGGGTGAGGCGTTCGAGGCACGCCTGCTCGAACTGCGCGAGGCGAAGGACGTCATGGCTGCGCAGTTCGGCGACGTCGCCAACAAGCTGCTGAGCGATGCGCAGAAGACCTTCCTCGACCGCGCTGACGCGCGCTTCCGCCAGTCCGAGGAATCCGCCGGGCTGAACCTCAAGTCGATGCTCCAGCCGGTCAGCGATCGCCTGCAACGCTATGAAGAGGGCGTCGCCAAGGTCGAGGCCGAGCGCCGCGACGCGTTTGGCGACCTGAAGGGCCAGATCGAACAGATGCGGCTCGGCCAGGAAAAGGTGTCGACCGAGGCGGCCAAGCTCGTCAATTCCTTGCGCAACGCCCCCAAGTCGCGCGGCCGCTGGGGCGAGCAGCAGCTCAAGAACGTCCTCGAAACCTGCGGCCTCAGCGAACACACCGACTTCCAGACCGAGGTCAGCGTCGCAGTGGGCGATGACGGCGCCAGATTGCGCCCGGACGCGATCATCCGCGTCCCCGGTGGCCGCGCACTGGTCATCGACGCGAAGGTGTCGCTCAACGCCTATCAGGACGCGTTCGGCGCGGTCGACGATGCCGAGCGGCTGATCGGTCTTGCGGCGCACGCGGCGTCGATGCGCGCGCACGTCAACGGCCTCGGCAACAAGGCTTATTGGAGCCAGTTCGCCGACACGCCGGACTATGTGATCATGTTCGTCCCCGGCGAGCATTTCCTCTCGGCGGCGCTCGAGCATGACCCGACGCTGTGGGATTTCGCCTTCGAAAAGCGCGTGTTGCTGGCGACGCCGACCAACCTGATCGCGATCGCGCGCACGGTCGCGGCGGTATGGCGGCAGGAGAAGCTCGCCAACGAAGCGCGCAAGATCGGCGAACTCGGCAAGGAGATGCACGACCGCCTTGCGAAGGTAGCCGACGATCTGCGCAAGGTCGGCGTCGGCCTCAACAGCGCGGTGAAGAACTTCAACGGCTTCACCAACTCGTTCAACGGCCGCCTGATGGTCACCGGCCGCAAGTTCCGCGACCTCAACATCGAGACGGGCGCACGCGATCTGGAAGACGTGTCCTCGGTCGATGCGCTGGCGCTAGGCGAGGGGCCTGCGCTGATCGAGAAGCCGGAGACTGTCGAAAGCTGATACCGTTATAGAAACCACCCCGGCGAAGGCCGGGGCCCAATTGGGGGACGGTGCTAACTGAGCGCAGGACGCCGTTACATCTGCCATTCCAATTGGGCCCCGGCCTTCGCCGGGGTGGTGGTAGCGATCGTAGCTGGTCACGCAAAAACCGATCGGTACAAAATGCGTTCACCTCCCGGAAACCTTTCGCGAGGCCGCGCATTATCCCGGCAACACCCCTTAGAGTGACCCGGCCATGAAGCACCTCGTCCCCATTTTCTGCGCGCTCATTCCCTTCGCAGCCGTCATCGGCGCCTGCGTGACCTGCCCCTGATCCGCATCTCGACTACGCAAAGAAAAAGGCCCGCCCGGATCGCTCCGGGCGGGCCTTTTCGTAGCGGCCGGATAAGGCGAGGGGGTTAGCCCTGCGCCTCGTCCTCCTGGTCGCGCGGAGCTTCGGCGGTGGCGCCGGGCTCTGCGTTCGGATCGTAATCCTCGACGAAGCCAGCCTCGTCACGCTCGAACATCGACGACATCACGTCGACGCCCGAAGCCTGCATCTCGGCCTCTTCCGGCGAGCGGGCGACGTTGACCTTGACGGCCACCGAAACCTCGGGGTGGAGTGCAACCTTGACGGTGTACACGCCGATCGCCTTGATCGGCTTGTCGAGCACGATCGCCGACTTGGCCACCTTGTGACCATCGGCCACCAGCGCATCGACCAGATCGCGAACCGCGACTGAACCGTAGAGCTGACCGGTGTTCGACGCCTGACGGATCAGGGTGATGGTCGTGTCGTTGAAGGTCTTCGCTTCGGTCTCGGCATCGCTGCGACGCGATGCGTTGTCCGACTCGATCCGCGCACGGTTCGATTCGAACACCTTGCGGTTGGCTTCGTTCGAACGAAGCGCCTTCTTGTTCGGGAGAAGGAAGTTACGGGCGTAGCCGTCCTTTACCTTCACCACGTCGCCGATGGCGCCGAGCTTTTCGACGCGCTCAAGCAGAATGACGTCCATGTGGGCGCTCCTTACTTAACGATGTAGGGCAGCAGGCCCAGATGACGCGCACGCTTGATGGCCTGGGCCAGTTCGCGCTGCTTCTTTGCGGCCACCGAAGTGATACGCGACGGGACGATCTTGCCACGCTCGGACACGAAGCCCTGCAGCAACCGGACGTCCTTATAGTCAATCCGGGGAGCGTCTTTGGCGGAGAACGGGCAGCTCTTGCGGCGGCGGAAGAATGGACGTGCCATGATTATTCAGCTCCCTCTTCGCGGTCACGACGGGGACCACGGTCCGGACGATCGCCGCGGTCAGGACGGCCTTCACGGCCACCTTCGCGGTCGCCACGACGCTCACGGTCGCGGTCCGACTTGCGCATCATCACGGTCGGGCCCTCTTCGAGGGTGTCGACCTTGACCGTCATGTAACGGATGATGTCTTCGTTGATCTGCGTCTGGCGCTCCAGCTCTGCGATCACGCTGCCCGGGGCATCGATCTCGAGCATCACATAGTGCGCCTTGCGGTTCTTGGCGATCTTGTACGCCAGCGAACGCAAGCCCCAGTTCTCGGTCTTTACGACCCGACCTTCGTTGTCGTTCACGATCTTGGTGGCGATTTCCGCCAGAGCGTCCACCTGCGCTTGTGCCAGATCCTGGCGCGCAAGGAACACGTGCTCGTAAAGAGCCATGTCTTGTCCTTCGTCTTGGCCGATCGCTGATACACGCCCCATGCGTGCACCCCTCCGGCTGTCGTCTAGAATGCAAACAGGGGCGAGAGACGCGAATCTCTCACCCCGGTTGCCATGGCCCTTACCCGATTGACGGGGAAAGGCAAGGTGTCGGTCCGTCTTCCCAACCACTCCCGTCATCCTGACGAACGTCAGGACCCAGGGGCAGGCAGGGCAGCGCGTGGTTAATCTGGGTCCTGACGTTCGTCAGGATGACGCAGTAACGGAACCCAGACCTTACCGGAACGCGCCACCACGTACCTGAACCACGTTGCCGCGGCCGTTGATCAGAATTGCATCATTGCCCGAGCGGACCCACTGGCTGCCACGCGGCGGAGCGGCGAGGCGATAGTTACGGTAGGTCGTGATGACGCGGTAGTTCTGCGCCTGGCGACGATCGAAGCGCTGGCCGGTGCGCCAGTTGCGATACTGGTTCGGGCGGACAACCGTCTTCTTGGTGACGACGGTGCGGCCGTTGCTGTTCTGGCGCACGGTGGTCACTTCGCGGCGCGTCTGCGCTTCGGCCGGGGCGGCGGCGAGCAGCGGGCTGGCGACGAGGGTGGCGGCGAGCGCGCTGAGGATGAACTTCTTCATGGTAGTCTCCCGTTGAAACACGGCGCCGTTGCTGCGGCGTCCTCCATAATCTGGGGGGCTGTTGTCGCAGGCGCTTGTCGCAAGGGCGGCGAAATGGTCGCAGTTTGTCGCAAACCCGGCGGGTTCGTTCAGGTTCGCGCGGTTGCAACTCGGCCCACACCTTTCTAGTCCGCCCGCTTCAAAGAGGAGAGGTCATGCGCGCGTTCATCTTCCCCGGCCAGGGGAGCCAGTCGGTCGGCATGGGCAAGGCGCTTGCCGACGCCAGCAGCGTCGCCCGCGAGGTCTTCGCCGAAGTAGACGAGGCGCTCGGCCAGCATCTGTTCCGGATGATGAGCGAGGGGCCCGCGGACGACCTGCTCCTCACCGAGAATGCGCAGCCCGCGATCATGGCGAACGCGATCGCCACGTTGCGCGTCGCCGAGAAGGAGGGCGGTCTGCGCCTTGCCGACAAGGCCGACTATGTCGCGGGGCACAGCCTCGGCGAATATACAGCCTTGTGTGCCGCGGGCGCGCTCGACCTTTCCACCACCGCGCGTCTTTTGAAGCTGCGCGGCCGGGCGATGCAGGCGGCGGTGCCGGTCGGCGAGGGGGCGATGGCGGCGTTGCTCGGCGCGGATCTGGAAAAGGCGCAGCTGATCGCGGGCGCCGCGGTCGATTCGATCCTCGCCGAGGGCGGACCCGAGCTGGTGTGCACGGTCGCCAACGACAATGATCCGTCGCAGGTGGTCATCTCAGGCCACCGCCTCGCCATCGAGAAGGCGATCACGCTCGCCAAGGACCTGGGCGCCAAGCGTGCCGTCCTGCTCCCCGTCTCCGCGCCGTTCCACTGCCCACTGATGCAGCCCGCCGCCGACGCGATGGAGGCGGCTTTGCTCGAGGCAGACCTGCGCGCGCCGCTGGTGCCGGTGTTTGCCAATGTCGACGCGGTGGCGGTCGCAGAGCCGGGCGCGATCCGGCACCTGCTGGTGCAGCAGGTGACGGGCATGGTCCGCTGGCGCGAATCGGTGCTGGCGATGCACGCGGCGGGTGTCGGGCAGTTCGTCGAATTCGGTGGCAAGGTGCTCGGCCCGATGGTCAAGCGCATCGCGCCCGACGCCGAGACGCTCAGCGTCATCACGATGGACGACATCGAGGCGTTGGTTAAGGTGCTTTAGATTTCGCGCAGAGGCGCAGAGGACGCAGAACTTATGAAAGATATCGATGCGGTCAGTGGCGACGTTCTCGATGTCGCTCTGCGCCTGCACCGGGATCCGGGGCCGGGGCTTCTCGAAAGCGTCTACGAAGCCGTTCTCGCCGGTCGGTTGTTGGCGATGGGCTACAGCGTTGCGCGGCAACGGGCGATCGATATCGAGTTCGAAGGCTTGCGCTTTGAGGCGGCTTTCCGGCTCGATCTGCTGGTTGACGACCGATTGGTCGTCGAAATCAAATCGGTCGAGCGCCTTCTGCCCGTCCACGCGAAGCAACTGCTGACCTATCTCAGATTGACCAAACAGCCCGTCGGCTTGCTCATCAACTTTGGGGGCGACACCCTGAAAGAGGGCGTTCGCCGTCTCGTCAACAACTACCGCCCCTCTGCGTCCTCCGCGCCTCTGCGCGAACAAATTTCTTGAATCTGGAGATAAAAATGTTCGACCTCACAGGTATGACCGCGCTGGTTACCGGCGCTTCGGGCGGGATCGGGTCCGAGATCGCCAAGGCGCTCGCAGCCCAAGGCGCGCGGTTGGCCGTATCCGGGTCCAACGCCGACAAGCTGGAGGCGTTTCGCGCCGGCCTCGGTGGCGATCATGTGGCGCTGCCGTGCAACCTGTCCGATGGCGCCGCGGTCGATGCGCTCGTGCCGCAGGCGGTCGAGGCGCTCGGGAAAATCGATATCCTCGTCAACAATGCCGGCGTCACGCGCGACAATCTCGCGATGCGGATGAAGGACGAGGAGTGGGACAGCGTCATCCGCGTCAACCTCGAAGCCGCGTTCCGCCTCATGCGCGCCGCCGCCAAGCCGATGATGAAGGCGCGCTTCGGCCGCATGATCTCGGTCACCTCCATCGTCGGCGTCACGGGCAATCCGGGGCAGGCGAACTATGCGGCGTCGAAGGCGGGGCTGATCGGCATGTCGAAATCGATGGCGCAGGAACTCGCCAGCCGCGGCATCACCGTCAATTGCGTCGCGCCCGGTTTCATCACCTCGCCGATGACCGACGCGTTGCCCGCGGCGCAGAAGACCGCGCTGACGACCAAGATTCCGGCCGGTCGCCTCGGCGAAGGCGCAGACATCGGCGCCGCCGTCGTGTATCTCGCAAGCCGCGAAGCCGGCTACGTCACGGGACAAACCGTGCACGTGAACGGCGGGATGGCGATGATCTGAACTTGCGCGCTGAACTGCCGCGTTCTAGGTGCGTTCAGGAAATACCGAAAACCCCCAGATTTGAAGAGGGAACTACCATGAGCGAGACCGCTGACCGCGTGAAGAAAATCGTCGTCGAGCATCTCGGCGTCGAAGCCGACAAGGTGACCGAGGACGCGAGCTTCATCGACGACCTGGGCGCAGACAGCCTCGACATCGTCGAACTCGTCATGGCGTTCGAGGAAGAATTCGGTGTCGAAATCCCCGATGACGCCGCCGAGAAGATCGCGACCGTCAAGGATGCGATCACGTACATCGACGAGCACAAGGCCTGATCAGGGTCTAAGGTCCATTACATTGGACCTGCCCCGATGGGTATGATTTGAACGGCTCCCCGTCCTTGGGCAAAGAGGGCGGGGAGCCGTTTCGTTTTGCGAGCAGACGGAGTTTGAAGCCATGCGGCGTGTCGTCGTAACCGGGCTAGGCCTGGTCACCCCCCTGGGGGCGGATGTTGAAACGGCCTGGGCGAATATCCTCGCCGGCAAGTCGGGCGCGGGCCCGATCACGCGCTTCGACGCGTCGGATCAGGTGTGCCGCATCGCCTGCGAGGTGAAGCCGGCCGACCATGAGTATGGCTTCGATCCCGGCAAGCGCGTCGATCACAAGGTCCAGCGCCAGGTCGATCCGTTCATCATCTATGGCATCGACGCCGCAGGGCAGGCCCTGGAAGACGCCGGGCTGACCGAAATGACGCTGGAAGAGAGCTGGCGTGCCGGCGTCTCGATCGGCTCTGGCATCGGCGGCCTGCCGGGTATCGAGAGCGAATCGATCGTTCTGCACACCAAGGGCCCGCGCCGCGTGTCGCCGCACTTCGTGCACGGTCGACTGATCAACCTGATTTCTGGTCAGGTCTCGATCAAATACGGTCTGCGCGGTCCGAATCATGCGGTCGTCACCGCCTGCTCGACCGGCGCGCATGCGATCGGCGACGCCGCGCGGATGATCGCGATGGACGACGCCGACGTGATGCTCGCGGGCGGCGCAGAGGGCACCGTCTGCCCGCTCGGCATCGCCGGGTTCGCGCAGGCACGCGCGCTGTCGACCAACTTCAACGATTCGCCCGAAAAGGCCTCGCGTCCGTACGACAAGGACCGCGACGGCTTCGTGATGGGCGAGGGCGCCGGCGTGCTGGTGCTCGAGGAATATGAACACGCCAAGGCACGCGGTGCGAAGATGTATGCCGAGGTGATCGGCTATGGTCTGTCGGGCGACGCGTATCACGTCACCGCGCCGCACCCGGAAGGCGATGGCGCGTTCCGATCGATGCAGATGGCGATCAAGAAGTCGGGTCTGAAGCTCGAGGACATTGATTACATCAACGCGCACGGCACCTCGACGCCTCTGGGTGACGAGCTCGAGCTCGGCGCGGTGCGTCGTCTGTTCGGCGACGCGATCGCGGGCCTGTCGATGTCGTCGACCAAGTCGGCGATCGGGCATCTGCTCGGCGGCGCCGGTGCGGTCGAGAGCATCTTCTGCATCCTCGCGCTGCGCGACCAGATCGTCCCGCCGACGCTGAATCTCGACAATCCGAGCGACAGCTGTGTGGGTGTCGACCTCGTTCCGCACGTCGCCAAGAAGCGTGAAGTCCGCGCGGTGCTGAACAACTCGTTCGGCTTCGGCGGTACCAATGCCTCGTTGGTGATGACGAAGGTTCAGTAAGGCTTGTACCCCCGCGAAGGGCCGCCCATCGAAGTAATACTTCGATGGGGCTCAAGGCGGGGGCCCAGACTGGGTCCCCGCCTTCGCGGGGATCCAAGGAGTACCAATGCGCAAGGTCGGCTGTTTCGGATTGATCGTCGGCCTAGCGGCGGTAGTAGCGCTGTTCCTGGTCGTCCAAGGCTGGGGCGGCGCCGGACCGGCCCCTCGCACGCTGACGGTGCAGATCGGCGAAGGCAGCACGCTCGCCGGTGCTGCCACCGAACTCGAAAAGGCCGGCGCGATACCCTCGGCCCGGCGCTTCCGGATGTACGCGCGCGTGTTCGGCTCGGGCGATCCGATCAAGGCCGGCGAATACCGCATTGCGCCGCACACCAGCCAGTCCGACATCCTCAAGCTGATGCAGGGCGGCAAGGTCGTCCAGCGGCTGGTGGCGGTTCCCGAGGGTTATCCCTCGGTTCTCGTCCACGACGCGCTGATAAAGGCGGACGGCCTCACCGGCGACGTGCCCGTTCCGGCTGAAGGTTCGATCCTTCCCGACAGCTATGCGTTCCAGGCGGGTGACACGCGCGCGTCGGTCGTCACGCGCATGCAGTCGGCGATGAAGGCCTATCTCGCCAAGGCATGGGCCGCACGCAAGCCGGGCATCGCGGTGACGACTCCCGAACAGGCGATCATCCTCGCCTCGATCGTCGAGAAGGAAACCGGCAAGCCGTCCGAGCGCCGCACCGTCGCTGCGGTCTACGGCAATCGCCTTCGTAACGGCATGCCGCTCCAGGCCGACCCCACAGTGATCTACCCGATCACCAAGGGGCGTCCGCTTGGGCGCCGCATCCTGCGATCGGAACTGCACGCCAAGAACGGCTATAACACCTATGCCGAAGCCGGCCTGCCGGTCGGCCCGATCGCCAATCCCGGCCGCGCATCGATCGACGCGGTGCTCGACCCGGCGCAGACCCAGGCACTGTACTTCGTGGCGGACGGCACCGGCGGCCACGTCTTCGCGAACACGCTGGCCGAACACAACGCCAACGTGAAGAAATGGTACGCCATCCGCAAAGCCCGCGGCGAGATGTAATCCTCCCCGGAACGGGGAGGGGGACCATCCGCAGGATGGTGGAGGGGGGCTCACCGCGCGTGTACCAGCAGAGGCGACTAAGGCAGGCGCTACGCTTTGGGCGCTCCCCCTCCACCCCGCCGCTGCGCGTCGCGGTCCCCCTCCCCGCGCCGGGGAGGAGTTACGCCCGCAACGCGTTGGCCGCGCGGGCCTTTATTTCGATCTCCGTCATCGTGCCGCCGGTTACCCAGCTACCACCAACGCAGAGCACAGGCTTGAACGCGAGCCACTCGGGTGCGCTTGCTTCGGTGATTCCCCCGGTCGGGCAGAAGCTGCACTGGTAGAACGGCGCGGCGAGCGCCTTCAAAGCCTTCAACCCGCCATTGGCCTCGGCGGGGAAGAACTTGAAGTGCGTGAGCCCCAGGTCGAGCCCGGTCATAATGTCGGCGGCGTTGGCGATGCCCGGCAGGAACGGAATGCCGCTCTCGATGATCGGCGTCGCGAGCCGTTCGGTGAGGCCCGGCGAGACGATGAACTCGGCGCCCGCATCGCGGACCTGTGCGAACTGCTGCGTGTTGACGACGGTACCGGCGCCGACGATCGCGCCCGGCACCTTCTTCATCTCGGCGATCGCTTCGAGCGCGGCACCCGTGCGCAGCGTCACTTCGAGCACGCGCAGGCCACCCGCGACGAGCGCCTCGGCGAGCGGCCGCGCAAGCGCTGCGTCCTCGATCACCAGCACCGGGATGACGGCGCTGGTCTGCATGATATCTGCGATAGTGACGGTCATTGCGTGTGTTCCTGTGCGAAGGCCGCCGCGGCGCCGAACAGGCCGGGCTGGGGATGGGTGATGAGCTTGACCGGCATCGCTGCCATCATGCCTTGGAAGCGGCCCTTGGCGACGAAGCGCTGGTCGAAGCCCGAGCGGATCAGGCGATCCTTGATCCGGAAGCCCAGGCCGCCTGCGATCACGACGGCCTTTGCACCCTGCGCAAGCGCGAGATCGCCCGCCACCGCGCCGAGCGCGAGGCAGAAGCGGTCGAGCGCTGCCAGCGCGATCGAATCGGTGCCGT
Organism: Sphingomonas sp. Leaf38; assembly: GCF_001421825.1. Classification (NCBI taxonomy): domain Bacteria; kingdom Pseudomonadati; phylum Pseudomonadota; class Alphaproteobacteria; order Sphingomonadales; family Sphingomonadaceae; genus Sphingomonas; species Sphingomonas sp. Leaf38. The sequence continues at coordinate 171,671 of NZ_LMLD01000010.1, read as the reverse complement.
CGATCGCCTCGGTCCAGATCGTCTTGTCGTCATGGCTGGGGACCGCACGGCCCTCCAGCGCGGCAAGCGTTTCGTAGATCGCGACGATGCCCGGCCCCGCGACGACCCGCTCGGCCGAGACGCGCGTGAACGTTTTCCGCAGGCGCTTGAGCAATGCGTCCTCGATCCCGTCGAGCGGGGCGAAGTCCATATGCCCGCCCTCGGTCTCGAGCACCTGATAGCCAGTCTTGTGCCGCAGAAGCTGTGCGACGCCGAGCCCGGTGCCGGGTCCGCAGATCGTCGTGATGCCCTCGGACGGCAACGGCGTGTCGGGGCCGCAGAGGTGGATGAAGTCGTTGCTGGGCACCTGCGCGACCGCATGGCCGACCGCGCCGAAATCGTTGACGACGACCCACTGGTCCGCCTTCAGCCGCTCGGTGATCAACGACTTGCGGATGATCCACGGGTTGTTGGTGAGGCGGATGACGTCGTTCGCCACCGGTGATGCGACGGCGATCGCCAAGGCGCGGGGGAGGGGGCGGCCCAGGCCCGCCTCGAACGCCTGGTAGGCGGTCTGCAGCGACGCGTGGTCAGCGGTCTTCATCGTCGCCGGCTCGCCAAGCGCGACGACGCGGCCATTCTCGACCTCGGCGATCGCGAATCGCGCGTGCGTCCCGCCGATATCTGCCGCTACGATTTCCATCTCGTCTCTCCGTCCATGTCTTGTCTCATCCCCGTCGCCCCAAGTCCCGTCATCCCAGCGAACGCTGGGATCTCGTCCCGCATGATCCGTCCCCGTGGCGGGAGATCCCAGCGTTCGCTGGGATGACGGCGTTGGTGCTAAAATCGCGGGGCTTTAGCGGGAACTCTAGAGCCCGGCGCCTGCCAGCATCGCCGATGCGCCCTTTTCGGCTTCGTCGGCGAGGCCACGGAACATGCCGAACAGTTCACGGCCCATGCCGCTGACCGGTGGCGGCGTCGCGACCATCTCGCGCGTCGCCCAGACGTCCGCGTCGACCAGCGCCTCCAGCGTGCCGTTGACCGCATCGACGCGGATCATGTCGCCGTCGCGGATCAGGCCGATCGCGCCGTCGAGGAGCGCCTCGGGCGAGCAATGGATCGCGCACGGCACCTTGCCGCTCGCGCCCGACATGCGGCCATCGGTGACGAGCGCCACTTTGAACCCGCGATTCTGCAACACGCCAAGCGGCGGGGTCAGTTTGTGCAGCTCGGGCATGCCGTTCGCGCGCGGCCCCTGGAAGCGGACGACGACAACGACGTCCTTCTCGAGTTCGCCGCGCTTGAACGCCTCGATCACGTCGAGCTGGTCGTCGAACACCATCGCCGGTGCCTCGACGATCCAGCGCTCGCGCTCGACCGCGGACACCTTGATGCACGCACGGCCGATATTACCCGCGAGGATGCGCATGCCCCCATCGGGGGAGAAGGGCGCGGTGGCGGGGCGCAGGATCGTCTCGTCACCGCTGTCGGGCGTATCGCGCCAGCCGAGCGTACCGTCCTCGACGACCGCGGTCTTCGCATAGGCCGACAGATCCTGTCCGCCGATCGTCATGATGTCGCCGTGCAGCAGGCCCTCGCTCAGCAGCTCGCGGATCACATAGGGCATGCCGCCCGCCGCCTCGAACGCGTTCACGTCGGCCGAACCGTTGGGATAGACGCGCGCGATCAGCGGCACCGCGCAGGAGAGGCGGTCGAAATCCTCCCAGTCGATGATGATGCCCGCCGCACGCGCGATCGCGGGGACGTGGAGCAGGTGGTTGGTCGACCCGCCGGTCGCGAGCAGGCCGACCGCCGCGTTCACAATCGCCTTCTCGTCGACGCAGTGGCCAAGCGGCCGGTAGTCGTCGCCGCGCGCACCGATCTTCGCGAGCCGGTGGACCGCGGCGCGCGTCAGTTCCTGACGCAGCTTCGTGCCCGGATTGACGAACGCCGCGCCGGGCATGTGGAGGCCCATGACCTCCATCATCATCTGATTGGTGTTGGCGGTGCCGTAGAAGGTGCAGGTGCCCTTCGAATGATAGGCGCCGATCTCGGCCTCGAGCAGTTCTTCGCGGCCGACGAGTCCCTCGGCGAACTTCTCGCGCACCGCGGCCTTCGCCTTGTTGGGCAGGCCGGTCGGCATCGGGCCGCCGGGGATCAGCACCATCGGCAGATGCCCGAAGCGCAGCGCGCCCATGAGCAGCCCGGGGACGATCTTGTCGCAGATGCCGAGCAGAGCCGCGCCTTCGAACGTGCCGTGGCTCAGCGCGATCGCAGTGCTCAGCGCGATCGTGTCGCGGCTGAACAGCGACAGCTCCATGCCCGGATAGCCCTGCGTCACGCCGTCGCACATCGCCGGCACGCCGCCCGCGACCTGCGCGGTGGCACCCGCCTCGCGCGCCCAGACCTTCATCAGCTCGGGGTAGCGATAGTAGACGGCGTGCGCCGACAGCATGTCGTTATACGCCGTCACGATGCCGATGTTCATGCCGGCATCGGCCTTCATCGCGTCGCGGTCCTCCTCTGTCCCGGCATAGGCGTGCGCGAGGTTCGCGCAGCCTAGACCCGGACGCCGGACCTGCGCCGCCGCCTCGCGCTCGATCAGCGCGAGATAGGCGGCGCGGCTGTCGCGCGAGCGGTCGATGATCCGGTCGGTGACTGCGGCGACGACGGCGTTCAGCATCTCAAGCGGCCCAGTGGACGTCGACGGGCAGCTCGACTTCGGCGAGTACGCGGCCGATCGGATAGCGCGAGGACGGCCCCTGTTCGATCGCCTGTTCCAGCACCTTCTTCTTTTCGTCGCCGGTGATCATGATCATCAGCGCCTTCGACGAAGCGATCGCCGCTGCCGAGAGCGTGACGCGCGCCAGCCCTGCCTCCGGCGGCAGCGGATCGGGCATCACGCCGAGTGCGCGGCGTTCCTTGGGACCGCTCAGCGCCTCGTCATAATCGGGGCCGGGGAAGATCGACGCGGTATGGCCGTCGTTGCCCATGCCGAGCAGGCAGAAATCGAGCGGCCAGTGCAGATCCTGCATCAGCGCATCCGCCGAACGGCCCGCCGCCTTGTAATCCGACATCGCCTCGGGGACGATCGGCTTCACGCGCGCACCCTTGGGCAGGAAGATCTTCGCCAGCGCGGTGACGTTCGACAGCGGGTCGCCGAGCTTCACGATACGCTCGTCGCCGGGGATGATCGTGACCTTCTTCCAGTCGAGCTTGGCCTGGGCGAGCTTTTCATACGCCGCCATCGGCGTCTTGCCGCCGGCCAGCGCGATCACCGCCGAGCCGCGCGCGTCGAGCGCGCTCTCGATGACGAACTGGATGTCACCCGCAACGGCGCTGGCGAGTTCGTCCGCGTCCTCGTAGTCCCACCATTCGATCTCGGTCATTTGATCTTTCCTTGAAAACTTTTTCCGTTCGTCCTGAGCGAAGTCGAAGGACATTGCCACCAAACGGGCGGCCCTTCGACTTCGCTCAGGACGAACGGACGCGGGGGAGTATTCCCCCTGAAACTCAGTCGTCCTGCCAGGTCACGCCGTCGCGCTCGGTCAGCGCGATCGCGGCCGACGGACCCCAGCTGCCCGATGCATAGCTTTTGGGCTTCATCGCGTTCGCCTTCCACCCCTCGCGGATCGCATCGATCCAGGTCCATTGCGCCTCGACCTCGTCGCGGCGCACGAACAGCGTCTGGTCGCCCTCGATCAGGTCGAGTAGCAGCCGCTCATAGGCGATCCGGCGCCGCGAGCCGGCGAACTCGGCATCCATGCTCAGGTTCAGCGGCACCTCGCGCAGGCGGACGCCCTCGCGATCGAGCCCCGGCTCCTTCGCCATCACCAGCAGCTGGATATATTCCTCCGGCTGCAGGCGGATGATCAGCATGTTGGGCTGCAACAGCCCGCCACGGCCGGCGAACATCGAGTGCGGCACCGCCTTGAACTGGATCGCGATCTCGCTGCGGCGCGTCGCCATACGCTTACCGGTGCGCAGGTAGAAGGGCACGCCCTGCCAGCGCCAATTGTCGACATGCGCCTTGATCGCGACGAACGTCTCGGTGTTCGACGGCTTGCCGAGTTCGTCGGAGTAGCTCTTGACGATCTTCCCCTTCACCGCGCCGTCGGCATATTGGCCGGTGACCGTGACGTGCGGCGCTTCCTCGGGCTTGATCATCCGCAACGAGCGGAAAACCTTCGACTTTTCATCACGGACATCGGTGCCTTCGAACCGCGCAGGCGGCTCCATCGCGATCAGCGCGAGCAGCTGGAGCATGTGATTGGCGACCATGTCGCGCAGCGCACCCGCGGTCTCGTAATAGCCGGCGCGTTCTTCGAGCCCCACCGTTTCGGAGATCGTGATCTGGACGTTGTCGATCCCCTGCGCATTCCAGACGGGCTCGAAAAACGAGTTGCCGAACCGCAGCGCGAGGATGTTCTGGACGGTTTCCTTGCCAAGATAATGATCGATCCGGTAGGTCCGCTCCTCGGGGAAAGCCTTTGCCACCGCATCGTTGATCTCGCGGCTGGTCTCCAGATCATAGCCGAGCGGCTTTTCGAGGCCGACCCGGACGGTTTCACCGGCGAGGCCGACCTTGTGCAGCCCCTCGATCGCCGATTCGAACAGCGACGGCGCGGTCGACAGATAGATGGCCAGACCACCCGAGATGTCGCCGATCTTGTCCGCGAGCGGCTGGAAGCTGGCCGGATCGGATAGGTCGGTCGGCTGGTAATGGATCCGGTCGAGGAACGATCCGATCGCGGCCTCGTCCTTGCGATCGTCCGACAGGAACTCGTCGAGCGCTTTCTTGGCGAACGCCCGATACTGCGTGTCGTCATAGTCGTGACGCGCCGCGCCCGTTATCGTCAGTTCATGGGGCAGCAAACCGTCGGCGTGCAGGCCATAGAGCGAGGGCAGCAGCATGCGCTGCGCGAGATCGCCGGTCGCGCCGAACAGGAGCAGCTTGGCTACGGGATTACGGTGCATGAAAGCTCCTGGAACTCGCCGGTTGGGACGCCGGTCTTAGAAAACGAGGCCGGCCACGGGATCGACCCCGGCCATGATGTTGAGGTTCTGGACCGCCGCGCCGCCGGCGCCCTTGCCCAGATTGTCGAGCGTGGCGACCAACCGTGCATGGCCGACGGCATCGTTGCCGCAAACGCGTAGCGTCAGGCGGTCGGTGCCGGCATTCTCCTCGATATCGATCGCGCCGATATCGCCAGCCGCGACCGTCACGAGCGTCGAACCCTCGAACGCGGCGCGCAAGACATCCTCGATCGCCGCCAGACTTGGGCGGCCGGGTAGCGCGTGGAGATGCAGCGGCACCTCAACGACCATGCCGCGATAGGCGTTGGCCACCGCCGGCGCGAAGATCGGCGCGTGAACGAGGCCGGCATGCTGAGTCATTTCGGCAATATGCTTGTGCGCGAGGCCCAGCGCGTAGGCGCGGAACGCCGTGGCCGTCCCGCCCGCTTCGAACTCGGCGATCATCGCCTTGCCGCCGCCGGAATAGCCCGACGTCGCATTGACACTGAGCAGCAGGTCGGCGGGAAGGAGCTTGGCCGCAACGAGCGGCGCGATAAGCGCGAGGAAGCCGGTCGGATAGCAGCCCGGGTTTGCGACGCGCATCGCGGTCGCGATCGTCTCAGCCTGGCCCGGCAGTTCGGGAAAGCCATAGGTCCAGCCTGCCGCAACACGGTGCGCGCTGGACGCGTCGATCACGCGGGTGCGGGAATTGTCGATCAGCGCGACCGCTTCGCGCGCGGCGTCGTCGGGCAGGCAAAGGATGACGAAGTCGGCATCGTTCAGCGCCTCACGCCGAGCGGCGGGGTCCTTGCGCCGGTCTTCGGCGAGCAGCGCGATCGAAATGTCATCGCGCCCGGCGAGCCGTTCGCGGATTTCGAGACCGGTGGTGCCGACCGCGCCATCGATGAAGACGCTCGTCATGTGGAGGCTTCCGGCGCCAGATCGAGCGCTGCAGCCTCGACATAGCCGACAAGGCCGCTTGGGCGTGCGACGCCCCAGGCGGAAACGCCAGCAATCTCCAGCACTTCGAAACTGTCGCCAGGATTGAGGTCGACCATCGTATCGCTCGTTTCGTTTCGTCCGCTACGCAATAAAGCTGTGCGTGCGACGGGCCGTATCATCGGCACGGCGTAGTGTGGAGCGAATACGTATTCGGCGAGACGAATGTCAGCGATATCGCGGCGTACGGCATGCGTACGCGGGTCGAGATCCACCGAGCGACCCGTCAGCGCGAAGCTGGTACGGGCCTTGTCGTCGAACGGCTCAAGCGTGAGCGGCGGTGTGGCCGTTTGCGCCGGCGGGGGCGGGGCCGTCGCCGATGAATTGCCCGAACTCTTCAAGAAAATCTGCCCCTTCGGTCGTGCGCGCGACGAAGATGTTGCGCTTGTCGCTGTCATCGCGTTGCCGGCGCAGATAGCCGAGCGCACCCAATCTGTTCAAGGCGCGCGTGACCACCGGTTTCGATACGTTCAGCGCACGGGCCAGGCCGCGTACCGTATGCGGGCCCGGTTTGAGGTATACGAGTAGAAGCAGCGCCATCTGGCGATTGGTCAGATCGGGTTCACCCGAACGGACATAATCCACCAGAGCGGTCATCCAGGTCGATAAGGTATTGGCTGCCATTGATGCCACAGCGTTGATCCGCCATCTGAATTTATATGCACGATACCCAGTCATGAGCGTCATTACGGGGTCACAACGCCCGCCCGCACGGCTTGTTTCCGTAGTTTTGCATGCAGCGTGCGATATGCCGTGCCACCGTTCCGGTTGATCGAAGCCGCGCGGTCGCCTATGTGCCCGCCTTCGCAAAAGTTCCGGGGTCTTCCGCGCAATGTTCGCCTTTCTGCTTGTCATCCACGCGATCATCGCGGCCGCCCTCGTCACGGTGATTCTCATGCAGCGGTCGGAAGGCGGCGGTCTGGGTATGGGCGGCAGTCCGTCGGGTCTGATGTCGGCCCGCGGCGCGGCAGATTTCCTGACTCGCGCGACGGGCGTTCTGGGGACGATGTTCGTGCTGTTCTCGATCCTGCTCGCGGTTCTCGCCGCGAATCACCGGACCACGACGATCGACACCTCGCTTGCGCGGACCCCGGCGGCCGCGACGGCCGTCCCGACCGCTCAGCCCAAGGGTGATGCCGCACCGTTCGCCGGTGGCGCAGAAAACGCCGGCGCTGCGGCGGCGGCAACGACCCCTGCCGACAACGGCGCGGTCCCACTCGCCCGATAAATACTCCATTCGCCGATAATTAGCCCCTGCGTGAACCGCGGGGCTCTTGTCGTTCGTCCCCAACACACGCTACGAGACTCTTCCCATGGCTCGGTACATTTTCATCACCGGGGGCGTGGTTTCGTCGCTCGGTAAAGGTCTCATGGCGGCATCGCTTGCCGCTCTCCTCCAGGCACGCGGCTACAGCGTCAGGATCCGGAAGTTCGATCCGTATTTGAACGTCGATCCCGGCACGATGTCGCCCTATCAGCACGGCGAGGTCTACGTCACCGACGACGGCGCCGAGACCGATCTCGATCTCGGCCATTACGAGCGCTTCACCGGCGTTCCGTCGCGTCAGTCGGACAACGTCACCTCGGGGCGCATCTATCAGCAGATCATCGCCCGCGAGCGGCGCGGCGACTATCTTGGCGCGACCGTGCAGGTCATCCCGCACGTCACCGACGCGATCAAGGCGTTCGCACGGGCGGAGACCGACGATCTCGATTTCGTGCTGTGCGAGATCGGCGGCACCGTCGGCGATATCGAATCGCTGCCGTTCATCGAGGCGATTCGCCAGCTTAAAAACGAGGAAGGCCGCGGCAAGGCGATCAGCATCCACGTGACTCTGGTCCCCTACATCGCCGCCGCGGGCGAACTGAAGACCAAGCCGACGCAGCATTCGGTCCGCGAACTGGCCGCGCTCGGCGTTCAGCCCGACGTGCTGGTATGCCGTTGCGAGCATCCGCTGCCGCCGTCGGAGCGCGCCAAGATCGCGCTGTTCTGCAACGTGCCCGCCAGCGCGGTCATCCCCGCGCTCGACGCGAAGAGCATCTATGCGGTGCCGCTCCAGTATCACGGCGAAGGCCTCGACATCGAAGTGCTCCGCGCGTTCGGGATCGAACCGGCCGCGGCGCCTGACCTGTCGCGCTGGACCGAGATCATGGACCGGCTGACCAATCCGCAGGGGGAGGTCACGATCGGCGTGGTCGGCAAATATGTCGGCCTGCAGGACGCGTACAAGTCGCTCAACGAGGCGCTCGTGCATGGCGGCATCGCCAACCGCGTCAAGGTCAACGTCCGCTGGATCGACGCCGAATTGTTCGAGAACGCCGAAAGCGACATCGCCGGGCAGCTTGAGCCGTGCGACGCGATCCTCGTGCCGGGCGCGTTCGGCGAGCGTGGCGCAGAGGGCAAGATCGCCTCGGTCAAGTTCGCGCGCGAGCGGAAAATTCCGTATTTTGGAATCTGCTTCGGCATGCAGATGGCGTGCGTCGAGGGCGCTCGCGGTCTTGGCGGCGTTCCCGCTGCCTCGTCGACCGAGTTCGGCCCGACGGACGAGCCGGTGGTCGGTATGATCACCGAATGGATGGGGCGCGAGGGCCTCGAAACGCGCGCGGCCGAGGGCGACATGGGCGGCACGATGCGGCTCGGCGCGTATGATGCAAAGCTCGACGGCAACAGCGTGGTCGCGTCGATCTATGGCGGGACCGATATTTCGGAGCGTCATCGTCACCGCTACGAAGTGAACACCGGCTACAAGGAAGCGCTCGAGCAGGGCGGCCTCGTCTTTTCGGGCATGTCGCCCGACGGCACACTGCCCGAGATCGTCGAGCGTCCCGATCATCCGTGGTTCGTCGGCGTCCAGTTCCACCCGGAGCTGAAGTCTAAGCCGTTCGATCCGCACCCGCTGTTCGCCAGCTTCATCGAAGCCGCGGTCAAGCAGAGCCGCCTGGTCTAAAACGGCATTTCCCGGCGGGAGAGGCGGCGTGGGCGATTGCTCGCGATCGTCATTCCCGCGGAGGCGGGGACTCGTAAATAGCTGACCTTTGTGTCTCTGGATCCCCGCCTCCCTGGGGATGACTGGCTCCCGACAAAGGCAGCCGACGTTCGAGTCGACAGCGGCGAAGTCCGGCTTTCCAAGACCCAAGACACAGCCACATTGAATCCCCCCTGAATTACTGGACATTATGCACCAGGGTTCAGGGGAAATACTCGATGTCGTTTACGCTCGCTCTGCTGTTGGCCGGTCAGGCCGCCACCGTTCCATCGTCCTCCACTCCGCCTACTGCCCCGCAAGCCCCGGTCGATGAGCAGGCGCGCGGGCGGCTCGGCAACCAGCAGCAGGGCGGCGGGGGGGACATCGTCGTTACCGCCCGCCGTCGTGCCGAGACCATCCAGACGGTCCCGATCGCAATGTCGGTGATCGGCGGCACCGCGCTCGCCGAGACCGGCGCGTATAACGTCAGCCGGTTGACGCAGCTCCAGCCGACGCTGCAATTCTACTCGACCAACCCGCGCAACTCTGCCGCCAACATACGCGGTCTCGGCGCGCCGTTCGGCCTGACCAACGACGGGATCGAGCAAGGCGTCGGCATTTATGTCGATCAGGTCTATTACAGCCGGATCGCATCGGCGACGTTCGATTTCACCGACACCGAGCGGATCGAAGTTCTGCGCGGACCACAGGGTACGCTCTACGGCAAGAACACGACCGCCGGCGCCATCAACATCTACACGCGCAAACCCAGCTTCACGCCCGAGGCGCGGATCGAACTCACGACCGGCAATTATCAGTTCATCCAGGCAAAGGCATCGGTGTCGGGCCCGCTGGTCCGCGACAAGCTCGCAATCCGGCTGTCGGCGGCGATTACCGAGCGCGATGGCACGATCCACAACGTCGCGACGGGCAAAAACCTCAACGCGCAGGACAATAAGAGCGTGCGCGGACAGCTCTACTGGAAACCGACCGACACGCTCGATCTGGTCCTGTCAGGCGATTACGGCCAGCAGAATCCAAATTGCTGCGTGCAATATTACGCACGCACCGGCGCCACCCAGCGGCCGCTCACGCGGCAATATGCCGCACTCGCCGCTGCGCAAGGCTATGTCGTGCCATCGACGAATGCATTCGATCGGATCACTGATGTCGACACGCCGCTGCGCGCGAGGCAGGAATTGGGCGGGGTGTCGCTGCTTGGCAATCTGGATCTGGGTGCGGCGACGATCACCTCGGTCAGCGCCTGGCGGTTCTGGAACTGGGATCCGTCGAACGACCGCGATTTTATCGGCCTGCCGATCACCACCGTCTCCGCCAATCCGTCGCAGCAGACGCAGTACAGCCAGGAGCTGCGGATCGCGTCGAACGGCAAGCACACGCTCGATTACGTGCTCGGCGCGTTCTATTTCTACCAGACGATCGATACGCAGGGCCTCCAGGTCCAGGGCCCGGCGGCAAGCGCCTATCTGCTCAACCCGACCAGCGCCAACAGCCGCAACCCTGCCGTGCTGAACGGTCTGACCTCGCGCAACACGATCGGCTTCACCAACACCAGTGCGGCGTTGTTCGGTAAGCTCACCTGGCATGTCACCGACCGGCTTCAGATCGCGCCCGGACTGCGGCTCAACTACGACAAGAAGAATGGTGACTACGTCTCGACCGTGACGACCGGCACCGGCGTGGCGCTCAACTGCTCGGCCACCGCACAGGGGGCGAGCAGCGTCGTCAGGGACCAGTGCGGCGTGCTCGCCCCGCAAAGCTATCGGCCGAACTTCGACAACTGGAACCTGTCGGGTGACATCACGGCCGCGTACACCGTGACGTCCGACATCCACGCCTATGCCACTTACGCGCGCAGCTATAAATCGGGCGGCATCAACCTGTCCGGCCTGCCGCTCGACCTTGACAACGCGCCGATCCTGTCTGCCGCGACCGTAAAGCCCGAAAAGGTGAATCACTTCGAACTTGGCCTGAAGACGCAGCTGTTCGATCGTCGGCTGACGCTCAACCTCGCCGCTTTCTGGACCGAGATCAGCGATTACCAGGCGACCGTCACCAACGGCCAGCTCGGCGTGCTGCGTGGGTATCTCGCCAACGCCGGCAAGGTCCGCACGCGCGGCCTCGAATTCGACTCGGCCTTCCGTCCGTCGTCGCGGTTCAGCATCTATGCGAATGGTGCGTATACCGATGCGAAATACGTCAGGTTCGTCGACGCGCCGTGCCCGCCCGAACTCTCCGGCGGCTCCGCGCCGACCGCGACCAGCCCGGCGGGAGCGGCTGGCACTGGGACGGTCAGCCCGCTCAATTGCGACATCTCCGGCCAGCGCCTGCCCGGCGTCTCGAAATGGGCGTTCTCCTACGGCGCGGAATACGACCTGCCGGCGTCGTTCGCCGGGCTCGATGGGCAGGTCTATCTCGGCTATGACGGCAGCTACCGGTCGACCTTCTCTTCGAACCCGTCACGCTCCGCGTATACCGACATCAACGGGTACGCGCTCAGCAACTTCCGTCTTGGATTCAAGGCGAAGGACAGCTGGAACGTATTCGGCTGGCTGCGCAACGCGTTTGACCACAATTATTATGAAGTGCTCGCGCTGCAATCCGGCAGCACCGGATTGGTCGTCGGTCAGCCGGGCGATCCGCGCACCTATGGCCTGACCGTCTCGCGGTCGTTCTGATCGCCATTCGCAAACTGTCACGACGCGTTCAGGTTGCACGCGATAAACCGTGAACATGGCCCGGAGGGACGTCGCAGTCGGAAGCTCCCGACGTCTCTCCGGTTCCGAGACGACGTCATCTTGCCGCATATCGGGGCCCTATTGCCTGTACCCTCTGCGCGGCGCAGTCTGTTACCCGGAGACAACAGGGGTGGCGCTATGTTCTTCGTACGACAGGGACCCTTGTGGTTTCGACTTACAACAGGCGTGCTCGTCCTCTGGGCGCTCGTCGGATGCTTCATGTGCTTGCAACAGGTACGGCTCGGCGCCGACGCTGTGGGCCATGCGACCGCCTATGATCGGGCGCTCTATGCGGCGTTGCCCGCTTGGTATGAGCCGCTGTTCGCCATCGCCGTGCTGACCGGACTAGTGGGTAGCGTCCTGCTGTTCATGCGACGGGCTACCGCCCGCCCATTCCTGATCGCCTCGTTGGTCGCGACGACCGCGCAGTTCGCCTGGCTGTTCGCCTCGACCGATATCATCGCGCACAAGGGCGCGGGCGAGACGCTCGTCTTCCCCCTCCTCATCGCCGCGATCGCGGTATTCACGATCTGGCTCGTCGGCCATGCGCGGCTGAAGGGGTGGGCGGTCTGATGCCCGCAAGCCCGACGATGGGAAGGCTGGGCGAGCCCAAGGTCCCACGCTAGAAAGCGGCCATGTCCACGACCTACACCCTCGACACCGCGACGAGTCGCGCGAACCCGACGCCGGCGCCGCTCAAGCGCCTGACGATTCCCGCGATCCGACGGCAGAAGGGCAAGACGCCGCTCGTCATGCTCACCGCCTATACCGTGCGGACCGCGCAGTTGCTCGATCCGCACTGCGATATGCTGCTCGTCGGCGACAGTCTGGGGCAAGTGGTCTACGGCCTGCCGTCGACCGTCCCCGTCACGCTCGAGATGATGGCCGCTCACGGCGCGGCTGTCGTGCGCGGCAGCTATCATGCGGTGGTCGTGATCGACATGCCGTTCGGCAGCTATGAAGCCTCGCCTGAAAAGGCGTTCGAGAGCGCGGCGTGGTTGCTGAAACAGACCGGCGCGGCAGCGGTAAAGCTCGAGGGCGGCACCGCGATGGCGCCGACCGTCAAGTTCCTGACCGAGCGTGGCATTCCGGTGATGGGGCATGTCGGCCTTACCCCGCAGGCGGTGAACGTGCTCGGCGGCTACGGCGCGCGTGGTCGCACGCCCGAGGAAGCGGCCAAGATCGTCGCCGACGCGCAGAGCATCGCCGAAGCCGGCGCCTTCGCGCTGGTGATCGAGGGCGTGGTCGAGCCGATCGCGATCGAGATCACCACCACGATCGCCTGCCCGACGATCGGCATCGGTGCGTCGGCGCAGTGCGACGGGCAGGTGCTGGTCGCCGAGGACATGCTGGGGATGTTCGAGCGGACCGCCAAGTTCGTGAAGCGCTTTGCCGATATCGCCGATACGATCGCGTCGGCGGCGCAGACCTATGCCGAGGACGTCCGCACCCGCGCATTTCCGGGGCCTGAGCAGGTCTACGCCCCCAAGGATTGATCCGCTTCCGTTTCGGTCCCGGCGCGGCTAAGGTCCGCGCCGTCCATCCCCAAATATTCCGGAGCTGTCCTTGGCCCTCCCGCCGAAAACCGATGAAGCATTTTTGCGCGAGGTCGACGAAGAACTCCGCCGTGACCAACTCGCCGGATTCTGGACGACTTGGGGCAAATGGGTCGCGATTGGCGTCGTCGCCGCACTCGCTGCGTTTGCTGGCTTCCTCTACTGGCAGCATCGCGATGGCGAGGCCGCCGGCGTCGCCGGTGAGCAGCTTCAGGCTGCCTACGATTCGCTAGGCGCGAACAATGCCGCTGCTGCGTCGAAGCCGCTCGCCGAGCTCGCCAAGTCGAACCGTGACGGCTACCGTGCGCTCGCGCTGTTCACGCAGGCCGATATCCTGCTTCAGAAGAACGACCTGAAGGCAGCCGCGGCCAAGCTCGGCACGATCGCCGCCGATGCGTCGCTGGCCAAGCCGTTCCGCGATCTCGCTTTGGTCCGCCAGACCTCGGCCGAGTTCGATACACTGAAGCCGCAGGTCGTCGTCGAGCGCCTCCGTCCACTCGCCGTTCCCGGTGGTGCATGGCTCGGTAGCGCGGGTGAGATGGTCGCGATTTCCTTTCTCCGGATGAACCAGCGGCAGCAGGCGGGCGCGTTGTTCGGCCAGATCGCGCGCGATACCGGCGTACCAGAGACGATCCGTCAACGTGCGGTTCAGATGGCCGGCGTACTGGGCGTGGACGCTGTTGGCAGCCAAGGTTCTACCGACGGGCCGACCGCCAGAGTGATCGCTCCGGCCGCATCAAACGAGGATACCAAGGCGCAATGATGAAGACATATCGGGTGACGGTCGCCGTCGCCGCGTTGGTGGCGCTCAGCGGTTGCGGAATCTTCAAGGGCGGCGGCAAGAAGACGCCTACGCTGGGTGATCGCGTGTCGATCCTGGTCTCGGAAAACGAGGTCGAGACCGACAAGACGATTGCCGATGTGCAGGTCCTGCTGCCCGCGCCTGCGGTCAACGATGCTTGGTCGCAGCCCGGTGGCAACCCCGCCAAGTCGATGGGCCAGCTCGCGCTTGCCGATCAGCCCAAGCGGCTGTGGCAGTCGGGGATCGACGGCGGCTCGAACCGCGAACGGCTGGGTGCCGCCCCCGTCGTCGCCGACGGCAAGCTGTTCGTGACCGACGTCACCGCGACGATCCACGCGTTCACCGCCGATACCGGTGCGGCGTTGTGGAGCGCAGGGATCACCGAAGGCGATATAAACCGTGCCGCGCGCTTCGGTGGCGGCGTCAGCTATGACGACGGCAAGCTCTATGCCACCGACGGCGTCGGCGATGTCGTCGCGATGAGCGCGGCAGATGGCAAGATCTTGTGGCGTGCCAAGCCCGGCGCGCCGTTGCGGGGCGCACCGACCGTCGCCAATGGCGCGGTGTACGTTCTGACCCAGGACAACCAAGTCTTCTCGCTCAACCAGACCGACGGCAAGGTCCAGTGGGTCCAGTCGGGGACACTCGAGACGCAGGGCGTGTTCGGTGTCGCGGCCCCCGCGGTAAGCCAGGGTACCGTCGTCGCGGGTTTCTCCAGCGGCGAGCTCAGCGCCTATCGCTACGAGAATGGCCGCATTCTGTGGCAGGACGCCTTGTCGCGCACCTCGGTCACCACTTCGGTGTCGAGCCTGTCCGATATCGATGCCGCACCGGTGATCGACGGCGGCCGCGTCTATGCAGTCGGGCAGGGGGGGCGCATGGTCGCACTCGAACTGTCGACCGGACAGCGCCTATGGGAGCAGAACTTCGCGGGCATTTCGACGCCTTGGATCGCGGGGGAATGGCTGTTCGTGGTCACCGACGACGCCAAGCTCGTCTGCCTGTCGCGTTCGAACGGCAAGGCCCGCTGGATCGCGCAGTTGAAGCGGTTTCAGAACGAGAAGAAGCGCAGCAACGCGATCACGTGGTTCGGCCCGATACTGGCCGGCAACCGCTTGATCCTGACAAACTCGCGCGGCGAGATCAATTTCGTTTCGCCGACCGATGGCACGATCAGCGCAACGATCGAGACGAAGACGCCTTTCTCGCTGCCGCCGATCGTCGCGAACTCGACGCTCTATACGCTCGACCAGAAGGGCAAGGTCACCGCTTACCGGTGATAAAACTCCCTCGTCCGTCGGAAGCGGGAAGGGGGCCACATTGAAGGTAAGGAAGGGTGAGGGTGACGCTTCGACACGTTGCCCTCACCGTAACGTGACTATGTCGCTTCCCCATGTCCCGACGGGATAGGGACTAGGTGACCTTTGCCGCGACACGCGCTAAGGGCCTGCCATGTCCAAACTCCCCGTGGTCGCGATCGTCGGCCGCCCAAATGTCGGCAAGTCGACCCTGTTCAACCGCCTCGTCGGCAAGAAGCTCGCGCTGGTCGACGACCGGCCCGGTGTCACGCGTGATCGACGCGAGGGCGATGCGTCGTTGATCGGGCTCGAATTCCGCATCATCGACACCGCCGGCTACGAAGACCACGACGCGCAGACGCTGCCCGGCCGGATGCGCCAGCAGACCGAAGCCGCGGTCGAGCAGGCCGATGTCGCGCTGTTCCTGTTCGACGCGCGCGCCGGGATCGTGCCCCTCGACGAGGAGATTGCGCGCTGGCTGCGTACCGCCGACGTTCCGGTCATCCTCGTCGCCAACAAGGCCGAAGGCCGGGCAGGCGAAGACGGTATCCTCGAGTCGCTCGCCCTCGGCTTTGGCGATCCGGTGCAGTTGTCCGCTGAGCATGGCGAAGGCCTGGGCGACCTGTTCGAAGGCCTGCTCCCGCTGCTCGAAGGCAAGGAAGAGCCGCCCGAGGAACAGCCCGATAACGAATATGAAGGCCCGCTGAAGCTCGCGATCGTCGGCCGCCCGAATGCGGGCAAGTCGACGCTCGTCAATCGCATCCTCGGCGAGGACCGCATGATCACCGGTCCGGAGGCCGGTATCACGCGCGATTCGATCAGCGTCGATTACGACTGGCACCCGACCGGTGGCGAAGCGCGCAAGGTGCGGCTGATCGACACCGCGGGCATGCGCAAGCGCGCCAAGGTGCAGGACAAGCTCGAGAAGATGTCGGTCGAGGACGCGCTTCATGCGGTCGACTTCGCCGAGGTTGTCGTGCTGCTGCTCGACGCCACGCTCGGGCTCGAGGCGCAAGATCTCCGCATCGCCGACAAGGTGCTGCAGGAAGGCCGCGCGCTCGTCATCGCGCTGAACAAATGGGATATTGCCGAAAGCGCGTCGTCGCTGTTCAACGGCGTCAAGCGCGCGCTCGAGGATGGCCTCAGCCAGGTCAAGGGCGTCACCGTGATGACCGTGTCCGGCGCGACCGGCAAGGGCATCGACCAGCTGCTCCAGGCGTGTTTCGACACGCGCGATGCGTGGTCGAAGCGCGTCGGCACCGGGGAACTCAATCGCTGGTTCGAGCGCGCGATCGAGGCGACCCCGCCGCCGGCCCCGGGCGGCAAGCGGATCAAGATGCGCTACGTCACGCAGGTCAAGACGCGCCCGCCAAGCTTCGTCATCTTCGGTACGCGCGTCGATCAGCTCCCCGCCAGCTATGAGCGGTATCTGGTCAATTCGATGCGCAAGGACCTCGGCTTCGGCGCGGTGCCAGTGCGCCTGATGTTCCGCGCACCGAAGAACCCGTATGACGATAATGGCAAGGGCGGCGGCGGCAGCTAGACGCTGGTGTACGGGGTGGTCCACATCGATGCCCGGGGAATGCGCTGTCCCTGGCCGGCGGTGCGGCTGGCGCGCGCGTTGCGCGACGGTGCGCGGCATGTCGAGGTACTTGCCGACGACCCGCAGGCCCCGGCCGAACTCTCGGCGGTCGCCGAGGCGTCGAATGCCGAGGTGAAGATCGTTTTGGACAATTTTTACCCGATCTTTGTCGTCACTTGTCGGTAGTGTGACAACATTGTATTTACTCGGACCGGCTAAGTTGCGGTTCTGAGCTTCGTGGCGCTATTGCTCAACGGGAGAAGGCGACAGTGTCGTTCGAAGGAAGCACCTTGGTCAACTGGCCGGCATTTTCGCAGGCGCGGGCTGAACTCGGTGCCGGGTTTGTCCGTATCCTCGGCTATTTTCGCGAGGACGGCGTGAAATCTGTCGCGTCGATCGAGGCCGCGATGCGGTCGCTGAGCGCAGCCGCGATGGTGATCCCGGCGCATACGCTCAAGGGCGAAGCGCGGCAGTTCGGAGCCGAGCCGCTCGCCGATCTGGCCGAGGCGATCGAGACGATCGCGCGCGACTGCGTGGAGATGCAGGACACACCCGAAGAGGCGCTGGAGCATATCGTCAACCTGCGCCCGCTCTTCGACCAGACACTGACGCTGCTCGAGCGTGAGGCCAACCCGATCATCGCGCGGAAGCCCGTAGCGGGTGGTTTCGGCCGTCGCGCCGTGCCGACCAGTTTCGGCGAACACTAGGATCGAGCCGACCCGTCCTCGCCCGCACGGGGGAGCATACAGGCCGCCCGATAGGCACAGGCGATACCCGGCAGGGGCATCGCCTGGTGATTACCGCCTCAGGTGATTACCCCTTCAGATACGGTGCCGCGCCAGCCTTGGGCGAGTCATGCTCGGAGATCGAGTTCAGCTGGATGTAGTTGTGGATGCCCATCCGCGCGATCATCTCGAACTGGCGCTCAAGCGTGTCGACATGCTCTTCCTCGCTCGCGAGGATCCGCGCGAACAGGTCGCGGCTGATGTAATCCTTGACCTCTTCGCAGTAGGAGATCGCGCCCTTGAGCTGGACGGTCGCCTCAACCTCGAGCGCGAGATCCGACTTCAGGACCTCCTCGACGGTCTCGCCGATGCGGAGGCGACCGAGCAGCTGGAAGTTGGGCAAGCCATCGAGAAACAGGATGCGCTCCGACAACCAGTCGGCATGCTTCATCTCGTCGATCGACTCCATCCGCTCATATTGGGCGAGCTTGTAGACGCCCCAATGCTCGAGCATCCGGTAATGGAGCCAATATTGGTTGACCGCGGTCAGCTCGTTCTTGAGCGCCTCGTTCAGATAGTCGATTACTTGTGGGTCGCCGCGCATGGCCATATCTCCGTCACCTCTGACGGTCATGTAGCGGGCTGACGCAGATCAATACAACCCCAAAGAATGGCAGTTTTCTGGGCTTTGTCAGCTGCTGCGACGCTTATGCAGCAGCGCGTTCCTCGTCGATAATCGCTCGCGCTATCGACGCGCATTGGCCGCATTTGGGTGTGCGGCCCATCGACCGGAACGCCTGGCAGGGGGTCGTGCAGCCACCACGTGCGCAGCTGCGGACGTCGGATTCTCGTATGGCATTGCAAACGCAGACGACCATGAATGCTCCCTCGCTCTGCGACTCAGGTATAGCTAATGCGACACGCTCGCAAGCTAAATTGCGTCGCGTTCGCAACAAGCGTCATCGGTTCACCGTGAACGCGGAACCTCGCATGGGCTGCCACGCGAATCGCGCGAAACTTCGCCACAACCATTCGAGCGGACCGTAGCGGAACCGATCGAGCCAGGGCTTCGACCACGCGAGCATCAGCAGCCAGACCGCGACCACAATCAGATAGAGCTGCGCGCGGGACAGGCCGCCGTAGAGGCCTAGTCCGTAGCCGTAAAAGACGGTGGTGCAGATCAGCGTGGTGCCGAGATAGTTGGAGAACGCCATCCGACCGGCTGCCGAGAAGCGGGGCGTCAGCCAGCCGCCGGGACGGGCAAGCAGGATGATCGCGGCGGCATAGCCCATGATCGTCGGCGGCCGGAGCGGTGCCGCGAGCGCCAGCCACGATAGCGCGACGTAGCGCGCGTCGAATCGGTGGGCGATGGCGAAGGCCGCGATCGCCGCATAGCAGAGCCAGCCGATCCCGATCCCGGCGACCGCGATCACCCGATAGCGTCGCCGTGTCCATTGGCCGGTCAGGAACCCCGATCGCAGCCCGGCCATGCCGAACAGCATGAACCCTAGCGTCTCGGGTCCGTTGACCGTGAGCGACGTGATCGGGCCGGCCGCGTGCGTCCAGCGCCATGCGACCAGATCGCGCCATCCGCCGCGTCCGATCGCGAGGTCTCGGGCGATGACGGCGGGGCTGGGCTGGCCAAATTGATCCGCCAGACGCTGCCAGTTCGCGACGACGCGGGGCGCGGCGCCGGCTTTATGGGCGGAAGCGTGCAGATCGAACGCATACGCTACCAGCGTCGTGAGTTCGACCATCTGCACCGCGATGCAGGCGAGCCCGATTCCGATCAGCCACCGCACCGGCAGCCGCACGAACATGAAGGCGAACGCGCCGACGAGCGCGTACTGCGTCAGGATGTCGCCCCACCAGAGCAGATAGAGGTGCGCGATGCCGAACACGAACAGCCACGCCATCCGCCACAGATGCACCGTGGCGGGGTCTTCGTCGCGCGCCCGCGCACGGTCGATCACCAGCATCATCGACGCGCCGAACAGGAACGAGAACAGCCCGCGCATCTTGCCGTCGATGACGATGAAGGTGGTGACCCAAGCGATCAGGTCGGGGGTGCTCGGCCAGCCCATCGACGCGGGGGTCATATAGGCGAATTCGGGCAAGCCGAACGCGGCGATGTTGGCGGCGAGGATACCCATGACGGCGACGCCGCGGATGACGTCCAGCGTGGCGATTCTGGCGGGGGCGGGGGTCATGCGGGAAAAGTGAAGATCAGGAAGTTCACACGCTCACGCGTGTCTTGATGGCGGACCGGCATGGCGTCGGGCGACGGCGTTGGAGTGGGTGAGGGGAGCGGCGGTGCCATTCCGGCCTGCTCGCATAGCCGGGGGGCGTAGGACAGCGCGATTTTGGATCGCAGGGATGTGCGGTCGCTGTGCGCACCGTCAGGACGGGTTCTGGGGGGGCGCGGATTTCTTGTTCTCCCGCGAAGGCGGGAGTCCAGTCTGGGCCCCCGCCTTCGCGGGGGAGCAAGGCGCGGTTCGTGCTGGGCGTCCGTGCTCCACAACTGCGACCACCCCGGCGAAGGCCGGGGCCCAAATGGGAGGGCTTTGGTAAGGATGGCAGCGCGAGGTTACTGCGGCCATTCCAATTGGGCCCCGGCCTTCACCGGGGGGGGCGTTTGTGTGTGGGGGGGCTCTAACTTACTCGCGCCCCGATCCGGTCACGCCAGCGCGGCGTCGACGCCCATGAGCTTGGGGAAGAAGCCTTCGTGCGCGGTACGGAGCGTTTCCAGCGCGATGACGTCGTCGCGGTCGGGGCGCTCGAAGATCAGGCGCTTGCCGCCCGTGCGCCCGAGCGGTTCGGCTTCGACGTCGGCGGCGTGTGCCGCACCGAGGAAGTCGAGCATCGCATGGTCCTCGACGGTGACGATATAGACGCCCTGATCCTCGGCGAAGAATGCGCGCGCGCAGTCGAACGGCTGCTTGCGGTCGATCATCGCGCCGATGCCGCCCGCGAGCGCCATCTCGGCGAGCGTCACCGCGATGCCACCGTCGGAGACGTCATGGACCGCGGTCAGCTGGCCGAGGCTGATCGCCTCGCGGATCAGGTCGCCCACGCGGCGCTCGGCGGCGAGATCGACGGGCGGCGGGGGGCCGGCGTCGAGCTGCTCGCGGCCATGGCACTCGCGCAGCCACAGCGACTGGCCGAGATGCCCGCCGCGCGTGCCGACCGCGAGGATGATGTCGCCCGAGCCCTTGAACGCGATCGTCGCATTCTTCTGCCAGTCCGCGAGCAACCCGATCGCGCCGATCGCGGGAGTCGGCAGGATCGCCGAGCCGCCGCCGGTGGCCTTGGATTCATTGTAGAGCGAGACGTTGCCCGACACGATCGGGAAGTCGAGCGCGATGCACGCGTCGCTCATCCCCTCTAGGCAGCCGACGATCTGGCCCATGATCTCGGGCCGCTGGGGGTTGGCGAAGTTGAGGCAGTTCGTCACCGCCAGCGGCAGCGCGCCGACCGCGGTAAGGTTGCGCCATGCTTCGGCGACCGCCTGCTTGCCGCCCTCGACGGGGTCGGCAAAGCAATAGCGCGGCGTGCAGTCGGTGGTCATCGCCAGCGCCTTCTGCGTGCCGTGGACGCGGACGACCGCGGCGTCGCCACCGGGGCGCTGGACGGTGTCGGCGCCGACCATGTGGTCATACTGCTCCCAGATCCAGCGGCGCGAGGCGATGTCGGGCGAGCCCATCAGCGTTACCAGATCGGCGGCGATGTCGTTGCTGTGCGGCGCGTTTTCGAGCGGCGCGGGCTTGGGCGTCGGCACGTGCGGGCGATCGTAGAGCGGCGCCTCGTCGGCGAGCGGCCCGAGCGGAATGTCGCAGACCGTCTCGCCCTTGAACGTCAGCACCATGCGGCCGGTGTCGGTGACCCGGCCGATGACCGCGAAATCGAGCTCCCACTTCCTGAAGATCGCCTCGGCCTCGGCCTCGCGGCCGGGCTTGAGGACCATGAGCATGCGCTCCTGGCTCTCGCTCAGCATCATCTCGTACGGCGTCATGCCAGTCTCGCGCTGCGGCACGTCGTCCATCGTCAGCTCGATGCCGACGCCGCCCTTCGACGCCATTTCCACCGCCGAAGAGGTGAGGCCGGCGGCGCCCATATCCTGGATCGCGACGATGACGTCGGTCGCCATCAGCTCAAGGCAGGCCTCGATCAGCAGCTTTTCGGTGAAGGGATCGCCGACCTGGACGGTCGGGCGCTTGGCATCCGAATCCTCGCCGAAGTCCGCGCTCGCCATCGTCGCACCGTGGATGCCGTCGCGACCGGTCTTGGAGCCGACATAGACGATCGGATTGCCGATGCCGCTGGCGGCCGAATAGAAGATCTTGTCCTGATCGGCGATCCCGACGGTCATCGCGTTGACCAAGATGTTGCCGTCATACGCGCTGTGGAAGTTCACTTCGCCGCCGACGGTCGGCACGCCGACGCAATTGCCGTAGCCGCCGATGCCGTGGACGACGCCCGAGATCAGGTGGCGCATCTTCGGGTGATCGGGCCGGCCGAAGCGCAGCGCGTTCAGGTTGGCGATCGGCCGCGCGCCCATCGTGAAGACGTCGCGCAGGATGCCGCCGACGCCGGTCGCCGCGCCCTGATAGGGCTCGATATAGGACGGGTGGTTGTGGCTCTCCATCTTGAAGATCGCCGCCTGGTTGTCGCCGATATCGACGACGCCGGCATTCTCGCCCGGGCCGCAGATGACGCGGGGGCCCTTGGTGGGCAGCTTCATCAGGTGGATCTTGCTCGACTTGTAGCTGCAATGCTCGGACCACATCACCGAGAAGATGCCGAGCTCGACGAGATTGGGCTCGCGGCCGATCGCGTGCAGGACGCGCTCATATTCTTCGGGGGACAGGCCGTGGTCGGCGACGATCTGGGGCGTGATCTCGGTCATGCGGGGGCAGATAGCGGCGGCGAGGGGCCGCGTCACCCTTTGTGCGTCAGATTCACGCGAAAGGTCACGGCCAAGTCCAGATGGCTTCGCCGCATTCGTTTCGGACCCAATCTCGCTGGACTCGCCAGTCGCGCTATGAGGAAATCCACTACAGGACCAGCAAGGATCCACAGGAGGAACTATTCATGACCGAGTCGGTGGGGTTTTATCAAGTAAAGCTGCAGGTTCAGCACGCCGGGTTCGCCGGTGCGCCGGTACTTCATCTCGATCTGGGCGTGAATGCCGTAACCGGACAGGTTGCCGGATCGGCGCAGATCACGCAGGCGCTGCCGCCACCTTATGGAACGACGATGATTCCCTATATCACGGGTGCGATCCTGCACACCGGCTTCGGACAGGACACGCTGCTCGTGCATCTTACTGGGCAATATGTCGTGTCGGTGCCGCCGCCCGCAATCGGATCGTATCTCGCCCATTTCAGCGCGGCGCTCGCGGTGACCAAGGACTGGAACGGCAAGGGATCGTTCGACTATGGCGGCCACGTCATCACCGATTGCACGGTGAAGAACGTTTCGACCAGTTGACGCCGATTCGGATCGATGGCGTCGTGACCCGACAACGACAAGCAGCGCCAACGTGGTCGACGTTCATTGCCAGCGGAGCGAATAGGCTACGCGGGTGGATAAATCGCGCGCTGTTTCAATACCGGAAGAGACGAGCGCGGCCAGCGTATGGTTGGCCAAGGCGCAAAGCTCGGCGGGAGATGGGGCCGTTCCAGTATTCCGTCATCCTGCCGAAAGTCAGGATGACGGAAACCAGGCGATGCGCGGCAATGACCGCGTTTGCAGCAATGCGACCCGCCGACTAAACGACCCGCGCTAGCGCCGCTCAGACGTAGGGCGGCTGCGTGTAGCCCTTGGGGCTGAGCGTGAAGATGTCGCAGCCGGTCTCGGTGATGCCGATCGAATGTTCGAACTGCGCCGACAGTGAGCGGTCGCGCGTCACCGCCGTCCAGCCGTCGTCGAGCAGCTTTACGTCGGGGCGGCCGATGTTGATCATCGGTTCGATCGTGAAGATCATGCCGGGGCGCAGTTCGGGGCCGGTGCCGGGCTTGCCGACATGGACGACCTCGGGCGCGTCGTGGAACAGCCGGCCGACGCCGTGACCGCAGAAATCGCGGACCACGCCGTAGCGGTGCTTCTCCGCATGCCGCTGGATCGCGTTGGCGACGTCGCCCATCCGGTTGCCGGGCTTGGCCTGCTCGATGCCGAGCATCAGGCATTCATACGTCACCTCGACGAGGCGGCGCGCCTTGATCGGCACGTCGCCGATCAGGTACATCCGGCTCGTGTCGCCATGCCAGCCGTCGAGCAACGGCGTGACGTCGACATTGACGATATCGCCCGATTTCAGCGCCTTCTCGCTCGGGATGCCGTGGCAGACGACATGGTTGATCGAGATGCAGACGCTGTGCGTATAGCCGCGATAGCCGAGCGTCGCGGGCACGCCGCTGCCGGCGATGATGAAGTCGTAGATCAGCCGGTCGATCTCGGCGGTGGTGACGCCGGGCACCATGTGCGGCACGATCATGTCGAGCGTCTCGGCGGCGAGCTGGCCCGCCTTCATCATGCCGGCGAACGCCGACGCGCCGTGCAGTTTGATGGCGCCGGTGCGCGCGTCGGGCTGGTCCGAGGTGACGGTTACATATTCGGTCATGCCGCGCGATATAGCGTAGCGACGGCTCTTTTGCGAGGCTATGCGGGGGCATGGCACAAGAACGCATCTGGACCGCCGCGCTGACGATCATCGGTGACGAGATCCTGTCGGGCCGCACGCAGGACAAGAACGTCGCGCAGATCGCGGCCTGGCTCAACGTGCATGGCATCCGCCTCGCCGAAGTGCGCGTGGTCGCCGACAAGACCGAGGCGATCGTCGAGGCGGTCAACACGCTGCGCGCACGCAACGATTATCTGTTCACGACCGGCGGGATCGGGCCGACTCACGACGACATCACCGTGGATGCGATCGCCGAGGCGCTGGGCGTCGCGGTCGAGCATCATCCACGTGCGATGGCGGTGCTGGAGGCCTATTACGCGACTCGCGGCGGGCTGACCGAGACGCGCGCGCGGATGGCGCGCGTGCCGGTCGGCGCGGACCTGATCGACAACAAGGTGTCGGGCGCGCCGGGGATCCGGATCGGCAACATCTTCATCATGGCGGGGGTGCCGCACATCACCGCGGGGATGCTCGACGCGCTGACCGGGACGCTCGAGGGCGGGCGCCCGGTGGTGTCGAAGACGATCGGTTGCTGGGTGGCGGAGAGCGAAGTCGCCGATCTGCTGCGCGACGCCGAGAAGACGCATGAAGGCGTCGCGATCGGCAGCTATCCGTTCTTCCGCGACGGGCGGACGGGTGCGAACTTCGTCGTGCGGAGTTCGGACGAGGCGCTGGTCGACCGCTGCATGGCCGATTTGACGCGCGATCTCGAAGCGACCGGGCGAATCGTCAGCGCACAGGGGATCTAGCGCGGCGCGCGATTCAGGCTCCCCATTCGGGGCCTTCGGGATCGGGATAGAAGGCGTCCGGATCGAACGCGGCGGTGCGGCCGGGCGCGGGTGTTTCCGCCTCGCTTGGACGGGGGAGCGTCGGCATGCCGCCGCCAAAGCGGAGGCGGAGATAGCCCATGCTGCCGACCAGCGCCTGGAACACCGCGACATACCCCTCCTGCTGCATCCGCCGGCCGATCAGCGGTGCGCGCTCGGCGGAAAGATATCCCATCTGCACACCGCGTTCGCTGAAGACCGCCACGGCATTGGCGTCATGCGGGTTCTTCGGCTCGCGACGGAGCTCGACCGGTTCGCCCGGTGTGCAGAGCATCAGCTCCATCCGTCGGTTGCTCCCGCTCCGGTCTGCGTTGGGAAAGTCGATCCCGACCACGGTAAGCGTCAGTTCGTCCATGCCGTGTCCTTCGATCCAGACGCGTCGTCTGGCACCTGACGCGCCGAGCAGAATCGGCGCCCAACGCATGCGCGCGTCTGCGGAGCGGACCTCACCGAGCGGACCTTCCGATGCGCTGCCGGCGAGTGACGGAGTCCGGGCAAAAAAATAGCGGCCCGAAGACCGCTATTTCCTTCAACGAAGTCGTTAGACTTAGTTGCTGTCCGAGTTGTCGTCGTTGTCTGCAACGATGACGATCCCGGCTACGACTGCAGCCGCTGCCAGGATGGCAACGATGATGCCGCCGCCAGCAAGCTCGTTCTTCTTTGCCGACGCCGAACCGGTGCGAACCGACTTCGAAACCGACAGGTTGGCTGCTGGATTTGCTGCCATGGCCGGAGCAACTGCCATCGTGGCGGCTGCTGCGGTCAGGATGTACTTCCCAAGACGCATGATGAACTCCCTTTGTGCTCGTCGCGCTGCCAATGGCACGAAACCAGTGACATGGCAACCAACGTAACCGGTAAGGAACGGAAGCGTTCCCCACTGTTGCGGCAGTGCAACATGCATCTGCCATTGCGCTCTATAGCGGCTGCCCGAAATTCGAGAAGGGGGCGTGGCGCTCAGATGTGATAAATACCGGCTGAAACAGCGCGGATCTAGGTCGAAGCATCTTCAAGGCTCGGTCCGGCGGTCTGAAGATGCCAGACATCGCTGCCTTCCAACCCCAGAGCCGTAAGCTTGCCGGATTTGTAAGCGCCGGTGTCGACGCCGATCCGGTGCGTGCGATGCTCGATGTCGTCGGTCATCGTATGGCCGTGGACAATCGTCTTTTCCAGCCTGGTGCGATGGTCGAGAAACGGATCGCGGATCCAGCGCAGGTCGGCCGTGCGTTGACGGTCGAGCGGGGCGTCGGGGCGCACCCCGGCGTGGACGAAGGCATAGTCGCCAATCACGATCATGTCCTCGAAGTTGCCGACGAATGCGCGATGCTCGCCCGGGACGAGATCGGTAAGACGATGGACGAGCTCCTCATAGTCGAGCCGCTCATATTCGGTCGATTCCATACCGTAGCTCAGCACGGTCTCACGCCCGCCGATTCGGCAGAACAGCCGCAACGCCTTGGGTTCACCGTCGAGCGCGCCCAGAAATATCTCCTCGTGATTGCCGAGCAGACATCGGACGTTGCCGCGAGTCGCCGACAGCGTGCGCAACCGCTCGATCACCGCCGCCGAGGCGGGACCACGATCCACCAGGTCGCCAAGGAAGATTAGCAGGGTGTCGGCTGGGCCGCGTTCGGCATCGTCCGCGTCGATCAGCGCGATCAACTCGTCGAGTAGGTCGGCGCAGCCATGGATGTCGCCGACCGCATAGACGCGCTGGCCTTCGGGCACGGAGGGGGCTGACGCCTTGGCAGCGGTGCGAGACTTGAAAAGCTTTGAAATCATGAAGCCGAGATGTGTGCAGTGCGGTATCGAACTGCAATACCACGGAGGTGTGGCGCGTACCGGGTTACGCGGCAGGTCGCAACGTTCGCGCGCCGACCCGTGGCCGCGACCAGCTTTGTGCGCATGACGCGGTCGCCGGACGCGGCTAATGCAAGGCTATGACGCTTACCGCCCGGCTGTTGCCGCTTCTCCTGCTGACCGCCGCCGCACCCGCCCCGGAAGCCGCGCCGCCCCCAGCGTTCTTCGAGGCTCTGCGGACCGCGGACCTGCGGCTGGCGACGATCGCGTACCGGCTGACGACCGCCAATGCGGCGCTGTGCGACCGGGTCCAGCCGCAGATCGGCATGCCGATCCACGCGTTGACGCAATATGGCCCGGCAGCGCGCGGACCGGCGGCGACGGCGTTCGGATTCGAGTCGCTGATCGGCGTCGAGGCGGTGGTGGCGGGCGCGCCGGCAGATCGCGCCGGGATTCGCGCGAACGATTCCCTGGCGGCAATCGGCGATGTCGCATTGCCGGGCTTGCCCGCTGCCGACGCCCCCGAGAACGCGGCGAGTCGCGACATCGCCGAAGCGACGATCGCCGATGCCACACCGAGTCGGCCGCTGCAGTTGACGGTGCTGCGCCAGGGACGCCGACAGACCATCGCGGTAAACCCGGTGACCGGCTGCCGATCGCGGTTCGAGATTCTGCTCGGCAGCGGGCTTGACGCGAGCGCCGACGGATCCGTGGTGCAGATCGGCGAGCGGTTTTTCGAGGGCTATACCGATGCCGAAATTGCGGTCGTCGTGGCGCATGAACTCGCGCACAACATCCTGCGGCATCGCACGCGGCTGGATGCCGTGAAGATCAATCGGGGGCTGCTTGCGGAGCTCGGGCGCAACGGCCGCCTGATCCGCGAAACCGAAGACCAGGCCGACCTGCTCGGGATCTACCTGCTCGCCAATGCCGGTTATGATCCGATGTCCGCGCCCGCGTTCTGGCGACACAAGGGTGGCACGGTTGATGGCGGGCTGTTCCGCAGCCGGACGCATGCCTCGTCGAAAGCGCGCGCCGACACGCTGGACGCGGTGGCGCGGACGATCGCCGCCACCCCGGCCCGGCCCCTCATCCCGCCGGTCGTGGCGACCCGGAACGAGCCGCTTCGCTGACTATCGCCGATCGGGCGACGCGCGGGGCTGATCCGGCCAGATTCCGCGTGTATCGAGCACCAGTTTGTCGGCGCGCTCTTCCAGAGGGATCGACTTGAAGACGTCGTGATCGACCAGCACGACCATGATCGGACAGGTCTCGATCGCGGTATCGACATCGATCAGCGTCGCGCCGCTATGGGCCAGCGCCGCGGGGAGCGTTCGGGCATAGGGTTCGACGATCCGGACCCGGTCGCCGAAAGCGTTTGCGACGGCCTGCGCGACCTTCAGCGCGGGACTCTCGCGGAAGTCGTCAATATTCGCCTTGAACGCGAGGCCGAGGCACGCGACCGGTGCGCCGGGCATCGAGTCGACCAGCGCCGCGACCTGCGCGATGACGTGATTGGTCTTGCCGTCATTGACCTCGCGCGCGGTCCGGATCAGGGGCGTCTGGTCGGGCGCGGCATGGACCAGGAACCAGGGGTCGACCGCGATGCAATGCCCGCCGACGCCGGGGCCCGGCTGGAGGATGTTTACGCGCGGGTGACGGTTGGCGAGGCGGATCACCTCCCACACATCGACGCCCATCGTGTCGGCGATCAGCGATAATTCGTTGGCGAAGGCGATATTGACGTCGCGAAACGCGTTCTCGGTCAGCTTGGTCATTTCCGCGGCGCGCGCGGTGGTGGTGACGCAGGCGCCGCGGACGAAGCGGCGGTAGAAGGTGAGGGCCTTTCGCGCGCACCGCGGCGTGATCCCGCCGATGACGCGGTCGTTGTCGATCAGCTCGACCAGGATGCGGCCGGGCAACACGCGCTCCGGGCAATAGGCGATCGCGATATCCGCCTGCTCACCCGCGCGGCCGGGCACGCGGATATCCGGGCGGAGCCGGGCCAGCAGGTCGCGCACGCGCTCGGTGGTGCCGACCGGGGAGGTCGATTCGAGAATGATCGTGTCGCCGGCCTTCAAGACCGTGGCGATCGTCGTCGCGGCATCGAGGACATAGCCGATGTCGGGCGCGTGATCGTCGTCGAACGGCGTCGGCACCGCGATGACGAAGACGTCGGCAGGCTCGATCACGGTCGAGGCGCGCAACGTACCACGCGCCACCACGCCCGAGACGAGCCCGTCGAGATCGACCTCCTCGATATGGACGCGGCCCGAATTGACGGTTTCGACCACCGGCTCGGTTACGTCGACGCCAAGCACGCGCGCGCCGGTCCGCGCGATTACCGCGGCGGTCGGCAGGCCGATATAGCCGAGCCCCATGACGACGACGGTGAGTTCAGTCTCGGTGAGCATGCGCGGCGGGTCCCTGTGCGTTGGCGGGGGTAAACAGATCGGCGATGATCGTCGCGATCCGTTGGGCGGCGTGGCCATCGCCGAACGGATTGTGCGCGCGGGCCATCGCCGCATAGGCTGGTTCATCGTCGAGGAGCGCGACTATCTCGGCAACGATGCGATCTTCGTCGGTGCCGATCAGCTTGGCGGTGCCCGCCGCCACCCCCTCGGGGCGCTCGGTCGTCTCGCGCATCACCAGCACGGGCTTGCCGAGTGCGGGCGCTTCCTCCTGCACGCCGCCCGAATCGGTCAGGACGATGTTCGCCATCCCGAGCGCGCGGACGAAGTGCGGATAGTCGAGCGGTGCGATCCGTGCGACGTTCGCGCGTTCGCCCAGGATGGCGTCCATCACCGACACGACATTGGGGTTCGGATGAACCGGAAACAGCACCGCCACGTCGTCCCGCTCGGCGATGCGGCCGATCGCGCGTGCGATCGCGGCCATGCCGTCACCGAAATTCTCACGGCGATGCGTCGTCACCAGGATGATCCGCTTGCCCGCGAACCGGGCGGCGATGTCGTCGAGGCCGGCGGCAAGCGCGGGATCGGCGGCAACCCGCGCGCTGGTCCAGTGCAGCGCGTCGATCACGGTATTCCCGGTGACGTGGATCGTGTCGGGTGCGATCGTCTCGCGGCGGAGCGCCTCGGCCGACGTCTCGGTCGGCGCGAGGTGGAGCGCGGCGATCGGTGCGACGATCCGGCGGTTCACCTCTTCGGGCCAGGGATGATAAATATCACCTGACCGCAGTCCCGCTTCGACATGCGCGACCGG
Source organism: Sphingomonas sp. Leaf38 (assembly GCF_001421825.1). Lineage (NCBI taxonomy): Bacteria > Pseudomonadati > Pseudomonadota > Alphaproteobacteria > Sphingomonadales > Sphingomonadaceae > Sphingomonas > Sphingomonas sp. Leaf38. The sequence goes on along the minus strand of NZ_LMLD01000010.1, from coordinate 141,455 downwards.
AACCTTCCGATAATAGGCGGCGAGCGCGCCGGTCATCGCGGTCGCGGTGTCGCCCTGGACGATGACCAGATCGGGCGATTCGGCGTCCATCACGTCGCCAAGCCCGGTCAGGAGCCGCGCGGTCAGGCGATCGAGCGTCTGGCCGGGCTCCATCAGGTCAAGATCGATGTCGGGCGCGAGATCGGCGATTGCCAGCACCTGGTCGAGCAGCCCGCGGTGCTGCGCGGTGACGCAGGTCCGCACCGTCACGTCGGGAAGCGCCGCCAATGCCCGGATGACCGGGAAGAGTTTGATCGCTTCCGGGCGCGTTCCGAAGATGACGAGGATCTTTTGCATGTAACGCCTCTAGCGCAGCGTGCTTAACGGCGCGCTAAACGATCGTAGCAATCTGCACCTTGGGTGCGGGGCAATCTGCACCCTGGGTGCGGGGGGATTTGCACCTGTGGGCAGGGGCGGATAGTGCCGTGACATAGATATTGGAGTTTCGAATGACCATCAAACCGCTGCGTAAGGCCGTCTTCCCGGTTGCAGGATTGGGTACGCGCTTCCTCCCCGCCACCAAGGCGATGCCGAAGGAAATGCTGACGGTCGTCGACAAGCCGTTGATCCAATATGCCGTCGAGGAAGCACTCGAGGCGGGGATCGAGCAGATCATCTTCGTCACGGGCCGCAACAAGGGCTCGCTGGAGGATCATTTCGATATCTCCTACGAGCTAGAGGATACGATGAAGGCGCGCGGCAAATCGCTCGATGCGATCAGCCATATCCGGATGAAGCCGGGTTCGCCGGTCTATGTGCGCCAGCAGGAACCGCTCGGTCTCGGCCATGCGGTATGGTGCGCGCGCGAGATCGTCGGCGACGAACCCTTTGCCGTGCTGCTCCCCGACGAATTGATGGTCGGGACGCCCGGCTTCCTCAAGCAGATGGTCGAGGCGTATAATCAGGTCGGCGGCAACGTCATCGGCGCACTTGAGGTCGCCGATTCGGAGACCGATAAATACGGCATCATCTCGCCGGGGGCGATCGACGGGCGCCTGACCGAAGTCACGGCGCTGGTGGAAAAGCCCAAACGGGGTAGTGCACCGTCCAACCTGATGATCCCCGGTCGCTATATTCTCCAGCCCGAGGTGATGCGCATACTCGAAACGCAGGAGAAGGGCGCAGGCGACGAGATCCAGCTGACCGACGCGATGGCGCAGCTTATCGGTGTCCAGCCGTTCCACGGCTTTACCTTCGACGGCCAGCGCTATGACTGCGGCGACAAGGGCGGGTATATCCAGGCCAATCTGGCGATTGCCTTGTCGCGCGATGATATCGGCCCGGGTGTCCGCGCGTTTGCCGAGCGTTTGTTGGCGAAATGACCGGGCTCTAGGGCGGCGGCGGCACCGGTACGGTGCCGCCGCCGCCCGCGGCGCGTCACTTCTGCGCGACCATCACCGTCGTGGACTGGACCGTGGTCTCGGCCATCGTCGTCTTCGGCATGTCGAGTCCGTCGGCGCTCCACTGCGTCGCGCTCTTGCACGTCTTGCGCTGGAGGTGTGTGCCGGTGACGGCCGGATCGGTCAGGCAATATTTCTGCGTCTTTGCATCGTATTTCAGTGCCGTGGTCGGCTGTGTTTCGCCGGCGAGGGCCGGCGCAGCGGTCACGACCATGGCGGCGGCGATGAAGCTGTTCAGGATGAGCGATGGCATGATGGCGTCCTTCGGATCGTTGGTGTCGCACCCCTGATCGGGTGCATGACGACCAATGCATCGAGTGTGCCAGTTTCCTAATACGGCGATACACGCACGCAGCGGGCTCGAATCATGCGATATTCTTGAGGCTGACCGTTTTGCACCGGAAGCGGTGTTCCGATCGCAACACCATGATTTGGTGCCATGTACGGGGTATTGGTGCTTTTAGCGTTCCAGCAACCGCGGCATCAGTTCGACGAAGTTGCAGGGGCGATGGCGGCTGTCGAGCTGGTCGCGCAATATGCCGTCCCAGCCGTCCTTCACCGCGCCGGTCGAGCCGGGCAGCGCGAAGATATAGGTGCCGTGCGACACGCAGGCGCAGGCGCGCGACTGCACGGTCGAGGTGCCGATCGTCTGGTAGCTCAGCATGCGGAAGAGTTCGCCAAAGCCGGGGATCATCTTCTCGGCGACCTGCTCGATTGCCTCGGGGGTCACGTCGCGCCCCGTCACGCCGGTGCCGCCGGTGGTGATGACGCAGTCGACCTCGGGATCGCCGACCCAGGCGTGCAGCCGCGAGACGATCGTCTCGACATCGTCCTTCTCGATCCGGCGATCGGCGAGGATGTGACCCGCCTCGGTCAGCCGCGCGACGAGAGTGTCGCCCGAGCGATCCTCGGCGAGGCCGCGCGTGTCGGACACCGTCAGCACGGCAATCCGTACCGGCAGGAACGTCCGGCTTTCATCGATCGGCATGAAACTCAGTCCGCGCGCGTGACGGTGGTGGAGCGTGGTCCGACGTTCGCATTGACCGCGAGGGTCGCCTGCACCGGCGTCACGCTGGCGTGATATTGCGTGTACGGCTTGGCGGCCATCCGGACCGCGGACGCACCCGGCAGACCGGGGAAGCGCGGCCACATGCCTTGCGCCAGCGCGTTGCGGCTGGTCGATGCCTTCTTGCCGCCCTGTGCCTCGTACATCCAGTAATTGCGCAATACCGTGGTCACGTAGCCGCGCGTTTCCCAATAGGGGATGCTCTCGATGTACAGCAGCGGATCGCCGTTATCATGGACGATCGCGTTCCAGTCGCCGACCGGACGGGGACCCGCATTATAGGCGGCGATCACCTTGGGCAGGAGCCCGCCGGTCACGCCCGCCATGTCGCGAAGCCGCTCGAGATGGCGCTGGCCGATATCCATGTTGGTCGACGGCTTGGTGAGCGCCTTCATGTCGATCGCGGTGCCGCGTTCGCGCGCGAAGTCGGTCGCGGCGGCGGGCATGATCTGCATCAGGCCATAGGCGCCCGCCGGGCTCTTCACGGTGTTGCGGAACCGCGATTCCTCGAGCGTGTGCGCATAGACCAGCGCCTTGTCGATGTGCCAGCCGCTGTCCGGCGTCCAGTTCGGCGTCGGATAGCGCGCCTCGGCGGTCGACGTGACGCCCTGCGGGCAGTTGTGCGCGAGGAACACGGTGGTCGCGGGCAGGCTCAGCGCCTCGGCGACGCGGACCAGATTGGCGAATTCGCGCGGGTCGCCGATCTTGGCCTGCTGGCGGATGACGGTATCGGCGAGATCGGTCTCGCCGACCTCGACCAGCGCCGCGGCGACGCGGACGTTGGGGCGCTTGCCGACGACCTTCCAGTCGCTCGCGACGAGCCCGCCGACCGACGTCCCCTTGTCCTTCATCGCCAGCTGCTGGCGCGCGAGCTGGCCGTAGAAGCTCTCGCTGAACTGCGCCGCCGCCTTCAGGCGACCCTCGATCTTGTCGGGGCGCGCACACACCATGTCCGCGCGCGACGCCCAGTACAGCGCCGCCGCGCGCAGGTCGACGTCGCCGGCGCGCGCCGCGACGCCCTCGAACCCGGTTTCGGCATTCGCGCAGTCGTTCTGCCGCCATGCCGACAGCGCGTTGACCCAGCGACCCTGCACCGCCCAGTCGCCGACGCCGTCCTGCGCCTTGGTAGCCATGACCCGTGCGTTCGCATCGTCGCCCTGGAGGAAATAGATCCACGCGATCTTCTGCTGCCACTCGGTCAGCGCCTCGGGGGTGAGCCCGGGCGTGCTTTCGAGCAGCGACTGCGCCTCGCGGCCCATGTCCGCCTTGACGTAGGGCTGCATCTTGAGCGCGAGATCGGCGGCGATCATGTCGCCCTTGAGGCTCTTGGCGCGGACGCGACGCGGCGCGCCGTCCTGCCAGATCAGACGCTGCGCGACGGGCAGCGGGGGAAGGTCGACGGCACCGCGCATCGCGGCGAGGCGCGAGATCTGCTCGGCCTCGGGCAGCTCCGGCGCTTCGTTGAGCAGCGCGACGAGCGGCTCCATCTCGACCCTGGGCGAACCCTTGGCCGTATACATCTCCGCACGCGCGATGGCGTGCAGCGGGCCGGGCTTCATCGTGTCGAGCCCGATCTGCGCGTCGGTCCACTTGCCGTCGCGGATCGCTGCGAACACGGTCCTGTACGCCTCGCGCTGGTCTGGATCGAGCTGGTCGGGGATCTGCTCCAATGTCGGCGCACCGACGAGCTGCGTCGCGCCGAGCCGGGTATTGCCACCGGGCTCGCCCGCGATCTTAGCGGCGAAAGCCGGAAGGGGGAGGGCGCTTAGCCCCAGAACGATAGCAAGAGTTCGAATCATCGTGCGCCCTTTTGCGACATCTGTGCGCCCATCAGCATCTGCAAGTCCTTCCAGGCCTCGGCCTTGGCCGCCGGCTTCTCGATCAGAAACCGCGGATGGAAGCTCGCGACGACCGCCGTAGAACCAGCCCCCGTTTCTCCGGTCTTATGGTTAAAGTCGTGTAAACGCCCGCGCGCCGCCTGTAATTCCGTCCCGAGGATCGCACGGCTCGCCGCATTGCCCAGCAGCAGCAACCGCTGCGGCGCAACCAACCCGATGTGATGCTTGGCGATTTCTGCCAATCGCTCCTCGACGTCGCTATGGATCCGCCCTGCGGTCGGCCGCTTTGCGCAGACCGCCGCGAGATGCACGTCATCGCGCGTCAACCCGATCGCTGCGAGCATCCGGTCGAGCAGCCGCCCCGAGGCGCCGCTCAGGAGCGCCCCGGCATCGCCATCGTCGCGATCCGGGCAATCGACAAGCACCATGACCGTAGCGTCAGCCGGGCCCATGGCCGCCAGCGACACCCCGCTCCAGTCCGCCTCGGGAACCGCCGCGCCGCGCCGCCAGTCGAGAAAATCGGCAAGCAAAAGCGGCATCGCGGACTGTGCGACGACCGGTCCGGCAGGCGCCGCGGCGGGCACCACGAGTGGCTCCGGCGCCGCGAACCAGTCGCGCGGGACGTCGTCGACCAGCGTGTCGACGCCAGCCTCGTGCCACCAGTCGAGCGCGCTCGCCGCGGCATTTCGCCAGTCGATGGTTTGGTCCGCCCCCACAGGGTAACCTATGCTGCACGGTTGACGTGGCGGTCAACTCGCGCAATCGCCATAATGGACAAGACGGTGCCGGCCCGAGCCCGAACGAACGCCGAAGCGCGCGGGCCGGACGGAAAGCCAGGCAGACAGGGGACATCCCCCGGGAGACGATGATGACGACACGTGAATCGATGCCCTATGACGTGGTGATCGTCGGCGCAGGCCCGGCCGGTCTCTCGGCAGCGATCCGTCTCAAACAGATGGCGGCCGAGAAGGACGCCGAGATCAGCGTCTGCGTGCTCGAAAAGGGCTCCGAGGTCGGCGCGCACATCCTGTCGGGCGCGGTCATCGATCCGAAGAGCCTCGACGAACTGCTCCCCGACTGGCGCGAGGACGGCTGCCCGCTCGCCGAGGTGCCGGTGACCGAGAACCACCACTGGATCCTCAGCAAGACGAAGAAGAGCGAAATGCCGCACTTCGTCACGCCGTCGTTCATGCACAACAAGGGCACCTACACCGGCAGCCTCGGCAATCTGTGTCGCTGGCTCGCGGGCAAGGCGGAGGAACTCGGCGTTGAGATCTTCCCGGGCTTCGCCGCCGCCGAAATCCTGTTCAACGACGACGGCTCGGTCAAGGGCGTCGCGACCGGCGACATGGGCGTCGCGCGCGACGGCACGCACAAGGGCGACTACACCCCCGGCCTCGAACTCCACGCGAAGTACACCTTCTTCTCGGAAGGCTGCCGCGGTCACCTGACCAAGCAGCTGATCGCCAAGTTCGATCTAGCCAAGGACAGCGATCCGCAGGTCTATGGCCTCGGCATCAAGGAGCTCTGGGACATCGATCCCGCGCTCCACAGCCCCGGCCGCGTGATCCATACGCAGGGCTGGCCGCTGACCGAAACCGACGGCTCGAACGGCGGCGGCTGGATCTATCACCAGGCCAACGGCCAGGTCTCGATCGGCTTCGTCACGTGGCTGAACTACACCAACCCGCATCTCTCGCCGTTTCACGAGATGCAGCGCTGGAAGACGCACCCCGAGATCGCCGCGCTGCTCAAGGGCGCCAAGCGCGTCAGCTACGGCGCGCGCGCGATCAGCGATGGCGGGCTGCAGTCGATCCCCAAGCTCGTGATGCCCGGCGCCGCGCTGATCGGCGACAGTGCCGGCTTCCTCAACGTGCCGCGGATCAAGGGCACGCACACCGCGATGAAGTCCGGCATGATGGCCGCCGAGGCCGCGGTCGAGGCGATCGTGTCGCAGCGCGGCCATGACGAGCTCGCCGCCTATCCCGCGGCGTTCGAGACGTCGTGGGTCAAGAAGGAGCTGTCGGTCGTCCGCAACGTCGTGCCGCTGGTCAAGAAGTTCGGCGACTTGGTCGGCTCGGGTCTCGCCGGCGTGACGATGTGGCTCGAGCATCTGGGGATCAAGGTGCCCTTCACGATGCACCATCACCCCGATCACGAGAGCCTGTGGCGCAAGGATCTGGTCAAGCCGATCGACTATCCCAAGGCGGATGGCGTCCTTACCTTTGATCGTCTCTCGTCGGTGTTCATTTCGAACACCAACCATGAGGAGGACCAGCCGGTCCACCTGACGCTCAAGGATCCGGCGGTGCCGATCGCCTACAACCTGCCGATGTACGACGAGCCCGCGCAACGCTATTGCCCGGCCGGCGTTTACGAGGTCGTCGGCGTCGAAGAGGGCGATCCGAAGTTCGTCATCAACGCGCAGAACTGCGTCCACTGCAAGACCTGTGACATCAAGGACCCCACCCAGAACATCAACTGGGTCGTACCCGAGGGCGGCGGAGGCCCCAATTATCCCAACATGTAAGCCCCTTTGTCTGCCTCTCCTCCTCCTGCTCGGTCTCGCCGTGGCGGCACCCGCCGCGGCCGAGACGGGGGATCTCTCCGCCTATCTGAAGGCGCGCGCCGCCGATGCCGCGGGGCGACCCGACCTTGCCGCCGCCAGCTATGCCAAGGTGCTGGCGGCATCGCCCGCCGATCCCGTCGTCGCGATCCGCGCCTATCGCGAAGCGCTCAAGGCGGGTGACATGCCGCTCGCCACGCGCGCCGCCGCTGTCCTCGGCAGGGCGGGCGTTGCCCCCGCCGATGCCGCGCTGCTCCCGCTCGCCGAGGCCGCACGACAGGGCGATACCAAAGCCGCGAGCGCCGCCATATCCACGCTCGCGACCGGTCCGCTCGTGGTCCTCGCGCCCTCGCTCTACGCCTGGGTTGCGCACGCCGAAGGTCGCGATCCCGAACCGTCGCTCGCCACCGCCGCGAAGGACCCGGTCGCCAACCGCTTCGCCGCCGAAACCCGGACGCTGATCGCCGCGGCGCCCACCAGGCAACCACTCGCGATCGGCGTCTCACGCCTGCTCACCCGCCTCGCCAGTGATCTCGCCGCGGGCGAACCCTCGCCGCTGTCGATCGCCCTGACGCAGGCTGCACTGCGCGCCGACCCGCGCTACGACGGCGCGCGCGTCCTGCTCGCTGACGCGCTCGCCCGCACCGAGATCGTCGACCGCGCGCTCATCGTCCTCGATGAGATCGGTCCGAAAAGTCCCTCTGCCGCCGCCGCCGCCGCCGCGCGAATCGACATCCTCGCCAACGCCGACCGCGACGGCGAGGCGCTTGCCGCCGCCAAGAACCGCGTCGACCAGCCGGGGGCGGGGGCCGCTGACTGGCAACGCTATGCCGATCTGCTCCTGACCACCGGCAACCCCGCCGATGCCGCCACTTATTACCAGCGCGTCATCGCCGCCGACGCCGACACGGGCGGCAGCTGGGCGGCATGGCTGCAATATGGCGGCGCGCTCGATCAGGCCGGCCGCTGGCCCGAGGCCCGCGACGCGCTCGAAAAGGCCGTCGCGCGCGGCCCGGCGCAACCGCTTGCACTCAATTATCTCGGCTTCGCGCAGGTCGAGCATGGCGACGACATCCCCGCGGCGCTCAAGCTGCTCGAACGCGCCACCCGCCTTGATCCGACCAATGCCTCGATCACCGACTCGCTGGGCTGGGCCTATCATCTCTCCGGCAACACCGTGCGCGCGCTGCCGCTGCTCGAAACCGCCGCGCAGGCTGAGCCCACCAATGCCGAAATCGCGGATCACCTCGGCGACGCCTATTGGAGCGTCGGCCGACACTATGAAGCCCGCTACGCGTGGCGCGCCGCGCTGCTGACCGCCGAACCCAGCGATACCGCGCGCCTGACTGCGAAGATCACGAACGGCCTCCCGCCCAACGCGCGTCGCTGACTCGCTTGTCGCAACGGGAAGGGGCCAGCACCGGGCAGTGCCTGGCCCGAACCTGGCGAAGTGCGCCCCCCTTGCGTCGTCCTGACGAAAGTCAGGATCCAGAGCCGGGCACGGCATCGCTCGTTACGCTGGATCCCGACTTTCGTCAGGATGACGGGAGGCTGGCGTTGCCAGCGCCCCTCCGTCCGCTAAGCCCAACCCGAACCGCAAACCCCGAGACCCACGATGCCCGCCACCACCGAACCCGCGCCTGCGAAGATCAACCTGGCGCTCCACGTCCGCCGCCGCCGCGACGACGGCTATCACGAGCTCGAAACGCTGTTCGCCTTCGCCACCGACGGCGACATCGTCACCGTCGAACCGGCCGCCGCGAACAGCTTCATCATCACCGGCCCCTTCGCGGATGCGCTGCTCCCCGCCCCAAAACACAACACCACCCCGGCCTCCGCCGGGGTGGCGGCATGGGGTGGCAACCTCGTCACCGCCGCGGCCGACGCCTTCACCGCCGCGTTCGCCCCAGACACCCACCACGCGATAACGCTCGAAAAGCACCTCCCGATCGCCTCGGGCATCGGCGGCGGCTCGGCCGACGCCGCCGCGACGCTCCGCGCGCTCGCCCGCCTCCACTGCGTCGGGCCGACCGATCCCCGCCTCCACGCGATCGCCGCAACGCTCGGCGCGGACGTCCCCGCCTGCCTCGCCAACCGCACCACGCTCGGCACCGGCAAGGGCGACACCCTCGCAAACCTCGAGGGCCTGTCCGGAACGCCGCTCCTCCTCGTAAATCCCGGCGTCGCGGTCTCCACCGCCGCGGTCTTCAAGACGTGGGATGGCCAGGATCGCGGCCCGATCCCCGAAGGCGACCTTCTCACGCGCGCAACCGCCGGCCGCAACGATCTGGAGCCCCCCGCATTGGCCTTGGCCCCCGTCATCGCCGACGTCCGCATGCTGCTCGACGCGGCACACGAGGTCTTGCTGTCCAGAATGTCCGGATCCGGTGCCACCTGCTTCGCCCTTTTCGAGACAGCCGAAGCCAGAGACGCTGCCGCAACCGCCGCTTTAGCCCGCGGCTGGTGGACGCTCGCAACGACGCTCGCCTGAACGGCCTCCCACCGCGCGCCGTCATCCTGACGAAAGTCAGGACCCAGACCCAAAAACGAACACGCCGGCCACTCCCAAGCGTGCGCCTAAACGACCCGACCCATTCTTGACCAAACTCTGCCTTTTTCGCGGAAACCCGATGTTCCACACTTGTTCCAAGAGAACAAAGAGAATACATGGCGTTTGACGCGTTGAATGGCACGCGCGCTTGCTTTAGCGATGGGAGCATATTCGATGGCCGCTAATTTGAAAGTGATCGACACCGGCATGGCAACCGCAACCAACGACCGCCAGAAGGCGCTCGACGCCGCGCTCGCGCAGATCGACCGCGCGTTCGGCAAGGGCTCGGCGATGCGCCTTGGCTCCAAGGAAACGATGCAGGTCGAGGTCATCTCGACCGGCTCGCTCGGGCTCGACATCGCGCTCGGCGTCGGCGGCCTGCCGCGCGGCCGCGTGATCGAGATCTACGGGCCTGAAAGCTCGGGCAAGACCACGCTCGCGCTCCACGTGATCGCCGAGGCGCAGAAGAATGGCGGCACCGCCGCATTCGTCGATGCCGAGCATGCGCTCGACCCGGTCTATGCCAAGAAGCTCGGCGTCAACATCGACGAACTGATCGTGTCGCAGCCCGACACCGGCGAGCAGGCGCTCGAGATCGTCGACACGCTGGTGCGCTCGAACGCGATCGACGTGCTCGTGGTCGACTCGGTCGCCGCCCTCGTCCCGCGCGCGGAAATCGAGGGCGAGATGGGCGACAGCCATGTCGGCCTCCAGGCGCGCCTGATGTCGCAGTCGCTGCGCAAGCTCACCGGCTCGATCAGCCGTTCGCGCTGCATGGTGATCTTCATCAACCAGCTCCGCATGAAGATTGGCGTCATGTACGGTAACCCGGAGACGACGACGGGCGGCAACGCACTGAAATTCTACGCCTCGGTTCGCCTCGACATCCGCCGCATCGGCGCGGTCAAGGCCGGTGAAGAGGTGACGGGCAACCAGACGCGCGTGAAGGTCGTCAAGAACAAGGTCGCGCCGCCGTTCAAGCAGGTCGAATTCGACATCATGTACGGGCAGGGCGTCTCCAAGCTCGGCGAGATCCTCGATCTCGGCGTGAAGGCCGGGCTCGTCGAGAAGTCGGGCGCTTGGTTCAGCTACGACAGCGTCCGGCTCGGCCAGGGTCGCGAGAATTCGAAGACCTTCCTAAAGGACAACCCCGAAACCGCCGACCGCCTCGAAAAGCAGATCCGCGCGCGCACCGACAAGGTCGCCGAGGAAATGATGGTAGGCCCCGGCGCCGAAGACGACGCATAACCCGAACGCTCTCCCGTCAAGCGGGAGAGCCGGACTGCTTGACCCTCTCCCCTCGGGGGAGAGGGAGGGGCCCATTGCCCTTGCAATGGGAGGGCGAGGGCACGCGAGGAAACGCGTCGCCCCCAAGCCCACACCACCCCGGCGAACGCCGGGGCCAGTTGGGAAGGCCGCTCATGTCGAGTGCCACGACGACGCAAGCCCGCATCACCCCGGCGAAGGCCGGGGCCCAATTGGGATGGCTTTCCAATTCAGGTGCTACGACGCTCGCGCCCCGATGATCTCCCGCGAAGGCGGGAGCCCAGACTGGATCCCCGCCGTCGCGGGGAAACACGGATATGCAATCTACCGCGGCCGCGAAAAATCCCTCGACGCAGACCCCGCGCGAGCGTCTATACTTTCTATACTTCACTCCCCCCAACGCCCCGAACCCCAAGCATGAAGCGCGCCGCTGATGACCACAGGCTTTGACTGGACCGGCAGGATTGGCGACGTCTGGGCCGAGGAATGGCGCCGCACCGACCGCAGCTTCGCCACCCTCACGCCGCACCTGAACGCCGCGATCCTCGCCGCCGCCGCGCCACACACCGCCAAGGTCATCGACATCGGCTGCGGCGCGGGCGCGACCACGCTCACCACCGCACAAGCGCTCCCGAACGCGACCGTCACCGGTATCGATCTCTCCCCCAACCTGATCGAAACCGCCCGGCAGCGCGCTGCGGACCAGGCCAACGCGCAATTCGAATGCGCCGACATCACCGCCGCCGCCGCGAACCATGCCCCGGTCGACCTCTACGTCTCGCGCCACGGTGTCATGTTCTTCGCCGACCCCGTCGCCGCCTTCGCCGCGCTCGCCGCTGCCGCCGCCCCGGCCGCGACCCTCGTCTTCTCCTGTTTCGCCGAACGCGCCGCCAATCGCTGGGCCACCGAAACCATCGCCGCAACCGGCGGCGATGCGGACGCGCCAGCGACCACCGCGCCCGGTCCGTTCGCGTTCGCCGACCCAGGCCATGTCGCCGCCATCCTCGCCGACGCCGGCTGGGACGCCGAACCGCCGCGCCGTATCGACTTCGCCTATCGCGCCGGTGGCGGACCCGACCCCGTCGCCGACGCGGTCGACTATTTCCGCCGCATCGGCCCCGCCGCCTCCGCGATCCGCGACGCGGCGCCCGCGGAACGCGCGCGCCACATCGCGCGTCTCACCCAGGTCTGCGACCGTCACCGGACCGGCGACATGGTGGAATTTCCCGCCGTCGCCTGGATCTGGACGGCGCGCATTTCGGGCGGATGACCGCGTCGACGGCATAGAAGAGCAGGGGAACCAGCATGATCATCGTCCATCACCTCGAAAACTCGCGATCGCAGCGGATCCTGTGGATGCTCGAGGAACTCGGGCTCCCCTACGAGATCAAGCGCTACGAGCGGAACCCCGCGACCATGCTCGCCCCGCCCGAACTCAAGAAGGTCCACCCGCTCGGCAAGTCGCCGGTGATCGAGGACACCGATGTCGAAGGGGGGCAAGTCATCGCCGAGACCGGCGCGATCGTCGAATATCTCGTCGACAAGGCGGACGGCAAACTCGGCGCGCCCGCCAATCGCGGCGATGCGCTGCGCTACCGCTTCTGGCTGCATTACGCCGAAGGCTCGATGATGCCGCCGCTGCTGCTGAAACTCGTCCTCGCGCGCATCCCGATCATGGGCAGGGTCGCGGTCAAGAAGATCCAGCCGATGATCGACGTGCATCTCGACTATGTCGAATCCGAACTGGCGCAACGCCCCTGGTTCGCCGGCGCCGAGATGACCGCCGCCGACATCATGATGAGCTTCCCGCTCGAAGCCGCGCGCAGCCGCGGCGGCCTGAACGAATCCCGCCCCGCCACGATCGCCTGGCTCGCCAAGATCCATGCGCGGCCTGCGTATCAGGCGGGACTCAAGCGGGGCGGCCCCTACGCCTACGCATAGGAGCCGAACTGCGGATCAAAAGCGCTACCGTTCCCTTACGACCTCCCCGGCGAAGGCCGGGGCCCAGTTGGAAAGGTCAGAGTGAAGATGCGCAACGGTCGCCATCGGCGTCTCCAAACTGGACCCCGGCCTCCGCCGGGGAGGTACCTCTTCGGTGGTCTGCTAGCCTAAAGGGCATCCCGGGATGGCATCGCTGCGACAATGCTCATCGACGCTAAACCTGCCCCGGCCCGATCTTCTCGTAGCTATCCACGTTCACCTTCGGCCCATGCCCGGTCGGCGCATGCGGAAAGTCCCGGTCGGCAGGCTCGCGCTCGTCGAGCCCGCCCTCCCATTTCGCGACAACCGTCGCCGCGACCGCATTGCCAATCACATTGGTCGCCGAGCGCCCCATGTCGAGGAAATGGTCCACGGCCAGGATCAGCAGGATACCCGCCTCGGGGATCTTGAACATCGACAGCGTCCCCGCGATCACAACCAGCGACGCGCGCGGCACGCCGGCGATCCCCTTCGACGTGACCATCAGCACCAGCAGCATCGCGATCTGCTGCCCGATCGGCATGTCGATGCCGTAGGCCTGCGCGATGAACAGCGACGCGAACGTCATGTACATCATCGATCCGTCGAGGTTGAACGAATAGCCGAGCGGCAGCACGAAGCTGGCGATCCGCGGCGGCACGCCGAAGCGGTCGAGCGCCTCCAGCGTCCGCGGATACGCCGCCTCCGACGACGCCGCCGAGAAGGCGAGGATCAGCGGATCGCGGATATAGCGCACCAGCAACCGCGTCCGCGGGCCGATCAGCACGAACGCGATCCCGATCAGCAGCGCCCACAGCAGCGCGAGCCCGAGATAGAAGCACAGCATGAAATAGCCGAGGTCGCCGAGAATGCTCGGGCCGCGCTCGGCGAGCGTCGCGGTCACCGCGGCGAACACCGCGAACGGCGCGAACCGCATCACGTAATTGGTGATCTGAAGCATCACCGCGACCAGCGCCTCGATCGCCTTCACGAGCGGCGCGGCTTTCTCGCCGACCGCGGTGATCGCCACGCCGACGAACACCGAGAAGACGACGATCTGCAGGATCTCGTTGCTCGCCATCGCCGCGATCATCGAATCGGGGACGATGTGCGAGATGAACTTGGCGAGGTCGAACGCCGCGGCATCCACCCCGCTCGACGCGGTCGCGGGCGGGATCGCCAACTCGAGGCCGACGCCCGGCTGCAACACATTGACCAGGATCATGCCCAGCGTCAGCGACAATAGCGACGCGCAGACGAACCAGCCGAGGCTGCGCAGGCCGACGCGACCCAGCGCGCCGGTGTCGCCCATATGCGCGATGCCGACGACCAGCGTCGAGAAGACTAGCGGCGCGATGATCATCTTGATCAGCCGCAGGAACAGCGACGTCACGATCGAAAAATAGCCCGCAATGTCCTTCAGCTGCGCGGCCGATGCGGCGGTGCCGTCGTCGATCGATGCGTTGAGGATCCAGCCGACGACCAGACCCGCGACCAGCCCCAGCAAGATGTAATAGGTTAGCCGCTTGGCCATTAATCGCTCCCGAATTTCGTGCGCGAGGGAAGGGGATTGCGGCGCTCGGGTCAAGCACCCTATCGTCCGGCGATGTCGATGACCGCCTTTAAACCTTCGCGCCGCACGCTGCTTGGCCTTGCCGCCGCGGCGCCTTTGCTGTCCATTAGCACCCTCCTGCGCGCCGCGGAACCGGACCTGTCCGCGCTGTCCGATATCACTGGCGCAGCGAAACCGATCGACGCCGCCGAGCGCGCCGCACGGCTGGTTCGCGCGCAGTCGCTGATGAAGGCGGCGGGGATCGGCGCGGTGCTGATCGAGCCCGGATCGTCTATGATCTACTTCACCGGCGTCCGCTGGCACACCAGCGAGCGGCTGACGCTGGCGGTGATTCCGGTCGAGGGGACGCCGTGCATCGTCACGCCCTTCTTCGAGGAGCCCTCGGTGCGCGAGACGCTCGCCGTCCCCGCCGACGTCCGCGTGTGGCAGGAGGACGAGAATCCGCTGCGCGTGGTGGCCGGGTTCCTGCGCGATCGCAAACTCGCCGCGCGGCCGATCGCGCTGGAGGCCGACGTCCGCTATTTCGCCTATGCGGGCCTTGCGCGCGTGCTGCCGGGGGCGAAGATCGTGTCGGCCGATCCGGTCGTCCGCGCCAGCCGGATGATCAAGACCCCTGCCGAGATCGCGCTGATGCAGACGGCGACCGACGTCACGCTCGCCGCCTATCGCTGGACCAAGGCGCGCGTCGAAACCGGCATGACCGGCGCGCAGATCGGCGCGCTGATGACCGCCGCGACGAAGGCTTTGGGCGGCGCGCCCGAATTCTCGATGGCGCTGGTCGGCGAGGCGTCGGCCTATCCGCACGGCAGCCGCGAGATCCACCGCGTCGCCGACGGGCAGGTCGTGCTGATGGATTGCGGGTGCACGGTGCAAGGCTATCAGTCGGACGTCTCGCGCACCTGGGTGCACGGCACCGCGACCGCCGACCAGCGCAAGACCTGGGATCAGGTGGCCCGCGGGCAACAGGTCGCCTTTGCCGCCGCAAAGATCGGCGCGACCGCGGGCAGCGTCGATGATGCGGTCCGGCGCTATTACGAAACGCTCGGCTACGGTCCGGGCTACACGCTCCCCGGCCTGTCGCACCGGACGGGGCACGGGATCGGTATGGACGGCCACGAACCCGTCAACTTCGTCCGCGGCGAGACGACGCGGCTGGCGGCAGGGATGTGCTTCTCCGACGAGCCCGGGCTCTACACGCCGGGCAAATACGGCGTCCGGATCGAGGACTGCTTCCACATGACCGACGCCGGGCCGAAGTGGTTCAGCGAACCGCCCAGTTCGATCGACGCACCGCTCGGGTAGGCGCGCCTCCCCCCGCCAACGCGACCACCCCGGCGAAGGCCGGGGCCCAATTGGAAAGGTGGAAATAAGGGAGCACCGCGCTTCGTTATAACCGTCCCCCAATTGGGCCCCGGCCTTCGCCGGGGTGGCGGCTGTGGCCAGCGACACCCCGCACCTCCTTGTTCTCCCGCGAAGGCGGGAGCCCAGTCTGGGTCCCCGCCTTCGCGGGGACACATGCTACTTTGGTTGATGAAGCCCCCACACACCTCTACTTGAGCGAACCGCCGCGCTCGCCTAAGTCCCCCGGCATGACATCGACGAACGACATCCGCCGCGGCTTCCTCGACTATTTCGGTTCGCAGGGGCACCAGATCGTGCCCTCCGCGCCGCTGGTGCCGCAGAACGACCCGACGCTGATGTTCGTCAATGCGGGGATGGTGCCGTTCAAGAACGTCTTTACCGGTCTCGAATCGCGTCCCTACAGCACTGCGACGTCCAGCCAGAAGTGCGTCCGCGCGGGCGGCAAGCACAATGATCTCGACAATGTCGGCTATACCGCACGGCATCACACCTTCTTCGAAATGCTCGGTAATTTCTCGTTCGGCGATTATTTCAAGGAACAGGCGATCACGCACGCCTGGACGCTGCTGACCAAGGAATGGGGCCTGTCGCCGGACAGACTGACCGCGACCGTCTATCACACCGACGACGAG
The DNA here is from genome assembly GCF_001421825.1 of Sphingomonas sp. Leaf38. Classification (NCBI taxonomy): domain Bacteria; kingdom Pseudomonadati; phylum Pseudomonadota; class Alphaproteobacteria; order Sphingomonadales; family Sphingomonadaceae; genus Sphingomonas; species Sphingomonas sp. Leaf38. The sequence goes on along the minus strand of NZ_LMLD01000010.1, from coordinate 125,203 downwards.
GCGTTCGACCTCTGGAAGAAGATCGCGGGCCTCCCCGAGCACCGCATCATCCGCATCCCGACCAAGGACAATTTCTGGTCGATGGGCGACAACGGACCGTGCGGACCGTGCTCGGAGATCTTCTACGACCACGGCGACCACATCCCCGGTGGCCCTCCCGGCAGTCCCGACGAGGATGGCGATCGCTTCGTCGAGATCTGGAACCTCGTGTTCATGCAATATGAGCAGGAAAATGCCGAGATCGTCGGCAACCTGCCCAAGCCCTCGATCGACACCGGCATGGGGCTCGAGCGGATCGCCGCGGTGATGCAGGGCGTCACCGACAATTACGACACCGACACGTTCAAGGCGCTGATCGCGGCGTCGGGCGCGCTGACGCATACCGCGACGAACGGCGCGAATACGGCCAGCCACCGCGTGATCGCCGACCATCTGCGTACCGCGGGCTTCCTGGTCGCAGACGGCGTGCTGCCCGCCAACGAAGGCCGCGGCTACGTGCTGCGCCGGATCATGCGCCGCGCGATGCGCCACGCGCATATCCTTGGCGCCAAGGAGCCGTTGATGCACCGGCTGGTCCCCGCGCTGGTCACGGAGATGGGCGCCGCCTATCCCGAACTGTCGCGCGCGCGCCCGCTGATCGAGGCGACGCTGCAGCAGGAGGAGACGCGCTTCCGCCAGACGCTCGACAAGGGGCTGAAGCTGCTCGACGAGGCGACCGCGGACATGACCGAGGGGACGCTCGCGGGCGACGTCGCGTTCAAGCTCTACGACACCTATGGCTTCCCCTACGACCTGACCGAGGACGCGCTGCGCGACCGCGGGCTGGCGGTCGATCGCGAAGGCTTCGACACCGCGATGGCCGAGCAGAAGCGCGCCGCGCGGGCCGCCTGGAAGGGGTCGGGCGCGAAGGCCTCGGACGATATCTGGTTCGACATCGTCGAGCAGACCGGCGGCACCGAATTCCTCGGCTATGCGTCAGACACCGGCGAGGGCGAGGTCGTCGCCTTGGTCAAGGACGGCGCGCGCGTCGACCACGCGACCACCGGCGACACCGTCTCGATCGTCGTCAACCAGACGCCGTTCTACGGCGAGAGCGGCGGGCAGGTCGGCGATGCCGGGCACATCTCGACCGACACCGGGCTGCGCGCGACCGTCACCGAGACATCGAAGCAGCTCGGCCGCGTGTTCGTCCATCACGCGATCGTCGATGCGGGCGGCATCAAGGTCGGCGAGTCCGTGAAACTCCAGATCGACGTCGCGCGCCGCGCGCAGATCCGCGCCAACCACTCCGCGACGCATCTGCTGCACGAGGCGCTGCGCGAACGCCTTGGCAAGCATGTCGCGCAGAAGGGGAGCCTCGTCGCGCCCGATCGCCTGCGCTTCGACTTCTCGCAGCCGGTCGCGATGACCCCCGCCGACATCGCGCAGGTCGAGGCCGACGTGAACGCGCAGGTCCGCGGCAACGGCGCGGTCACCACGCTGCTGATGACCCCCGACGACGCGATCGCGATGGGCGCGATGGCGCTGTTCGGCGAGAAATATGGCGACGAGGTCCGCGTCGTCTCGATGGGGTCCACGGACGAACGCACCTATTCGATCGAGCTGTGCGGCGGCACGCACGTCACCGCGCTCGGCGATATCGGGCTGTTCAAGGTCGTCGGCGAAGGCGCGGTCTCGAGCGGCGTGCGTCGCGTCGAGGCGCTGACCGGCGAGGCGGCGCGCGCCTATCTCACCGGCCGCGACGATCGCCTGCGCGAGGCGGCGGCGGCGCTAAAATCGACTCCCGACGAAGTGCCCGCGCGGGTCGCGGCGCTGATTGAGGATCGCCGGCGTCTCGAGCGCGAACTCGCAGATGCGAAGAAGGCACTGGCGCTCGGCGGCGGCAGCGGCGGTGAGGCTGCGGGCTCCGAAGAAGTCGGCGGCGTGGCGTTCATCGGGCAGGTGCTCAACGACTTCGAGGCGAAGGGCCTGCGCGGCGCGGTCGACGAGGCCAAGCAGCGGCTGGGGTCGGGGATCGCGATGCTCGTTGCGATCAACGACGGTCGAGCCTCGGTCGCGGTCGGTGTGACCGCAGATCTGGTCGGCAGCCGCAACGCCGTCGACCTGCTGAAGATCGCGGTCGCGGCGCTCGGCGGGCAGGGTGGCGGTGGCCGTCCCGACATGGCGCAGGGCGGCGGCCCCGATGGCGACAAGGCGGCGGACGCGGTGGCCGCGGTGCGGGCAGCGCTGGCGGGCTGACGGCCGCCCCGTTCCCCCGCGAAGGCGGGGCCCCCAGCTAAGTCCCGATAGCGCCCGGTACCCTGGGCCCCCGCCTTCGCGGGGGAACGGTGAGAGTGAATGGCAGCACCAGCATCACCACCACCCCGGCGAAGGCCGGGGCCCAATTGGGAAGGTCGATGTAATGGAGGGCCGTCGGTCGTTACTGCCGTCCCCCAATTGGGCCCCGGCCTTCGCCGGGGTGGGGCTTTCGGTGAGGTAGTGGCGGTATCACCAGCTAAGGATCACGCCGCCCCGCGCACCTTGGCCAGCGTCGTCCCAGCGGTAATCGCCTCGATATCCGTCACCAGATGCAGCATCCGCACGCCCGATCGCGCCATCGCCCGGTCCAGCGCATCGACGAAATCGCTCGTCTGCGTCACCGTCTCCGCCCAGCATCCATAAGCCCGCCCGAGCGCCGCAAAGTCCGGATTGCGCAGCGCCGTCCCCGACACCCGCCCCGGATACTCCCGCTCCTGGTGCATCCGGATCGTGCCGTAAGTGCCGTTGTCGACGACCAGCACCAGCATGTCCGCCCCGTGCGCCACCGCGGTCGCCAGCTCCTGCCCGTTCATCAGGAAGCACCCGTCGCCCGCGAGCGCCACGACCGTCCGCTCGGGATGCCGCAGCGATGCGGCGACCGCCGCGGGCACGCCATACCCCATCGCTCCCGCGGTCGGGGCGAGCTGCGTCCCCGGTCCGGCATAGGCCCAGTAGCGATGCCACCAGCCCGAATAATTCCCCGCGCCGTTGCAGATGATCGCATCCGCGGGCAGCCGCTCGCGCATCGCGGTCACGCACGGACCCAGATCCATCGCGAGATCGCGCGGGCGTGGCGTCGACCAGTCGAGCCATTCGGCATGCGCCTCCTGCCCGGCGGTGCGCGGCGGCAGGTCGAGCAGCAGCAACGCCTCCGCGAACTCCGCCATCCCCGCACACACCGCGACGTCGGCGCGGTACGCGCGGTTGAGCTCGTCCGGATCGGGGTGGACGTGGATCAGCCGCTGGCCCGGATGATCGGGCGTGATCAGCGCATAGCCATCGGTCGTCGCCTCCCCCAGCCGCGGTCCGACGACCAGCAGCAGATCCGCCGCCTTCACCCGCTCGACCAGCTTGGGGTTGGGGCCATAGCCCAGATTGCCCGCCCAGACCGGGCACGCGTTCGGGATCGCATCCTGCCGCCGGAACGCCGCGGCGACCGGAATGCCGTTGCGATCCGCCCAGGTCGAGAACGCGCCCGACGCCGCCACGTCCCAGCCCGCCCCGCCGACGATCGCGACGGGCCGCTCCGCCGTCGTCAGCAGGTCGGCGAGCAGGTCCATCGTATCGGTGTCGCAGCCTTGCGCCACGCGCTCGACCCGCGGGCGATCCACCGCGTCCACGACGTCGAGCAGCATGTCCTCGGGCAGCGCGAGCACCACCGGCCCCGGCCGTCCCGACAGCGCCGTCGCATAGGCGCGCGCGACATATTCCGGGATCCGTCGCGCATCGTCGATCCGCGCCGCCCATTTGGCGATCGGCGCGAACATCGCCTGGAAATCGATCTCCTGGAACGCCTCGCGGTCGCGCGTGCCGCGGTCGATATCGCCGACGAACAGGATCATCGGCTGCGAATCCTGCATCGCGACGTGCACGCCGATCGACGCGTTGGTCGCGCCGGGCCCGCGGGTCACGAACGCGACGCCCGGCCGGTGCGTCAGCGTGCCGTCCGCGCACGCCATGAACGCGACGCCGCCCTCCTGCCGGCACACCACCAGGTCGACCGCCGGCGTATCGTGCAGCGCGTCGAGGACGGCGAGGAAGCTTTCTCCAGGGACGGTGAAGATCCGATCGCAGCCCTGTGCGACGAGTTGGTCGACCAGGATGCGGCCGCCGGTGCGTGTGGTGCTCATCGCGGCATCCTGCCGTCCGTTTCGCGCGAAGTCGAGAAACGTCGTGCGCCCGCGGCGTTCTCGCTTACTCTTGCCGCGTTCGCGAAGCCGGGGCCGAACCCGACTCAGGGCAAGGAGAGGATCATGACCGAATTCATCACCGTCGCCAGCGGCTTGCGCTTTCCGGAGGGCCCGGTGGCGATGCCCGATGACAGCATCATCCTCGTCGAGATCGAGGCGGGCCGCATCACCCGCATCGCCGCCGATGGCACCAGGACGACGGTCGCCGAACCCGGCGGCGGCCCCAACGGGCTCGCAATCGGTCCCGACGGCAAGCTCTATTGCTGCAACAATGGCGGCTTCGCCTGGCGCGAGGCGAACGGCTTCCTGACCCCGCACGGCCAGCCGCACGACTATTCGGGCGGGCGCATCGAGCGGATCGACATCACCACCGGCGCGGTCGAGACGCTCTACCGGGAGGGCGACTTCGGCTGCACGCTGCGCGGCCCGAACGACATCGTCTTCGATTCGCACGGCGGCTTCTGGTTCACCGATCACGGCAAATCGCGCGATCGGGCGCGCGACATCACCGGCATCTTCTACGCCAAAGCGGATGGCAGCCACCTCGAGGAAGTCATCTTCCCCAGCGAAAATCCCAATGGCATCGGCCTTTCGCCAGACGGGACGCGTCTGTACGCGGCGGAAACCTTCACCTGCCGGCTGATAGCGTTCGACATCGTCGCGCCCGGCAAGGTCGCCAGCGCCTCGGCGACGCCGCTCTACCGTCCCGCCGGGTACAAGTTCTTCGATTCGCTCGGCGTGGAGGCGGGCGGCAACATCTGCGTCGCGACGATCGGGGAATGCGGGATCAGCGTGATCTCGCCAGCGGGAGATCTGGTCGAGTTCGTCGCGACCGACGACGTCTTCACCACCAACATCTGCTGGGGCGGCGCGGACGGGACGGACGCCTATATCACCTGCTCCGGCAGCGGCCGGCTGGTGAAGACGCGGTGGAAACGGCCCGGTCTCGCGCTCGCTTACTAAGTTGCCGAGCGCCGGACGGCGTCTTATGCGAGGCCAAAGCTCTAGGAGGATGCATGGCGAACAAGCGCTACACCGATGCGGCAATGGCACTTGAGGGGTTGCTGTTCGACGGCATGACGATCTGTGCCGGCGGGTTCGGGCTGTGCGGCATCCCCGAGCGGCTGATCGATGCGATCGAGGCATCGGGGGTCAAGGATCTGACGATCGCCAGCAACAATGCCGGGATCGACGGACAGGGCCTCGGCAAGCTGCTCCGCTCGCGCCAGGTCAAGAAGATGATCTCGTCCTATGTGGGCGAGAACAAGGAATTCGAGCGGCAATATCTGAGCGGCGAGCTCGAGGTCGAATTCTGCCCGCAGGGCACGCTCGCCGAGCGCTGCCGGGCGGGCGGCGCGGGCATTCCCGGCTTCTATACCAAGACTGGCGTCGGCACGCTGGTGGCGGAGGGCAAGGAGGTGAAGAGCTTCGACGGGCAGGAGTATATCCTCGAACGCGGCATCCGCGCGGACCTGAGCATCATCAAGGGGTGGAAGGCGGACGAAAGCGGCAACCTGATCTTCCGCAAGACCGCGCGCAACTTCAACCAGCCGATGGCCACCGCGGGGAAGATCTGCGTCGCCGAGGTCGAGGAGATCGTCCCCGTCGGCAGCCTCGATCCCGACACGATCCACCTGCCGGGGATCTATGTGAAGCGGATGATCGTCGGCTCGCCCTACGATAAGCAGATCGAATTCCGCACCGTCCGCGAGCGGGTCTCGGCGTGACGCCTTATCGCAGACATAAGCTGTTCTCCTGCGCACGCAGGAGCCTAGGGTTAAAAGCGTTGCGGCTGGTATCCTGGGCTCCTGCGTTCGCAGGAGCACTGGCGCTTCAGGGGTGCGTCAGCGTGTCCGCGCCGACGTCGATCGCCGCGTCACCCACCGCCGCGGTGCCCGTGACGGTCGACGGCGTGCCCGCGGGGATGCAGTATCTCTACGCCTCGGGCGAGGCGGCCGCGGTCAGCGTCCAGGCGTGGAACGGGCTCGTCGGGTACGTCCGCGCGCAGCGTGCGCCGGTATCGGTCGTCCTCGCGCCCGGCGCGTCGCTTGCCGCGCCCAGCTGGACCGCGTGCGGCACCAAGCCGAAAGCGGCGGTGTTCGACGTCGACGAGACCGTGCTGCTCAACCTCGGCTTCGAATATGACGCGGCGTCGGGCCAGCCCTGGTCCGATTCGCGCTGGCAGGCGTGGGAGCGCACCGGCATCAAGCAGGTCGCGCCCGTCCCCGGCGCGCTGGCGGCGCTGGCACAACTCCGCGCGATGGGCGTGACGGTGGTCTTCAACACCAACCGCTCCGCCGCCAACGCCGCGCAGACGCAAGCCGCGATCGAGGGGGCAGGGCTCGGCCCCGCGCGCCATGGCGAAACGCTGTTCCTGTCGGGCGACGATGCGACCGGCTCCAAAAAGGACGGCCGCCGCGCGAGGATCGCGTCGAAATACTGCGTCGTCGCGATGGGCGGCGATCAGCTCGGCGATTTCAGCGACCTGTTCAACGCAGGGCAAACCCCCGCCGCGCGTCGCGCCGTGGTGCAGTCGCCCGCGATCACCGCGAAATGGGGGGCAGGGTGGTTCGTGCTGCCCAACCCCGTCTACGGCACCGCGCTGAAAGGCTCGCGTGACGACGTGTTCCCGCCCAACGTCCAATGGGCCCCGACTGGAGGCATGCGCTGATGGCCGATCACGCCAACGCAATCAAACTTGATGCAGGCGCTGCACTGACCGACGAATCGGTCGAGGTCGCGCGCATCTGGATCACCAACAATGCGGGCAGCAACGTGCTGATCGATGCGGGCGTGCTCGAGGATCCGACGGTGTTCGGCTATCTGCTCGCCGATACGATCCGCCACGCCGCGCGCGCCTATGCGGGCACGTGGGGCCTTGCCGAGCATGCCGCGTTGCAGGCCATCGTCGAGGGCGTCAGCGCCGAACTGCGCGAACAGGTCACGACCATCTCGACCATCCAGGAAGGAACGTTCAACTGATGCCGTGGGATCGCAACCAGATGGCCGCGCGCGCCGCCAGGGAACTGAAGGACGGCTATTACGTCAATCTCGGCATCGGCATCCCGACGCTGGTCGCCAACAACATCCCGGACGGGATGACCGTCACGCTCCAGTCGGAGAACGGGATGCTCGGGATCGGCCCGTTCCCCTATGCGGGTGAGGAGGATGCCGACCTGATCAATGCGGGCAAGCAGACGATCAGCGAACTGCCCTCGTCGGTGTATTTCAGCTCGTCCGACAGCTTCGCGATGATCCGCGGCGGGCATATCGACCTGACGGTGCTCGGCGCGATGGAGGTCAGCGAAGACGGCGACATCGCCAACTGGATGATCCCGGGCAAGATGATCAAGGGCATGGGCGGCGCGATGGATCTCGTCGCGGGCGTCAAGCAGATCATCGTCGTGATGGATCACACCGCCAAGGACGGCACGCCGAAGTTCATCCCGGCGTGCTCGCTGCCGCTGACCGGCAAGAACGTCGTCGACATGATCGTCACCGATCTCGCGGTGTTCCAGCGGCCCGATCACGAGTCGCCGTTCAAGCTGATCGAACTCGCCCCTGGCGTCACCGCGGACGAGGTCGCGGCGAAAACTACCGCGCACCACACCGCCTGATGAAGCGTGCGGCTATCGTCCTGGCGTTGATCGTGATCCTGATCGCGGGCGCGGCGTTCGGCGCGGGGCCGGGTACGCTTAGCGTCCTAGACGGCGTGACGGGCGGTGGCCGCGGGACCGCGCGGGTCCGCGAGGGGGTGCCGTTTGGCACGCATGGCCAGAAGCTCGACGTCTGGCGACCATCGGGCGGCGCGAAGACCGGGTTGCCGGTGCTGATCTTCTGGTATGGCGGCGGCTGGGTGCATGGCGCGCGCGACGCCTATGCGTTCGCCGCGCGCGCCTATGCGAAGGCGGGCTACGTCGTCGTCATGCCCGATTACCGCAAGGTCCCCGACGTGCGCTTCCCCGCCTTCCTCCAGGATGGCGTCGAAGCGGTGAAATGGACCCGCGATCACATCGCGCAATCGGGCGGCGACCCCAACCGGATCGCGGTCGCCGGCCACTCGGCAGGCGCCTATACCGTCGCGATGCTGACGCTCGACCAGCGCTGGCTGAAGGCGGAGGGCGTCGACCCGCACATCATCAAGGCCGCGGTTGGCCTGTGTGGGCCCTACGACTTCTACCCCTTCACCGCACAACGCGCGATCGACGCGATGCAGGGCGCCGCCGACCCGGTGATGACGCAGCCGATCCACTTCGCGCGCGCGGATACGCCGCCGATGCTGCTGATCACCGCGGGCGACGACACGCAGGTCAAGCCGCACAACGCGATCAACCTGACCGCACGGTTGAGGGCGCTCGGCGCGCCGGTGACGCATATCGATTATCCCGGACTGACCCACGAGAACGTCGTGATGGCGCTATCGAAACCATTCCGCGGGAAAGCACCCGTGCTCGCCGACAGCGTCGCGTTCCTGACCCGAATCGATGTGGTAAGCAGCGCGAAACGATCCGATACGGACTAGCGCAAATCGGATCAGTAAAACGCAAAGTATAAGTGCGTAAACATGCTGATATTCATTGTATTTCAGCGCAGCGAACCGTGTCAAAAATCAGCAATGCTTCATATCGGATCATGTCATCGTTGACGCCAGGAGGCAGAGAGTCGGACATGAAGGTGGGCGCTGGAAATTCGAAGATGATCGTCATCATTCGTCTTTAGATGTTTGCGCTCTCTTCACGAAAGGCAAACCATGTCAGACCCCACGACGGTTCTCGATACCGTGAATGCACAATGGTATAATACATTGGCGAAGGAGTTGAACCTTTCGGTTCAGGAATTCCAGCTGAGTCAGGGCGACGTCATCCTGCCGCGGACGACCGATCAGCTTTGGGACATGATGAACGAACTGCCCATGGATACGGTGGTGCAATATTATACGCCCGACACGCTGGTCAGCTTTTCGAGCCAGTACACGTCGCTGCTGTCGTTCGTGCAGGCGCCGAACGCCGCGGAGTTCGGCACGGCAATGGGATCGAGCAACATGTCGGCCTGGACCACGACCAAGAGCGCGTATTTCAAAGCAAATCCCTCGGCATTCAGCGATTCGGCAACCGTCCTGCAGACGGCGTTGGAAAACCTGTTCCAGAATTGGAGCATGGCCGAGCTCGTGCCCAATCCCGGATCCGCGGCGCAATGCTATACGCTCTACCGCGCCGGGTTCGAAAATCCGATCTACATCGCACAGGAGCTGCAGCTGAATCTGCCGCTTGGCGGGCCCGCGGCGTTCAACCAGACCTATGATCAGGTATTGAGCGATATCGCCGTCGCACCCAGCGTCAAGTTCACGATGCAGTCGGCCACGGCATCATCGGACATCAGCGAGTCCTGGGCGAACAGCAGCAACTCGACCGGCGGCAGTTATTTCTACTCGAAATCGAGCAGCTCGGAGTCGAGCGACTTTTCGCAGACATTCGCATCGGCCGATTTTTCGGTCGCGGTGTCCTATGAGCATTTCATCAACGTGACGGCGCAGCCCTTGTCGGGCGAGTCGATCAAGGCCGATACGACGACCTATCTGCCCTGGTATTATGGCGCGGCGCTGGCCTATGCGTACAACAACAAGACGGCCGAGGTGTGGACCGATTTGGCGCAGTGGGAGGCGCTGTTCGGCGCCAAGGGCTCGATGCAATATGTCGTGACCAGCCTGATCATCGCGGACGGTACGTCGACGACGACGACATCGTCGCAGACGTTCAGCGCCGCTGAGCAGACTTATGCGCATATCACCAGCGACGAGGGCTATGGTTGCTGGCCCTATTATGTCAGCAACAGCTCGGACAGCACGACGCAGACCAGCACAACGTTCAATTCGGCGAGCAACCTGGTCGTGACGACGACATCGGCGCTCGGCAATCCGATCGTCGTCGGTGTCCTGGTATCGTCGGTCAAGGACCTGGCGCAGGACGGTTAGGCCGCCAGCGGCCGCGACACACGTCGCGTAGAACTCGGTCGATAGTTGCGCTTGGGCTTTGCCTGGGCGCAACTATCGGTTAACGGGGCGCCATTATGGCGACTCCACAAACCTTGTACGAGAAGATCTGGGCCGCCCATGTCGTCGAACGTCGCGACGATGGCACCTGCCTGATCTATATCGATCGTCACCTCGTTCACGAGGTCACCAGCCCGCAGGCGTTCGAAGGTCTCCGCGTTGCCGGGCGCAAGGTGCGTCGTCCCGACCTGACGCTTGCCGTCCCCGACCACAACCTCCCGACGACTCCGCGCAAGGACGCCGCCGGGCGCGTCCTGCCCATCGCCGATCCCGAAAGCGCACAGCAACTCGACGCGCTGCGCCGCAACACGACGGAGTTCGGCATCGACTATATCGATGCGACCGCGGCGGAGCAGGGCATCGTTCACGTGGTCGGCCCCGAGCAGGGCTTCACGCTCCCCGGCACGACATTGGTCTGCGGCGACAGCCACACGTCGGCACATGGCGCGCTCGGCGCCTTGGCGTTCGGGATCGGCACCAGTGAGGTCGAACACGTCCTCGCCACACAGACACTGCTGCTCTCGCAGGCCAAGACGATGGAAGTCCGCGTCGACGGCGACCTCGGCTTCGGCGTCAGCCCGAAGGACGTCATCCTCGCGATCATCGGCAAGATCGGCGCGGCGGGCGGCACCGGCCACGTCATCGAGTTCACCGGCAGTGTGATCCGCGCGATGTCGATCGAAGGCCGCCTGACGATCGCCAACATGTCGATCGAGGCAGGCGCGCGCGCGGGTCTGATCGCGCCCGACGACACGACCTTCGCCTATCTCAAGGGCCGGCCGATGGCGCCGACCGGCGAGAATTGGGACAAGGCGGTCGCCTGGTGGCGTAGCCTCGCGACCGATCCCGGAGCGCGCTACGACAAGACTGTGGTGCTCGATGCCGCCGATATCGCCCCCGGCCTCACCTGGGGCACCAGCCCCGAGGACGTCGTCGCGATCACCGGCGTCGTCCCCGAACCGTCGAGCTTCGCCGACCCCGCCAAGCAGGCGGCGGCGCAGAAGTCGCTCGACTATATGGGGCTGACCGCGGGCACCGCGATGCGCGACGTCACGATCCAGCACGTCTTCATCGGCAGCTGCACCAACAGTCGCATCGAGGACCTGCGCGCCGCCGCCGCGATCGCCGACGGGCGCCATGTCGCGGATGGCGTGCGCGCGCTCGTCGTCCCCGGCTCGGGCCTCGTCAAGCGGCAGGCGGAAGCCGAGGGGCTCGACCGGATCTTCATCACGGCAGGGTTCGAATGGCGCGAGCCGGGCTGTTCGATGTGCCTGGCGATGAACCCGGACAAAGTCCCTGCGGGGGAGCGTTGCGCTTCCACGTCGAACCGTAATTTCGTCGGCCGACAGGGTCCCGGAGCGCGCACGCATCTGGTATCACCCGCGATGGCGGCGGCAGCGGCGGTAACCGGCAAGCTGAGCGACGTCAGAGAGTTGATGGGGGAAGTAGCGTGAAGAAGGTTTTCGTACTGCTGGCGGCGGGCGCCATGATCAGCGGCGTCGCGGCCTATGTCGCATCGGCGCGCACCACTCCGGAGCGAACGGGCCCGGAGCGCACGGAACAGCGATGACCCCCGTCACCACCGTCTCGGGTCGCGCCTATCCGTGGGGCGCGAAGAACATCGATACCGATGTCATCATCCCCGCGCATTGGCTCAAGACGATCACGCGCACCGGCCTGGGTCGTGGCGCGTTCGAGACGGTGCGCGCGCAACCCGGCAACATCTTCGACGACCCGCGCTATGCCGGATCGCCGATCCTGATCGCGGGCGATAATTTCGGCTGCGGCTCGAGCCGCGAGCACGCCGCATGGGCGCTCGCCGACATGGGCATCACCGCGGTGATCGCGCCGAGCTTCTCCGACATTTTCTCAGGCAACGCGTTCAAGAACGGCATCGTCCCGGTCGTCCTCCCGCAGGCGGCGATCGACCGCCTGCTGGAGGTCGCGCAGGACCAGATCGTTACCGTCGATCTCGAGACGATGACCGTGACCACCCCGTTCCAGGATCGCTTCACCTTCGAACTCGACGCCTTCCGTCGCCAGTGTCTGATGGAAGGGCTGGACGAAGTCGGCCTGACGCTGGCAAGAGATACCCAGATTTCGAAATTCGAGGAGGCGGTCGCATCGAACCGCCCCTGGACGACGGTGGAGAGCGGGTATGCGAGCATTGGTGTCGAAGGCGGTCGGCGGACCTGAAACTTTGGAGATGGTCGCGCTGCCCGATCTGGCGGCCGGCCCCGGACAGGTCGTCGTCGCGGTCAAGGCCTGCGCGATCAACTTTCCCGACGTCCTGATCATCGAGGACAAATACCAGTTCAAGCCGCAGCGTCCGTTCGCGCCGGGCGGTGAGATCGCCGGCACGATCGCCTCGATCGGCGAGGGCGTCACCGGCTGGGAAATCGGCGACCGCGTGATCGCGATGCTCGGCCATGGCGGCCTGTGCGAGCAGGTCATCGCCGACCCCGCCAAGCTCTACCGGCTTCCGGAAGGCCGCAGCTTCGCCGAGGGTGCATCGCTGATCCTCACCTACGGCACGACGATCCACGCGCTGCTCGACCGCGGCCATATCAAGGCGGGGCAGACGCTGCTCGTCCTGGGCGCGGCGGGCGGGGTAGGGCTGGCCGCGATCGAGCTCGGCAAGGCGTTCGGCGCCAAAGTCGTCGCCGCCGTCTCGTCCGAGGAGAAGGCCGCCGCGGCGAAGTCCGCGGGTGCCGACGAAACGCTGATCTACGCGCGAGCGCCGTTCGACAAGGACCAGTCGAAGGGGCTCGCCGAACAGTTCAAGGCCGCGGTCGGTCGCGATGGCGCGCACGTGATCTACGATCCCGTGGGCGGCGATTATGCCGAGCCCGCGCTACGCTCGATCGCCTGGGAGGGTAAATATCTCGTCGTCGGCTTCCCCGCCGGCATCCCCAAGCTGCCGCTCAACCTGACCCTGCTCAAGAGCTGCGACGTCTGTGGGGTGTTCTGGGGCGCGTTCGCGGCGCGCGATCCGAAGGCCAACCAGGCGCATATCGAGACGCTGTTCGATCTGTGGGAACAGGGCAAAATCGCGCCGCGCGTGACCGAGGTCTTCACATTCGAGGATGGCGGCAAGGCGATCGCCAAGATGGCTGCACGCGGCGCGATCGGCAAGCTGGTGGTGGAGGTCAGCTAACCCTGCTGGCCTCCCCATCTCCAAGGCACCTCTGCTAGCTGCAGAGACCGGGTCAGAGGATTTCGTAGGCGACGGCTGCTATCGCCGCCCACATCATCAATGACGCCATCATGCCATATGCCAAGCCTTGGACGACGCGCGGCGCCGACTGTGTAGGCGGAGTGGATGCAGGTACTGAAATGCTCGTCATGATCGCTCTCCTGCCCGTGCGTTTGTCACGTGACCGTCATATATATCGGTACATTTTCGGCGTGGCGCTAGTAGGTTTTTACCGAATCCCGTCGATTATTGCGTAGCGACGGTAGGCGACCTATCTCGGGGCCAAGACGAGGCTCAACGGGAATTCGCGACATGACCACATTCGACGATCGCGAACGCGCGAGCGAGGCGAATTTCGCACGCGAGGAGGAGATGGCGTTCCGGATCACCGCACGCCGCAATCGCCTGCTCGGCGGCTGGGCGGCGCAGGAGATGAAGCTTACGCCGGAAGAGACCGATGCCTATGCGACCGCGCTCGTCCATGCCGACATGGAAGGCGGCGGCGACGACGACGTCGTGCGCAAGCTGGTCGGCGATCTGACCGCGGCGGGCCTCGATCACGACGAGGCGACCGTCCGCCGTGCGCTCGCGCAGCAGATGATCGAGGCGCGTCGCCAGTTGCTGGAGGCGCGCTGAGATGCCGATGGCTGCCGACGACATCGCGACGATGATCCGCGACGCTATTCCCGACGCGCAGGTCGAGATCACCGATCTTGCCGGTGACGGCGATCATTATGCCGCAAAAGTGATCGCCGCGAGCTTCGCCGGCATGAGCCGCGTGAAGCAGCACCAGGCCGTCTATGCCGCGCTTGGTGGCCGTATGGGCGGCGTTCTGCACGCACTTCAGCTTACCACCGCAATTTCCTGAGGATCTATCAATGACCGACGACTCCAACGCCCGCATCGACGCCCTGGTCAAAGCCAGCCCCGTCGTCCTCTTCATGAAGGGCAGCCCGCTCTTCCCGCAGTGCGGGTTTTCCAGCCGCGCGATCGCGATCCTCAATCATCTCGAGGTCGAGTTCGAGAGCGTCGACGTGCTGCAGGACCAGGGTATCCGCCAGGGCATCAAGGCGTATTCGGACTGGCCGACCATCCCGCAGCTCTATGTCCATGGTGAGTTCGTCGGCGGCTCGGACATCATGATGGAGATGTACGAAAGCGGCGAACTGGCGCAACTGTTCGAAACGCAGAAGGCGAACTGACGCAGAACTTCCGCCCCTCCTCAATCGCCACCCCAGAGGATGCTGGGGTGGCATTGTCTAGCGGGGGGCACCTGGATCGAGTGATCCCCCAGCGTTCGATGATAGGTACGGCATCGTCGCATGCCTCGACGCCACAATCCGGCTCTGCGCGTCCCGATGATCGATTTTGAAGCAGCACCGGGGAGGGTGGATCGACGCGAGACCGGAAGAAGCGGTCGATCCACCCTGCGTGAACGCGGATGCGTTCGGTGACCGCTCAGACGATGCATCGGGCGTGCCAAAATCGCTCAGTCATGCTGTTTCGGGGCATCCGATGGTTAATCGCCAATGTTGATGATACCGACTTGTAAAGATCGGCGACAGCCGCCCGAAATATGCGGGTCTTGCCATCGCTGCGCCAAGCGGCCATCTCGCATCCATGGCTGAGCATCCGACCGGTATCCCGATCCAGCTCGAGCCGCTCGTCGTCCGTGTGCTCGCGCCCAATCCGTCGCCCTACACCTATACCGGCACGCAGACGCATATCGTCGGCACGACCGATGTCGGTGTGATTGACCCGGGTCCCGACGATCCTGCGCACTTGGATGCCCTGACCCGCGCGATCGACGGTCGCCCGGTCACCGCGATCGTCGTCACGCACCACCACCGCGACCACAGTCCCGCGACGCGGCCGTTGCAAATAATCACCGGCGCACCGATCGTCGGCGCGGCCCCCTTCGACTTGGCCGACGCGGGTGCGCGCGCGGATGCATCCTTCGACACGGCATATGCCCCCGACCGCGTGCTGCACGAGAGCGATACGGTCACCGGCGCCGGCTGGACGCTGCAGGCGATCGCGACGCCCGGCCACACGTCGAACCACCTTGCCTTCGCGTTGCCCGAGACCAAGGCGCTGTTTTCCGGCGATCACGTCATGGGATGGTCGACGACGATCGTCTCGCCGCCCGATGGGAACATGACGGCCTATCTGGCGAGTCTCGAAAAGCTGATGCGGCGCGACGACCGGATCTATTACCCCGGCCACGGCGAGGCGATCGAGAAGCCGCAACGCCTTGTCCGCGGCATGCTTGGCCACCGCAAGCAGCGCGAGGGGCAGATCCTCCGACTGCTCCGCGACGCCGCGCGGCCGATCCCGGCGCTGGTCGAGCGTATGTATGTCGGGCTCGACGCGCGGCTCGTACCCGCGGCCGCGCGTTCGGTGCTGGCCCATCTGTACGATCTGCAAACCCGTGGACTGGTGATCGAGGAAGGCGAGACATGGCGGACGACGTAATCGAACCGAACCGCAAAAGCGGCATCGGCGCATTTCTGGCAAAGGCGGTTGGCGTCGTCGTCATCCTGATCCTCGCCGGTCTGCTCGCGCTCTGGGGCGTGCAGCGTTATGTGAGCGACCGGCTGACCCCCGACCCGACGACGATCGCCAGCGCCAGCCTGGCGGGGCTGCGCGAACAGAATCGCCTCTCCGCGTTCGCCGCGCGCTATGTCGCGGTCGTCACGTCGAAACAGTCGCAGTTGGGTTTCACCACGGAGAAGACGCTCATCATGCCGGGCATGGTGCGCTATGAAGTCGACATGGCCAAGCTGACGCAGGCCGATGTCGCGTGGGACGGCACCAGCAAGACGCTGTCCGTACGGCTGCCCGCGATCGAGGCGGATGGTCCGCAGGTGGATCTCACCGCAGTCCGCGAATATGGCTCGGGCGGCGTGCTGACCACCTTCACCGATGCCGAAAAGCGCCTCGATGCCGCCAACCGTCGCGCCGGCCAGATCGAACTGATCCGCCAGGCGCGCGAGCCGGCGATGATCAAGCTCGCGCGCGACGCCACGCGCCGCGCGGTCGAGCGCAGTTTCGCGATGCCGCTGCGCGCCGCGGGGATCGACGCGACCGTCGCGGTACGCTTCGCCGACGAGCCGACCCCGAGCACCGAACGCTGGGATACCTCGCGCTCGCTGCAGGACGTGCTAGGGAACAGGCGCTAAAAGACGGGCACCACTCGGGATACGATCATGGAATTGAACCAGAACTTCGCCGGCATCGACATTCGCGCCGAGATCGAGCGGCTCCGCAAGGAGAAGAACGCGGTCATCCTCGCGCATTACTACCAGAAGCCCGAGCTTCAGGATCTGGCGGATTTCGTCGGCGACAGCCTCGATCTGTCGCGCAAGGCGGCCGCTACCGACGCCGATGTCATCGCGTTCTGCGGCGTGCGGTTCATGGCGGAGACCGCCAAGATCCTGTCGCCCGACAAGATCGTCGTATTGCCCGACATGGATGCCGGCTGCAGCCTCGAGGACAGCTGCCCGCCCGAGCAGTTCGCCGCGTTCCGCGCCAAGCATCCCGATCACATCGCGCTAACCTACATCAACTGCTCGACCGAGGTGAAGGCGCTCTCCGACATCATCGTCACCTCGTCGTCGGCGGACACGATCCTCGCGCAGATCCCGCCCGAGCAGAAGATCATCTTCGGCCCCGACCGCAATCTCGGCGGCTATCTCGCGCGCAAGACCGGCCGCGACATGCTGCTGTGGCCGGGCGTGTGCATCGTCCACGAGGCGTTCAGCGAGACCGAGCTGATGAAGCTCAAGGCGCAGCATCCAGGGGCCCCTGTGGTGGCGCATCCCGAATGCCCGCCGATCATCCTCGATCACGCCGATTATGTCGGTTCGACGCGCGGCATTCTCGACTATGCGTTGGCGATGCCGGGCGACACGCTGATCGTCGCGACCGAGCCGCACATCATCCACCAGATGGAAAAGGCATTGCCGAACAAGCGCTTCATCGGTGCGCCGGGCGCGGACGGCAACTGCAACTGCAACATCTGCCCGTACATGGCGCTCAACACGCTGGAAAAGCTCTACGTCGCGCTGCGCGACCTGAGCCCGCGGATCGAGATCGAGGAAGGCCTCAGGCTTCAGGCCAAGAAGAGCCTCGACGCGATGCTGCGTATGGCGTCGAATACCGTCGGCAAAGGCGATCTGGGCGCGCGATAATCCGCGCTCAGGCGGCGGTGGAATCTCCGCCGAGCTGGGCAAGCGCCTGGTCGACGTGGATTGCGACGATCGGCAGTTCCAAGGCGTCGGCCAGCGCAAGCGCCTCGTTGAGCAGGGCGTTGAGGTGTGCGGTATCGGCGATCGTCTTGGTAATCATCGGAATTTCCTTGGGTATCCGGCCTGAAACCGTCGTTGGGGATATTGGTTCCGGCTATCTCGAAGTATTTTTCGTGCCGCGGGGGCGGCTGAATTTTGCTGTCCCCGCAGGCCGTTTTTTGGCACCGGCGGTTGCAAGGCCGGTCGGCGAATTCTGGGAGGCGATAGGTGAACGCAGCATTGCCCGAGCGTTTGGGGTTTCCGGGTGACTTCGACATCGATGCCTTTGTCGCGGCGACGCTGGGCGAGGACCTCGGCGCGCTCGGCGACATTACCTCCACCGCGGTGATTCCCGCCGACGCGCGCTTTACCGGCGTGATGGATAGCCGTGATCCGATCGTCGTCGCCGGGCTCGATCTTGCCGAGGCGTTCTTCCGTTCGCTCGATCCGCAGGTTCGGATCGCGCGTCTGGTTCGCGATGGCGATGTGGTTGCGGCCGGTACCGAGTTGCTGCGGCTCGAAGGCGTCGGGCGGGCGATGCTCACCGCCGAACGGTCTGCGCTGAACACCGTCCAGCATCTGTCGGGAATCGCGACGATGACGCGGGCCTATGTCGACGCGATCGAGGGAACCGGTGCGATCCTGCTCGATACGCGCAAGACGATTCCCGGGCTGCGCGTGCTGGAGAAATACGCGACGCGTACGGGCGGTGCGCAGAACCACCGCATGGGGCTATGGGATGCGGCGATGATCAAGGACAACCACGTCGCGGTCGCCGGCGGCGTTGCCGAGGCCGTTCGCCGGGCGAAGGCGGCCGGGATTGCGCAGATCATCGTCGAGGTCGATCGCATCGATCAGGTCGAGCCTGCTCTGGCCGCCGGGGCGACGCGCCTGCTGCTCGACAACATGCCGCCGGCGATGTTGCGCGAGGCCGTGACTCTGGTCGGTGGCCGCGTGCCGACCGAGGCGTCGGGTGGCGTCAACCTCGATACGATCCGCGCGATCGCCGAGACCGGCGTGACCTACATATCGGTCGGCCGCTTGACGCAGTCGGCACCTGCGGCGGATATAGGGCTCGATTTCGCGATGCTGTGATCGCCGTGCCAGGCCGGCACGGCGCGGACGCGGCGTCGGATCGGACGCAGGGGACCAGGATCATGATCAGACCGCCATCCATCGTGCGGTACGAACGGCTCTACCTCGCCGCGTTCGTGCTTGGGCTGGTCGTGTCCGCCACCAGCTGGAGCCAGCGTGCCGCGATCCTCGGCGCCAACCCGATACTCGCCGCTGCGACCTGGGTCCTGCCGATGACGCAGGCGATCAGCATCGCGGTCGCGCTGCTGCTCTGGTATTTCACCGCCCGCGCGCCGAGCTTCGTCGCAAAATGGGTGGTCGTTGTCCTCGCCGCGTTCGGCGTGCTCAGCATCCTGTTGTCGCTCGGCACCTTACTCATGGGTCGCGCGGCGAATGGCATGACGGTGGCGCTGTCGATCGTCACCAACGCACTGTACGTAGCCGCCGCGATCCAGTTGTTTGCGGCCGACGCGCAGCTCTGGTTCGGCGAACTGCCCGATATCGATGACGACGGGCATGACGCGCGGCATGATGATCTTAACGAGGATAACGCGCATGTTCGCTAGAGTGACGCTCGCCGCTGCGGCAATCGCATTCCCCGCGGTGGTGCAGGCGCAGTCCTATCAATGCACGACGCCGGCAACGGTGGAGCGCGTCCGCCCGGACCTGCCATCCGAGAGCCAGCCAAAGCGTGACGTGCCGATCGGCAGCTACACGCTGGCGATCAGCTGGACGCCGCAATATTGTCGCGACAATGGCGACCGGGCAGGGGCGACGTTCCAGTGCGGCGCGGGAAACCGCTTCGGCTTTACGCTCCACGGGCTGTGGCCGGATGGCGTCGGCAAGGCGTGGCCGCAATATTGTCGCGCCGCCGAGTTCGTGCCGCCGCCGGTCATCCGCGCGCACCTGTGCACGACGCCGTCAGCGCAACTGCTCCAGCATGAATGGGCGAAGCATGGCACCTGCATGCCTGGCTATCGTCCGGCGAAATATTTCAACCAGTCGGCGGCTCTTTACGGTAAGCTGCGCTATCCCGACATGGATGCGCTGTCGCGAGCGCCGCTGACCGCTTGGCGGTTCGCGGCCGCCATGGCAGGGGCGAACCCGGGTCTGAAACCAGACATGATGCGCGTGACGGCGTCGAAGCAGGGCTGGCTGGACGAGGTCTGGATCTGTCTCGACCGCCGCTTCCGCTATCGCCGCTGCCCGGTGCACCAAGGTGGGCTGGCCCCGAGCGCGCCGCTGCAGATCTGGCGGGGACGTCGATAGGCGATCCTGCGTTGCCGCGCCCGCGGAGGCTAGGGCCTATTTGGTGCGGTAGCCGCAATAAAGCGCCGGTGCCCTTGCCGACGTTTCCCAATCGGGCCTTCGCCTCCACCGGAGCGCCGAATACTAGCCCTCGAGCGTCGTCGTCGACGGATGATGCTTGTCGAGATGCTTCTTGATGATCCGCAGGTTCCGTGTGTTCGAGCGAAAGAAGAAGTCGGGGATAGCCCCGACGAACGGGATCATTCCGAGCGCCCAGTCGACGCCGACATTGCCGAACATGCGGGCCATCTGGATCCGCGACATCCCGATGTTGCGCGCTTCCCAGGCCATCCATGCGCCGACCGCAGCCGCGATCGTGCTGCCACCGAACGGGACGAGGTCGAGGATAACGTCCATGCCGACCTTGCGGTTGGTGCCGGGAAGCGTGAACAGCCCCTCCATGACGCGCTCCATCGCTTCGACGCGGCGGCGGACGGACAGCGCGTCGCGCCCGATCGGCAGGGAGTCGAAGGTCAGCCCGGAGGCGAGGCGGGTGGGGCGCTGATTCATGAGCGTCAGTTGGTGTCGGCACGCAACCGGTTCAACGGGTGCCATGCTCGCGTGTTGGGCTGCCATTGCTGCAACCGCGCCGAGACCAGTGACCAGCGCAACGGTCGGGCGAGCGGAATGAACGCGACGTCCGCATTCATCGCCGCATCCGCCACAGCGATCCGCCGCGCGCGTTCCGCGAGCGTCGGCGCCTCGCGCGCGGCATCGATCGCGGCTTGCGCCGTCTCGCCACACAGCACGCACGCCGTGGCCAGATACCAGCGCGCGCTGTCATAGGGCGCAACCGCATCGATCAGCGCGAGCTCGGCGTCGGCGTCAGCCTCGACTCGCTGCGGCGTGATCCCGACCGCAATCAGCGATCCGGCGATCTGCGCGTAGAGCAAGGTCGCCCCCGGACCGTTTGGCAGTGCGATCCGGAGCGTAACCGGCCCCTCGGGCCAGGCCGCGATTTTCTGGCGTGCCGCGATCCGGCGCTCGTCCTGCGTCAGCAGCGTCCAGGCGGGAACCTGCGGCAGCGCGGCCGAATCGAGGATGTCGGGCAGGATACGGTCGGCGGGATCCCAGGCGGGCGCAATCGCCGTGGTCAGCGCGGTGCGATCGATCGCCTCGGCAACGGCCTCGCGATTGGTGACCTCGGCGAGAAAACCGTCACGACGGACGATCGCCAGCCCGAACAGTCCCGCTGCTGGATCGATCCGCACATTGCCCGGCGCTATCCTGGTGGTCGCGAGCAACGGCCAATCGGCGAAGCTGCCGCCGCTGACGAGGTCCGAATCGCGATTGGCAAACCGCGCGATCGCACGCGCGGCGCGTTCGCCGATCAGCCGGACGTCCTCCTCGGGCTTAGTCGCTCGCTGATCCTCGGGGTCGGCCTGGTTCGGATCGAAGGCAGGGCGCAGCAGCGGCGCTCGCCCACGTCCGTGCGGCGCGACACGGAAAGGACCGCTGCCGCCCGTCGGCGTCACGCGTAACAGGCCCAATTCGGGTTGCGCGAACAGCTTGAGCAAATCGGGACGAGGGCGGGCAAGCCGGACCTCGATCACCTGCGGGGTCATCACGACGATTTCGTCGATCGCGGTCAGGAACGGTGCGAGCGGGTTGCGCGAGCCGGGTGCGATCTGGCGCTTGAGGATCGCGACGACCTGATCGGCGGTGACCGGCGTGCCGTCGCCCCAATCGCCCTCGCGCAGGCGGAAGATGTAGCTCATTCCGCCGTCGATCACGATCCAGCGCTCGGCGAGACCCGGTTCGATCTGTCCCGCGGCGTCGAACCGGACAAGGCCCTGCGCGGTCGAGTCGATCAGCAGCCTGCTGGGGGTGTCGAGCAGCGTGCGGCGCGGATCGGCGACCCGCGGTGGCTCGCCGATCGCGCTGACGACCACGGCGCCGGTGTCCGGGCGACGATTATCGCACCCCGCAAGCGCTGTGCTCAGCGCGAGACAGATCGCCAGAAACGCAGGGGCGCTGGTGCGGACGGCGGGACTCGAACCCGCACTCCTAGGGAGGGAGATTTTAAGTCTCCTGCGTCTACCGGTTTCGCCACGTCCGCACACACCCCCAACAAGACGACGCCGTCCGTCGGGTCAACCCGTCTCGGGCAGAAACTCGACCGAACGGCGCTGAAGATCGCGAATCGCGTCGATCACACGTTTAGGCGCGCACGCATTTCCTTGCCGGGCTTGAAATAGGGGACGCGCTTGGCATCGACCGCGACGACTTCGCCGGTACGCGGATTGCGACCCGTGCGGGCATCGCGGGCGCGCGTCGAAAATGCGCCGAAGCCGCGCAACTCGACCCGGCCATCCGCGGCCAATCGCTTGGAAATCTCGTCAAAAAACGTGCTGACGATCAGTTCGACTTCGTTCGGTTGCAGGTCCGGATGCGCCTCGGCGATCTTGAGGACCAGTTCAGATCGAATCATTCGTTTTCCCGCTCGTTTCGCAGTTCCGCTCGTTGACATAAATCAACTTGCGAAGCGTTAGCACTAATCCGAGCGCAATGAAAAACCAAAATGGAATAGGCAATAAAAAGCCCGGCATGTTTGGGACATGCCGGGCCAATTTATCGGTAAATCGTTAGACTTACTTCTTTTCAGCTTCCGTGCGAGCCTTGAGAGCCTCGCCCAGGATGTTGCCCAGAGTCGCGCCCGAATCGGACGAACCGTACTGTGCAACGGCCTGCTTCTCTTCCGAGATCTGCATAGCCTTGATCGAGAAGGTCGGCTTCTTCGAACGATCGAAGCCCGTCACCATCGCGTCGAACTTCTGCCCGACCTGGAAACGCTCCGGACGCTGCTCGTCGCGATCGCGACCCAGATCCGTGCGCTTGATGAAGCCGGTCGCGCCATCGTCGCCCTGCTGCACTTCGAGGCCCGCGTCGCGGACTTCGAGAACGGTGACCGTGACGATCGCGTTCTTGTTCAGCTTGTCGCCTGCTGCTGCGATGCCGCCGGCCGAAGGCCCGCCACGCTCGAGCTGCTTCATGCCGAGCGAGATACGCTCCTTCTCGGCGTCGATGTCGAGCACGACGGCCTCGACGGTCTCACCCTTGCGATGCAGGTTGAGCGCGTCCTCGCCCGAAACGCCCCAGGCGATGTCGGACATGTGGACCATGCCGTCGACGTCGTTGTCGAGGCCGATGAACAGACCGAATTCGGTCGCGTTCTTGACTTCGCCCTCAACGGTCGAGCCGATCGGATGCGCGGCAGCGAACGCCTCCCAAGGATTGGCCTGAGCCTGCTTGAGGCCGAGCGAGATGCGACGCTTCTCGGAATCGACTTCGAGGACCATGACGTCGACTTCCTGCGACGTGCTGACGATCTTGCCCGGATGGACGTTCTTCTTGGTCCAGGACATTTCCGACACGTGGACAAGGCCTTCGATGCCCGCTTCCAGCTCGACGAACGCACCATATTCGGTGATGTTCGTGACGCGGCCGGTGAGCTTTGCGCCGACCGGATACTTGACCATCGCGCCATCCCAGGGATCGCTCTCCAGCTGCTTCATGCCGAGGCTGATGCGCTGGGTGTCCTTGTTGATGCGGATGATCTGCACCTTGACGGTGTCGCCGATGTTCAGGACTTCGCTCGGGTGACCGACGCGCTTGTAGCTGAGATCGGTGACGTGCAGCAGGCCATCGATGCCGCCGAGGTCAACGAACGCACCGTAATCGGTGATGTTCTTGACGACGCCGTCGATGATCTGGCCCTCGGCGAGGCTGAGGATCAGGCCCGAACGCTGCTCGGCGCGCGTCTCTTCGAGAACGGCGCGACGCGACACGACGATGTTGCCGCGCTTGCGGTCCATCTTCAGGATCTGGAAGGGCTGGGGGATGTCCATCAGCGGGGTGACATCGCGCACGGGGCGGATATCGACCTGCGAGCCCGGCAGGAACGCGACGGCGCCGTTCAGGTCGACGGTGAAGCCACCCTTCACGCGGCCGAAGATCACGCCCTCGACGCGGGTCGTCTTCGAGAATTCGGTTTCCAGCTTGTCCCATGCGGCTTCGCGGCGGGCGCGATCGCGGCTGAGCATTGCTTCGCCGTGCACGTTCTCGACGCGGTCGACATAGACTTCGACTTCGTCGCCGACCTTGAGGTCCGCCTTCTGGCCCGGCGCTGCGAATTCGCGAAGCGGCACGCGGCCTTCCGACTTCAGACCGACGTCGATGACGGCCATGTCGTTCTCGATGCCGGTCACGGTGCCATGCACCACGCGGCCCTCGAAGCTGTCGGCGTCGCCGAGCGTTTCGTTCAGCATCGCCGCGAAATCGTCGCGGGTCGGCATTACCTGGGTTGCCATAGAATTCAGTAATCCTAGTCTGTTTCCGGCCAAGCGGTTGGGTCCGCTGGTCTTGGCCTTCGTTGCCGCGACGACCGAACGCCGGCGCAGCATCCGGACGGCACGAGGCGCAGAGGACGTAGACGCTGAATGCGAAAACGGCGCGTGAGACTCAGAGGTCTCCGCGCCTTCCTCCACGAGCATCGCTCGCCGGACACCTCTGTGTAGCCGAAACCACGTCTCGGAGCAAGTTGGCTACTGCTTCGTTAGGGGCGGCTCACAACAGGAGCGAAGATTTGAGCGAACGCGGCATTCTCGTGCTGGGCTGGATCGCTACGGCGACGGCTATCGTGATGTATCTGTCGTATATCGACCAGATCATGCTGAACCTTGGCGGGCAGAAGGGGTCGGTGGTCCAGCCGCTCGCGACGATGGTCAATTGCGGGCTCTGGGTCGCGTATGGCGTGCTGAAGCAGAAGCGCGACTGGCCGATCGCGGTGGCGAATTTTCCGGGCGTTGTGCTGGGGGCGATTACGCTGGCGACGGCGCTTTAAAGGGGCGGGGGCTCTCAGCGTCTTTGTTCGCCCGCGAAGGCGGGAGCCCAGTCTGGGTCCCCGCCTTCGCGGGGAAACACTGTTAATGCACGGAGCCCTAACCCAACCCAAACACCACCCCGGCGAAGGCCGGGGCCCAAATGGGGGACGGTACTGGCCTAAGATAGCGCTTCGTTACGGCGACTTTCCCAATTGGGCCCCGGCCTCCGCCGGGGTGGTGTTCCTATTCTGGTGAGGGGAGAGGCCTAAACCGCCGCCTTCTTCGCCCGCTGCGCTTCAACCAGCGCCACCGCGCGCTGCACAGACGCCTCGATCGACAAAAAGCTCGTATCCAGCAACGCAGCATCCGCCGCCATCACCAATGGCGCGGTAGACCGCCCACTATCCCGCGCATCGCGCGCCCGAATATCCGCCAGCACGCGGTCCTTGCTCGCCGTCCCACCGCGCGCCTGCAACTCCGCATGCCGCCGTTGCGCGCGGATGTTAGGCGTCGCCTTCACGAACAGCTTCGCGTCCGCATCCGGTGCGATCACCGTGCCGATGTCGCGGCCATCAAGGATCGCGCCACCCTCCTGAGCAGCGAACCGCTTCTGCCGCTGCATCAGCGCCGCGCGGACCAGCGGGTGCGCCGACACGATCGAGGCGAGCGCGCCGATATCGTCGTCGCGCAGCGCCGGATCGGTCATCATCGCGTCGTCGAAATCGCAGGCCGCGACCGAGTCGGCTTCGCTCTCGGGATCGAGCCCCATCCGCGCCACGTTCAACGCGACCGCGCGGTACAGCAGCCCGGTATCGAGATAGGGAAGCTTGTAATGCTTGGCCAAGGCGCGCGCGATCGTGCCCTTGCCCGATGCCGCCGGGCCGTCGACTGCGATGATCATCTTAATTCCCCTGGCCGGTAAGCGCGTCGAGCGACCGGAAGAACACGGGGTAGCTCGTCGCCACCGGCGATACATCATCGATCGTGACGGGCTCGCCGCTCCCAAGTCCAGCTACCACCATGCTCATTGCGATGCGATGATCGAGTTTCGAGGCCACCCGAGCGCCACCGCGAATCGGCGCGCCGCCCGACCCGGTGATCGCCATGCCGTCCTCATATTCCTCGCACGCGACGCCGCACGCCTCGAGCGCGATCCGCATCGTCGTGATCCGGTCCGATTCCTTGACGCGCAGTTCGTGCGCACCGCGCGCGACCGTCGTGCCGGTCGCGAACGCAGCGGCGACGAACAGCACCGGATATTCGTCGATCATGCTCGGCGCGAGATCGGCGGGCACCTCGATCGCGGTCAGGGCCGCGTGACGCACCCGCAGGTCGGCAACCGGCTCGCCGCCGACGGTCCGCGGGTCGAGCTCGGTGATGTCGGCGCCCATCATGCGCAACGCGGTGACGATGCCGATCCGCGTCGGGTTCAGCCCGACATTGCGCACGACGATGTCCGACCCCGGCACGATCGACGCCGCGACCAGCCAGAAGGCCGAAGACGACGGATCGCCCGGCACGACGATGTCCTGCGGCCTGAGCTCCGCTTCCCCGGTGATCGAGATCACGCGGCCCTGGTTCGTTTCCTCGACAGTCAGCTTGGCGCCGAACCCGGTCAGCATCCGCTCGCTGTGATCGCGCGTCGCGACCGGTTCGATCACCGTCGTGATGCCCGGCGTGTTGAGCCCCGCCAGCAGGATCGCCGACTTCACCTGTGCCGAAGCAACGGGCAGCGTGTAGGTGATCGGCACTGCGGGGCAGATCCCGCGGACCATCAGCGGCAGCTTGCCGCCGGGCGACGCGGTGATATCCGCACCCATCTGCGACAGCGGCTCGATCACGCGGCCCATCGGCCGTCCCGACAGCGACGCGTCGCCGGTAAAGGTGCAGGTGATCGGATGGCTCGACACGAGCCCCATGAGCAGCCGCGTCGACGTGCCCGAATTGCCCATCTCCAGCGCGGTCTCGGGCTGGAGCAACCCGCCGACACCGACTCCGTCGACGACCCAGATGCCGTCGTCCTGCCGCGCGATCGTCGCGCCCATCGCGCGCATCGCCGCCGCCGTAGCGAGCACATCCTCACCCTCCAGCAACCCTTCGATCCGGCTGGTGCCGACCGCGAGGCTGGCAAACATCAGCGCGCGGTGGCTGATCGACTTGTCACCGGGAACCGCGATCGAACCGGTCAACGGACCGCGCGAAACCACATCGAGAGGCAGGGGAAGGGGGTGTGTCATCGGGCCGGGCTTTTGACAGTGGCCTTGCGCTATGGCAAGGCGCGCCCACTTTGCGAGGGTATCCCCCCGCAATCCATTCATCCGAAAGGTTCTATCGGCATGATCAAGCCGGAATGGGGCACGAAGCGTTCGTGCCCGAAATGCGCGACGCGTTTCTACGACCTCGAAAAAGCCGACCCCGTGACCTGCATCGAGTGCGGCTATGCGTGGGAACCCGAGCCCATCCTGAAGTCCAAGCAGCCGCTGCCGTTCGAGGTCGCCAAGCCCGACACCAAGAAGCCCGACGCGGATCTCGAGGGTGACGAGGAAGAGGACATCGCCTCGATCACCGGCGAGGACGAAGAGCCGTCGGCGGACGACGAAGTCGATCTGGGCGGCGACGACGACCTCGGCGTCGAGACGCCGCAGGACGAACACGAGCGTTGAGATAAAGAAATTTGGCAGGCGGTGTTTACGCCGCTTGCCAACCCGGGCGGCTCCGGTTAGTGAGCCGCCTCCCAACGGGAATGGGGCCGTAGCTCAGCTGGGAGAGCGTTCGCATGGCATGCGAAAGGTCAGGGGTTCGATCCCCCTCGGCTCCACCATTCTCTTTAAACCGTTGAAATCACGGTAAAGTATTGGGAGGCAAAGGCTTTTTACAAGCGTCTAGTACAAAGGTACGAGGACGGAAGCCTATGTGTTCATACCTCCACAGAGCCCCTAACGGGGTCTATTATTTCCGCATGGGCATACCTGCGGACCTGCGGCCCTACATGGCGGGCAAGCGGGAGATAAAGCGTTCGCTGGGTCTAAAGGACCGTGACGCCGCTAAGGCCGTGATACCCGATATGACGAAGGAGGCTCACGCCCTGCTCAAGCAAGCGGAGCGGGATAAAGCTGTGGATAAGTCCGGGGATAAATCCGTACCTAAGCCGATACCTATCAAGTCCGCTGCACAGATCGAGCGGGAGCGGCAGCGTTGGCAAGCTGAGCAAGAGCAAGCTGACTATGCAGCGGATGCGAACTTTACGGCTGATATGGAGCATGAAGCTCTAGGGCCGATCATGGATGCGCTTAGCGAGGGCAAGGAGGCTGACGCTTCCCCGGCTGAGATAGCTAGGGCCGGTCGGCTGTTAGTGCTGCATGAGCGAGAGCGGGCAGGGGCGGAACTGGAAGCGCTGCGAAACAGCCTCCACGCTCGCTACGGACAAAATGCCCGCGCATCGGAAAGCAAAAATCAAGCCGTTGAATGCGAGCCTGTTATCGGTTCCGGCCTGTATCTCGACAAAGATATTCTAGACCGCTGGGCTGCGGAACGCGGTGTCGTTCCCAAGGGCAAGGATACTCACAAGTCAGTAGCCGAATGGTTTTATGCCCGAACAGAGCGCAAGCCGGTTGAGCAAATCACGCGGCAGGACGTGCTGGCGTTCAAGGACAAGCTGCTCACTGAGGGGCAAACCGTCTCCAATACGAACATGAAGCTTTCCCGCCTGCGGACGTTGATTGGCTGGGCATATCAGAACGATCTAGCGCCGACGAACGTAGCTGAGGGTATTAGCGTCAAGGTTGCCGACAGTGGTAAAACACAACGGCTTCCGTTCTCCCTGCCCGAACTACAGGCCATCTTTGCCAGCCCGGTCTATGCCAATGGGGATCGGCCCAAGGGCGGAAGGCTTGAAGCTGCATACTGGCTACCGCTGCTCGGCCTATTCACTGGGGCGCGGCTGGAGGAAATTGGACAGCTTCGCGTGTCGGACGTTCAGCTTAAGGAATACCCCGATCAAGACGGCAAGATGTTGTCAGGATGGTTCCTAAGCATCGCTGCGGGTACTGACGAACTAGGGCAGGCGAACAGGATCAAGAACGCGGCGAGTGAACGGCTTGTCCCGTTGCATCCCGAGTTAGAGCGGCTTGGCTTCATCACGTATGTTGAGAAGCTGGCCGATCAAAAGGGCAGGGTGTTCCCGGACCTCAAGCCTAATATCTACGGCCGACATACGGCTAAATGGGGCGAATGGTTTGGCCGCTATCTGCGGACCGTATGCGGAGTTGCCGACAAGCGTAAGGTTTTCCATTCCTTCCGGCATACCTTCAAGGATTACACCCGTAGGGCCAGGATCGCGGAGGGAGTGCAGCGGCAGTTAATGGGCCATGCTGGCCGCGATGTAGCAGATGACTACGGGAGCGGGTACGATCTGCTTAGCTTGGTCGAGGCTATGGCGACCTATCGCGTGCCGGGACTTGTTATTGCCAGCAAATCCGAATAATGGGCCGTGCAGATAGCCTACGGTTATCCCGTCTTAAGTCCCGTCAGGGAACGGCTGATCCGTAAGGTGATGCTAAGAGTGCCGACTTACTCGGCAAGGGATAACCGGACGGTACGCCATCCTAGCGATAGGGTGAGACAAGCGGTGAAGCCTAACGGCAGGCCGTGACGGGGACCGGATAAGACCGGGGTACGTCCAGCATTTGACAGTCGAGGCATTCCCTCGCTGCCTATCATGTCGCCTTGGTGACGAGCCAAAGACACAGATATCCAAGAGCGCCCCGTTCAGCCCCGTCAGGAGTCGATTGGATGCGCTCGGGTATCTGTATGGCCTGATTAGTTATCGCCTCTCAGCGACTCTCCTAGCCGGTCTATTAGGCATCGTAGCCAAGCGGGACGCCAGCCTCTCGGCGGGCCTGTTCCCCGGTCGGGGTGACGCGGTATCCCGTATCGTTCTGGAAACCAGCAACATCGCCTACCGGCGTGCCATTGGATCGACGGGCCGCGTCCCCGGTCAAGCCTACCCGGATGCCAGTCACGTCCTGTCCGCCCTTGTAGGGATCATAGCCGGTCATGCTCTGTCCCGTCTGAGGCCCGGTGGGGCCGCTGGGAGCCTGCGCTACGAGGGTGTAGCCGGTCGGGCCCATGATCCACTGCGGGCCGGTCTGTTGCGCCTGAGCGGGCTGCTGCGGGGCCTGTGGCGTATTCGGCTTCGGGATGTTAAATCCGAATGAGCTTTTGACCGTCTCACCGGGCGGGATCGAAGATGCCTCAGGAACATCGGGCGTCTCTGCATAGGCTTCGATAGTGCTACCTAGAGCATCATCAACGGTCCAGTTAGCTGCATCGGCTTCGGTGACTTCGCCCTTGCCAATAGCCAATGCCTTTGCATCCTCAAGGATCATAGGGGCTAGGTTATCAAGATGGCTTTCGTCACCGCTGTTATTATATGCTGTCAGTGCCTTGTCATACATCGAGACGGTAGCATCATCGCTGTTATGGATAAGATCGACAGCAATCTCTAGGGTATTCTTCAATGCAGGAACGCGAGCCGTGAATGAGTTTAGAGCTGTAGAGTACGCGGCATTGGCCGGATAGCCCTTTGCCATTTCGTCCTGAGCTTGCTTCTGTACTGAGCGGGGATTGTGCCCATGTACTGCAATCAGGGAAAGTGCGGCCTTCACCTTAATGGCTTGGCGGGGAGTTAGTGCGGTCATTGGTTTTATTCCTTAAACATATTTAGAATGTGGGGCGGTGCCGGTTTGGCAGGGGAGCTTGGCTCCACGTCGCCCATTGTCGGCAGGGGCGGGATGATCCCGCTACGGATGCAGGCGGCAAGGTACTGGAAGGCAAACTTGCAATCGCTGGGCCTGAGGTACGGACGGCCATTGGCTTCCCAGATCGAACGGACTTGAGCGGCAGAGCGGCGGGCTTCGCATTGGCTGTCCGGGGAGAAGCCGTAGATTGCGGGAGTTACGGCAGCGCCGCTTAGGCGGGGCCATCCTGCGGCATGTTCCTCGGCTTCCCTTGTCAGGATGACAGAGAGGTGAGCGACACGGACCGGCAACGATACGGCTTCAAGTTGCTCGCCGTCTGTCTTCATCAACCAAACGGAAATGGCGGACCATTCCAGATGGGTCTTCGCGGCATCACCATAGGGGCCTGCCCGTTGCATCAGATCGTCTAGGGTCTGCGGGACTAGAGCGACCTTGGGGACATAATCAGGGCGGGATGGCCTTGGCGCATCCCCTGTCCCCCGATCATCAGGGTTAGACATTACGCAGCGACCGCCGCGCCCTTAACATAGCCCCGCTGTTTACCGACGAAGTACAGGCTGAACGCCTCCTGTGCATTGCCCGGTGCCAGCGCCATAATCTCAGCAGGGATCAGATGTGGCTTTACCGTTACGAGATATTCGTATGCAGCATCGTCCAGTGCAGCAAACCCCCTGCATTCATGCACCTTGGGGAGAGACTCCTTTGCATCGTTATCCCAAGTCTTACGGGTGTAATAGATCATGAAAGGAGTATTCATCAGGTTGTGACCGGGTGTAGCGACAATGCGGATATCAGTGAAAGCCTTAAGTCGTTCCTCTCGCTCTACCTCACCTTGGTTAGCAAGGGCGTCGGCAAAGCGATCCTTTGCATCAGCAAGGGCCTTAGCGACTTCATCAGCCTTAAGGACTGCGGGCTGGCCTATCAAATCGACAAGATCATTGATCTTTGACAACTGAGCATCAAGTGCTTCAATCTCATTTGCGATATCTGCAAGCGTGGTATTCTTTGTCATTGGTCTTCTTTCGTATGTATGAGGGTATCGAGATTAGAAATTAGCGTTGTGGATTAGGCGCAAAGACGCCAATCTTAAGCTTCTCATGGCGATAGGTTTTAATTGTGTCCGTATCTGCATCGGCAGCAGCCATTAGCTTTGCAATCGAAGGGCGACCTGCAGGCTTGCACTTGGCGTAGTCCGGTAGTTCGATACCGAGAACATCAAGGCAAAGGCGGAACCCGCCACGGATACGGCTATCAACCTTTTCGATATGGTCGATAACGCGAGGATCATTAAGGCGGCTAAGGTCAACAGGTACAGGGTTCATGGATTGTCCTTCAAATTGGCGGAGTAACTTAGTCAAATATTACAGACAGAGGCCCCTCTTGCGTTTAAGCAAAAGGAGCTGAGTTTATTTAGGGTATGGAATAGGTCGCCTGCGAACTGTCAACTAGGGCAATGCTACAGTTAGCAGGCTGGCAATTGCTCAGGGCCGATGGGCATCATTGGTTTAAATGAGCATTGCGTAAAGTGAGAAGCGGCTATGTGCCGTACATTCCTCTGATTAAGTCAGTAGGTATAGACTGGAGAGCCCACTGAGCTAATCGGAAGGATGCTTATAAGGAATATGAATTAGTGCCGTAGAGTACCAATGATGTACAATGATGTAGTACTATAGGTATCATCGTAGATTAGTGAATACTGAGCTGTATCCGGTCGTCCCCTCGTCCTTCCTTCTACAGATAGATATCCGTATTGAGGCACATTAGGGGAGCAACTACAGCAGCATCATCGTGAGTTAGATCATACGTCGCTTGTATTGCCGGTGTCCCGATACCCATGACATTGACTGCAAAGTCGTCACGCTCGTCGCCTTCAGGCTAACCATTGCTGGCTGTGGTATCATACAGCTTAAGGCTGTCAGTCTTCCTAGGGCTTCCTAGCTTGGGCGATTATCAATGGAGTATATTGCCATACGATACTGGAAAGGACCGATTGTGAAGGTGATGTTTCCTATTGCAATACGGTCCCGAAATAGCGGACGACTTAATCCGCCTTTGCGTCATCAACGAATAAGCCCCTCTCAGACCCATTCCGGTAATCAGGCTGGGTGAGTACCCGAACCCCTCCTAATCGGGCCTGACGGGCGTCCGGTGGCGGTGGTATAGCCGTTTGACAAGCGTAGCCACTGGGTCAATCCTCTGTGTCAACAGTAAGGAGTGAGTCGTGCCGTACTTCAACTCAAGTGCAGTCAAGCGAGCGGAGTACGATAGCCAAACCATGAGGCTGACGATCTGGTTTTCTAATGGGCCTTACGACTTCTGCGGCGTACCTCAATACATATGGGATGGACTTTTGAGTGCCTCGTCAAAAGGCACTTATTACAGTGATCATATCCGCGATCGGTATCATTGCTAGGAAGTTATAGACTGGCAGCGAATTACGTCGCTAACCGATTGAGCCGCCCACTTGCCGCCTCGGGCTGTGATGATCCCGCGCCGATTAAGCTCCCCGGCAATGGCTCTCAGGCTGGTATGGCCGTCAGCCTTGATCGCCTCAATGATGGGCGCAACGTCACTAGCGAACGCCTGAGCCTTGGCCTTGATCGCTTCCACCGCTGCCCCGTTGCCCTTGCTCTCCCCGAACGCCTTAGCGCCCATTGGATTGCCTAGCTTGGTGCCTCTGGCCTTGGCAGCGGCGAGGGCTTCAATCGTCCGCTTGCTGATAGCTTTGCGTTCGGCCTGGGCCATTGCTGCCATGATGTGAATTGTAAGCTCGTTAGCCTCGGGCATGTCGGCAGCGATGAAGCGGGTTCCAGCATCTTGCAGCTTGGCAAGGAAGGCGAGGTTGCGGCTCAGCCGATCCAGCTTGGCGATAACTAGGGTAGCCCCTGTCACCTTGGCATGATGCAATGCCTTGATAAGCTCAGGCCGATCATCCCGCTTGCCGCTCTCTACCTCGACATATTCAGCGAGGGGCTGGCAATCCCGCGACTGGCAGAACGAGGCGATGGCAGCTTTCTGAGCATCTAGGCCCAAGCCGCTGCGGCCCTGCTTGGCAGTCGAGACACGGTAGTAGGTGACGGTTCGCATTGGCTGGCTTCCCTGTTGCCAAGCCTAGATACGAGTACTGTCCATAATTGTCAAACGCTCGTTAGGCTATTCTGGACAGTGCCGATGGTGGATCGTTTAGCGATAGTGACACGTCATGCAGGGATGGAGAACCGCGCGCGATAATGCAGGTCGCGCTAGGCGTGTCATAATCGCCTGGCCGGGACCGGGCAGGCGGGGTAAACCGGGCTCACTCTTGTCTGAATTGCCCTCTCGCAAATCTCTATCAAATACAGGTCGCGGGCGGTTGTAACTATTTGCGGGCAGTGCAAAACTCCTTCGATGAGCAATAATGAACAGTCATCAAACCTACCCGCCCAGATCGCCGCCGCTGTTGCAGGCGTCCCGGCCGCGCTTGTTCCGGTGTGCGTCAAGGCACTTGATCGACTGATAGGGGCTGTGGTTGATATTCCCGTTGCGTGGCTAGAGTATCACAAAGCAAAGATCGTAAGCCAAACGGAAGCCTTTCGCACGATTGACAGCGCGATAACCGTTAAGGCTGCTGCAAAAGCTGGATCTAACGAAAAGTTCGCCGACCGAGCATTAGATAATTTGGTTCGCAAGTCATATCGTCAGCTTGGCAACAAGGAGGCGGTTAGTGCTGCCATGTTGGAGGATTTGCGTGACAATCCGGTTGAGCAGGAAGCGCATAAAGCAACCAATCCTGACGCAGAGCCGCCAGCAATCGATGACGATTGGCTGAACGTATTCGAGCGATATGCAGAGGATGCGTCGACAGAGCGGATGCAGAAGCTTTGGGGCCGCGTATTAGCTGGAGAAGTTCGCAGACCGGGCAAGTATGCCATGAGAACACTGCGCTTCCTATCCGAGTTTTCACAAGCAGATGCCCTTACATTCTCTCAGTTTTGCCTAAGCTCATTTGGCGACCTAGCGCCTAAAGCGTTGGTTCAGCCCGACGATCTTCAAGATATGAGATCGTTGATATATTTGGAAGCGTCCGGCCTGATACAAGGTGCTACTGGCATAGGCCTTAATGTCACCAAGACATTTGACGCATTTGGCAGGTCTTTTATGCAGGAGGGCAACTTACTTATTGTTCTGAACGGAGAACCGAATACAACCCTAAACTATGCTGTAGTCGCTCTAACTCCGCTGGGACAGGAACTAGTTACCCTATTGCCGGGACGAGATGCGCGGCAAGCTGCTCGATTGGTTGCTAAAGCTATCAGGACGCCTCAAATCAAGTCCGCCTCGCTGATGATATTAGCGAGCGACAGCACGGCGTTGCCGATGGAAATCCTGTGGCAGGAAGAAGCCCCGACCGTAACTCCTGACGCGGTAGCTCATTGAAGAGTCTTGCCTCAGCTAGTACAAAGGGCTAACACAACGGTCCCGACGCCGAAATAAATATCCTTTGTTTTTGAGTGCTTACGGGGATTTTAACCGATCCCCCTCGGCTCCACCATTTCCGTTGACGACCGGTCGATCGGACCGATGTTCCAGATAGTATAGACCAGGCCGTTGGCCAGCGCGGGCACTGTCCGGGATGCAGACTCTCCACATCCCGAACCAGCACCATAGTCAGAACGCGGCGGATAGCCCGGCGAATGCCGTCACGCTGTCGCGATCGTCGCGCAGCGCGTACCCTGCGACACCCGCGCGAAGCGACAGCTGTCCGGCGACGTTGCCGTCGACGCCCATCGCATAGCTCATATAGTTGCGATCGGCGCGCTCCACGGTGCTCGTGAAGCTGATCGGCGCGCCGGTCGGCGTCATCGTCAGCGTACGCGGGTCGTCGTCGAACTCACGCTCATACCCGGCGCGCGCGAAGAATCGCACCGGTTCGCCCGGCACCGTGCGGATCACCGCGCCGAACCGGCCGGTCAGGCTTTCGATCTCCTGCCTGCCGAACGTCGCCGCGGTCGAGAGTCCGCCGGTCTCCGTATAACCCGCGATACGGACCCGGTCATATTGCGCGGCGAGGTCGGGACCGAAGGCGACGCCACCCAGTGTGATCAGATCGAACGCGGCGGTGATGCGGCCCGCGACGTAGGTGCCGTCGGTTTCGCCCTCATGCGTGCGCAGGGCAGGTCCGAGCTGAACGCTGCGGCGGATATGCCGATAGTCGATCTCGCCATAGGTCCCGTCCGCGAGCAGGCGTACCGGGCCGAGCTCGCCGCGGGCATAGCCGCTGACCGACCAGGCGTGTGGCTTGTAAGTGCCGGCGCCGGTCTTGAAATCGCCCGTGCCGTCCGAATAGCCGCCGGCGATGCCAACGCCGGACGCATCGCCGATCGCGAGGTCGGCGCCCGCGGTGCCGCTGAACCCGCGTTCGGTGACGCCGACGCGCTGCGCCGAAGTCCCGCTCGCATAATAATGATAGCCGGCACTGCCGAACACCGACAGCGCCTGGCCGTCGCGTTGGGCACCGCCGCGCTCCGCCGCTTCGATCAGGTCGCGCTGCCCGCGGAACATCGCCTGCGCGGCGTAACCGAGCCCGGCGATCTGGTCGGGGGCCTGGACGAGGCTGGCGATCGCCTGGCCCTGGATCCGCTGCGTCTTCCCTGACGGGTGGACGCTGTCGGCGAGGATATAGGTCTCGTTGGCGTCGGGCGAGACGAGCGTCGCGCGCGTACAGGCCAGCGAGGAGGGGACGGTGCACGCGACGCCGGTGACGTTGGTGTAGCCATAGGTCGCAGGGCTCGCGACGAGCTCGCCGAACAGCCGGTCGGTATCGAAATACAGCGCATTGACGTTCGCCGCCGCCAGTGCCGCGGCATAGGTCCGGTTGAACAGCTGCAGCCCGGCCGCACCGCCCGACTGGACCGCGAGCGTCACGATCCGGCTCGCGCCCGCCGCCTGGAGCCTGCTGACCTGCGCTGCGAGCTGCGTGGCGGCGGTGGTCAGGATCGCGGTGTTGGTGCTGCCCCCGGCCTGGAACGCGAAATAGTCGTTCCCGCCGCCCTGGATATAGACGAGGTCGCGCGGCCCGAAGGTGCCGCCAGCGGCGAGGAAATTGCTGATCTGCGTCGTGACCGGGATCGACAGCGCGTTGGCTGCCGTCACACGCGCGCCGCCGACCGCATAGTTGGTGCCGCCCTTGCCGTAGACCGGATCGAGCGCGAGCCCGAGTCGCGCGGCGAGAACCTCGGGCGCGACCGGATCAGGGTTGGTCGTGAAGCTGCCCGCATCGCGCGGCAGACGCGGATCGAGCGTGAGATAATAGCCGCCGTCGGCAAGGCTGTCGCCGAACACCACCATGCGGTTGTAGGTTTCGCTGGCCGCCACATTAATCGTGCTGCCGGTCTGTGCGTGGCCCGGACTCGCGATGCTCAGCGCGGTCCCCAACAGCAACGCCGTATAGGTCGTCTTCATGATACCCTCTCCCTGGCGGCAAAGGATCGCTGTCCTTCGCTCGCCAAAGAGTGTCGTGGCGCTTTACGATTGCGTCAATAGACTGCGTTTGGTCGGCGAACCATTCAGACGAACAGCCCGACCAGCAGATACGTCCCCGCGCCGATCAGCCCGGCCGCGGGCAGCGTCAGCGTCCAGGCGACGACGATATTGCTCGCCACGTTCCAGCGGACCGCGGACAGGCGCCGCGCGGCGCCGACGCCGACGATCGAGCCGGTGATCGTGTGAGTCGACGAGACCGGGATACCCCAGAAGGTCGCGGCGAACAGCGTGATCGCGCCACCGGTCTCCGCACAGAATCCCTGCGCCGGGGTGAGCCGCGTGATCTTCGAGCCCATCGTGTGAACGATCCGCCAACCACCCGACAGCGTGCCGAGCGCCATCGCGGCCTGGCACGACAGCACCACCCAGAGCGGCACGTGGAATTCGCCACCGAGCAGCCCCTGCGAATAGAGCAGCACCGCGATGATCCCCATCGTCTTCTGCGCGTCGTTGCCGCCATGCCCGAGCGAGTAGAGCGCGGCTGAAATCAGCTGGAGCTTGCGGAACCGCTTGTCGACGCCGAGCGGGGTGAGCTTGAGGCTGGTCCAGGCGACGAGCAGCACGAGCACCAGCGCGAGCATCAGCCCGATCGCGGGCGAGGCGAAGATCGCGATGACGGTCGCGATGACGCCTTTCCAGACGATCGCACCGAAGCCGACCTTCGCGATGCCGGCCCCCAGCAGGCCGCCGATCAGCGCGTGGCTGCTGCTCGACGGGATGCCGAGCACCCAGGTGATGACGTTCCACGCGATCGCGCCCATCAGCGCGGCGAAGATCACCTGCGCATCGATGACATGCGCCTGGACGATCCCGGTGCCGACGGTCTGCGCGACGTGCAGGCCGAAGACCGCGAACGCAATGAAGTTGAAGAACGCGGCCCACAGGACGGCATATTGTGGCTTGAGGACGCGCGTGGAGACGACCGTGGCGATCGAGTTCGCCGCATCGTGCAGGCCGTTCAGGAAGTCGAACAGCAGCGCGATGCCGATGAGGCCGATGAGGAGCGGGAGGGAGAGGATCATGCGGCTGCCGCCCTATCCGCTGCCATGCCGCCCCATCCTGTCTGTTCTCCCGCGAAGGCGGGAGCCCAGGGTACCAATCGGTGTAGTGGGTGGGATTCCTGGGCCCCCGCTTTCGCGGGGGAACGGGAAGGGCGTGCGCAATCCGCTGCACGCCCGCGAAACAGCTCAAGCATGGTCGATGACCAGCCCCTGGATCTCGTTCGCGACGTCTTCGAAGCGGTCGACGATCTTTTCCAGGCTGCTGTAGATTTCGCGGTTGATGATGAACGTCATCGGGTCTGCGCTGATCTTCGACGCCTGGAACAGCGCGCGCAGGCCGGTGTCGTGGATGTCGTCGGCATGCCCCTCGATCTGGATCAGCCGCGCGGTCAGGTCGTGCAACCGGCCCGCGTTGGTGCCGAGCGACCGGAGCAGCGGGATCGCCTCCGCGGTGATCCGCGCGGCCTCGACGATGATGCCCGCCATGTCGCGCATCTCGGGCGAGAATTCGGTCACCTCGTACAGCGCGATCGCGTTCGCGGTGCCGTTCATCTGGTCGATCGCGTCGTCCATCACGCCGATCAGATCGGTGATCGCGCTGCGGTCGAACGGCGTCACGAACACGCGGCGGACGTCCTGCAACACCTCGCGCGTGATATCGTCCGCCTCGTGCTCGCGTTTGACGATCTCGGCGATCTGACCCTCGATCGAGCCTTCGCCGTGGAGCAGCCGTGCGAGCGCATCGGCACCGGCGACCAGCGTCGCGGCATGCGCGTCGAACAGTTCGAAGAACCGTCCCTGCTTCGGCATCAGCGACTGGAACCAGCCCAGCATCGGAATTCTCCTTTTCGCACTCGTGCGTACGACGGGTAAGATACGTTGCGCGAGCGTCGCCGGGATCGGCGGCTCGCGGAAGGCAGCGATTAGCGCCTTCAGGCCGGGCTCATTGACAGCCTCTGCCGCACGATCAAGCGTAAACCAGCGCGTGTCGCGTTGATGCCGCTCGGGCCAGTCGTCCAGTTGCTCGACAAAGGCGAGCGGAAACACCGTCACGATCATGTCGCGATAGCGACCCGTGCGCCGCCGTTTGCGGTAGCCGAATTCGCCGACCGCGGTGGGGCAGGGAATGCCGCGAATGCCCGCCTCCTCATAGGCCTCCTGCGCGGCGGCCTCGTGGCTGGCGAGCCCGGTGATGGGATTGCCCTTGGGGATCACCCATCGACCGGTATCGCGCGAGGTGATCAGCATCACGCGGGCATGACCGTCGCCGTCGATGATGTAGGGAAGTGCCGCAATCTGCTGGATAATTCTGATCCTGTACCCCGCGGGCTCGCGGCGATTCGCGCAAGCTTATACGCCGCGGCGGGGGAGGAACAGGGGGCGCCGGACGGCTTTGGCACGGAGTCCGGCGCGGCGATTCCGTCCCATTCCCGGACGGCGCCGGTTTAACCACTTTTGGCGCTGGTCGATTTAGTAAACGCGGCGTTAACGTTTGCATCATGACCAGACGCCTAGTCCTTACCAACGAAGCCGCCCGCCACCCGCTGCGCCGCGCATTGCCGCCGCCGGAGACCGCGAAGCCCCGCGACGACGATCACGACATCAAGCTGTTTCTGCTGAGTTTCGCCGCGTTCTTCACCTGCTTCTACAGCTTCTTTCTCTGAACGCAGGCGGCTGGCCGCCCGCCTCACGCGGACGTCCGCCTAGTGGCGAAGTCCTGGCAGGCATCCGTTCGCATCGTCGTCGCAGGCAAGGTGCAGCTTCTGCGCCAGCCATGCCGAGACGAGGCACATCGCCGCGACTAGGAACAGCATGTTCTCCGGCGTCACGCCCAGCGCGGTGATGCCGATGACCAGGATCGAGCCGATCGTCATCGCGCCAGAATTGACCACGTTGTTCGCCGCCACGGTGCGTGCGGTCTGGTCGCGTTCGACCGTCGTCGTCAGGAACGCGTAGAGCGGCACGACGAACATGCCGCCGGTGATCGCGATCGCCAGCAGCGTCGCCAGCACGGGGACCGCGCCTGGCTGGCGGATGAACCCCGCCCAGTCGTAGAACTGCCCCGGCGGCGCAGGCGTCCAGTTCCGCGCGAGGAACGAGAACAGCACGACGAAGCCGCCCATCGCGATCACCGACGCGGGCGAGAACTTCGCCGAGATACGCCCCCGCAGCATCGAGTTGATCACCACCGACCCGATCGCGACGCCGACCGAGAAGACCGCGATCACGAAGCTTGCGACGCGCTCGTCGGCGGTGAGCACATTCTTCACCAGCGGCGGGAAGACGATGATCAGCACCGCGCCGATCGTCCAGAAGAAGCTGATCGCGATGATCGCGAGGAACAGCCGCGGAATGTGCAGCGTCGCGCTGATCAACCGCCACGACGCGGTGAACGGGTTGTAGTCGAGTTTGAGCGGTGGCCCCTCGCGTGGGGCAGGCGGCACCTGGCGGCCGGAGAACCAGCCGATCACCGCCACGATCAGCACGCTGGCGGCGGCGCCCTCGATCGGGATCCACCCCGCGGTCACGGTGCCTAGCAGGATCGCGAGATAGGTGCCCGCCTCGACCAGTCCGGTGCCGCCGAGCACGTCGCCGGGAGGGAGATGCTGCGGAAGGATCGCGTATTTGATCGGGCCGAAGAACGTCGAGTGGACGCCGAGGCACAGCACCGCGCCGAGCATCAAGCCGATGCCGAGGCTCGGGTGGCCCGCGCGCGCGACCATCAGGCCGGTCGCGCCGAGCAGCATGATGCCGATCTCGACCGTCTTCACGATCCGGATGATTCGCGCCTTGTCGTGGCTGTCCGCCAGTTGCCCCGCGAGTGCGGACAGCAAGAAGAACGGCAGGATGCCGAGCCCCGTCGCCAACGCGTTGAAATTGGCTTCCATCTTCGGATCGTTGAAGACCGCATAGGTGGCGAACAGGACCATCGAGGTCTTGAACAGATTATCGTTGAACGCACCGAGGAACTGCGTCGTGAACAGGGGCAGGAAGCGACGTTGCTTCAGCAACCCAAGGGCATTGAGCATGACGGGAAATAGCCCTGATCGTTGCGAAAATACGGCAAAGCCTTAGCCGAGTGGCATCGCGACGCCAACGTTAAACCGGTTTCGCCGCGCGGCCGACCGGTATAGGGGTGGTATGTGCTGAGCTTGCCTAACCTCCTGACATTGTCGCGGATCGTCGCGGTGCCCCTGCTGGTCTGGTTCCTGTGGTGGCCCGACTGGGAGGCGGGATACGGTATCGCCTTCGTGCTGTACTGCCTGATGGGCATCACCGATTATTTCGACGGTTACCTCGCGCGGTCGAGCGGTGCGGTGTCGCGGTTGGGGATTTTCCTCGATCCGATCGCGGACAAGATCATGGTCGCTGCGGTGATCCTGATCCTGGTCGGGACGCGCGATATTCCCGGTGTCCACGTGATCGCCGCGCTGGTGATCCTGCTGCGCGAGATCGCGGTGTCGGGGCTGCGCGAGTTCCTGGCGCAGGTGCAGGTTTCGGTGCCCGTTTCGCAACTGGCGAAGTGGAAGACGACGCTGCAACTCGTATCGCTTGGCGGGATCATCCTCGGTGGCGCGGTGCCCGAGATGATGTGGGTACATAGTGTCGGCATCGTCGCCCTGTGGGGCGCGGCCGTCCTGACCGTGCTGACCGGATGGGATTATCTCCGCGTCGGCTTGAAGCACATGGACTGAGCATGACGATACGGATGGTGTATTTCGCTTGGGTGCGCGAGCGCATCGGCACGGGTGAGGAGTCGGTCGCGCCGCCCGCGAGCGTCGTGACGGTGGCGGATCTGGTCGGTTGGCTGGCCGAGACCAGCGAACCGCATGCGCACGCGTTCGAGGATCGCGCGCGATTGCGCGCGGCGGTCGATCAGGAATTCGTCAGCCTCGATACGCCGATCGGCCGCGCGCAGGAGATCGCGATCTTTCCGCCGGTGACCGGCGGATGATCCATATTTCGGTGCAACAGTCGGCGATCGATATCGCGGCTGAGATGACGCGCGCCGAGGCGGCGGGGGCGGGGGCGGTCGCGACCTTCACGGGTCTCGTTCGTGCCGATGACGGCGTCGCGACGCTCGAACTCGAACATTATCCCGGCGCGACCGAAGCGGCCTTGCTGCGGGTTGCCGAGCAAGCGATCGAGCGCTGGACTCTGCAGGGGGTGATCATCGTCCACCGCGTGGGTCCGATGCATCCGGGCGAGCGGATCGTCTTCGTTGCGGCGACGGCGGCGCACCGTGGCGCCGCGCTCGAGGCGTGCACGTTCCTGATCGACCGGCTGAAGACGGACGCGCCGTTCTGGAAACGCGAGACGCGGGGCGCGACGGCGAGTTGGGTAGAAGCGCGCGATAACGATCACGCCGCCGCTGCACGCTGGGACCAGCCGGAAACCTGAATCAGGTCGTAAGCGCCGCAAGGGCAGGGACCAGACCGTGTCCCCACCTTTGCGGGGACACACGGCAATGCGGGCCGCGCGCGAGAGGCGTTCGCGGCCCGCGACCCGTTTAGCCGAGCTTGGGAACGCTCATGCCGTTGGTCAGGTGGACGACGCCGTTCGTCTCCTTGATGTCGGCCGTATCGACATAGGCCTTGATCCCGGCGGTATCGGTCAGCTCGATATTACCATTGGGGCCGAGCGACGCGATCAGCGGCTGTCCGGCAAGCGTCGTCAACGTGGTCTTGCCACCGCCCGCGGTGATCTGCGCCTTCAGCTGGTCGGACGTGATCGCACCGGCAACGACGTGATACTTGAGGATCGTCGCCAGCGTCGGCGCCGATTCGGGCTTCAGCAGCGTATCCAGTGCGCCGGC
Organism: Sphingomonas sp. Leaf38; assembly: GCF_001421825.1. Classification (NCBI taxonomy): domain Bacteria; kingdom Pseudomonadati; phylum Pseudomonadota; class Alphaproteobacteria; order Sphingomonadales; family Sphingomonadaceae; genus Sphingomonas; species Sphingomonas sp. Leaf38. Next base: position 82,158 of record NZ_LMLD01000010.1, on the reverse strand, counting down.
CGGCAGACGGGTGAAGGCTTCGTCGCTCGGTGCGAAGACGGTGTACGGGCCGGGGCCCGCAAGCGTCGTCTGCAGCTTTGCCGCGGTCACCAGCTTGGTCAGCGTCGCACGGTTCGGCAGCGTCGGGAGCGCAGCGGCGATCGTCGTGGTCGGCGCGGCCGTCGGGGCGGCTGGCGTCGCGGCGCCCGGTGCAGCCGGCGCCGCCGTGGCTGGCACGGTCTGCGGCGTCGCCGGTACGGTGGGCGACGTGGTCTGCGCGGTTGCACCCGCAGCGACGATCATGCTCGAGGCGGCTGCGATCAGAAGGTTGGTCTTAATAGTCATCTGTGACTCCAACTATACTTGATGGGACGGGTAGAAATTCGAACGCAAAACGTAGGTATGGGCTCGGTCGATCTTCAATCTTTTCGCGGACCAGCCGCGGCAGAGATGCGATGAACCGAGCCATTGCCCTTGGCGATCAGCTCAATTTCGGCACGATGACGCCGTTGACCACGTGTACGACACCGTTCGACTGGCGTACGTCTGCGGTTTCGACATAGCTCTTGTTGCCGTTTACGTCGGTCAACGTGATCACCGCACCAACCAGTGTCGCGGTGATCGGATCACCTTCGACCGTGGTCAACGTCGCGGTGCCCCCGCCCGCCGCGATCCGCTGGCGCAGGTCGTCGGCGGTCACGACGCCCGGCAAGACGTGATAGGTCAGTACTTTGGTCAGCGAGGACTTGTTTTCCGGCTTCAACAGCGTGTCGACCATGCCGGGTGCAAGCCGACCGAACGCGTCGTTGGTCGGTGCGAACACCGTGAACGGACCTGGGCCGGACAGTGTACCGACCAGATCGGCGGCCTTTACTGCGGCGACCAGCGTCGACAGATTCGGTGCGGCCGACGCATTGTCGACGATCGTCCGGGTGGCCATCATCGGCACGCCGCCGACGGTCGGGTTGGCGACCGCGGGCGGGCCGTTCGGTACGGACAGCGCAGGATTGGCGGGCGTGGTCGACGCACTGGCCACGTCGTCCTTCGATTTGCCGCTGCACGCCGCAAGCGCCAGCGCACTCGTGATCAGCAGTAGCGGAAACGTCTTCGACATCATCGGATCTCCAGCGGGAAGTGCGAGACATACGATCGAACGCCGAGTTGGTTGCGCATCCGTGCCAATCCCGGCGTCGATGTGCGCCGCTATTGAACGTCGGCAAGTGCCTTGGCCATCAGCCGGAAATCCTTCTCGCGCGGGCTTGCCCGTCGCCAGACCAGCGCGATCTTTCGCACCGCGTTGATCTCATCGAGCGGCCGTGCCGTGATGTTCGTGTTGTCGAGGATCCCCGCCTTCAGCGCCATTTCGGGCAGCATCGTGATGCCGAGCCCGTTGTCGACCATCTGCACGATCGTGTGCAGCGAGGTCCCCAGCATGGTCGCTTCCGCGCGCAGTTCGGGGCGATTGCACGCCCCCAGCGCATGGTCCTTCAGGCAATGCCCATCCTCGAGCAACAGCAACCGAGTCTCGTCGATCGCCGACGCCGGGATCGCGGGCAGTGCGGCGGGCACCTCCCCCGACGGATAGGCGACGAACAGTCGATCCTCGAACAGCGTCTCGGCCGTCACTTCGCCGCAAGCATAGGGGAGTGCCAGCAGCACGCAGTCGGTGCGGCCGTTATGCAACCCCTCGCAGGCCGCGCCGCTCGGCTCCTCGCGCAGGAACAGCTTCAGGTCCGGATAATCCTTTCGCAAACGCGGCAGGATGCGCGGCAGCATGAATGGCGCGATCGTGGGGATCACGCTCATCCGCATATCGCCCGATAGCGGCTGGCCGGCGGCACGCGCCATGTCGCCCAGCTCCTCCGCCTCGCGCAGCACGCGCCGCGCCTTGTCGGCGATCGAATCACCCAGCGGCGTGAACCGCACGACGCGCCGCGTACGCTCGACCAGAACCACGCCGATCAGCGTCTCGAGCTCGCGCAGCCCCGCCGACAGCGTCGATTGCGTCACGAAACACGCTTCGGCGGCACGGCCGAAATGCCCGTGATCCTTCAGCGCCACCAGATATTGCAGCTGTTTCAACGTCGGTAGGTAAGTCGCAGCCATTAATCGCCTCTATCGATCATCAGGTGATAAATAGAGTGTTGGATCGATTACACCAGTCCCCATATACCGCATCGCACAACGACCGAGCGGGACAACCGCCGCCAGTGAGGATGCCTGGAGCCAAAGATTTTACAGGAGGCTTCCATCATGTTGACCATCGGCGACCAGTTCCCCTCGATGACCATCCCCGTCCAGCAGGGCACCGCAGCGCTGCCCGCCGGCGAGACGCTCGACCTGACGACGGCCTATCCCGGCAAGTGGAAGGTGCTGTTCTACTGGCCGAAGGACTTCACCTTCGTCTGCCCGACCGAGATCGTCGGCTACAGCGACATCCGCGGCGATTTCGAGGATCGCGACGCCGTGCTGATCGGCGCATCGACCGACACCGCGCACGTCCACCTCGCCTGGCGCAAGTCGGATGCGGACCTTGCCGCAGCCGACTTCCCGTGGCTGGCGGATAACGGCGCCAAGCTCGCCGACGCGCTCGGCATCGTCGACAAGAACGAGCATGTCGCGTTCCGTGCGACGTTCATCATCGATCCGGACAACGTCATCCAGGCGGTCCAGGTCAACGGTCTGAACGTCGGCCGCAACCCGGCCGAGACGCTCCGCGTGCTCGACGCGCTGCAGACCGACGAGCTGTGCCCGTGCAACTGGAACAAGGGCGACGACGTCCTCCAGCTCGCCGCCTAAG
>NZ_LMLD01000010.1:78713-79288 GCF_001421825.1 Sphingomonas sp. Leaf38 | reverse complement strand
GGGGGGGGGAGGGGAGGAAGAATTAGTAGAGATATGTCGCTCAAGGAATTCGCCGGGCAGCTGCCCGATTACGCCAAGGATATCCGTCTCAACGTCGGCTCGCTGCTGAACGAGACGCATCTGACCGATCAGCGCAAATACGGCCTGCTGCTCACCTGCGCGCACGGTTCGGGCTACAAGCCGCTCGTCGAGGCCGCCGAAGCCGAATGCGCGCCCAAGCTGTCGCCCGAAGCCGCCACCGCCGCCCGCGCCGCCGCTGCGGTGATGGCGATGAACAACGTCTATTACCGGTTCACGCATCTCGCCGGGAACCAGGAATATCGCAACATGCCCGCCAAGCTGCGCATGAACGTGATCGGCCAGCCGGGCATCGACAAGGTCGATTTCGAGCTGTTCAGCCTAGCCGTGTCGGCGATGAACGGCTGCGGCATGTGCATCGACAGCCACGAGCAGATCCTGAAAAAGGCCGGCGTCACCGCCGAGGCGATCCAGACGTCGGTCCGCATCGGTGCGGTGATGGCCGCCGTCGCGACGGTCCACGCTACGCTGTAACGCGGTAATCCTCCCCCGCGAGG
>NZ_LMLD01000010.1:52224-78669 GCF_001421825.1 Sphingomonas sp. Leaf38 | reverse complement strand
GAGGAAAGGGGTAACGCCTGTTGCGTGTCCGCCCCCTCCGTCGCCTTCGGCGCCACCTCCCCCTGGCGGGGGAGGATTGTACGAGTTTCTAGTGCCAGATCGCGCGGTAGAGGCCGAACAGGCTGGTGATCGTCAGGATCACGCCTACCATCACCATCAAGGTCTTCGCCGGAACACGCTTCGCCAGCATCGCCCCGAACGGCGCGGCCAGCACGCCGCCGATCAGCAGCCCCACCGTCGCCTGCGTGAACGCCGACCAGCCAAGCTGCGTGATGAACGTCGCGGAGATCGTCGCGGTCAGGAAGAATTCAGCCGTGTTGACCGTCCCGATCGTGGTGCGCGGCGACGCCCCCTGAACCAGCAGGTTCGACGTCACGACCGGCCCCCAGCCGCCGCCGCCCGCCGCATCGAGGAACCCGCCGACGAGCCCGAGCGGCTCGACGATCTTCGGCTCCTTCTGCTTGGGCGGATAGCGCAGCCCGCGGTAGAGCAGGTAGACGCCGATCGACGTCAGATAGGCCAGGATGAACGGCTTGGCGGTGCTCGCGTCGATGTTCGACAGCACATAGGCGCCCAACACCCCGCCGATCACGCCCGGGATCATCAGCCGCAGAAACAGCGTCCAGTTCACGTTCTTGTGCAGCACATGGCTGATCCCCGACACCGCGGTGGTGAACGTCTCGACGGTATGCACGCCCGCCGACGCGGCGGCCGGCGGCACCCCGACCCACAGCAGCAGCGTATTCGAGATCACCCCGAACGCCATGCCCAGCGCGCCATCGACGACCTGCGCGGCGAACCCGACCAGGATGAAGGGCAGCAGCGTCTCGAAGCTCACGGTCGTCAGGTCGAACATCGGCATCCCCTTGCAATCATGTCCTACCTGCTACGCGCGGGCTTATCCGACAACAAAGATAGGCTTTACCCCGATCCGGACGATCTGATGCCCCCCAAAGCGCGCGCTTCTGGAAATCGACCGTTCGATATCCTAGATACGGCAATCGCGAAGGGGATTGCGGATGTCGAGCGGATTACTGGCCTATCTGGATTCGATCCGCGCCCGCGACCCGGCCCCGCATTCGCGCGCCGAGATCATGCTGTACCCCGGCGTATGGGCACTCGGCTATCACCGCATCGCGCATCGTCTGTACAAGGCGAAACTGTATTTCCTCGCGCGCTGCGTCAATCACTGGTCGCGGTTCATGACCGCGATTGACATCCACCCCGGCGCGACGATCGGCCGCAATTTCTTCATCGACCACGGCTTCGTCGTGATCGGCGAGACCGCGGAGATCGGCGACGACGTGACGATCTACCAGTGCGTCACGCTCGGCGGCACCAGCCCCGACAACGGCGTCCAGGGCAAGCGTCACCCCACGATCCTCGACGGGGCGATCATCGGCTCGGGTGCGCAGGTGCTTGGACCCATCACGCTTGGCATGCGCTCACGCGTTGGCGCCAACGCGGTCGTCACGCGCGACGTACCGGCGGGAACGACGGTCGTCGGCATTCCCGCGCGCACGACCACGATCGAAGGCGGCAACGCGCCCGAGCTGCCGCGGTTCGTGCCTTATGGTACGCCGTGCAGCGAGGCGTTCGACCCGGCGACGCAGAAGATGGAGCTGATGCGGTGCGAACTCGAGACGATGCGCAAGCGGCTCGACGCGCTGCTCGCCGACGATCAGCCAGAAGGCCGTCGCGACCGCGCATGATGGTGGCTGGCTGATGGGCGTCGTGCCGTTCCCGATACCGTCCAAGGCGACGCAGGTCGGCTTCGAACGCCTCGAACTCAATCGGATTCTCGATCTCTACGGCCGGATGGTCGCAGCGGGCCACTGGCGCGACTATGCGATTGATCTCGGGAAGGACGCCGCGGTGTTCGCAGCGTTCCGCCGCGCCGCCGAACGGCCCGAGTTCCGGATCGAGAAACGACCCGCCTTGCGCAACAAGCAGGGCATGTGGGCGCTCATCGGCGAAGGCGGCGCTGTCGTGAAGCGCGGGCATGATCTGGGTCCGGTGCTGGCCCCGGTGGAACGGCGCCTGATGAAGCTGGTCGAGAACTGAGGCATCTCGATAATCCATCCCCTTGGCGGGGGAGGATTATCGAGGACGCTATCACGGCTAACGACGGCTCAGATCAAAGCCCCCATGACAGGCGGATATACCCGAATTGGCCCGGCACATCGTAGGTGGTCGGATCGTAGTTTGGCCCGGTGCAGCTGAAGCAGGCCGGCGGGTCCTGGTTGAAGACGTTGTTCACGCCGATCGTCAGCCCCAGCCGGTTCTCCAGCCAGCCCGGCGCGAGCGTCAGCTGCACATCGCCGTAGAAGGTGTTGTCGAGCGTCTTGCCGTCGGCTTCCTTCACGCTCTTGATGTAGCGGGCGGTGAACGAGGCGCGCGCCGCGCCGATGTCCCAGTCGACGACCGCGTTGCCCTTGAACTTCGGATAGGATTGCTCGGGCGAGCCGCGCGTCGTGCCCTGGTAGTTGGTGGTGGTGAAGCCGACCGTCGCCGGGAAGCTCTCGGCGTATTTCAGCAGGATGTTGCCGTTGAGCGAAAGCCCGAACGTCCCCGCCGAGGTCTGCGGCGAGCGATAGATCGCCGTCACGTCGACGCCGCGCGTGCGGATGCCGCCGATATTCTGCAACTGGGCATTGATGCGCGAGATCAGACCGTTGGGCGTCCGGGTGATCGCCGCGCAGCTGAGCGCATCCGCGGCCTGCGCGCAACGGCTGAGCGTCAGCGTCGCATCGGTCGCGGCGATCGCGTCGTCGACCTTGATGTCGTAGTAATTGCCCTCGATGCTGAACTGGCTGGCGATCCCGCTGGTCCGCGCCCAGCTTGGGGCATACACCGCGCCGAACAGCCATGTCCGCGACGTCTCGGGTTTCAGTGCCTTGTTGCCGCCGGTCAGGACGCTGAGCTGGCCGCCATTCGGCTCCTGATAGCTGCCGTTGGCCGGAACGCCGTTGGCGGTGCAGTTGGTGCGGACGGTCGCGGATGACTGATAGGGCGATCCGGCGACGTTGGTGCAGGGATCGTCGATCGACGCGTCCGATCGCGATTCCGCGCCGAACAATTCGCCGATGCTCGGCGCGCGGAACCCCTGCGCATAGGATGCGCGCAACAGCAGGTCGCTGAACGGCTTCCACAGGCCGCTGCCGGTATAGGTCGTGTTGCTGCCGCTGATCGAATAGTTCGAATGCCGCACCGCACCGCCGATCTCGAGCGATTGGATGAGCGGCGTGTTGTGGATCAGCGGTACGCGCAACTCGGCATAGACTTCGTCCGAATTGAAATGCCCGCGCGCGGGCTGTGCAGGGATGTCGGCGCCGAGCCCGGCGGCAATGATCGGATCTGGCGTGAAGCTGCCATATTGCACGCGGTGCTCATAACCGGCGGCGAGGCCGACCGGGCCCGCGGGCAGGTCGAACAGTTCGCCGGAGATATTGGCGGTGTAGTCCTCGAGGCTCTGCGAACTGCGCGCACGCTCGTCGAACGCAATGAAGCCGAGCATGGCCGGCGTGACCGAACCCGCGCCACCGAAGATGTTGAACGGCACGCATGCGCCGGTGCAGTTCGCGACCGGACCCAGCGCCTGGGCGAGATTGGCGGCGTTGATGTTGCCGGTAAACAGCTGCTTGGCATCGTTGAAGCCAAGGACCGCGTTGACGTCCCAGTAGAATTTGCGTTCGCCGACATGGAACGACCCGTCCAGCGTCGCGGTCGCCGACATCGTGTCGACCGTCTGCGAATAGGTGCGCTGTCCCGCCTCGACCAGGCGACGGCGGACCGTCGAATAATTGGCCGGACCGTTACCCGCGCCGCCTGCCGACAGCGTGTAGCCGAACGGGTTGAACGGGTTGGTCGCATCGACCGAGATCGTGTCGAGCAGATTGCCGTTGCCCGCATCGGGCCCGATCACCAGCGGCAAAAACGCGGCCTGGTTCTGCGAATTGCGACGCGTGTAGTTCAGTTTGACCCGCAGGTTCACGGTATCGGTGAGTTCCTGTTTCGCGCTGACGAAGAAGCCGTAACGCTCGGACGGGGTCAGGAAATAGTTGAACGGCGCGAAGTTGAAGCGGTCGGCGGCGGTGAACTCCTTGAAGTCGCTGTTCGGGCCGGTCGGATTGGCGGCGTCGTAGCGGGGCCGTCCGGCAATCGGGGCCGATTTCAGCGTCAGGTTCCGCCCGCCGACCTGGAAGAACCCGGTCGGCGTCGCGCCGGAACACCCGCCGATCGGATCGCTGCACGACGTTTGGCCCGGATTGGGGAATTGCGAGATCGAGCGATCGCGCGTCCGGACGGCCTCCTGCTTCACGTAGCTGCCGCCGAACACCACGCTCGTTCGCGGCGCCTGGATGCCATAGCTGACGTTATAGTCCTGCGTGTGCCCGTCGCCCTGGCGGAACGTGCCGAACTGCGCGGACGCCTTGAGGCCCTTCTGCTGCGACTTGGTGATGATGTTGACGACGCCGGCCAGTGCATCGGAGCCGTAGAGCGGCGACTGCCCCGACTGGAGGATTTCGATCCGCTCGATCGAGCCGACCTGGATCGTGTTCAGATCGACCGTCGAGGGGATGCCGCTGGCCGATGCACCGTTGACGAAACGCAGGCCGTCCACCAGCACCAGCGTCCGTTTGGCCGTGAGGTAGCGCAGATCGATCTCGGCCGACCCGGCACCGACGCCGCCGCCATCGGGCGGATTGCCGATATTGCCCGAATTATTGACCTTCGAATTGAGCCCGCCGGCCGCGCTCGGCAGCCGCTGGAGCACGTCGGCAACCGACGAAAGCCCCGTCCGCTGGATCGATTGCGCATCGACCGTGACAACCGGCGAGGGCTGGTCGAGCGGACTGCGGCGAATGCGCGATCCGGTCACGACGATCTCGTCCCCACCCGGCTGATCGATGGTCGCGTCGGCGACCTGGACGCCATCGGTGGCCGGCGTCGTCACCGCCTGTGCGAAGGCCGGCATCGCCGCGAGCATCGCCGCCAATGCCAAACCGCTGGCGCCGGCATATTTCCCCGCGCTGTTGAACGTCTTGATCCCACGCATGAACGCTTCCCCCTTGTTCGTGCCCCGACAAACATCCGCTCGATTATCTTATGTGTGCGAATGATGACTCGGAGGCGTAACGAAGCAAGCAAAGATTGCGCATTTGGACAATTTTGTTGCGAAAAATGCCGGCCGTGTTGCGCCTAGGACACGGCGTGGGTCAGACGAGCACCGGGGCCGCCGCCCGGTCCGCTTCCCCGAAGACACGCAGGTAGCGCGCGATTTCCGCGGGTTCGCCGGTCGCCTTGGCCGGATTATCCGACAATTTCACCGCCGGGCGCCCGTTCGCCTCGATTACCTTGCACACGAGCGAGATCGGCTCCAGCGCCGCCGCGCCATCGGGGTCGCAGCCGCGAAAATCGTTGGTGAGATTGGTCCCCCAGCCAAAGCTCATCCGCACGCGCCCGTGGAAATGACGATAGGTCTGCTCGATCGTGTCGATGTCCATGCCATCGGAAAAGATCAGCAGCTTGGTCTTCGGATCGACGCCCTGCTCTTCCCACCAGCGGATGATCTGTTCGCCGCCCGCGATCGGCGGGGCGCTGTCGGGGCGGAAACCCGTCCACTCCGACAGCCAGTGTGGCGCGTTGCGCAGGAACGCGGTCGTGCCGAACGCGTCGGGCAGCGCGATCAGTAGGTTGCCGTTATAATGTCGCCGCCAATGCTCGAGCACGCGGTACGGTGCCTCGGCGAGTTCGGCGTCGCTGTCGGCCAGCGCGGCGGTCACCATCGGCAGTTCGTGCGCGTTGGTGCCGATCGCCTCGAGGTCCGCGTCCATCGCCAGCAGCACGTTCGACGTGCCGATGAACCGGTCGCCAAGCCCTTCCTTGAGCGCCTCGACGCACCAGCGCTGCCACAGGAAGCCGTGCCGCCGCCGCGTACCGAAATCCGACAGGACGAGATCGGGCAGATCGCGTAGCCGCTCGACCTTCTCCCACAGCTTGGCCTTGGCGCGCGCATAGACGATATCGAGCGCGAAACGCCCCCGGTCGCGTAGGGCGGCACGCGATTTGAGTTCGTTGATGATCGTGAGCGCGGGGATCTCCCACATCGTCGTATGCGCCCAGGGGCCGTCGAAATGCAGCTCATACTGGCCGTCGACCTTGCGCAGGTCGTACGCCGGAAGCTGGAAGTCGGCGAGCCAGGCGAGGAACTCAGGGCCGAACATCTTCTGCTTGCCGTAGAAGCTGTTGCCCGCGAGCCAGATCAGCTCCTTCTTGGCGAACCTGAGCGTCCGCGCGTGATCGAGCTGCGCGCGCAGTTCGGCCTCGTCGACGATCTCGGCGAGGCGAACGGTCCTGGTCCGGTTGATCAGCGCGAAGGTTGCGCTGACGTCGGGGTAGACCTGCCGGATCATCTGCAACATCAGCAGTTTGTAGAAATCGGTGTCGAGCAGGCTGCGCACGATCGGATCGAGCCGGAAATTGTGATTGTACGTCCGGGTGGCGATATCGGTCACGGCCATGCGCGCGGGCTCCTGCGTTGCTTGGGGGTTGCGGGTGTCCGAGATGCGGGGAGTGTGTCAAGCAGCGCGCAAAGGAGACGGACGATGACGCGGTTCGTGGTGGTGGTGGATACGCAATGGGATTTCATGGCCGAGGGGGGCGCGCTGAGCGTAGCGGGGGCGGCGGCGTTGGTCGCGCCGATGCGGGCGTGGCTGTCGTCCTTGCGGCCTGACGACACGACGGGCGTTTTGTTCACGTTCGACACGCATTTCCGCGAGACCTATGCGGCGTCGCCGGAAGCGCAGATGTTTCCGATCCACTGCGTTCGCGGCACGCAAGGCTGGGACAACATGCTCGACGTCGCGCTGGTCGACCCGGCGGTACCGGCGTGGCGGATCGAGAAGGGGGTGTTCGATATGTGGGCCGAACCGGGGCTCGGCATCGAGGACGCGCGCGATGCGGGTACGCCGGTGTTTCCGCGCGAAGCATTCTTTGCCGCGCTGGCCGCGAAGGGTGTCACCGACGTCACGGTGATCGGCGTCGCGGCGGATTATTGCGTCCGCTGGGCCATCGAAGGCCTGATCGCGCGTGGCTTCACGGTGACCGTCCCGGCAGGGCTGACGCGCGGTATCGACCGCCAGATCGATGTGGTTGCCGCGGAGGATTTGGCGGGCGCGGCCCGCGTCGTCTGATCTGCCCATCGCCGGCCAAACGATCCTCCCCCGCTTGGGAGAGGTGGCAGGCGTAGCCTGATGGAGGGGGAGGTAAGGCAACCTGCGTCGCAAGTCCTGCCCTTCGTCGGGCAAGGTGCCAGCCACCGCCCCCTGGCGGGGGAGGATCAGCGCTCAGGCCATCGCGGCAAGCAACCGGCCCACATCCACCGTCGCGAACGACGCGAAATTGTCCGCGACGCCGAACGGCAGCAGCAACGTACGGTCGTGGACGATCCCGCCGCAGCTGTAGACGACGTTCGGGACATAGCCGTCGCGCTCCGTGGGACTGGGCACGATCAGCGGGTCGGTCATCCGCGCGAGCAGCTTGGTCGGGTCGGCCTTGTCGAGCAGGCAGGCGCCGACGCAGTAATTGCGGACGCTGCCGACGCCGTGCGTCAGCACCAGCCAACCCTCGTCGATCTCGATCGGTGAGCCGCAATTGCCCATCTGGATAAATTCCCACGGCCATTTCGGCTCGACGATCTTGGTGCCGCCGTTCCATGTCAGCAGATCGTCCGAGGTCAGATACCAGATATTCTCGTTGTCCTGCCGCCCGAGCATCGCATAGCGGCCATCGATCTTGCGCGGGAACAGCGCCATCCCCTTGGTGCCCGCGACGGTTCCCCGCATCGGCTGCATCTCGAACGTCTTGAAGTCCTCGCCGCGCAGCAGTTCGCAGCGCGTCTCCGAGCCACTGAACGCGGTATAAGTGCCGAGATACTGGACCTCGCCGGCATCCACGAACCGAACCAGACGCAGATCCTCGATTCCCTGGCGCTGGCTCGGCAGGATCGGGAAGATCACGGTTTCAGACAGCTCGCGGCTGTTGCCGCATTGCAGCCGGGTCGGACCGCCATCGGTCGCGCCCTGATCCGACGGCTCGATCCGCGGCGGCACCGCGGTCTGGCTGGCGGGATCGATCGAAAAGCCATCCGCCGGCGACCAGCTGCCGGTGCGGAAGGTGACCGACGAGACATGCCCCTCGCCGATCCCGCGCAGCGATAGGATGAACCGCACCCCGTTCTCGGGCGCGCCGGCTTGGTCGGGATCCAGCACCATGCTGGGGTTGAATAGTGCGGCGGCCTCGAACGAATATTCCCCGCTCAGATAGGCGCCGATCAGCAATTGTTGATCGCGATTGATCGCCCGCGGTTCGTCGAGATCGGCCATGATCACCCGGAACCGGTGCAGCAACAGGTCGTCGACGTCGCGGTGGCGCTCGTCGAGCGATACCATGACCCGTTGGCGCTCGGCATGGAGTTCGTCGGGCGTCAGCGAGAGTACGCGGTCGATCACCCGTGCGACCCGCGAGTGCCCCTCCACCTGGAAGGGCCCGGGATACCCGATGTTGAATGGCCGGATGACGGTCCGCGAGGGGTCGGGCCTGAGCTGCACGTTCGAGAAGGTGACGAGTTCGCTTTCGGCCATGGTCGGCTCCGGCAAAGGCGCGGGTCGGCGCCGGGGTTTTCAGAGACTGACGAACGCCCGGGTACGCCGATCGCTGCGGACCCGAGCTGAAATACTGCGAACGGGATAGTGGTTCACGTCCCGCCCCGGACTATGAGGGGGAGCGTCGTGCGGCGCCAGCCGGTGCCATCGATCGACTGCGCGCTCGGGCACCACGCACCGCGTTCGTTCCACCGCGACATCTTTGGCGAACCGATCTGCCGGATGCGGTCGTGGCAGGCGGCCGGCGGCGAGGTCGTGTCGCTGACCAAAAGCGACGTCCGGATCAGGGACCCCTTCGTCCCGCATCGCCATGCGGGATCCATCACCGCGCGGGCATGATGGCGGTGGCGGGGCGTGCCGATGCCGCGTCGAAGGACCGTATGATCGACGGCGATATCGGCCGGTTTCGGCGCACGCTGGCGGACTTCGATCGAACCAGACCATCTGCACGGCGCACGGCCGGGGCTATCTGTTCATCGCGGACATGATCGGGTTCCGACCCGGGCTGTCGCGGGCGATCAGGCGGCAGCGCGCGGCGTTTCCGCCGGATCGGTGTGCGCCGTGTACCATGCGATGAAGCCGCCTGCTTCCATGGGGCGCGCAAACAGGAAGCCTTGCGCTTCGTCGCAGGCCATCGCGGTCAGGCAGGTCGCGGCGGCCTCGGTCTCGACGCCCTCGGCGACGACGCGGAAGCCCAGGTCATGCGACAGTCCGATCATCGTCCGGACGAGGGTCTGTTCGTCGGTGCCGTTGGCGGCCGCACCGAGATTGCGCATGAAGCTCTGGTCGATCTTGACGACGTCGACGGGCAATTGCTGGAGATAGGCCAGGCTGCTGTAGCCGGTGCCGAAATCGTCGATCGCAAGCCGGATCCCGGCGGCACGCAGCGCCGCGAGCTGTTCGCGCGCCTGGGCGACGTTGCGCATGATCGCACTCTCGGTGATCTCCAGCTCGATCCGATCGGCGGGAATACGGTGTTTGCGCAGGAGCTGCTCGATGCGTGCGGCAAAATCGGGCTCTTCGAGATTGTTGGCGGACAGGTTGACCGAAAGGGTCCCGGCGAACCCCTCGGCGATCCAGCCGACGAGCTGATCCAGCGCGCGATCCACGACCCACTGGGTCAGCGGTTTGGCGTGCGACGTCTGTTCGATCAGCGGGATGAACTCGGCCGGCGACACGTCGCCGAGCACCGGATGCACCCAGCGCAGCAGCACTTCGGCGCCCAGGCACCGCCGCTGCAGCAGCTCGACGCGGGGTTGATAGACGAGCCGCAATTGATCGTCCGCCGCGAGCGCCGCCTCGAAGTCGTGCAGCAGCGCGAACCGACGGCGATGCGCGGTGTCGTTCGCCGACGAGAAGAAGCATACCGTTTCCTCGATCGTCCGTGCGTCCTGGGCCGCGCCGTGGGCAAAGCGGAGGACGTCCTGCGGCTCCACGGTCCCCAATATGATCGGCGCCACGCCGACCGCTCCGGTGGTCGCGAACCGCATCGATGACTTGGCGCTGCAGTGCGCGATCTCGCGCGTCAGTTTGTCGACATAGGCGGCGTCGTCGACATCGGGCTCGGCGAAGAAGACCATCTGCGTCGCGGCGACGTGATAGGCGCGGCGCGTCTGCGGGAGCGCCTTGCGGAGCTGCAGCGCGGCCGTCCTGACCATCTGGACGACGTATTCGGATCCTAGGACGCGCGTCATCGTGTCGATCTGATCGGTCCGCGCGAGATCGAACATCACCAGCAGGCGCCGTTCACCGGCATGATCGCGCGTGAGATCGTCGAGGTCGTCGAGAAACTGCTGACGGTTGGGAAGGCCGCTGATCGGATCGATCCGGCCAAAGGCATGCTGCAGCTCGATCTGCGCCATCGTCATCGCCGCCAGATCGCGCAACGCGGTCATTTCGGCTGCGGTTACCGTGCGCGGTTCGGTGCCCAGCACGCACAGCGCGCCAAGGCCATATCCGTCGCGCGTCGTCAACGGTGCCCCGGCGTAGAACCGCGTGCCGCGCGCGGCGAGCTGACTATCGGCATAGACCGGATCGGCGAGCAGGTCCGGAATCACCAGCGCCTGCGTGGTCTCGGCGACCTCGGCACATGGCGCACCGTCGCGGCCAAGCTGAGTATCGGTCACGCCGACCCGCGACTTGAACCATTGGCGGTCCTGATCGGTCAGCGATATCGCGGAAACCGGCAATCCGAAGATCTGGCTCGCCATCCGGGTGATCCGGTCGAAACTCTCGCTGGGCGCGGAGTCGAGGATGCCGAGCTGTCTGAGGGCGTCGAGTCGCGCCGCTTCGGAGACGGGTTCGGTCATAGGGCTGTCGTGCACCACTATAACTTAAGTGAGTGTGAATGTATACCAAATCGGTTGAAACCTCTGTTAGGCTATCCGGATATGCTGCAGCTTCCGGCTCCGTTTGGCCGCGTAAAGCGCGGCATCCGCCTGTCGCCATGCGATCGCAAAACTCTGGACCGGCGATGACGTCGACCCGGTCATCAGGACGGCACCGACACTGCCGCTGATCGGCAGGCTCAGCCCGTTGCTGGTCAGCCGCTGGCCGAGCGCGCGGTCGATCCGATCGGCAACGACGGCGAGGCGGGCATCGTCGGCATCGGGCAGCAGGACCGCGAATTCGTCCCCCCCCAGCCTGGCCAGATGATCGCTGGTCCGCACCACGTCGTGGAGACGCCGCGCCACTTCGACGAGCACGGTGTCGCCGACGCTGTGCCCAAAGCGGTCGTTGATCGCCTTGAACCGATCGAGGTCGATCGCGATGACCCCGATCGAGACACCCGTGGCGGTCTGCGCAAGCCGCTGCTCGAGACCGCGACGATTGAGCAACCCGGTCAGCGGGTCGGTCTCGGCGGCGTTGACGGCACGCAACTGGCGTTCGCGATCTTCCGAAATGTCGATCGTGACGCCGACGATCCGCAGCGGACTGCCATCGGTCGCGCGCAACAGCTTGCGATCGCACCGCATCCACCGCGGCCCGTTGATCGTCGACAACTCGTATTCGACCGAAGCCTCGTCGATCTCGCCGTCGAGCAAGCTCTGCACCGACGCGGCGTCGCGGTTCGCCGGCGCGATATATTCGCCATAGGCATCGAGGTCGATCGACCCGGGCGCATCGGGGCCCTTCACGAAGCGCGTGAAGCTGGGCGATGTCTCGAACTTCTGGGACTCGACGTCGATATGCCAGAATCCGCCCCGCACGGCCTCCATCGCCAGCGTCAGGCGGGCGTTGATCTCCTGGAGCGCGTGATCCGCGCGGCGGCGTTCGGTGATGTCCTCGATCTGGACGATCAGCCGGACCAGATCGCCCGACGCGCTGCGGACCGCAGAGACCGCAAGCGCGACATGGACGGGCGTACCGCTGCGATGGACATAGCGTTTTTCGAGCCGATAGTCGTCGCGCGCGCCGGCGATCACGTCGCGCCACAACGCGTCGCCCGCGGCACGATCGTCGGGATGCGTGATCGACGAGAAGTCCCGGCCGGCAAGGGCGTCGACCGACAGGCCCAGCATCGTCGCAAACGCCGCATTGACGCGCTCCATCCGACCCTGGCGATCGGCGACCGCAATCCCGATCGGTGCATGCTCGAACGCATCGTTGAACATCTGCTCGTTCTCGACGATCTTGTCTTCCAGATCCTTCCGGACGCTGATGTCGGTGACCAGGACGACGATACCGCGGACGACTCCGGCGGCATCGATATCCGGGACATAGCTGCCCTGGACGCGGCGTGCGTTGCCGCCGTCGAACAGCGTATATTCATAGGTGACGGGCGTGCCGTCCAATGCAGCGCGCAACTTCGGCACGACCGTCGGATAATTGCCCTCACCGACGATCTCACGGCAATGCCGGCCGACGATCCGCTCGGGCGCAATGCCCCGCCATGCCGCATAGGTCGCGTTGGCATAGCGATAGCGAAGGTCTCGGTCGAAATAGGCGACCAGCCCCGGCAGCAGGTCGAGCATCGCCCGCGCGCAGGGCAAGCCGTCCGGCGCACGCTCCGGCAAGGTCGCTACCGATTCACCTTGCGATGTATCTTGGAGGGGCATTGGCGGGTGGCTCATGGCGTTCGATAGGATCATGATAGTTAAGCGTTGGTTCGTCCACGCAGGGCGATAATCGCTCGTCTCGCCGATCGATGGAGAAAGTGTAGCAACTCCCGTAAGATAGCGGCCTACCGCCCGGTCGGGATGAGGCGGTAATTGTAGAAATACGTCACGGCCAGTTCGGTTGTATCCGCCGCCGTCACCCCGTGCGGGCGACCTGGAACCCGGCGAACGACTGGCTGACCGGCATGATCTCGAGCCGGTTGATGTTGAGATGCGCCGGCAGCTCGGCGATCCACAGCAGCGTCGCGGCAAGGTCGGCGCCGGTCATCGGTTCGGCGCCGGCATACAGCGCGTCGGACGCCGCCTGGTCACCGTCGGTGCGGACCAGCGTGAACTCGGTTGCGATCATGCCGGGCTCGATCGACGTGACGCGAACGCCCTTGCCATGCAGGTCCGATCGCAGCCCCAGCGAGAACTGCTCGACGAACGCCTTGGTGCCGCCATACACATTGCCGCCGGTATAGGGGTAGGTGGCGGCGACCGAGGACAGGTTGATGACCGCCCCCTTCCGCGCGATCAGCCCCGGCAGCAGCTTGTGCGTCAGCGACACCAGCGCGGTGACGTTGGTAGCGATCATCGTCTTCCACTGGTCGACATTGGCCTGGTCGGCGGGCTTGGTGCCCAGCGCCAGTCCGGCATTGTTGATCAGCAGGTCGATAGCGCGAAACGCGTCGGGCAGCGCCTCGAGCGCGGCATCGCGTGCGTCTTCGTCACACACGTCGAAGGCCGCGGGATGGACCGTGTCGGCGCCCAGCGCCGCGACCAGCGCATCGAGACGGTCCTTGCGACGACCGGTCGCGATCACGCGCCATCCCGCCGCCGCAAACGCATGCGCAGCGGCTTCACCGATGCCCGACGTGGCGCCGGTGATGAGAACGGTCTTGGTCATGTCGCTTCCTAGCCGGGTTCCGCCGCGCGCTTGGCGGGGCAGGGGCAATGTAGGATCGATCGCCCCACCCGCAATCGGGCCCGCATTGCAGCCCGCATTTGGTACGCGGCAAATGACCGTCCCCAAACGCCGGGACTAGCCCGGAACTAAAGTGCGCGCACCGCGGCCAGGATCATCCGGCCGGTCAGGCGCGCGGTCTCGTCCTCGGACAATCTCGGCCGTGACAGCGTGCGATGACCGAGGCCGAACATGAACGCGAGGATCAGCTCCTCTGCGCCCTCGAGCTCATTTTCTTGCAGCGCTGGATTGGCGACGCACGCCAATTCGCGGATCAAATGTCGAAATCCGCGACACAGGTCGGCGATCGTGTCGGCAACGTCGGCGTTTCGGTGCGCCTCGGCCATGATCTCGAACGACAACGCCTCGTCTCCCTTGGACAGCGCGCGCTGCGCCAGTTCGACGAACCCCTCCTCGATCGACAGTCTCCCGGATTTCACCAAGTCGTTCATCGTCTGCAACTCGGCCATCTTGGCCGCGGCGTCTTCCATCACGATCGCCTGGATCACCGCATTCTTGCCCGTGAACAAACGATAGATCTGGCCGACCGAGACGCCCGCTGCGACCGCAAGTTCGGACATCGGAGTCTGATGAAACCCTTGGGTCGCAAACAGGTGACGGGCTGCGGCGACGATACGCTCGCGGCTCCCCATCTCATGTTGCACTGCACTCAAAATCAGATCCTCAACGCGTTTTTTGGTTGACCCGCCGCTCGCACAATCCTAGCGGGCAAGCAAGCGGAATGAACGTTCATTCCGGTAATACCTATCTGCACGGACGTCGGGATGCTCAACATGCAGCGATTGAATCTCAAGGGAACGGTGGCTTTCGCCGCGCTGGCACTGATGACGGCGTGCAGCAAGGAGCAGGCGCCCCCGCCGCCGCCCACGCCGACCGTCGGCGTCGTCAACGTCGCCGAGGAATCGGTCGTCCTCACCTCCGAACTGCCCGGTCGGATTGCCGCGGTGGAGACGTCCGAAGTCCGTCCGCAGGTCAATGGCGTCGTCCGCGACCGGCTGTTCACCGAGGGTGCGATGGTCAGCAAGGGCCAGGTTCTCTACGCGATCGAGGACGCGCCCTATCGCGCGGCGCTCGCCAGCGCGCAGGGGCAGCTCGGCGCGGCCCAGTCGCAGATCAACGCGACCCGGCTCCAGGCGCAGCGCTACGGCCAGCTCGTCGCGCTGAACGCGGTCAGCAAGCAGGAGGCGGACAACGCCACCGCGGCCGCGCAACAGGCCCGCGCCAATGTTGCAGCCCAGCAGGCTGCGGTCCAGGCCGCGCGCGTCAATCTCGGATTCACGCGGATCAAGGCGCCGATCTCGGGCCGTATCGGCCGATCGCTGGTGACCGTCGGCGCGCTCGTCCAGACCGGGCAGACCGATCCGCTCGCGACGATCCAGCGCACCAACACGGTCTATGTCGACGTCGTGCAGTCCGCCGCGCAGCTGCTCGATCTCAAACAGGCGATGGCAAGCGGCGGCGTGACGCGCGGCGACGGCAGCGCGCGCGTCCAGCTCATCCTTCCGAATGGCACGACCTACCCGATCGAGGGGCGCCTCCAGTTCGCCGAAGTCACCGTCGACCAGACCACCGGCGCGGTCACGCTGCGCGCGAGCTTCCCCAACCCCAACGGCCTGTTGCTGCCGGGTATGTATGTCCGTGCAAAGCTGGTCGAGGGCACGCGTCGGCAGGCGATCATGGCGCCCACCGCGGGCATCACGCGCGATCCGCGCGGCGGCGCGACCGCTTTGGTCGTCAACGCGCAGAACAAGGTCGAGCAGCGTACCGTCACCACCGACCGCGTGATCGGCGACAAGTGGATCGTCACCAGCGGCCTGAAGCCCGGCGACAAGCTGATCGTCGAGGGTCTGCTGAACCTGCGGCCCGGCGCGACCGTCAAGCCCGCTGCCCCGCAGCAGGTCGGCAAGGCACCCGGCACCGGCGGCGCGCCCGCCGCCGGCACCACGCAGGCCGGGAAGTAACCGCCCATGTCACGCTATTTCATCGATCGACCCATCTTCGCGTGGGTCATCGCGATCATCCTGATGATGGCGGGCATCCTCGCGATCCGCTCGCTGCCGATCGCGCAGTTCCCTGAGATCGCCGCCCCCAAGGTGACGGTCGCGACGTCCTATCCGGGCGCCGACGCACAGACGCTTGAGAACACGACGACGCAGATCATCGAGCAGCAGATGAAGGGGATCGACAACCTTCGCTACTTCGCCTCGACGTCGGACGGCTCGGGCAACCTCGCGATCACGCTCACCTTCGAGCAGGGCACCGATCCCGACATCGCGCAGGTCCAGGTGCAGAACAAGCTGCAACAGGCGACTCCGCTCCTGCCGCAGGAAGTGCAGCAGGCCGGTCTGCGCGTGACCAAGGCGACCGCCAACTTCCTCCTCGTCATCGCCGCCTATTCCGAGAATGGCGCGCACGACCAGGTCGATCTCGGCGACATGATCGCCTCGAAGCTCCAGGATCCGCTGAGTCGCATCAAGGGCGTCGGCGACACCCAGGTGTTCGGCGCGCAATATTCGATGCGGATCTGGGTCGATCCGTTCAAGATGTCGAACCTCGGCGTCACCGTCACCGACATCACCTCGGCACTGACCGCGCAGAACGCGCAGGTCTCGGCGGGTCAGGTCGGGAGTCTGCCGGCGGTGAAGGGCCAGTCGCTCAACGCCACCGTGACCGCGCAGACGCGTCTCCAGACCCCTGAACAGTTCCGCGCGATCATCGTCCGCTCGGCGACCAGCGGCGCGACCGTGCGCCTGTCGGACGTCGCCCGTGTCGAGATGGGCTCGGAAAATTACTCCTTCCAGGCCCGCTACAACGGCAAGCAGGCGGCAGGTTTCGGCGTGAAGCTGGCACCGGGCGCCAACGCGCTCGATACCGTCAAGCTGGTCAAGGCCGAGGTCGACCGGATCGCCAAGCAGTTCCCGTCCGACGTCAAGGTCGCCTACCCGATCGACAATTCGACGTTCGTGCGGCTGTCGGTCGAGCAGGTCATCCACACGCTGATCGAGGCGATCGTCCTCGTCTTCCTCGTGATGTTCCTGTTCCTTCAGAACTTCCGTGCCACGTTGATCCCGACGATCGCGGTCCCGGTCGTGCTGCTCGGCTCGCTTGCCGTGCTGTATGCGGCGGGGTTCACGATCAACACGCTGACTTTGTTCGGCATGGTGCTGGCGATCGGTCTGCTCGTCGATGACGCTATCGTCGTCGTCGAGAACGTCGAACGCCTGATCCAGGAGGAGGGGCTGAGCCCCAAGGAAGCCGCCAAGAAGTCGATGGACGAGATCAGCGGCGCGCTGGTCGGCATCGGCCTCGTCCTGTCCGCCGTGTTCCTGCCAATGGCGTTCTTCAGCGGCTCGACCGGCGTGATCTTCCGCCAGTTCTCTATCACCATCGTGTCGTCGATGGCGCTCTCGGTGCTGGTTGCGTTGATCCTCACGCCCGCGCTCTGCGCGACGATCCTGAAGCCCGCCAAGGACGGGCATGGCGAGAAGAAGGGCTTCTTCGGCTGGTTCAACCGCACGTTCGACAAGGGCGTCGGGAAATACGGTAACGGCCTGCGCCGCGTCGAGAAGGGCTGGGTCCGCACGATGCTGGTCTATGCCGTGATCGTCGTCGCGATGGCGTTCATCTTCCTGCGCCTGCCGTCGGGCTTCCTTCCCGAGGAGGACCAGGGCGTCATGTTCGCGCAGGTCTCGATGCCGGCGGGGACCCCGATGGAGGAAACCGCACGGACGATGGACAAGGTCCGCGATCACTTCCTGATCGACGAGAAGGCCAACATTTCTGGCATCTTCACGATCAGCGGTTTCGGCTTCGTCGGCCAGGGCCAAAATGTCGGCATCGCCTTCATCCAGCTGAAGCCATGGGAAGATCGCGAGGGCGCGGAGAACACCGTCGCCGCAGTCGCCGGGCGCGCCAACCAGGCGCTCGCCGGGATCCGTGCCGGCATGGTCATCGGCTTCGTGCCGCCCGCCGTGCAGGAACTGGGCAACGCCAACGGCTTCGACTTCATGCTGAAGGACAATGCCGGCGTCGGTCACGAGAAGCTGCTCGAGGCGCGCAACATGCTGCTTGGCATGGCCAGCCAGGACAAGCGCCTGATGCAGGTCCGCCCGAACGGCCTGGAGGATGCGCCTCAGCTGAAACTGAACGTCGACCAGGCGCAGGCGGGGGCACTCGGCCTCAGCCAGGCGGACATCAACACCACCGTCAGCACCGCGTTCGGTGGTGCCTACATCAACGACTTCATCGACCGCGGTCGCGTGAAGAAGGTGTTCGTGCAGGCCGACGCACCGTTCCGCACCTCGCCTGCCGATCTCGGCAACTTCTATGTCCGCGGCACGACCAGCAACGCGATGGCACCATTCTCGTCCTTCTCGACGACCGAGTGGAAATACGGGCCCTCACGACTCGAACGGTATAACGGCGTAGCCTCGTTCGAGATCATGGGTTCGCCGGCGCCGGGCGTCAGCAGCGGCACCGCGATCAAGGCGATGGAGGAGATGGCGGCCAAGCTTCCCCCCGGCATCGGCTATGAGTGGACTGGCCTCAGCTACGAGGAAAACCTGTCCTCGGGCCAGTCGACCACGGTCTATGCGCTGTCGCTGCTGATCGTGTTCCTCTGCCTCGCGGCGCTGTACGAGAGCTGGTCGATCCCGATCGCCGTCCTGCTGGTGGTGCCGCTCGGCGTCCTGGGCGCGGTCGGCGCGGCGATGCTCTTCGGGCTGAACAACGACATCTACCTTCAGGTCGGGCTGATCACGACGATCGGCGTGGCGGCGAAGAACGCGATCCTGATCGTCGAGTTCGCCGAGGAGAAGATGGGCGACGGGATGAACGCGGCGGATGCCGCGGTCGAGGCGGCCAAGCTTCGCCTTCGCCCGATCCTGATGACGTCGTTCGCGTTCATCTTCGGCGTGTTGCCGCTCGCGCTGTCGAGCGGTGCGGGGGCCGGCGGCCAGAACGCGATCGGCTGGGCGGTGGTCGGCGGCATGCTGTCCGCGACCGTCCTCGCGATCTTCTTCGTCCCGCTGTTCTTCCTCCTCGTCAAACGCGTCTTCAAGCAGGACAAGGCTGGCGCGGGCCAAGACCGCGACCAGGTGCCCGACCACGACGGCAACCGTGACGATAACCGTGACGACGGCCATGACGGTAACCGTCATCCGCCCCACGACCAGCGGCCGCAGGAGGCCTGATCCAGATGTTCGCTCCCATACTTACGCGCAAGACAGCGCTCATGTTCGCTACCGGGCTGACGCTCGCCGGGTGTAACCTTTCCCCGAAATACGTCCGTCCCGAATTGTCGGTGCCAACGGCAACGCCCACCGGTCCTGCGTATGCAGCGACCGATGCGGCGGGGGCGATCATGCCCGCGGATACGTCGTGGGAGGTGTTCTTCACCGACGACCGCCTGCGCCGGGTGATCCGGACCGCGCTGGAGAACAACCGCGATCTCCGCGTCGCGGTCGCCAACGTGGCGCAGGCGCGCGCGCAATACACCGTCCAGCGCTCGAACCTGTTTCCGACGCTCGCGGCTAGCGGTAGCGCGACCTACCAGAAGTCGCCGTTCGGCGCGGTCGGCAGCGGGCTTGCGGGCGGTACGGGTACCGGCGGCACGGGGACGGGTGGCACTGGAACGGGCGGTACTGGTACTGGTACTGGTACTGGCGGAACCGGCACGGGCGGGACTGGCACCGGCGGCGGGACTGGCGGGACCGGGTCCAGCGTCGTCTCGAGCGGTCGTGCCGACATCTATTCGGCGAACGTCGGCATTTCGGCGTGGCAGATCGACCTGTTCGGCCGCGTCCGCAACCTGACCCAGGCGCAGCAGGAGCAGTATTTCGCGGCGGAAGAAAATCGCAACGCCGCCCAGGTGTCGCTGATCGCCGAGATCGCGACACAGTGGCTGACGATGGCCGCCGACCAGGATCGCCTCAAGATCGCGCGCGATACGGAGCGTGCGTTCGGCCAGACCGTCAAGCTGACCCAGGACCGCTTCCGGATCGGCATCGCATCCGAACTCGAAGTGCGCCAGGCCAGCACTAGCTACGATCAGGCCCGCTCGGACATTGCCGACGCGACCACACTGATCGCGCAGGACCAGAACGCGCTGAACCTGCTCGCGGGGACGACCCTGACCGCCGACATGCTGCCGGCCCGGCTCGATACGACCAGCCCGACGCTGGAGAACCTGCCCGCCAACCTGCCGTCGGAGGTGCTGTTGCGCCGTCCGGACATCGCGTCGGCCGAGCATCAACTGATCGCCGCCAACGCCAATATCGGCGCGGCGCGCGCGGCATTCTTCCCGAACATCTCGCTGACGGCCGCGTTCGGCACGATCAGCCTTGGACTGTCGAATCTTTTCGGGAATGGGTCTCAAAACTGGTCGATCGCGCCATCGGTCAGCCAGACGCTGTTCGACTTCGGCAGGAACAAGGGCAATCTGCGCTACGCTCAGGCGACTCGCGACGCCGCAGTCGCGACCTACGAGAAGAGCATCCAGACAGGCTTCCGCGAAGTCGCCGATGCCCTTGCGCGGCGTGGCACCATCGGCGCGCAATTGCAGGCGCAGACCTCGCTTCGCGACAACGCGGCGGGCGCGTTCAAGCTGTCGGAATTGCGGTTCCGCGCCGGGATCGACACGTTCCTGACGACGCTTGATTCGCAACGCTCGCTCTACACAGCGCAACAGACGCTCCTCGCCGCCCGCTTGACGCGCGACAGCAACTCGGTGGAGCTCTACCGAGCGCTCGGTGGCGGTGTTACGTCAAGCCTGTCCTCAACCCCGCGCCCGTAAAACTAGATAAGCGCTGATCGGCACTCCGTTCAGAACGGCCAAATCGGCGCTCATCTCCGGCATGCCAGACATGTTCCGGGATCCACGATGCCGCACCATCGAAAGATTTAGATCCGCGGAGTTGTGACGCCCGGAACCAGCGTGCTGGAACCCGTTGCGAAGTGGCGGGATCTTGAACGGACGAACGTCACGCGATCCTGACGATCCTCCCCGGGCAGGAGGGTACGGTGCTGGCGTTTGCCAGACGGAGGGGAAGGGAAGGCAAAATGCTTGTCCGTGTCCTCCCCCTTCGTCACCTTCGGCGACACCTTTCCCTGCGGGGGAGGTCGAGCGCGAACTCCTTCGTCTCCCGCGCCACTGATCGGACCCATAGCGAGGCGCCGACCGTTGCGCCCCGGTGCAGCTATTAGAATCCCTTGACGTCATCCTGCTCGCCGCGTTGGTCCTGCTCGTCCTAGCACGCAAGTTGAACGTCCCATATCCCACCCTGTTAGCCGTGGCCGGGCTTGGCTTTGCGCTACTGCCATTCGCGCCAAAGATCGCGGTCGATCCACATCTCGCGCTCGCGCTGTTCATTGCGCCAGCGTTGCTCTACGCGTGCTATAACACCAGCCCGCGCGCGCTTCGCCGGTTTTGGTTCCCGCTGCTGTCGCTCGCCGTATTCGCGGTGCTCGTCACCACCGCCACGGTCGCGCTGGTCGGCGTCACGCTCGGCGGATTATCGCTCGCCGCCGCATTCGCACTGGGGGCGATCGTCGCCCCCCCTGACGCGGCAGCGTCCGAAGCCGTGCTCGGCGAAGTCGGCATCCCCCGTCGCGGGCTGCTGCTGCTGCAGGGTGAGAGCCTGCTCAACGATGCAACCGCATTGTTGCTGTTCGGGCTTGCAAGCGCGTTCGCGACGCATTCGAATACCGCGGTCACCCCACTTGCGCTTGCTGCAGCTATACCAGGCGGGGTTGTTTTCGGCGCGCTGGCGGCGTGGGCGTATCTTCGCGTTACGCCTTTGTTCGCGCGGACGCTGGGCGCCAGCCTGGCCGATTTTGCGGTGACGTTCGGAATCTGGTTGCTCGCCGAAAGGCTGCACATCTCGCCGGTGCTCGGCGTTGTCACGTTCGGCATGATTGTGTCGCAGCGTCGTCCGATCGGCCAGCCCGCACGCGACCGGCTGCAGGGGGCCGCGGTGTGGTCGGCGGCGGTGCTGCTGCTCAATATCATCGCGTTTGCACTGATGGGGCTGCAGTCGCGTGATATTCTGATCCGGCTGCCGAGCGCCGAGCGCTGGCCTGCGATCGGTTTTGCTGCAGTTGTGCTCGCAACGGTCCTGGCGACTCGTATCGCGTGGGTTTTTTTCGTGCGCTTCGTCGAGGGCGCGATCGCCAGTCGATATGCCCCCTCCTGGATGCCCGAGCCTCCGCCATGGAATGCGTCGGTCATCCTTTCCTGGTCGGGCATGCGGGGTCTGTTGACGCTGGCTACTGCGTTCGCGCTCCCGCGGTCGGTGCTCGGTCGCGACCTCATTGTGCTGGCCGCATTCGGCGTGGTGATCGGTACGCTGGTCCTCCAGGGGCTTACGCTCGGCCCGCTGATCCGCCATCTTCACTTGGGCGAAGATCCCGACCTTGCCGACGAGATCGCGCCGGCCCGTAAGCAGCTCATCGATGCCGGGCTTGCGGTCCTCCCGGTTGGGGGAGGGGAGGCGGCGGAGGCGCTCCGTTTTCGCTACGGCGCGGCGAGCAAGGTGATTGCTGATTCGGTCGATCCGCAGGCGACTTCTGAATTTGACGAGCTCCATCTTCAGATGATCGCCCGTCAGCGTGTTGTGCTGCACCGCATGCGCGATGCGGGCGAGATCGCCGAAGACGTCTATCGCCGCCTGCAGGAGGAACTCGACTGGTCCGAAGTCGATGCGCGCAGCTATGGCGACAACATTCTCAAGGCGACCTGACCCGCGTCAGGATATGCCAATCAGGGAACATCGGCGCGCGCTGCGCAGTTTGGGGAAACCATCGTGGAAAGGTCGAGTATGTCCGAGGCGTCGTCGTGAGCAAACCCGTCAAGGCCGCGCCGCCCACCACACTCGTGATCTTCGGAGCCTTCGGCGATCTCACCCGCCGCTTGCTAATGCCGGCGCTGGTCAACATGACCCGGTTAGGACTGGTCGGTGACGATTTCCACGTGCTCGGCGTTGGTATTGACGAGGGGACTGACAAATCGCTCCGGGAAGCGCTCGGCAGTTTCGAGGCGAAAGGCGGCGAGGGGGCGGGTCAGACGGGCGGCGCCTGGGCGCGGCTCAAGGATCGCGTGCGCTATCTTCAGGGCGATTTCACGCACGACGACGTCTACGAGCGCCTCAAGTCATGCGTGACCGGCAACGTCGCCTTTTACTTCGCGGTGCCGGCCAAGTTCTTCGGCGATATCGTTGATAAGCTCGCCGAGCACGGGCTGATGACGGAGGCGCCCGACGCGTTCCGCCGGATCGCGATCGAGAAGCCGTTCGGCCACGACCTCGCCTCCGCGCAGGCGCTCAACGCGCGGATCCTCTCGCAGATCGACGAGGCGCAGGTCTACCGGATCGACCATTTCCTCGGCAAGGAAACCGTCCAGAACATCATGACCGCGCGCTTTGCGAACATGATGATCGAGCGCGTCTGGAATTCGGACTGCATCGCGCACGTCCAGATCACCGCGGCGGAAACCGTCGACGTCGGCACGCGCGGCAAATTCTACGACGCGACCGGCGCACTGCGCGACATGGTACCCAATCACCTGTTTCAGCTCCTCGCCATGGTCGCGATGGAGCCGCCCGCCAGCTTCGACGCAGAGGCGATCCGCAACGAAAAGGGCAAGGTGCTCAAGGCCGTGCGGCGCTATTCGCCCACGCAGGCGAAGGACAACGGTATTCGCGGGCAGTACACCGCGGGGACCGTGCAGGATCACGCTGTCCCCGCCTACACCGCAACCGCCGACATCGCACCCGACAGCGCGACGGAGACCTATGTCGCGCTCAAGCTGATGGTCGACACGTGGCGCTGGGCAGGCGTGCCGTTCTATCTGCGCACCGGCAAGGCGATGACCTGCCGCGACACCGAGATCGCGATCACCTTCAAGCCGGTGCCCTTCGCCTCGTT
Organism: Sphingomonas sp. Leaf38; assembly: GCF_001421825.1. NCBI lineage: Bacteria > Pseudomonadati > Pseudomonadota > Alphaproteobacteria > Sphingomonadales > Sphingomonadaceae > Sphingomonas > Sphingomonas sp. Leaf38. The sequence continues at coordinate 54,997 of NZ_LMLD01000010.1, read as the reverse complement.
CCCCGGCGCCGCCGCGGACATGCTCCCGCCCAACCGGCTGATCATCCAGATTCAGCCCGACGAGGGGCTGGCGATGGATATCAACATCAAGCGCCCTGGACTCGAGGTCGCAACCGCGCCGATCGCGCTCGATTTCCGCTACGCCGACGCGTTCGATATCGGCCATCTGACCGGCTATGAATCGCTGATCTACGATCTGTTCGTCGGCGATCAGACGCTGTTCCAGCGCGCCGACGCGATCGAGGCGGGCTGGGCCGCGGTGCAGCCGTTCCTCGACCTATGGGCGACCGACCAGAAGATGCCGGAGCCGTATGCGGCCGGCACGCTCGGCCCGGCGGCGGCGGATGCGCTGCTCGCTCACGACGATCACCAGTGGCATGAACTGGCGCCGGCCGGGAAGACGGTGCCTTCGTAACGACTGCTTTGGCCTCAACCACCACCCCGGCGAAGGCCGGGGCCCAATTGGGGGACATCGCGAACGAAAGACCGCGCTCTGTTACGCCGACCTTCCCATTTGGGCCCCGGCCTTCGCCGGGGTCGGTATGGGGCGCCGTGTGTTACGGTTTCGGTCGGGTGGTTTGCCCTCAAACCCGCTCGGTCAGCTCGATCTCGCCTTCGACCTCCATCTCGTCCTCGTCGCCCATTTCGTCCATATCGGGCATCGTGAAATCGGCCTTCCAGTCGTAGACCTTCTCGACGCCGCCCTGTACCCAGACGCGTACCGCGCCCTCGGTGATCTCGCCACCCATCGCGCCGACGAAATCCGCAACCAGCGAATCCGCGGCATCCTCGTGATCGGTCGCACCAGGGATCGTCGCAGGTGTCATCTCTTCGTCGAGTTCGATGATCTGCGCCCAATATTGCTTCGCCATGTGTCGCTCCTGCGTGGATAAAAGCCGTCAGCCGGCAGTGATGATGGGGTGATCCTCGCGCAGCCGGTCCGCCAGCCGCTCGACCGCGTCGACCTCGCTCGCGCTGCCCAACGGAGTCACCGCCCAGTTGCAGTGCGCGTGCGTTGCGATCGAATACACGCGCACGTCGCCGACGATCAGCCGCCACCGCCGCCGGTCGCCGCTATTGTACCGGACGAGGTTGGTGACGAACAGGCTCTGGAGATCCGATGCGGTCATCCGCGCCCCATAGCCAAGCGCGGCCCGGTCGCAAACCGGGTTATGGCGCGCGCCGGGACGTCGGCTTGGCCTGCAACGCGTCGAGTGCATCGGCATTCCGGCGCCCCCAATCGTACAACAGCTCGACCGGCTCGACGAACCGCGCACCCAGCGGCGTCAGCGCATAGTCGACCGCGGGTGGCACCGTGCCGTGGACCTGCCGGACGACCAGCTCCGACGCCTCCATCTCGCGCAGCGTCTGCGTCAGCATCTTCTTCGAGATGCCGGGGATCGATCGCAGCAGCACGCCGGTCCGCACCGGGCCGTCGTGGCGGACGTGCAGCGTATGCAGGATCATGCTCGTCCACTTGGTCGCGAACAGTTCGAGCGTCCGCCGCGGCGCGCAATCCTCGCGCCATTCCTCTTCGGCCGAACCGCGCATCTGGTTACCTTCCGGTGCCTATGTCCCCAATGGGTGCCTTCTAGAAGCCTGCGTCCCCGATGCCTAGCTGGCAGGTAACACGCAGATATGGAGTTGAAGATGGCCAAAACGGCATTGGTAGTGGGAACGAGCGGGATCGTCGGCGGCGCGACCGCAGCGGCCTTGGTAAAGGCGGGCTGGACCGTCCACGGCCTCGCGCGACGCCCGACCGAACAGGACGGCGTCCAGCCGGTCGCGGCGGATCTCCAGGATCCCGCCAGCCTCGAAAAGGCGCTCGCGGGGCTCAAGCCCGACGCGGTGTTCATCGCCACCTGGTCGCGGCAGGACAGCGAGGCGGAGAATATCCGCGTCAACGGCGGCATGGTCCGCAACCTGCTCTGCGCGCTCAGCCCCGCGGGCAGCGTCCGCCACGTGGCGCTCGTCACCGGGCTCAAGCATTATCTCGGACCGTTCGAGGCGTACGGCAAGGGCACGCTCCCGCAGACCCCATTCCGCGAGGAGCAGGGCCGGCTCGACGTCGAGAATTTCTACTACGCGCAGGAAGACGCGGTGTTCGAGGCGGCCGCGCGCGACGGCTTTGGCTGGAGCGTCCACCGCCCGCACACGGTCATCGGCAAGGCGGTCGGCAACGCGATGAACATGGGCACCACGCTCGCGGTCTATGCGACCTTGTGCCGCGAGACCGGCCGCCCGTTCCGCTTCCCCGGTTCGGCCGCGCAATGGAACGGTCTCACCGACATGACCAGCGCAACGCAGCTCGCCGACCACCTGCTCTGGGCGGCGACCACGCCCGCGGCGCGCGGCGAGGCGTTCAACGTCGTCAATGGCGACGTCTTCCGCTGGAGCTGGATGTGGGGCCGCATCGCCGACTGGTTCGGCATCGAGGCCGCGCCGTTCGACGGCACCGTCCTGACGCTCGAGGAGCAGATGAAGGACGATGCCGGCCTCTGGCGCGAGATCGCCGCGCGTGAAGGCCTGGCGGAAGCGGACCTGTCGCGGCTTGCCTCGCCCTGGCACACCGATGCCGATCTTGGCCGGCCGATCGAGGTCGTCACCGACATGAGCAAGAGCCGCCGTCTGGGGTTCACGGCATACCAGCCCACCGACGACGCGTTCTTCAACCTGTTCGCCGAACTGCGCGCGGACCGCCTGATCCCGTAAGTGTAGGCGAGGAATCGACCATTGAAATCCTCCCCCGCCAGGGGGAGGTGTCTGGCCCTTG